>NZ_JAMZAW010000011.1 GCF_024158745.1 Paenibacillus tyrphae | reverse complement strand
TCCATGGTTTGATAAAGCTTGATGCGATCGGAGCCAACTTCATCCCCGCATCACCGCTCTTAAATTAAGCTGATCGTAATACCGGACAAACAGTTTCGTTGTGTTGATCGCATCGACCAAGGCGGAGTGAAGTCTGCCTTCTTTCTCGATACCGGCCAGTTCAATCGCATCCTTCAGCTTCATTTGATTGCGCTTGACCAGCAGCTGCGAGATCGGCCTCTGAATGTCATGGTAATGGTTCAGCCAGCTTTGCGACAGATCGAACCGTTTGCAATGCTCCAGCAAAATTTTGCGGTCATCGACCCCCCAGCTGCAGAAGTAAACCAGCTCGGAGCCGATCCACTCCATAAAACGGTCGTAGCCCTCGCGAAACGGAACGGCCTTGCCCAGATCCTCTTCTTTCAAACCGATAAACTTTAACGTCTTTTTGCCGAAACGTCCTTTAATTTCAGGAAATGTATAGCATTGAAAACAATCCGTGCCGGCTTCGCTCGGGTCGTTCAGATTCACTTTGCATGCGCCGATCTCCACGATTTCCGGGATGTGGCCTTTTACGGTTACGTATGTAGTTTCTACATCAAAGATGACTGCGAGCATGATTCTCTCCTGCTTGAGAAATTTGTTCTAGTTTGTCCACCTTCTGCACATCGTTATACTTTAGCAAAAAATCGGAGCGGCTTAGTTCAGCGGGTCGGCCTCGAATCGCTTCAATAATTTCTCCTGGTGAGCCTTGGCGGCATCTTCCAACGTAAAACCATACTTATCGGCCAAAATCGCCAGATTCGCCAAAATGTCCCCGAGCTCTCCCATCAGCTCCTCTTTCAAAACCGGCTCCGGCTTTACCGCTTCGTCCGGACGATCCCGGCCAATTTCATACGTACGCACGGCTTGCGCCAGCTCTCCCGTTTCTTCCATCAGAAAACCCATACGTTCGAAGACGCCGTATTGCGTCCAATTTCGTTGTCCGTAAAATTGCATGACCCATTCCTCAAAATGCTTCATTCAGTTCTCCACCTTTTCCGAATAATGTCAAAAGCTCTCTATTTTCAGTTCTATCGGACAACTACAGGGTACCACAACTTCACAATCCGATGGAAGGCCTGGGCAAAATAAAGAAGACGGTCCTCCGGTATCCTATCGGATAAAGGCCGTCTTTGTCCAAGCATCGCCGCACACCGAAACATAAATTTAGGGATTGACAGTACCCGTATCTCTTGTTATTATCCAATTAATCACATCGGATTTATATATTATATGCCAATCGACCTAGCTCCCTCCCCGATTGACAGCCTCCTCCACGCCCTCTCCTCACCATGCGGAACAACCGCGCGGCTAACCGTCCGCGCGGTTTTCCGTTCTTTCTTTTGTCACATACAGCTCGACTCTAATTCAAGATTTGAGGTTGTGTTTTTATTGCGTTTGAGTTGTTTCGATGACGATTAGCGGAATTGGACAATTCTTTAGTAAAACTTTACACCATTTTGAGTGATATTTCACAATTTTACGCATATAATGTGTCTATAATTGTCATATTGTGACTCGAAAAGGAGAAAACTTATGTACTATTGCCTCGCTTGCCAAAAGCTGCACAAGCCGAACCCGCTCAAGAAATACGTCGTCTTCAAGACAGGTTTCCATTTCATCAATTCGATGAAATATAACGCAGGAATTTGTCAGGTTGCCTCCGATTCGAAAGAAAACGTTAGCATTAGCCCGGTATCCGCTTAATCTGCACATGCCGCCGGGCTTTGCTTTTTTTCTACGCCCCCGCTGTTCTCGGGAACTTGCTTATGCCTGCTACTCCCAAGCTTTCGGCTTCGTATTCGGACGTTTCGTACGAAGTCTGTCCAGTAGAGGGCGCTTTTTTTTCGCTTCCATCAGCATACGAATCTCTTCCATCAGCTTTCTTAGCCGCTCCTGATCTCCGTGGCGGTGCTCTTTCAACTCATCGTACAGATTGCTTCTCACATGCATTCCTCTCCTTAAGCCAATTCCCGCTGTCTCGCTGACGTTGACGGCGTTCGCTTCGCGGATGGGACCGGCTGTACGGCCAATATGCGATCGATGGCAAAGCATCGGACCGCTCCGCGCTCCATGCAATAAGCCCGAATGAAAGCAGGCTGTACGGAGCGAATGACGATCCTCCGCTTGCTGAATTGCCCGGAACGGTCCCCGTAAATGATCTCAACCATACGTCCCGTGTACTTTTGCCATGGAAGCACGGCTTCCCCCTCCCCTAAACAGGAACATTTGTTCTTTTATATTATTATATACCAAACATGCGTTCGTAATTCAAGTGGTAGAACTTTTTTTTACTGGGTAAAATAAAGGAAATGAACTCAACGGGAGGGCTTGTGATGAAAATTTTGATCACCGCCTCGGAAGCGATGGAGAAGGGGGTATGGCTGGAAGTACTGGGCATGTTCGGAAGAGATCCGGACGAGGAGATCGGGTTGGGCGAGCAATTTATTTTAACGGAGGAACAAGCGTTGGCCTTGGAGTTGATTCGCAAATAAAAGGCACCCCCGTAACGGGATGCCTGGGGATCGACCGGACTAACGGCGCTTGCCGCTTTTCCTGCTCCAATCGATAACGTTATCTTTAGGCTCTACATTGATTTCTTCGTTGCGCAGCATCTGTGACAAGTCCTCGATCGTTTTATCGAGCAGTTCGCCCTTATGCTTGGAAAACAGGCGCCGACGCTCCTTGAGCAAAACGTCGAGGATCAGCTTCTTTTGACGATTACTGAACAGCATGTCGTTTCCCCTGCCGTTTACTTAATTTTTTCTTCGTAGGACAAGCAAGGCTTGCCCGAGGAACGCATCACCAAAGCGGAAGGCATGTCCGCGGTTTTGAAGCCGTAAGCGCGGCAGCCCCTGGGAAAACCCGGGTCCCAAGTCACATAAAAGTGCTTGCATTTTAAACAATTTATTTTCGTATCGGGCTTTGCTTTTCCGGAATTCATGCGCGCTTTATCTCGTCGATTGGAAAAATTCGACCCATTCGCCATCCGGGCCATGGAAAAAGAAATAACGCGAGCCATTCGGCAGCGTCGTAATCTCTTGATCGATCAAACGCACGTCGAGTTCTTTGATGCGGGCGAATTCTTCCTCAATGTCGTCCACGGTGAAAGCGACATGATGCACCTTGCCTTCCGCCGGAAGCCCGTCGTTATAGCCCTGAATCAGTTCCAGCTCCGTTTCACCCGACTCGTTGAAACCGAGAAAAGCCAGCGTAACGACGCCGTTCGTATGTACGAGTTTATCCTTCAGCTCAAGGCCTACGACATCTTTGTAAAACTGCACCGATGTGTCGATATTCCGGACCATGATGCCCACGTGCTCGATTTTTTTGCGTGCCATCGTGTTCTCTCCCTTATCCGTTCGTTTCCAGTATAACAAAATGATTATATCACAGAAAGGAGACGGAAGCCCACGATAGCCCATATACTCTCAAAAGCTTTTTCTTCGTCACTTCGGAGGAAGTCCGCGCAGCAACTGACGGATGTTTTTCACCCTGGTTTCCGCACGAATCGATCGGACCGATCCGAACTGCACCATGGATGCCGTGGAAATGGCGATGACCCGGACATCCCCGGCACAGATGAGCGGACATGTGTTGGTCACGTCCATCTGCACTGCCGGCTCGTGCCGGCCTATAGGAAGCGGGGCGGAATAAATAGGATAAGCGCTCAAAGTCCCTTCATCTCCATCAAAAATCGGAATCTCCCTTTGAACAGCAAAAACGTAAGAGACCGGAGAAAAATCAACCAAGTCCCCCACAAAAATAGCGGAGCCATAACCGGTATCGTTGACCTTCAGACTTCTCACAACGGATGTACGCGGAACACAAGCCATCACGCACGTCCGGATGCAAGCGGTACGAGCGGCCCGATAATGAGCGATTCCGGCGGCGTATCGAACACGCTGGACAAGCTAATGACCTCCGCGTCACCGATCAGGAAAACCGACGAGCTGGCAACGCCCTCAACTTGGATATTGCCGACACAAATTTGTTTATTCTCCACCTGCAGATTCATTCGGAGTTCCTCCTCCGGTTTTTCGTTTTAAGAAATATTGTTCAAGCCCAAGCCGAATATCCCGGATGACTTTGTCCGTAATGCTCTGTTCCTGCTCTGCCGTCAAGATCACTACGTCCGGGTCGAGCCCATATTTTAAGTAATAATCGATCCGCTGCCCGATCTGCCCCTGGAGATCGCCAATGATAGATTCAGTCGCATCCTCATCCAGCTTCACTTGGTACTTCTCTTCCAATTGCACTATTTCGGCGGGACACGAGTGCCGCAAATAATCCGTCACACGCTCCTGGATACGTGCGAATGATTCCGATCTGGCCGTATTAGTTCGAATCGTTTCTCCTCCGACCTCCATATCCTCGACCGATTGTTCACCGAGTCCGGCAGGCGAAAGCCCGACATTGAGCGTCCCATCGAGCTTCTCTACTTTTAATTGATCGAATTTATACTCAATTCGCTCGATCGTCACTCCCCGCTGCTTTTTTACCGATTCGAGCTCTTGGGAAAGCAACTCGACCTTATTTTCCAAGGAACGGATGCGGTTCGTCTGCCATTTTAAATAATCGTTCAGCTTTTGAAAGTAAGATTCCGGGTAAGATGAATACATCCGTCATTCCTCCGTTTACCTGGAAGGTGTAGGAAGCGGGACCAGGGACAAAGGGCTGGGTTCTTGCGTCACCCCCGGCTGCCCCGCTTGCGGAGCGGCTGTCAGACCGGTAAATTGCGGGGCTGGGCCCGTAAACCCTCCGGTATTATATAGATTGGCTAACGCGCGAATCGTACCCGCAGTTCCGATCTGAAGCACGGAAGAGTTCGACACGGCGCCGATCTTGAAATTTTGAATGACGATGCTTTGATGTATGATTAGCTGCATGGCGGTTTACACGACACCTGCCTTATCGGCGGAAACCACATTGGAGTCAGCGATATCGTTATCGTAGGTGTTGGTGGTGCTGACCATATTGCAGACCCGCAAATTATCCCCCGTATTGAAAGAACCCGCCCCGGCAAACGTTTTAGACGTAACGCTCGGAGCCAGCTGGATCGAATCTCCTACGTGCACGATGGAGCCTGTACCGACGTTCACAATTTTGATGGCGCCCACGATAGCCGGCATGAGGCACACCCTAACTCAAATGGTTTTGTATTGTAGTATATGATCCATGGATAAGAAGTATGTTTTTAGACAGCTAGCGGGGACTCATGGTTTACGCTTCGTGCTCATATACTGAAATCAGTAAGGAGTGGATAAACATGGGCGATTCCAAAAATAACAACTCGTTTTTCGATATGAATTGGAAACAATTCGAGCAATTCTTTAACGGGAAAATGCCGTTCCCTACCCCTTCCCTTAGCGGCGACAACGGAGACCCGGTATCCTGGGTTGAAGGGTATATCAAAGACGTTCTGAACCGGGCATTACCTAACGTGGAAGTTCAGGCGCTCAAGCATCATTTTCATTCGGAAATCTTCGACACTCATAATAATATCATCGCCAAGATCCATATCCCCGACAAAGTACAAGCGCACAAAATTCGATTGATGCTCAATCCTTATCACATCCGTTTAGAAGGACTCGCGGACGACAAAACGCAAACGATTCGGCTCGCTAGCCAAATCGTGCCAAGCAGCTGTAAAGCGGTTTATAAGAACGGGATTCTCCAACTGCACATGCGCAAGCAGTCCATTGACCACCCCTATACGGACGTCAATATCCGTTTTATGTAGCTTCCTTTTTCCGCAAACAAAAACGTCCCAAATCTGGCGCGAAACGGCCGTTTGAGACGTACGGTATGGGTCAAGATCTATAGGAGGCACGCTTCCTCCGTTGTATCTATGTACCCTAATTATTCCCCGCGTTATTGGAATCGGCAAAGTCCGGATCAAAATTATTGGTTAGGCTGACAAGCGAGAACGTTGCGGTGAAATCTCCCGTATTGCCGCCACCCGCACCCGAGTTTGTTTTTGACGTACTCTTCGGATTCACCTGGAGTACATCGCCGAAAATGATTTCCCCGTCGGCACCGGTAATTTTGATCGGAGCCAAAATAATCGAAGGCATAGGAGCCCCCCTTCCTGATCGTGTTCTAAAGTATATGAGGCTCCGAAGCAAAAATCTCCTCCTGAAACGAAAAAGAGTTTTGCTCTGACGGATCAAAGCAAAACTCTTTATGTATGATACTACTATTGGAACTGCCGAAGACCGGACTCGAACCGGTACGGTAGTCACCTACCGCAGGATTTTAAGTCCTGTGCGTCTGCCAATTCCGCCACTCCGGCGCAGTTCTGTTTGGTGGGCCCTGAGGGACTCGAACCCCCGACCAATCGGTTATGAGCCGACCGCTCTAACCAACTGAGCTAAGGGCCCTAGAAGCTTTGGTTGCGGGGGCAGGATTTGAACCTGCGGCCTTCGGGTTATGAGCCCGACGAGCTACCGGGCTGCTCCACCCCGCGTCAGAAAATCCGCACTGTATAATGACAGCGACAAAGATAACTATACACCAACTAGAACGTTGGAGTCAAGTAAAAAATTTAAACAGTGTAGCGAACGCCAAAACGGCCTTTTTTGGAACGGAACACCTGAACTTCGCTGGGGCATTCGTAACCGTAAATCCACCAGTCTTCCTCCATTCGCTTGGCCAGACACCCGGCTTGAAACTTGCTGTCGTACAATTTCACCCAATAGACCCAGTTCATTTTATGTTCACTCCGCTTATCGAATGAAGATGAAGTTTTGTTAGTATCTTAACCCAAAAAAAGCTCCCTTATTTGCATAAGGAAGCTCCTCCAATATATAACAAAATTCCGGCTTCAGCCCACGTTTTCTTCCGACGCGGCAATATAAGCGACGACATTGTCCCGTTCATCCGCATCCCGCTGCCGATGGGCCAGACGGCTTGATGCCGATGCCGCGATGCTGGCAACCAGATCATCCAGGAAGGTGTGTACTCCGTTTCCGCTTTTGGTATCCAGGCGCTTAATAATTCCGACTTTTTGTTTATCCAAATGGCCGAACGTCGTCAGCGCGATGCTGCCGTAGCCGAATACTGACCCGAGAGCGAGTGTTTCATCGCAACCGAACAGTCCTTCATCGCTTTCGATAATCGATTGCAACGGCTCGGATAACAATCCTTTTTCAGCCAATACGTCCAGCTCGATACCGACAAGAATCGCATGCTGAAGCTCCCGCTTCTGCAGTACCGCATGGACCGATTCGAGACAAGTCTCCAGCGTCAAATCAGGATGATAAGGAAGCTGCATTTCTCTGACGATCAGGGCTATATCTTCCATCGTCACGCCGCGTTCCTCCAGCTTCTGATATACCGCGGCTTTTATTTCTTTGCTGTGAACCTGACGTTTCATGAGAATCGCTCCTTTAATGGAAGTGCTATCATTATACCATGATCCATATTCGCATACTATGGGACAACTGGTGATAGTTGGGGAAAAGCCGACCCAGAGGCCGGCTTTCGTTTGCTTCAAATGATTATGAATTAAGATTGCTTAAGTACTGTGAGCAAACGCTTGGACTTCTGTCCGCCCGTAGTCGTGAACTGTTCGTAAATCCGAACCGTCAGCGGGTGATCGAATTGCTCCGTGCTGCCGTCAAAGGTGATATTGTTTTCGCCGGTAGTCAGACGATTAGCTCCGACAAACGATCCGTTGCCTGTTCCGATCAATCGGTCTGCGGAATCGTACAGCTCGAACAGCAATCCCGAGAAGCTCGGATCCACTTGGACTTGATCGTGACGGCTGACTTCCATAAAGAACTTCGCTTTGTATTGGTAATTTTTCGCTCCCATAGCATTGAAGCTTGTACCGATTTGCCAGCTGTTTACTTTAATTTCAAACGGATACAGCTCGAATGTATCCTTGCTTTCCTCGGTTTGAAGCGCAATGCTGTAAGCGCCAATCGTCGACTTGTACGGAGCGGCCGTCTTCGTATCTTGGATTTTCAGAGACAAGCCCTTTCCAGTTTCGGACACCGGGATCGTGTAGAAGTAGTTCACTGTGAGCGAAGAATTCGGAAGCACGTTCGGCGTCGTAATATTTTGACGGCTGCCGTTGTACTCATAACCGTCCGAGCTGACCAGATCGGTCGCAAACGCCGGAACGGCAAGCGGTCGGTCCGTCTTATTGGTAAGCTTGAATTTGGCCGAGACGGTTTTCGATCCTTCTTCCTTGTTGTCAAACATTTGGAACTCGATTACGGAAACATCCATGTCCGGATGAATCAGCTGGCTTCGTTTGTCCAGCGTCATTGGAGTGCCGAGCTTATAGGAAAGAGCAGTTTCTCCGGTTTGCTGCGACGGCAGCAAAATGTTCAGGCGCCCTACGTTATATACGCCGGCAGCACCCGCGGCTGCGCCGGCATTGGCTCCCGCTCCTGCGCCAGCTGCAGCACCAGCCCCTGCTCCTGCACTGCCTGCGCCGCCAACTGCAAATTTCTCAGGAGTCAGAATGTTCAGGCTGTTCAAGATCGTATCTTGGTCCGTCGGAATGGCAAAATGAATATATTTTTCTTCCTTCGCTTCCAGCGTGATGTTCCCTTGCTCTACTTGGCTGCCGGAAAATACTTTTCCCGCCGCCTTACCGTCTACGGCGAAAGTCGGAATCGCTTCGCGCTGGTTCGAGGGGTTATAAGCAAGCAATTGTACGACATATACGGTACCCTTGTCCGTCGACTCCTTGTTGATCGCCGCCGGCGTATACTGGATCGGCGAGGTTAATGTCGGGATCGTAAAGGAGTCGGACCATTTCTTAATCGCACTCGGATCGGTAATCGGCGTATCGCCGCCCTTCCAAGGCTCCCCCGTAATTGGCGCCGCCACAATCAGCGTTTCCTTCTTCGGATAAACGTAGTAATCGACATCGGTCCAGTTCACTTGGGCCAGATTTACGGTATCGGTGCGGTCAATGACCGTCATATAGCTGAGCTCCGTGTTCGCTTTCGGCTGAATCGTTTTCACATTCGAAACGCTTGGCTGCAGCGTATATTCGACGCCTTCGCTGGTCTTCACACGCAGTTCGTAGTCCGGCACACGCGTCGAGGTAGTACTGTTATTCTTCATTCGAATTACGACACCGAGTCGGGTGCCGTCCTGAATTCGCTCGTTTAATACGCCCTTGACTTCCACATCGAGAAGGTCGGTCAGTTTATAGGTTACGACAGCTTGCGCCGCAGGCTCGCTTCCTGCAGGCTCTGCTGCCAGAGCGGAGTAACCTGTGCTCATAATCGAGGCGGTAATAACGACGGATGCTACGGTTTTTTTCAGCTTGTTGTTCACTTGGTTTTCCTCCTGTCAGGTCCGCTGAGGGTTACTTGGCCAGCTGGACTTTCTCTTTGTCTTTCAATTGGTTCTGACCCGAAATGATGAGCTGTTCTCCCTCTTTGAGACCGGACAGCACTTCTTGGATCGTTTCGTTCAAACGGCCTAAAGCCACTTTGCGTTTCTCCGCCGCATCGCCTACGAGTACGAAAGCGAACGTGTCTCCGCCTTCACGTACGATAGCCGTGCTAGGCACGGTAACAACCATCTGATCGGCTTCTTCCGTCACGAGAATCTGAGCCTTCATGCCAGGCTTGAGCTTACGCTCTGTGTTAGGGTACTCAAGCTCCAACGTGTAAGACTTGGAATTGGCGCTCATCACGTCAGCCAAATAGCTGACTTTGGCTTTCGTCTTTTCCAGCGTGCCTGGGACGTAAAATGTCAGCTCCTGCTTGCCGCGCACTAAATTGGCCGTCTCCTCGGTCAGCTCCGCCCGGATTTTGATCGGATCGAGCTGCTGTACCTTCCCGGCTGGGAAACCGCCGTTCAAAGACATACCCACTTCAATCGGCAGGTCGGTTAAGACACCGCTAACCGTCGCTTTCACTTCCATATTTTCGAGCGTCCGGTCGGCTTCCCGAATCGAAAGATTCGAGGATTGCAGCGCTTGCTCCAACGGTGCCAAGGAGTTCGTCGATTCCAGCGTCTTCTGCTTGTTGCGGTTGTTTTCCAGTTCGAGCTTGAGATTGTTAAGCTGCGTCTCCATTTGCTCAAGCTGGAATTTTGTAACCAGACCTAAATCGTAATCGTTACGCATTTTGTTATAGTTCTTTTCGGTCTCCTTAATGGAATCTTCCAGCTTCTTGATTCCATTCTTCATCTCCTGCTTGCTGTTGACCAATTCTTGTCTGGATTTTTCCAACTGCTGTTGACTGCTGGAAACGTCAATCTGTGCTTTTTCCTTCTTAAGCTTCACATCCGTCGGGTCCATGCGGAAAATCACATCACCTTTTTCCACCATATCGCCGCGTTTCTTCAATACTTCCATGACGTCTCCGCCTACCTTGGTCACCACGTCAATCTGGATGGAAGAAATAACGTCGGCTACCTGCTCCTGCGGATCGCCGATTCTCTGCTTTTCGATTTTCGTGACTTTAACCGTCTTGAGCTGGGGTTCCGACGCGTTGGCAGCCGTCGGTGCGGCTTGCGGCTGAGCGCCGCAGCCGGCGAGGAGCGCCGTCGAAATAACGACGGCCCCCATCACTTTGGTACTTTGCTTGAAAGATTTTGACATGATCGGATTCATGGGCTGATTCTCCTTTTTCCCTTATGGAACTCTCTATCTATCTGAAATGCTTTCTTAAGCATTCGTCACCGGCGTTGACTTGGATTCCGATGCCTTTCTGTTGAACAAGCGGCCAAGACGCGACTTGGTATTGTGAATAATTTCGTATACGACCGGTACTACGACCAGCGTAAGCAAGGTCGAAGTGGTCAATCCGCCGATAACGACTACGGCCAAGCCTTTGGAAATAAGCGCACCTTTAGAGAATCCAAGAGCCAGCGGCAGCAGGGCAATAATGGTGGCCCCTGCGGTCATGATAATCGGACGAAGCCGGGATAAACCGCCCTCCAAAAGCGCGTCGCGTACGGACTGTCCCGCCTCACGCAGCTGTTGCACGCGGTCGATAAGCACGATCGCATTGGTGACCACGACACCGATCAGCATCAAGAACCCGATCAATGAGGTAAGGTTGAGCGATTCGCCGCTGACGAGCAAGCCTAGCAAGCCTCCGATCGCCGCAAGCGGCAGCGAGAACAAGATTGCAAACGGCGCACTGGCATTTCCGAAAGCCAGAACCATGATCAGATAGACAATAAAGATGGAGACGGCCATGGCTACGAACATTTGCATGAAGTTTTTCTGGATATCGTCGGATACCCCTTTGACTTCAGGACGAACTCCCGACGGAAGCTCCACGGTTTTCAGCATTTCGGCCGCTTTGGCACTAACGCCGCCCTTGTCCCTGGATTCGATCGTTGCCGTTACCGTTACGTATTGGACCTGCTGATCCCGGGTAATCGATGCCGGAGCCTCGATTTGACGAACCTTCGCTACTTCGTTCAGCTTGACGGTTGCTCCCGTAGGAGTCTTAATCAGGAAGTTGCCGATTTTGTCAATGGAATCCTTGAAGCTCTTGTCCAGCATGATCTTGGTGGAGAAGGTCGTATTGTCGAATTTCAGATCTCCGATCTTTTCCTCTCTCAGCCAAGAATTCACGGTTTCGACGATTTGTCCGGAAGACAAATTGTACAGTCTGGCTTTATTTTGATCTACCGCGATTTCCACTTCGTTCTTCGATTCGCTCAAGCTGTCTTTTACGTCTTTAAATTCCGGAATTTCCTTGAGCTTATCCTTCACCATTTTGGCTCCCTGAGTGAGCAGATTCAGGTCGTCGCCTTTAAGCATATAGGAGAAGTCTCCCCCGCCTCCGGGTCCGCCGCCGCTAAGCAGCATACCATTTACCTCAGAGCCTTTAGGAAGCAGGTACAGTATTTTTTCCTTCATTTCATTCAGCAGCTTCTTGGCGTTCGTTCCTTGCGATGCCGCACCAATCAACTGGCTTTCGTAGTCTATACGATTGTCCGTAGTACCGCCGCCTACATAGGATTGCATGTATTCGAAAGCGGGCTCTCCGGCCTCGTTTTTCGTCTCGCGTATCATCGCTTCGATTTCTTTCATTTTCAAATCGTTCGATGCAAGCGAAGTTTCCCGAGGCATTTTGATCATAATAAACATTTGTTTATCCGAATCGCTGGAAGGCATGAACTCCACAGCCAGCAACGGAACCGTACCTACGATTGCCACGATAAAAACCAGCATGGAAAGCAGCATCGTTTTTATCCGGTTGTTAAGCGACCATTTCAGCACTTTCAGATAAGCGCCGGATACTTTGCCGACTTGCGTTTCGTCGTGAACCTTAATATTTTTGGAACGCAGCACGAGCATCTTGGCAAGCATCGGAATCACGGTCACGGCCACCAGCAGTGAAGACATCAACGCAGCGGAAAGTGTGACGGCGAACGGACGGAACAAATCCCCGAGCTCTCCCCCGACAAAAGCGATTGGAGCAAATACCCCGACGGTTGTAAGCGTGGAGGATGTAATCGCCGAAGCCACTTGCGCGGTCGCTTTCTTAATGACCGATTCTCCGCGTTCGTGAACTTTCACGAGCTCGCTGTAAATATTTTCGATAACGACGATACTATCATCCACGACACGCCCGATTGCGATCGTAATCCCGCCCAGTGTCATGATATTGAGCGATATATCGAGCGGAGCCATGATGAGCAGCGTGATCAACAACGATAACGGGATAGAGACCAAAACGATGATGGTCATCCGAACGTTTCTAAGGAAGAGCAGGATCATAATCGAGGCAAGCAGGGCGCCAAGCGCTCCTTCCTTAACCATGCCGTTAATCGAATCCTTGATCATGCTCGATGTAGCAAAAAGCGCTTTAAACGTAATGTTCGGGAATTCCTGTTTCCACTTGGCCATCAAAGCGTCTGCTTCCGCAGCCAATTGTACGTCGTTAGAGTTTTTCGTTTTGTAAATCGTCACACCGATGGCAGGCTTGCCGTCGAGGCGCGAAATGAATCTGGACTCGGAAATCGCTTCAACCTTGGCGATGTCTTTCAGAAGAAGCGTTTGCCCCCCCGGCCCCGTAATCTTCATGTTTTCCAAGCTGTAAATCGTGTTGAGATCGCTCTTGACGCGTACCATCTGAGAGTTGCCGTTGAAGTCAACTAATCCGGCTGGACTCGTCAGAATGGCAGCTTGAATCGCTTGGGATACCTGCGCCGGTGTCAGGCCGTAGCTGCTGATTGCGTTGCCGTTCATCCTTAAAGTGAGAACCGCTTCTTTATTGCCGACCCCTTCGACGCGGTCAACGCCCTTGATGGCCGCAAAGCCCGGCTGGACGATATCCTTGTAGATTTTATCCAGTTCCTGTTGGCTCATGTTGTTCTCGCCGTACACCGAGAGGTAATAAATGGCGCTCGCTTCGGCGCTAGAGGTCTGAACCTTCGGTTTTTCCGCGCCTTGGGGCAGCTTTACGTTCGCAAGCAAGCCTTCAGCGTCCCTTCTGGCATCCTCGATCTTCTTCCCTTGCTGCAATTCAACGGTAACCATGGAGAAGTTATCGCTGGAGGTAGACTTTAAAGATTTAATGCCGTCTAGCCCCGCCACCGCTTTCTCGACAGGCTTGGTCACCAGCTCCAAAACATCCTTGGGAGGAGCCGTGTACTGGGTGGTAATATTGAATCTCGTTTGCGTAGTACTCGGTATGAGTTCCATTTTCAAGATGGAAGCCGCATAAGTACCGCCGCCAAACAACATCAGCACAATAATGAATACTGCGGCGATGTTCTTCATCGAAAAATTTGTTAATGAATTCATCTCTCTACTCCTCCATTACGATTGCTGACTACTTAGACGAGGCGTTTCCGGTTACCCCTTCATTTTCCATAAATCTTTTTTCAGTATAGCTTGGTTCGTTAACGGCTGTAAGGTGAAAAAAGTCATAACATAAAAAAAATCCGGGCGTCCCGTCTTTCGTCTATCTATTTACAGCTGCTCTCTTAATCGGATCCACTCCTCTTCGATCCCCTCCAATCTCGATAAAAACATCCGGTACATCGCGGAAACTTCCGCAAATCTTCGCTTGGAAACTTCAAAAGATTCTTTTTCCGCCTCATCAATCTGAGACATTCCTTTAAGGGTGGACAACAGTTCTTCGCACTGATTAGTAATCGATTCGATTTTTTGCTTGCTGGCCCGCATGCTGATCAACGTAAAATCGTCGGCTATGTAATAGTAGTCTTTGCGGTCGCTTCTCATCGGAATTTTTTGACACATGGAGTATTTCTCCAACGCGCGGACTTGGACACTGACGGCGGCTTTCGTTACGCCAAGCTGATCGGCAATTTCCTGCAGGCTGACCGGCTTGGGTGCAAATAAAAGCAGGCCGAATATTTTGCCGACCAGCGGACTGAATCCTTCCAATTCAAAAGTCCGGGACATGTGTTGGGTGACTGTCCATTTATATTCACCGAACGAGAGATGCGGTTTACTCATTATCTTCTCCTTAATATTGAATTAAGATCGTTAAGAATGTTGTTAACGTTAATAACATAAATCGTCTTGAAAAACCTGTCAATACCCCCAATGAACATTTAACCAATAATTCATAGAAGTTACTGAGTTCCCAGCAAAAAACCGCTTCTGCACAGTTTTACGCAACTGATGCAGAAACGGTTTCGTTTAATCAAAAAAAGTAAGGATATTATTCCGCTGTTTCAAACCAATTGACCTCTTTGGTAGCGATCAATTTCTTTTGCCCTTGGAATGAATCATAGATGTTCAGCTTGAAGGTTTTCAGCTGATTGATCCTATACTTTATGTCCTTGATAGATTCTGTAAATTCAAAGTCAACGTGCTCACCTACGGTCATTTTTTCTTTTGTTTCAGTTTGTGTTGTAGTAGTGCCTTGTTTATCGGACTGCACTCCTTCAAAGTCTTTAAAATCGAGCGCTCTTTTCATTTTTGTCTTACCGTCAGAATCTTCAAGTTCAATAATCAATTGACGGCCTTCCATGTTTGAAACGAACATTGAATCCTTTTCCAGGTTGTAATCGAATTTTATTTTGACTGGCGTAACATCCGAATCCTTGACGTATTCAATAGTGGAACGAATCTTGCTAATGGATAGTTTATACGGATCGAGATTGATATCTTTAAATCCATCCTGAACCGTGAAATCCTCTTCCGGAAGCCAGTACGCGGCAGCATTTACATAAGCATCCGGTTTTTTGTCCGCTTCCGTCAATTTTCCTTCAGTCACTGCTTCACCGATCAATATACTCATACCGGACGTCGGAGCTCCCTTGCCCACATTGCTGGACAGCAGCAGCATCGCCGTTCCGTTCGGGTTGACTTTCGTCTTAATCTCGGAAATGGTAGCCGGATACGTACCTTCAGCTGTCTTGAAATAAGCAACCAATTTTGTAATATCCGATGGCCGTTTTTCTAGATTATTTACTTCTAAGAGAGCAGTGAATGTGTCGTTCATTTTGCCGCCATACGTCCTGACAGAACGGACCTTATAGTTTGCGCTTCGGCCGATGCTTGTCACTTTATACGTTTCGCCGAAGTTATTATAAGGAATATTCATCAGCTCCGCGCGGTGTACGAATTCGAGCAAATCGCTCGCCGCCGTCTGCTGGTCTGTCTTCCCGTCGCTGCTGCCGCTGCCCGTTTTCTCTTGCAGCACAAGCTTGACCTTGCCGAATTGCGACGTGTAAGGAATTTTGCCGATAAACTGGAATTGAGCTTCCGCATTCGGGGTCAGACCGATGACATTGTCGGTCCGAACCAGCTTCGCTTCCACCTTCACGTTATCGTCCAGCTTGAAGTACCCTGTCAGATCCGGAATCGGAAGCGCTTCGGGGCCTTTGTTGGAAAGCGTAAACCCTGCGGTCAAAATATCCTGGTCCTCCCAAGGCAGCCGTTGGACCGTATTCAGTTGAGCTGTGTAAGTACCCGCTTTGTTCGTGAAGCTGAAGGCTTTGCCCGTGTCCACCCCGTCCGTATCCGATACGGCCGGTAAAGCGAAGAAAGCGATCGGCAGATTGAGCTTCAAATCCTGCGCGTTCTGAACGATCACGAGCTGCCAGCCTTCCGTTGAGACGGAGACCGGAACGGAGCCCGTAAGGTCGATATCTTTGTTCGTTTGCGGATTGAGGGTCAAATCTTTTACCGTCTTGGCGTCAAGCGGATACATGTACCCTTCGCTTGTGCGAAGCAAATATTGATATCCGGGTACCGCTACGCTCTTCGAGCCTACGTTCTCCAGATTAAGCACGACGGTCGGAGTATAATTCTTCTCGTTCTTGCTCATCAATACTTTTTTGATGGTGCCTTTGACAGGATTGCTTGCCATTTGAATGGTATGTGCTTTACCGGCCGGCGTAACGACGGAATAGTCGTCAGGAACGCTCACATCTCCGATTTTCCGTACGAAATCTGCCTCCGGCATGCTGAAGTCCCATTTGATAATTTCAAAAATAAGATCCTTCAGGTCCGTCGATTCGTTCACCGTTGCGTAAAAGCTGATGTCTTGGCTCGATTTGGCTGGAATGCGGTTTTTATCCTTGTCCTGCGGCAGGACGCGAACGGAAATTTGGTTGCCGGTTTTCGTCCTCAGCCGTGGCCAGTAGTCGATGAACTGCAGGTCGGTCGTCCCTCCGTTGTGGACTCCTACCGTGAACGTCACGGTTTTGTTGCCTTGCTCCGGCATCATGACCACATTTTTAAGTTCGAAATAGCTGGTCGCGTTAAGAGCTACCTGTCCGATCGCCGGAGCAGTCCCTGTCGAGACGGTCGCCGTTGTTCCCGAAGGCGGGGTCGTGCCGCCGCCCTCCGCCGCAAAGGCGGGGAGCGCGGACCCGAAGGCAAGCACAGCTGCCAGCAGAACTATGCAAGTTTTATATCGTTTGCGTTTGGAATTCATCTTGTTGTTCCTCCTTGTTGAGTTTCACTCCGAACGTACTGCTCGCATTCTTGCTAAGAAGGGGCATCTTATCCCCCCTGCATCATCGAATCAAACTGAGCATTCGGATTCTCTTTAATTTTTTGCAGCATCGCATCGCCTTCCGTTTGCCATTGCTTGAGCGCATCGCGCACTTGCAGCTTATTCTGGGCGACTTGCTGGAATTTTTGGGAGCCGAGGCGTTCCACGTCGTACAAGCCCGGTTTTTCACGATAAATCTTGTAGTCCCGGCTTGGCGCAGGAAGCAGTGTCGTGAACGCTTTGATGTTGAATTCCGCACCGTCCTTCGGCTTGATGTACTTTTGACGCGATACCAAATTGTTAGTGCTGCTGCCTTTCAGGCGAGCCCATTCCTCGCTGTTGATAAATTTGATGAATTTCCAGGCGTCCTCGGCGTTTTGCGCCTTGGCGTTAATGCCCATCAGACCGTCCAGACTGATGTTTCCGCCGTATTCCGGCGCTTCCTGATGCACAGGCACCGTAACGACATCCCAATCGAATGGAGTAATGCCTTTGATGTTCGCCGCATTTTTCATGACGTTCGTATACTGGCCAATTTGATAGTAGTTGACGATAGACATCGCTACACGGCCGGATAGGAAATCGTCGTCCATGAACGGGTTGTAGTCTTCGTTAGGCCCAGGGTTGCGCCGTTTGGAGAAGTCGATTGGCTCAGGCAAAATCTTCTCAGTTTTCAACTGCAGCAACGTTTTCCACACTTTTTCCCATTGATCGGAATCGACGGTCATCTTCTCGCCTTTATCGTCGAAGGTCTTGAGATCAAGCGGCGACGTATACATATGTGTCGCATAGAAAATGTCATCGCCCATGTTGTGCGGCGAGAACGAGAAACCGTACTTGCGGTTCTCCCCTTCCCCTTTCGCCAATCTGCGGGCCAGATCGAACGTTTGATCCCAAGTCATCTTGTCTGTCGGATACTGAACCCCGGCTTCATCGAATATTTTTTTATTGTAGATAAGTGCGGAAGAATAGAAGGTCGGCGCCAGCGCGTAAATTTTTCCGTCGCCCGCCTTTTTAATGCCCTCGATGACCGCAGGAACGATGTCGGACGTATCGAATTTGTCCTTCGCAATGTCCTGATCAAGCTGCTTCAGCATATTGTTGCTGATCAACTCCGGCAGCTGTTCGTAGCCAACCATCACGACATCGGGTGGACTGTCGCCCGTCATCACTTCTTTTAGCTTATCCATCGGATCTTTCGGCTTTTCTTTCGGATCCGGTCGGCCGCCATACATGTAACGGTCATCCGATGTCGAGATGAACTCAAGCTTAATGTTCGGATTCGCGAATTCGAACAATTCGGTGAAGCGTTGGCGGAAATACTCATTGTCGCCGCCATATCCCATGCTGGTTGCGACTCGAAGCACTTTCTCGGTTTTGCTGTCCCCGCTGCCAGCTTTCGTGCAAGCAACCAGTGTCGGCGCCATCAAGCCGACGCAGAGCGATACAGCCACCGTCTTCTTAACATATTTTTGCATTCTCAGGATCCCTCCGGATTGGTTTCTATGTATGAATCGAGGAAGTTTTAACAAAAGGTTAATGATCGACAGATGCATTCGGGTTTTCTTTCATCTTCAGGAGCAAGGCATCCCCCTCGCTTTGCCATTGCTTCAGCGCCTCGCGAACCTGAAGGTTATTCACACTGACATCTTGCAATTTGCGGTTGCCGATCGTTCTTACTTGGTACAAGTTCGGCAGCTTGCGATACAATTTGTCTTCGACGTCAGGTGCCGGAAGCAGTGTCGTGAACGCTTTGATATTGAACTCCGCTCCGTCTTTCGGCTTAATATATTTTTGCCGGGCCATCAGGCTGCTGGAACTGCTTCCTTTAAGACGGGCCCACTCCTCGCTGTTGATGAACTTGATGAACTTCCATGCGTCTTCCGTATTTTGCGCCCTGGCGCTAATTCCCATCAAACCGTCCAATCGGACTCCGTATCCGTTCTCCGGCGTTTCGGGATGAACGGGTATCGTGACGACATCCCAATCGAACGGGGTCAGGCCTTTAAAATTATGCGCATTTTTCATAACGTTGGCAACCGATTCAACATCTCTGTAGTGAATAAGCGACATCGCAACACGGCCTGACAGGAAATCGTCATCTTGAAACGGATGATCCTCGTTCGGCCCCGATCCTCGTCCTTTTAGGTCATCAGACGGCTGCGGCACAAGCTTTTCCGCCTTCAGCTGCAGCAGTGTCTTCCACACTTTTTCCCATTGATCGGAATCCACCGTCATTTTCTCGGCGTTATCGTCAAACATTCTCAACTGCAAAGGCTCGGTATAAACTCGCATTGCATAATTCAGATTGCTTGACCTGCTGCTGTAAGTCGAAAATGCAAAACCGAATTTCCGGTTCTCCCCCTCCCCTTTGGACAGCCTCCGGGCCAGATCGAACGTTTGATCCCAAGTCATTTTGTCGGCCGGATACGGAACTCCCGCCTCATCGAACAATTTTTTATTGTAAATAAGAGCGTAAGAATCAAAAGTCGGAGCCAGCGCATAAATTTTGCCGTCCCCTGCCCTTTTGATGCCTTCGATGATAGGAGGAGCGATATCGCTCGTATCGAATTTGTCCTTGGCGATATCTTGATCGAGCTGCTTCAGCAGATTGTTGCTGACAAGCTCCGGCAGATGATCGTAATCGATCAAGACGACATCCGGGGGATTAACGCCCGTCATCAATTCACTCAGCTTATCTATCGGATCCTTGGGCTTCTCGTTCGGATCAGAGGATCCGCTGTATCTAAAACGTTCGTCCAAGGTCGAAACGAACTCCAGCTTAATATTCGGATTGGCAAATTCGAACAACTCGGTGAACTGCTCCCGGAAATACTCGTTTTCATTTACGTAATCGTTGGTCGCAATCCGGAGTACTCTCTCGCTTTTACCGTCTCCGCTGCCTGTTTTGGTGCAAGCAGCTAACGTCGACGCCAATAAGCCGGCGCTTAACGACAGCAGCACCGTTCTCCTAGCGTTCTTGTTCATGTTTCAGATCCTCATCGGTTAATATGGTTCTCTCCGCTTTCCGAAATCCTTCGTGCTAATCCAGCGACTTCGGCGTACGTATAATGATTTTCTCGCCGTCGAATTCCATCGATGCCTTTCCTTCGATCCCGAGCGCCTGCAAATATGTCCTCGGAATTTGAAGCCGTCCTGCCCGGTCGAGCACGACATATTCTTCATGGACATCGTGAATCGATCCGTGCGATGCCGCCGTTTCGCCTTCGGCGTCCAAGTTCGGGTTGCGCTTGACGAATTCGGTGCTCGTCATCCCGTCGCGGATGGCGACGACACGGTCCACCTTACCGGCAAGCGCCATATCGTGGGTTACGATAACGATGGTCACGCCAAGCTCGGAATTCAAATGCCGGAAAATGTCCATAATCATATCCGACGTGCGCGTATCGACGGAACCGGTCGGTTCGTCGGCCAACAGCAAGGACGGGCGATTTGCAAGCGCAATGGCAATGGCCACCCGCTGCTGCTCGCCGCCCGACAGCTGCTGCAGCTTGTTGTTGAGCCGCTCTTTGAGGCCGACCCACTCCAGCAGCTGCTTCGCATAGGCGCGGTCGTACTGGCCGCTGAGCATCATCGGCATTTCCACATTCTCAAGCGCCGTCAAGTAAGGAATAAGGTTGCGCGCATTGTTCTGCCAGATGAAGCCGACGGTCTTGCGCTTGTACTGCACCAGCTCGTCGTCCGTTATTTTCAGCAGGTTCCATTCGCCCACGCGCACCTGACCGGCGGAGGGGCGGTCCAGCCCCCCCAAAATGTTCAGTAACGTCGACTTGCCGCTGCCGCTGTTTCCGATGATCGCCATCATTTCCCCTTGGGCGACGGAAATGTTCAGCCCTTGAAGCGCAACGACCTCGATATCGTCGGTCTTGTATATTTTGACGAGTCCGTCGCAATGAATCACTGCATCATTTCTCCTCTCCCAGCTTCACGGCCTGGTGTACGCGCAGCCTTCTGATGTGAAGGAACAACAACCCGGCACCGGTCAGCATCATAACGGCTATGACGACATACAGCTGATCGGTATCTCTCGCATCGAATATGACGCGGAACGGAGGCACCTGCGTCTTGACGTTCTCCGCGGTTTGCAGGAACGGCAGGAACAAGTAGCTCGTCAGTTTACCGATGCCGAGACCGAGAGCAATAGCCAGACCGGCGGTAAACAGCTGCTCAAGCAGCAGCATGCCCGTAAGCTGTCGTCGCGACAATCCCATGGCACGCAGCACGCCGAACTGAACGACCCGGCTGGACAAGTTGAAAAACCAGTATAAAATGTAGCCGATCAAAGAGACAAGAACGGATACGAGAAAGCCGAGGCTCAAGATGCCGAACACGCCGCCGCGCGCCGGGTGCTTTTTCTGCGTGATCAGTTCGTTGCGGACGTCTTTGACGCTGGCAATGCCAATATTTTTGGCTTTGAGCGCTTCAATGACCGGCGCCACCTTGGCTCCGTCTTTCATTTTCATCCATACATCATAAGGTACGACGGGTGCTTGATCATACACATAGTCGAGGTTGGCGATAAAAAACGGCGTCTGATCCGGATACTGGCTCGGCCAGTAAGGCACGGTAGCTACCACGACGAACTCGACCGGCTGGCTGGAAACCGAAATGCTGATCAAATCCCCGGACTTGATATGATGTTTATCGGCAAAAGAGGTCGGAATGATGACCGCCTGCTCGTATTGCCCCAACAAATTCAAATAGTTGTAAGGATGCGTTTTGTACAAGTCTTTGCGGAACCAGGCCACCTTGGCGAAATCGACGTTATCGATACCCATCAGCATGCCCTGTCCGAGCGACTTGCCGGAAACGACCACGTTCCCCTTCGATTGCAGCACGCGTGCTGCGTGCTCGACGCCTTCCAGCTCCCGAAACACTTGGAACGGAGGCTCGATGTAACGCAGCTTCGGCGGCGGCCCTTCCCCCGGACCTCCCGGCTTACCGCCGCCTCCCTGACCGGGGTTCTTCCCTCCGCCTTGCCCCTGTCCTTGGCCTTGCCCACCCTTGTTCGGGTTGGACGTTGACGGCAGATCGTCGGATACGGAGGTCCATTCCGCTCTCATGGTAACATCGGTGCCGTAGGCGTAAAGCACCCGTTCCGTCGAGTTCAAATCGATCGTCCGAGCCGCAGAAGCGTTGTAAATGCCGAGCCCGAGCGTCAAAATGAGCAGCAGCATGAGCGGATAGTACGCCGTAGACGAACGCGAGAGCTGGGTCAGCGTCAGGTAGACGGGAACCGGAAGCAGCCTTTTGCCCAGCCAGTTGCCGAAGCGAAGCAGCCACGGGAAAATGCGCAGGAAAAACAGTCCAAGCGCAATGATCGATAATGCCGGAATAAAAAATAGCAGCGGGTTCACGCTCAACTGATCGGTCGTAAGCCCGGTCCGGCTGAATAAATCCTGCCGGTCGTGGAACAGGTAATACCCGTAGCCCACCAGACCGATCAGCACCACATCCAAAAACCAGCGCTGCCAAAACGGTTTTCGATCCGATCTGGCCAGCTTCTGTTTGTAGCTGACGATGGAGGCTTTGGCATAAACAATGGCCGGAATGATGCTTGCCATCAGGGCAATAACAACCGCGGCCGCGCCGTATAGCAGCGCTTCGGTCGACACCCCGACAGGTACCGCCTTGCGGTCGACGAACGTCAGGAACCCGCTGGACGAACCTATGCTCTTCGCCATAAACCAACCGAGAAGCGGACCGATGATCATCGCAACCGTGCCGAGCAGCAGCCCTTCGAGCAAGTAAATCCAGATGATTTGATTCGTACTGCCGCCCCGGCTGCGGATCACCGCAATGACGGTGCGCTGGCGGTCGAGCGATTGTCTGGCGTTCATGACGATATAATAGAACACCATGGCGATCATCGGCGCAGCCAATGTAAAGAGCAGCATTTGCAGCTGCAAGCTCTGCACCTTAAATTCCTGCAGCAGCGGGATAAACGAAATATCCACCCTTGTGTTCTTGAGCTTTTGGAACAAGACGATATCCAAACGTTCCAGCTTCGTCTCGAGCGAGGATAGCTGGCTTGTCTTGATTTCTCGCAAATCAAAAGCATAATACCAATTGGCCAAGCTAAGCGGGATTTTTTTGCTTTTCAGCACGTAATCCTTAAAGCCGGCTTCGCTCATAAAAAAGGACGTAAGCAGCCCTTCCATGCCTTGATACCAATACTGATCGGTTTCGTTCTTCGGCTTGAACGTTCCCGTCACTTTCACTTTGAGCGGGGCAATGCCGTTTCCGCCGCTGATCGGATACGTGAAGACGTCGCCGATATGAAGGTCGTTGCGGAACATCGCTTCCTCGTGAATAACGGCTTCAATGATTCCGCCCTGCGGCTGCTCGGAAAACCACTGCCCCTGCGTCAGCTCGACTTGATCCTTCAAGCCGTTCTGGGCCATCAGCGTCATCTGCCGGCGTTTGCTCGGGTCGACCTTGCTCGTATCCTCGGGCGTAATTTGCGAGCCGCGAATCGAATACGTCCGTACGTAAGCATCATATGGAAACGCGATGTCTTTAGGCAAATCTTCCTTTATGTATTGGTCAACGTCGCTCAGCGCATTCAGATCGGCTTTTTCGTTGCCGGACGCTTGAAATCGGATCATGACGGCACCGGCGGAAAGCCCGTTGTTTTTCTCCTCCAGTGATTTCGATACGACGCGCTTGAGCGAACCGTCGGAATACATCGGGATGCTGGTCGTAAAAGCGACGGCCATAATGAGACCGACGAGCGTGCTGAGCGTCAGCCAGCGCGTGTTCCACATTTTACGGAATAAAAACCGGAGCATCGCCATTAGCGTCCCACTACTTTCTGCCCTGCCGTGAGACCTTTCACAATCTCTACAGCCGTCGACGTCTGCAGTCCGATTTCGACGTCCACTTCGCGCTTGTTGCCTTTATCGTCCACAACCTGCACGTAATTGCGGCCCGCATACGAACGGAGAGCGGCAGGTGGAATCGTAATGGCATTCTCCTTGCGCTGGGTAATAATTTTCACTCCGAGCGGCGTTCCGTGGGAAAGTCCTTCCGGAAATTGGTCAAGCTGGATCAGCAAATAGTTTTCGATCGAATCCGGCTTTTTCTGCTGACCTCCGCCCGGGAACCCGCCGTCGCCATTGCCATTGTTCCCAGCCTTCGGACTCGGAAGCTTCGATACTTTGCCTTTGACCTTGCCTACGCCATTGATGTCCGCTTCAGCCTCCATGCCAACGGCGACTTTCGTCAAGCTATCCGCGCTAATGGTTGCAGCCACCGTAAGCTGAGACAGATCCGCGATCGTGGCGACCGCATCGTAAGCCTTGGCCGTATCCCCTTTTTTCATGTAAACGGAAATAATCGTGCCTGCATAAGGAGCCGTCAGCTTGGCGCCGGCAATCGTTTTTTCAAGCGTGGTGACTTCTTCCTTTTTCAATTCAAATTCGATTTTGTCCCGCTCCAGCTGCTCGGGGCCTGTCTCGTCGGCTTTGCGCAGCTTTTCGATCATACTTAATTCATCCTGGCGCGTCTGCAGCCGTTTCTGCCGCAATTTGTTTTCCTGCTCCGTGACGTCGAGCTCGGCGATCACTTGCCCCTGCTCAACCTTGTCTCCGGTTTTGACCGGGAGGGATTTGATCCGCCGGTTAGCATCATCCGTAAAGTATAAATCTTCTTCTACAGTCGACATCAGCTTCCCGGAGAGAGGAACGTCGAACACCAGCGTCTCAGTTTTAACCGCATACTCCGGTTTTTTGGACAGCTGCGGCGGAGTAATGGCCGGCAGCGTTTCCTCCTCGTCCTCCTTTGGCAGTAACGAACATCCGGACGACAATGCGAGGGATGCGGCGATGCAGACGAGCAGCAACGGGCGGCTCGATTTTTTAACCACTGATAAATTTTCCATCCACCATTTCGAATACACGGTCGGCAACCTCCATTATTGTCGGATCATGCGTTGTCATGCAAATCGTCATGCGTTCGGTATGGATAATGTCCCGGAATACCGCCATGACTTGCGCGCCCATTTGCGAATCGAGCTCCGCCGTCGGCTCGTCGGCAAGCAGCAGACTGGGCTTGTGCGCGATGGCTTTGGCAATCGCGACACGCTGCTGCTCCCCGCCCGACAGCTCGAACGGACGATGATGCATCCGCTTGCCCAGACCCACCAGCTCCAAGCAATGGGTGACGCGGGACTTCCATTCCGACCGGGGAACTTTCGCCATGCGCAGTGACAATTCCACATTTTCCCAAGCAGACAAAAGAGGCATTAAAGCAAACGATTGAAAAATAAAGCCGATTTCTTTTCTTCTTATGTACGTCCGCTGATCGTCACTGCATTCATGGAACGGGTATTCCTTGAACATGATTTGTCCCCGGTTCGGCTGGTCCAGACCGCCGATCATGTTAAGCAGGGTCGTTTTCCCCGAGCCGGACCGGCCTTTCAGCATAACGAGCTGCATCGGATACAGCTCCATATTGATTCCCTTGAGCACATGAAGCTGCTGTCCTCCGACAGGAAATGAACGCTCCACTCCCGTTACGGTAAGGAGCGGGATACTCGTGTCAATGGGTGGTCTGGTATCGACCAGTACACTCGCGCCATCGCTTGCCGCAGCAGCTTCCCCGTCGGCCGAAGCTTCCGGCGCCGCGGCGTCGATCCCCTGCGGAGCGGCTGGCACGGCGGCTGCCGCTTCATTCTGCGCTTCGTTTTTAGGTTTGCGCAGCCATCGGAACATGTGGCCCCTCCTTCTAACCGTTCTATAAATCTGTAAAATCATGTCACACCTAATATAATAGACGCCACGAATCACAAAAAAGTTACAAAAAAACTACAGTTTTTTAAAATGTTTTTCACGTTTTTCGACTGATGAAGCAGCTCTGGTACTTTAGTCAGGGCCTAAAGTGCGAAGGAAGCAGCAAGATTGTTCGTAGCACCCTTCGCACAAATCGCTTGTGCAGATGCCCCCAGCGTGGCGCTCCGTCCAGTAATGCAAAACAGCCCTGCACGCATTTTTTTGCGTACAGGGCTGTTTCGTTTCCCGCTTACCGGGACCGGAACTTCTGCGAGTGCTCCTTCGCTTGCTCAACGGTCGTAATCCGGTTGCGCTGCCACTCCAGCAAGATCCGGTCGATGTACCGGAAATGCAGCTTGCCGGCAAACACCGCTTCCTTAAGACCGGCGAGGATCAGCTCCTCGGGATAGCCATCTTTGTCGATCCACCCGGATATCGACTCCAGTTCCATCGGAGTGAGCGGGCGGCCAAATTCGTTTTCGAAAATCGAGAAAATATCTTTTCGCTCCGCTTTGCCCGTCCGCTCGGCCTGTTTCTTGGCCGCCAGCTCCGCCCGATGCTCTTCGATGCGGCACTCGGCGAGCCGCTCCAGCAGCGGCCGCAAGTTATAAGCTTCGCTGTGGACTCCCGTAACGGGATCTTCGATCTCGTCGATCCGCAGCAGCTGCTCCCGGATCAGCTTTTGCAGCACGGCAATCACTTTCTCCTGCGGCAGCGACATGCGGGCTTGAAGCTCTTCCAATGTCGGAAAATCTTTATTTTCCTTTTGCTTAAAGGCCATGACATGAAGAATAAGCATCACGTCCGGCTCCAGCAGCCCAAGCTGCTTGTAATATTTGAACAGCCAGTAGGGAACGTCGACGTTCCCGTCCTGCCAGCCCGCGAGCAGCACGGACGGCAGCTCTTTCGCGTCGTAATCGCTACGTCTCATGCCTACCCTACTTTCCGCTTACAGCTTCGCGAGAGACGGCTTCCCGCATGCAGAGGCCTTACGGGTACAAGCGGTACAACAGCCGCGGGAACGGAATCGTCTCGCGAACATGATCGAGCCCACAAATCCAAGCGACTGTGCGCTCGAGCCCCAAACCGAAGCCCGAATGCGGCACGGAGCCGTATTTTCGCAGGTCGAGGTACCACTGGTACGCTTCTTTGGACAGCTCGTGCTGCTGGAAGCGTTCTTCCATCAACTCCGGATCGTCGATCCGCTGGCTGCCTCCGATAATTTCCCCGTAGCCTTCCGGAGCGATCAGATCCGCACAAAGCACGACTTCCGGACGGTTCGGGTCCGGCTTCATATAGAAGGCCTTGATCTCCGTCGGATAGTGCGTGATGAATACCGGCTTCTCATATTTCTCGGCAATAGCAGTCTCGTGAGGCGCGCCGAAGTCTTCGCCCCATTCGAATTCGTGACCGTTCTCTTGAAGGAACTTTACCGCTTCGTCATACGTAATGCGCGGGAACGGCCCTACGACCTGCTCTAGCTTCGTCGTGTCGCGCTCCAGCGTCTCAAGCTCCTTACGGCAGTTCTGCAGCACCGACTGTACGATGTGCGAGACGAACTGCTCCTGCACTTGAAGGTTCTCTTCGTGCGTAACGAACGCCATCTCCGGTTCGATCATCCAGAACTCGATCAGATGCCGGCGCGTCTTCGACTTCTCCGCCCGGAAGGTCGGACCGAACGAGTATACCCGGCCGAGCGCCATCGCCGCAGCTTCCATATACAGCTGGCCGCTCTGCGTCAAATAGGCGTCCTCGTCGAAATATTTCGTATGGAACAAATTCGTCGTTCCTTCGCAAGACGAAGGAGTCAAAATCGGCGGATCGACCAAATGGAAGCTGCGCTCGTCGAAAAACTGCTGAATCGCCCGGATAATTTGCGCCCGGATGACCAGAATCGCCCGCTGCCGCGGCGAACGGATCCACAGATGGCGGTGATCCATCAGAAAATCGACGCCGTGCTCCTTCGGTGTGATCGGATAATCGCTTGTGACTTGAATAATTTCGACGCCGGTTACCGTCAGCTCGAAGCCGCCTTTGCTGCGTGTATCCTCGCGCACCGTTCCGGTGACATAGAGCGAGCTCTCTTGCGTTAGCTTGCCCGCATCTTCCCACACCTGCTCCGGCACTTCGCTCTTGACGACGACGCCCTGTATAAACCCGGAGCCGTCCCGCAGCTGCAGGAAACGGATCTTGCCACTGGAACGGATGTTATGCAGCCAGCAGCCGATCGTCACCGATTCGTCTATATGTTTATTCACATCCCCGATCATACACAGGTTACGGTTCATAAACATTCCTCCGCCTACTTTATAAAATTAACCACCGTTCATTAGTTTACATCATTTCGATCCAAAATCAACCTGTACGTATCCCGGGCGATAACAAGCTCCTCGTTGGTCGGGATAACAAGCACCTGTACCCGGGAGCCCGGCGTCGAGATGGCGCGTTCATCGGACCCGCGCCGATCGTTCGCCGCTTCGTCCAGCTCCAAGCCGAGAAAACTGAGATTGCGGCACACCGCGGCCCGCAGCGAGGCGGAGTTTTCCCCTACACCCGCCGTGAAGACGATGGCGTCCAAGCCGTTCATAGCAGCCGCGTAAGCGCCGATATATTTGCGCAGCCGGTACTCGTACATGTCGAACGCAAGCGCCGCGTTACGGTCTCCCGTCTGCCTTGCTTCGTCAATCTCCCGCATATCGCTGCCGATACCCGAGATGGCAAGCAGTCCGCTGTGCTTGTTCAGCATCGAGTTCACTTCGCTGAGCGTCAAATCCTCCTTACCCATCGTAAACGGAACGATGGCCGGATCGATATCCCCGCTCCGCGTTCCCATCATGAGCCCTTCCAGCGGCGTCATCCCCATGCTCGTATCGTACGACCGCCCGTCCATCACCGCGGTGCAGCTCGCCCCGTTCCCGATGTGGCAGGTGACCAGCTTCAGCTCGCGGAGCGGACGCCCTAGGAATTCCGCGGCGCGCTCGCTCACATAAGCGTGCGAGGTGCCGTGGAAGCCGTAGCGCCGAATTTTGTGCTTCTTATAGAGCACCATCGGGATCGGGTACAAATACGTTACCGGCGGCATCGTTTGGTGAAACGCCGTATCGAACACGACGGCTTGCGGCACGTCCGGCATATTCGCTTCGACCGCCTGAATCCCGAGCATATGGGCAGGGTTATGCAGTGGAGCCAGATCGAACAGCCGCTTGATCTCCTGCTTTACCTCTTCGTTCACCAGCGCGGAATTGGAGAACGACTCGCCCCCGTGCACGACCCGGTGGCCCACCGCGTCGATTTGCTGCGCCGATTCGAGCACCCCGTGGACCGGATGCACCAGCATGTCCAGCACCTTGCGGATCGCAGTCGTGTGCTCCAAAATTTCACTGACTTCGCGCACGTCCTGCTTGCCCTCCGGCTCGTACGTCAAGATCGCGGATTCCATTCCGATCCGCTCCACCTTCCCTTTAGCCAGCACGGATTCGTCCTCCATCTCGTAAAGCTGAAACTTAAGAGAGGAGCTGCCTGCATTAATGACGAGTACGATCATATCCGGTCACCATCCTTATCGTAGCGGAAAAAGCCTTGTCCCGTCTTCGTGCCGAGATGACCGGCTCTTACCATCTGCTTCAGCAGCACCGCCGGCCGGTACTTCACATCGCCGAATTCACGGAACATACGTTCCATTGCGGCCAATATCGAATCCAAGCCGAAGCGGTCTGCCATCTCCAGCGGCCCATAATGAAAATCATAGCCGATTCGCATCGCATTATCAATATCGTCCGCGCTGGCTACTCTCTCCGAGAGCGCGTGCATCGCTTCGTTGATCAGCACGCAGATCAGGCGCGTCGTGACAAAGCCCGGCGATTCATACACCTGAATGCCGCGTTTTTGAATCGTTTCTTCGACGAATTCCCGAGTCGCCTGGAAGACATCCTCTCCCGTTTGCAACGCGCGAATGATTTCCACCAAATGAATTTTCGAGACAGGATATAAAAAATGAAGGCCGATGACGCGCTCCGGATATTGCGTCTCTGCCGCCAGTTCCGTCAAGCTGAGCGTAGACGTGTTGCTGGCGAGGATGGTCGACGGCGGGCATACCTCGTCAAGCTGGCGGAATACTTCTTTTTTAATCTCCAGATCTTCCGAAACAGTCTCGATGACCATGTCACATTCGGCCAACCGGTGAATATACGTTTCCTTCACGATACGCGAAAGAATCAATTTTTTCTCAACGGGAGTGATCGCCCACTTCTCCAGTTGCTTGTCCAAGCTGATCTCGATTTGCTCCCAGGCCTGCTCCAGCCGTTCAGGCGTCCGTTCGATCAGCATGACTTCCAACCCTTTGGCTGCCAACATTTCGGCAATACCTTGACCCATTGTTCCGGCGCCCACGACGCCGATTCTGGCAAAACTCATTTCTGTCACCCTCCCATCATGCTTCCAGTGATATTATACACAACGCTTTCGGCGTTTGAAAAAACATAGATCACACTTTTCACGAAAATTGTCGAAAGTTTTTGAACATTGTATGATAAAATGCGGCCGGATCAAAAAAAAGCCCGACCTCGCCTCTTTTTCAAGAGTCAGGCCGGGCTATTCGTCGCTTATTTGTACGCAAGACGCGCTTGATGCGCCGCTTCGTATGCCGAAATTTTGTCTTCATGCTGCAGCGTCAGACCGATATCGTCGAGACCGAGCAGCAGGAATTGGCGCCGGTGCTCATCCAAATCAAACTCGATGCTGAGACCTTGATCGTCGGTGATCTTTTTGTTCTCCAGATCGACGGTCAGCTTGTAGCCTTCTTTCGCTGCGGTGCGCTGGAACAGCTCCTCGACCTGCTCTTCGCTCAGCTTGATTGGCAGGATGCCGTTCTTGAAGCAGTTATTGTAGAAAATGTCGGCGAACGACGGCGCGATCACGACTTTGAACCCGTAATCCTGAATAGCCCAAGGGGCATGCTCCCGGGAGGAGCCGCAACCGAAGTTGGCGCGGGAAATAAGAACGGAAGCGCCTTGATAGCGAGGCTGATTCAAGCTGAACTCCGGAATCGTATTGCCATTCAGGTCAAAACGCCACTCGTAGAACAGAAATTGGCCGAAGCCGGAACGCTCGATGCGTTTCAAAAATTGTTTAGGGATAATGGCGTCCGTGTCCACGTTCACGCGGTCCACCGGACCGACCAGGCCGGTATGCTGTTTAAAAGCTTCCATGTCGGTTAACTCCTCGCTTCGATAAGATGATCTTCTTAAGCTTCCTGCTTCACTTTGAAATTCCAATCGCGCACGTCGGTGAAACGGCCTTCGATCGCTGCCGCGGCTGCCATCGCCGGAGACACGAGATGCGTACGTCCGTCACGGCCTTGACGGCCTTCAAAGTTCCGGTTCGACGTCGAAGCGCAGCGTTGGCCCGGCTTCAGCACGTCCGGGTTCATCGCCAGACACATGCTGCATCCGGCATCGCGCCATTCAAAGCCCGCTTCGATGAAAATTTTATCGAGGCCTTCTTTTTCCGCTTGGATTTTTACCCGGCCCGAGCCCGGCACGACGATCGCCGTCACGTTCGGCGAAACCTTGTAGCCTTGAGCCACGGCAGCTGCCGCGCGCAGGTCCTCGATCCGGCCGTTCGTACAGGAACCGATAAATACGTAATCGATCGTAACATCCGTCATCGGCGTTCCCGGCGTCAAGCCCATGTACTCGATCGCTTTTTCCGCCGCTTTGCGCTCGTTCTCTGTGCTGAAATCCGCCGGATTCGGCACGCGGGACGTGACATCGGTACCCATGCCCGGGCTGGTACCCCAGGTAACTTGCGGAATCAGGCTGTCCGCGTCAAACTCGACCACGCGATCGTATACTGCGCCCTCATCCGTCGTCAGTTGCTTCCACGCCGCTACGGCTTGCTCGAACGCTTCGCCTTGCGGCACATATTCGCGTCCGCGGAGGTAATCGAACGTCGTTTGATCCGGAGCGATCAAGCCTGCTCTTGCACCCGCTTCGATCGACATGTTGCACACGGTCATGCGCTCTTCCATGGACAAGCTGCGAATCGATTCACCCGTGTACTCGATCACATAGCCGGTTGCAAAATCCGTGCCGTATTTCGCAATGACGCCGAGAATCAAGTCCTTCGCCGTAACCCCCGGCTTCAGCTTGCCGTTGATGCGTACTTCCAGCGTTTTCGGCTTCGCTTGCTGCAAGCACTGCGTCGCAAGCACGTGCTCCACTTCGCTCGTTCCGATCCCGAACGCCAAAGCTCCGAACGCCCCGTGCGTAGACGTATGGCTGTCGCCGCAGACGATCGTTTTGCCGGGATGCGTCAAACCGAGCTCCGGTCCCATAACGTGGACAACCCCTTGATCGATGCTGTCCAGGTCAAACAGAGTAACTCCGAAATCCGCACAGTTTTTGGACAGCGTATCGATCTGCTGCTTAGAAATCGGATCGGTGATATTGAAACGATCCTTCGTCGGCACGTTGTGATCCATCGTCGCGAACGTCAAGTCCGGACGACGAACCTTGCGGCCGCTCATGCGAAGGCCTTCGAACGCTTGCGGGGAAGTCACTTCATGGACCAGTTGAAGGTCGATATAAATGATGCTCGGCTTGCCCGACTCCGAATGAATAACGTGATTGTCCCAAATTTTTTCGAACATTGTTTTTGCCATCGGTTCCACCTCGGTATCTGAATGATGCTCCTAATGTCACCTATCGTATCACGTCCATCTTCATTGATCCAAGATATAATATCTATAGCCTTCATAGGTTTTCGCTATGAGCTTGTCGAAAGAAACGGCGAAGGACTCTCCCCCTCCCACTGCATAAATTAAGGGCCAGCTGGACAACCTTCCAACGAAAGCAAAAGTAAGGGAGTTGGAAAGCATGAGCAAGCTGCTTGTCAAACTCGTGATTAACGCTCTATTTACCGTCCCGCTGCTGCTTTATTTTTCAAACGCTACGCTGTTTCAAGCGCTGATGGCCTCCGTCAGTCTGAGCATTCTAGCGTTTTTTCTCGGAGATCAATGGATTCTCGACGAATTCGGAAACGGTGCCGCAACCTTGGCCGACGTGCTGTTGGCCGCTATATTTTTGGGGGCCGTCGGGACCGCATATCATTGGGGATTGTCCTGGTCTGAACTTGCCGTTACCGCCGTCGTCACGGCTGCCGTTGAATTCGGGTACCACCTGCTGCTCCGAAGATGGGACGTCCGTTGGTATTCCTGATTATACCCCCGAGGAGGACTGCACAATGACTGATATGCCTCGCCCTGCGGATGCGGCTCCAACAAAGGAGCCCGCTCCCGGCAAAGTAAAGCTGGTCGCCGAAATGCCCGGAGACGAAGAGATGCGCGAGCATTTGGAAGAAATGAAACGGAACGACGGGTATCCCGGCTCTTGCGGGACGTGATGCTTTGCGGCCGAAAAGATGCGGCTGCTTGCACATATCAGACAATATTCCGTTCTGTCCTGGAAGAAGGAGCCTACCGCTCTTTCTTCCTTTTTTACTTTCAAACGGGGAGCTGCCGCACGCCGGCTCTTTCATTCTTATAACAAATACGTTACGATTAATGGAGCATTGATAGGTATTCTTTATAAAAGGAGCCGAGTCGCATGGAACTGCGCCAGCTGCAATACGCTTTGCAAATCGCCATCGAAAAGAACTTTTCCCGCGCAGCCGAAAAGCTGCATATCGCCCAGCCGTCGCTCAGCCAGCAGCTTTCCAAGCTGGAGAAGGAGCTCGGCGTTCTTTTGTTTCAACGGACGACCAACTCGGTGGAGGTCACCTATGCCGGAACCCGCTTCGTAGAAAAAGCGCAAAAAATTCTCGACATGGTCGAGCAGTTAAAACAAGAAATGGAAGACATTTCCCAAATGCGCAAAGGCAAGCTTGTTGTGGGCAGCCTCCCGATTACGGGCGCGCACGTGCTGCCCCTCGTCCTGCCCGTCTTCCAGGAGCGTTATCCGGAAATCGACATCGTGCTCGTCGAAGAGACGACCTCGAACCTCGAACAATTGACGGCGAGCGGGCAAGCCGACATTAGCCTGCTCTCACTGCCCCTGATCGACAACTCGCTTGACTACGAGCCAATCATTGAGGAGGAAATCGTACTGGCCGTCCCGCCGCAGCATCCGCTGGCCGCGCGTCTTGCCGCAGTAGGAAGCAAAACAGTCGATATTGCGGAACTGCAGGAGGAGCCCTTCATCGCGCTGAAAAGAGGCCAGGGCTTCCGTCAAATCGCGATCACATTGTGCAACGACGCCGGATTTACGCCGAACATCGTGTTCGAAAGCAGCAATATTGAGACAGTCCAGTCGCTCGTCGCGGCGGGAATGGGTATTGCCTTCATCCCGCGTATGCTGCTTAGGGGATGGAACGAGCTGGCGCCTGCGTACCTGCAGCTGTCTAACCGGCCGACCCGCACACTTGTGATCGCCCACCGCAAGGGGCGTTATTTATCGAAGGCGGTCGCCGCGTTCATGGAGACATTCCGCACAGTGATGGAAGCCGAACGCGCAAAAAACCGGCCGGAATGATCCGAGCCGGTTTTCGCATGCCGTTTGTACTTAATTAATACAAGGAAGGACGTCTGTCTTCAAATACCGGAATTTTGCTGCGCACGGCAGGCACCTGACTAAGGTCGACGGCAGCGCGAACGATCGTTTCGGCTTCCCCGCCTTCGTCCAGCACCTCGCCCCACGGATCAATGACCATCGAATGGCCGAAAAACTCCGTCGTCCCGCTCACGCCTACACGGTTGCAGGAGACGACGAACATCTGGTTCTCGATCGCCCTCGCCATCAGCAGCGTACGCCAATGATGCAGCCGCGGATTCGGCCATTCGGCCGGAACGAATAAAATTTGCGCGCCGCCGAGCGCCAGCTTTCGCGCAAGTTCCGGAAAGCGGATGTCATAGCAGATCATCATGCCGGCCGGAATACCGTCCAATTGAAGCTCGCCCGCACGGTCTCCGCTTTGCAGAAACTTTTCCTCATCCATCAGCCGGAACAAATGAATTTTCGAATAGTCTCCTGCACGGTTTCCTTGCCGGTCATATGCGAATATCGTATTGTAAACGCCGTTGTCCCGCTTCTCCGCGATCGAACCGCCGATGATGTTTACGCCATGCTTTCGGCTAAACGCCGACAGCAGCGCCTCGGTCCGCTCTCCGTAATGGTCTGCGAGCTCCTGAATCCGATCCAGCGCATAGCCGGTGTTCCACATCTCCGGAAATACGATCACATCCGGCTTTGTATCGTGAGCGACCGCTTCATGCAGAAGGCTCTCCAGCTTTGCGAAGTTGCGTTCGGGCTCTCCTATTGCGATGTCCATCTGCAGCAGAGCCAAATTCCATCGTTGCCCAGCCATCTAACCTTCCCCCTTACCCGTCTCGAAATTCCGGACGCAGCGGCCCGCTTTGGGAAACTGCGCCGTTTCTTCCTATTATCATAGAGCAACGGAAGCGGAACTTCAACGCGCCTGCGCAAAGAATATCGTCCAGCGGTCCTGTTCCCGGACGGGCTCATTCATTTCATAGCCCGAGTCCGTTGCAATGGCATCCGCCAAATCGTGAAGCTCCGCATCCGACAATTCATGCAAAATGGAGCGCCCCTTCCGGCTCAAAAGCTCCTCCCGATAGTCGCTATAGCTTGCGTAGCTTTTGCGCACTTCCCATAGCCAGCACGAGCTCGACCGAGTCATCGGGCAATCCCGTCCGATCCGCGGTCCCTTGCGCCAAACGGATTTGACCGTACGCCGCGCAATGCTCTGCGGCTCCTTGAAGCATCGCTTCGGAGAAATCGATGTCGACGACCGACAAAACGCCCAGCTCTGCCAAAGCGACAGAGTAAATGCCCCCGCCGCTGCCGATGTCCGCTGCCGTTTTCCCTTGGGGGTGCGCCTTCTTCCGGATCAGCTCCATCCAGCCGGAATCGGCATGTCTGCCGGTGTAGGTATATTTATTGTATTCATCGTGAAAGCTTATCGCCATGGATGTTCCCTCCGTCGCGAATATAATTTCATTAAATGAAACTAAATATCATTGAATGAAACATTCTGCGAATAATATAACACATTCTTTTGATTTTGCACATGATAAGCTATGAAAAACGTTCTCCTCGACAGATAAACGGATGATTCGATGAAATAGACCCGTATACACACACCGTTTTTCATGTTACATTATTCCTATCCGCTCAGGATATTTACCATATTCCGATAAGAATACAATGATTTTATTGTAAGGCAACACATTTGAAACCAAACTAATGGAGTGACATAGATGAAGACCAATAACCCGACAGAAGCGGCCGTTAGCGCTTTTCCCATGATTCCGGCTGAACGGCTGCAAGAATTGCCTACCCAATTTTTCGCCACGCTTGTGCGCAAAGCCAATGTCCAGATTGCCGCAGGACACGACGTGATCAATCTGGGACAAGGGAATCCGGATCGCCCGACCCCGCCGCACATCGTTAAGGCGCTGCAAAAAGCGGCGGAAAATCCGCAGTACCACCGCTACCCTCCGTTCAACGGTTACTTGTTCTTAAAAGAGGCCGTCGCCCAAAGATACCGGGAAGATTATGGCGTCGAGCTTGACCCGGAAACGGAAGTGGCGGTTTTGTTCGGCGGCAAAACTGGCCTTGTGGAAATTGCCCAATGTCTGCTCAATCCCGGCGACGTATGTCTGGTACCGGACCCGGGATACCCGGATTACTGGTCCGGCGTCACCTTGGCCGGCGCCCGGATGGCCTTCATGCCGCTTCTGGAATCGAACGGGTTCCTGCCGGATTACAGCGCGCTTTCTGCCGATGACGTGAATCGGGCGAAGCTGATGTTCATCAACTATCCGAACAATCCGACGGCGGTTTCGGCTCCGGCTTCCTTCTATGAGGAGACGATTGCTTTTGCGGCGAAGCACGGCATCGTGGTCGCCAGCGACTTCGCTTACGGCGCCATCGGCTTCGACGGCCAGAAGCCGGTCAGCTTCCTGCAGCTGCCGGGCGCGAAGGAAGTCGGCGTCGAATTTTATACACTGTCCAAAACGTACAACATGGCCGGCTGGCGGGTCGGCTTCTGCCTCGGTAACCCCGAAATCGTGCGGATGATCAACTTGATTCAGGATCATTACTATTGCAGCTTGTTCGGAGGCATCCAAGAGGCGGCGGCCGTCGCGTTGACCGGCCCGCAGGATAGCGTTCGCGAGCTCGTGCAAATGTACCAAAGCCGCAGAGACGCCCTGTTCGGGGCTTTGGACCGGATCGGCTGGCAGGCGTCGCGTTCGCAAGGCTCTTTCTTCACTTGGCTGCCTGTGCCGAAAGGCTATACGTCGGAGTCGTTCTCTGACATGCTGCTCGAGCAGGCCAAGATTGTTGTCGCTCCGGGAGTCGGCTTCGGCGACCACGGCGAAGGCTACGTGCGTCTTGGCTTGCTTAGCACCGAAGAGCGGCTCCGCGAAGCGGTTGACCGAATCGACGCCCTTCGCCTGTTCGACTGATCGCCTTTACAAACCTCCCCCCTCATGCTATGCTAATGAAAAGCAAAACGTATTGATGGGAATAGTAGGAAAGCCCCTGCACGATCAGAGAGTAAATTCCACCGGCTGCGAGAATTTACCGTGGAGCCTTGCCGAACCCGCCCCTGAACGGCCAGCGACGAGCTGGACGGCTTTCCCTGCCGTTACAAGGGACTGAAGCAGGATGAGTTGGTCGTCAATTCATCAAGTAAGGTGGTACCGCGGAAGTAGAGGCTTTCGTCCTTAAAGGACGGGGCCTTTTTGTGTTTTCCGCACCTATCCCGGGCGACAGCCAGATCAGTCATGGAAAGAGTGATTCCTATGCAGCAAACGATCGTAGTGAAAATCGGCAGCAGTTCGCTAACGTCCGATGAAGGCGGATTGAACCGGGAAAAAATCGCATTTTTCGCCGCTGAGCTGGCGGCGCTTCACTGCCAAGGCTTTCCCGTGCTTCTCGTGACCTCGGGAGCCGTGGCAGCCGGCTTTCGGGAGCTGGGCTACACGTCGCGTCCCAAGCTGCTGCACGAGAAGCAGGCCTCCGCTTCCGTCGGGCAGGCGCTACTGATGCAAGCATACCAGGCCGCATTCTCGGGGCATGGCGTAGGTGTAGGGCAAATTTTGCTGACCCGCTCCGACTTCTCCAACCGCAAGCGAATCCATAACGCGCAGATGACGATTGAAGAGCTTCTGCGCCGCGGAATGCTGCCAATCATTAACGAAAACGATACGGTTTCGGTCGACGAACTGAAATTCGGCGACAATGATACGCTTTCCGCCCTCGTAGCCAATCTGGTCCGGGCGCAAAGGCTGGTCATCCTTACCGATACGGACGGATTGTACACCGAAGACCCGCGCAAAAACGCCGACGCCAAACGGATCGACCGCGTGCTGGAAATCGACGAAAGCATTTACCGGATTGCCGGCGGTTCCGGTTCCAGTGTTGGCACCGGCGGCATGCGCTCCAAAATCGAGGCCGCACGAATTGCCATGCGCGGCGGCGTGCCGGTGTTCGTCGGGCGCGTCGCAGAACCCGGCGAACTGATGCTGGCCGTGGAAGGAACCGGGAAAGGCACTTATTTCGATACGGCGGAACATAATTTGCCGATGAAAAAGCAGTGGCTCGGTTTCCACTCCCAGCCGCAGGGCTCGGTCTATGTGGACGAAGGCGCGGAGCTGGCGCTCGTCACAGGCGGCAAAAGCTTGCTGCCCGCGGGAGTCAAGGAAGTGACCGGGGAGTTCCATCCCGGCGATGTCATCGAAGTGCTCGGCCCGGATGGGGAAACGATCGGGCGCGGCGTCGTCAATTATGCCTCCTGGCAGCTTCAGGCCGTTGCCGGTCTTAGTACGGAGGAAGTGCAGAAGCGGATCGAGGTATCGCGCATCGAAGTCATCCATCGTGACGAATGGATTACCCTCGTATCCACGGCAAAAGCAAAGGATACAGATGAAACCTAGGCAAGTATGACCTAAAACGACGCTCCGAAGGAGGAAGTTGAACATGACAACGGATCAAGCTCTAAACCTGAGCGAAGTGGTGCAAAAAGCGAAGCTGGCCAAACAAGCCGCGCCGAAGCTCGGTTTGCTCAGCACCGGGCAAAAGAACGATGCGCTGCTGCGCATGGCGGACGCCCTCGTAGTGGAGGCCGAATCGATCATCGCGGCCAACGCCGAGGATCTTCAGCGCGGACGCGAGAGCGGCATCAGCACGTCGCTGCTCGACCGGCTGGCGCTGAACCGCCAGCGGATCGAAGCGATGGCCGACGGACTGCGGCAGGTCGTCGCTTTGCCCGATCCGATCGGCGATACGCTGGAGGCGTTCGACCGCCCGAACGGTCTGCAAATCCGCAAAGTCCGTGTGCCGCTCGGCGTCATCGGCATCATCTACGAAGCGCGTCCGAACGTAACGGTGGATGCGGCCGGGCTCTGCCTGAAAACCGGCAACGCCGTCGTACTGCGCGGCGGTTCCTCGGCGCTCCATTCCAATAAACGGATCGTCGAAGTGCTCCACGAGGCGCTGAAATCGACCGACGTTCCGGCGGACGCGCTGCAGCTCGTCATGGACCCGAGCCGCGCTTCGGTCGACGAAATGCTCAAGCTGAACGGCCTGCTCGACGTGCTTATTCCGCGCGGCGGCGCTTCTTTGATTCAGAACGTCGTCAAAAACGCAACCGTGCCGGTGATCGAGACCGGAGCCGGCATTTGCCATACCTATATCGACGCCAGCGCGCAGCCGGATATGGCGCTGAAGATCGCCATCAATGCAAAGGTGCAGCGGCCTTCGGTATGCAACTCGATGGAAACGCTGCTCGTGCATCGCGATTTCGCGGAACGGCATCTGGCGAGCATTGCCGAGCAATTCGTGCAGCAAATGGTTGAGCTGCGGGGCGACGCGGAAGCGCAGCGGCTCGTGCCGGCGGTGAAAGCAGCCTCGGAAGCCGACTGGGATACCGAATATAACGATTATATCTTGAACGTTCGCGTCGTGAACGGGCTGGACGAGGCGCTGGCGCACATACGCCGCCACGGAACGATGCACTCGGAGTGCATCGTGACGGAGGACACGGCGAACGCTGCACGCTTCCTGCAGGAAGTCGATGCAGCCGCCGTTTATCATAACGCCTCCACCCGTTTCACGGACGGCTTCGAATTCGGCTTCGGCGCCGAAATCGGCATCAGCACGCAAAAGCTGCATGCCCGCGGTCCTATGGGCTTGCCGGCGCTGACGTCGAGCAAATACTGCATTGTCGGAGACGGGCAAATTCGCGGTTAACCCAGAAGATCGTATAGACTTGCAAAGTTCGAAAGGAGCAGCCAATATGTCACAGATTTTATCCAAAAACATCACGTTCGTCGGCGCCGGCTCCATGGCGGAAGCGATCATCCGGGGACTCATCTCCGAGGCGGGCATGCAGCCGGAACAGCTTGTAGCTGTCAACCGGTCGAATGAAGCCCGTCTGCAAGAACTGAAGGCGCAGTACGGCATTCGATACGCCGCGGGGGCTGCCGAGCGAAACGAAGCTGTCGCTTCCGCCGATATCGTCGTCTTGGCCTTTAAGCCGAGCGACGCCGCTCAAGGCTTACTCGATTTGAAGCCGATGCTCCGCAAGGAGCAACTGCTCGTATCGGTGATTGCCGGACTTTCCATCGACATGATGGAAGCGATTCTTGGCGGCACCGGCTGGGCCATCGTCCGCACGATGCCCAACACATCCAGTACCATCGGGCTTGGCGCAACCGGGCTCAGCTTTTCCCGCGGCGTCTCGGACGCACAGCGGCAGTTGGGCGAAGAGATGTTCCGCTCCATCGGCATCGTATCGATCGTCGAAGAATCACTGATGGAAACGATTGTAGGTTTATCCGGCTGCGGCCCGGCCTACATTTATTATATGATGGAAGCCATGATCGAAGGCGGGATGAGCGGAGGGCTAACGCATGAAGAGGCCAAACGTCTGACCGTGCAAACGGTGATGGGCGCGGCCCGCATGGTCGAGCTGAGCGGAGAAGAGCCGGCCGAGCTGCGCCGCAAGGTGACGTCTCCGAACGGTGCTACGCATGCAGCTATCGAGACGATGGACCACTGCGGCTTCACTGATGCGGTCTCCAAAGCGATACGCCGCGCCACGGAACGTTCCGCCGAGATGGGTGCGGCTATCAGTGCTTCCATCGCTTCCCATACCAAGTAAAGAAGGTGTCCGTTTGTGAGTCTTGCTATATCCTCAGCGTATTGCGTAGCCACCTACCGTTGCTACGACGAGAAAGCCGATTTTCATAAAAAAGCGACCGGCATAGCTGTCGGTCTAACCGTCGGAAGCTGGACCGAGCTGCCGGAAGCACGCAAGGCGGAAATGGAAAAACATCTCGGCCGCGTCGTCAGCGTGGACGTACACGAACCGTCTGCGAGCGAGCCCGCTTCCGCAAGATATGCGGATATTCGTATCGCTTATCCCGATATTAATTTCAGCCGCGACATCCCCGCCCTGCTCGTCACGGTTTTCGGGAAGCTGTCAATGGACGGCCGGATCAAGCTGATCGACCTGGCATTTTCCGAGTCGTTTTTATCCGCCTTTCCAGGACCGCGCTTCGGCATCGAGGGCGTGCGCAAGCTGCTTGGCGTCCATGACCGTCCGCTGCTCATGAGCATTTTCAAATCGGTGATCGGCCACGATCTGCCTGCGCTGCGGGAGCAGTTTTATCAGCAGGCACTCGGCGGCGTCGATCTGATCAAGGACGACGAGATTTTGTTTGAGAATTCGCTGACCCCGATCGAGAAGCGGGTCGAGCTGTGCATGCAGGCGGCGGCCGAAGCCGAGCGGGAAACCGGCCAGAAGCTGCTGTACGCGGCTAATTTGACCGGACCGACCTTCGGGCTCGTCGAACAAGCCAAAAAAGCGATCAACGCCGGAGCCAACGCGCTGCTGTTCAATGTGCTCGCCTACGGCTTCGACGCTCTCAGCGAGCTGAGCCGGCACCCTGACGTCAACGTGCCGCTGATGGCTCACCCGTCGCTCGCCGGGGCCTTGTATCCGTCGCCATATCACGGCATCGCCGCGAACGTACTGCTTGGCAAGCTCATGCGGCTCGCCGGGGCCGATCTGGTGCTGTTCCCTTCGCCGTACGGTTCCGTCGTCATGTCGAAGGAAGAGAACATGGCGATTAAGGAAGCGCTGCTGACAACCGAAGCTGCCGATTATATTTACGGCGGGGACGGCGCAACAACGTCCGCGAACGGACAAGTTCCGCTTGCAGCAAGCTTCCCGGTTCCTTCGGCCGGCATTCATCCCGGACTTGTGCCACTCATCTTGCGGGATTTTGGCGGGCAGGTGGTCGTCAATGCAGGCGGCGGAGTCCATGGCCATCCTATGGGTGCTGCGGCCGGCGGAAGAGCCTTCCGGCAGGCGATTGATGGCTGCCAAGTGGGCGTTCCGCTGCGGGAGTATGCCGCGGACGGGCATCCTGAGCTGCAGGCGGCAATTGACGCTTGGGGGATTAAAGAATGAGCAGGCAGCGAGTTATTTTTTGCGATTTCGACGGGACGATTACCGTCAACGACAATATCGTGGCGATTATGAAGCATTTTCAGCCTGAGGGCTGGGATACTTTGGTTAATCAAGTCATCTCCAAGGAAATTACGATCCGGGAAGGCGTCGGACGCATGTTTGCCCTGCTTCCGACCTCCCGTCGGCAGGAAGTCATCGATTACGCGATCGGCAACGTGACGATTCGCAGCGGGTTCCGCGAGCTGCTGGATTACTGCAAGCAGGAGGACATCCTCTTTTTGGTGACCAGCGGCGGAATCGACTTTTTCGTCTACCCCGTTCTATCGTCGTTTGCGATTCCGAAGGAGAACATTTATTGCAACGCGAGCGACTTCAGCGGTACGCATATTCGCATTTTGTGGCCGCATTCGTGCGACGCGGAATGTGACAACGACTGCGGCATGTGTAAAACGAGAATTATCCGCTCCTACCCGCGGGAGACATACGAACGTATCATGATCGGCGACAGCGTAACCGATTTTGCCGGGGCCAAGCTCGCCGATACGGTATTCGCCCGCTCCCATCTGATCGAGCTGTGCCAGGAGCTCGGGTTGAATTACTATCCTTTTGAAGATTTTCACGATGTGATCAAGCGGTTAGAGGAGATGAAAGTGCGTGAGCTTTAGCGCCATTCGTTTGGAAGAGAAGCAGCAGGCGTTCGCCGAGCTGCGGGAGATTAAAACTTTGTTGGCCGCACGCGGCTGGTTTCCGGGCACAAGCGGCAATCTGTCGATCCGGACGGGGGAATTTTCTCCCGAACAGTTTGCGTTTGCCATTACGGCGAGCGGCAAGGATAAGTCGGTCAATACACCTTCCGACTATTTGCTGGTCGATCAGTCGGGTCAAGCGATCGAAACGACCGGCCTGAAGCCTTCCGCAGAAACGCTGATCCACTGCGAGATCTACCGTTTGACGGGCTGCGGCGCTATTTTTCATGTGCACACCGTGTTCAACAACCTCGTCTCCGAGCTGTATGCGGAACGAGGCAGCGTGCCGGTGGACGGCGTCGAGTTGATCAAAGCATTCAACATATGGGAAGAAGAAGCGCACATCGATATCCCGATCCTGCCCAACTATGCGGAAATTCCGCGGATTGCCGAATTGGTCGAAGACGCGATCGTGCCCCGCATCCCCGGCATTTTGCTGCGCAAGCACGGCATTTACGCTTGGGGCGCCAATGCCTTCGAAGCGAAGCGGCACCTCGAAGCGTTCGAATTTCTGTTCGAGTACGCCTATCGCTGGGCCCTGCTGAAGAAATAACCCCCGTATACGCGACTGCATCGTTCGCGCGCGCTCAACTGAACCCGTACAAAAGCCCGTCTCCCCGCTCATCGCATGCAAGCGATGAATGGAGCAGACGGGCTTTTTTTTGGTAAGGTGCGTGCGGATCATAGGTCCTTTCTCCGAAACGACCACAAGCCGAGCAGCAGCATAACAAGCATATATCCGGCACTGTACATTAGAAAGGCGTTTGACGGCACTTGACCGACACCGAAAAAACCGAAAAGACTTCTAATATTCACCAGTCCTTGAAGCTCGTTCACGGCAAACAGCTCCGATTGCATCCGGTTTTGCAGCGAATCGGCCGGCATGACAAGCGACATGATTCCTGCGATGGTCAGCAGCGGCTTAATGGCTATATTTTGATCAATTTGGACTGAGCCTGCCACTTTTTCAATCATGCCCCCAAGCCATCCCGCCCCGTAGAGCATCGTCATCAACACGCCATTCCCGGTGGAGGACAAATGGCAAGAGCCCAGCATCGATAAAGATACGAGCAGCGGCACAACAAAAATAAACAAAGCGAACGAACGCGTCAGCGATACGATATCTCCGGGAATACCGGCATGAGCCCAAGATACCAGCAGAATCGATATAAAAAGCAGCGCCGCGTAACCGATTCCCCAACTGACAAATCCGATCCATCGTCCCATATACCAGGATAAACGGGATAATGGCCGAGTCATTAACGCCTGCAGTACGCCCTGCTCAGCTTCCCCTGCAATCACGGAGAACGAGCTGAAAATGGACAAAAAAGCAATGACGAACGAACCGAAAAAAAAGCCGAGCGACAAGATCATCGCGCTTCGTTCGTAAACGGCAATTATATATTGCACGTCGGACGGATTATAGGTGCCATCATGCAAGCTTGCTCCGATGGTTTTGGCAACAAACCAGAAGGCGAACAAGAAAATAACGGTCATCAGCAGCGTCAGCAGCATGACCCGTTTGCGCAGCAGCTCCTTCCAAGTCGAGCCGATGATGGTAATCATTCGCGTTCCCCCCTGTGGCTCCGTCCGGCAACAGAGCTGACGAACCATTCGTCCAGCTTCGTTTTTGCCTTCTTTACTTCGTAGAGCGTCATCCCCTGTTCGATAACAAGCGCGTTCAACCAGCCGACCTGTTCGTCATCCTCCAGCTCCGCTTCCAGCCAGACCGAATCTTCTTCCACTCCTATCTCAAGAAGACGTACGGTCAGGCCCGAGGCTTCCTGAAGCCAGGCCAGCAAAAACGGCGCAAACCCGCCGACACGAAGGTGCCAGCGGGATGTCTCGTGCAGCACGTCGGCCACGGAACCAACCTGCAGAATTTGACCGTTATTCAGCAAGGCCACGCGATCGCACAGCAGCTCCACGTCCTCCAACAAGTGCGAGTTGAGAAAAATCGTTTTTCCCTGCGCCTTCATCAGCCGGAGCAATTCTCGTACGTCTCTCCGGCCCAATGGATCAAGCGCGGAGGCCGGCTCGTCCAAAAAAACGATAGGCGGGTCGTTCACCAAGGCGCAAGCCAAGCCAAGCCGCTGCTGCATCCCTTTGGAGTACATCTTCACGCGGTCTTTGCCCCGCAGCCCAAGACCGACAAGGTCGAGCAGCTCCGGAATGCGCCGCTTCGCCTCAGAAGCTTCGACGCCGCATAGCCGGGCATGCAGCTGCAGCACTTCTTCACCGCTGAGCCAATCCTGGTACCGGTACAGCTCCGGCAAGTAGCCGAAATGCCTTCTCGCTTCCAACGAGCCGATCGGATGGCCGCAAATCGCACCGTGGCCCTGCGTCGGCCGGATCAAGCCGACGAGCATCTTCACAAAGGTGCTCTTGCCAGCTCCGTTCGGGCCGAGGAAGCCAAAGGCTTCCCCTTCCCCTACGGTAATCGTAATGCTGCGGCAGCCGCGGCCGTTGCCGTAATCTTTCGTCAGCTCATGCGCTGTAATGGCTAGCCTGGTCAAGAGCCGATCAGCTCCTTCACTTTGCCAAGCAGCGCCTCGCGATCCGTGAGATATTCATAGCCATTAAGTTTGAAGAGTTGACCTTGCTTCACCCACATGGCATTGTAATAATTATGATTTTTCGTAGATTCCGTCATGATCAGCACATCCGTGCTTCCCACTTTGACCTTCTCGGTAGGCTGATTCGTGATGATAGGCAACGGCACGTTTCCGGTAGTAAGCAGGTCCACGTTCTGCAAGCTCTGCTTCAAATGCTCCGGGAGCAGCGGGAACTGCAGAACCGCTTGCAGCGCTTCGGCCACCGGAATCGACGGATCGACAGATACGACGGGAATCGGCTCCTGGGTCAGAGAGTAGCTTCGTTCGCCGTTTTTTACGTTCAGATGGACTTTTTCGCCCGTTTCAAGCGTAATCGGTTTCCCGTCCACGGATTCAGGCAGCATCTGCTTCGCGCCAAGTCTGGACATCGCCCGGTTTACTTCGTCAACGTTCAACTTTAACGTCAGCGTATTGGAGGGGCTAACGTAAGGCTTATCTTGCTTGGCGTTGTAATCCTGAGGAAAGACGATGCTGCGTCCCAGCATCTGCGAAAGCTCATTGGCCTCAAAAGATCCTCTTATTTTGCCGGACGTATTCGTGAATGCTCCAAGCTTGTTGATGCTCTCTTTCGTTTGTCCTTCCGGAAAAGCGCTGTTCAGCAAATACGTCAGATCGTTTTCCTGAACGACCGTCATTTCCTGCATCCGAAATTTATTCAATATGGAAGCCAGCGCTTCGTTGCCGATTGGCGTGCCCAGGAAAGCGGCCAGTACCAGCACCGCGGCCGAAGCAGCCACCCGCTTCCTGCGCCGTTTCATCCAGCGGACGAACGGATGGGCTTTAGGCGTCTCCCCCGTTGTCCTGTCCGGTTCCAAAACAGGTAACGGACGAATATCGGATACAGCGATCGATTGTAACGTTTCTGTCTCCCCGGCTTCTGCCGCCGACGGGTTTATTTTATCGGCTTCCTTTGCCCACTGCTCCCAACGAAGCGATTTCTGTTCAGAAGCAAGCCGCTGCTGAAGCTTCTCCCAAGCCGCATCCGTGGGGTCGGAATTTTTCTTTACAAATGACTCAGTCATATGCCGTGGTCCTCCTATTCAACTTGAGTTTGCAATTCCGCATGCCGTTTCAATCGGGCGGTCGCCCGGTTGATAAGCGTCCCTACAAGCGGTGCGCGAATTTGAAGCTTCTCGGCGATCTCCGCGTAACTGTAGCCGGAGAATCGAAGGAGCAATACTTGCCGGTCCCGTTCCGAAAGCTGGTCCAGCCACCCGCGCAATTCCTCGTGTTCAAACTGCTCCAAAACCGTCTCCTCGTTCGACTTGCCCTCCTGCTCCGTTACCCGCAAATGAAGCTCCTGCTTCTCCTGAAGCGCACGTTCGCGGGCCCGCTTGGACATATGGTCGTAGGCGATCCGGGTCAATACCCGATGAAGCCAAGCGCCGATCAATTGCGGATCGTCCGGCGGGTTGCGGTATAGACGCAGAAATACTTCCTGGGCCAAATCATCGGCGGCTGCCTCGTCGCGGACTAACGCGATTAATTTTCGGCGCACCGACGGGTAATGCTTATAAAATATGTGACGGAAATAATCGGAATCCGGATGTTCCAATGTGATGTCCTCCTTTCAGCTGCAGCTATACATAAGACAGGGGTCAGCCTTATTTTGTATCACCCGGTGAAAAAAGAAAAGCACCCGAGCTCTTCCCTTTACTGTAGCGGAAGAATTCGAATGCCATAAATTTTGTTTAGGCTTTGCCGTATTCGCTCGGATTTTCACGCCATGCTTTCAGCGCCTGCAAATCCTGCTCTTGGATGCTGCCGTTCCGAAGAGCGACGTCGAGCAATATCGAGTAATTCGTCAGCGTCTCAAAAGGAATGCCCGATCCCGCAAAGGCCTCGCGCGCCTTCTCGAACTGATACGAGAAGATGCCAAGCACCCCGAGAGCCTGCGCTCCGGCTTCATTTACGGCCAAGGCCACCTTGAGCGAGCTTCCGCCCGTCGAGATCAAGTCCTCGATGACCACCGTCTTCTGCCCGGGCTTGATCAAGCCTTCGATCAAGTTTTCCTTCCCGTGGCCCTTGGCCTTGTCGCGCACGTAAACCATCGGCAGACCGAGCTTTTGAGCGACCCAAGCCGCATGTGGAATCCCTCCGGTTGCCGCTCCCGCAATGACTTCGGCATCCGGGAAATTGTCGCGGATGAGCGCAACGAAGCCTTCGGCGATCCGTTCGCGGATCTCAGGAAACGAAATGGTCAGCCGGTTATCGCAGTAGATCGGCGATTTCATGCCGGATGTCCAAGTAAACGGCTGCTGCGGACGAAGCGCCACGGCGCCGATCGCGAGCAGATCGGCGGCAATTTGCCCGGCCAGCTCCGGATTTATACGAATCGATGGGGTTGTCATTCGATTTCATCTCCTTAAGGTGTTGGTCTTCGTAAAAAACCTCTCTGCCGCTAGACAGAGGGGATAATCGCTTCCAGCGCCGCTCTTGGGTCCGGCGCGGCTGTGATCGGACGACCAATGACGATATAGTCCGTCCCTTGAGCAAACGCCTGTTCCGGCGTCATGACGCGGGATTGATCGCCGATGTCCGCTCCTGCAGGACGAATGCCCGGGGTCACGGTCACAAAGCCGCTTCCGCACGTTTCTTTGATCCGGACGACCTCCAGCGGAGAAGCGACCACACCTTGCAACCCAGCGGCTTGGGCCAATCGGGCATATCGGATCACCGCATCCTCTACCGTACCTTCAATGCCGATTTCTTCGTTCATGACCGTCTGGCTTGTGCTGGTAAGCTGTGTAACGCCGATGACGATCGGCTTGGGACCGGATTCGGCTTGAAGCGCTTTGTCCACGCCTTCCATCGCCGCCTCCATCATCTGCTTGCCGCCGGCCGCATGCACGTTGAACATGTCTACGCCAAGCTTCGTGATGCTTTCCGCGCCGCCTTTGACGGTATTCGGAATATCGTGCATTTTGAGATCGAGAAAGACGCTATAGCCCTTCTCTTTAAGCATCCGCACGAACGTCGGACCAGCGTTGTAAAACAGCTGCATTCCCACCTTCAAATAACACGGAATGCCTTCCAGCGACCGGACGAGCGACTCCGCTTGCTTCGCCTCTGCATAATCGAGCGCAACCATGATTCGTTTCGCCGCCGCTAAGTTGGTAGACACAAGTTACCGCCCCTTTTTCTTTAAAATCGGATGAATCTGACGGCTCGTAGAAGGGCCTAATCAAGGGATTAGCACAGCATTTCCGCAAGGAGCGGAACGCTGTGCTAATGCAATTGTTGTTATGCGTGATTCGCAGGCATAGCCGTGGATTGGAAGTAGATGGACTCCAACACGTGCAGCAGCGCGCTAACCGTATCTAACGAAGTCATGCAGACGACACCGTTCTCTACTGCCTCGCGGCGAATCCGGAAGCCGTCGCGTTCCGGCGTTTTGCCCTTCGTCAGCGTGTTGACGACAAAGTGCGCTTCGCCGTTGCGGATCAGGTCGAGAATGTTCGGCGAGCCTTCGCTCAGCTTGTTGACGCGGTTCACCTGGAGACCGGCGTCCTCCAAAGCCTGTGCCGTTCCGCCCGTAGCGACGATGCGGTAGCCCAATCTTTCGAAGCCGCGGAAAATATCAATGGCTTCGGCTTTGTCTTTATCGGCAATCGTAGCGATGATCGCGCCTGTCGGCGGAATTTTCATGCCGGAGCCGATCAGCCCTTTATACAGCGCTTTGGCAAACGTTTTGTCGCGGCCCATGACTTCGCCCGTCGATTTCATTTCCGGTCCGAGCGTCGTATCGACACGGCGCAGCTTCGCGAAGGAGAAGACCGGTACTTTGACGGATACGAAATCGTCTTCCGGCCACAAACCAGTTTCGTAGCCCATATCGGCCAGCTTTTCGCCCATAATGACGCGGGTTGCGGCGTTGGCCATTGGAATTTTCGTTACTTTGCTGAGGAAAGGAACCGTACGCGAGGAGCGCGGATTCACTTCGATCACATACACTTCGTCTTGATAGATGACGAACTGGATGTTGACGAGACCGACGACCTGCAGCCCTCTTGCGATTTTGGTCGTAATGTCGATAATTTTTTGCTTCAGCTCGGCGGATACCGTCTGCGGCGGGTATACCGCGATGGAGTCGCCCGAGTGAACGCCAGCCCGCTCCACGTGCTCCATGATGCCTGGGATCAGTACCGTTTCTTTGTCGCAGATCGCGTCGACTTCGACTTCTTTACCAAGCATGTAACGGTCGATGAGTACCGGATGCTCCGGGTTGATTTTGACCGCATATTCCATGTAGCTCAGCAATTCTTCGTCGGAGTAGACGATTTCCATCGCGCGGCCGCCAAGGACATACGACGGACGAACAAGCACCGGATACCCGAAGCGGGAGGCCATGCCGACAGCCTCGTCCACCGAGGTTACCGTACCGCCCGGCGGTTGTGCGATGTCAAGCTGACGGAGCAGCGCTTCGAACTTTTTGCGGTCCTCGGCCGCGTCGATGTTCTCCAAATCTGTGCCGAGGATGCGTACACCAGCTTTCGCAAGCGGTGCCGCGAGGTTGATCGCCGTTTGTCCCCCGAATTGGACGATAACGCCGATCGGCTGCTCGCGCTCGATGACGTTCATGACGTCCTCGAAGAACAGCGGCTCGAAGTACAGCCGGTCCGATGTATTGAAATCCGTAGACACCGTCTCCGGGTTGTTGTTGATAATGACGGCTTCATAGCCGGCCTTTTGGATAGCCCATACCGCATGCACGGTAGAGTAGTCGAACTCGATCCCTTGACCGATCCGGATCGGACCGGAGCCAAGCACGACGACTTTTTGCTTCGTCGTTTCCTTGACTTCGTCTTCCGTCTCGTAGGTCGAATAGTAGTAAGGCGTCGTCGCTTCGAACTCCGCCGCGCAGGTATCGACCATTTTGTAAACCGGCTTCAGTCCCAGGCCAATCCGGTATGCGCGAACGTCCGCTTCCTGCGTCAAGCTCAACCCTTTGTCAGCCTGACGGCGCAGCTCGGCAATAGCGCGGTCGGTGAAGCCTTTGCGCTTCGCTTCGCGGAGCAACTCTTCGCTCAGCTCCGGCGCAAGCAGCTCGGCTTCGAAAGCGATCAAGCCTTCGAGCTTGTGCAAGAACCACCAATCTACCTTGGTCAAATCCTGTAATTGCTGCACGCTGTATCCGCGGCGGAGCGCTTCGGCGATCAGGAAGATGCGCTCGTCGTCTGGCTTCACAAGCCGCTGCTCAAGCGTCTCTTGGTCCAATGTCTCCGCATCTTTCAAATGCAGGCGGTGCACACCGATTTCTAGGGAGCGGACCGCTTTGTGAATCGACTCTTCGAATGTGCTACCGATGGCCATGACTTCGCCCGTCGCTTTCATTTGCGTGCCGAGCTTGCGGTTTGCCGCGGTAAATTTATCGAACGGCCAGCGCGGGATTTTGGAAACGATATAGTCCAACGTCGGCTCGAAGCAAGCGTACGTCTGACCCGTTACCGGGTTGACGATTTCATCCAGCGTATAGCCGATCGCGATTTTCGCTGCCATTTTGGCAATCGGGTAGCCGGTTGCTTTGGAAGCGAGCGCCGACGAGCGGCTAACCCGCGGATTCACTTCGATGACGTAATATTGATAGCTGTGCGGATCCAGCGCAAACTGCACGTTGCATCCGCCTTCGATGTTCAAGGCGCGGATGATTTTGAGCGATGCGGAACGCAGCATCTGGTATTCGCGGTCCGACAGCGTCTGGCTCGGAGCCACAACAATGCTGTCGCCCGTATGAACGCCGACCGGATCGAAGTTTTCCATGTTGCACACGACGATACAGTTGTCGTTTGCGTCGCGCATTACCTCGTATTCAACTTCCTTCATACCGGCGATGCTTTTCTCGATCAGACATTGACCGATCGGGCTGTAACGAATACCGGAAGAAACAGTTTCCAGGAGCTCTTCCTCGGTGGCGCAGATGCCGCCCCCCGTGCCGCCTAGCGTGTACGCCGGACGTACGATAATCGGATAGCCGATTTCATTCGCAAAATCGAGCGCTTCCTGCACCGTCGTTACGATCGTGCTCTCCGGTACCGGCTGTTCCAATTCGCGCATCAGATCGCGGAACAAATCGCGGTCTTCCGCTTTTTCGATTGCCGTCAGCTGGGTACCGAGCAGCTTCACGTTTTCGCGCTCTAGCACGCCGGCGCGCGCCAATTCAACCGCCATATTGAGGCCAGTCTGCCCCCCGAGGGTCGGCAGCAACCCGTCCGGACGTTCTTGGCGGATGATTTGGGTGACGAAGTCGAGCGTAATCGGCTCGATGTATACTTTGTCGGCCATGTTCGTGTCGGTCATGATCGTCGCCGGATTGCTGTTGATCAAAACGACTTCGAAGCCTTCTTCTTTCAGAGCTTGGCAAGCTTGCGTACCGGCATAGTCGAATTCCGCCGCTTGTCCGATGACGATCGGACCGGAGCCGATCACGAGAATTTTTTTAAGGTTATTATTTTTCGGCATAGTGGAGCTCCCCTTTCGATGCAGATACGGCCGTGCTGCCCGCTTTGTATGCCGCTGCGATCTGCGCCTGACGCGGAAGCTGCGGGTTGTTTTGCTTATGGTCGCGGATCAGCTGCAGGAAGTCATCGAACAAGTAGCTCGAATCGAACGGTCCTGGTGCTGCCTCCGGGTGATACTGAACGGAGAAAGCCGGATATTTTTTGTGGCGCAGCCCTTCGATCGTCTTGTCGTTGTTGTTGATATGAGTCACTTCCAAATCCGTGCCGGCGATCGAGTCTTCATTTACGGTGTAGCCATGGTTTTGCGATGTGATGTAGCAGCGGCCCGTAGCCAAGTCTTTTACCGGGTGGTTGCCGCCGCGATGGCCGAATTTCAGCTTTTCCGTATCGGCACCGCTCGCCAGCGCGAACAATTGATGGCCAAGGCAAATGCCGAAGATCGGGAATTCGCCAAGAAGCTCGGCAATCATTTTCGCCGCATGCGGCACGTCTTTCGGGTCCCCAGGGCCGTTGGACAGCAGAATGCCGTCCGGTGCCAACCGGCGGATTTGGTCCGCGGTCGTGTCCTGCGGCACGACGACGACGTCGCAGCCGCGCTTGGTCAAGTCGCGCAAAATGCCGCTCTTGGAGCCGAAATCGACGAGCACAACGCGCTCTTTCGTTCCTGGTGCGCTGAATACGCTTTTCGTAGATACTCGGGACACTTGATCGGTCATGAGCAGAGATGCTTTAAGCTGCTCCAACAGCTCTTCCACACGCTTCTCGGAAGTGGTCAGAATGCCTTTCATGACGCCATGGTGACGGATGCGGCGGGTCAGCATCCGGGTATCAATGCCGCTGATGCCGATAATGCCGTATTCTTTAAGCAAGCTGTCCAGCGAGTACTCGGCTCTCCAGTTGCTGGGCACCATTTCATGCTCGCGAACAACGAACCCGTGAATGAACGGGCGAATCGATTCGAAATCGTCGCGTGTGATGCCGTAGTTTCCGATCAGCGGGTACGTCATGGTCACGATCTGGCCGCAGTAGGACGGATCGGACAATACCTCTTGGTATCCTGTAATGCCTGTATTGAACACGACTTCGCCAACCGAGTCGCCGGTGCTTCCGAATGCTTTGCCGGTAAACAGCGTACCGTCTTCCAACAACAATCTTGCCTGCATCTGCTGTCATCTCCCTATGTGGTATTAATCCCCCTAAATCCCCCTTTTCAAAGGGGACCCCAGGGGCGCTGCCCCTGGACCCCTCAAGTTGTCGCACAAGGGGGTATGTAGCTTTGAAGGAGCTGCGACGGGGGATCGCGTTTGTCCAGACGGCACGGAGGCTAACGCCCCGCGGTCGTCCGGACACGCTTTACGGTGCTGCGCGCAGCGATGTGCGACCCAATCAAGCTGTTCTTTCAACTTCTATAAATAAGGAACTTTGTTCCTTTATTTTTCCTAACTGTAGGTTCCCCTCGCAGCGGGCATCTACTCGCCTTTTCTTATTCGGACCAGACGACGTTGCCGCCGACGATGGTTAGGGTCGGCCAGCCTTTCAAGCTCCAGCCCGTGAACGGCGTGTTGCGTCCCTTGGAGAGGAATTCCGCCGGGTTGACCTTCTTCTCCGTTTCGAGGTCGATCAGCGTCAGATCGGCGGCTTTGCCAACCTCGATCGTTCCCCAAGGAAGCCCGAACACTTGCGCCGGCAGCTTGGTCATTTTATCGAGCAGAAACTCCAACGTCCATTGGCCCGTAGCGACGAACTTCGTATACAAGAGCGGGAAGGCCGTCTCGAAGCCGACGATGCCGAACGGAGCAAGCTGCATGCCGCGCGCTTTCTCTTCCTCGCTGTGCGGTGCGTGGTCGGTGACCACAATGTCGATTGTGCCGTCGACAAGACCCTCGATGCAGGCCTGCACATCGCGCGGGGTGCGCAGCGGCGGGTTCATTTTCCAGTTTGCATCCATCCCCGGAATGTCTTCGTCGGACAGCAGCAGGTGGTGCGGGCATACTTCGGCGGTCACTTTAATGCCGATCTGCTTCGCTTGACGGATCAGGCGGACCGACTGCTCCGTGCTGACGTGGCATACATGGTAGTGCACCCCTGTCGCTTCGGCGAGCAGAATGTCGCGGCCCACATGAATCGCTTCGGATTCGTTCGGGATTCCTTTGAGTCCATGCTTGCGAGCGAACGCTCCTTCGCTAACGGCGGCGCCTTCGACCAGCGTATTGTCCTCGCAGTGCGCAATAACCGGCATACCGATCGAGGCCGCTTTAGCCATCGCATCCTTCATCATTTGCGCGCTTTGCACGCCGACGCCATCGTCCGTGTACCCGATGACCCCTGCTTCCTTCAAAGCATCGAAGTCCGTGAGCTCACGGCCAAGTTCGTTTTTCGTGATGCAGCCGTAAGGCAGGACGCGCACGATCCCTTCGGTTTGAGCCTTGTTCAGCACGTACTCGACCGTTTCCACCGTATCGATTACCGGCCGCGTGTTCGGCATGCAGGCAATTGTGGTGAATCCGCCGCGCGCCGCGGAGCGGGTACCCGACGCAATATCTTCCTTATATTCGAAGCCCGGCTCGCGCAGATGTACGTGCATGTCGATAAGTCCGGGCGCCAGCAGCTTGCCCTGGGCATCGATAACCGTATGTCCGGCCGTATCCGGCAAAGCTTCCCCTGCGTCGACGATTTGCTCGATGCGCTCGCCATTCGCGAACACGTGCTTTTTCTTCAATTCATTGCCCCCAGCCGCCAGGCTGGCATTCAATATCCAAATTCCCATGGGAACCTCCGCTTCGTTTCATCTTCGTAGTAGGTTAGGATTCGGTTTAGCTAAGCGCCCGCTCGATGACCGCCATCCGGATCGGTACGCCATGGCTCATTTGCGTAAAAATTTTCGATTTCTCGCATTCCACCAGCTCATCGTCGATTTCAACATTCCGATTGAACGGAGCCGGATGCATGATGATCGCGTGCGGCGCCATGCGGGCGGCGCGTTCTGCCGTCAACCCGTAGGCGGCGCGATATTCCTCGGCCGAGCCGAACAGCGATCCTTCGTGCCGTTCGAGCTGCACGCGCAGCATCATGACCACGTCGGCTTTCAGCGCCTCGTCGATCGAGACGTAAGGCGCATGCTCCGCAAGCTCGGCGGCCTGCATGACCGGCGGCGCGCAGAAGCTTACTTTGGCTCCCAGCGTTTGCAGCGCCCACAGGTTCGAGCGCGCCACGCGGCTATGCTGGATATCTCCGACGATCGCCACATGAAGGCCGCGGATTTCGCCGAACTGCTTGCGCATCGTATACAGATCGAGCAGCGCCTGCGTCGGATGCTCGTTGTTGCCGTCGCCCGCGTTGATCAGCGGGACTTTGATTTTTTGCGCCAGCTCGGCCAGCAGCCCGTTGGGCTTCATGCGGATGACGCCGGCGTCGATGCCCATCGATTCGAGCGTTCGCACTGTATCGTAGATCGATTCGCCCTTCTGTACGCTCGAGACGGCGGCCGCGAAGTTGAGCACTTCCGCTCCGAGCCTTTTTTCCGCAACTTCGAAGGAGAATCTCGTTCTTGTGCTGTTCTCAAAAAACATGTTGGCGACAAAGCGCCCTTGCAGCTGGTTCGTCACTTTTACCGGATGCTGTTCCCAGTGGGCCGCACGATCGAGGATCGCGTTCAGCTCTCCGGCGCTAAGTCCTTTGGTGCCTAGCAAATGTTTTTCCGACTGTACTTGAAGCTGTGTCATTCGTTTGGCCTCCTCTGTCCTGTGATGACGACTTGATCCACTCCATCCACTTCATTCACCTGTACTTCGATGCTTTCGAGCCTGGACGTTGGAATGTTCTTCCCTACGAAGTCTGGACGAATCGGCAGTTCCCTGTGCCCCCGATCCACCAGCACCGCCAATTGAATCATTTGCGGCCGGCCGAGATCCATTAAAGCATCCATGGCTGCCCTTACCGTGCGTCCCGTGAACAGCACGTCATCGAACAAAATGAGCTTTTTGTTATGAACCTCCAGACGATCGTTCGCCTGCTCGCTTCCCGGCGCATCTTCCAGGGCTCCCGATACGGTCGCTTCCAGCAAGCCGCTTCGGTCGTCCCGGTATTTGGTCACATCCACTTCGCCGATGGGAGCGGGTATGCCCTCGATCTCGCGGATTCGGTCGGCTACCCGTTTCGCAAGGTAAATCCCCCGTGTCCGGATACCGATTAACATGCAGTTTTCGAAGCCCTTGTTTTTCTCCAAAATCTCATGGGCGATACGCGTCAAAGCCCGCCGTATCGCGGTTTCATCCATTAACACATGCTCAGCAGACTCCATCGGTCAGGCAACCTCCTTCACCAAAGCTTTCGCGATTTTGACCATAAAAAAACCTTGCCGTATCGGCAAGGTTTGCGCACACAGAAACAGAACAGGTTACACCGGAACAGACGCACCTAACCGGCATCTATGCCGTCGGCGCATCCGCTTGGACCGTTCGATTCGTCGTTCACCTTGCCAGCCTCACGGGACTGATTTTAAAGGTGCTATTCAGTTACAAGAATTATGCCACGTTCGGCACCCGATGTCAATACTCTCCGAATCACATCCGATTCGACCGGCCAAGGATTGCTAGGGCATGCGTTTTATGCTATAAAAGATGTAGTTCGTGATCTTCGGGACAACGGATCATGCCCGTTTTCGTTCACGGTATCACTACATAAGGAGCTGGAATCCCATTTATGTCGATCGAAATGAATACAGAAGACGTCATTAATCTCATTAAAACAAGCAAGAAAAAGACTCCGGTTAAAGTATACGTCAAAGGCGACCTGGAATCCATCTCCTTCGGAGACAATATTCAAGCGTTCATCTCCGGCAAGAGCGGCGTGCTGTTCGGCGATTGGGCGGAAGTAAAAAGTGTGCTGGACGCAGAAGCCGGCAAAATCGAAGACTACGTGGTGGAAAATGACCGCCGCAATTCCGCAGTACCGCTGCTGGACCTCAAAAATATCAATGCCCGCATCGAACCGGGCGCGATTATCCGCGACATGGTCGGCATCGGCGACAACGCGATCATCATGATGGGAGCCGTGATCAACATCGGCGTAACCATCGGCGAAGGCACGATGATCGATATGAACGCCATTCTCGGCGGACGCGTGAAAGTCGGTAAAATGTGCCACATCGGAGCAGGCGCCGTCCTCGCGGGCGTGATCGAGCCGCCTTCCGCTCAACCGGTCGTGATCGAGGACGATGTGCTCGTCGGAGCTAACGCCGTTATTCTCGAAGGCGTACGCGTCGGACAAGGTTCCGTCGTCGCTGCAGGCGCAGTCGTCGTGGAAGACGTGCCGGAATTCAGCGTCGTTGCCGGTACCCCTGCCCGCGTCATTAAAAAAGTAGACGATAAAACGAAGTCGAAAACGGAAATTTTGAAAGATCTGCGCAACCTGTAATTCGGCGCATTCAAGGCTCGGCGATCAGACGCCGGGCCTTTCTCTTCATTCCTCACCAAAGGAGGCATTTGACACCATGTCCGTAGCCGTTAACCCGAGTCGCTTTGTACAACTTCGCAGAGATTTGCATAAAATCCCGGAGCTCGGGTATCAAGAGTTTAAGACCCAGCGGTATTTGCTCGATTACATCGCAACCTTGCCGCAGGAGCGGCTCGAAGTCCGCACTTGGCGAACCGGCATTATCGTGAATGTGAAAGGAACCGCACCCAAACGCCGGTTCGGCTACCGCGCCGACATCGACGGGCTGCCGATTACGGAAGACACCGGGTACGATTTCCGTTCGGAGCATCCCGGCTTTATGCACGCCTGCGGGCACGACCTGCATATGTCCATCGGCCTCGGTATCCTGACTCATTTTGCACAGCAGCCGATTCGCGATAATCTGACCTTTATTTTTCAGCCTGCGGAAGAAGGCCCGGGAGGCGCCAAGCCGATGCTCGAATGCGAAGAGCTCCGGGACTGGATGCCCGACGAAATTTTCGCTCTGCACATCGCGCCGGAATATCCGGTAGGCACCGTGGCTACCAAACCGGGTATCTTGTTTGCCAATACGTCCGAGCTGTTCATCACCCTCGCGGGCAAAGGCGGACATGCGGCTTTCCCGCACAACGCGAACGATATGGTGATTGCCGCGTGCCAGCTTGTGGGACAACTGCAAACCGTCATTTCCCGCAATGTCAATCCCCTTGATTCGGCGGTCATTACCATCGGCAAAATCGACGGTGGCACGAAGCAAAATATCATCGCGGAGACAGCCCGCCTAGAAGGAACGATACGGACACTCTCGGCCGAAACGATGTCGCTCGTCAAGACCCGCATCGAGGCGCTCGTCACCGGAATGGAGACGGCTTTCGCCTGCAAGGCCGAGATCGATTACGGGGCCAATTACCGGCAGGTGTTTAACGAAGCGGATGCGACGGGCCAATTTATGAACTGGGTTCGAGATACGAACCATTCGGCGCCGCTTCAATTGATCGAATGTACCGAAGCCATGACCGGAGAAGATTTCGGTTATTTTCTTGAAGCGATTCCCGGATTCATGTTCTGGCTCGGCGTCGGGACCCCTTACGGACTGCATCATGCGAAGCTGGAGCCGGACGAACGCGCCATCGACCTGGCCATCGACCTAATGAGTCGCTTCCTGACTTGGAAAAGCGAACATTAACAAAAAAGCTTCTCAACACCGTCTCTGTCACAGAGAACGGGATGAGAAGCTTTTATTTTTACCTACAGGCGACTTACGAATACCTTCAACCGCTCCATGGCCCGCTCCAAAACGTCCATCGAATAAGCGTACGATAAGCGGATATAGCCTTCCCCAAGCGCAGAGAACGCATCCCCCGGCACAACGGCTACCCGCTGCTCGTCCAGCAGCTTCATGGCAAAATCCATAGAAGACAAGCCAAAGCGCTCAATCGAAGGGAACAAATAAAACGCTCCCTCCGGCTTCGCCAGCTCGAAGCCCATCTCGACGAGCCGGTCATAGACGAAGTCCCGCCGTTTCACATATTCGGCTCTCATCGGCAGCGCATCGTCGATTCCCGCCGTCAGCGCTTCGATGGCCGCATACTGGCTGATGGAGCTTGCACAAGTGACGTTGTACTGGTGAACCTTAACCATGTGCTGCGTCAAATAAGCTGGGGCAAAAGTAAAGCCGATTCGCCAGCCCGTCATCGAGTGCGATTTCGACAATCCGTTAATGACGATGGTACGCTCCCGCATCCCACGCAGGGAGGCAATGGAACGATGAGGCCCGTCATAGATCAACTCGCTGTAGATTTCGTCGGAAATGACGAACAGCTTGCGCGATTCGAGCAGCCGGGCGATATCGGCAAGCTCCTCTGCGCTCATCACCCGACCGGTCGGATTGGACGGATAAGCCAAAATGACACACCGCGTTTTATCGGTCAGATACGGCTCCAGCACTTCGGCCGTCAGCTTGAAGCCGGTGCCGCGGGTATCTGCATAAACCGGCACGCCGCCGCACAGGCGAATGAGCGGCTCATAGCCTGGATAAATCGGACCCGGCAGGATCACTTCGCTTCCCGGCTCCAAAATCGTGCGAAGCGTAATATCCAGCGCCTGACTCGCGCCTACGGTAACGAGCACTTCCTCCAGCCCGGAATAGCTGAGCCCGTATTTGCGTTCGATGAAGGCCGCTGCAGCCTGCCGGAGCTCCGGTAGACCCGGATTCGGCGTATAGGTCGTCCGCTGCTCTTCGATGGCCCGCTCGGCCGCACGCATAATGTGGTCCGGCGTCGGAAAATCGGGCTGGCCGATCGTCAGCGTGAGGGCGTCTTTATAATTCGCAACCAAATTGGAAATTTTCCGGATACCGGAGATCTGAATCTCCTTGACACTCGGATTAATGAAGCGCTCAAGCTGTTCCATAGCGTTCCCCCATGTTCCTTACCTTGTTCTTAGCACTTCCAGAACCCGCTGCATATCGTCCGGAATCGGCGCTTCGAACTGCAGCTCCTGTCCCGAACGCGGATGCTCGAAACCGAGCACGGCCGCGTGAAGCGCTTGTCCCTCCATCAGGACCCCCTTGCTTTTGGAAGGACCGTAAGCCGGATCCCCTACAAGCGGATGTCCGATGAATTTCATATGCACCCGAATCTGATGCGTGCGCCCCGTCTCCAGCTTCAGCTCCAATAACGTGTAATCGCCGAACCTTTCCACTACGAGAAAATGCGTTACCGCATGCTTGCTGTTCCGTTCGGTGACGGTATACAGCTTCCGATCCTTCGGATCGCGCCCGATCGGCGCATCGACGGTGCCGTTCTCGTGCGGAACGTTGCCATGCACAAGAGCAAAATATTTGCGATTGACCGTATGGGCTTTCAGTTGGGCAGCCAGCCCCGAATGAGCCAGATCGTTTTTCGCGGCCATCAGCAGACCCGACGTATCCTTATCGATACGATGAACGATACCGGGCCGAATGACGCCATTAATGCCGGACAAATCCTTGCAATGATACAGAAGCGCATTGACGAGCGTTCCGCTGTAGTGTCCTGGCGCCGGGTGCACGACCATGCCCCGCGGCTTGTTTACGACAATCACGTCGGAATCTTCATACACAACGTCCAGCGGAATCGGTTCCGGCGTAAGCACCAGCTCTTCCGGCTCGGGCATGACCAGTGTCATGGCATCCCCTTCGGAAAGCTTGTAGTTCGGCTTCACCGCGCGGCCGTCGACCTTCACGCAACCGTCCTTGATCCACTGCTGCACTTGCGTGCGGGACACTTCTTCCTCCAGCGCTTCCGTAATGAACTTATCGATGCGTTCTCCGGCGTCTTCCGGTTCGGCCGTCCATTCGAAGCGCTGATCCTGCTCCGACCATCCTTGCTCGGTCACATTCATGATTGCGCGTCCCCGCTTTCCAGCTTGTTGGCAGCATTTTGTTTCGATTCTTGGCGCCAGCTGATCAGCGAATCAACGAAGATCAAGGCGACGCCAACGACAATAGCGGAATCGGCAACGTTAAAGATCGGGAACGGATAGTCCACCGGGATGCCGAAGAAACTGAAACGGAAGTGAAAATCTAGAAAATCCACGACTTCGCCAAACAGCGCACGGTCGATAAAATTGCCGAGCGCGCCTCCAAGCAGCAAACTCAGAGCAAAAGGCAGCAGCTTCTTTCCTTCTTTTCGCGTCTTCTGCAAATACCAGACCACCCCAACCGCTACAAGAACGGTAATGACCAGGAAAAACCAGCGCTGATTTTGCAAAATACCGAAAGCCGCTCCAGCGTTCCGATGAGAGGTAATTTGGAAAAACTCGCCGATGACCGATCGCGATTCCCCCAGCTCCAACCGGCTTACAATAAGCCATTTGGTAGCCTGGTCCAACAGGAGAACGATGAAAGCGTAAATGTAATATCTCAAGATAACAACTCCTTATTGGCTTGCTGACAACCTGCATACATTTACCTAGCTAAAAACAACGGGTAGCGCGAAAAATAACGATACTTGCTTGCTTTAATCAAAAGGAGGCGCTTTTCTTGACAAACCTTCCGTTCGAATCCGGTTCATCCGGTCCGCTTACCGGGCAGCAGCTCCAAGCGCTCAAAGCCAAGCTGACGGAAGAAAAGCAATGGCTGGAGCGGCACTTGGAGTCCCGCGAGCATATGGGACTCGGCGATTCCATGCGCGTCCAGACCGGAGAGCTTTCCAACTATGACAACCATCCGGCCGATCTGGGCACCGAGATGTACGAGCGCGGCAAAGATATCGCTCTTCACGAAAATGCCGAGCACCAGCTTACCGACATCAACGAAGCTCTGACGCGTATGGAATCGGGCGAATACGGCATTTGCCGGGTATGCGGACAGCCGATTCCGCCCGAACGGCTGGAAGCCGTGCCTACAACCGCCTACTGCGTGGAGCATGTACCCGATCCCGATATGTCCCAACGCCGTCCCGCGGAAGAAAAATTTCTTGACCCGCCGTTCGGAAGAACAAGCTTGGACGAGCGCGAGGGGCAAAATCAATTCGATGGCGAAGACGCTTGGCAAATCGTCGAAAGCTGGGGAACGTCCAATACGCCGGCGATGGCCGACGATCCGAACGAATCCGACAGCTACAATGAGATGCAGATCGAAGCCGACGAGACCGAGGGATATGTCGAACCGATCGAAAGCTTCCTTGCGACCGACATGTACGGCCGTCAGGTCACAGTTGTCCGCAACAAGGCGTACCAACACTATATGCGCAGCGGCGAAGGAGACGGCCTGCTCGAACCCGAGGAAGAGGCCGAAGACCGTTTTTCGTAAGGTTGGGCTAGAACGTCCTTTTCCCTTCCAATTGATACTGCACATGCTTGACAATATCGGCAATATAATCCCCGATAATCGGCAAGTTCAACACGTTAAGCGCCTGGAGCAGATACAAGATCGTAGAAGCAAAAATGGTAAAACCGATCGCAATGCCTACGCCGCGCGAAATGCCCGCGAGCAGGTTGGTCCAAATCAGGCGGATCGGGCTGTTCATAAGCAAAACATAGTCGGCAATTTGCGTCCGTTCGATGTTCGCGGCAATTTCGCTCACTTTTTTGTGGACCTGCTCAAGCAGTTTTTCCTGATCGTTCTTTTTCGTCGTCTGTTCCATTGCGCAACCCTCCTGGGGTTCAAATAACGAGCTTTCCATGGGAAGAATAAATTTCCCTCCCATGGATGGCTCGCTAGCCCCTCAGCCTGCAGCGCCGGCTTTCAACACTTCCGAGCAGCGTTTGCACAGCGTCGGGTGCTTGGAGTCATGACCGACCTCCGGCGTAACGATCCAGCAGCGTTCGCACTTCTCCCCATCGGCCACAGCGACTTTTACGGCAAGCCCCTTGAACGTTTGAGCTCCCTCAGGGGCCGTCTCGTCAGGATGATGCACTTTCACTGCGGAAACGATAAACAACAGATCCAACCGCTCAAAGCCGCCGAGCAATTCGTACGTCTCCGCACTCGGGTACAGATGTACCGAGGCGCTGAGCGAATTGCCGATCAGCTTCTCCTTCCGCGCTTCCTCGAGAGCTTTCAGCACATCATCGCGCACACCGCTGAGTTTTTCCCATTTTTGTTCCAGATTCGCATCAAACAAGCTTGCATCGACCGTTGGCAGCTCCGCGAGCTGTACGCTCGGCAGTGTCGTGCCCGGAATGTATTTCCATACTTCGTCGGCCGTATGCGGCAAAATCGGAGCAATCAACTTAGTTATTGCCGTCAACGCATCGTATAATACGGTTTGCGCCGCTCTGCGGGCCGGATCGGACGGAAGGCTGGCATACAGCCGGTCTTTCAAAATATCCAGATAGAACGCGCTCATATCGACCGCGCAGAAATGGTTCACGGTCTGATACACCACGTGGAAATCGTAATTGTCGTAAGCCTTGATGACACGATCCGTCATCCGGTGCAGACGCAGCAGCGCGAAGCGGTCTAGTTCGCTCATTTGTTCGACGGCTACGCGATCTTTGGCCGGATCGAAATCCGACAGGTTGCCGAGCAAAAAGCGCAGTGTATTGCGGACTTTCCGGTAGCTCTCGGCAATCTGGTTCAAAATGTTGTCCGAGATACGCTGGTCCGCTTGGAAATCGGTCGAAGACACCCACAAGCGCAAAATATCGGCGCCCAGCTTGTTGCACATTTGGTTCGGATCGATTGTATTGCCAAGCGATTTGGACATTTTGCGTCCTTCGCCGTCCAGCGTAAAGCCGTGGCTCAAAATGCCTTTGTACGGCGCTTGTCCTTTGACCGCCACACCGGTAATTAAAGACGAGTTATACCAGCCGCGGTATTGGTCCGAGCCCTCCAGATACAGATCGGCCGGCCATTGCAGGTCTTCCCGCGTTTCCAGCACCGCCGAATGGCTGGACCCGGAATCGAACCATACGTCCATAATATCCGTTTCTTTGCGGAAATGGTCGTGACCGCATTTGAGACAAACGGTACCCTCCGGGAGCAGCTCCTTCTCGTCACGCAGGAACCAGGCGTTGGAGCCTTCCTTCTCGAAAATCGAAGCGACATGCTCGATCGTCGTCTCATTGACCAGCGGCTCGTTGCAGCTGCGGCAGTAAAAGATCGGAATCGGCACGCCCCACGCCCGCTGACGGGAAATACACCAGTCGCCGCGATCGGCGATCATGTTATGAAGGCGAATCTCGCCCCACTCCGGCGTCCACTTCACGCGTTTGATTTCGTCCAGCATCGCTTGGCGGAATTTATCTACCGATGCGAACCACTGCTCGGTCGCCCGGAAAATAACCGGCTTCTTCGTCCGCCAGTCATGTGGATATTGGTGCTGGATAAAGCTCATTTTCAGCAGATGGCCGCTTTCTTGAAGCTTTTCCGTGATCGCTTTATTGGCTTTATCGTAAAACAGCCCTTCAAAGCCCGGCGCTTCCGCGGTCATATGCCCTTGGTCGTCCACCGGACACAAGACGCCAAGACCGTATTTTTGTCCGATCACGAAGTCGTCTTCCCCGTGCCCCGGAGCGGTATGCACGCAGCCCGTCCCTGCTTCCAGCGTCACGTGCTCGCCGGTCATCACGAGCGACGTCCGGTCGTAGAACGGATGGCGGCAGAGCACATGCTCCAGCTCGCTGCCCTTGAACGTCTGTACAACGTTCACATCAGTCCAGCCGATCTCCTTGGCCGCCGCTTCGAGCAATCCTTGCGCCAGCACAAACTTCCGGCCTCCCGTTTCCACCAGCACGTAGTCGAAATCCGGATGAATGCTGATCCCAAGGTTCGCCGGCAGCGTCCAAGGCGTCGTCGTCCAGATGACGATAGCGGCGTCCGCAGGCAGCTTGCCTTTGCCGTCCTGTACGTCGAAAGCTACGTAAATCGAAGCCGACGTCTTGTCGCGGTATTCGATCTCAGCCTCCGCCAGCGCGCTTTCCGAAGAAGGCGACCAGTACACCGGCTTCAGCCCTTTATAGATGTAGCCTTTGGTCACCATCCCGCCGAAAACGCGGATTTGCTGCGCTTCGTATTCAGGCAGCAGCGTAATATACGGGCGATCCCAATCGCCGCGGATACCGAGACGTTTGAACTGCGCTTTTTGCTTCTCCACCCACTGCAAAGCGTAGTCTTTGCAATAGTCGCGGAACTCCGGCACGCTCATTTTTTTCCGGTCGACTTTGCCGCTGTTGGTGATGGCCTGCTCGATCGGCAAGCCGTGCGTATCCCAGCCCGGCACGTAAGGCGCATCGTAGCCCTGCATCGTTTTGAAACGGACGATAATGTCCTTTAAAATTTTGTTCAGCGCGTGGCCGATATGAATGTCGCCGTTCGCATACGGCGGTCCGTCGTGCAATACAAACTTCGGTTTGCCCTTACGGCTCTCCTGCACTTGACGGTAGATGTCCGTCTCGTCCCAATGCTGCTGCATTTTCGGTTCAGCCTGCGGAAGGTTGCCGCGCATCGGAAAATCCGTTTGCAGCAGGTTTAGCGTTTTTCCATAATCCATCGAATGTCTCACTCCTAACTGAATTTACAACAAAAAAAGACCTCGCATCCCTAAGGGACGAGAAGTCTCGCGGTACCACCCTGATTAAGACGACGATCGTCGAAGCAATCACCCGTGATCTTCACGGCCGCTGCCCGGCTCGAAGTCTTCGCTCCATTGATCGATAACGGGATCAGCCGATGCTCTTTACTTCCGGAACGAGGTTCAAGAGATGCTCCTGGGTGATATTCCTTGACCGCCGAAGTCCGGGCTCGCACCATACCCCCCGGTTCGCTGGCCTCCGCTGGACGTCAAGTACTCGTCCCAGTCATCGCTTTGGTTCATGTTAACTTATACAGGGAGTATAGCGGAAATGAGCTTCCACGTCAACTTTGGGCCCATTATGGCTGTTCGATTTCCATCCGGTCGAGCGAGCTCCAATCTTCCTTGCTAAGAAGCTCCAGCTGCGCCTCGATGAGCGTGCGGAAGCGGGTACGGTAGATCGATGCCTGCTTCTTCAGCTCCTCGATTTCTACCGATACTTTACGCGCTTTGGTCAGCGATTCGTTAATGATGCGGTCGGCGTTCTTCTCCGCTTCTTTAATGATCAGCTGCGCTTCTTTCTTCGCGTTATTTTTCACTTCATCGGCAGCTTCCTGCGCGATGATGATCGTTTTGCTAAGCGTTTCTTCAATATTGGCAAAATGGTCCAGACGCTCTTGAATCGCGGCCAACTGATTTTGCAGCTCTTTATTTTCACGGATCAGCGATTCGTAGTCTTTAATGACCTGATCCAGAAATTCGTTCACTTGATCTTCGTCATATCCCCGAAACGAGCGGCTGAACTCCTTGTTATGTATATCGAGCGGTGTTAAAGCCATTGCTGCACCTCCTGCAAATTTGGCAAAAAAGCTATGATCCTTGTTGTCCGCGCATGCGTAATCCTATATTCGACAGTTGCTGGCATATTCCTGCATCGGCAAACAAAAAAATCGGCGTTCACGCATATTTGCCGATTTTTAAACGGTATCTTCCTTTTTTGGTTACCCCTTCGACTTCCAGCACCTTGAAGCGTCCGAACCCTTGAAGCGATACGACATCGCCCTGCCTCAGCGGCTTGCTCGGGTCTTCCTCCTGCTTCCAGTTCACTTTGCACCGTCCGGCTTTAATCGGAACAAGCACTTTGGCCCGGCTCAGCCGGTACACGTCGCTTACGATGCCATCCAGACGAAGCGAAGCGACCGATAAGGACATCTCGTCCAGCTTCGTTTCCGTCGCCTTAAGCTTATCGAGCGGCAACTGCTCCGTCCGCACGTGCAGCCGGTGCACCTGACTCAGATTGAGCCGGATATAATCGGCAATTTCCGAAGCCACGAGAAAATGACAGCCGTCTTCCCTCACATAAATATCGCCGATTTTATCGCGCTTGATGCCAAGTCCGAGGATCGCTCCCATGAAATCCCCGTGGTCCAGCTCCTTCAGCTTCTCGTCCTCGGAAGTAATTTCAATGAGACTGATCCCCATCTCTTCATCGTCCAGCACGCGATAATCCGGAGCGATCAATGCCCGCTTCCGTTCCGCGCCCGGATGTCCGCCGTCGAATCGCACCTGCACGTCCGGGTTCCGGTTGGCGAGCGTAGTTAGAATGAAGGTCTGCCGCGGGTCCAAAAAATCGGTCAGCTTGACCGTATGCTGCCCCGCTCGCTCCACCCATTCCGCCGCCTTATCGACAAAGCGGTGTTCGTCCGGATGGAAGTGGGCATATAGTTGTTCCTGCATCATCGGTTTACGTCTCCTGCCATATCAGGCTACGGAATAATGAAGCGGAGAACCGCAACGATTCCTTCCCCTACGAAACGCAGCGCAATCAGCGCGATAATCGGGGAAATATCGATCATCCCGCCGATCGGAGGAATGAAACGGCGGAATACGGACAAATACGGCTCACACAGCTTCCCCAGTATTTCCCCAATAAAGCTTTCGCGCGCGCTCGGCAGCCAGGAGAGCAGAACGTAGGCGATGAGCACGTACTGATAAATCGAAATTAAAGTGCGAATGTAATCTTCAATGTAGTACAAGCCGTTCACCTCGTTCTTTCTAAGTACGCTATTCTTCGTTATGGTGCATCATTTCCGAAATTGAACCGTGAATTTCCACGGTATCCGGAGTGCACAAGAAAATGTTCGGTCCGATCTTCGAGATGGAACCGCTGAGCGCATACACGGTACCGCTCAGGAAGTCGACGATCCGCGTAGCCTGATCCGGCCGGACCCGGTGCAGATTGACGACGACAGGCCGGCGTGAGCGCAAATGGTCAGCAATTTCCTGGGTTTCCTCGTAAGACCGTGGCTCGTTCAAGACGACCCGCACGTTTTTTTGTGAATGGATGCTGACGATGTTCCCCTTATTTTTACGCAATTCCTGCGCCGGGGTTTCAGCTTCTTCGTGATGCTCTACGACGCGCTCGCGCTCCACGACTTCTTCTTCTTCCTGCAAGCCCAGAAAGTTCATGAATTTATTCATTACGCCCATATCCTTTCCTCCTCGGAGTTTCATCTCTGTCACTCTTTACCTACCAAGACCGAACCAAGACGCACCCAAGTCGCTCCTTCTTCAATGGCTACTTCAAAATCGTTCGACATTCCCATCGACAAACCGGTCACTTCGTAATCGAGCACGGCTTCCCGGTTCAGACGGTCCCGCCACTCGCGCAAGCCGCGAAACACCGGGCGGGTCGCCTCGGGCTCCACTTCGTAGGGCGCCATGGTCATCAGACCGGCTACACGGATATGCTTCATGCTCCGCAGCTCCGCCGCAAAATCAAGCAGCTCGCCGGGCTCCAAACCGTATTTCGTCTCTTCCCCCGACACGTTCAGCTGAATAAAGCACGGAACCTCGATTCCGAGCGCCGACGCCTTCTTCTCGATCTCTTTGGCCAGCGACAGCCTGTCCAGTGAATGAATATACGCAAATCGTCCGACGACGTCCTTTACTTTGTTCGTTTGCAGATGTCCGATGAAATGCCACACGCCTTCGCTGCCGAATGCTTCCCATTTGGCAGCCGCATCCTGCCAGCGGTTCTCGCCGACATCCGTCAGTCCGCTCCGCAGCGCTTGTCCCGTCGTTTCGAGCGAAACGTACTTGGTCACGGCGATGACGCGCACCTCTTCGGGATTGCGTCCCGCGTGGGCGCATGCCGCGGCAATGCGCTTGCGGACTTCTTCGATCCGTTCCTGCAGTTGTATAGTCAAAACGTCAATTCACCTCGCTTTCGGCCTGCTCGGCTATGGGGCGGTCCCCGGTGTTGTCAAGCCGGAAGTCCCCCAGCCGCTATTCCCGCAGTCCGATCCATGCCGCCATTCTGCCGGTTTTTCCGCCCTCTTTGCGGTGCGAGAAAAACAAGTCGGTACGGCAGCTTGTGCATAAACCACTTATTTCGATATGAGACGGCATAATTCCTGCTTTTATCATAATTTGTCGGTTTATTTGTTGCAAGTTCAACTTGTATTTTCCGTTGGGCTTTTTTTCGTAGAACGGCGAACGGCCGGATTCGTCGGCACCGCTTCCCGTCGTAACCTGCTCAAGCACTTTGTCCATTCGCGCAATAACGGCATCATCCACCTCGTAGCAGCATGCGCCGATGGAAGGGCCGATGGCGGCCTTCACGTCCCGGGGTTTGGTGCCGTATGCCGCACTCATCGTCTCCAGCGTTGCCTTAGCGATTTGCAGTGCGGTCCCCTTCCACCCCGCATGCGCCAACCCTACCGCCTTGCGGACCGGATCGTAAAAATAAAGCGGCACACAGTCCGCAAACAACGCGTGCAAAAAGACCCCCGTTTCGTTCGTCACGAAGCCGTCTTTGCCCTGCAGCGCCTTCTCCCGAGAATCGTTGCCTGCGCCGCTCTGCCCTCTGCCGACAACCTGAATTTCCTTCCCGTGCACCTGCTCCGCGTACGTACACGATTCGAACGGCAGCTCGAGCGATTCGGCCAGCAATTTTCGGTTCGCAACCACATCGGCAGGCGCATCCTCCACGTGAAGCCCGCAGTTCAAGCTGCCGAAAGCTTCGCGGCTAACCCCGCCGCGTCTTGTCGTAAAGCCGGCCGTAACGGCCGGACAGGCGTTCATGAAACGCTCCAGCATAAGCAATTCACAGCCGGTTTCGGCTTGTCGGATTACAAAAGGTTCCATGGGTCCGCCTCCCGTCTTTTTACTACTCAGTATACACGAAGCGAAAAAAAAGAACACCCTTGTTCGTCCGGGTGAATGCACGCCTCTCTTCGTTTGCCCTATCCGCGAGACTGGCGGTTGTACTCATACACGTTATCCGCCGGATCCTGCTGCCGGAAAGCCCGAACGTCCTCCAGCTTGACCAGGACGACGTCCATGCCGATTTTGACGATGTTGCTCCAAGGGATAATCACATCGGTTCCGCCGCCGAACAATCCGAAAAAACGGGAGGAATTCGGGACGACGATCGCCTCGATGCGTCCGTGCCGGAGATCGAGCTCCAAGTCACTGATTTGGCCCAGCTTTTTGCCGTCGACGATATTGATCACGTCTTTGGTTTGAAAATCGGATATTTTCACGCTGTCACCACCGGGGAGGCATATTGCTAAGAAATCGTACTTTAAACCTTCGTTCTGCAGGTCGCCTGCGAGTGAAAAGTAATCCGCTTCGGCTCAAACACAACCTGAAAAAAACTCGCCTCGGATCACTTTTCACTCTACCGCAACAAGCAACAGAGTTTAAAAAAGACGTCTCAGCAAATGCCCTTTTTTATACTATATGAGCAACTTGGGCAAAATGTCCTCGCCAGGCTATAAAAAAAGACCGTGCCCGCAGCGTGTAGCGAGTCGGTCGGATCTTCGCAGGTCGGGCAAGCTCCCGTCAGTTTTTCACATGCTTCTGCATCTGGGATATGGCCGATTTCTCGAGCCGGGATACTTGCGCTTGGGAAATGCCGATTTCGTCGGCCACTTCCATCTGGGTCTTTCCGTCGAAAAAGCGCATGGACAAAATCATTTTCTCGCGATCATTCAGCTTCCGCATCGCTTCCCGGAGGGCAATGCCCTCGATCCACGAGACGTCTTTGTTCCGGTCATCGCTGATCTGGTCCATCACATAGATCGGATCGCCGCCGTCATGATAGATCGGTTCGAAGAGCGATACCGGGTCCTGTATGGCATCAAGCGCAAACACGACATCTTCCTTCGGCACGCCGAGCGCTTCCGAGATTTCGTAAATCGTGGGCTCCCGCGAATTCTGATTCGTCAGCTGATCACGCACCTGAAGCGCCTTATATGCGATATCGCGCAAGGAGCGGGATACGCGGATCGGGTTGTTGTCCCGAAGGTAACGGCGGATCTCTCCAATAATCATCGGAACCGCGTAGGTGGAAAACTTGACGTTCTGGCTCAAATCGAAATTATCAATGGCTTTCATCAGTCCGATACAGCCTACTTGGAACAGGTCGTCGACAAATTCCCCCCGGTTATTGAACCGCTGGATGACGCTCAGGACGAGCCGGAGGTTGCCGTTGACTAATTTCTCTCTTGCAGATCGTTCGTTATTCGTTTGCAGGTCCACGAATAGTTCACGCATTTCCGCATTGGTCAAAACCGGTAGCTTTGCCGTATCGACGCCGCATATTTCGACTTTGTTTCGGGTCACCGTGATTACCTCCCAAGGAGAAACATTACTGTTAATTATCTCCTCGGAATGCTTTTTTATGCGGCTCCTTCGGGCTCTCTGCCCGCCCCATTGCCACCCGAAAATCGTTCAAAGCCAGTTCCGGCAAGGACGGTTTCGCTTTCATCGCCGATGAAAAAAACTTTTTCCAGTTTACACCATCTTGTTGAACTCTTTACGGAGCCGTTTGATGATCCGCTTTTCGAGCCGCGAAATATACGACTGGGAGATGCCGAGCATGTCCGCGACGTCCTTTTGCGTCTTCTCTTCACCGTCCTGCAGGCCGAAACGCAGTTCCATGATGATCCGTTCGCGCTCCGACAGCTTGTCAAGCGCCTTATGGAGAAGCTTGCGGTCGACCTGCTCCTCGATATTGCGGTAGATGGTGTCATTTTCCGTCCCGAGCACATCCGAAAGCAACAGCTCGTTGCCATCCCAATCAATATTGAGCGGCTCGTCGAACGAAACTTCGGTGCGGATTTTGCTGTTGCGCCGCAAATACATCAAAATCTCGTTTTCGATGCATCGCGAAGCGTACGTGGCGAGCTTGATTTTTTTCTCGGGATCGAACGTATTGACCGCTTTGATCAAGCCGATCGCGCCGATCGATACGAGGTCTTCGATGTTGATGCCTGTGTTCTCGAATTTGCGCGCGATGTAAACGACGAGCCGCAGGTTTCGTTCGATCAGCATGCCACGGATGGCCGCATCTCCTGAAGGAAGCTTTTCCAGTAAATATTCTTCCTCTTCGCGTGTGAGCGGGGGCGGCAGCGCTTCGCTTCCACCGATGTAGTAGATTTCGTCCGACTTGAGCCCCAGCACCAACAGCAGGCGAAAATACATAATTTGCAGCATCAGCTTCCACTTGACCATCATGTTTACGCTTCCTCCCATTCGTACCGTTTTAATAGCCGGACATCCCCAGTTGTGAAAACACCTTCTTGCGGTCAAGCTTCGTTCTTCCTTTACAAGCACGGCCTTGAGCTGCGGCAAGCCGGGCAGTAGATATCGTGTCCCTCTCGTGTTACATGTTGACTAGCGAAGGATGAATGATGGCCTGATAAGCGTTGTCCGAGCTTAGACGGCCGCCGTCCAGTCCGATCAGTACTTTGTTCGCTTCGATCTGCTCGCTTCCCGTTGTGATAACGACCCGGTCCGGCTTGAGCGCCAGCATAAACTGCGTATTCCGGTTCACCCCACGATATGGCACCAAGCGCAAGCGGTCCTGCCAGACAAAGGGTTCGGTACCGATCGACGTCACGAGCTGATCCACTTCGGCCCGGCGGATTTTGACTAGCCAGGCTTCGGGAATGCGCTCTCCCCACTGTGCCGCTTCCATGACCATGACCGGCGTTTTCGTCAGCGGATCGTATAGTTGATTGCCCGTATCGATGAGTCCGATGCAGCTGGAGGCGAATTCGTCGATATGGACCTCCACCTTAGCCAAGAACGAGGTCAGTTCCTGCTTGCGCCTTAAGGCTTGCAGGACGTGCCGGCATAGCCATACCGCCAAAGGGAAGGAAAAGGCCAGCATCGTCAGCGTGACCCCCAAATCGTGGCTGAATAAGATGCCATTTACGATTTCGCTGGAGGATTGCCAGAAGTAGGCGCACCCGAAGACGGCACCGGCTGCCATGAAATTGATGACGTAAAATGCGCCAAGGTTCCGCAAAAAATGCTGCAATCCCCCGAATCCGAAGGCGGTCAGCAGCATTAGCAAAGAAAGCGCAAATTTTAGCGCGAACGTAAACAGAAACGATAACGGCGGAAAAAACAGCATCACCGCATAACTGCCTCCGATGGCTGCGGAAAGCCCCAACCGCCACGGGCGGTAACGAAGCTTGCGCGACCAGGCCGTCGTCCAGAGCAGCGCGCCGTCGATCAGCACGTTCATGAGGAAAATGACATCGATGTACACGACCATCTTCATTACCTCCCGCCCTGTTTGCCGCCCGCTTGCCGCGAATGAGACAAGTATATCCCAATCGTATTCCAAAGTCTGTCTAAACATGCCGAGGGGGTGGAACTATTTTTGTCGAGAGGAGGGGGTTGGGAGGGAGTGAGTTGGAGGAGCGGAGTTGATGGAGCGGGGGTTGAAACTTGATCAGCTGGGCGTGTGGCTGCGAGCAGCCGTATGTGCCTTCGGCCGCTGTTGAACTCGGGTTCTATTCAACTTACCTTGCGGTAAAAACCCGAGTTCAAAGGCGACACGTAGACTCTACGGCACATACGCTGCTCTCCGCCACACAAGCTGATCTGGAAGGACTCACTCCTCCCAATCAAGGGAGGATAGATATTTATGCCCCTCGGTACGTGAGGAGGCGAAAAAAAAGCACAGCCGCCTCTATCTTTAGAGGTGGCTGTGTGGTAAACCATATGGATTAATTCATTATTTGTCGAAGCCGTTGCGGTTGCGGTTGCGAAGGAAAGCCGGGATATCGAGCTGGTCGTTCGACGATTGGCCTCCGAACGGACGGAGGTTGCCAAGACGGTTGTCTACAGGCTCCTGCGATTGGCTCGCAGACGCCGTTGTTCCGGCAGCTGCCGGTTTCTTGGCGGGTGATGCCGCTTCGCGATGCTCGAAACCGGTGGCGATAACGGTCACCCGAATCTCGTCTTTCAAGGTTTCGTCAATGACCGCACCGAAAATCATATTAACTTCCGGGTCGGCGGCGTCAGCCACGATATCAGCCGCTTCGTTGACTTCGTAAAGCGACAGGTTGTTGCCGCCCGTGATGTTCAGCAGCACGCCACGCGCGCCGTCAATCGACGTTTCTAGCAGCGGGGAGCTGATCGCTTTCTTGGCGGCTTCTGCCGCACGGCTTTCACCCGAAGCATAGCCGATTCCCATCAAAGCCGAGCCGCGCTCGGTCATGATCGTTTTTACGTCGGCAAAGTCCAAGTTGATCAAGCCGGGAACGGCGATCAGGTCGGAAACCCCTTGAACCCCTTGACGCAATACGTTGTCCGCTGCAAGGAACGCTTCCAGCATCGGCGTTTTCTTGTCAACGATCTCGAGCAAACGGTCGTTCGGAATAATAATGAGCGTATCGACTTTTTCTTTGAGAGCGGCAATCCCTTGCTCCGCTTGTCGAGCGCGCTTTAATCCTTCAAAACGGAACGGACGCGTCACGACGCCGACGGTCAGCGCGCCGCACTCCTTGGCGATTTCGGCGATAACCGGCGCAGCGCCTGTTCCTGTCCCCCCGCCCATACCGGCGGTAACAAAGACGAGGTCAGAGCCTTTGAGCGCATTGGCGATTAACTCGCGCGACTCCTCTGCCGCCTTCTTTCCAACCTCGGGATTTGCACCAGCCCCGAGACCGCGCGTGAGCTTGTCCCCGATTTGCAGCTTCATCTCCGATTTGGCTAGATGCAGAGCCTGCGCGTCGGTGTTGACCGTTATAAATTCGACCCCTTTCACGCCGGTGTCAATCATCCGATTAACAGCGTTGCTTCCGCCGCCGCCGCAGCCGATTACCTTTATTTTGGCGAATCCTTCCATGTCCATATCAAATTCAAACATACTAGCGTCTTCCCCCTCATTAGGCTTTCATCGTGCAAGCTACCCGAGTTTAAATAAATTCGCTTAACCAATTTTTGAAACGTTCCATGGCCGAGGGCTTTTGCTCTTGACCGGAAGACGCTTTTTTCGTCGTGACCAGCTTCTTGACGCCGGAGCTTTGTTTGGCATGCCGCAAATATTTGGAGGCATACTGGATAATCCCTACGCCGCTCGTGAAAGCAGGGTCGCGCACGCCGATGAACTCGGGAACGGCAATACGAACGGAAGACGCCAGCTCCACTTGGGCGACATTCAATACGCCGGGCAGCGAAACCGTCCCGCCAGAGAGCACATAACCGCCCGGCAGATCGGTGAAGCCAAGCCGCTGAACTTCAAGGCCGATCAGGTGAAATATTTCTTGTACCCGGGGCTCGATGATGTTCGCCAGATCGACCTGGGAAAATTCCTTGTCCACATTGCTGCCGATCCGGTTAACCTTGAACACTTGATCAGGCGCTGCATGCTCTACGACGGCGCACCCGAATTTCAGCTTGATCTTCTCGGCGATGTCCGCTTGCGTCCGCAAGCCGTAAGCAATATCGTTCGTAATGAACTCGCCTCCAATCGGAAGCGTCGATGTAGCAACCAGATTGTTCTCGTTAAAAATGGCGATCGTCGTAGCGCCCGCCCCGATATCGACCAGTACGGTTCCGACAGCCTTTTCGTCCTTGGATAAAGCTAGATGGCCTGCGGCCAGAGACATCAAGATAAGTCCGGCTACCTTGAGCCCGGATTTCTCCACGACGCGAAGCAAATTATGTATCGCCGTTTTCGTACCGGTAACGATGGTCGCTTCGACTTCTAGTCTAACTCCGATCATGCTCCGGGGATCGTGAATCTGATCCGTTCCGTCTACTACGTATTGGTTCGGCACAACACCGATAATCTCGCGTTCGGGAGCCAAAGGAATCACTTTCGCCGCCTGAATGACCCGTTCGATGTCGTCGTCGCCGATTTCGCGGTCTTCGTTCGATACCGCCACGACCCCGTGACTCGATTGCAGCGCAATATGATTGCCGGAAATTCCAACGTACACTTCCGATATTTGCACTCCGACCATTCGCTCGGCATGATCCACTGCGCTCCGGATCGACTGGACCGTTTGATCGATATCCACGATCGCTCCTTTGCGAATTCCCTGCGAGTCGGCAGATCCAACTCCAATTATATTAATGGTGCCGTTAACGACTTCCCCAATAATAGCACGAACTTTGGATGTACCGATGTCCAAACTAACAATGATGTCATTGCTGCTCAACCCGTGGCACCTCCTATGACAATAATTTCGATATGAGCCTTGGTCAGCAAAACCTCCTGTAGATATTCCACACGGCTCGGCAATTCCCTCTTTTTTAGTTCATTTTTTTTCACGGCCAGGCTTAAATTATACCATAATTTCAATTCTAGCACTAATGTAGTAGGTTGAGTAGAGTTTTTTGCTCAGTTTCGGCCCGTTTCCTGGCCTTCCGGCTTCTTTTCGTCAGCGGACGATGATGCGGTATCGCGCTTGTCCGTCTCTTTGGAAGCGGGGGTTTTACCGTCCTTACCTTCCTTGCTATCCTTGCTGTCTTTGCTGTCTTTTCCTTCCGCGCTGTCTTTTGTATCCTTGGCGTTCGTTTTGCCCGAATCCTTATCAAAAGGGGCATGCGTATCTGCTTCGAGCATCGTAATCACGCCCCCCGATATTTTACTACTTTGCAGGCTGGCGATGTAAGAATCCAAATATTTCATCTTTTCGGGCAAATACTCAATCGTCGTCTGCACTTCATAATGGGATCGGGTATACATCTTGATTTTATCGGGATAAGGAAGTGTCGGCGAAGGCTTGATCTCGGACACGTCGGAGAAGTAAGCGGCCGGCAGCTTGGACATGGCCAGACACAGCTTGACCTTAAGCGGATCGTCCTTCGACCATCCCGTCAAGATCGGCTTGTCCAGCGCAACGCCCTGAACATTAACGGGCACAACGCTGGCGTCGGCGAGCAGCGCCTCGATCTGGCCGTTTTCCCCAACTTGGTAGGCTACCTTCGGGTACTCGTGCACCTGTATAATCAGACGTCCCGGGAACTTTTTGGACACTTCGACGGATTCGACCATTTTTAGCGCTTTGACCAGCGTTTCGACTTTGGAGGATGAGACGGAAAAGAAATGGTCCCCCGCTTTGACCGCGGCCGCTTGGGCGATCTCCTCCTTGGATATCAACTGCTGCCCTTGAATCTCGATCTCCGTTATTTTGCTGAGCGACGATTGGAAAAAGAGAATCAGCAGGAGCGTAATAAAAAAGATAAATAAAAATACCAGCAGCTTCTTGTTGCTCCGGCTTTTCGGATTCGGTTTCTTGATCACTGGGAGTCTGTCTTCCATAGGTGCCTCCTCTTCTGAACGCAACAAAGCCCGCATGGCAGGCTCTGTACGCTTTTGCACCGGGCAGCTTGTCCCGGACAGGACGGGAGCCGTCCGCAGGCTGGGCCGGAACGGTTGTCCTCACCCGCATTGCCGACATCGACTGCACGATAACGCAAATCAAATACGGAATATGTAAACCGCAGGGTATCCCTTCTCCCATGGAAAAAGGGATATTCCAGCGGCTGTGGTCATATGGATGTATAAAGTGCTACTCCGTAGGCACCGGCGTCGTACGATGAATGCCCGCCCCAAGTGACGCGAGCATCAGTTCAATCCGGTCGTACCCCCGGTCGATATGATGGATTTGTTCGATGACGGTTGATCCCTGAGCCGCCAATCCGGCGATGACGAGCGCAGCGCCGGCCCGTAGGTCGGTCGCTTCCACGGTGGCGCCATACAGTCTGGGCACTCCCCGGATATAAGCCGAGTTCAAATCTACCCGGATATCCGCTCCCATGCGCGACAGTTCGTCTACATGCTTGAATCGTCCTTCAAATACGGTTTCCTTCACGATGCTTACTCCGTCGGCAAGACTGAGAAGCACCATGATTTGAGATTGCAGGTCCGTGGGGAACGACGGATAAGGCGAAGTCACGATCCTCTCCACCGATTTCGGCCGGCTGAGAGCGCACACGTTCATTATATCACCGTTAATTGTGATTTGAACACCTGCCCGCTTGAGCACGTGAATGGCGGAGGTCAGATGAGCCGGACAAACCTTCTCCAGCGTCACGTTTCCTCTGGTAACCGCAGCGGCAATCATCAGCGTGCCGGCTACGATGCGATCGGGAATGATCCGGTAAGTACAGGGGGTTAATTCCGATACGCCTTCGATGGTGATCGTATCCGTACCGGCTCCGATAATACGGGCGCCCATGGCGTTCAAAAAGTTTTGCAAATCCTGAATTTCGGGTTCTCGGGCCGCATTGATGATCGTCGTCATCCCCCGGGCCATCGCGGCGGCCATCATGATGTTTTCGGTCGCGCCCACGCTCGGATAATCGAGCACGATTTCCGCACCCTGCAGCTCATTGGCCGTACATACGATCTGGCTGCCGTTTTCCTCGATATGCGCTCCCAGGGCTGCTAGCCCTCGCAGGTGCAGATCGATTTTTCGCTCGCCGATCGCACAGCCGCCCGGTTGATACAGCTCCACGCGTCCGAGACGGGAAAGCAGAGGGCCCATCAAGAAAATGGAGGATCGCATTTGGCTCATCAGGCTTTCGGGAATATGAAACTGATGAACGGCGTTCGTACTCACGGTTACGTTATCCCCGACCAACTCCGCCTTGCATCCCAGCGCCCGCAAAATGCCGAGCATCACGTGAATGTCCGACAAATCCGGCACGTTCTCAATCGTGATCGTTCCTTCCGCCATGATACTGGCTGCCAGAATGGGCAAAGCGGCGTTTTTCGCACCGTGAATTCTGATGGCTCCCGAGAGAGGTTTCCCGCCTTCGATAACCAACTTTTCCAAAGTCCCACCTCCGATTTACCGCTCACCCACCACCAATACTTCAGGTACAAGGGAGACGCCGAACTTCTCATTCACGGCAGTCTTGACTTGTTCGATCAGGGTGAGCACGTCGTGGGCCGTCGCCTGCCCGGTGTTGACAATGAAGTTGGCGTGCAGCGGCGATACTTCGGCTCCGCCGACCCGAAGGCCTTTAAGTCCGGCTTCCTCGATCAGCTTGGCGGCGAAGTGTCCTTGAGGATTGCGAAAGACGCTTCCGGCGCAAGCAAGCTGCAGCGGCTGCGTCCGCAGCCTCCGGTCTTTGTACGACGCAAGTGTAGCGGCAATCTCCTTGCGGTCCCCATACCGCAGCTGGAATATCGCCTCAGTCACAATCCCCGGCTTCGTCTGCAGAATCGAATGTCGGTAAGCATAAGCCAAATCCTCATTGTTCAGCGTCACCAACTCCCCTGTCGGGAGCAGTACTTCAGCCCGCAATAAGATGCGTGACACATCAGACCCGTGCGCCCCGGCGTTCATGTAGACGGCGCCTCCCACGGTTCCCGGAATGCCCCCCGCGAACTCCAGGCCGGTCAAGCCTTCCTTGCCCGCCATCACCGACAGCTTAATGAACGAATAGGCTCCGCCGGCATAGACGAGTTCCCCTTCGAACCGTACGGTTTCCAGAGCATCCCCGAGCTTAATGACCACGCCCCGTATCCCTTTGTCGGTTATAAGCATGTTGGAGCCCCGTCCCAGCGCCGTCCATGGAGTTTGGTGCCGGTTCAGCAGCTTTATCGCATCGATAAGCTGCGATCGTGTACGGGGAATGAGCAGAATGTCGGCCGGACCTCCGATTTTCCACGTGGTGTAAGGGGCAAGCGGTTCGTTCAGCCGCAACTCGCCGCAGGACCCGCTCAGCAATTCCGTTATGACCTGTTGCATGGGAAAACCTCCTTCACAGAACGACGCGGCGTCCGGCTTTCCGGGAAACGAGCTCCGGAACCAAGGACTGGCGGCACGCGCAGAGCTTCTGCTTTCTTGCGCCCGGGCTGCGCGCCGTTTCGCCAAGTGTCTGTCACGGTATAGTGTAGTTTATGTGAAACGTATCAGAGTGTGACAATCGCCTAGTGCGAAATTCACTAGGCGCGAGGCAAGCAATGGGTTTCAATCAGCTTCACGATGTGATCGGTGCCGTTGCCATACGGATTCAATTCCATCCGCTGCCGAATTTCATCCTGCTCCGCAGACAGGCCGCGAAGACCGGAGATCAGCGACTCCGGATTCAGCTCCTCTTCGAACAATACTTTGCCGTAGCCCATGCCCCGGAACGATTCCGCGTTAAGAATCTGGTCTCCGCGGCTCGCCTGACGGGTCAAAGGGATGAGCAGCATCGGCTTGCGCAGCGCAAGAAATTCGAAGATGGAGGTGGAGCCTGCCCGCGAGACGACCAGATCGGCGCAGGCGAGCAGATCGGGCAGCTCGTCCTTTACGTACGCATACTGCCGGTAGCCCCGGATTCGGTCGAAGGAGGGATCGGTATTTCCTTTCCCGCAAATATGAATGACCTGAAACCCCTCCAGCAGCGCCTCTAACGATTCGCGAACCGTTTGGTTGATCCGCTGGGCGCCAAGGCTGCCGCCCATAATCAACAGGACCGGCTTTTGAGAATGAAAATCGTTCATTTGCAGTCCGCGGGACGCCTTCCCCTCCAAGATCTGCTCGCGGATCGGAAGACCGGTGCGCTCCGCTTTGTCTCTGCGGACATACTTCAACGTTTCGGGAAAAGTCACGCAAATACGGGAAACGAGGGGCATCGTAATTTTGTTGGCGAGGCCCGGGGTATAGTCGGACTCGTGCGAAATGACGGGAATTCCCCTCAGTTTACTGGCAACGATAACCGGCACGGTAACGAAGCCGCCCTTGGAAAATACGATATGGGGCTTAATTTTCCCCAGCAGCCGGTAAGCCTGGCCGATGCCTTGCAGCACTTTGAACGGGTCTTTAAAATTTTTGGCGTCAAAGTAACGCCTCAGCTTGCCCGAAGCGATATGATGAAACGGAACTCCTTCGTGCTCGATAATTTCTCTCTCGATTCCATCCTTGGAACCGATATATTCCATGTCCCAGCCGAGCTTGCGCAGGCTGGCCATAACCGCCAAATTCGGCGTCACATGACCGGCCGTACCGCCGCCGGTGAAGACGATTTTTTTCATAAAGGAAGGTCACCTCGAATAACGGGAAATGTTCAATAGCACGCCGATCGAGGTCAGCATCAACGTTAGCGAAGAGCCGCCGGCGCTGATTAGCGGCAAAGTTATGCCGGTGACGGGAAACATGCCGATCACGACGCCGATGTTGATGATGACCTGCACGGCGATCATGCCGACGATGCCCGTCGCAAGCAGACTGCCGAACGTATCCGGCGCGGTAATTGCCGTACGCAGCCCCCGCCAGACCAACAGGGTGAACAGCAGCAGTACAAAGGAACCGCCTATAAAGCCGAGCTCCTCTGCAATGATGGAAAAGATAAAGTCCGTCTGCGGCTCGGGCAAATAACTGTACTTTTGCCGGCTCATGCCCAGACCGAGGCCGACCAGCCCCCCGGGACCAATCGCGTAAAGCGATTGAATCGCTTGATAACCCGCGCCAAGCGGGTCCTGCCACGGGTCGAGAAAAGCGGTAATCCGCTGCAGCCGATAGGGCGCCGCAATAATCAAGCCGACAAACCCGAGAATACCGACCAGCCCGAGATACGATAAATGCAGCAGCCGGGCTCCCGTCGTGTAGATGATCAGCAATGAGGCGCCGACCAGCACGGCCCCCGTTCCCAGATCGGGCTGCAGCATGATGATTCCGAAAGCGAGGCCGACGAGGCCAAGCGGCGGCAGCAGCCCCCGGGAAAAATGCGTAATGGAACTCTGCTGCTCGGACAACCATTTGGACAAAAACACAATCATGCCCATTTTCATAAATTCGGACGGCTGAATCCCGAACGAACCGATCCCGAGCCAGCTGCGCGCTCCTCCGCGAACGACCCCGATGCCCGGAATAAGCACCGCGACCAGCAGGATGAAGCAGGCAATCAAAATGACTTTGGCATATTTTTTCCAGATCCAATAATCGGTGTTCATCGTAAAAATCATCGCTGCGATACCGAGCGCCGCAAATAGCGCTTGACGTTTCAAATAGTACAGCGAGTCGCCGAACTCGCGAAACGCAAGCACCGCGCTGGCGCTGTACACCATAACCACGCCTACGGCAAGCAGCAGCAGCGTGGAGCCCAACATCATCCAATCCGGAGTCGAACGTGCTTTCACCATACCGCCCACACCTCTACCTCTCGGTAATCTGGGAAGGGACCTCTCACGTTGGATCAGTCCTGTCGGCTGACAGGGCTTGTTCCCCCCTTTTACAGGTTATGCACGGACTCCTTAAACATGCTTCCCCTCTCCTCGTAAGAAGAAAACATGTCCCAACTTGCGCAGGCGGGCGAGAGCAGCACCACATCGCCGGGTTTCGCCAGCGCCTGCGCCTGCCTTACCGCTTCCTCCACGGTTTCCTGTGCACCCTTAGCAGCAGTATCGACGGTTTCTATCCGGCTCATGCCTGCAAGGCGCGCCACACGGACGATTTTTTCCTTTGTCTCTCCGAAGGCGACGAGGCCTTTCACCCGGCTCTGGAACGCGGGCAGCAATTCCATGTAATCCGATCCGCGATCAAGCCCCCCCGCAATCAAAACAATGTCCTGCTTGAACGATTCAATCGTTTTGATCGTTGCCGTAGGATTCGTCGCTTTGGAATCGTTATAAAAGAGCACGTCGCCCTTCTGCGCCACATATTCAAGCCGGTGCTCCACACCGCGGAACTCCTTCAGCACCCGGGCGATCGTTTCCAGCTTCACTCCGGAAGCGACGGCCATGGCGCTGGCTGCCAGCGCATTTTCCACATTGTGGCTGCCCGGTATTCCGAGCTCCCGTACCGGCAGGATACGGTGCGTTTGCCCGTCTTTATCGCGGTAAACGATCGTATGTACCGTGTCTTCATCCCCGGCGGCAAGCGGAGGCTGCACGAACAATCCGTAAGACAGCTCCTCGCGTACGGAAAAAGGCAGCACCGAGGAACGAATCGAGTCAGTCGTTTGGCGGCAGACCGGGTTGTCCCAGTTTAGCACGGCCGTGTCCGCTTCCGTTTGGTTCGCAAACAGCTTCGTCTTGGAGACGACGTAATCGTCCATCGTCCCGTGATAATCGAGATGCGTCTCGTACACGTTTAGCAGCGCCCCTACGGCCGGACGGAACGCACGCGTTCCTTTGAGCTGAAAGCTGCTCAGCTCGACCACCATCCGGTTGTCCGCTTCGGCTTCCAAAGCGGCTTCCGTCAAGGCACGTCCGATGTTACCGGCGACGATCGGCTTTAATCCGCCGGCTTCGAGCATAAGACCGGTCCACGTCGTCGTGGTCGTCTTGCCGTTGGAGCCGGTTATGGCGATCATCGGCGCCTTGCAAATATGATAGGCGACTTCGACCTCGGTCACCACTTCGATTCCCAGCTCGGCCGCCCGCTTTACAGGTTCGATCGTGTAAGGAATGCCGGGATTTTTCACGACGAGCGCAATGCTCTCGTGTATAAGCCCTTCGGGATGGCTCCCGCAAACAACAGAAATACCCAGAGCCTCCAACTCGGCGGCCTCAGGGCATAAATGGCGTTCTTTCTTATCGTTGACGGCGACGACCGCGCCGTTCTCGTGAAACAATTTGGCGACTGCAACGCCGCTGCGCGCAAGACCTAGGATGACGACCTGACGGCCGCGGTACTGAGCGGGATGGTCCATGCCTACAACACCTCGTTAATATAAAGTCCAATACCGGCCAAAATCAGCCCCGCCGTCCAGAACGAAATGACCACGCGCCACTCCGACCAGCCTGTCAATTCGAAATGATGGTGAATCGGGCTCATTTTGAACACCCGTTTCCCCCTCGTCTTGAAGGAGACGACTTGAATGATGACCGATAACATTTCGACCACGAACACGCCGCCGATCAGCGCAAGCAAAATTTCCGCTTTGGTCAAAATCGCCACGGCCGCCAATCCTCCGCCGATGCCGAGCGAACCGGTATCCCCCATGAACACTTTGGCGGGGTGAGCGTTGAATACCAGAAATCCGAGCACGGCGCCGACCATCGCGGCACAGAAGATCGCGAGATTTGGCTGCGAGTTATTCAAAGCAATGATCGCATAAGCGCCGAACGCGATCGCGCTTGTTCCGGCCAGCAAACCGTCCAGACCGTCCGTAAAGTTCACCGCATTGGACGTGCCTAGCATCAGGAAAGCGACGAACGGGAAGTACAACCAGCCGATATCAAACGAAAAACCGATATAAGGGATCCGGATGTCCGTGTTATGTCCGGTCTGCACCAGCAGGATACATACGATGAGCGAGACGGCGAGTTGCCCGAACAGCTTTTGTCTGGCCGTCAAGCCGAGCGAGCGCTTGAACAAAATTTTAATATAATCGTCCAAAAATCCGATAAAGCCGTATCCAAGCGATGCGATAATGAGAATAAGCGTCTCGATGTTTTTTTCTCCGAAACGCAGCACGGCGAGCGCCAGCGCCAGCATGATGATGATCCCGCCCATCGTTGGCGTGCCCGCTTTCTTCAGATGCGCTTGCGGCCCTTCGGTACGAATCTGCTGCCCGAATTTGAGTCTGCGAAGAAGCGGAATGCATAAAGGTCCCATAATGACCGCAAGCAAAAAGGCCACGCCGAGCGTGATCATGACAATTTGAAAATCCACCGGACTATCCCCCCAATTGCATTAAAAACGATGCCACCTGCTCCATCCGCATACCGCGCGAGCCTTTGATCAGCACGACGTCGCGCGCTGCGGCAGCCTGACCGAGCGCACGGGCCAGCTCCTCTTTATCTTCAAAATGCCGGACGCGCTCCGCCGGAAACCGCTCCCTCGCCCCCTCGGCGATATGCCGGGTAAGCGGGCCGTAAAGATATACCGCCTCAACCGCGTCGGGATTGATGAAACGGCCGATATCCCGGTGAAATTCCGCCTCTTCGGGACCGAGCTCGAGCATATCGCCGAGCACCGCGAATTTGCGGCTATAGCCCGTCGCCTCGTGCAGAAGCGAAAGCGCGGCCCTCATCGAAGTCGGAGAAGCGTTGTAGGCGTCATTCCACACAGTCAATCCGGAAGGCGCCTGCGACACTTCGATCCGCATTCCGGTAACGACCAGCGATTGCAAGCCCTCAGCCATCCGCGCCGCATCCAGCCCGAAATACTTCCCGACGGCAATCGCCGCCAACGCGTTGATCACATTATGTCCCCCGAGCAGCGGAATATAGAAAGGAACTTCCGGATCGGTGTTAACTACAAAGTGCGTTCCTTTTGCATCAAGCTTCATTTCCAGAGGGTACAGATCGTTGGACGCGTCCGCTCCGAAGCGGACTTTGGCATAGCCGTTCGCCTTCATTCGTCCGGGCCGGGCCAACTCCGGCAGAACCTCCTCTATCAGAGGCTCATCCCCATGATAGATCAGTGCGCCGCCGGGCAGAAGTCCTGCCAAAATTTCCGTTTTGGCTCGAGCGATTTCGGTGCGTGAGCCGAGCTGCAGCAGATGCGCATCTCCGATATTCGTGATGACGGCTAGCTCCGGCTCGGCGAGCCGGGACAGCAGCTCGATCTCACCCCGCCCGCTCATGCCCATCTCAAGGACGGCGATCTCGGTATCCTCATCCAGCTCCAGCAAGGTGAGCGGAAGACCGATGTGATTGTTATAGTTCCCTGCCGTTTTATGCACACGGAATGCCGTGGCCAGCACGGCTCCCGTCATATCCTTTGTCGTCGTTTTGCCATTGCTGCCGGTGATGCCGACAACGCGTACCTTCAGCTGACGGCGATAGGCTTGGGCCAGACGCTGCAGCGCCGACAGCGTATCGTCCACGAGAATCAGCGGCTTGCCCTGCGGCGGGTTGTGACGGTCCGTCTGCCACAGCGCTGCGGCAGCGCCCCGTTCGAAAGCGGCATCGGCAAACTCATGCCCGTCGAACGACTCTCCGATCAGCGGCACATACAAGCTGCCTTCCGCGAGAGTGCGCGTATCCTTCGAAACGCCGTGAATCATGGCATCGCCGGGCGTTCCTTGCGCCAAAGCTCCTCCGGCCATGACGGCAATCTCGGCCAACGTACGTCTGATCACTGCAACCGTCTCCTTATCGCGTTTTCCGCTACCAGCCGGTCGTCAAACGGATGCTTGACGCCTTGGATATCTTGATACGTTTCGTGCCCTTTTCCCGCAATCAATACTACATCCTTAGAGGTTGCCCGGGCAATCGCTTTTTGAATGGCCTGTCTGCGGTCGGCGATCAGCTCGTAACGCTCTTTGTCCCAGCCGGCTTCGACAAGCCCCGGTTCGATATCCCGTAGGATGCTTTCCGGATCTTCGGTGCGCGGATTGTCGGAAGTAACGAAGATGTAGTCGCTATATTTAACGGCCACGCCTCCCATCAGCGGGCGTTTGGCGCGGTCGCGATCCCCGCCGCAGCCGAATACGCAATATACTTTGCCTTCCGCAAACTGCCGGATCGTCGAGAGCGCGTTCTCCAGGCCGTCCGGTGTATGGGCATAATCGACCAGCACAAGAGACTCTTGCCCCGCATCCACAATCTCCATCCGCCCTTCGACGGAAGCCATGCTGCCGAGGCTGGCGATAATCCGCTCCAGCTCGAGCCCTTCCGCCAGTGCTGCGGCGATGGCGCCGAGCGCGTTGTACACGTTGAACCGGCCGACCAGCCGCATCTTCACCTCGGCCGTTCCGCGGTAGGTGACGCAGCGGAACTTGGTGCCTTTGGCGGTTATTTCAATATTCTCCGCCCTCACGTCGGCAGCCGGATTGTCTATGCCGTATACGATCGTCTGTGCCGGCGTATGCTTGGCAAAGTAGTCAGAGGCCGGATCGTCTCCGTTCAGCACCGCATATTGGCGCTGATCGGCAGCCGGCGCGAATTCGTTCCCGAGCCTGGAGAACAACAGCCCCTTGGCCTCCCGGTAACGCTCCATCGTCCCGTGGTAATCCAAGTGATCCTGCGTTAAGTTCGTAAACAGGCCGGTACGGAACCGGCAGCCGTTCACCCGCCCCATATCGAGGCCGTGCGAAGAAACTTCCATGATGCAGTAATCGGTTCCCGCATCGGCCATATCGCGCAAAATACGCTGAAGCTCAATCGCCTCTTGCGTATTGTTCTTTTCGTTCGGATGACGGACAGCACCGATTTTCACATGGATATTCCCCATTAATCCGGTTTGAAAACCTTGGTCCGATAATATTTTTTCCAATAAATAGGTTGTCGTCGTTTTGCCGTTCGTTCCCGTCACACCGATGAGTTTCAGCTCCCGGCTAGGATATCCGTAGAAATGGCAGGCTAATGCCGCCATCGCGTAACGCACCTGTTTCACCAGCAGCACGGGGACGTCCGCTTCAATCTCCCGTTCCGCAACCAAAGCCGCAGCTCCCTGCGCAACCGCCCGCCCGGCATAGTCGTGACCGTCCGTCTTCAGGCCGGGTACGCAGAAAAACAAATCTCCGGGCCGGACCTTGCGGGAATCGGCCGCGAGACCGTGAATATGGGTATCGCCGTCACCGATTATCCGGCTGACGGCAAGCTGGGCTGCCAGCTCCTTCAGTTGCATGTTGTGTCCCCCTCCGTTTTTTGCACATGGTATCATTATGGACAAAAAAATGCGTGCTGAAAAGCCCATTTCCCCAAATGTTACCGTACTTTCATCGATGCGTCAGCCTTCACTGCGCCTACGGTTTCCCGCTTCCCGGCGGGCTCGCATCGGACAAATAAATCCGAATCGTCGTGCCTTGTTCCACCCGGGTCCCGGCTTTCGGCACCTGGCTGATCACAGTAGCGCCTGTGCCGGATTTCGCCAGTTGAAAATTCATATTCATGTTCTCGTAAATATCCGTGATACTCATGCCTACCAGATTCGGCACTTCCACGATTTTCGTATCGCCGTACACGTATTTGCGGTCCATTTGATCTTTGCGCGGCGGAACCTTCATATAACGAAGCGTGTCCTCCATAATTCCCTTGACGAGCGGAGCTGCGACCAATCCGCCGAACTGGATGCCCTGGGGATTGTCAACCGCGGCGTATACGACGACTTTCGGATCGTCGGCCGGAGCAAATCCGATGAAGGAGACGATGTGCTCACTCGCGGAATAGCGTCCGTTCACGACCTTTTGCGCCGTCCCCGTCTTTCCTCCTACCCGATAGCCGTCAATGAACGCATTGCGCCCGGTTCCGTTCGCCACGACGCTCTCCAGCGTCTCACGTACCTGCTTGGAAGTCGCTTCGGAGATCACCTCGCGCACAAGCTCCGGCTTTATCTCCTCGACCAGCGCTCCGGTATCCGGGTTATACCAAGCCTTCGCCACATGAGGCTTAAAAAGCTTGCCGCCGTTCACGGCTGCGGCTACGGCCGTAATTTGCTGAATCGGCGTGACGGAGACCCCTTGCCCGAACGATGTGGTGGCCAGTTCAACCGGACCGACCCGCGACGGCTTGAACATAATTCCGTTTTCTTCGCCGCCGAGATCGATCCCCGTTTTTTTACCGAACCCGAAGTTATTAATATACTCGAAAAGCTTCTCTTTGCCAAGCCTTTGGCCCATCACCACGAAGCCCGGGTTGCAGGAATTTTCCACCACCTGCAGAAACGTTTCGCTGCCATGCCCGCCTCGCTTCCAACACCGCAGCCGAGCGCCCGCCACCTCAATCGCTCCCGGATCGAAAAAACCTTCCGCCAAGCTAACCTTTTTCTCCTCTAGTGCTGCTGCAAGCGTAATAATCTTGAAGGTGGAGCCCGGTTCGTAGGTCATCCAAATCGGCAAATTCCGGTTGTAGTTCTCCACCGGATACGCCTTATAGTTACCCGGCTCGTAGCCCGGCCTCGACCCCATCGCCAAAATCTCTCCGTTATTCGGGTCCATGGCAATCGCGATGACATGGTTCGGCTGGTATTTCAGCATCGCCTGATCCAGCTCGCGTTCCATGATGGCTTGAATGTTACTGTCGATCGTCAGTTGAAGGTTCAGGCCGTCGAGCGGCTTCTTGTACTCGTCGGTCGATCCGGGCATCGACTTGCCTGCGGCGTCGGCCAAATACGAGATACTGCCCCCTATGCCCGTCAATGTTCGGTTATACTTCAATTCTATGCCCGTCAATCCTTGATTATCAATCCCGGTAAAGCCGAGCACATGCGCAGCCAAACTCCCGAACGGATAGTATCGCTTATTATCCTCGGTCACAACGATGCCGGGAAGCTTCATATCGCGGATTTCCTTGGCTTTTTCCTGCGTGATTTTGCGGCCGGCCGGCTTGATATAGGCGCTGGACGCTCTCGTCGTCAGCTGCTTGTAAATCGTCTCTTGGCTTGCATCCAGCGCCGCCGCCAGCTTGGCCGCCGTTGCCAAAGGATCTTGAATTTGCGCCGGAATGGCCATCACCGTAGGCGAACTTATGTTGTAAGCGAGCTGCGCCCCGTTCCGGTCCAGGATTTCCCCCCGCTTGGCCGTGACGGGAATGTCGCGGCGCCATGAATCTTCCGCTTTATCCGACAGTTCCGGTCCGAGCCAGATTTGCACGTACGCGAGCCGCACCGCCAAGGCCAGAAAAATAGCCGTTCCGACAATCAGCGCGGCGAACAACCGACGGCGAACCGTTACGTTCGATGCCCTCATGCCCGCTCTTCCCCTTCCTGAAAGAGAATCGTTTCATATCATCCCTATTCAGGACAACCAGGGGTTAGAACAAGCTATGGCTGCGCCGATGCCGTTTTTTTGGACCCGCCGTCGGCAGTTTGCTTAACGGAGTCGGTATTCTTCTTGCCGGCGGTTGACTTTCCGCTGTCGCCCGTTGTCTTGGCCGAGGACGAATCCGCCTTCGTCGTTTTATCGGATTTGCCCGATTTATCGGATTTATCCGACTTGTCGGACTTGTCCGTCTTGCCGGCTACCGCAGTTTCCTGCAGATCCTTATACGATTTCAACTGCAAAGTGAGCACCCGCGAATCGCCGGAGCCTTCCAGCGCCTGATCCGACACATACCCTTCGCCGGTCGACTGGCAGCGAACCTTAAGGAAAGAGCATACCTCCAAGGCATCGCGAAGCGATTTCCCGGACAAGTTAGGCACCGGAACATCCTCGCCCTCCTGCATCAGTACATACATTCGCTGCGCCCCGCCGATTTCGGTACCTGGCAGCGGAGATTGGGAGATGACCTTCGGCCCTTGACCGATCGGCTCGACGGAAATGCCGAACTTGTTCATGGCCGCTTTGGCCTCGTCCAACGACTGATCGGTCAGATCCGGCATCTTGCCCTGCGGCGCTTTTTCCGTCGGCTGGGAGGTTTGCTGCACGGTGGTGCTCGGCGCAATTCCCATAGACCGCAGCGATTGCGATACGATTTCTTTAAAAGCAGGTGCGGTTACATCGCTCCCCAAATGATAGTTGCCGCCGAGATCGGGATCGTCTGCCATAATGGCTACTAATATCTGCGGGTCCTCCAGAGGCGCGTAGCCGATGAAGGAAACCATCCATCGTCCATCAGCATATTTGACTTGACCCGGCAGCACGAAGTTTGCGGTACCTGTCTTGCCTGCTACCCGGTAGCCCTCGATATATGCCTTGCGTCCCGTTCCTTTCTCCTGGTCCGACACGACCTGCTCTAAATATTCGCCAACCTGTTTTGCCGTCTCCGGCGTTACGACCTCGCGGATAACCTTCGGGTCGTACTTCTCGATGACTTCCCCCGTGTCCGGGTTCGTGATCTGCTTGATGACATGCGGCCACATCAGCTTGCCGCCGTTTGCAATCGCAGCGTAAGCCGCTGTTTGCTGGATCATGGTGCTGGTTAACCCTTGACCGTAGGTCGCCGTTGCGTACTCCGGCGCATACTGCATTTTGACTCGGCCCGCAACTTCACCGGGGATATCGACGCCCGTCTTGGCGCCGAATCCAAAATTATCGATATACTGCCGCAGCTTGTCCGGCCCAAGCTTCTCGAGACCAAGCTTCACGAACGCTACGTTACTTGAACGTTTCAGACCCTCAAGGTACGAAATTCTGCCCCAACCGACGACGTTGTGGTCGTGCAGCTCGCGGTCCGCTACGATAATTTTGCCGGACTGATATTTGTCTTCCGGAAAAAATACGCCTTCCTGTACCGCTGCCGCCAGGGCAACAATCTTGAACGTCGAGCCCGGTTCATATTGCGAGGCTACGGCATGATTGATGAAATCCGATTGGTTTTTCGTTTCACCGTATTTATTCGGATTAAACGTCGGCATGTTCGCAAGCCCAAGAATTTCCATTGTTTTCGGATCGACCGCAATCGCGGTAAGACTTTTCGGATGCCATTTGTCATACGTCTTCTGCAGCGCACTCTCGATGTAAAATTGAATGTTTTTATCGATGGTCAACTGTACGTTGCTGCCGTTCACTGCAGGCTGGTACCGGCTTTTCGAACCCGTCAGCTCAACGCCGTAGCGGTCTTTTTCATAGTTCAGAAAGCCCGGAACGCCTTTCAAATAGTTGTCGAGCTGGGCTTCGATCCCCATCACCGGCTTGCCTTCCTTATTGCTGTAACCGATCAGATGGGCGGCCAACTGGCCTGCCGGATAAAACCTCTTGATTTCGGGTACAAGCACAATACCTACCGGCGTGTTCTTTTTGGGAAGTTTCGACTGCAAATCTTGCACGAATTTATTGATTTTATCGGCCGTCTCCGTGTCGATCTTCCAGCCTTCGTTGCGGATTTCAATCTGGTCCTTCAGCGTCCATTCCCGCTTGGTTTCCAAGCGCTTGCGGATTTTGTCTTCCAGCGCCGGGATGATCGCGGGATCGCCGGAGCCCGCCAAAATACTCGCCAAACCTTTTACAATTTCTTCCTGATTATTATTGTCTTTAATCGTCTTGGGAACCAAGGCCAGGGTGAACGCCGGGGAATCTTCCGCAAGCACCTTGCCGTACCGGTCAAAAATACTGCCGCGGACCGGCTGAATGGCCTTCTCTTTCGACCATTGATTGTCTTTAACCTCCGTGACCAGTCTGGCGCCATCGACGACTTGCACCCAATAGATGCGGGTGATCAGGACAACAAAAAGGAGGGTGAATCCCCCCCCGATGATTAACGAACGCAATTTTACCTTTTTTGTCATCGTATATCCTCCCTATTCCAACGGACAGATCAGGGTTGATCCTTTGTTTTTTTGGATGCGGCTCCACCAGCCGGAGGCGTTTTGGAAGCAACGCTTTGTCCCGAAGACTTGGTTGATCCCTGGGGCTTCGTCTGATTCGGATCCGCTACGCTATAGCCGCGGCTACGGGCTTCTTCCTCAAGACGCTGATGATCGGAGAGCGCATCGACCTTTTGTTTAAGAATGCTGTTCTCCGCTTCCAGGTTGGCGATTTTCTTCTCAATGGTTTGAATGCTGGAGCTCATCTCGTAAATTTGCGCATAACGCCAAATGATGACACCCGCAACGACGACGCAGACGGCAACCGTAAACAAATAGAGCAGCTTTTCTTGTACCGGCAACGTTTTGTTCCGGTATACGATCTTTTTCGTTTCCTTGACTTTGACTTTGTTCTCGGTCCGCTGTTCAACTGCTAAATTCCCTTGAATATAAGCCGGCAAGATGCTTTCCCCCTCAGTTCGTCAGTTTTTCCGCGATTCTCAGCTTGGCCGAGCGCGCGCGCGGATTCGCTTCGAGCTCTTCCGCCCCGGCTTCGATCGGCTTGCGGTTCACCAATTTAACGATACCGGCAGATCCGCACACGCACATCGGAAAGTCGGGCGGGCACGTGCACTTGGCCACATATTTGGAAAACGTTTGTTTACATATCCGGTCTTCGAGCGAATGAAAGGTAATGACCGCAGCCCGGCCTCCCGGAGCCAGACAACGGATGGTTTGCTCCAGCGCGTCCTCGAAGGCGCCGAGTTCGTCGTTCACGGCGATCCGCAGCGCTTGAAAGCTGCGCTTGGCCGGATGCGGTCCGGTACGCCTCGCCGCTGCGGGTATCGATTCCTTGATCAAGTCGACGAGTTGTCCCGTCGTTTCGATCGGAGCCTTGGCGCGAGCGGCCGCTATTGTCGCCGCGATACGGCGCGAGAACTTTTCTTCCCCATACTCGAACAAAATTTGCGCAATCTCCTGCTCCGGCCAATCGTTGACGATGTCTTTCGCCGTCAGCGGAGCCGTCCGATCCATGCGCATGTCCAGTTCGGCGTCATGATTGTAGCTGAAGCCGCGGTCAGCCTCGTCGAGCTGCGGAGACGACACGCCCAAGTCGAACAAAATCCCGTCCACCTGCGGACGTCCGTCTCGCAAAGCGCGCGGCACTTGGGCAAGCTCCCGCTCCAAATGGCGAAAGTTGCTGCGGATCAGTTGCACCCGGTCCATGACCGGAGCGAGCCGTTCCCTGGCATTGGCTAGCGCCGCATCGTCTTGATCGAAGGCGATAAGCAGGCCCTCCGGCCCGAGTCGCGAAGCGATCTCGTAGCTGTGTCCTGCTCCGCCAAGCGTACAATCGACATAGACGCCGTCCGATTTTATATGTAATCCTTCCACTGCTTCTTGCTTAAGTACAGTCACATGATGAAACATCCTGCTGCTCCTCCTACGCCGGCTTTTCCCGGGGGTTATAGATCAAAGTTAAAATCGACCAGTTTCTCCGCAATTTCGGCAAACGATTCCTCCGATTGCTGGAAGTAGTTTTCCCAGATCGACTTGCTCCAAATCTCCACCCGATTGGAAACGCCGATAACGACACAATCTTTCTCCAGCTTGGCGTGCTCGATCAGATTGTTCGGCAGGTTGACCCTGCCCTGCTTGTCCAGCTCGCATTCGGTGGCGCCGGAGAAAAAGAACCGGGTAAAGGCGCGAGCGTCAGACTTCATGAGCGGCAGCGCTTTGAGCTTCTGCTCCAGCACCGCCCACTCGTTCATGGGATAAACGAATAAACATTGGTCCAGACCGCGAGTGACGATGAATGATGTTCCCAGGGCTTCGCGAAATTTGGCCGGCACGATCATCCGGCCTTTTTCGTCAACAGTATGTTGATACTCCCCCATGAACACCACTCGCCACCCCCTTTCCTCCACTTTACCCCACTTTCCACCACTTGTACAGTAATGATTCGTCACGTTAACAAAAAATCCTGCTTCGTCAATAGACGACCGCAGGATTTTTTTCGGTTATTCTGTTTTGTCCCGGGGCGGTTCCGTATTCTCCCCGGCTTGCTCCGGAAGGGACGAACGCTCGAACGGCCGCGCCTCAGGCGGCGGGTCCCCGGCCAGCCGCGCACGAATGTCCACCAGCTTCTCCTTGCGCCGTTTGCGCAGGAGCCAGACGGGAATGCCGATCAACATCAACAGCAGGATTACCGGGAGCGCCCCCGCCATAAACACGAACAACCACTGAAGCAAAACGCCGAGTACCGCCAAAGTTCCGCTCAACGCTTCTGCCGCCCGCTGCCCTAGCGGCTCCTGACCGCGCGCCTGAATAACCTCGGCGGAGCTAGTTTTTTGCGTCAGCTTCAGCTCGATGGTCGACATGGCTACGTTTTGCTCCAAGTACCGCATACGCCCTTTAATTCGCTCGATTTCTTCCTGAACCTTGCCAAGCTCGTTGGAGAAAGCAAGCAGCTCGTCGGTTTTCGCAGCCTTTTCCATAAAAGCGATCAGCCGGCTCTCTACGACCTGCTTTGCTTTCAAACGCGCGGCGAGATCGACATACTCCTCCGTCACATCCTGACCCTGCAAGTTTTTCTGCATCGTCGGCTGAATCTGTTCAAGCAGCGCCAGCAGCGATTGGAAGCCGGTCGCCGGTACCTTGATGACGAATGTACCGCTTTTTTCCAAAGTAGAAGCATTCTCGTTGAACTGCAAAATGTAGCCGCCCGACTGCTTGACCGCCTCGTGTATTTTCGCTTGCGCCTCTTGATACTTATCCACCTGCATGACCAAATTTGCTTTGTAGATGATTTTGCGGTTGAACGCCTCGGATGTCTCAGGCGCCGTTTCTCCCGTCAAACTTGCGCCTGCGGCAGGCTTCGCTGCATTCGAATCGGCCGCCTGGCCTGGTGAGCCAGCAGGACTTTCTTTGCTTGCACGCGATTCTGCGCCGCCATTTTGCGCCATTTTCTGATCGCCGACAGGCAACTTTTCCGAAGCCGTCGAATCGGATGAAACGGCATTGCAGCCTGCAAGCCATCCGGCCAGCAGCAGAACCGCCCCGGCTCCACGCACCTGCCGCAGCAAGCGCTGCTTCGGCGCAGTCCCTTCCCCTACTTTTCGCATATTGCCTCCCCCTTCTTTGTCTGACCCACAGCCGCTGAACGCTGCGTTATTCCCTAGACGCGAAGAGGTTTTCCATTGTTTCAATTTTATGACAACTCTCAACAAAAAAATCTCCCTTTGACACTGCTGCATCAAAGGGAGATTCGATAGCCGGATGCGGATTAATGCTCCGCCCAGCTGTCCAAGTATGCTTTTTGCTCTTCGGTCAGCGTGTCGATGCCGATGCCGAGCGAAGCCAGCTTGAAGCGGGCCACCTGCTCATCCAGCTCGTAAGGCACGTTGACGACCTTGCGGCCGATTTGCTTGTAGTTCTCGTTCACGTACTTCAGAGACATCGCCTGAAGTGCGAACGTCATGTCCATGATTTCCGCCGGATGCCCGTCGCCTGCAGCCAGGTTGACAAGACGTCCTTCAGCCAAAATGTAAAATTTGCGTCCGTCTTGAAGCGTGTACTCTTCGATGTTGCGGCGAACCGTCCGTACGGATACGGCCATGGCCTCCAGCTCCGGCTTGTTTACTTCCACGTCGAAGTGACCGGCGTTGGACAGGATGGCTCCGTCCTTCATGACTTTGTAATGCTCCCCGCGGATGACGTCCCGGTTGCCCGTTACCGTTACGAAGAAATCGCCCACCTTGGCCGCTTCGCTCATCGGCATGACCGCAAAGCCGTCCATGTAAGCTTCAACCGCTTTGATGGCGTCGATTTCCGTCACGATGACGTTGGCGCCGAGCCCTTTGGCGCGCATTGCCACGCCCTTGCCGCACCAGCCGTAGCCGACGACGACGACCGTTTTCCCCGCAACGACGAGGTTCGTCGTCCGGTTGATGCCGTCCCAAACGGATTGGCCCGTACCGTAACGGTTATCGAACAAGTATTTGCAGAACGCGTCGTTGACCGCAACCATCGGGAATTGGAGCTGGCCGTCCTTCTCCAGCGATTTCAGGCGAAGAATGCCCGTCGTCGTTTCTTCCGCGCCCCCGCGCACGTTTTTCAGCAGATCTTTGCGCTCGGAGTGGAGAATGGTTACCAAATCTCCGCCGTCGTCAATGATCAGATCCGGCTCGGTTTCAAGCGTCTTGATCAACAGCTCCTTGTATTCCTTTGGCTCCGGGTTGTACTTCGCGAATACCGTGATGCCGTCCTCTACCAACGCCGCGCATACGTCGTCCTGCGTGGACAGCGGATTGCTGCCGCAAATGGTTACTTCGGCGCCGCCGGCTTGAACCACTTTGGCCAAATAGGCCGTTTTGGCTTCCAAGTGAAGCGATATGGCGACTTTCAGCCCTTTAAACGGCTGTTCCTTCTCGAATTGCTCGCGGATGCGGTTAAGCACCGGCATGTGAGCGTTCACCCAATCGATCTTCAAATGTCCTTCCGGCGCGAGCGCAATGTCGCGGATAATGCTGCGGTCGATCGTACTTGCCATCGGTAACGTCCTCCTTGGATCATGAATTCTCTACGTATTACATGTAACATATACGATGCTTCCCGTCCAGTGGCAAAGGCACTTCCACGAGTTCCCTCATCCAGCCGTCGCCGTATTTGTTCAAATACGCGAGCGGATTATACACCCGCTCCTGCGGCTTGCCGTCAGGCAGCACGGAGAGCCCGATGCGGGCGAATTGCCGAAGCCCTGCCTCATACTGCGCACGAAGGCCGTCATCCGCTTTGTGCTGCAAGAAATCGATTTGCTCGATAATTTTCCCCAGATTCGTTTCGCCTAATTTTTGCAATCCGGGATTGATGGCGGCTATCGCTCCGATCAACGGCTCGTAGCTGGCGCGAAATTGCTCTTTCACCTCGGCAAAGCGAGCTTCGAGTTGAAGCTGGTCTTGCTCCCGAAGCCACGCCTGCTGCTTCTCATCCAAGCGGTACAGCGCATCGTCGATGGCAAGCCCGTACTTCTGCATGTTTTTCTGGATCGTGCCTTCCACAAGGGTGAAGCCCAGACGAGGAAGAACGATCGGCATCCGCATGCCCACCGTATGAAACGCTTCGCGCGTCAGCGCCCAATAAGCGATCTCCGAAGGTCCCAATACGGTTCCGAGTACGGGGAATAAATAGTCCTGCATCAGCGGTCGCGTCATCACGTTGTTGCTCAGCCGCTCCGGGGCCTCCTCCGCCCACTGCAAAAGCTGCTCCCGGCCGAAGCGGCGTTCCCCCTTGCGGTCCGTGTAGCCGCCTTCTGCGTCCGCGTAAAGCAGGATGCGTTCGCCCTGTTCGTCGAAGACGAATAAGTTCGCGCCGTTGCCAGCAACGTCCGCCTGCGGTACATATCCCACTGCCTGCAGCTTTTCTTGCCCCTGCAGCAGCGCTTCGTTAATCGAACCGCTTTGCTCCGTCAATCGGCGGAACATCGGGCTTTCGAGCCGCCGCAGCTCCGGGGCGTCCGAATCGACCAGCACAAGCCCGTCCCGTCCGAACCAAGCGGAGAGGAGGCGCGCAAAGCTGTCCGTCAGGGAGACGGCCCCGTCGATCGACGAGCGCAGCGCTTCCATCAACCCCTCTTTGAACTCCGTAGGCATAAGCGTCTGTTCAAAGGCAGCCAACGCCTCGCCCCACTGCTCCGGCGAGATTGGCGTCCGGCTGACGGAGGTGCGCAAGCCGGTCGGATGCTGCAGCTTGATCTTCTGGAGCTGCTGATCCGCCGTCAGAACCGCCACATGGTTTACTTCATCAAAATCATGATCTTCCCCGGCAATCCAAAATACCGGCACCACCGGCCGACCCAGCTTCTCCGAAGCTTCGCGGGCCGCCCTAATCAGCGTAATCGCCTTGTATATAACGAGCAGCGGTCCGGTAAACAAACTGGCCTGCTGGCCTCCTACGATACACAGTGTTCGGGAATCCTTAAGCAGCTCGATCGAACGAAGCGCTTCCGGCGAAGCCCCCGCCCGTTCGTTGAACCGGTACAGCGTTTCCGCAAGCCGCTGGCGATCAGCTCCATGAATCCGCTCGCGGTCGATCCAAGCCGCACGCGCCTCCCAACAGTCGGCATCCGAAGGATTGTAATCGAAAAACGCGCTTACTTTTTCGAAACGGTCCGAATAATCGCCTGCCAAAGGTTGGCCGGAATCCCACTGCATTATTTCTACCTGCAATCCGCCCGCCACCCTTCCTTTTAAAATGTAAGTCGCTTCCGGTTTGTAAATAACATGAGCATTACTATTTTACACGTGATCCGGGAAATCGTCAAAAGGTGGGGGAAACTGATACGGATCGTTTCGTTATACTTAAAAAGCCCCTGCACATGCAGAGGCTTTCAAGGTTAATATAAATGGCAGGCCGTAAAATGACCGGGTTGGACTTCTTTGAACTCCGGCATGCTGGCCGCGCATTCCGGCATCGCCTTCGGGCAACGTGTACGGAACGGACAACCGCTCGGCGGGTTCAGCGGGCTTGGAATTTCGCCTTCCAAAATGATCCTCTCGCGAGTACGCTCTACCTCCGGGTCCGGAATCGGGATTGCGGACAACAGCGATTGCGTGTAAGGATGCAGCGGATTCGCATACAGCTCCTCGGAAGTCGTTACCTCGACCAGCTTGCCGAGATACATAACGCCGATACGGTCGGAAATATGCTTCACCATCGCAAGATCGTGCGCGATGAATAAGTAGGTCAGACCGCGCTCTTTTTGCAGCTTCTTGAACAGGTTGACGACCTGCGCCTGAACGGATACGTCCAGCGCGGAGATCGGCTCGTCCGCAATGATGAACTGAGGCTCGATCGCCAGCGCCCGGGCAATGCCGATCCGCTGACGCTGTCCGCCCGAAAATTCGTGCGGGAAGCGGCTCGCATGCTCCTCGTTCAGGCCCACCGCATCAAGCAGCTCGCTAACGCGCTGCTTGCGCTGTTTGCCGTCAGCAAGACCATGAATGTCGAGTCCTTCGGCAATAATGTTGCCAACCGTCATCCGCGGGTTCAAGGAAGCGTACGGATCTTGGAATACCATCTGCATATGACGGCGGAACTCTTGCAGCTTGTTTCCGCGCAGCTTATGCACATTCTCGCCATTGAACAGCACTTCGCCGCTCGTCGCTTCATAAAGGCGGATGATTGTCCGTCCGGCTGTCGACTTGCCGCAGCCGGACTCGCCTACCAGGCCGAACGTTTCGCCCCGGGCGATCGAAATATTAAGCTTGTCGACGGCTTTTAACGTCTTGCCGCCGCCCAAGTGAAAGTGTTTTTGCAAATCGCGTACTTCCAAAATCGGATTGCCCTTCATCGTGCCGCACCTCCAGCTTCTACAGGTCGCTCAACTTTAGGCGCATCGGGATGCAGGAGCCAGCAGGCCGCCGAATGCGTCTCGGAAAGCTTCGTATGCTCAGGATCGACTTCCAGACAGGCTTTCATGGCGTAAGGACAACGCGCTGCAAAAGCGCAGCCTTTCGGCGGGGCGAACAAGTCCGGCGGCGTTCCCGGAATCGGCACCAATTCGCCGTCCTTGTCCTGGTCCAGACGTGGAACGGAACGAAGCAAGCCCCATGTATACGGATGTTTCGAATCGTAAAACAGCTCGTCTACGGTGCCCTGCTCCACGACTTTGCCGGCGTACATGACGATGACGCGCTGCGCCATCTCCGCAACGACCCCGAGGTCATGCGTAATCACGATAATCGAGGCGTGCGTCTGCTCGGACAACTTCTTCATCAGTTCGATAATTTGCGCCTGGATCGTCACGTCAAGCGCCGTTGTCGGCTCGTCCGCAATAAGCAGTTTCGGATTGCAGGCAAGAGCGATGGCAATCATGACACGCTGGCGCATCCCACCGGAAAATTCGTGAGGATATTGGCTGATCCGGCCTTCCGGATTGGAAATGCCGACCATTTTCAAAATCTCGACTGCACGCTTCCGTGCGTCGCTTGCGCTTAAACCCTGATGCTTAATGAGCCCTTCGGCGATCTGTTTCCCGATCGTCATCGTCGGGTTAAGCGAAGTCATCGGGTCCTGGAAAATCATCCCCATTTCGGAACCGCGGATTTTTTCCATTTCTTTATTTGAAATTTTGGTAATTTCCGTTTTGCCGTCGAATTTGATCGATCCGCTCTTGATTATGCTCGGAGGCGTCGGAATGAGCCGCATAATCGTTTGGGCCGTAACCGATTTGCCGCAGCCGGATTCGCCTACAATAGCGAGCACTTCCCCTTTTTTGAGGTCGAAGGAAACGCCGCGAACGGCTTGCACTTCACCGGCATAGGTGCGAAACGATACTTTGAGGTCGCGAACCTCCAATATATTTTTGCTCATGATTTGGGCACCCTCCTTACTTCCTCATCTTCGGATCGAGCGCATCGCGAAGGCCGTCACCGAGCAGGTTGAAGCTCATCAGGATCAAGCTGAAAACAATCGTCGGGAAAATAACCCGATGCGGGAAATAACGAATCGAGTTGGCACCGTCAGACAACAGCGAACCGAGCGAAGCAAGCGGTACGCGGATTCCGAGACCGATAAAGCTCAGGAACGCTTCGACGAAAATGGCCGAAGGCACGATAAACGTAATTTGTACGATAATCAAGCTAAGCGCATTCGGTACCAAATGGCGGAAAATAATGCGCGCGCCTCCTGCGCCCAGCGTTCTGGCCGCCAGCACGTACTCTTGCTCCTTCAAAGTCAGAACTTGACCGCGGACCAGCCGCGCCATTGGCACCCAACCGGTAATGGCATAAGCGATGATGATCGTCATGAAACCAGGTCCGATAACGATGATCAGCAAGATCGAGATCAACAGAAACGGGATGGAGTGAATGATTTCGATAATACGCTGCATGATATCGTCCACCCGGCCTCCGTAGTAGGCCGAAACGCCCCCGTAAATAACTCCGAATACGAGGTCTAGCAGCGCAGCAATAATCCCGATTGCGAGTGAAATCCGTGTTCCCCACCATACGCGCACCCACAGGTCGCGGCCGAAATCGTCGGTTCCGAACCAGTGCTCTCCGGAAGGCGGCAAGTTTTTGATATCGTAGTTTTGCGTCGCGTAGTCGTAACTCGAAAAAATCGGTCCGAACGTAGCGAGCAAAATCAAGATGACAAGCGTTGTCATGCCGAACATGGCCAGCTTGTTTTTCTTGAGCCTTCTCCACGCATCCTGCCAATAGTTCATGGAAGGGCGGACGACAGCTTCCCGGCCGACTTGCTCTCGGACAACCGGCTGGAACAGGTCTTTGGACATCTGCATTACTTGCTACCTCCCTTAACCAAACGAATGCGCGGGTCAATCAAACCGTAAACAACATCGGTAATAAAGAGCACGATGACAAGAATAAACGCATAGAAAATGGTCAATCCTGTAATCATGGTGTAGTCGTTGGAATAAATGGATTGAACAAAGTGCTTACCTAATCCCGGTACGACGAAAATTTGCTCTACAATCAGCGTACCGGTGATCAGACCGACAAATACGGGACCCAGAACCGTAACAACCGGAAGGATCGCATTGCGGATCGTATGCTTAAGAACGATGGCCGGCTGGGACAGGCCTTTGGCCTTCGCCGTTTTGATGTAGTCCTGATTCAGCACGTCCAGCATAGACGTCCGCATGAGCCGGGCAAGGATGGCAATCGTACCGAACGATAAGGCGATGGAAGGCAGTATCCTGGATGACGCCCCTGTCCACATCCCCGGAGGCAGCCAGCCCAGCTTCACCCCGACAAAATAAGACAGCAAAGGCCCAAGAACGAAGGATGGAATCGAGATACCGACAATTGCCGTGAACATCGCCGTGACATCAAGGCCTTTGTTATGATTCAGAGCTGCAATAATGCCAAGAACCAATCCTACCGTAATGGCAATCGCGAGCGCCCACAAGCCGAGCTCCAGCGAAGCCGGAAACGCTTGGTGAATAATGTCCGTGACTTTGCGCGTCGGGAACTGGAAGGACACGCCCAAATCGCCGTGGATCACGTTATTCATGTATTTCAGGTACTGCTTCCAAATCGGTTGATCCAAACCGTATTGAGCATAGAGCAGTTTTCTTTGCTCAATCGTCAATTTTTGCGAATCTTCCCCGAACGGGTCCCCTGGCAAGTTTTTCATCAACACAAATGTGAAGGTAACAACCAACCACAAGGTAATTACCATATAACCCAAACGACGCAGCAAATAGCGAAGCATGGTACACCTCCTGAACTAATTCAAACAAGGACAAGCAGCAAGGCTCGAAAAGGCTCGATTGGAAACAGCCGAACTGCTTCGCAAGCATAGACCGATCCAAGACAAGACTATGTTTGCGAAGCAGCTCCGCTTCCTCCGAACAGAGGGCAATTTCGTACAGAAAAAATCGGAGCCGTTCCAAAGATCAGAACGGCCCCCTCGTTGACGAATCAGCCACTACTTACTATGGTTCATCGGGAGAAACGGATTACTTAATGGAAACCCATTTAAGTTCCCACTCTTTGGACATAGGCGGCAAAATCAGGCCTTCTACGTTCGGTTTCTTCGCGTAAGGTCTCGTACGGAAGTAGAGCGGAGAAATCGGAAGATCGGCCATCAGTTGCTTCTCGGCATCGACCAGCATTTTCGAACGTTTCACCAAGTCGACTTCTTTGTCTGCGCCTTTGACCAGATCGTCATACGCTTTGCTGTTGTATGCTACATAGTTGAAGGATTTGTTGTCGGACAACCACATGTCAAGGAATGTCATCGGATCGTTGTAGTCGGCGCCCCACAGTGCGAACAGCGCGTCAAAGTTGTTTTCCTGCATGTTTTTCACGCGCAGTGCGAATGGCAGCGGCTCGCCGTCGACGTCAACCCCGAGGTTCTGCTTCCATTGAGCTTGGATGAACTCAATCGTCTTTTTCGCGCCTTCGGTATCGTCAGCCGTCAGCTTGAACTTCGGCAGAGAAGTCATATTCAGCTCTTTCAAGCCCTCAGCCAAAAGCTGCTTCGCTTTCGCCACATCGAACGGAGCTTGAGTATCGCCGGCCGCTTTGCGGAATTCCTGCTTGTTGCCATCAAGAACGGTTACCGGAACCAGACCTGTCGAAGGGATGGACATTCCGCCGTTGACAACTTCGTTGTAAGCTTTGCGGTCAATCGCCATGCCGAGAGCCTGACGAATTTTCACATTGGCAAACGCCGGGAATTTGGAGTTGTGGAACATCAGGTAGCCTGTTACGAATTCTTTCTTCAGCGTCAAGTCCGGCTTGCCTTGGTAAGCTTTAGCCTGCTCGCCGCGAAGCTCTGTCAGGTCGACTTGGTCCGTTTCGTACATGTTAAGAGCCGTGTTGGCGTCTTTCACCACGTTGACGGTTACTTTGTTCAGTTTCACGTTTGCAGCATCCCAGTACTTGTCGTTTTTAACGAGTACGATTTGCTGCTCGTGATCCCATTTTTCCATTTTGAACGGACCCGCACCGATAATTTTGTCGGCGTCGGCGCCGTTTTTGTCGCCTTGCGCTTTGACAAAATCCGGCTTTTGCGGGAAGAAGAGCGGCATAGCCAATTGGTCGGTGAAGAAGGCAACCGGTCTTTCCAGCGTAATTTCAAGCGTCTTGTCGTCTTTTGCTTTTACGCCGAGCTCGGCTTTCTTCGCTTCCACTTCTTCCGGCTTCGCTTTATTTAATGCAACGCCGCCTTTGATCCAGGAAAGCATAGTAGCGTATTTTGCTTTTGTAGCCGGGTCCAACGTACGTTGGAAAGCCCATACAAAATCGCTTGCTTTCAGTGGCGAGCCGTCAGCCCATGTCAAACCGTCGCGAAGCGTGATGGTATATACGAGGCCATCCGGGGAAATTTTCGGAAGCTCTTTCGCAAGACCCGGTTGCGGCTTGCCTTCCGCATCCAGACGGTACAGACCTTCGTTCACCGCGTTAAGAATCGTAAAGGAAGGGTTCGTCGTAGCGACGGAGCTGTCGATTGCTGGCGGTTCTGCCGCAAGGTTGATTCTAATTTCTTGAGCCGGAGCTTTTTTATTGTCTGTGCCCCCCGCTTGTTGTTTGTTATCCGTGTTGCCCGAGCAACCCGCAACGGTTGTGCCAAGCATAGCGGTAACCGATGCCAGGACGAGAAGCTTGTTATACTTCATAAGATTGACTTCCTCCTTTTTAATTTATGTAAATATATGTTAATTCCTGTCGTGTTATATAACATGACATAGAATTCACACCTAACATGACACCCTTTGATGATATAAGATTCCAGCGGAAAAGTAAAGACCCTCTTGGATGTAACCGTTACCAAATAGAAATTATACAACCAGGGGTTAATAAAATCTAGTGTTATTTTTTGTTTTCGACCATTTTTTGTAGTATTTAGTATTATTATATCACTTTTCGTAGTTTAATCACAAAAAAATAAAGAGCCTTTTGGGTTAGACTCTCAAAAATGGCAGCATTTTATTCGTCGAGACGTACTTGGGCGGAATCCGGTCCAAGGCAGCAGCCGTCTTGTCGCTTTGCGTGTCTCTGACAGATCGGCCAGATGCTTACGGCCCTGCATCAATTCTTTCAGGCAGCCCCGCACGATGTCTTCCATCAAATGATGTACGCGCATTTCTTCATCTCTTTTACGAGTTGATCATATATTTGCCGATGCCGATGAACAGCAGGAGAACATAGCAGGCCGTCAGCAGCACAAAGCCAAGCCGTCCCAGCGTTCTGGCGATTTTGATCAAATCGATCTTTCCCTTAACCCGGTTTTGCATATTTCCAAGCAAGCCGGCGGCAACGAGAAACAGCAGCACGATCGTCCACAGCAGCATTCCCGAATCGAATAAATTCCGGCTCATAGACGCAACGGAGCCGATAAGAAACAACGTGGTGATATCCATGCTGAGATGCGTGGCTTTGCGCTTGTCTTTCGTATAATAGTAAACGGCAACCCATACGATGAAAAAAGCTACGAACGGAACGATTGCAAGAAACGTATAAAGCTGCTGCAGCCATCCAAACAGTGCACTCAAGCGTATCACCCGATTTCAATCAATAATGTTCGGCCGTCAGAGCCGGCGCCCGGCTTCCGCCGCCTTGATCAGCCGGTATACGGTAAGATGCGTCGGAAGCGCTATTCCGCCACGATCCGCCTCCCGCAGCAATCCTCCCGTAATGGCGTCGATTTCCGTAAGACGGCCAGCCGTAATGTCCTGAAGCATGGAGGACCGGTTGTTTGCGGTCCGCCGGCATACCTCCAGCAGCTGCTCCCACAGATCCGGCTCCAGCCGGATGTCAAGCGCACGCGCCAGAGCAACGCCTTCCTCGTACAAAGCACGCATCAGCTCTCCGGTTCCCGGCAAAGTCAGAAGCTCGCCGTTCGGTACCCCCAGCAAGGCGGTCAGCGGATTGATGACGGCATTGATAAGAAGCTTTTGCCAAATGCGGCTAGAGATGTTTTTCGACATGGATGCGCTAAATCCTGCCAATTCCAGCCAATAAACCAGATTTTTTTGCGCGATTTCCGAGACTTCGGCCCCTTCCCCTCCAACTGCGCCTATCCAGGTCATGCCGCGCCCCGTATGAACGGCTTCCCCGGCGGCGGAGATCATCGCGCCTTCCGTCGTCACGGCCGAAAGCAGCCGTTCCGCCGGTACATGCGCCGCCAGCGTCTCCAGATGCCCGATGCCGTTCTGCAAGCAGACGATCCATGTCGAGGGGTCCATGCGCCGACCTAGTTCGAGCCCGAGCTCCCGGGTTATGGCAGACTGTTTTAAGGCTAGCAGGATAAAATGCGGCCCGCTCCCGTCCTTTCCCCCGAACGTTTCCTTTCCCCCCCACAGACGAACGCGGGGAAAAGCCGTAATCACTGCCCGAGCGCTTTGATCTTTCGATCCGGAAACGGCATCGATCAAGCGCAGTCCGGCAGCTTCGATTTCAGCTTGCCGCTCGGTACGGCGGACGACGACCTCTACCTCGTACCCCGCTTCGGATAGTCTGACCGCGAACAACGTTCCGAGCGCCCCTGCGCCAATCACCGTAAAACGGCCCATTGTCTCTCCCCCGTGCGTGTAAAAGTTTGTTCAGTCTATCATAGCAAAAAATGGCGGGACACGCACAAAACCCCGGAACGGGTGCTCATGGCAGCCCGATTCGGGGGTTTCTCCCTTTTTATGAGACGGTTCCGGTTATTCGATCCGTTCCAGATTCCCGTTTTCATCCATTTTAAAGCGGGTTTTGCTTTCCTCTTCTTCCTCTGCCAGAAAAGCAAGCTTGCGGGCCCGGTCCATAATCTGGATAAGCGCTTTGTAATCGTCGTTCACGACGCGATAATCGGTCGAAACGTCGCTAACCTGCCGACTAAGTTCGTCGTTAAGAGTGCGAAGCCGCTCAAGCTCATCCTGCTTGTCGTTCAGTTCCTTCTCAAGCTGCCTTACGTGCCGCACCATTTCCTGATAGCTTCCTTTCCACTGCCGCAGGAAGCGGATAACGGCGTCGATCGACAATTCTTCCACGATCCCGTCGCTGCGCACTGCGCCTTCCGAGACCAAAGGGCCGCCCATGCCGCTGCCCGCAACGGATGCGAACGCGCTCGCATGCTTGCGGTGCTGATTCCTTTTTTGGCGCTGCGCTTTGGCGATCTGAATCGCCGCCTCGTATTTCTTGCGGACGAAGCTGTTCCAGCGGAAACCGCAAGCGGCCGCAGTTCTACCTATTTTTTCGCCCACTTCCTCAAAAGCGGACAGCTGCGTGCTGCCTTCGCGAATATGTCTTAACGTCACCTCCGCCAATATCAAATCGTCTTCCTCGCTCCAAGCGTCTTGTCTGATTGCCGTCATCAAGCCGTCCTCCTAACCCCTATAGGTTCATCCGCATCTATGTTCGTGATGCATAAAGTGCTGCGTTACTTTATCTCTATGCCCATGGTAGAGTTCATAGAATACTTTTCTAGTAATTTGTATTGCCAATTTTCAAGGCAGTCATACATCGTTTAGGCGGATTTGGGCAACGATATTATGCGAAGGGCAAAAAAATTGACTAAATTTCGTCACGGATTGGGCGTTTACACGCAGGAAGGCTTTCGCTATAATGTTGGATAGTACGTATATCGATCGTGACCAAAGAGAGGGGGATACAGGATGGATCGCATGTTTCGCGTTCTCGGCTTCTGGACGCTTGTAATCGGGCTCATGGCGTTAGCCGGCGACTTCATTCCGATGGCGCTCATCTTTTTCGCCCAGACGGCGATTTTCACGCTGTTAGGATACATGAAATTGTCCGAACGTGCCTACATATTGATTTTTTGGGGGTACATGATTGTTTCGTTTACAGGGTTTACCTACTGGTCATTTTTCAAAATGTCCATCTAAACCTGCCAGTCCGGAAAAAAGTAAGCGAATACGAAGACAAGAAAGGCGAACCGCAAGCTTCAGTGCGGTTCGCCTTTCTTTTGAATCAAAACCTTAAACAGCTCGCTCATCCGGTCGCTGAGGAGCAATTGCCGAATGGCCCGATTGCGCCGGGCTTGCGGCGAAAACGGGTCCCGGGCGTCATGATCGCTCAGCTCGTCAAGCAATCCCTGCTCCAGCAAAAATTGCTTCTGGCTTAGCAGGCCCGAAGGCTCTAGCCCCGCTTCCTTCCCCGCATCGATCAATGCGCTGAAATTGACATGGGCGGTCATATCCTGTTCGCCCGGGAACTGCAGCGGCGTATCGGAAGCCTGGTGCTTCCGGTAACACAGCAGCGTTCCGTTCATCCGATGCGGAGCGTACAGCTCTTCCCTGACGTGCCCGTAGTCGATCGTCAGCAGCACACTTCCGTTCCCCAAGCTGCCGGCAACCGCCCGAAGCCAGCGCAGCGCGTCCAAATTGACTTCGAATTGCTGACCCGTTCTCGACGGAATCGCTTCCTTGCAGATAAAGACCTCAAGCTCGCCGCCCGATAACGGGCTTTCCACCTCCGTCAGGCAGTTTCGTTCGTCATCCCAACCAACCCGAATTTCGCGCCATCCGGCTTCGCGGCTAACGATCCGGTACACCGGAAAGGCGTCCGGCAGCTCGTTGGACAATACCAGCGTGTTGAGCCAAGGGCCCGCCGCGTGCCATTCCTCGGCCGTGACATAGCTCACAAGCCCCGTATGAGGCGCTAGAGCCTCCGATTGAAGGCTCCGGTGGACGGGGCTCTTTTCGACGCTGATGAAGCGCAGCCGCGCATACAGCGCGGGAGAGCCGCTTCGGATGGCGTCAAGCATTTGTCTCGCTAAAGCTCCGTCGCCCCCTCCCCACTCCGTTAAGCAAATATCGCCGCTCCGCGTTTCCGCAAAGCTCCGAACGTAGGAGGCCAGCATGTCGCCTAGCACGCTGCCGACCGAAGAGCTCGTATAAAAGTCGCCCGCCCGGCCGATTTTGCGATTCGAATTCATATAATAGCCCAGGCTCGGATGATACAAGCACAAATCCATATAGTCCCGGAACGAAATCGCCCGGTCCGGCTGCATTTCAATCTGTTCCCGAATCGCTTGCAGCAGCGGGGAATCGTTCGCCTGCTCCGTTTTCATGCGCCTACCGCCTCTCGCCAAATTACTAAAGACAAAACTTCCCCTACTCGCTATAATAGGATGAGAAAAATAGGAGAGGAAGCAGAGCCTTGTTGAAACCACGAACCATCTTCTGCGCGGCGCTTATAAGCTGCACCGTTTTGCTCACGTCCGCCTGCACCGATCATCAGCAGGTGAAGCAGGATTTGATGCAAGCGGTCGCCAAGCAGGAGCAAATCCAAAGCTACCGATATGCCGGGGAAGCGGAGCTGAAGCTGGACGCTTCTTTATTTTCGGGCTCGCAACCGGTAACTGCCGCTTTGCTAGGCCTGGTCAAAGAAAGCAAATTCGACTACAGCGGACTCGTTTCGCTGGCAGATCCGGTCCGAATGGAAGCCTCGGTCAAACTAACGCCGAAAGGCGCGGCTTCGCCCATCGAACTGCCGTTTCTTCTTAAAGATAACAAAATGTATCTGCAGATGCCAGCCATTACAAAGGCGGACGAATATTTGATGCTGCCGCTGGACAAGCAAGCGGACAAGCTCAAAAACACCGGAAGGCTGAGCGCTTCCCTGACCGGCAAGCTGCTGGAAGGTGTCAACCCGAACTGGCTGGAGCCCGGCAGCAAGGACGAGAAGCTTGCCGACGGGGAACCGGCGAAGCGCATTACGCTTACGGTGACGGACAAGAACAAACAGGAAGCGGCAAAATATTTCACCACCGCCCTGCCGTCCGTGCTTAACGAGCTGATGACCAGCGGACTGAGCGGAACGGGACAAACCGGAGAGTGGAAAACTTCGCTGGAGCGGATCAAGATCGAAGCTCCTACGACGCTAAGTATCCTGATCGACAATCAAGGTTTTATCCGCGAGCAAACCGGAAAGCTTTATTTTTCGGTCGAAGGCGGCAACGATGCGAAAAACAGCGTGGAATGGACGTACAAGGTGCAAGAGATCAATCAGACGCCTGCCTTTACGAAAGAAACGCCGAAGCAGGTAAAACGTGCGGAAGACATTTTACGATTGCTCCCCAAGCCTCAAGCGGGCAAAAAGTAATGTGACGGAAGCCCTTCCATGGCATAGCGCCGTGGAATTTTTTTGTCATGTTTTTCCCATTCCTATGATAATCTTTAGTTGAAAGGACGGGAGGGACATGCGTGTGCATATACGCCAATGGGCTATCCTTGCGCTTTTCTCGGTATACGGATGTTTATCCGCCTTGTGGCCCTATTCCGCATATGCGGAAAGCGGACAAGCGGATAGAAGCTTGCTGCAGAAAGGCCTTACCATCTATGAGATCGATCAAGAGCTAAGCCGCATTACCGACCAGGAAATCAAGCTCCAGGTACAGATGCAAAGCGCAGAGCAGCAAATTCGCGAAGCGGAGCATTCCACAAGCGAGGCGAAAATACACGCCGCCAAAGTCGTCCGTTCTTATTACATGGGCGACCGCGATTCACTCTGGGCGCTGCTGTTCTCGGTAGGTTCATTCTCCGATGCGGTTTCGGTGCTCGACTACCTGCAAATGATTCTGCGCAACGATAAACAAGCGCTGCAGCGTCATACGGATGCATGGCAGCGGCTGACCTCGGTCAAAAAAGAGCTGGCTGAAGCCCATACCTCCCTGCAGCGGACGAAAGAGCGTTACTTGCAGCAGCGGGAACGGCTTGCCGCGCTCCAGAAAGAAGTGAACGATCAACTCGCCGATAGCAAGGAGCAGGCGGCGCTGCTTCAGCAGCAGATGCTCGAGCTCAACAAGCTGTGGGAGGACAAAGGCATCCCGCTGTTCAAGACGTACTTCCAAGCGCTTGCGGGCGCGATGCAGCAGCTTCCCGAGCTGGTGACGTCCGGCGGTGGCAAGAACAAGAACGGCAATCTGGTCATGAACGGGGTAAATTATACGTTTCAGATGACGGACAGCGAGCTGAATGACTTTTTGCGTAAAAAAAACGAGCGGTTCCGCAATCTGACGTTTCACTTCTATCCCGATCAAGTATCGGCCTCCGGGCAGGACGGCGATATTGCGGTCATGATCCGGGGAAGCTACGAAATGGCCGCGATGGACGACGGAACAAGCAAACCGTTTATCCGGTTTCGGATTCTGGAAATGCAGTTCAACGGCTTTTCCCTGCCCTCCACCACAGTGGAGGAATTCGAAAAAAGCTTTGATCTGGGGATCTACCCCCAAAATATCGCCTCGTTTTTGCAAGTGACTGGCGTCCGGCTGGAGGAAGGAAAGTTAAGCATCATGCTGAAACTGGCCTTATAACTTTAAGCTGAGCCGCCCCGGAAGAAGAGGAGCGTGAAGACGTTGACGGAGCCCGTTCTCAAATATGCGGCAGCCCTGGATCTACCCGAAGGCAAGCGGGCCGGCTATTATGCCCAGATTGTCAAAGCGCTGGCCGGAAAGACCGCCTTGTTCGACCGCGACAAGGAGCTGATGATTTTTTCGTCCCCGGAAGAGCTGGAGCGGCTTATGCCTATTTTGGAGCAATACGTCATTCCGTCCGAGGAGCTAAACGTGCTGCTGCTTCCGGCTCCGGTCACGACGTATCCGGCCTTCGGCGATTACGGCTTTGTCAGCCGCCTGGAGAACGTTTATCTGTATGCGGAGCTCGTCGCCGTATTCCGACTCAGGCCTGCAACGGATACGAACGGTACGCTCGGGCGGCCTTCGAGCCGCAGCAGGCGGAAGCGCAGCTTGAGGAGCATTTGCTTGCAGCCTGGCCCGAGCCGGGAGACGGCTCTGCCTTCGCCATCGAAGCCCAGCTGGCCGAGCTTGCGGAAGGCATTGCCCGCGCCTACGGCGGGGTTGTGGAATGGATTTATTCGCCGGAACAGTAAAGCACAGGAGATGCTGGAGTAGTTCATTTCCACGAAAAAACGGTGGTGCCGCGATAGATTTCGTATCGTTGGCATCACCGTTTTTTTACTAAGGCTACCTACAGCAGATCGGCGGCAAGCTGCGCCAGATGCGAGCGCTCCCCGCGCTCCAGCATGATGTGCCCGCTGATCGCTTGCTCCTTAAAGCGCTCTACAACGTACGTAAGGCCGTTGCTTGAGGCGTCTAGATACGGATGATCGATCTGCTCCGGATCGCCCAGCAGGACAATTTTACTGCCCTCGCCGACGCGGGAAACGATCGTTTTCACCTCGTGCTTGGACAAGTTCTGCGCTTCGTCGATGATGATGAACTGGCCGGGAATGGACCGCCCGCGGATGTAGGTCAGCGCCTCGACTTGAATGCTGCCGAGCCCCGCCAATATTTTATCGATATCGCCCGGCTTTTTCGTATCGAACAAATATTCCAAATTATCGTAAATCGGCTGCATCCACGGCCGCAGCTTTTCTTCTTTTTCTCCCGGCAAGTAACCGATGTCCTTGCCCATCGGAACGACGGGACGGGCAATCAGCAGCTTCTTATACTTTCTTTCGTCCTCGACCTTCAATAAGCCTGCGGCAAGCGTCAGCAGCGTTTTCCCCGTACCTGCTTTGCCCGTCAGCGTGACCAGCGGAATATCGTCGTTAAGCAGCAGCTCCAGCGCCATCCGCTGCTGGGCATTCCGCGCCGCGATTCCCCAGATCGGATCGTTGCTGAGGTAAAGCGGCTCCAGTTTCTTCCCGTCGGCATTCACTTTAAGCAGCGCCGACTTGCTGGTGCCCATCTCGTCTTTCAGGATGACGAATTCGTGCGGATGAAGCGTATAGCCGAGCTGCAGCGAATTGATGCTTAAATAGCGGTACGTGTAAAACTCGTCGATGACCGAAGGGTGCACCAGCAGGGTCAAAAGCCCGGTGTAAATATCTCCGGCCACGTTAACGACCCGGTCCGTCAAATAATCTTGCGCCGTAATGCCCAGGACGTCGGCTTTGATCCGGACGAGCACGTCCTTGCTGACCAGAATAACCGGCTTCGGGTCGGATTTTTCCTTCTCTTCGAGCAAATAATTAAGTGCCACCGCCAAAATGCGGTTATCATTTGTCACTTCGGCGAACACTTCCTGCAGCTTCGTGAAGCTCCGATGGTTCAGCTCCACCTTCAAGCTGCCGCCGCCGGGAAGCCCGATACCTTCAAACAGCCGGCCGTCGCTGCGGAGCCCGTCGAGCATCCGGGAGATTTGGCGCGCATTGCGCCCCAATTCGTCGGCGTTGCGTTTCTTGGAGTCGATTTCCTCCAATACGACCGCCGGAATAATAATATCGTTATCTTCAAAAGCATAGATCGCGTTCGGATCCTGCAACAGCACATTGGTGTCCAGCACATAAATTTTTTTCATCATGAGTCCCTCCCAGGTTCGGTGTTTGGTTCGGCTCAATACATAGGAATTTTCCCGTCAGGACAAACTAGCCAAAGCCGATGACGAAAAGAAAGGACGATTGCTGATGAAATTGTTTGTCGCGACCCTCTTGATGTTGTCCGCTGTCGTGTCAGGATGTAACCAAGCACCAAAAAATGGAGCTGCCCCCTCGCAGAGCGCCGATTCGAACCGGCAAGTACAAGTGAAGCAAACGGCACCGCAGAAAAAAGAAATTCAGGACCCCCGCTCCGTGGCCAACAGGCTGGAGCAAATCGCCGTCAGCGTGCCGAATGTGGAGAGCGCCAATTGCGTCGTCTTCGGCAATACGGCCGTCGTGGGAATCAACGTCCCGCCTGCAATGGATCGCGCGAAAGTCGGAACGATCAAGCTGTCTGTCGCGGAGGCGCTCAAAAAAGATCCGTACGGAGTGGATGCGCTTGTAACCGCGGATATGGATTTAAACCAGCGCTTGTGGAACATCAGGCAGCAAGCGATGAACGGCAGGCCGATCAACGGCTTCGCCGAGGAAATGGCGGCCATTATCGGCAGAATCGTTCCGCAGATGCCGCGTGACGTGAATCCGCTGCAATCGCAGCCACCCGGTCAAAGGTAATCCGCAAGTTCCAGGCAGCAAACTGTAACGGTCTTTTGAGGTGGAAAAAAAGCCTAGGACGGCAAACGGTCTTAGGCTTTTTGCATTGCGTCGAACACCTGCGTGTCCAGCTTCTCAGCGGCACGCTTGTCGTACGTTTTTTCATATTCAGGCGCAACGGAAATGCGCGCTCCGTAGAACATCGCATCGCGCACCGAGGCAATGTCAATATCATAGCAAGCCAGCTTGAACGGAACCCCGTCAAGAGCTTCGGCAACCTGACGCGCGCTTCCGTAAATCACGAAGACGGAGCCGGCGCCGATAACCGTCAAATTCACATGCGCACGCTGCTTGATGTTCGTCAAAATGCGCGAACGCTGGTCGACCGCAAAACGAACCGTCGTCTGGTCTTTAGCGAATAGCCACGAAATGGCGTTTGTCGCAGGCGAACCGGTTTCATGATCGATCGTGCTTAAGAGAGCAAACGAATCTTTTTGGAGTAGATCGAAGAGCTGTTCCGATAAGGCTGTGATCGTTTCGGCCATAGGTTCCCCTCCTGTAAAGGTTTGTCTCCGATTCTAAGACCATTATAGCATACGGGTTAGGTAACAGCTACCAGCAGTTATCACGGACACTCCCTTCGGACAATGATACTTTATTGTATCTCGCCGTCCGGGGTTATATGTCAATCATTGTATTTCGGATTCGAGTTAATGTCCGTTAAAAGCTGTTCGGCGAGCTCTCGGTCGAACCTTTTCGTATGGCGCGCACCCCCCGCTTCTTCGTACTCTACGGTATAGGTCTCTTCGTCAGCCGTACAGACGAACCGTTCGAGATGATGGTCCTCCCGCAGGATCGTTTCGAAAAAATCTCTCGTTTCCGATGCTGCCGCGTCGTCCGGCCGGGCCTCCGCCACAATGCTGATCTGCAGCCAATTGAACACCGCATCCTGTAAATTCACAAGCCCTCAGTCCTCTCTCAGCAAAATCACTTGACGGCCGTCTGCCGTCCATGTCCGCATGGCATTCAGCCATTGCCCCGCTTCCGGTTCGGCTTCGGCTTGCCGGAGCAGCTCAGCCGCTTCCCGCGCCGTCAGCATCCGGTTCAAATACGCTTCGGCACAATGGGACAGACGCCAAGTCGGCAGCGCATCCGCAACAGCCATAGTCTCCGAAGGCTCTGCAACGACGGACAATCGAATGTCGCCGGATTGCACGAGTGCAAACGGCAGCTCCTCCGCCCCACAAACCTCGCCCGACTCATCCTCCGGCAGCAAATGCGCTTTGAACATCATCAGCAGCCGCGGGTGGATTCGTCCCATCGCTTCCAGAAAACGCATCCTGAGGTTCTCAGGCTCAAGTAGAAGCCTGTCTCCGCCGAGCAGAGCCGTTTCCCCGTCCCACGACAAGGGGACTAACCAGAAGTCCGACATCAGCCAAGCACCTCCATCGGGCCAAGCCCTTACGATTTGCGGTTTTCCCGGTCCTGAACGTAGTAACGAATCCGAACCATGAGCATCAGGACGACCGCTACAGTCAGGCTGAGCACGATCGGCAGCCCCGCCAGTTGAAAGAACAGCAGCATCCCCGATCCGAGAGCCAGCATTAAGTAAATGATAGCGTCTTTCAGAATCGGCAGCTTCCGCGTCTTGAATACTTTATTGTACACGTAAGTAATCAGCACGAAGATGATGATCCATGTCACAAACGGATGCGCCCTCAACCATTCGAGCATCGGAATCCTCCTTATGTAGACTTGCAAAGAAAGCTCCGATTGCTCAGAGCTTTCCCGCGTCTTCTTTATTAAGTTAAATTAAGCGTTGGCTTCCGCCATTTTACGCTGCTTTTCGAAACGTTCGCGCTCGCCTTTGTTCAATATTTTTTTGCGAAGGCGAATCGATTTCGGCGTAATTTCGCAATATTCGTCGTCATTCAAATATTCGAGCGCCTGCTCCATCGAATAGAGCCGCGGCGTTTTCATTTTGACCGTATCTTCTTTCGTTGCCGAACGGACGTTCGTCAACTGTTTTTCTTTGCAAATGTTTACGATGATGTCGTTATCGCGGTTGTGCTCGCCAACGATCATGCCTTCGTAGACCTCCGTGCCTGGTTCCAGGAACAGCGTACCGCGGTCTTCGACCGATAGCATACCATAGAACGTGGAAGTACCTGTCTCGCTTGAGATCAGCACACCTTCATGACGTCCGCCCACGCCGCTGCCCGCATACGGACCGTAGCTGTCGAACGCATGGTTCATAACGCCGTAGCCGCGGGTTAGCGTCAGGAAGTAGGTCCGGTACCCGATCAAGCCGCGGGCCGGAATGAGAAACTCCAGACGAACGTTGCCGGAGCCATTGTTGATCATATTGACCATCTCGGCTTTACGCGTACCGAGGCTTTCCATAACGGAGCCCATGCTGTCTTCCGGCAAATCGATAATAAGACGCTCGATCGGCTCCATTTTTTGGCCGTCGATCACGCGAATGATGACTTCCGGCTTCGATACTTGCAGCTCGAATCCTTCGCGGCGCATATTTTCGATCAAAATGCCGAGATGCAGCTCGCCGCGGCCGGATACGATAAACGCGTCGGGGCTGTCCGTTTCGTCGACACGAAGGCTGACGTCGGTTTCCAGCTCTTTGAACAGACGCTCGCGCAGCTTGCGGCTCGTTACCCATTTTCCTTCACGGCCTGCAAATGGGCTGTTATTGACGAGGAACGTCATCTGCAGTGTCGGCTCGTCGATCTTGAGCACCGGCAGAGCTTCCGGGTTCGCCGGATCGGCCAGCGTTTCTCCGATGTTGATGTCCTTGATTCCGGAGATCGCGATGATATCTCCCGCACCTGCCTCTTCGATCTCGATGCGCTTCAAGCCCTGGAAGCCGAAAAGCTTCTCGACGCGCGCCTGCTTCACTTGCCCTTCGCGGTTGATGACCGCAATCGGCTGACCTTGTCGCACCGTTCCGCGGTTTACGCGGCCGATGGCGATCCGGCCCAAGTACTCGTTATAATCCATCAGCGTGACAAGGAATTGCAAAGGCTCCTCGACGTTCTCGGTCGGCGCCGGAATGTGGCTGACGATCGTATCGTAGAGCGCCTGCATGTTTTCGCCCAGCTTTTCCGGATCCAAGCTGGACATTCCCATAAGACCCGATGCGTAAACGACCGGGAAGTCAAGCTGATTGTCGTCCGCTCCCAGCTCAATGAACAAATCGAGCACTTCATCGACCACTTCGGCCGGTCTGGCGTTCGGACGGTCGATTTTATTGACGACGACGATCGGCGTTAAATGCTGTTCCAGCGCTTTGCGCAGCACAAACTTCGTCTGCGGCATCGTTCCTTCGAAGGCGTCGACGACAAGCAATACACCGTCGACCATTTTCATAATCCGTTCCACTTCGCCGCCGAAGTCGGCGTGGCCCGGAGTATCGACGATATTGATCAAGAAGTCTTTGTATTGGATGGCCGTATTTTTCGCCAAAATGGTAATGCCGCGTTCCCGTTCGATATCGTTCGAGTCCATGGCGCGTTCCTGCACCGCCTCGTTCTCCCGGAACGTTCCGGATTGCTGAAGCAGCTTATCCACCAGCGTTGTTTTGCCGTGGTCGACGTGGGCGATGATGGCGATATTACGAATTTTGTCTCTCGAATGCATGTAGTCTCAAAATCCTCTCTTTGAATTTGGCTCAATGTCGTGCTCCTTGTTGCCGGAGCGCAGCCCGTTCACAAAAGTAGCGTCGGACGTAAGCGCCGACGCTACAATTCACACTTTATTATACGTGCAGATGCCGCAAAACGCAAGATAGATTGCGGGATTAACCGATTATTTACAATGCCTTTTCATGGCTGAAAAGCGGCGTTCCGATAGCCTGCCAGCCTTCTAGGTATGCCGCTGCCGCGGCCGGAACACCCATTTCTTAAGCACGCCGGACGCAAGTACGATCAAGGTCGTGACGATCGGCAGCACATAATGCGAAATATCCCCAAGCAGTCGGGTTGCCAGCTTTTCGTCGGCGATAAACATTTCCCCTGCGGTATAGCCAAGAATGCCCGCTCCCAAATAAACGAAAATGGGGTACCGCTTCAGCAAATTGACGACCAGGGTGCTTCCCCAGACGATAATCGGAATGCTAAGCCCGATCCCGAGAATGATTACCCCGACCTCTCCCTTCGCTTTGGCCGCAATGGCCAATACGTTATCGAGGCTCATGACGAAATCGGCCAAAATAATCGTGCTTACCGCTTTGCCTAGGGTAGCCGCCTGCTTCACGTTGGAATGATCCTCTTCATCGATCAGCAGCTTGATGGCAATCCACAGCAGCAGCACCGAGCCAAGGGCTTGAATGAACGGCACCTTCAAGACATAGACGGCAATGACAGTCAGCACGACCCGAAGGGCGATCGCCCCGAAAGCCCCCCACCAAATCGCCTGCTTTCGCTGATGCGAAGGCAAATTTTTACTCGCCAAAGCAATGACGACCGCATTGTCGCCGCTCAGCACGATATTGATCAGCATAATTTGGAGAAACAAAATGAACCAATCCAGCATTGTCGTTACCCTCCATCTCATTCAATTCGATCTGGAGTCCGGCGAACGATGGCATAGGATAAGCTTAGAAAAAAGAGGAGAATCGATCTTCTTGTTCCGTCCGACGGTCCGTATCTATCCATAGGGTTTCCGTATTACGCACCGCTTCATCCATTTCTTCCTGCAGCCAGGGCATTCCCGCTTCGATGCTTTCGACAACCTTCAAGTTCGGGTTGGTGCTCGGACTTGGCGGCAAAAACAACGTGCAGCAATCCTCATAAGGCAAAATGGACACTTCGTATGAATCGATCGCCTCGGCGAGGCGGATAATTTCCTGTTTTTCCATACAAACGAGCGGACGGATCAGCGGAAGGTGCACGGCCCGGCCGATGGCATTCATGCTGGCCAGCGTTTGGCTGGCCACTTGTCCCAAGCTTTCCCCGGTCACGATCGCACCCGCCCCGTTCGCCTCGGCAAGCTTCTCTGCGATCCGCATCATGGCTCTGCGCAGTACCGTAATCAGCAGATTTTCCCGGTACGCTTCGTGAATCTTGGTCTGCACGCCGGTGAATGGCACCATGTGCAGCTTGATCGGCCCGGCATATACGGCCAGCTTCCGGACCAATTCCTTCACTTTCTCTTGCGATCTTTCGCTGGTATAAGGATAGCTGTGAAAATGGACAGCTTCAACCGCCAGCCCTTGGCGCATGGCCAAATATCCCGCTACCGGACTATCGATGCCTCCAGACAGCATAAGCACCGCTTTGCCGTTCGTACCGAGCGGGAACCCGCCGGCGCCCCGGTCCACTTGGCTGTACACGAGCGCTTGCCGTTCGCGAAGCTCGACTTTCAGCTCCGCTTCCGGCCGGTGCACGTCCACTTTCAGGTCGGGCATCGCCCTTAAGACATAGCCTCCGACAAGCCGGTTCATCTCTTGCGAATCGTGCGGGAAGCTTTTGTTCACGCGGCGCACGCTGACTTTGAACGTCTGCGGCGGCGGGTCCATGGCCTGCATCGCCAAGAGCGCCGTTTCCTGCACGCGCGCAAGCTCCAGTTCAGTCGTAAGCACAGGACTGAACGACGTAACGCCGAATACCGTCTTCAGCGGCTCGCGCACCGTTTCGTAAGGCGTACCGTTCAAATGCAGCGTGATCCGCCCGAATTCTTTTTCATACTTGATGGCTCCCCAAGGACGCAATACCCGTTTCAGCTGCTGCAAAACCGCTTGCTCGAACCGGTGGCGGTTGCGTCCTTTAAGCGTCAATTCCCCCAAACGGAGGACGACCTGTTGCGGTGTCATAAGTTACCTCCGTTCGTTCTTGCCGGCCATGGCCGGTTTTAACTCTTCTACAATCTGTTTAAGCACGCGGTAAAAGCGGTCCGCATCGGCCTCGGTCTGCTGAAGCGAGTAGCTGAGCCGGATGCCGCTGACCGCGACCGCCGGATCCGTACCCATGGCCGACAGTACGCGGCTGGGCTTCTCCGCTCCCGAAGAGCAGGCCGAACGGGTCGACACATAAATGCCGTGCTGCTCCAAAGCATGCACGAGCACTTCGGACTTCATTCCGGGAAACGAAAAATGGACAATGTGCGGCGCCATATCCTCCGGCCGTTCCGAGCCGTTCAATACAAGCTCCGGAATTTGGCGGATTGCCTCGGTCAAACGGGCACGCAGTCTGGCCGTATGCGCCGCAAATGCAGGCTGCTCCTGAACGGCCATCCTCACCGCCTTGGCCATCCCCACCACAGCCGGGACATTTTCCGTCCCCGAACGAAGCCCTTCCTCCTGCCCGCCTCCGAACAGCAGCGGCTGTAATTCGACCCCGCGCCGGCAGTATAAAAACCCGATACCTTTCGGGCCGCGAAGCTTATGGGCGGCACAGGACATCAGATCGATTCCATGCCCCTTCGGGTCGACTGGGAGCTTCCCGATAGCTTGTACGGCATCGACGTGAAACAATGTCTTGGGGCGGCTGCGCAGCAGGGCGCCGATCGCTTCAATCGGTTGAATCCGGCCCATCTCATTGTTTACATGCATCACGCTGACCAGAATCGTTTCGTTGGTCAATGCTTGCTCAAGGTCTGTCAGTTTTATTTGACCTGTAGCGTCCACCGGCAAATAGGTCACTTGAAAGCCCTCTTCTTCCAGTTTACGAAAGGTTTCGTAAACTGATGCATGCTCGATGGATGAAGTGATCAAATGATTGCCCCGGGACCGGTATCGGTAGGCCGCTCCGCGGATGGCCAGGTTGTTGCTCTCCGTTCCGCCGGACGTAAACCGGATCTCATTCGGGTCGCAGCGAAGAGTGTTCGCAATCGTTTCCCGCGAACGGCTTACGAGCTGCTCGGCTTCCAAACCCAGCTTATGCAAGGACGACGGATTGCCGAAGTGCGATTTCATCACTTCGGTCATGACGCCGATGACTTCGTCATACATAGGCGCGGTAGCCGCGTAATCCATATACAGCATTTGTCATTCCCCTTTTTCGTAGTCTATCCTTGGTCCAAGAAGAAAATAAGACCAATGGTCGGCTCCCGCAAACGGAGTGCCTACGATTGGTCTCGCTCATTTCATGCCTCGTAGTGCTCTTTCAACGTCAATACTTTACGTACGTACTGCTGTGTTTCGGCAGGCAGCAGATGCAGCTTTTCGGCTAGGTCCTGATCGTTTCGAATGCCGAGCCGGTCCAGCCTTGTAGGTCCTGCATTGTAAGCGGCAAGCGCGGTGCCCAAACTGCCGCCGTATTTGGAGAGCAGGTTGGATAAATAACGGGTCCCGCCGTGGATATTTTGCGCCGGGTCGAACGGATTGTCCACTCCCAGCCCTTGACCGGTTGCGTCCATCAATTGCATCAAGCCCTTGGCTCCCGCACCGGATACGGCGTTGGCATTAAACGACGATTCTGCATGGATGACCGCTTTCACTACGCTGGGCTCAACGCCGAACCGGCGGCTGGCTTCCTGAATCAGCGGCTCGTAAGCCGACGGCTTCGCAGCGGAGGCGAACTTCTTCGTGAGCGCGCCTGCGGAAGCGGCGGACAACCCGCTTAGCATAGCCGGACCCCAAGATTGTCCCGGGACGAGCCCGGCTCCAGCGGACATGCCGGCCGCACTCTGGGGAGAAGCCGAATCCATGCCGGCCAGCAGCCCGTTCAATATGGAGGCAAAGTCCGTATTATCGCTTTGCTCGGTAACGGAATTTCTGCCGGAGGTCAGCAAACTTAATTGGTTCATCACCTGAAGCTGCAGCAGCTCTTTAATCGTATAGGGATCGATAGCTTTTGTCGATAAGTTCATCGGTTGCGGATGTCTCCTTGTACCGGGATTCTTTTCCCATTGTACACTTTTTTGGGCGACTCAGCCACTATAAAATTTATAAGAAAAACGGCAGACCGGTTGCCGGCCTGCCTTCTCCGCCTCAAGCGTATAGAGGAACCAAAATGAAATAACCGGCCAGCGCGATCAAACCGATGATGATCGACCAAGTGCCCAGCGAACGCTCGCCCAGCATATAAGCAAACAGCCCTAACAGGGCTGACGTCGAGCCGAGCAGCGCCGGATAAAGAAACCACGCCAGAATAGACAGCACGAGCGCCGTATATCCGAGCCAGCGGTAAGACGTTTCCGCCTTTTCCTCCGTACCGTTTTCCGTTACGGCCACAGGCTGCATAATGCGGGATCTCGCCTCCCGCGAACCGCCGCCGTGATAAGCGATCTCCGAAGCGAATTCCTCGCGCGTTTTGCGGCCGGATTCCCTTCGCAGCTGCTCGTGCTTGAACTTCCGCAGCGACCTGTCATCCCGAACCGAACCGGGATGTCTTCCGAGCTTCCGTTTCATTCGGTCCCCTTCCCTTCTCGAGAGAAATGAACGCTTGACACTTCCGAAAAAAACGATGCTTATTTCGATTTTCTCGGCTCGAAGGTGTGACAACAGGTGTTCTGCGAGCTCGCAGCCCGGTCTTGATGATCTTCGAACTCGGCTCCGAACTCGGCATCATACTTGACGTCCGCATGTTTGTCGATCTCGATCATAATCGTGTTGGCGTTGCAATTGTTTCCCTGCGCCCAATATTCACAGTTGGCAACGCTGCATTTGACATCTGGCATCGTAATCACCCCTATCTCAGCTTTCCCGCATCGAAAAGGGGATATACTCTAGGCCTTGGCCCGCAGCTTGTAATATAGCACCATGAACATCGCATGCGACCACAGCAGCGGCGTTGCCGGAGGCCCCCAGCGGCGAACCCAATCGTCATAGGTTTCCTCGCTCCCATCCGGACGCTTCACCTGCTCCGGAAACCGGCCCAATTCGTCCGCCTGCCCTGCAATCCACTCCAGCGAACGCCCGGCTTCCTCGCGGTTTCCCATCCTCAGTTGAACCCATCCGTACCAAGCCGCCAGCAGCAGCCACTCTCCCCCGCCATAGTAGGTATCGCTTGCGTAACGGCGGACGCCTCCGCTCTCCGAGCGCAGCTCATTTTTGATCGCTTCGATCGTTTTCTGCATAATTGGATGCTGCGGATCGAATACGCGGAACGGCTCAGCCAGCCACAGCAGGCTCGCGTCCACTCCGGCATAGCCCGTTACGTAAGCTGTGGAATCCCCTCGGGGAACGGGCGTGATGTTCTTGACAAAATGGCCGTTTTCGGAATGTACGCCATGCTGCAACAGGAATTCTTTTATTTCCGAGCATACATGATGCAGCTCCGCATTGCCGTCCAGCCGGGCAACTCCCTCCAGCCCGCCGTAAATGCAGGCCAGCGTCGAAGGATGCACGTGCTCGCCGTATTCCTCCCAACAATCGAAGTTCGGATACCGCCAGAACGCGCGCAAATAATCGACCGCCGCATCAACGCTAATTCGGTACGAGTCCGGAATCCGATCCGAACCGATCGCGCGAAGGTGCTCCGTCAGCCCCCACAGCCACGCTCCGTAGCCGTCCAGTTGGAAATGCCCCCATTCCGAGCTCGTATCGTCTCTGCCATCCAAATGATAGCGGGTATGTAAAAATTCGTGAAGCGCCACGTGCTCCCCTCGGGCTTGCTTGTACATCAAATATTGGATATGACCTTGCTTGGAAGCGATAATCCGGTTGGCCCAGTCATAAAATAAAGCCGCGCTGTCGTGCTCTCCCGCCGTATCCATGGCGTATGCGACGAAGCTGCCGTCCCTTAACCAGCCGTAGGCATAATGCGCAAAAAGTGGACAGGCCACGTATCCCCCTTCCGGGTGCTGGTTTAACCGGATCAGCCGGATGGACGCTTGCACCAGCACTTCCTCATTCATCTTTGGCCGCATCAGAGAACCCCTTCCTTTAGCTTAAAATTAAACAAAAAGAGATGCCCGAATCGAAGCATCTCTTCACAATATGTCTCGGATCGGACGAATTATACTTTCTCGCCCTGCATCCGTTTTTGCGTAATATAGTCGGTTTCGTAATAAGCTAAATCTTCGCGCAGCGTTTCAAAAATTTTGGAAAGCTCGATCGTCAAGTCGCGTACGTCCCGTACAGGCTTTTTACGGAAGCGGATGGCATCCTGACCGGTATAAGCATAACGGCCGTCTTCGGAATAGCATTCGTTTTTCGGATAAAAAAAGCTGTTCACGGAGCTATGATAAACGTCGTAGAGCACTTTTTCGGCATAATCCACGTTAAAATTCGGACGGCGCAACGCCACTCCGAGCTTCTCGTACGCTACCTCGGAGAATACCAGCAAATGTCTCGTATCGGTCAAATAACCTTTATAAAATTCTTCCATCGCTTCGTCATTATCGGTATTCAGCTGCTGCAAAGAATGTCCGTTCAGGAATTGTTCCATTTTGGCGATTGCCTCGCTCAGCTTGGTCCTTGTCGTTTCACAAAGTGTTTTTACATGAAATACTGCCATCGCTTAAAAGACCTCCTCAACTTAAAAACAGAACGATATGGGCAAAACGACCTCTCCATACCATCGTACCACAAAACGCATGTAAAAGTAATATGAAAAACATCCATGAGTCCTTTGTTTCGGACTGCTCCTTTTTGGATAACTTTGCTGCTTTTTAAACTGCTCCCGAAGGGGATTCTAATTGACGTACACACTGTTCTGATCAGGAGGCAACGGCCCATGTGGAAATACGCTTTATCGATCGCTCTAGTCATTGCCGGGGTAGCGCTTTTCTTCCCCCGCGGCGATCAGGCCCCCAAACCCGAGACGGTTACGCCTGCCGCCGAATTGAAAATGAAGCAAACGATGCTGAATCAGGATGTGGCCCGCACGGATGAGCTTTGCCGCAATCAGTGCAGCCTGGAATTGCATCGGATCGTTCAGGACACGCAGGCGCAGACGGACGAAAAAGCGCGGGAAACGCTGCAAGCGACCCAAACGGCTCATCCGCAAATGGAACGCCTAGTGCGCACTAAACGAGATCAAACCTTGGACCAAGGCATCGCGGCAGGTACGCTGAACGACGCGGCGGCAAAAGCTTCGCGGCCTTATATGGAAGAAGCGAAACGGGAGGTCGATGCCGGTAAGACGTATCAATCTCCGCCGTTTCAAGCGGACGGCAGCACGTATTTCGTTCTTGGCGTTCCTGCGTCGGATGGCGCATCCGGGATCGTCGGCGCCGTACGCCAGCAAATTCTCGCTCAGGTGGCCGATCACCAGAAGAAAAATTTGAGAATCGAGCCGTACCCGGCGGAAGGACGCTACAAGATCGAATCGGTCGATTCGAAATCGCTTCAGAACGTGCAGGTTCGTCACCCTGAAGACAACCAGGGAACGAGCCATTATCACACGAATCAAGTCGTCGTCAAATTCAAGCAGCAGCCTTCCGAGAACGACCTTACCCGTATCCGTCAAGAAATTGGCGGAGGCCATGTCAACAAACTCGGCTATACTTACGTCTTCGAATCGCCGAGCATGGAAGCCAAGCAGCTCATGGGATATTTCGGGAAATGGAACATCGATTACGCCGAGCCGCATTTTCTATATTTAACGAACGACATTGCACCCGTTCAACCCCCGAATTCGGCAGCGGTCATTACGCCGAACGACTCGCTGTACCGGCGGTACCAATGGAATTTGCCGCAAATCGAAACGGAGGCCGGCTGGAACTTCTCCAAAGGCTCGACGGACGTCATCGTCGGAGTTGTCGATACCGGGGTCGATCTGAATCACTCGGACCTGAAAGACCATCTGATGAGCGGCTACAATGCGATCCAGCCCGGGGCCCGGCCGGTCGACGACGTCGGACACGGCACACATGTGGCCGGAGTCATCGGGGCCATCGTGAACAACAACCTTGGCGTGGCCGGCATGAGCTGGTATAACCGCGTCTTGCCGGTAAAGGTGCTCGATTCCAGCGGTGCAGGCAGCACTTATGCCGTCGCGCAGGGCATTATTTGGGCTACGGATCACGGAGCCAAAGTCATCAACATGAGCCTGGGCAACTATGCCGACGCCCAGTTCCTGCACGACGCCATCAAGTATGCCTACGACCGCGACGTCGTCCTGATTGCCGCAAGCGGCAACGATAACACGGAACGTCCGGGTTACCCGGCAGCCTATCCTGAAGTGCTCGGCGTGGCTGCAGTGGATGCCAAAAAGCAGAAGGCAGCCTTCTCCAACTACGGCAACTATATCGGTGTAGCAGCCCCGGGCGTCAACATCGCCAGCACGTATACGAACAACCAGTATGCGGCACTGTCCGGGACTTCGATGGCCAGTCCGCACGTGACGGCGCTTGCGGCGTTAATCCGTTCGGTCAATCCGAAGCTGAAAAATACGGAAGTGGTCCGGATCATCAAGGAAACGGCGATGGATGTGGGGCCATCCGGGAAAGACAAATATTTCGGTCACGGCCTGATCGACGTGGCCGCTGCGCTCAAGGCGGCGGAACCGAGGACTTCCGGCCAAGCGGCCGGCGCCCCAACCGAGACGGCTCCGCAGCCGGGATGGCCGGCCTGGATGCAGCGCTGGTTTAGACGGGAATAGAGAATAAAAACAGAAAAAAACCGCCTCCTGAGGCGGTTTTTTGCATGAAGCTCTATTGCGTAAGCGGCTGAAAGAAAGTTTGCCGTAAGCCGGGTTCTGTGCTTCCGGTGGTCGTAGCGGGTGCCACCCTGCCACCATTGAAGCGACAATCATCTATCTAGGCCGTCCATTGCTGAACGGCTCAAGCGACCAACCCGAACGCGTCTCGGGCAAAGACTGTCCCTTGCGGGACATGCGTTCCTCTAGGTCTTGCTCCAAATGGGGTTTACCAGGAACTATGTCACCATAGCTCCTCGTGGTCTCTTACACCACGGTTCCACCCTTACCTGTGCCGGCGGCGATCAAAGATCGCATGCACGGCCATCGGCGGTCCGTTTCTGTGGCACTAGCCTTCAGCTCGCGCTGACTGGACGTTATCCAGCATCCTGCCCTATGGAGCCCGGACTTTCCTCTCGTGGCGAACGCCACCAGCGATTGTCTGTCAAACTTTCCTTTGCAATAGATGCATCTGCTAGTATACAAGGAATCGGCTGAAAACTCAACTGCCGGATTCCGGCAAATTACACGAATCGGAACGGTTCCGTATCGATTTCCGAAGCGATGACCGCCGTAGCCCACTTTCGCTCCTCCAGCTTTCGCCGCAAGTGGTCAGCGACACCGCGCTTCATGACTTTCTCCACATTGTGCCCCGGATCAATCAGCGCGATACCGGCCGCCAAGGCGTCATGCGCCGTATGATAATCGATATCGCCGGTGATCAGCACGTCCGCTCCGGCGAATTGCGCATGCTTCACGTAGCGGCTGCCCGATCCCCCGAGCACGGCCGCTTTGCGTACGGTCCGCGAGAGATCGCCGACAACGCGCAGCATCGGCACGTCGAATACCTGCTTGACCTTCTCGCACAGCTCCTGCAGCGTTACCGGCTGCGGAAGTTTTCCGGCGCGGCCGAGCCCGAACGTGCGCGTCTTCAAATCGAGCGAATACAGATCGTAAGCGACTTCCTCATACGGATGTGCCTTCAGCATCGCCTGCACGACTCTGCGTTCCACGCTCTGAGGGACGATCGTTTCGACGCGTATTTCCTGCGCCGTCTCCAGCTTTCCAGGCTGGCCGATGAACGGGTTCGTACCTTCTTCCGGCTTGAACGTTCCGACGCCTTCGATATTGAAGCTGCAGTGGCTGTAACGGCCGATGCCTCCTGCTCCTGCTTCGAACATCGCCTGGCGAACCGCGTCGGCGTGAGTCGTCGGAACGAAGACGACGAGCTTTTTCAGCTTGTCGGTATGTACTTCGTCGAGCGGCTGCGTATCGGTCAGACCGATCGCTTCCGCCATCATGTCGTTGATTCCCCCGTCGGCCACATCCAGATTCGTATGGGCGATATAGACGGCGATGTCATGCTTGATCAGCCGTTCGTAAAGCCGGCCTGCCGGCGTATCCGTCTGAATATGAGGCAGCGGACGGTAAATAATCGCGTGATGTGCAATAATCAGATCGGCTTGCTCGCGAATCGCCTCGTCCACTACTTCTTCCGTCACGTCAAGCGCGACAAGCACCTTGCGGATTTCCTTTTGCAACGTGCCGATTTGCAGCCCTATTTTATCGTTCTCCACGGCGTACGATTTGGGCGCGAGCTCTTCCATCAATTGAATTACGGCCTGGCCTTTGGCGTACATGCGGCTAATACCTCCTCGATTCGTTTCATCTCGGCGCGAAATTCCGCTTCCTTGCTGCGGGACGCTTCCGTTTCGGACCCGGCCAGATTATCGCATATTTTACGGAGCTTATCCAATTCATAAGTCCATTTCTTAGCCCAGACGGCGGAAGCCTCCCGCAGCAAATACGGCCCCATGCTCAGCAGAACCGCACGATCTGCGGTCATTCCGTTCGCCATGGTCAGCGGTTCATACAGCGATTCCGGATCTACCCCGGACTCCGAGGCGGAAACGGCCGTCAAAATTTCATAGATTTTTCCGTCTTCCTCCAAAATGTGCTCTCCGATCAACAACCAGCCGTTACTCAGCAGCCATTCCCGAACCGCCGCTTCACCGACATTCGGCTGAAGCACCAAGCGGCGCACGCCTTCCAGCTTCGCCTTACCCGCTTCCAGAATCGAAGCGATCAGCACTCCGCCCATCCCCGCAACCGTAATGACATCGACCTCGCCCGGCGCGATGACGGCCAGACCGTCACCCTGCCTGACGTCGATGATCTTCTCCAGCCCCGCTGCGCGCACCTGCTTCACGGCTGCATCGTACGGACCCGGATTTACCTCGCCCGCAATCCCTCGCACGATCGTGCCTTGCTTTGCCAAATAAGCGGGGAGCAGCGCATGGTCCGAGCCGATATCCGCCAGACGGCTGCCCGCGGGAACCTCCTGTGCAATTCTACCCAATCGTTTTGATAATCGTATCATCTCAGACAACCCATTCTGTCCATTTTTTTCTCCATACAAACAGCAAGGAAGCCTCGGTCACAATCTTAACCAACAGCATCCATTGCAGCGTCATTTCGCCGTACTGCTCGGCATACAGCATACCATATAATTCAGGCATATACCAAACGATCAAGCTGAGCAAAAAGAATACGAGTCCCATATGACGGCTCTTCTCGTGAACCATCCACCCCATCCAGCAGAAAAGAATGCTGAGCGGCACCCAGCTCAGTTCCAGCGTAACCCAACTGATCGAATCAAGCTGATAATGCAGCAGCCAGCCGTAGCAGAACACCAGGCTCACCCAACCGCCGAGATGGAACGGTACGTGTCTTGCGAGCAAGCCCGTGACAATCCATACCAAGCTGCATAGAAACACGTAGGTAACGACAAAAACGGACGACTGTATCCCGTGGAGCTTCATAAGATAAACCCCGATAAAGAGCAAAAACAACGAAGCCATGCCGATCAAAATTTGCGAGCCCATCGGGTCCTTTTCCCGCTTGTACCCTCCATACCCGTAACAGCAAGCGAGAAATAAAAGCGAGACCCCTATTTGCATTGGTAATTGAAAAGCGTTAAAATGAAGAACAGTAAAAGAAAAGGCGCATGCGGCAACCAAAACAAGAACCCATATTTTCCAATTGCTGTCGCTTATTTTAGACGCCGTAATTCCGAACAATCCACCGGAGTTTCCTGGTTTTTCTTGATTGTCTTCCAAGTAAATATTCAGCAAAAAGTCGCAGTACTGCTCGGGCAGCAGCTTGCTTCGCCGCCAGTGCTCGATTTCGTGGATAATCGTTTTCTTTTTATCATCCATAGCTCTAATGATCCTCCGGAAGCCCGTCGTCGCTTAATACATATATGGGATACATGGTTATATAATTCATTCATCGGCTTGGAGCCAGTAAAAAATTAGACCTTCCCGCAGTCGGCGGAAAGGTCGTAGTGACAAGCTAATTATTCAAGAAAATCTTTCAACCGTTTGCTGCGGCTCGGATGGCGAAGCTTGCGCAGCGCCTTGGCTTCGATCTGGCGAATCCGTTCCCGGGTAACCCCGAATACTTTGCCGACTTCCTCCAACGTCCGTGTCCGGCCGTCATCGAGTCCGAAGCGCAGCCGAAGCACGTTTTCCTCACGCTCGGTTAAGGTATCGAGGACATCCTCCAGCTGCTCCTTGAGCAGCTCGTAAGCCGCGGCATCCGCCGGAGCCAGCGCTTCCTGATCTTCGATAAAATCTCCGAGGTGCGAATCGTCTTCCTCGCCGATCGGCGTTTCGAGCGATACGGGTTCTTGCGCGATTTTCATAATCTCACGCACTTTATCCGTACTGAGATCCATTTCCTTCGCAATTTCCTCCGGCGTAGGTTCGCGCCCCAGTTCCTGCAGCAGTTGACGGGATACCCGGATCAGTTTGTTGATCGTCTCCACCATATGTACCGGAATCCGGATCGTACGCGCTTGGTCGGCAATCGCGCGCGTAATGGCTTGACGAATCCACCACGTGGCATACGTACTGAATTTGAAGCCCTTGATATGGTCGAACTTCTCAACCGCTTTGATCAAGCCCATATTGCCTTCCTGAATCAAGTCGAGGAATAGCATCCCCCGGCCGACATAGCGCTTGGCGATACTGACGACCAGCCGCAGGTTCGCTTCCGCCAAACGGCGTTTCGCTTCTTCATCGCCCTGTTCGATCCGTTTCGCCAAACCGATCTCGTCCTCTGCGGAAAGCAGCGGAACCCGGCCGATCTCCTTCAAATACATCCGTACCGGATCATTGATCTTAATGCCAGGCGGCAAGGACAAATCGTCGTCAAAATGAAACTCGTCGTGCTCATGCTCCATCGGAGTCAGCTCATTGTCCTCGTCCGATTCGTTCCCGACATCGATCCCCATCTCTTGAATTTGCTCAAAAAATTCATCGATTTGCTCCGGGTCTTGATCGAACGGCGCGAGCTTCTCCATAATTTCTTTGTACGTAATTGCCGAACGTTTCTTGCCTTGTTCGATCAACTGTTCTTTTACTTGTTCGAGCGTCAACTCTGTCTCTAGTTCCGTACGTTGATCGTTCGCCATAATCCAACTCCCTCCTCCCTGGAATACACCCCGGTACCGTATCGAGACGAATCAGGATGATTTCAACTGCTTTTCCAAGGATATAATCTCACTGCCTAATTGCAGGGCTTTGGGAATATCACCCAAACGTTCTGCTTGCTTGATTTCTTCTCGTTTTCGTTCCAATGTCTGCAAGAGCGGGAACTTTTTAATTTGCCTGATGTAATCGTCGATCACGGTATCGTTAATACCGCTGCGATTGTCTATTAAGGTTAAGGAGCTAGCCAAGCTCTCAAGCTTGTCATCCTGCAGCATGCCGATGAACGTGCTGGCGTTGGGCTCGAATCCTTGTGCGTAGTAGGCGTACAAGTAAGCGGCAAGCGCCGCGTGAGCTTCCATATTGAAACCGTCTCCCAGCTGACGCTCGACATAACCGGATATGTCCCGGTCCAGCATCATGACGGCAAGCAGTTGACGCTCTGCATTCTGATAGGCAGGGACCATCGAAGGGGGTTGCGCGCGAAGCCTTCCGTCATTCATAACATTATTCCACGAATTGTCTTTATTATCCCCGGAACGGTCCTTTTTTTCGGCTTGGAGCCTGATCTCGTTCAGATTTTGCATCGCGGATTCGAACGTTAGGTGAAATTCGGAACAAAGCTCTCTCACATAATGCTCTCTCTCAATGGGTGAAGTCAGTCCTGCGATCAAGCGGAGCGCTTGTTGAATGTAGCGAAGCTTTTCTCCATCCTCCTGCAGCTTATAATTTTTACGATAATAAAAAAGTTTATATTTGATCGACGGTACGGCGGGTTCGATAACCTCACGTACGAATCGTTCAGAACCGTGAGCGGAAATATATTCGTCCGGGTCCAACCCGTTCGGCAGCATAGCAATTCTTACATTGCATCCTGCATTTTCCAGCAACGGAATGCTCTTATAAGCTGCGGATTGTCCGGCATTGTCCCCGTCGTAAGCGACGACCACCCGTTCCGCAAGACGCCGAATCGCTTCCGCATGCTCCGGTGTCAGCGCCGTTCCCATGGTTGCCACGCCGTTATGCACTCCGGTCTCCCAAGCGCGAATGACATCCATATAGCCCTCGAACAAAACGAGTTCCTGGCTTTTGCGGATTTGGGGTCTGGCGGCATGCAGATTGTACAGCGTACGGCTCTTATGGAAAAGCATCGATTCCGGACTGTTCAAATATTTGGGCTGTACGTCGCCCATCGCTCTTCCTCCGAAGGCGATGATATGCCCTTTCCAATCGCGAATCGGAAACATGACGCGGTCTCGAAATTTGTCGACATACCCGCTTCCGTCCTGCTTCGCCGAGATCAGCCCTCCTTGCTCCACCAGGGGCAGCGGAAACTGCTTCTTATCCAGCAGATTCGTCAGCGTATCCCAGCGCGATGGCGCGTAGCCGATGCCGAACGTTTCGATCAGCTTATCGGTCATTCCCCGGGCGTGCAAATACTGCTTCGCTTCTTTGCCCTGCTCGGTGTTGTGCAGAAGATATTCGTACAACTTGCCGGCAAGCTCATGAGCTTCGATCAGTTTCGCACGGTCCGCGTGCTCCTTCGTTTCGGCTTGGCCTTGCTGCGGCCCGAGTCCGATGTCGAGCTTCGCTTCATCGGCTAATTTCCGGAGCGCCTGGCCGAAAGACAGCCCTTCGACTTCCGAAACGAACCGGATGGCGTTCCCGCCCGCTCCGCAGCCGAAGCAGTGATAAATCTGCTTTTCGGGCGTGACGGTAAAGGAAGGTGTCTTCTCTGAATGAAAAGGACAAAGACCTTTAAGGTAATGCCCCTGCTTCGTCAAATGAACGTGTCTTCCGACGACTTCGACAATATCGTGGGCTTTCAAGACCGCGTCGATGACTTGCTCGGGAATGCGTCCGTTACTCATCCTATCCACCTTCATTCAAATTAACACGTATAGGTATTCGCTACTTTGCCCGATTCTCCTGCAAGCCCGACAAAACTTTTGTCAAAGTTTGTAGAAAGGCTTGGCGGTCCTCGTCGGTGAACGCTTTAGGACCTTTCGTATGCTTGCCTCCGCGGCGCTGTTTCGCCTGCTCGTGTCTTCGTTCCAGCAAAAAATCAATCGTCCGTTCATTGTACGTTTGGCCGCGATTCGACAGCGCCAGCGCTTTTTTGCCAAGCGCCAAAGCAGCCAGCCCGAAATCCTGCGTGACCAGCACATCTCCAGGCGCGATGCAATTGACAATATACAGGTCTACCGACTGGTCCGACCGGTCCACTTGAACGATATCGACGCCGTCCATCGGCTGCAGCCGATGATCGAACGAGGCGACCATCAGCACCGGGATTCCGAAACGTAAGGCCGTCTGCGCGATTTCCGCCTTCACCGGGCATGCGTCGGCATCCACTACAATTTTATACGTCATAGGTCCCCGCCGACTGTAAAATTCAAGACTAAAGCATTACCGTAATATTATATACGATGAAAGGATAAAAAATCCTGCTTCCTTCCCTCAAAATAGGCCGTTACCGCGAACGGTACATATCGATGATGATGCTGGCCGTTTCTTCGACCGCCTTGTTCGAAACGTCGATCACCGTGCAGCCGATTTTTTTCATAATCTTATCCGCGTACTCCAATTCCGCGTGAATCCGTTCGGTATTTGCATAGGTCGCATTGCCTGGCAAGCCCAGCGTCTTAAGCCGTTCCGTGCGGATGACATTCAATTTGACCGGATCGATCCGCAACCCGACAATCTTCTTCCCGGACACCGTAAACAGCTGCTCGGGCGGATGAATCTCCGGAACAAGCGGTACGTTGGCCACCTTGAATTTCTTGTGTGCAAGATACATGGACAGCGGGGTCTTTGACGTACGGGATACCCCGACAAGCACGATGTCCGCCTGCAAAATCCCGTTGAAATCCCGTCCGTCGTCATACTTGACGGCAAACTCGACAGCTTCCACTTTCTTGAAATAATCTTCGTCCAGCTTGTGGATCATGCCCGGCTGATGCCTTGCCTCCTGATCCAGCGTTTGCTCCAGCGTCCGTATGATCGGACCGAGCAGATCGATGTAAGGAATTCTGTAGCGCTCCGCCTGTTCGATCAAATAATCCCGCAGCTCGGGAATAACGAGCGTAAAAACGATCGCGCCGCTGCGCTCAATCACCGTCCGGATCATCCGGTCGATATCCGAGGTATCGATCAGGAAAGGCACCCGGCGAATATCCACCTGCTGGGGATGAAACTGCACGGCCGCCGCCCGAACTACCGCTTCTCCCGTTTCCCCCGCCGAATCCGATGCTACAAACACTACCGGCTTAACCGCCCGTTCCATGCGAACCCGCCTTTCGTCCTGTCTTTTTTACAGAGATAAGCTATGTGCTGTTCCCTGGTTTCAGTGCAATATGCGCACAAATTTCGCAGCTTCGTGTAAATTTGCGACCGTAGCAGTCCTCGGCGCATCAGATTTTGGCCGAAGTCCCTCTTGTCAGGCTGCAACAAAGGCCGATCATTAGGGGAAGATCGGCCTGTCTATTACTACTACGTTACAGTGGCAAAAAATGTTTCAAGACTTCGGTTAATCGCTTTGCACCAGAAAAGAGCTTCTCTTTTCGGACAGCAAAAAACCCCGCTGACAAAGTCATGGCTTAGACTTCGTAACAAGAGGTTTTCTAATGGATGTATCATATTATAATAGCAAACGGGCAAAAACATGTCAATTATTTAGCTATACGCCGTATTTGTCCATTTGATCCAAAAAATCTCGCGATTTCAGCTTCAGTCCGACATGCGTATCAAAGTAGGCCCGTAAAATCGTCTTGAGCAGCTGTTTCGTCTGCGGCTTCACGTCGATTTGACCGAGCCGGCGCACATCCATTTGAATGAACAGCCGAAGGAGCTTGTAGACGCCAGGCGTCAGCGGGATAGCTTGCGGATCACGCAGCTTGCAGCGCTCGCACAGCATTCCGCCCATGCCGACGCTTATGGCAAACGGCTCCGCATTTTCGCGGCAAACGACGCATTGCTCCAGCTCGGGCGTATATCCGGCCAGGACGAACATTTTCATTTCGTACAAATGGTCGATAATTTGCAGATCCTTGTCTTCCTGAATCGCCTGCAAGCTGGCTTTCAGCTGATCGTATAGAAAAGGCTGTCCCTCTTGATCTCCCAGCATCCGGTCGGTCAGCTCCGACAGATAGGAAGCATGGGCAGCCTTGTGCAGATCTTCCCTTATTTTATGAAAAGGTTCGATAATTTCCGCATGATTCAGCGTGCCGAGCTGCCCGGATTTGAAAAACAAGTAGTCACCGCACGTAAACAGCTGGGCGGAGGAGCCGTAACGGCTCTTCACTTTTTTGGCACCCCGGGCCACGACGCTCAGCTTTCCGTGCTCCCGGGTAAACAGCGTAATAATTTTGTTGCCTTCCCCATAGTCCATGCTTCGGATAACGATTCCTTGAACTCTGTACTGCACCTTACAGCCTCTCCCTGCGTTACCGCGCCGGTAACTTGATATTGGGCGAAACTTACTGTACCCAATCGGAAGCGTCCAAGGCGTCCTCTTCTTCCGGCTCCGCCTCGTCGCCGTCCCGGGTATTCACTTCTTTGTATAGCAGGTAAGCATCCACATCTCCGGTCATTGAAAAGTATTTCCACGAAAAGTCTCTCATGGTACATCCTCCCCTTGATGACATGACTACAACCTGTTTCTAGGATTAGGATGGATCGTTCCGATGCGAAGTATGCTCTGCAAAAACTGCCATGTATTGTTTGCATGGTTATGATGGATTAAACTCGGCGGAGCCTGATTGAAACAGGCCGGAACGCCGGTTTACTCATGCCGGAAGCCAAGATCCCGCAGGACCCGGTCCTGATTGCGCCAGTCCTTCTTCACTTTGACCCACAGCTCCAGGAACGTCTTTGAACCGAGAAGCGCTTCGATATCGGCCCGCGCTTTTTGCCCGACTTCTTTCAGCAGCGCACCCTTTTTACCGATAATGATGCCCTTCTGCGAATCGCGCTCGACGTAAATGACCGCCGAAATATGAACGACGCCGTTGGCTTCCACCCGCATGTCTTCGATGGAAACCGCGATCGAGTGAGGAATTTCCTCCCGTGTCAGATGCAGGATTTTCTCCCGGATCAGCTCCGCGCACACGAACTGCTCCGGATGGTCCGTCACTTGATCCGCCGGATAATACTGCGGTCCTTCCGGCAAAAATTTGATGACCTGCTCCAAAAGCGTATTGACGTTATTGCCGTGCATCGCCGAGATCGGCACAATTTCGGCAAAAGGGTACAAATCCTTGTAGGTCGTAATGACCGACAGGAGCGCTTCCGGGTGGATCTGGTCGATTTTGTTCATCACCAGAATGACCGGCGTTTTCACCTTTTTCAGCGTCTCGATAATGTACCGGTCCCCGCCGCCCAAGCCTTCGACCACGTCGATCAAAAACAGGATCGCGTCGACTTCGCTAAGCGCGCCTTCAGCCGCTTTGATCATATAGTCGCCGAGCTTCGATTGCGGTTTATGAATGCCGGGCGTATCCAAAAAGACGATCTGCGCCTGATCGGTCGTATAGACGCCGTGAATTTTGTTCCGGGTCGTCTGCGGCTTATCGGACATGATGGCAATCTTTTGGCCGATCACCTGGTTCATCAGCGTCGATTTACCGACGTTCGGCCGTCCGATAATCGCCACAAAACCGGATTTGAATTTAGAGTCAGCCTTGCTGTTAGAAGACATTAATCAATCGTTCCTCCGTCCAAATCTAAAGATGTGAATGCGCCGGGAAGCAGCTCGGCTACGGTCGTCTCGCTGATATCCCCTTTCAGATTAGCCAGATATACCGGCATATCCGGCGGACACAGCTCGACCAGCACCTGCCGGCATACGCCGCATGGGGAAATCGGCTGAAGCGTATCCCCGATAATCGCCATGGCCCGGAACGACTTCGCCTGTTCGCCGTCCGCGATCGCGCGGAATAACGCCGTGCGTTCGGCGCAGTTCGTCGGCCCGTAGGCCGCGTTTTCCACGTTGCAGCCCAGATGAACCCGCCCTTTGGAATCAAGCAAAGCGCTGCCGACTTTAAAATGGGAATAAGGTGTATATGCTTGCTCTCTCGCCGTTTTGGCCAATGCGATCAATTCCGTTTTTTCCAAGAGAAGCGCCCCTTTCACAACCTACATGGAATATAAATAATAGGCAAGTACCGTAATGAATCCGCCAAGCAGCGCACCGAGCAGCAGCGAGCCGAAAGGCCGCTTGCGTTTGTCGTGAAGTGCCAACAGCAACACCATGGCCAATAAAAAGCCCAGCAAAGCGACAAGCGTATCTTGAACCCGGCAAGCGATCAAGGCGGCGACCGCAAACGCGACGGCCGTCAGCAGACTCGGCTTCACCCCATTCCCTTTGGAGGAAAAGCGAGTCTGCACCGCAATCACTGTCAGGATGACCAAGCTAAGCAAAATCCATACCGTTCCCGCGGTGACGGGATGACCTCCCGCCCTGCCGGTTTGAATGAGCCGTTCGATCGGATCGTAAAATACGATCATTCCCGTTACGGCGGCAAAAGCTGCCGTGACCAATACGGAAGCGGCGGCCACGTCCTTGGCGATTTTCGCCAATGGATGCAGGTCCGGCATCGCCAGATCGACCGTTTTTTCCACGGCGGTGTTGATCAATTCCGTCACGATCATGAGCGTCACGGCGAGTAAAATAAATAAAATATCCGTCTTCGGCAGGCCGAAGAACAAAGCAAGCGCCAGGATGGCCAACGCGGCGAAAAAATGAAATTTCATGTTCCGCTGGGTCGCAAGAGCGTATTTGACGCCTTCGTAAGCGTACCGAAAGCTGCGCTGCCATTTGACCGGCTGCTTCACCGCGTCAATCCCGCCTGCTGCAAAATTTGCTCCTGCTTGCCGAACATTTCCTTCTCTTCTTCTTCGTCCTGATGATCGTAACCGATCAAATGCAGGAAGCCGTGAACGAACAGAAATCCGAGCTCCCGCTCCACGGAATGGCCGTATTCGTCCGCTTGGGCGATCGCCCGCGGCACCGAAATGATAATATCGCCGAGAGGCTCTTCATAGCCGTCGTCCTCGCCATCATCGTCCTCCGCCGTCCCGGACTCTTCACCCGTCTCGTCCGCGTACTCCACTTCCTCGAAGCCGTCGTCGCCATAAATGATCTCGATCTCGTCTTCGCCCATTTCCCGCATGGCGAATGATAGCACGTCCGTCGGCTTATCCAGTCCCCGGTACTGCTTGTTAAGCTCTTGAATGGCCTCGTCGTCGACGAACGTCAACGCCACTTCGCCATCCGGCACCTCTTCCTGCTTGCCGGCAAGGCAAAGCAACGTTTCCAGCTTCTCGATGAGAGCCGGCGTAATCTCGTAAGCGGTTTGTTCGCTGTTCCATGAAAGCTTCAGGCTCATGGCTTCACCTCTTTCTTCGTTTCCGACATCTTCGCTTCGGACTTCGTCTTTTCCTGCTTCGCCGCCGTCTTCTGCTCCGGCATATCCGCGGGATATTCGATTCGCGAGTGGAAAATGCCAAGCAGCGTTTCTTTCAAAATCTTAACGATCTGATCCAGTTCCTTGATGGTCAGATCGCATTCGTTAAACTGACCGTCGTCCAGCCGGTTTTTAATAATTTTGCGCACCATCGAATCGATCTGTTCGACGGTCGGATTGCGCAGGGAGCGGACGGCCGCCTCGACGCAATCGGCGATACCGACGATCGCCGCTTCCTTCGTCTGGGCTTTCGGACCGGGATATCGGTACTCCGACTCCTCCGGCGGCTTCTCCTGACGCTCTTCGGCGAGCTTTTTCGCTTTATGATAAAAATATTGCAGCAAGGTCGTGCCATGGTGCTGCTCCGCAATATCGCGGATCGGCTTCGGAATGTTATGATCCTTCAGCATCTCGACGCCGTCGCGCGCATGGGCTACGATGATCGATTTGCTCAGCGCCGGTTCGATTTTGTCGTGCGGGTTTTCCGTATGCGACTGATTCTCGATAAAATAACTCGGCCGCTTCGTCTTCCCGATATCGTGATAATAAGCTCCGACCCGGCAGAGCAGCCCGTCGGCGCCGATCGCGCCGGCCGCGGCTTCCGACAGGTTGCCGACCATGACGCTGTGATGGTAAGTGCCGGGCGTCTCGGTCAGCAGCTTGCGCAGCAGCGGATGGTTCGGGTTAGAAAGCTCGACCAGCTTGAGCGGCGACAAAATGCCGAAGGCGACTTCGAAAAACGGCAGTAGGCCCATAACGAACACAACGGTTAGCAGCCCACTTCCTAAGGCAAAAGAAGCGGCAAACAGCGCGTTCGTTCTCGTTTCGTGATCTTCGAGCAGCAGCAGTGCAGATACGAGCGCCAGAGCGAAGAGCGAGACCATTATTCCCGCTTTCAGGATCGAGGAGCGCTGGCTTGCCCGCTGGATCGAGAAGATTGCCGCAAATGAGCTGGTCAGTGTCAGCAAGCCGTATTTGAATTCGAACGACTGCAGGTGATCCGAGTTAAAAATGACGCTGGAAATGACGCTCAAAACGACCGCGGTCACAAACGCAAGATGCGAGTTGAGTAAAATCGTCACCATCATGGCTGCCATCGCCGTCGGGGCCAAGTAGCCGATATACGGATAATCCAGATTTTGCAGCAACGAGAACAGCTTCATCCCGGCAATCGTCAAGACGACAATCAGCACGTACATAAACAGCTGAGCGTTATTCTGATTGATCGGGAGCGAGCTTTGTCTGACATACATATACAAAAACAGGCAGCATAGGACGATAAATAAAAAGAGTCCGAGATTTGGCCAATAGCTGGCCTCGTCTTTCAGCAAATCGAGCGAAGCTAAACGTTGATACAGTTCTTCCGTTACTTTTTCGCCCTTGGGAACCAGCACTTCGTTTTTGTTGATCATCACTTGCTTGACGTTGTCACGCGCGTGTCCCTTTGCTTCCTCGGTTCCTTTTTGATCGTAAAATTTATTCGGCGAAAGCGCCGCACGTACGAGCTCCTGAACCAGCTCGCGCGCGTTGTTCTTGGTCAGCGTCGAAGAATTCACCAGTTCCGGCACCTTGACTCTGGCCGTTTGCGCATCTGTAATCTGGTCGCTCATCAGTTTGATGACGATTTCTCTGGCAACGGGCTCCATCGCGGTCAAATCTTCTTTGGTGAGCCGCGGTATTTTGTAAAACGATTCCTCCGGAATCCGGTACTGCTGCTCGCGGATGCTTTTGCGCATTTCCGCCAGCAGCAGGTCGTTGTATTGACCGCCGTCCACAAGGCTCTTGGTCTGACGGTCCAAATGGTCCTGAATGATCGTCGGAATAACCGTTTTGTAAATATTGACTTTGTCGGCGACGGAAACCTCCGCATCGCTGTTGATCTGCTGCAGCTTTTCAAAAATCGCTTCGACCGCCACTTCGTTGCGCAGCGGGGCGATCTTATAGACCGGCTGCACCCGTGCGGCCGCTTCTTCCTTCGCTTTTTCCGTCGCTACTTCGTTCGCAATCGCCCTGGGGGCTAGAATATCTTTTTCCGTAACGCTTCCCAACTGGATGTCATACGTCTGCGGCACAATCCGGTGCAGCATAGCGACGTAAAACACGGCAGCAAGCGCTAAAAACAGAAGAAAGCGCACGATGGCGCTGTATCTCCAGCCGGCAAGCCGGTATTGAAATTTGCCTTGAATGGAAACGCGGTTGTTCATGACGAAAGGTCAGCCCTTCCTCAGCCTTCTTTGTCCTCATTATAGGCCATGATGATTTTTTGCACCAATGAATGTCTGACAACGTCCTGTTCGGCAAACCGGATAAATCCGAGCTCTTCAATGTTTCCCAGGATGCGCTGCGCCTCCACCAGCCCCGACGATTTGCCCCGCGGGAGGTCGATCTGCGTCACGTCGCCGGTAATGACCATCTTCGATCCGAATCCGAGACGCGTCAAAAACATCTTCATCTGCTCCGGCGTCGTATTTTGCGCTTCGTCCAAAATAATGAACGAATCGTCGAGCGTCCGGCCGCGCATATAGGCGAGCGGAGCGATCTCGATGAGGCCGCGCTCCAGCGATTTGAGCACCTGCTCCGGCCCGAGCACGTCGTTAAGAGCATCATACAATGGACGCAAATAGGGGTCAACCTTTTCCTGCAGGTCGCCGGGCAGAAAGCCGAGGCTCTCGCCCGCTTCGACCGCGGGTCTCGTCAATACGATCCGCTTCACTTTGCCTTCCTTGAGCGCGGAGACGGCAAGCACGACGGCGATGTACGTTTTGCCCGTACCGGCCGGTCCGATCCCGAAGACGATATCTTTCTTCTTGATCTCGTTAACGTACTGCTTCTGCCCGATTGTCTTGATGCGAATCGGCTTGCCTTTGTGGGTAAGGGCGATTTCGCCTTTGAACAGATCGAGCAATTGATCGGCCTTCATGTCTTTGGCCAGGTCGATCGCGTAATGAATATCCCGCTCCGTCAGCACGTATTGGTTGCGAACCAGCTCCAGCAGCACGGTGAACAGCTGCTCGAGGCGCGCCGTATCGGCCGCCTGTCCCTGGATGACGATCTCTTCCTCCCGGGTAAAGATGGCGGCCTGCGTATGCTGCTCGATCAGGTGCAGGAATTTGTCCTGCGGCCCGAAGAGCGCGAGGGCTTCGGCCGTATTTTTGAGTGTGACTTTTACAGTGGTCTGTTGATCCATGTACAGGGCTTAATCTCTCCTCCGGGTTTTCGGCGGGAAGGCGGTTTAGCATCCTATGTGTGCGGGCCTTGGGCTCCGAGTCGACTATAACTGCCTGCGGCCGCTGTTGAACTCGGATTCTATGAATAATAGATGATCGGGTAGAATCCGAATTCAAAGGCGGCACGTAAACTCTCCGGCAGTTATATCGCTCTCCGCCCAAGGCCAAGACACGACTGCTAAAAAAACCTTCCGGCCGTAAACCGCTCCGTCAGTAGTCTTTTATGGGACGATCGGTTGTTCGATTGCGATCGGTTCTTCCACTTCCAAAAGTACTTCCATATAAACTTTACCATTCTCCGCCTTTTCATGCAAAATTTTTTCCGAAACGACACGTGATTCGCTGCCCGCCGCCGACAAAATTTGCGCTTTGGCCTGCTCGATGCCGAGCTCCGAAGCTTCCTTCGGGTCAACGGCCTGCTCTATGATTTGTACCTCCAGCAGCTTTTCGCTGAGCCAGCCGATCGGGAGCGTGTAGCCACGCCAGCCGAGCGTTTTCCGTTCGGGGACGGTTTCATACTGCTCGAACGGAATTTTCCCGTAGCCGCTTAGCTGGAGGCCGCGGCTCCCCAGGACGAGGTACGAGCGGTTTTTCGTTTCGCCGGTATAGGTTTTGTACTGGAGCGTAAGCGGTACTTCGACGGTCGGCTTGTACCACACTATTCCCTTAACCTTCCCCGCGGCGACAACGGTTTGCTGGTTCGTCTCGACGCCGATGATTCCCGATATCAATATGTCCCCTTTGCGCACATATGTATTCGGCTTAACGAGCGGCCTTCCCTTTTCGGCGAAAATTTCGGTGACCATTGCGCTCTTGGAAGCAACCAGATGCCTTGGGCTAAGCAGCGGCGGTTTGTCGGGCACGGTCGATTCGACGACCTTGATAACAACGTGCGTCCCGCTTACCTCCACACCGACCCAAGCGGTGCCCGGCAGCTCCCGCTGCAGCGCCCTGGACAGCTCGGCCGGGTCTTTCAAGCGGAATTTCCACTGCAGCTTGTAAATGCCTTGCTGTTTCGCGGCTTGCAGGATCTGCTCCTTGCCGAGTTTCTCGTTGCCTTCGACGCGAACCTGCCACACGAGCGAGGACAGCACATAGATTCCGATAACAAAAGCAAGCACGCCCAGAGCAAAAAATTTGCGTTTCTCCAGCTTGTCTATCCAAAAAGGAAGTCCCTGTTTCTGGCGAATCCGGGTGCGTGAGCCTGTCTCCTTCAAAAGCGGGCGAAGCCGGAAAAAGTCACGGATCGTGATCGACAGCTCGGCTTTGTTTTCCGCCGTATAACGGATATCCCAGACGGCCATCTTCCTCTCCGTCATACGGTTCAGCAGCTTCTCGATCTGCCCGCCTTTCACTTCAATCCGAACAAAGCCGCGCAGGCGGTGGATATACGAAGATTTCACGATCGACTTCTCCTTTCCGGGCTACGGAATATATTTGATATCGCGGATCATGCCTTCGATGAACACTTCTTCCGTCAAGATGGCGCGGATAACAAGCTCCGAGCCGTATACCTCCACCCGCCCTGCGGTCAGCGCCAGCTTGAGCACTTCGTTGGAAAAATGCAACACGCCGCGGTGATTTTCGATATAAAGCTGCCGGTTCCCGATCATTGTCATACGGGGCAAGTCCATCACGACATCCTGCGGCAGGTCGAGTAATTTAGCGGTAAATTGATTGAATCGGCGGGTCAGCTTTCGCATAGGCAACCTCCTCCGCAGTCCAAAAAGCATAACACGGCTATTTACACCTTATGCCGGGAATTGGAAAATATGCCCCGGAACGCAACCTGCTCCTCTCGTGCGGCAAAGCAAAAAGCGCCTTCCCGCGAATCCCGGAAACCGGGATCGAAAGGAAGACGCTTCGTATGAACGATTAACGCCGGAAGGGGCGTTTGGCCCGCGGAGGGCCGAGAATCTCGGCCCACAACACACCGCGCGCCGCATCCTGCGGGGTCAGGCTGCCGAACGCGGAGGCTACGCTTTCGCCCGATCCCCGCGGATCGGCAGAAGGAAGCGCTGCAGCGGCCGTAGATGGCTGCTCAGGCGCCGGTGCAGCAGCAGCATTAGCGTCGGGCAGGGGCGCCGGCTGCGACCTGCGGCGGTCCATTTCGGCAGGCTGCGGCCGGTCGCCGCCCAAAGCTGCCGGTCGCGCTTGAACCGGCTGCGCCTTGGGCATCGGCTTCGCCGAGCCGGGCCAGCCGGAACCGTCGCCGCCGAAGGGCGGCATGCCGCCTTTCGGCGCTCTCCCCTGCGGCTGCGGTACGCCTCGTCCGCTCTTGCCGCCGGTCCTTAATTTTCTCACGATACCGCTTAGCACGATATACAAAATAACCACAACAAACCAGTTGCTCAATATCAGATCCACTATGGTGCGCATCGGTTATCCCGCCTTTCTGCCCGGCTGAAGGCTATCAGGCATTGTCCCCGTCTTTGCCCGGATCGTTCATTTTGCCGAGGGTGGAGCGCATTTGGGTATCCGCGTCGATGTTCTTGAGGTTCATGTAATCCATGACGCCGAGCTTGCCCTCGCGCAGCGCTTCCGCCATCGCGAGCGGCACTTCGGATTCGGCTTCGACAACCTTCGCTTTCATCTCTACGACCTTCGCCTTCATCTCCTGCTCTTGGGCGACGGCCATCGCGCGGCGCTCCTCCGCTTTCGCCTGCGCAATCCGCTTGTCGGCTTCCGCTTGCTCCGTTTGCAGGTGCGCCCCGATGTTTTTGCCTACGTCCACATCCGCAATATCGATGGACAAAATCTCAAACGCCGTACCGGCATCAAGCCCTTTGCCCAGTACCGTGCGAGAAATCATATCCGGGTTTTCAAGCACGTCCTTGTGCGAGCCGCTGGAACCTACCGTGGTGACGATCCCTTCGCCGACACGGGCGATGATCGTTTCTTCTCCCGCGCCCCCGACCAGCCGGTCGAGGTTGGTGCGTACCGTCACCCGTGCAATAACCTTCACTTCGATCCCGTCTTTGGCCACGGCGGAGACGACCGGCGTCTCGATCACTCGCGGGTTGACGCTCATCTGCACGGCCTGAAGCACGTCGCGGCCGGCCAGATCGATCGCCGCCGCACGCTCGAATTCCAAGTGAATGTTGGCGCGGTGTGCCGCGATCAACGCATTGACTACGCGGTCGACGTTACCGCCCGCCAAGAAGTGGCTCTCCAGTTGGTTAATGGTTAAATCCAATCCGGCTTTGGTCGCCTTGATCATCGGATTGACGATCCGGCTCGGAATGACCCGGCGCAACCGCATCGCCACAAGCGTAATGATACCGATCCGTACCCCGGACGCCAGCGCGGAAATCCACAGCATGACCGGGACAAATGTGAAAAATACGGACAGCGCGATGATCACGACCGCCGCCAGCAAGAAAATTGAAATAAGGGATGTATCCATTGTACAAACTCCTCCTTTGTTGTAAGTCCATCGACGTAACGGCAAAGCTCGTTCAGCCTAGGCTTCCTTGACCTCCTGCACGACGACCCGGACGCCTTCGACATGCGTGACCTTGACGGTTCGGCCTGATTCGACAAAATCCCCCACCGTCACGACATCGACGCGCTCGTCGCCAAACAGCGCGGTCCCGGCCGGCCTGAGCGGCGTAACCGCCTTGCCTGACCGGCCAAGCAGATCGCTGCGGGACGACGCGGAAACGTAGCCTTTGTCTTCGGTGAGCTTTTCCCGCAATACAAACCGGTTCCAGACGCCGCGATGCTTAAAATATTTCACGACAACGGCGACGACGACGACCGCAATGACGAAAGCAATACCCAGGTTCATCGCGGCCGCTTTCGTGTTGTAGGCGGCAAGCACGACGCCGCTGATCAAGCAGGCAGCGCCCAGAAAGCCTAAAATCCCGAAGCTGGACACAAACACCTCGATCAACAGCAGCAAAATGCCCGCGATAAACAGAGCGATCTCCTCGAACCCCGCGAATCCGGCAATATAGTGTCCGAAAAAGTATAGTCCGAAGCCGAGTACGCCGACGATTCCCGGCAGCCCGAAGCCGGGGACGAACAGCTCGATCGCGATACCGGCAATCCCGATGATAAGCAGCAGCGTCGATACCCAAGGCTGGGTCACGTACCGGGCGAACGATTCCGCCAGGCTGGGCTCCAGCGTGACCAGCGGATGCTCCTCTCCGCCGATGAACTGTACGACCTCCTGCAGGCTTCCGGCCATTTTCTCCGCATAACCGACTTTAAGCGCTTCCTCCGCCGTGAGCGTCAAAATTTCGCCCTTAGGCACCGTTCGGCCGATCTCCGGCATGGATACGCCAACGTTTTTGTCGACCATCGCTTCGGCGATTTGCGTCTTCCGTCCGCGCAGCTCCGCGGCGGCCTTCATCTGGCCGGACCAGTACGATACCACTTTGACGCTTTCGATTTCATTCCCGGCCCCGTCCACCACAGCTGCCGCGCCAAGCGAGCTTCCCGGCTCCATGGCGATTTTGCCGGCATTAAGCGCAATGTAGCTGCCTGCCGAGATGGCTTTGCCGTGCACGTAAGCAATCGTCGGAACCGGGCTGTTTTTGATCAATTGACCGATTTCCTGCGCCGAATCGACGCGGCCGCCAAGCGTATCGACGTCCAGCACGACATAATAGGCGCCCATTGATTGCGCCTCCTGCAGCGCCCGCTGCAAAAAGGTCTGCAGCCCATTCTCCACCGTCTGATGCACCGGAATCACGACGACCGGGGCAGCTTTTGGCGGCGAGGACGTCGATTCGGCGTTCGCGGGTTCCGCAGGCAGAAATCCGGCTAGAGCGGACAGCAGAAGCGCCGCTGCGAGAAAAAAGACAAGCGGAAGCCGAAAAAGCAGCGCTAAGCGCTTATTCTCGAGTGAATGCACAAGATGACCTCCTTTTCGCGCGATTTGCAATGCTTCCAAGAGGTACTACGCAAGAGCGGCGAGTTTGATTCACAAAACTGCAAACAAAAAGAAAAACACTCCAATAAGTAGGAGTGTTTCCCGCTGTTGTTAAGACAATAACTGTTGGACGAACTGATTGACGACCTTGCCGTCTGCTCGTCCTTTAACCTTTGGCATTAATGCGCCCATGACTTTGCCCATGTCCGCTTTGGAAGAAGCCCCCACTTCTTGGATGGTCTGCTGTACAATGGCTTTTACTTCTTCATCGGTGAATTGCTGCGGCATGTACTCCATCAGTATGGCGACCTCGGCCTTCAGGTTTTCCGCCAAATCGTCACGACCGGCCTTTTCAAATTCTTGGAGGGAATCTTTGCGCTGTTTGATCTCGCGATTCAAGACGTCAAGTACTTCTTGTTCATCTAAGGTTTTACGCTGATCTATCTCAAGATTCTTGATAGCTGCACGAACCATACGGATTACGGAGAGTTTAAACTTGTCTTGACTCTTCATCGCAAGCTTCATGTCATCGTTTAGTCTGTCGCTTAAGCTCATCGATTAAGCCTCCTAGAACTTTCTCTTGCGAGCAGCCTCTGACTTCTTCTTGCGTTTCACGCTTGGCTTCTCATAATGCTTGCGTTTTTTGACCTCCGCCAAAACGCCATCTTTGGCGATGGAACGCTTAAAGCGACGAAGTGCAGCATCTATAGTTTCGTTCTTGCGAACTCGAGTTTCTGACACCAGTTTTCCCTCCCTCCGAACAGACCGTCCAAGACGAAAAAAGACATTCATCAAACTTCATTATAGGTGATAAGGAAACTGGGTGTCAACCTATCCGGAACAAAACTTCAAAAATGAGCCGCACCGGGTTTAGCGGGCGTTGAGCGGCCCCAGTTTTTCTCCGCCAAGCAGGTGATAATGAATATGGAATACCTCCTGCCCGCTGTGCTTGCCGCAGTTGTTGATCAGACGGTAGCCAGATTCGGCAACGCCCTGTTCTTTGGCGATTTGCTGCGCCGCGCTGTGGATTTCTCCAAGCAGATGCCAGTCGTCCGCTCCGACGTCGTTCATCGACGCGATATGTTTTTTGGGAATGATTAAAATATGTACGGGAGCGGCCGGATGAATGTCGTGAAAGGCAACGACATGCTCGTTCTCGAACACTTTTTTCGAAGGAATCGACCCTTCGACGATTTTGCAAAAAATGCAGTCCACGTTCTCGCCTCCTTCCCATATCAGGTTCAAGCTTGTCTCCTTCCACTATACCCGAAAACTTGGCAAAAAGAAAACTGGCCGCGGCAAAAAGACAAGGACCCGATTTTTGGCATCATTCGGCTTGTTTTCACAATAAAACGTTCTTTTTTTGCGCGGCTCCGTCCATTGTGACCTGATCGTTCTCAAAATGTGATCTATTTTAACGAAAATAAGCATCGATTTATGCCCGAAAACAGGGATTCATTTATAGACTATCGGTCTAATATTATCTATAATACTAAACGGAACGATTCAATGCATGGCAAACGGTACTAAACCAAGGGGGGTTTAGGGTGGACCGCTTCATGAGAGCGTCGACGCGAAAAAAACGCGACTACCTGATGGATGTCGCCCTGAAGCTGTTTGTGGAACGCGGGTACGAGCATGTGTCGGTGGACGACATCATCGCGGCGACCCGGACGTCCAAAGGAACGTTCTACCATTATTTTGAGGGTAAAGACGAAATTCTTCGGGAAATCCCAAGAAAACAAACGGAGCTCATTCGAGCTTGGTGCAGCCGCACGCCTTCGCAGGTACGGTCGCTCGAAAGCCACGTCAACCGGCTGATGCTGGATTTGGCCGAAGCGCTGGGCGCTTACCGTCGGCTGATCCGCAGCTGGATCGCCCTGTCGATGCAAAACGAAGGCCTGAAGGCGGCTATGGAAGAGCTGAAACGAACGCTATATGAAAGCTTGCTGCGCTGGCTGCCCGAGCCGGGCAAAGCCAAAATGCTGACCACCGCTTATTTCGGCACGGTCATGCTGTGGTGCGCGATTGAGGAAGAGACAAATTTGACCGAGCGGATGCGGGAGCAGCTCGCTTGGGTTTGGACAGGGCTTCGCCATAACAAGGAAGCGGAACCGATTCTACTGGAAGCAGAACGGAAAGGAGAACACAACATGAAGGTTGCTATCATCGGAGGAGGGCTTGCGGGACTGACCGCAGCCGCTTATTTATCGGAGCAACAAGGAATCGAAGGCGTCCTGTTCGAGCGCAGTCCGCAATTGGGCGGACGTGCGTTTACTTATGAAAAAGCGGGCTTTACGCTGAATTACGGCGCGCACGCGATTTACGGCATCGACCGCCATACCATCGGCGATATGGAGCGCGAGCTGGGACTATCGTTCAGCTCGAAGCAGGTGGACAAACGGAGGGTCATGTATTACAAAAACGAACAACTGACGCCGGCTCCGCTCGATTTCGTCAACCTGATGCGGACGGAGCTGCTGAATCCGCTCCAAAAGGTGCGCTTCGTCGGGGAAATTACGGCGATCATCGCCAACATTCACAACGTGCGCAATTACGATACGCTGGGCGATTACTTGGCACAGTCGGACGCGGACGAAGACGTGAAAGAGCTGTGGGAGCATCTCGTCTGTTCGAACTTCTTCATCACGCCGGAAGAGGCGCGGAAGGTGTCCGGCGCGGTGATCAGCGACTATTATCACAACCTCTTTTTGTCGGGCCGCCCGGTTAACTACGTGCTCGGCAGCTGGGCCGTCATTACGAACCAGCTCAAGCAAAAAATCGACCTGACCTCCCGCTGGGAAATTGCGCTGCGCGAAGGCGTAGACGGCATTCGTTACGCGGACCGCAAGTTTTGGCTGCAGACGAAAACCCGCGAGCTCGAATTCGACCGCGTTATTTTCGCCATGCCGGTACAGCAGGTCTGTAAGCTGCTCAAGGACACGCCGTGGGAGCCGTTCATGGCCCCTTACGAGGACAATACGGCGACGGAGGTCATGGTGTACGACATCGGCATGAACCGTGTTGTGGCCCGCCCGTTCAGCTACATCAGCGACATGGACAACAAGCTGTTCATCAGCGACGTCTCGGCGACAGACCATACGCTCGTTCCGGAAGGCGGGCAGCTGCTGCAGGGCATCGCGTACCTGAACGACAACTTCGAGGGCGAGGACGAGCGCAAGGCATATTTAGACAAAAAGACCGAACAGATGGAAGCGTTGTTCGATCAGCATTATCCGGGCTGGCGCGAAGCGACGGAAGTGAAGCGCGTTTCGAAAAAAGCAATGGTGTCGAGCGTCAAAAATATCGCAAGCAACCGGCTACTGCCGAACCGGATCGAGAACGTGCCGTTTTACTTCTGCGGCGACGGCTGTCAAGGCAAAGGCGAGCTTGCGGAACGCGCCTTCTCCAGCGCGCGGCTGGCAGCCAAGGCGATCTTGGAGGAAAGTCCGCAGCTTCAACGAGCATAATCGGGTTATAGGCGTGAAAATAAAAAAGCTCGAATGGGCTCGGTTCCGTGAAAGGCGGAACCGACCGTTCGAGCTTTTTTTTATTTTCATATCAGATCATTCCAAAGTTTGCTTAGCTGTTGCCCCACCCAGCCAAACCATGCGCCGACCGCCTGAAGCGGCCCGGGTTTGGTGTCGGACGGCGACTTACGCTCCGCTGAGAGCGCAGTGACGGTGGACGAGGACTTCACCGCGGTAAGCGAGACCGGAAGCTCCCGCAATGCCGTTCCGCTCTCTGTCCCCGATCCGGTGCCGATTCGCACCGTTTGCGTCTCCCCGTCCCACTCGACCTTGCCGCCGAACGCTTCGCCGATAAAACGGGCCGGGACCATCGTATAGCCGTTGACTAACCGGGCGGGAGCTTCAAGATGGTAAGCTTCCCTGTTAATGCTCGCGGCGCCGCTGCCGATCGTCACGGAGACGGTCGTCGAGCCTTTTTTCCCTGTGGCTGTCCGTGTCGCCTCATCCCATTCCACCTTTGCCCCCATCGCTTCAAAAATCGCGCGCAGCGGTGTCAGCGTATTGCCCTCGATCAGAACCGGAGGCTGCTCGAACGGCACGGCTTTTCCGTCCACATCGACGGAAATCCTGGAGGCGATCGGAAACGAGCGGGAGCCGCTCTTCTGTCCTTCGCGATTATAGACTGCGAGTTCAAAAACCGAGCCCTCCGGGATCGCACCGGCCACCAGGTCGATTCCGAATGGCGGGGCCGTCTGCGTCGCAAGCAAAGTTCCGTTCAAATAATATTCAAGTTTACCGATGTAGATATCCGGGATTTTGACGAACGGAATAAGCTTGGCCGCTCGCGCGATAGCGTTGTCCTTCCCCATCGACACGAACCCTGCATGGTCGGAAGGTTTCGCTCCTTGCTCCACCCTGGACAAGTAATACGGCGAAGAAATGAGCTGCTTATACAGGTTCAGCATCGCCTCGTTGTCACGAAGCAGGTAATTGTTCTTCGATTCCTTCATGTCCAGGTTGACGTTAAAATACGTAATCGACTTGAGCCGCGGGTATTTGAAAGGCATCACTTCGTACAGGCGCTGCAGATTAAGCAGCCCGTAGTCGGTAAACGACTCCTGCGGCAGGTTGGCGTAATGGGAGACGGCCGTCTCGCTAATCATCAGCGGCTTGCGGTCGGCGTACGTTTTGTACAAATGATCGAGCCGCTCGACGGGACTCGTCGCCTGCATATTGCCCTGCTGCGGATCGCCGTTCTCATAAGGCTCCGTATACATACTCACGCCAACCCAGTCGACGTAATCGTCACCGGGATAATAAGCGTCCATCGAATACATCGGCACGTCGCCGGGGCTCCATACCATAGCAACGTTCGGCGCTTCCTCGGCCATGATGTCATGAACCATTTTGAATTTATCGATATATTTTTGCGGATCACCGTGCCAGACGACCCAGTCGCCGTTCATTTCGCTGGCATAGCGTAAAAAAATCGGAATCCCGGCGGCTTTCGCATCCTTCGCCCATTGACGGACGACGTCGTCCGTTACGGCATCCAAGCCGTTCATCGGCTCCCAGCCGATCTGCAGCGCAGCGCCGGCCTGCTTGGCCCGGGCCGCATGCTGCTTCGGAAACGGCTTGCCGACCTGCGCATAGGCGAGATACAGCGCATGCTTCTTGCCGTACAAGCTTTCCGAGCGGTCAAAATAGTTCTGCATCCCGGGGTCCCGCTCGGTGTACATGCCGATGTACGTTCCGTATTCCGGCTCGAACTTCGCCAGCTTGCCGTTCTTCGGGGCCGCTTGCCGCCGCAGCGTTTCGGCATCCTGCGTGCCGATATACGCCTCGATGGTCGTGCGGATCTGCTCCGCCCGCTGCAAATCGACCGCTCCCCAATCTTTTCCCGCCTTTAGCCAATACTCGTTCTCCTGCTCGTAATAGCGGATCGCCTGCTCGTAATCCTTGATGCCGTCGAAATGCTGGTTGAGCTTGCCGCTAAACAGCGCGGCATTCTCCCAATCTCCGGCCGCCGCATAATGCTCCACGAGAAATTTCCAGTGCGGCACGGCCGACGCCGCATCTCCTTTGGCCACGGCGGCATCCGCCGCCTTCCAGCGGTCCCAAATGGCGTCGGCCTGAACCGGCAAACCGTGTCCGAGGAGCAAGCCCGCGCTCACGACGGCGGCGAGCAAGCGGCGTACGCTTCGGCGATGTGTGTCGTGCCCCCCTAGACAGTACGGCTTGCGATTGGCGATGGTCATTCCTGTTCCCCCTTGCGCTGCGGCTTGTTCTATTTATTATACCATTAGCTATGACGGCTCGCGTAGAAGTATGCTACATCGTTTCCAGCGTCACCCGGCTGCCTCGTCCGTTCGGCTCGGCGGGGTGAACGACCAGCCTGCGCGGCAGCCGCGCTCTCAGCTCCGGCACGTGGCTGATGACGCCAACGGTCAGCTTGTCCAAATGCAGCTTTTCCAGCGCGGTGATGACCGTATCGAGCAGCTCTTGGTCCAGCGTGCCGAACCCCTCGTCCAGGAAGAAAAATTCAAGCGGATGCTCTCCCTTCAGCTGGATTTGCGTCGAAAGGGCGAGCGATAGCGACAGCGAGGTCAGGAACGTTTCGCCGCCGGACAAGGTGGTCACCGGCCGCCGTACGCCGCCGTTCGCGTTGTCGCGGATGACGAAGCCGCCGCCGGAGTCGACCTCGATCGCATATTTTTGCCTCGTCAACTGACCGAGCCGTTCGGATGCCGCACGGCTGACGTGCATAAGCTGCTCCTCCGCCAAAAATTCGACGAAGGCGTTGCCGCGCAGCACGTTTTGCAATTTGCCTAGCAGGGACAGCTCCTGTTGGCTTTTCTCCCGCTCCGCCTCTAGCTCGCTCCACCGGGCATGCTTCGCCTGCAGCTCCTCGTGGTCGCGCTCCGCCTTGGCCGTCGCCTGCAGCGCCGCTTCGTCCTCGGCCTTGCACCGGGCCAGCTCTTCTTCCAGCGCCGTCCACTCTTCTTCGGTGACCTGCCGGCCCGCCAGCTCGGCGTCGAGCTCCGTTTGCCGCGCGGCGAGTTGGTGCTCCTGCTTGCCGTGGGCTTCCACTTCCGCAGCCCATGCCTGCTGCTGCTCCGGTTCGACCAACGCTTGCGTTACTTCGTCGGCTGTCGCGAAGCCTTCAACGGACGCTTGCTGCGTCCATTCCGCTTCCGCTTCCTCGCACGCGAGCCGCGCTGATTCGGACGCTTGCCGCGCCGCGGCTTCCGCCTTCGCTGCGGCCTGCTGGCGGGCCTGCGCTTCTTCGAGCAGCTGCGCAGCCCGCTGCGCTTCGGCGCGCAGCTTGTGCAGCTCCGCCTGCGCCTTGGCAGCCAAAGCGGAAGCGTCTTCGTCTCCTACCCAAGCCCGCAGCCGCTCCGTCTGCTGTCCGGTCTGCTGCTCAAGCGCTTGCCGTTCCGCCGCCAATCGGACGAACTCTTTTTCCGCCTCGTTCAGCTCCTGCTGAAGCTGCTCCATCCGGTTCCGCTTCTCGTCCAAAAACTCCACGCTTTTGTCCAAGCGGCCCCGCAGCTCCTCCGCCAGCTGGTCCTGACGCTTCAGGCGCTCCGCCAGCTCTTCCAGCTCGTCGGGCCGGAGCTCCGGAAATTTGGCCTGCCAGCTGGCACAGACGGCGTTCAGCGCTTCACGGGTCTCGCCCGCTTTGGCCGCATGGGTGTCGAACAGCGTTTGCGCCGTTTGCTTGCGCGCTTGGCCGTCATGCCGCTGCTTGTCCAGCTGGCGCTTGTTTTGCAGCAATTCTTGAAGTTTCGCTTGCAGCTGCTGAATCTGACGGCTGACACCAGCAGCCGACTCCGCCGCTTCGCGCAGCGTCTCCGTGATCCGTTCGCCGGGGATGTCTAGCTGCGCGTTGTCCTTGGAAGATTCCGTTGCGGAAATGGCTGTGACAGCCGCTTCGCCTAGCGCAGCGGGTAACCCCTGGAGTTCTTCCTCCACCGCCTGCCGCCACTGTCTTTCCAGCGCTTCCAGCGACTGCAAGTGGCCTTGGACCGCAAACCGGCTTTCGCGGGCTTCGTTCTGCTGCCGCTCGAGCATCGCCGCTTCGTCTTGCCGCGCAGGCGAATTCCCGTCCGAGGCTCCCTCGGCCTGCGGCAGCGCCGGATTCGGATGCGCCAAGGAGCCGCAAACCGGACAAGCTTCGCCGTGATGCAGGTGCGCCGCTAACGCCTCGGCCATCGCCGACAGCTCCGCTTGCTGCTGAGCTTTGCGGCGGTGCGTAATCTCCTCCGCAATGCGGCTCTCCAGCCCCGTCAGCCGGCTTTCCGCCTCCCGCGACGTCCGATAAGCCGCGAGCAGCTCCTGCGACCATTCCGCCGCAAGCCGCTCCCATTCCCGCTGGGTCGCTTGCAGCGACGCCTCCGCGTGGCTCAGACGCTGCAGCTCCGCCTGCAGGCGGTTCGTTTCCGCCTGCTGCTCCGCCTCCAGCTTCGCGAGCCGCTCCAGCTCGCGCTTCTCCTGCAGCGCCTCCTGCAGGCGCTCGCGGTGCGAAGCGGGCACCTCCGCCCGCTTCAGCTCGTCGCGCAGCTGCTCCTGCCGCTGCAGCGCCTTCTCGCGCAGCTCGCGCTCGCGCGTCTGCTCCGCGCGCAGCGCCGCCAGCTGCGCCTCACGGCGCCCGCCTTCGGCGGCCAGCGCGGCCAGCCGCTCGCGCGCCGCGGCGAGCTCAGCCGCGAGCTGCGCGGCCTGGCGCAGCTGCTCGAGCCGCGCGGCCAGCGGCGCCTCCTGCGCGGCCAGCGCCTCGCGCGCGGCAGCGTGCGCCGCCTGCGCTGCGGCGAGCGCGCCCTGCGCGGCGCCGAGCGCCTCGGCGGCGGCGCGGGCGGCCGCGCGCTGCTGCGCGAGCTGCGCCTCCGCGGCGCTGCGCCGGCGCACGAGCGGGCGCAGCCGCTCGGCCTGCGCCGCGCGGGCGAGGCGCGCCGCGAGCTGCGCCACGCGCGGCGCCTGCGCGGCCAGCGCCGCCTGGCGCGCGGCCAGCGCTGCGCGCTCGCGCTGCAGCTCGCGCACGGCGCGCAGCTCCGCGGCGCGGCGCTCGCAGGCGGCGAGCCGCTCGCGCAGCCCGCGGGCGGCTTCGCGCGCTACCGCGAGCCGCTGCTCGGCCAGCGCCAGCGCCGCTTGCGAGGCGTCGCCGAGCCCCTGCTGCTCCGCTTGAAGCGCCCGGATCGCCACGTCCGTTTCCTTGAAACGGGCGGAGGTTTTCGCGCTCAGCCGGTCGCCGTACGACTCCAGATGAAACAAGCGCTGCAGCATCGCGCGCCGGTCTTTGCCCGTCAGCGTCAGAAACTCCGCGAACTTCCCTTGCGGCAGCACGACCGCCCGGGTGAAATCGGCCATCGACAAACCCAATATATCCTGAATCCGCTGATTGACCTCGCCCGCCTTATCGGCCAGCACGATCGCTTCGTCGTCCCGGTATTGAATCAGCCGGCACAGGCTGCCGAGCACCGAAACGTCGCCGCCCCGCTTGAACTGACGGTCTACGCGGTAGCGCTTAACGCCGAGCGCATGCCCCAGCTCGAAGGTAAACGAGACGGACAGCATCTGCTCCGCCTGGTTCATAATCGCCTGCGTACCGCCCGGCGCCCGCTCCACCTTCCCGAACAAGGCCAGCGTCATCGCATCGAGTAGCGTCGACTTGCCGCTGCCCGTCGGCCCGAAGATGCCGAAAACACCCGCGCCGGTCAGCGCACTGAAATCGATGTCCTGCGCCTCCCGGTAGCTTTGCAGCCCCGCGATTTGCAAATGAATCGGCCGCATGAGCGAGCCCCCTTTCCAATTTGCTCTATAAATATCCGGCTACACCGCCGGCTCGTCTTCCTCCGTATGTAACAGCTCCAGAAACAGCCGGATTAGCTCCGGCTCGGGCTGCGCACCACCGGTCTGCCGCTCGTAGAAGCGGCGAAACAGCTCGTCCATCGGCAGCTTCGTCGCCGACACGGCTTCCTGCAGCGACGCCTCCAGATCCGGGTACACCGGCCGGATATGAATAAACCCGTCCCGGGCCAGCCGCAGCCGGTGCAGTTGCTCCATTGACATCGTCTCCTGCAAGTGAACCTCCAAATCGATCCAAGCGTTGACGTCCTTGCCTTCGTCCAGCCAGCGATGCACCTCCGCCAGCCCGCCCTTGGCTTTCCATTCCACAAGCGGACGCCCGCTAGAGAGGAAGATTTCCTCCAATTGGGGGGCCGCGCCCGGCTTCAGATCAAGCACTGTAACCGATTTGGCCTGCCCGGCCTCCGAGAAGCTGTAGGCGAGCGGCGAGCCGCTGTAGCGGATCGTCGTCGTCTCCGACTTCAAAAATTGCGGCCGGTGCAAATGTCCCAAGGCGACGTACTGCGCCCCGGCTTCCAGCGCCGACGTGTCGACCGTATAAGCCCCTCCGACTTGAATCGGCCGCTCCGACTCCGTTTCCTGCCCGCCGAGCACATAGAGATGGCTCATGAGCAAATTGACCGTATCCACGCGGTAGTGCCTTGCCTGCTCCGCGACGATATGCCTCACCCGCTCGGAATATACGGCCCGCAGCAGCGTCTCGTCGGCCCCCTCCGACAGCAGCTCACGCAGCCGCGACTCGGACGGATACGGCAGCGCGAACAGCACCGCCGTTTCGCCCGTGCGCCGGATGTCCACCGTATGGACCCGCGCTTCCGGCAGACCGACCAGCGTGACGCCAAGCTTGTGCGCCAGCGGGTCGGCGGCGGCCAGCCGGTCGGGGTGATCATGGTTGCCCGCAATGACGTAAACTGGTCGCTGTCCTTGATCCGACAGACGCGCCAGCGCATCGTAAAACAACTGCTCGGCTGCGGCCGGAGGATTCACCGAATCGTAAACGTCTCCTGCCAGCAGCACCAGATCGATCTGCTGCTCCTTCACGAGAAGGGCCAGCTCGTCGACGAACGCTTCCTGCTCGGCGAGCCGGCTTCTTCCTTCCAGCGTCCGGCCGAAATGCCAATCCGCCGTATGCAATATCCGCATGACTTTTCTTTCCTTCCCTAATAGCGTCGCCACGGGGTAACACTTGGCCTAAGCCAAGCTATGCTTTACTCCGCTTCCATAGTCGACACCCGCTCATCCCAGGCGTCTGCCTCATTTCTTACTTCATTCACAGCTGCACCACATGAGCGCCATCGAATAAAAAGATATATTTTCCGGTTACCGGCCGCTTCCAAATCGTCTCGACGGCTTTGGCGTACAAGTCAAGCTGCAGCCGGTATTTTTCCGCCGCCCGAAGCGGAGAAGCGCCTTTTAACCGGTCCGTCTTGAAATCCACCAGCAAGAGGCCGTCGCCTTCGTCGATCAGACAGTCGATCACGCCCTGCAGCATCACCGTCTCATCCGACAACCCGCCCCGTTCCGCGCCATAGACGTCTCGTGCAGGCAGCCCGAAGCTGAACGGCGTTTCCCGATGCACCCGCTCGGCGTGAAGCAAACGCCGTCCCAGCTCGCTTTCAAAGAACGTCACGATCACCGCAGGGTCGACCAGACCGCATTGCTCCTCCGTAAGCAGCTCCCGCTGCACCAGAGAGGCCAGCAGCTCGCGGACGTCGGATTCCGAAGGGAGGCGATCCATCGGCATATGCTGCATCACGGTATGAAACACCGTTCCGCGCTCTGCCGCATTCGGCCCGCTTCGCTCCATAAACCGCGGTCTTCGGACAATCACTTTGTGAAAAGCCGCGCCATCGGCTCCCCGCCCGGACCTCTCTTCCGTTACCGGTTCTCCGGACTCCGTCCCGATTCCCGGCCACAATGCCGCAGACGGCTCGTCCGACAGCAGCTCAAGCAGCTTCCGGTGCTCCGAATGCCGCTTCAGCTCCGTAACGGACGTTTTGGACAGCACCAGCGTCGCATCCTCCCGGGGGTAGCTCCAGGACAAGCGCCGCCACACTTCGTGCTCCCAGCGCTCCGTTTCGTCGACCGGCTCCAGCCGGACCACCGACTGCCAGCGGGGATCAGCAAAGCTCACCGCCGCTGCAGCTTGGGACATCCCCGCGAACAGCTCCGGCCTCAACAGGCGCACCTGCCATTCGGAGGGCTCGCCGTCCATAAACGGCCAGAGCCGATAGTCCAGTCCTGCCGCTTCCCGAAGTGGTTCCACGTCAGGGTGCCGGATCATCGCCGGACCAATCCAATCCAAATAACAGCGTGCGCCCGCCAGCGTGTCGTCCGGCAGCGTCAGCCGATCATGCAGGACAAACCGTCCCCACGCGTCCAACTGCTTCTGCAAATTTTTGACCGACCCGATCAAGATAAGCTTCTCCCGCGCCCGGGTCAGCGCTACATACAGCACGCGTATTTCTTCGGCCAGCATCTCCATTTCGATTTTGCGCCGGATCGCCAGCCACGGCAAGGTCGGATAACTGACTCTCGTTTCCGTCTCCATCAGCTTCGGCCCGAACCCAAGCTCCTTATGCAGCAAAAAGCTGTCCGTCAAATCCCGCCGGTTGAACGTCTTAGCCATCCCCGCGACGAAGACGACGGGAAATTCCAATCCTTTACTTTTATGGATCGTCATGATGCGGACGACGTCCTCCTGCTCGCCAAGCGCCCGCGCCGTTCCCATGTCGCCGCCGCTGTCCTGCATCCGTTCGACAAAACGCAAAAACCGGAACAGCCCGCGAAACGACGTCTCTTCATATTGCCGCGCCCGGTCGTAAAGCGCCCTCAAATTGGCCTGCCGCTGCGGACCGCCGGGCATGGCGCCGACAAAATCAAAATAGCCGGTTTTCCGGTAAATATCCCAAATTAAATCGGCCAGCGAGCTTTGCTGCGATTCCAAGCGCCACTGCCCGAGCCAATCGAGAAATGTCCGCAGCTTGCGCCGCGTTTCCGGGTTCCGCTGAAATTCGTCCACCGTTCCGCCGCTCTCGCAGGCCGGGTCCTCCTCGGTGGCTTCGTATGTCGCAAACGTTTCGGCGGCCCCGGCTACTCCGCGGCCCGGTTCGGAATTCGCGGCCTCTCTCGGCGCGTAGGCCCTCACGGCGTCGAAGTACGCCCCGTGCGGACGGCATATGCGGATATGCGCCAATTCCTCTGCGTCGAGCCCCACGATCGGGGAACGCAGCACGGATGCCAGCGGGATGTCCTGATACGGATTGTCGATCACTTTAAGCAGCGACAATACCATTTGCACTTCAACGGCTGTAAAATATCCGGTGCTCAGCTCTGCGTAAGCGGGAATGCCCTGCTGCCGCAGCTCCTCGATCATGACAGGCGCCCACTGCTGCGTCGCCCGCAGCAAAACGACGATGTCCCGGAACTGGGCGTCGCGCATGCCTTTAGCGGATTTGTCGAATACCTGCCGGCGCCTTCCGCCGTCCATCCCCATCATTTCGCGGATTTGCCGCGCAATATACCGCGCTTCGAGCTGTACCGTCTCCAGCTCGCGCACCTCGGCTGCCGCTTCGTCCGCCCGATCCTCCGTCCCGGCGGCAAAGCCTTCCGGAGAATCCCCGGCGGTCTCTCCCGGCGCATCGGCATCCTGCGGCGTCCGGTCGATCAGTACAAGTTCGGCTGCCAATGCGCCGCTTGCGTTCGGCGGCTCGGGATAGCCCGCGCCGTAAACGAGCTCCGCCCGCTCGTCATAGTCGATCTCGCCGACGTCTCCGTGCATCAGCTGGCGGAAAATAAAATTCGTGCCGTCTACCACTTGACGGCGGCTGCGGAAGTTGCGCGCCAGATCGATGCGCCTCCCCGGCCCATCGCCGTCGGTACGGTAGCTTTTATACTTCTCCTGGAATAAGCCCGGCTCCGCCAAACGAAACCGGTAGATGCTTTGTTTTACGTCCCCGACCATAAACCGGTTACCTGGCGCGTCCTTGGCGATCAGTTGGACTATCGCTTCCTGGACGCGGTTCGTATCTTGATACTCGTCCAGCAGCACCTCGGCGAACTGCTCGCGGTATTCCAGCGCTGCGTCGGAAGGAATGGGGCTCCCGGGCAGCGATTCGTCGGCGCTGAGGATTTTCAGGCAAAAATGTTCCAGGTCCGCAAAATCGACGAGCCGCTTGCTCATTTTGGCCGTCCGGTACCGCTCGCCGAAATCGATCACCAAGCCGACGAGCGCATCCATGATCGGCCGCATTGTCCGCAGCTCCGCCTCGTACTGTTCCGGCGTCCGTCTGAACAATTCTTCCTTCAGCTCGCTCAGCCGGTCTTTGACCTCGCCCCGCATGTCCTTCACTTGCTCCTGAAGCGCTTTGTCGAAGCCGTCCCCCCGGCAAGCCTTCAACTTGCCGAAAGCTGCGCCTTGAAACGCTTGATACAGCGGTTCCCACGAACCGGCTTCAGCCAGCTCCAGCAGCTCCCCGACGACCGCGCCGTCATCTTGAAGATTGGTCAAATACGGCGCCGGTCCTCCAGGCTGCTCTGCGATCCGTACCGCTTCCCGAAGCCGCGACGCCATAGCCTGCAGCTCCAAGCGGACATACGCAAGCAAGCTTGCCAGCCACGGGTTGTCGCCGGAAGCGACGGGCCGCTCGAACATGCGGACGCACTCGTTCAGCCAATGCTCCGGCCACGGATGGCTCCGCGAATCGTCATACAGCCGCTGTACCAGCGAGAACAGCGCATCGTCGTTTTTATCCCCGCTGAACGAATCCGCCAGCCGCCAGAACAAATCGCCTTCTCCTGCTTCGCCGTACCGCTCCTCCAGCAGCTCCCCCAGCAAATCCTGCCGCATCAGCGCGCTTTCCGTTTCATTGGCGATTCTGAAGTTCGGATCGAGTCCGATCCGCTGGTAATGCCGTTGAATGACCTCCATACAAAAGGAGTGCAGCGTCGTAATCGACGCCTGTGGCATCAGCGCAAGCTGCTTGCGCAGGTGATCCGAGCCCGGATTGTCCGCCAGCGCCTTCTCCAGCGCCTCACTGATCCGGTGGCGCATTTCCGCTGCCGCCGCCTTGGTGAACGTAGCGACCAGCAGCCGGTCTACGTCGAGCGGCTCGCGTTCGTCCGAAATGCGGCGGATAATCCGCTCGACCAGCACGGCCGTTTTCCCGGAGCCCGCGGCGGCGGCCACGAGCGTGGAACGGCCGCGGACGGCGATGGCCTGCCATTGCTCGTCCGTCCAGGTGCTGTTCTCCGGCTTCGGCATCGTTTCCGTCATTGTTCGTTCCCTCCATTCTCGTTATCCGGCTCTTCCGGGACGTTATCTTTCTCCGGGTCCGCTATCCGGCTCTCATCCGCAGCCGGCCGTTTCGCAGCGGCGCGCGGCCGGTAAGCCGTTCCGGCGGAACGGGGAGCGGAAGCAGCCTTTTGCTCCATCATTTCCCATACCCGGTCTTTGCCGATCGGCGTAAGCTGCTTGTACGCATTGCCGTCGAGCTGCGTGTCGAATTGGCATACGGAGCGGTACGCGCACATCGTACAGGCCGTCGCTTGCCCCATCCGGTAAGGCGCAATCTCGATGGTGCCGTCCGTCAGCGACGTCCCGATCTCGCGGATCGTCCGCTTGACGTACCGCCGAACGGTGTTCCACTGTTCTTCGGAGGCGACCGACGACGTTTTATAGAAGCTGCCGTCCGTCTTGAGCGCTACCGGCAGCAGGTCGGAATGTCCTCCGGCTTCCGCCAGCCCTCCGTCCATCAGCCGGATCGTATCCGCGTCGGCGCGAAGCAGCCCTCTCATTTTGAACCGCTTCTTCAATTCGCTGTCGATCTCTTGGACAGAAAGCCCGTTTCTTGCGTTCAACACCGGATTATGTACATGAAAGTACAAAACGCCCGCCGGCTGCGCTTCGTGACCGAGCCAGATCGGCGCATGCGTCAGAATGACGTCCAAATACGTGAGCATTTGCAGCGATAACCCGTAATACACTTCGGTCATATTCAGCGCCTTGGAGCTCGACTTGTAGTCGATCACCCGCAGCAGCGTTCCTTGCTCGGTATCCGCCCGGTCGATCCGGTCGATTCTTCCCCTCAGCTCCATGCGCACGCCGTTGTCCAAATCGTAAAGCAGCGGCGGAATCGGCTGTCCGCTCCCGAAGCCGACCTCCAGTCCGATCGGCCGGAACTGTCCCCGCCGGGCGTGCTCGCCCAACATCAGCGCCGCCCGTCCGATCACCTGCTTGAGTTTCCGCGCAATATAGGAATACCGTTTGGAGCTGAGCAAAATTTCGCCCTGCAGCCTCGGCGCAAGCGCGTCGACGACAAGCGCCGCCCGCTGCTCGCATTCCGCAGCCGACAAGCTGCCCCAGTCGAACCCTTCGCGCTCCGTCTCCTCCGCAAACTTGGTCAATGCGGCGTGAAACAGCTGCCCGATATCAGGCGCTTCCAAGCGAAAGATGCGGCGTTCCTTCAACCGCAGTCCGTGGGAGACGAACTGGGAAAACGGACACGCGACGAAGCGCTCCATCCGGGATACGCTCGTCTGGATGCTTTCCCCGTACAGTTCGCGGCTCGTTTCGGCGCTCAATTCCTTCGCCCGGTTCGAATAGAGCAGCGCCTGCACCATCCGCGACAGCTCCAGAGTTTGTTCGGGCTGGCGAGTGAACCAGTTGTACACCGACCACCAAACGGGATTCATTGGAGCTCCGTTCATCCACTGCTTTAGCTGTACCATCAGTAAGGACAAGGCTTTGTCCGGGCGGGCGACGTACTCCATTTGTTCGCCGGCGTGGCTGTCCGGGGCCGGATCGTTCAACAGCAGCCGCTCCTGCAGCGACGGAAACATCCGCTTCACCTGCCGGATCACGTCCGAAGGCAGAAGTGATCTTCCTTCCTCATCGGCCAGCGGATAGCTGAGCCATAATCCGTGCGAAGGCGCGCAAAACGCGCAGTAGATCAGGAACGACTCATCAAGCAGCCGTCTCCGGCTCCCTTCGGCGGTTTGCAGCCCGTTTCCGGCCAACTGCTCGCGCTCCGCTTCCGACAAGACGCCGCTTTCAGGCATTTTGGCAGGCATGACCCCCTCGCTCACGCCAAGCACGAACATGTGCTTGATCTGGCCGGAACGGGTCCGGTCCATGCTGCCGACCAGCACCTGATCGAGGGTGGGCGGGACATGGCCGAGCTTGATGCTTTCAAGTCCCGTGTCCACCAGCTCCGCGAACGTTTCCGGCGTCATCGTCTCGTCTCCCATCAGCTCCGCGAGCTGATCGAACATATCGACGACCCGCTCCCATACTTGGGCATGCTCCCGCGCTTTCTCCGCCTGTCCCTGCGCGAGGGACGCCTGGCTCCAAGCCTCCAACCGCTCCGGCACCCGAAGCTGCTCCAGCAGGCCGTACAGCGCCTCCACCCGCTGAAGCACCGTCGCTTTCCAGCGCATGCGCTCCTGCAGCGCCCCTAGCGGTTCGGCCACCAGCCTGCGGCAGGCGTTGAGCTTGCGCAGAAACGCCTCGTCCGCCTCGCTCGCCTGCGTCTCGTCCTGCTCGAGCGTGGTCCGGTACGAATACGTCCAATCCTTCATCCATTTGTGTCCTTGAATGCCGAACGCCAGCACATAGTTTTCGAGCTGGTCCATCGCATGCCGGTCGATGATCAAACCGTCCTCCCGCTCTCTTTCCTCGCCGAACGGCAGGAAAAATCCGGTTTTGACCGCGCGGAAGACCGCTTCGTATTTCCAATAATGGTTGACCGTTTCGAGCGCAGAGCGAATCAATTCGACGAGCGGGTGATGAACAACCGGCCGCTTATGATCCAAAAAGTGCGGGATGCCATAGTCGGCAAACGTGCCCGAGATCAGCTCGCCATACGATTCCATGTTGCGGACCGACACGGCGATGTCCCGCCATCTGAGCCCTTCGTCGCGGACGAGCTTGACGACGTCCCGGGCCAGCGCCTCCACCTCCGCCCTGCGGCTGGCCGCCGCCGATATGCGAACGGCCGGCTGCCGGTTATCCCCCGGCTCGGGTCGGTAAGGCTTTTTCACCCGCTCCTCCCATTGCGCCTCCAAAAATCCGAGCGACGGCGTATCCCGGAACCTTGCCGGAGGCGAAGACGGCAGGATGATCGAGGCTTCGGTTTCCACCTCCAAGGCATCCAGCCGCTCCCGCAGCATCTTCATCGTCCGGGCTGTCGGATGGAACAAGTCCAGCTCGTGCGGCTGCTCCCCGCCAACGTACGGACGGTTCAAGCAGAGCGTCATCGTGACTCGCCCGGCATACAGAGCAAGCTGCTCCAGGACGGCAAGCTCCTGAGGCGTAAATCCGTGAAACCCGTCGACCCATATTTCCGCGCCCCGTAAATACGCCGATTCGCCGACCTGGCGGGTCAGCAGCGTCAAATAATCCTCCCCGTCCAGGTACAGCTTGGACAATTCGGTCTCGAATTCGCCGTACAGAAGCTGCAAATCGTGCAGCTTGTCCGGAAGCGTGCCGGAAGCATCGCCGCCGGAAACGAAGCGCGACGAATAAAACTGCTCGAGCTGATCGGGGCTGATACAGTACCGTTTCAACTCCGAAAACAGTTCGTTCAGTTTATCCAGAAAGCCCGTTTGTCCCGCCGACGCTTGAAAACGGCGGAGACGTTCTTTTTGTTTATGTAAAATGCGGTGAAGCAGCAGTTTTTTGCCTGTTTCATCGATCGGCAGGCGCGAGGTGCCGCCCACCTCCTGCATGACGCGCCAAGCAAGCCGCCGGAAGCTGAGCACTTGAGCGCGCAGCGTGCCTCCGAGCTCCGGGGAGGACACAAGCGCATATTCTGTCTGAAAGCTGGCCTGCTCCGGCACGAGCCAGATCAGCGGCGCACCGTCCGGCTGCTCCAGCAGCTTTTGTTTGATCGCGTTCAGGCAAAACGTCGTTTTGCCGCTGCCCGCACGGCCGAGCACAAATTGAAAAGCCATAGTCGCTCCTCCAAATTTCGCTTCGATTCACGTAACTCTACTATTCTACCAAAATGTCGGACATTGCGGAAAAGACAGGTTTTGGTATAGTATAGCACAATCGAATACACCGGAACACTCGTTCCGCCCCGGCTTATCCTTTGGCTGCGGTATCGGCTCGGCAGAATAGGAAAAAACCGGGAAAAGAACTACGCTGCAGGACAGCGCGCTTTTCCCGGCTTTTTCCGCGTGATTGAAGCTTGAAGCTTTCTAGAAACGTTCCCGCTTTTGCTGAAAACGGGCGATCGCCTCGTATTCCTCCTCCATGTTTCTCGCGATTTTAATGTAGATGGGCAGAAGCTCATGGTAGATTTCGGCATGCTCTAGTATCGGCTTATGCACATGCGTTGCGCCGACCATCCGGGAAACGATATGCAGCGAATCCACTCTCCCCGTCGCGTATAAGCCAAGCACGACGGCTCCGAGACAAGAACTTTCGAAGCTTTGGGGGACGACCACTTCCTGGTCGAAAATATCCGCCATGATCTGGCGCCACAGAGAGGAGCGGGCAAAGCCGCCGGTAGCATGAATTTTTTTGGGCCGTCCGATCCGCTCCCCCATCGCCAGCAAGACGGTGTACAGATTAAAAATAACCCCTTCCAGCACGGCTCGGATCATATGCTCTTTGCGATGGTGCATCGTCAAGCCGAAAAACGAGCCTCTTGCATTCGCATTCCATAAAGGAGCACGTTCCCCGGTCATATAAGGATGGAAGATCAAGCCGTCGGAGCCCGGACTGACCTTCTCCACAATTTTCGTCAACAGATCGTAGGCGTCAATTCCAAGACGTTTGGCCGTTTCGACCTCCGATGCGGCAAACTCGTCCCTCGCCCACCGGAACAGCATACCGCCATTGTTGACCGCTCCGCCGATGACCCAGTGCTTTTCCGTCAGGGCATAGCAGAAGATTCTCCCCTTCGGATCGGTTGAAGGCTGGTCAATCACGGTGCGGATCGCGCCGCTCGTGCCGATGGTCGCCGCCACAATCCCGGGCTCGATCGCATTCATGCCAAGGTTGGAAAGCACGCCGTCGCTCGCGCCGACAATAAATGGGGTCGACCCGGCAAGGCCCGTCTCTTCCGCGAAAACGGCTTTCATTCCTTTCAGCGCATACGTCGTCGGGACAAGTCTGGACAGTTGATTTCTCGATACTCCGGCAACGTCCAGCGCTTCCTCGTCCCAGTCCAGCTTCTGCAAATTCATTAGACCGGTCGCCGAGGCGATGGAATAGTCGACCACGTATTCGTCGAACAGCTTGGCAAACACATATTCCTTGATCGAGATGAATTTGCCGGCGTTTTGAAACAGCACCTGATGATCGTGGCGAAGCCATAGCAGCTTGGAAAGCGGCGACATCGGATGGATGGGCGTCCCCGTTCGCAAATAGATCTCATGCCCGTTCATGTCCCGCTTCAAGCGTTCCGCCCAGGCGGCGCTTCGGTTATCCCCCCAGGTGATGCAGCGCGTTAGCGGCTTGCCTTCGGCATCAACCACGATGACGCTGTGCATGGCCGAGCTGAAGGAGACAAACAGGACTTGCTCCGGCCTCGCGGCGCTTTGCGCCATTACGCGCTTCAACGTTTGGATCACTGCGCGGAAGATGCGGTCCGGGTCCTGCTCGGCTATAGACGAAGTAGGCATATACAAAGGGTATTCCTCGTCCGCCTTGGTGACCACTTTCCCGCTCTCCTCGAATAAGACAGCTTTCGTGCTGGTCGTTCCGATGTCAACGCCAATCATATAGGCAGGCTGGCTCAATGAAATAACCCTCTTTCTTAAACCACGGCGCTCAGGAGAAGAATGAAGATCAGTCCCACCACGGATAAAATCGTCTCCATCGCCGTCCATGATTTTAAAGTTTGCGATACGCTCATGTTAAAAAATTCCTTCACCATCCAAAAGCCCGCGTCATTCACGTGGGACAATACAAGCGATCCTGCGCCCGTAGCCAGCACGACAAGCTCTACATTCACTCCTGGATTCAGCACAAGGACGGGAGCGACGATGCCCGCGGCTGTCGTCATGGCAACCGTGGCCGACCCTGTCGCGACACGAATGAGAGCGGCGACAAACCATGCGAAAAAGATAATGTTCACATGCGCCTGAGTGGCCATCGCGGCAATAGCGCCGCCTACTCCGCTGTTAATCAATACCTGTTTAAAGGCTCCGCCGGCCCCAATGATCAGAATGATCGTCGCGGTCGGGGCCAAGCACTCGCTGGCAAAGCGGGAAATGTCCTCTTTCTTAAAGCCCCTCGCAAAGCCAAGCGAGAAGAAGGAGAAGACGACCGCGATGAGCAGGGCGATAATTTCATGCCCGATAAATGTGCTAAACCGGGTGAGGCCGCTCGTCGCTTTCGGGTCGATGATGGTGGCGATCGATCCGATCAGCATGAGAAGGACGGGCAATAAAATTGTGAACAGCGTGATCCCAAACCCGGGAAGGCCGCGGTTATCCTTCGCCGCGAATTGCTCAGCCAGGTCAGCCGGCGGCTCTACCGCTAAGCGTTTGCCGATAAATTTGCCGAACAGAGGGCCGGCAATAACGGCCGTCGGCAGCCCGACCAGAATGGAGTACAGAATCGTCTTCCCCAGATCGGCATTATAAGCGGCGATGGCAATCATCGGCGCCGGATGAGGCGGAACAAGCCCATGCACGGTGGAAAGCCCGGCCAGCAGCGGAATGCCGATTTGCAAGAGCGACATTTTCGTCTTGCGCGCCACGATAAATACGATAGGAATCAACAGGATGACCCCAACCTCGAAAAACACAGGAATCCCTACAATAAATCCGACGACCATCATCGCCCAGTGAACGCGTTTTTCACCGAACCGGTCGATCAGCGTCGTCGCGATCCGCTCGGCTCCTCCGGACTCCGCCATCATTTTGCCCAGCATTGTTCCGAGCCCGATGACGATCGCAATCGTTCCGAGCGTGCCGCCAAGCCCACCTGTAACCGCTTTAATGATGTCCTCAGGTTTCATACCGGCCAAAAAACCTAATAGCAGCGAAGAAATCAAAAGCGTCACAAAAGGATTCCATTTGAATCTGGCGATCAGAACGACAAGAAAAACAATGGCAAGTAACGCCCAAATGATCAAGGTCAGGTTGTGATCAAGACCAAAAATTCGATTCATAAGCAGCTCTCCTTATTATTCATGCGAGCATGGTTCGGTATCCAGAGTATGCCCAATTTATAGCACGGCAATGAATTTATACATGTATACTTGTCGACAAGTACGGCAGTGAAAAGCCTGCATAGCAGCGGCCTGTTAAGGAAACCTGCTATGAAGCGTTTTGTGCGAATCCGCAAAATATTGCTGAACGACGGATTGAATGACGGTGACGTCCTTCGATTCGAGCCCGGCCACAATCGACCGGTGCTTATCGATGACGGACTTGAGTTTGTTCTCGCCTTTGGAGAACACCTCCGCCGTCGTAAGGTACATGACGGTCAGTACGATTTGGTGGATGCTTTTCCACAAATGCAAGATCCTTGCATGCTTGGCCTCCACAATGATCGATTCGTGAAAGGAAAAGTCCAGATACGAAAATTCCTCGATATCGCGATGCTTCATCGCCAATTCCATCTTGTCGATGTTCCGTTTCAAATTGGCGAGCAGCGCCTCATGATTTCCTTCGGCCAACCGCTGCTGCGCAAAGCTCTCGATCAAAAACCGAACGTCATACAACTCTTCGACATCCTGTGAGCTCAGACCGTTCACGACGGCGCCCATTCTTTCCAGACGAATGAGACCTTCGTTTGACAACGTTTTCAACGCTTCCCTGACCGGCGACCGGCTTGTTCCGAATTCCGCGGCCACCTTATTTTCCGATATGACTTCGCCCGGCTTAATGTTCCCGGCGATAATTTGCAATCTTAATTCGCAAGCCATACTTTCTCCCAAAGACAACCCTTGTAACCATGCAGCAGGATAACGCATGAACAACTCTCCCATACAGACCGTTTTCAATAACTGCGATAAGGTAACGTAAACAAGTATTTCTAGATTTTATCACATAGTTACGAAACGAATCCATCAGGAAAATCGATCTTACGAATTTCTTACGACTTCATGACCGCCGAATTCATTGCGCAGAGCGGCCACCACCTTGCCGTGGAACGTATCGTCTTCCATGGACCGGTACCGCATCAACAGGGACAATGCGATGACAGGCGTACTGATTTCCATATCGAGCGCCGTCTGAACTGTCCATTTTCCTTCTCCGGAGCTTTTCATGATTCCCCGTATCCCTTCCAGCTTGGGATCTTTGGAAAACGCGTTTTGGGTCAGCTCCATCAGCCATCCCCGAATCACCGAACCGTTCGCCCACACCCGCGCAACCTCTTCGTAATTGAAATCGAATTGGCTCTTCGATAAAATTTCGAAGCCTTCTGCAATCGATTGCATCATGCCGTACTCGATGCCGTTATGGACCATCTTGAGAAAATGCCCGCTGCCGTGACCGCCGGCATACAGATAGCCTTTGTCGACTGCGATGCCTTGAAACAGCGGTTCAATGGTTGCAAACGCGTCTTGGTCGCCGCCAATCATGAAGCAGCCGCCATGGGCCGCGCCCTCTGTGCCTCCCGATGTTCCCACGTCGAAAAAATGGACGCCCCGCTCCTTCAGCTTATCCGCCCGGGCCACCGATTGCTTGTAGTGAGAGTTCCCGCCGTCAATCACGATATCTCCTTGCTCCAGCAGCGGACCAAGCGTGTCGATCACCTGATCCACAATCGGACCGGCGGGAACCATAATCCAGACGATGCGGGGAGCTTCCAGCTTCTCTACCAGCTCGTTGACGGAAGCGGAAAGCTCTGCGCCACCTTCTTGCAATTTCTTTCCCGGTTCGGGGTTAACGTCGTACACCACCACCTCATGCTGCTGTTGAAGCAAATTTTGCACGAGGTTGAATCCCATTTTCCCCAGTCCGATCATCCCTAGCTTCATCATTATCACCTCGACAAATATTGTACACTTGTATACAAGTATTCATGTACTCAAAAATAATATACCTCTATCCCGCTTGTCTGTAAACTGCGAATTGCTCTCTTCTATGCCTTGAGAGTGTCGAATTTCGGAACAAATGCCTTGCCCACAGAACGTATGTTTGGTAATATCGTGGTAAGATATAACAACGTAACGTTTGAAATGGAGGAATTTGATATGATGCCGCTTGCCGAACAAGACTGGAAGCGCGATGCGGCGGACGCCGCCTCCCGCGGCTCGGCTTCCGCCTTAACGGCTGCTCTGGGCCCGGTCCTCGGCACGTTGCCCGATAAACAAGCGCGCGCCGTCAAGCACCAAGCGCTGCAAGTGATCGAAGCCGCGTTACCCGATCCGAAGCGGCTCGTCCGCCTGGCTTCCGGACTTGCGCAATCCGGGGACGAAACGGCGCAGGAGCTTGCCGTCTTTCTATTATCCGGCCATTACACAGCCGCTCCCGACGAGACGGCCGAACGGTTGCGCTTCTTGGCCGGAAGCCCGCACGCCACCGTCCGGCGCTGGACGGGCGAAGCCTGCGGAACGTTGCTGGTCAAGCAATTTCCCGCGTTTTATCCGCAGCTAGCCGCATGGTCCGCCTCGCCTCTGCCGCACGAGATCGCAGCCGTTGCCCACGCCGTCCGGATCGCGGCCAAAACCCGCAACCCGGCATGGAGCCGGCCGCTGCTGGATTTGACCGAGCAGCTGATGTCGGGCGCCCCGGTCTCCGCCGGAAAAGCAAAAAGCCCGCTCACACTCGGTGAGGGGCTTCTCGCTTCGTATCCGGAGAAAACGGCTGCACGGCTTGACGTATGGATCGCCAGCGCGAACGAAGCGGTCCGCATCCACGCGACGATTATGTACGCTTCCGCTGCAGCGGCTGAGCATTGGGACCTGCTCGCGCCCGGCTTCGCCAAGCTGGAGCAGGATGTGTCGCCTGCGGTCCGCAGAGCCGCCGCCCGGGCCCGCAAGCAGTTGCTGAAACGGCTGCCTCCGGAACCATCCGGCGAAGCCCTTTAGTCCGCTACGTCCAGTCGACCGTCTGGAACGTGCCGGTGAGCGCCGACTCCCGCGCTTTCAGGCAAAGGAGCGCGCTAAGCAAACCGTCGTCCAGCGTGCTGATCGACTCCTCGGTGCCGCGGATCATATTGACGTAATTTTCCGCAAGCGCCGCGTCGCCGCCAAAATGATCTTCCGCCGCGTCGATCTCATACGTTTCCACCCGCGGCGTGTGATGCATGAATACCTTGACGATACCGGTCGTAAAGTCGAATTCGACCGTCCCTTTGTAGCCGAGAAAACGCGCGCCGCGGGAGCCCGCTTTTTGCCGGGCGAAAAAGTTTTGCGAGTACGATACATGCATCCCGGTCTCGTAACGGATCAATGCGCTGCCCGAGTCTTCGTTGCCCGTATCTTCGGCAAAAGCGCAGTAAGGCCATTCCTGCTCCATCGGCGTACCGACCGTGCTCTCGGCGCACGTTTTGTTTTCCTCGCAATCGACGCACCTAAGCCCCGCAGGCTTCGTGCCCTTGAAAATTTGCTTGGACGTCATCGCGCAGACGCTGACCGGACGAAGCCCGAGCACGTGGTTAATATAGTCGAAATCGTGGGTCGCCTTCTGCAAAAACAGGCCCCCCGTTTCGTTCTCGTCCCGGTACCAATTGTGAAAATAGACTCCGCCGTACGGAACGTTATTGACCGCTTGGACATGCTCGACCGTCCCGATTTTGCCAGAATCGATGATCTCCTTCACCAGCTTCACGATCGACGTGACGCGCAGCGGGAAAGAAACGATGACCGGCGACGGACAGGTCTCGAAGCCGTGCTTCAAGCGCAGCGCATCCTCCATCGTCGTAGCGACCGGCTTTTCGAGATAGAGCGGAATTCCGCTCGGCAGCACCTTCAGGGCCATTTCCGTATGCAAGGAGCAACGGGTGCCGATCAGAACGCCGTCCGGCTTCTCCTGCTCAAGCATCTCCTCGGGCGTCTCGAACAGCCGGATATCGCCCGAACCTTCCGTACCGCTCAGCGCCTTGTCCTTGCGGATGTCGACAACCGCCGTAACCTTGCATTCGGGGTTGGCCTGCTGCACATATTTCAACACCCCGCGTATTCTCGCTCCATAGCCAATGACAGCCAATCTCATGTCTGACTCCTCCTCCAAGCAATCCGTATGTAATGGGTTCACCCCCATTATAGAAAGCCGGAGCGGCCGTGGCTTTGTCTTCGAAGCCGCATTTTTTGCAAAATGAGCCCGTCCCTGAACACGTGGGCCGCTTTTCAGAAGCCCGGAGCCAAGGTATGATGGAGGTAAGAATGGAGCAGGAGACGAAGGACCGGATGAGCTATCAACGAACGCGTTTAAAACAGACGATTGTCATCGACAACATCATCACGATGTACTATTTCGAATTTGCCAAAAACTATGTTTTCCCGGGCGAGCAGCACGATTTCTGGGAATTGGTTTATGTCGACAAGGGCGAGGTGGAGGTAACGGCGGGCACGACACAGCACCGGCTTCGTCAGGGGATGGTCGTGTTTCATGAACCTGACGAATTTCACAGCTTTTACGCCTGTGAAGGCACCGCTCCGAACATTGTCGTCTTGACGTTCGACTGCCGGTCCGAAGCCATGAAGCGGTTTGCGCGGCAAATTGTCCACCTGGAGGATACGGAGCGGAATCTTCTGGCGGAGATCGTCAAGGAGGGAAAGCATGCGTTCGAGTTCCCGTTTCGGTACCCGCTCAAACGACGGCAGGACGCGCCTGTCGGAAGCGAGCAGCTGATTCAGCTGTATTTGCAGACGTTTTTGATCCGCCTCCTGCGCAGGCTGGGACATACGGAGACGAACAAGCCGCTTTCGTTTACGGCAAGGGAAAAGGACAACGAAGCTTTAGCCCGAAGGGTCATCGGTTACTTGGAGGAGCATGTGGAAGGGAACGTGTCGCTCGGGGAAATCAGCGAGGCGCTGCATGTGGCCAAAACCCGGCTGAAAGAACAATTCAAGCGCCAGACCGGGCTGTCCGTCATGGCTTATTACAATCAATTAAAGATCGGCCGGGCCAAATCGCTGATTCGGGAGAAGACGTACAACTTTTCCGAAATTGCCGCGATGCTGGGCTTCAGCGGGCCGCATTATTTTTCCAAAGCGTTCAAAAAATCGGCCGGCATGAGCCCTTCCGAATACGCCCGGTCCGTCAAAGCACGAAGTCAGACGGATTCGGAATAGCCCCTGCGGCGGCAGTTGGAAGCAGATCACAGCTTGCTGTCGGCCTCGCCGGTCATCCATACCGTTTTGTCCGCAGCCGGACGGCGTTTGCCTTCGGATGGCGTCGTCTCCGGAATGCCGACGTACACCAGTCCTACGATCGCATCGGCTTCGCCGAGACCGAACGCCTGCTTCATCCGCGGATGATAAGCCGGCTCCCCAGTCCGCCAGATCGTCCCGAGTCCGAGCGCATGCGCCATCAGCAGCATATTTTGCACGGCGGCGTGCGCTGCGGCAAACTCCTCGATGCGGCTGACCCCTTTCGCTGTGGACGGAGATACGGCAACGGCGATCACCACCGGCGCACGGAACGCTTTTGCCGCCTGCTTCGCCCGCAGCTCCTCCAGCTCTTGCCCGGACACGCCTTCGGCTCCTTCGGCCGCAATATCTGCATACGCGTCAGCCAACGATTGTCGGCCGCCACCGGTCATCACATAAAAGCGCCAGGGCTCGGTCGCATGGTGGCTTGGCGCCCAATTGCCCGCTTCCAGCAGCTGCTCAATCACTTCCCGCGCGATCGGATCGCTCTTGACGCGCCCTACGCTTCTCCGGCCGCGAATCGCCTCGGTTAACGACATGTTCGAATTCATCAGATCGGCACCTCCGAAATCATCTTTATGAAAGAGACGCTAACGCAAGGATCATAATACAACGGCCTCCCCGCCGTCAAATCGGCCATGGACGTCGGACATGCCGTGCCGGGATCATGCAAAGCTCGTCCTCACGGGTTGTACCATGACGTTATAATACGTTATAATGGAACGAGTGTGTTTATATTTTATAACCTGACAATCAAGGTGGCTGTACATGAAATTAAATAACGAAAGCTCCAACCCGCTTTACGTTCAACTCAAGCAAATGATCAAAGAGGAAATTCATCGCGGAACCTACAAGCCCGGACAGCAGCTGCCGTCCGAGTCGGATCTTTGCGACATCTACGAGGTAAGCCGGATTACGGCACGCCGAGCCATTCTGGATCTGGTGGACGAAGGCATTTTGCAGCGCAAGCAAGGCAAAGGCACGTTTGTGAAGGAATTCAAGATCGAACGGGAGCTACTCGCAGCCGACGGCTTTTCCGAGTTCATCATGACCTCGGGCGAAACGCCCAAGTCCCAAATTTTATCATGCGGCACGGTCAAAGCTAACGCCGAGCTCGCTCATTACCTGAACGTGCCTGCCGACGAACCGCTGCTGCGCTTGAAGCGATTGTTGTACGTGAACGACGATCCGTTTTTCATCGACACAACGCACTACCCACTCAGCCTGTTTCCCGCACTGGAGCAGTACATTACGGAATCCGTATCGACCTATGAAATTTTAAAAAGAAGATATGACATCGTACCGACGAGCAACGCCAAGGTACTGAATGTCATCTATGCGACCCAAGCGGAAGCGGAGCTGCTCAAATGCGAGCAGGGCGCCGCACTGTTCGATATTTTCAAATTGGCTTTCGATGCGGGGAACAGGCCGATCCATACGTCTACCTTGCAATTGCCGGCGCACAAAGCGACGTTCACGATCAACAGCTCCGCCCTGCCGAACGCGGGGGGCAAAAAGGTCCAGCCCAAGCATACTTGACCGGACAAGCGTCTTCGGCAGTACGCCAAAAAAGCCACTTCAATAGTGGCTTGAGCTTGTTGAGAAACCCGCTTCGCGTAGAAAACTCTCTGCATACGCCGGTGGGGTATATCCCTCCAGCCGCTCTTGAAACCCATGAATTTGATTAGAATTTGCGGTATTTTCACGGGTTTCAGGCGGACGTAAACTCTTACGGGATATACCCCACCTCTATTTGTCTGAGTTTTTCTACTTCCAAGGTTTCTCAACACTCTAGCCACTGTCATAGTGGCTTTATTCCTTATATGGAACGCCATACCCGAATGCGCCGTAATGGGCACAAGTTTTCGCAGCCGCCTCGGCCGCGAAGCGCAGCGCTTCTTGCATCTCCGCACCGCTCCCGTATGCCGTCAGGAACGCCGCGATAAATGAGTCTCCCGCTCCCAGCGTGTCCACGACGTTCTCTTCCGCGATCGCCTGCTTACACAGCCTTCCCCCGGAAGAGAACATAGCCCCTTGACCGCCTCTCGTGACCCCAACCACCGGAGTTCCGCACGCATGTACGTCAGCAATCAACTTCCCGCATTCCGCCTCGGACAGATCGCTTCCGGAGAAAAACGCATATTTGAGATTCGGGCATACGTTTCTTAAATAATCCGGGTCCCGCTTCGTCGAGAAGTCGAAGGAAAGATCCGCATATCCGCTAAGCAAAGGCAGGTCCCTCTCCACATAGCTGTAAACGCTCGTATGCAGCACATCGAACTGCCCGAAATAGGCCAGATCTTCCTCTGTGAATCGGAGCGTCATCGACTTCTGGACGCCGCCTTTGTTCGACCGGACGAACCTGCGGTCTCCCTGCTCATCGAGCGCGACGACGGCCAGTCCGTTCGGCCCGTAGGCTCTGCGAATGTGCGATACATCGATGCCTTCCGCTGTGAGACTGCGCAGCACGTGATCTCCGGCTTCATCGTTACCAATGATACCCATATACGCGCATTGCTCGGCGCCGCACCTTTTGCTGAGCACCGCAACGTTAAGAGCGTTCCCTCCCGGAAACATTTCTCCCCGGTCCATAAAAAAGTCAACGACGTTATCTCCCACTCCGATTAGTTTCATCTTCGTTCCCCTCTCCTTCTCCCGATTACCCTTTCACTCCGCCGGCCGCCAAGCCCCGGATAAAAAACCGCTGCATCGACAAAAACAAAACGATGACGGGCAGAGCCGAAATCATCAGTCCGGCCAGCAGCACGCCCCAATCCGTCTGCAGCATGTCCCGGAACTGCATCAGTCCGGCCGGAATCGTCTTCAGCCGTTCGCTGTCGATAAATACGATGGCAAACATAAATTCGTTCCACGCAAAGTACGCCGTCAAAATGACAACCGTGAACAAAATCGGCACACTGAGCGGGATGAAAATACGCATAAAAATGCCGAAGGTGCTGCTGCCGTCCATATAAGCCGCTTCCTCGAATTCTTTGGGGACCGAGAGGAAAAACGAGCGGACAAGCAAAAGCGACAGCGGTATGCGATACGCGGCATATGGCAGAATGAGCGCCCAGTGCGTATTGTGCAGACCCAACGCTTGAATCAGCTTATATAACGGAATTAAGCTGACCTGCGGCGACAGCATCAAGCCGCCCAAGCATAAGATCAACAAAAGCGACTTCCCTTTAAACTCGAACCTGGAGATGCCGAACGCACCGAGCGCGCTGAGAAACACGACCAGCAAGCAAACGATCGCCGTGACAAATACGCTGTTCAGGAAGTAGTCGGAGATGCCGGAATGCCACGCCGTCGCGTAGTTGCTGAACAGCCACGTTTTCGGAAGCCCCCAGCTGTTGCCGAAAATCTCCCCCGACTCGCGGAACGAATTGATGAGCATCCAGAGCAGCGGATAAGCGATCACGGCGAAATAAACGATCAGAAGCACATAATACAACGCTACCGTCCCGCTCAACGATTTTCGACTCATCGTCAGGCCTCCTCTCCAGACCGGAATAATTTCATCTGCAGGAGCGAGATCGCCAGTGTCACGATCATCATAAAGACGGCGATCGAGGAAGCGTACCCCATCAAATCTTTCACGAAGGCGGTTTTATACAAAAGCGTTCCGAGCACCTCAGATGCATGCCCCGGTCCTCCGCCCGTCAAAATATACGGCTCGTTAAATACCGTGAACGCCTGGGTCAGCGTCACCGTCGTCGTGACGAACGCCATTTCCTTCACCTGCGGAAGCGTCACGCTGACAAACATCCGCCACCGGCCGGCCCCGTCGATCTCTGCCGCTTCATACAGCTCGCCCGGTATTTTCTGAATGGCGACGATGAACAGCATTGCGACATAGCCGACGCTCTGCCATTGCGAGACGGCGATGACAGAGAACATCGCGGTGCCGCTTTCGCCCAGCCAGGCGTGCGACCAGCTTTCCAGGCCGACGGCCTTCAGAAATCCGTTGAGCAGCCCGACCTCTGGATTGTAAATGAAATCGAACAGCAGAGCGATAACCGTAATGGAGATGATCACCGGCAAAAAGTACACGGTGCGGAAAAACGGGGCCCACCGCCGGATCGCCCGGTCCTCAAGAATCGCGGCAACGACCAGCCCGCCCCCGACTTGGCAGACGACCGAGATAACGGCATACCAGACATTGTTGGCCAAGGCCGAATACAGCAGCGGATCGTGAAACAAATCGGTGTAATTTTGCAGCCCGATGTATGCCATATCTGGGGAGAACGCGTTCCAGCGGTAAAAGCTGTACTGGATGTTGCGGATGATCGGGTAATAAATAAAGGTGAGCAAAACCAAGAATGGCGCTGCCAGGTACAAGTACGGCGTTATAGGTTTTTGGCGCAAAATTTCATCCCCCCTAAGTTTGCGAGAAGGAGGCGGCGAAGCCCGGAAACTCCGCCGCTGAAGTAGCTCATTGTCCGCTGCTTGCGGCTTCCCTGACGGCTTTCGCCGCCTTCTGGACTTCCCGGATAACGTCCTGCGGGGTGCCTTCCCCGTTAAGCATCAGTTGGACTCCGTTTAAATACGTATCGACAATTTTACTGTCTAGCGCGGTATCAAGCCACAGCGCCGTGTTTTCCGCATTGATGATCTGAGCCGCGGCGTCCTGCATGGCCTTCGTCGAATTGCCCGAATTGACGGCCCCTTTGACGGCGCTGAAAAAGCCTACGTCTTTGACCAACTTCTCGCCCATTTCCTTGGAGGTGAGAAACTTCAGGAAGGCCACCGCTTCCTCGGGGTGCTGCGTGCCGGACGAGATCATAAAGCCTTCCGGACCTCCGGTCATGTAGTTCGGATTGCCTTTCCCCCCGTCCGGCTGCGGGAAATCCATAAACCCGAGCTCGAACTTGATGTTCGGTTCGACCAAACGAATTTCCGCCGTCTGGAGATAAGCGATCGCCGCCTTGCCGTCAATAAACATTTGTCGCGCAAACTGATGCTCCAGCGAATTAACATTTTTGTTGAAATAGCCGCTCAGCTGATTCAGCTTTTCAAGAGCGGTGACATAAGCAGGGTCTTCGAACGTACCGGTCGCCCGGTTGTAGTCTTTTTGCAGCGTCTTTTCGTCCACCATCTTCTGGTTCAGCGTGCCGATGTAATGCGATACGGCCCATGGCGCTTTGTTGCCGAATGCGATCGGCGTATAATTGTTTTTCTTGAGCGCGTCCAGTACCGAAATCAATTCATCCCACGTTTTCGGAACGGCAAGGTTCAATTTCTTAAAAATATCTTTATTGTAAAAGAACGTTTTGCCATCCATCGTCATAGGGACGCCGTACGTCTTGCCGTCCAGTGCAAAAGGCGCAACCTGCGAAGCAACCAGCCGGTTCGACCAATCTTGATCCCTGGATAAATAAGGCGTCAAATCGAGCGCTTTTTGACCACGAATAAACTTGTAAGCAAATTCCCCGCTCCACGTAAAGAAAATGTCTGGAGGCTCGTTCGTACCGAGAAGCACCCTGATTTTTTCCTTATAAGAGTCGTTAAGCACCGATTCAAGCTGGATCTTGATGTTCGGATTTTGCTTCTCGAATTCTTTGACAACGCTTTCAAAATAAGTTTTTTCAGGCTCCTTGGGCCAGCGGTGAAACAGCTTAAGCGTCACTTGTTTTTTGGAGGAGTCCGCTTTCTCCTGCCCGCTCGCTTTATTCCCAGAAGCAGTCGAGCTGTCGGCGGACGATTGGGCGCACCCGGACAAAACGCCGGCGGCCAGAAGCAGACTGCCCATCACCGATAAAGTTCTTTTCATGGCTTTCCCCCCTGTAATTATGGATCCCGTGCAGCCCGGACCCGAGCCGGAGACTCGAAGAGCCTCCGTTCGCGTCCGCGTCCAAGCTATTTTTTTGTTAATAGGCCACTTTCCACATATAACGGCGGGTCGTAAGCGGATGATTCCGCGCATCGGCCAGCTTATTCGCATGAAGGCGCAGCACCACATTCAACACCAGAGGGGCAATATAGCCTTGAACCTCCGGATCGATCCCGGTCAGATCCAGCGCTTTGGCGTCCAGAACGATTAATTTCTCCCCGTATCGTTTCGAGAATTCCAGTGCGCGTTCCTCGAGTGGACGGGTTTCGTCCAAGCCCAGCAAAATAATAAACGGTACATTTTTATCTAAAATTTCAAACGGCCCGTGAAAATACTCGCCGGCATGAATCGCATGCGAGTGAATCCACTGCATTTCCATCAGGATGCAAATGGCGAACGAATAGGCAATGCCGTAATTCGCTCCGCTGGCCATCGTATAAATCACTTTTTCATCCTTATACGCTTCGGCGAAGCGCGCGGCCGGTTCGGCGAACTGCTGTTTCGCTTTGTTGTAAGCCTGCTGCAAATGCTTCAGGCTGTTCATCATCGGCCCGAATTTAAGATTGTTTTCCCGCACATAGAGCAGCCCCATAACGATCTGATACATGATGCCATAATTCGTATCGATCGCGACGGCTTCGTCGCCCCAACCGTATTTTATCGCATAATCCGACTCGGCGGCCAAGGGAGATTGTTCCACATTCGTCAGACTGACCGCCAGCGCCCCTTTCGACCGGGCGAACTTCGCCGCCTCCACCGTCTCCGGCGTATTGCCGGAATGAGAGCACAGCACGACCAATGAATGCGCTCCCAACGTAACCGGATTGCGGTGGATGAATTCATTCGAACTGTACAAATCCGAGACGATTCCCTTCGCTTCGCGGTCCAGCAAATATTTGCTGGGGTACATTAAAGCGGACGAACCGCCGCAAGCGACAAAAAACACGTTCCGGATGTCCCGGTTTCGGAATACCTCAAGTACTTGACGAATCTGCTCGTTCACATTGGCATAAGCGTTAGCCATGGGTGCGCTTCCTCCTCTAAGATCGATAATCTTCTGAAACAAGCGATGGGGTTGATCGATCACCGGCCTTTTTAATAATATGTTATATAACGTTATATGTCCTTATAATATTATCTGTGAACTTATCTGTCAATATGGAGAAAACAAAAAACCTTAGTCCGGCTATCAACCGAACTAAGGCTTGTTCCTTGCTGATTCTGTTATCGTTTGCTTCGAACCTCAAAAATAGCGAACTTCAAATAGTTGCCTTCCTCCACACCGAGAATGCGGGGATGGTCCTTGCCGGCATTGCGGAATTCGATCAGACGCAGCGTTTTACCCGCATCGTAGGCGGCCGCATGAATCGTTTCGAGGAACAGCTCCGGCTTCATGTGGTAGGAGCAGCTTGCGGTTACCAAGTACCCGCCTTCGTTTACCAGCTTCATGCCGTGCAGGTTAATATCCTTATAGCCCCGGCAAGCCCCTTCGACCGCGCTCCGCGACTTGGCGAAGGCCGGCGGGTCCAAAATGACCACGTCCCACGTTCTGCCTTTTGCGGCAAGAGGCACCGACGTATCGACCTTCCGCTCGCCCGCTTTTCCCCGCTCCTGCCGAAGATCCAAGCCGCGGGCCTGCTCGCGCAGGTAATCGAACGCGTCGGCGACGACGAACTCCACCCGGTCGCTGAAACCGTTCAGCTCCACGTTCCGCTTGGCTGTTTCAATGGCATGCTCGGAAATGTCGAGGCACGTCACTTTTTTGGCGCCGAACTGGCACGCATGAAGCGTAAAGCTGCCGGTATGCGAGAAGCATTCCAGCACCGTCGCGCCGTCCCAGTAAGGAAACGTCACTTCGCTGCCGTTCCGGTTGACCGGCACGCGCTTGACCGTCCCGTCGTCCAGCACCCGCTCTTGCAGCTCAATGCCGCTCCGTTGGCCCCAGCCTTTCATCAGAGGTTCCAAAGCGGCCCGGTTTTCCCGCTGGTCGAAAAAATAACCGGTCTTCTGCCCCTGCGCAATATCCACTTCCAGAACGATCCCGTTCTCGCGGATCGTGACATGCTGCGGACATTCCCCGTACAACACGCCGGTGCGCTGCTCCAGACCTTCGAGCTGCCGGACGGAGACGTCGCTGCGCTCGTAAATGCCGGCCGGCCGCATCACCTCGACCAACGCGGAGACGAGCGCCTCCCGCACACGCTCCATGCCGAGCGTCAAAATCTGGACCACCAGCACGTCCTCAAACTTGTCCACAATCAGCCCCGGCAAGAAATCCGCCTCGCCGTAAACGAGGCGGTACGACCCTGCGTTCAGCAAAAACCGTTCCCGGTGCTCCTTGCATTCTTGAATCCGGCGGATAAAGTAGGCGTGCGTCATTTCTTCCATCGGTTCGTAGGAAACAATCCGCACGGTCAATTGCGAAGCCGGATTATAATACCCGGTCGCCAAATATTGACCGGCGTGCGTATGTACGGATACGAGCCCTCCCGGCGGCGCTTCGCCTTCCACGCGTTCGATTTCCGAGCGGTACACCCATGGGTGGCCTTCTTCTAACCGTTTTTTTCTTTTTTTCTGCAATACGACGACAGCCATGGCCGAGGTCCTCCCAATGTTTAGTACGACGAGGTGCCGCTGAGCCCCCGCTTCAGGTCAAATCCGGTCATTGTCCGTTCACTTCATAGCCCAGCGCATTCAGCGCCTTTTGCAAAACGGAATCGTTGTTCCCGTATCCGGAATGCGTCTGCTGGTGCCAGGCCTCGAGCGGATGAAGCCATTCGACGCCGCGGATTTCCTCGACCTGCGCCTGCAAGGTGCCTCCGGTCGCTTCTACCAGAAAATAGTGAACCTCTTTGTCGATGACCCCGCCGTTCATGGCGAATTGGTACGTGATCGTCTCCAGCGGACGCACGATGGTTCCCGAAATTCCCGTTTCCTCGAGAATTTCGCGCAGCGCCGTTTGCTCTATCGTTTCCCCGGCTTCCATCTTGCCTTTCGGCAGCGTAATTTTGCCGTACCGGTCCTGGATCATTTGCACCTGCACGTCGTTTCCGATTTTGCGAAACACCACGCCACCTGCCGAAATTTCCTTCATCGACATCACCCTTTCCTATTGGAAATCGAAAGGACTTCACCCGGCGGACACAGGCGGTCTTACCGGCGGCTTGAATCATGGATGCCGCAGGAAAACACGCCTGCCTATCGTCGAATGAAATCCTTCGTTCTTCAGCTTATACGATCGCTTTAGCCGCTTGTCCCGGAATCGTCTCGGCCGAAGCGCCCGTGCCTGTCGCTCTGGACGACAGGTGAACGGTTCCCGCTTCGGGGGCGCGGACAAGCTGGCCGCGGCACTCGTTGACTCCGGCCTCGGTGACCTTCACCCGGCATACTTGGCCGATCCAGTCCTCGCTGCCTTCGAACACGAGCTGCAGGTAGTTGTCCGAATAGCCCATGAGCAGGCCGCTTCCCGGCTGACCCTTGTAGTCCCGCTCCGGAATGACCTCCAGCACTTGGCCGACAAACGTTTCCGCGTAGCTGAGCTGCATTTTCTCGGACAAATCGATCAGCTCGTGCACACGGGCGTTTTTGATTTCCTCGTCAATCTGATCCTCCATCCGCGCGGCCGGCGTACCGGTCCGCTTGGAATACGGGAATACGTGCATTTCCGAAAACTTCATCTGTTCCATAAACTGGTAGCCGCGACGGAACATCTCGTCCGTCTCCCCCGGGAAACCGACGATAACGTCCGTCGTAATCGCCACGCCCGGCATAATCCGGTGGATGTGCTCGATTTTGCGGGCAAATTGCTCCGTCGTATATTTCCGGCGCATCCGCTTAAGCACTTCGTCGTCTCCGGCTTGCAGCGGAATGTGCAGATGACGGCACATTTTGTCCGAGGCTTGCAGTACCTCAAGCACCTCGTCCGTAATTTGGCTCGCCTCGATCGAGCTGATGCGAATCCGCTTCAGGCCGTCGACCTTGTCCAGATCCCACAGCAGCTTGGCGAGGCTGTAATCCTCCATATCCTCCCCGTAGCCGCCCGTATGAATTCCCGTCAGCACGATCTCCTGATAACCGGCGTCTACAAGCATGCGGGCTTGATTCAGCACGCTTTGCGGCTCGCGGCTGCGCATGAGGCCGCGTGACCACGGAATAATGCAGAAAGTACAGAAGTTGTTGCAGCCCTCCTGAATTTTCAGGAAAGCGCGCGTACGATCCGAAAAATCCGGCACGTCCAGCTCTTCGAACGCGCGTGTTTTCATAATATTGCGCACCGCGTTGATCGGCTGACGCTCCTGCTCCAGCTGTTTCACGTAAGGCATGATTTTGTCCCGGTCCTGCGTTCCGATAACCAGATCGACGCCCGGAATCGCCATGATTTCGGCCGGCGACGTTTGCGCGTAGCAGCCGGTCACCGCGACGATCGCCTCCGGGTTTCTGCGAATGGCGCGCCGAATCATCTGGCGGCTCTTTTTATCCCCCGTGTTGGTCACCGTACAGGTATTAATGACATAGACATCGGCTGTCGATTCGAAATCAACCTGCTCGTAGCCTTCCTGTTTAAACAGCTGCCAGATCGCTTCCGTATCGTAGAAGTTGACTTTGCATCCGAGCGTATGAAAAGCGACGGTTGCCATTTATTGTTCTCCCCCCATCTCTCCGGATTCGTATAAAATGCATGTGAGTCCGACCATCGCGGCCGTCTCCGTCCGTAGTATTCGTTTACCCAAGCCGACCGCCACGCAGCCGGCCGCCTCTGCCTCCGAAACTTCCCGCTCGCTGAACCCGCCCTCGGGTCCTACGATAAGCATCAGCTTGACGCGGCTTCCATCGGTTCGGTCGTTTCTCTTGGTTACCGCTTCCCGAATCGCCCGGCGCAGCTGCTGCGTATCCTGCTTCTCATAGCAGATCCAGGCGGCATCCGCCTCCGAAGCCGTCCGCAACAGCTCCTTCCAGGAGAGCACGGATTCGACCGCGGGAACGCGGTTGCGGTGCGCCTGTTCGGCCGCTTCTTTGGCAATTTTCTGCCAGCGTTCGAGCCGCTTGCCTTCCTTTTTGCCGTCCAATTGAACGACCGTGCGCTCCGAAATGAACGGCAAAAAACGGACCGCGCCGATTTCCGTCCCTTTCTGGATGACAAGCTCCATCTTGTCCCCTTTGGGCAGGCTTTGAGCGATCCATACGTCAACCGCCGCTTCGTTCTCCATCGGCAGACGGTCCACAATATCCGCCGTCACCTGCCGGTCCTCCAAAGAACGAATGCGCACAAGCGCCTCCCGGCTCACGCCGTCGCTCACAATGCACGTATCTCCCGGCTTCGCCCGCATCACGCGAATCAAATGATGCGCATCGTCCCCGGTTATCGTAACCACAGCATCCGCAAATTCGTCCGGATGAATGAAATATCGCTGCATTCCGTATCCTTCGCTTCCACAAAAATAGGTTGACCGCTTATACGAGACGTAGAAACGGTCATCCTTCATCATACACTTTTTTCGATCCAAACGCCAGTTTCCGAAGAAAATTAACCAATTTTACCGGAAACAATCACATCCGGATGCCTACCCCGAACATCAGCTTCGCCACGGAATCGAACGCTGCAAAAATCGGCCCCTGCTGGGCAAAGATCGGCCCGAGCGTAACGTGCCGGATCGGCGGGATGAAGAACATCAACAAAATCGCGTAAAACAGCCACTGCTCGTAAGGCTTGATCTTCATCATGATTCTGCGCGGCAGCAGATCCTCCACAATGCGGTACCCGTCCAGCGGAGGGAATGGAATCAAGTTGAGTATGAACAAGAAAATATTCATCAGGACCATCCGGGTGAAAAACAGCTGAATTGCCAGGCTTACCCCTTGCGACGTTCCGGTTAATACGCCCATACGGATCAGCGCATAGAACAGGACCAGGCTGACGAAAGCAAGCACCAAGTTGCTGAGCGGTCCGGCTAACGACACGATAATGCCCATCAGCCGGGGCTTTTTGAAGTGACTGCGGTTGACTAGAACCGGCTTCGCCCACCCGATGCCAACCACCAGAAAGAAGATCATCCCCAGCAGATCGAGGTGTACGCGCGGATTCAGCGTAAGCCGCCCCATCGACCGCGGCGTCGGATCGCCGAACCGGTCGGCGAAGTAAGCGTGCGCGAATTCGTGTACGGTAAAGCTGATCAACAGCACAAGGAAAACAAACGGCATTTCCTCCAGCGGGTAGGCGAAAAAGTTCCAATCCATATCGGCTCACCTACGGCTTTCTGGCGACGAGCACAACCCAATCCTGCTCCTCGGTTTGTTCGATCAACTCGAAGCCGGCCGCGGTCAACGCTTCTTCTACCGCCTGCTGCTTGCTCTTGATAACGCCGGATACGATATAGCGTCCACCCGGCTCCAGCACCTCGTACACGTCTTGTACGAACAGCAAAATAATTTCGGCCAAAATGTTCGCTACAACGACCTGCACGGGCAGCTTGACGCCGAGCGCGCCGCTTCCGGCCGCCTCCGCTTTGTGCTCGTTCAGCACCTGCAGTAGGTCGCTCAGCTTCACGGTGATCTGCTGATCCAGCCCGTTCAAATGCACGTTCTCCGTCGCGCTGGACACAGCGACCGGATCGAGGTCAAGCGCCAGCACATGCTTCGCACCCAGCTTGGCAGCCGCGATGGCCAAAATGCCCGAGCCCGTGCCGACGTCGATCACGTCTTCGCCGCCTTGCACGACCCGCTCCAGAGTACGCAAGCAAAGCGACGTCGTCGCATGCGTGCCCGTGCCGAAGGCCATTCCGGGGTCCAGCTCCAAAATCAGCTCGTCCGCTTCCGGCGTATAGTCTTCCCAGGTCGGTTTAATCGTCAGCCGGTCCGTCACGCGCAGCGGTTTGAAGTACTGCTTCCACGCGTTCGCCCAATCCTCGTCGTCCACATCCTTCAATTCGTAGACGGGATTCCCGGTATCGATATCGTATTCCGCAAGCTGATCGACGGAACGCTTTAGCTCTTCCAGAATCGCTTCCATGTCGGTTCCTTCGGCGAAGTAGCCTTTAATGACGGCCCGGCCTTCCGGAATATCGTTCAGCGGGAGCTCATACCATTGTCCGAGCGACGTATCCCTCTTCTTGTTGAGCGTCCCGGACTCCTCGATCGACACGCCGCCTGCTCCAAACTCGTGTATAAAATTCGAAATCATCTCGATTGCTTCTTCTGTCGTATGTACCGTTAATTCATGCCAACGCACCGGGTATTCCCTCCCATATTTTGCTTATGCAAGCACACGTAAGTCCTAGTATACAACAATTACGGGCGCGGGTAAAACGGCGCAGCCGCATGCGAAAAACGGTTCCCCGCATGTCGGACATGCAAGGAACCGTTATCACCGGCTGCGAAGGCCGGCTTTGCCGGGCTTCAGATGTTGCCGCCCGCCTCGCGAATGACCCGCAGCGCTTGGTCGTAGGTCGCTTCATCCAGGACAACCGTCAGCAGAATGTCCCGGCGCGTCATATCCTCCGGGTCCGGTGCCAACAGCTCTCTGCTGCCGTCGGCCATGCCGCTGGCATCCACATCGACGGCGGTCAATATCCGCGCATCCTGACTCATACCGGACCCGCCGAGCGTTAAATAGGCCAATCCCGGAAAATCGCTGTTGCTTAAAGGATTGAACGTTTCCTCCACGCCATGCCCCGGATACTCCCCGAATTGATCGATTTGAATATCGGCGGCACGCAAGGCTTTCAGCTTCGGCACGCAGCTCTCCGCTTGCTGCCTTGATTGGAAATAAGCCAGGATGCTTTTTTCAGCCATAATAATTACCCCGCTTCCCTACGCTTGCCCTTGTTGTCTCTCATCGGCATCCGCCGCACGCTCGCGCGCTGCGACGTCCGCTTGATCCGCTAATTCGGAAGCAAATTCGACGTCTTCGTTTGTGGCGATGGGAAGCTGTCGATCCGCTTGATTGGTCTGACGTTCATTTTCGCTCATTTCCATTTCCTCCTTTACGTAATCTATACGGTTTGGATATCCACCTTTTGTATTGTCTGCCAATCGAACGAAAAATATGCAAAAAAGCACCGCAGCGATAAATCGCCGCCGTGCTTTCGTATGCCTCTCGATCTGCTTAATCGCCTAGAAAGGCCTTTTTCATACGCTCGAAAATCGATTGATTTTGCTCGTGCGTATGCTCGCCGCTGAGCCGCGCGAATTCGCGCAGCAGCTCCCGCTGCTCGTCGTTCATGTTGGTCGGCGTCACGACGACCACCTTCACGTGCTGGTCGCCTTGACCGTACCCGCGAAGCCGCGGAACGCCTTTGCCTTTCAGGCGGAAATACGTATCCGTCTGCGTGCCGGCCGGAATTTTCAGCTTTACCTTCTCAGTCAGCGTCGGAATTTCGATTTCGTCCCCAAGCGCCGCTTGCGCGAACGTCAGAGGCACTTCGCAATAAATGTCGTCGCCTTCCCGCTCGAAAAATTCATGCGACTTGACGCGAATCACGACGTACAGGTCTCCCGGAGGACCTCCCCGAGTTCCTGCTTCGCCCTCTCCCGTCACGCGGAGCTGCGCCCCGTCGTCCACGCCTGCCGGAATGTTCAGGCTGATCGTGCGCTGCTTCTTGACTTTCCCCGAGCCGTGGCACGTGCCGCATTTATCTTTGACGATTCTTCCTTGTCCTTGACAAGCGGAGCACACCCGGCGGTTGACGATTCGCCCGAAGGCCGTATTTTGCACGACCTCCTGCTGCCCGGATCCGTGACAGACGCCGCACGTTTCAGGCTTCGTTCCCGGCTTCGCGCCGCTGCCGCTACACGTATCGCACGTTTCCGTGCGAGGAATGTGAATGTCGGTCTTTTTGCCGAATACCGCTTCCTTGAATTCGATGGTCAGCGTATATTGCAGGTCGCCGCCCCGCTGCGGTGCATTCGGGTTGCGCCGCTGACCGCCGCCAAAGAACATATCGAAGATATCGCCAAAGCCGCCGAAGTCGGCACCGTTAAAACCGCCGCCCATGCCCTGATTCGGGTCGACATGGCCGAAGCGGTCGTACTGCGCTTTCTTCTGATCGTCGCTCAGTACGTCGTACGCTTCCTTCGCTTCTTTGAACTTGGACTCGGCATCGTCCGCCTTGTTCACGTCCGGGTGGTATTGGCGGGCGAGCTTGCGGTAAGCTTTCTTGATATCCTCTTGGGAAGCGTCCTTGCCTACTCCAAGCACTTCATAGTAATCGCGTTTACTCATCGTTCCACTCCCACTCCCCGGGCGACAAACGGAAAGTCAAAGCCGAATCCCGGCTTTGACTTCCTGCTAACCGCAAGGGTTATTACTTCTTGTTCTCGTCGACCACTTCGTAATCCGCGTCTACCACGTTGTCTTTGCCTTTGGCTGCGCCTTGCGTGCCTTCGGCGTCTGCGCCGCCGGCCGCTTGTGCCTGCTGCGCCGCTTGCTCGTACAGCTTCGTGGAAAGCTGCTGAACGACTTGCGTCAGCTCCTCGGTAGCTGCTTTGATCTCGTCAAGGTTGTTGCCTTCAAGCGCTTTTTTCACTTTGTCTTTCGCCGCATTCGCCTTGTCGATTTCAGCCTGGTCGACTTTGTCGCCCAGATCTTTAATCGTCTTGTCGACGGAGTAAACGAGCTGATCCGCTTGGTTGCGGGCTTCAACAAGATCTTTGCGCTTGCGGTCTTCGTCGGCATGCGATTCCGCGTCTTTCATCATGCGGTCGATTTCCTCATCGGACAAACCACTGGAAGACGTGATCGTAATTTTTTGGCTTTTGCCTGTGCCTTTATCCAGTGCACTGACATTGACGATACCGTTGGCATCGATGTCGAACGTAACTTCGATTTGCGGCACGCCGCGCGGCGCGAGCGGAATATCGCCCAGGATGAAACGGCCCAGCGTTTTGTTGTCGGCCGCCATTGCGCGCTCCCCTTGCAGAACGTGGATTTCCACGCTTGGCTGGTTGTCTGCGTAAGTGGAGAACACCTGCGATTTCGTTGTCGGAATCGTCGTGTTGCGGTCGATCATTTTCGTAAATACGCCGCCTGCGGTTTCGATCCCCAAGGACAGCGGAGTCACGTCGAGCAGTACGACGTCTTTAACGTCTCCCGTCAGTACGCCCGCTTGCACGGCAGCGCCGAGTGCGACGACTTCGTCCGGGTTAACGCCTTTGTGCGGCTCTTTGCCCGTCAGCTTTTTAACGGCTTCTTGAACGGCCGGAATCCGTGTGGAACCGCCGACCAATACGATTTTGTCGATTTGGTTCGCGCTAAGGCCCGCATCGCTCAGAGCTTGACGGGTCGGTCCCATCGTTCTTTCCACCAGCTCGGCGGAAAGCTCTTCGAATTTGGCGCGGGTCAGATTCATTTCCAAGTGCTGCGGCACGCCGTCCACAACCGTAATAAACGGCAGGGAAATCGTCGTCGTCAGAACGCCGGACAGCTCTTTTTTCGCTTTTTCGGCCGCGTCTTTCAGACGTTGAACCGCCGCTTTATCTTTGCTCAAATCGATGCCTTGCTCTTTTTTGAACTCGGCCACGAGGTGGTCGATGACGACTTGGTCGAAATCGTCGCCGCCCAGACGGTTGTCCCCACTGGTCGCTTTAACTTCGAAGAAGCCGTCGCCAAGCTCCAGAATGGAGACGTCGAACGTACCGCCGCCAAGGTCGTATACAAGAATCGTTTGGTCTTCGCTTTTCTCCAGCCCGTACGCGAGAGCGGCTGCCGTCGGCTCGTTGACGATCCGCAGCACTTCGAGGCCAGCAATTTTGCCTGCGTCCTTCGTCGCTTGACGTTGGCTGTCGTTGAAATAAGCCGGAACGGTAATAACGGCTTGGGTGACCGACTGGCCGAGGTAAGCTTCCGCATCGGCTTTCAGCTTTTGCAGAATGATCGCCGAAATTTCTTGCGGCGTGTACTCTTTGCCGTCGATTACTTCTTTGTGGTTCGTCCCCATATGACGCTTGATGGAGATGACCGTACGGTCAGGATTCGTAATGGCTTGGCGTTTCGCCGTTTCGCCAACGACGCGCTCGCCGTCTTTCTTGAAACCTACGACGGAAGGTGTCGTACGGTTGCCTTCCGGGTTCGGGATAACGACGGCCTCGCCGCCCTCCATGACGGCCACGCAGGAGTTTGTCGTCCCAAGGTCGATACCGATTACTTTACTCATGAGGGTTAGCCTCCTTAATTTCGCTGTGCATTGTATGGGTATACGCTTATCGCGTTCATAATTTATGCTTTATGAGCTCACTTTGACCATTGCAGGTCGGATGACTTTGTCTTTCAGCAGGTAGCCCGCTTGCACTTCTTCCACAACGGTGCCTTCCTCGTACTCATCGGATTCCACCTGCATGATGGCTTGATGGTACTCGGGATTGAAAGGTTGACCGACCGCTTCCATCTTTTGCAAGCCTTCGCTCGTCAGCACTTGCTCCAGCTGGCGGAAAATCATATCGATCCCTTTCGCCAAGGCTTCGTAATCGCTGCTGCCCTTGCTGGCGGCAAGCGCCCGGTCGAAGTTGTCGACCACCGGAAGCAGTTGCTCGATCAGCTTGAATGAAGCGTATTTGGCAAACTCTTCTTTTTCCTTTTGCGTGCGGCGTCTGAAGTTGTCAAAATCGGCCTGCGCCCTCAAAAAACGCTGGTGATTTTCCTCCGCTTGTTTTTTGAGTTCTTCCATTTCCGGATTGACTGCCTCCTGAGCCTCCGATTGGCCGGTTGCCTGTTCCGTGTCGGCAGCGCCTTCGGCCGATGCTCCGGCGTCATATGTAGCTCCGGCTTCTTGCTTGTTGGTTTCGACGTCCGTCTCCGGGCGTCCGTTTGCTTGCTCTTTTTGTTCCGCGTTCAATTGTGTCACCTCCTTAACCGAATCGGCCGTCCGGCCTCCCTATCTCTACTTATTGTAACCATCCCATGCGGCCGGGAAACGCCCGGCATGCTGGGCCCTACTCTTCCGTACGCGGGCGCATCTTAATAACCGTGTGGATGCGAAGCACCGCGCATGCCACCTCACCGGCAGCCTGCAGCGCATGCAGCTTCACCTCCGCCGGGTCGACGACGCCGGCGGCCATCATATCCGCAACGCTTCCGGTATCGCAGTCGATGCCTAGCGCATCGTTGCCGGAAGCGATCTGTGCCGCCTTCACTTCTTCGACCTTTTCCAGAGGGTTGTAGCCCGCGTTTACGACGATTTGCGCCAGCGGCTTGCGCAGCGCCTGCGCGACGGCGGCGATGCCGAAGCCCTCCATACCCTGCACCGTCTCGCGGTGCCGGTCAAGCTCGTGGGCGACGGCCATTTCGGCCGCCCCGCCGCCGGGCAGGGAGCCGCCTCGCAACGCGGCCTGCACGCTTGAAGCCGCGTCGCGGGCAATGCGCAGCCGCTCGCCGACCACCTCGCTCGTGCTGGCGCCCACGACGATGGATACTTGCGTGCGGCCTTTGCCTTCGGCCATCCGCACGCTCTCCAGCGGCTCGTCGTAGGCGACGTGTCCGGCGAAGCCGAGATAGCCCGCCAGCTCCGAGGCGGGCTTGCGCAGTCCGCTGCGACGGATCGGCCGCGCGCCGGTGTATTCGGCGATGCGGCGCAGCTCCGCACGCGGCAAGCGCTGCAGCACCATGATCCCATGGTCCGTGCAGAACTGCTCCGCCTCGGGATCGACGCCCCGCTCGGAGGCCACGAAGCCGACGCGCAGCTCGACGAGCTTCTCCAAGAGAGCGCGGAACTGCTCCCGCAGCTGCGTCTGCTTGTGGAAGCCCGCATCGGTCATGAGCGCTTCCTCATCGACCGACTCCGGCTCGAACGCATCCTGGAACAGCAGCACCTGCGCCGTATCCGGCGGAAAATCAAGCTGGGCATTAGCCGGCTTTTTATTAATCAACAAGCCCGGCCACACTTCGTTCGCCGCTTTTCCGTGCGACATCACGACGTCGGAGAAGCGGAAATGCGGCTCCCGCAGCTTCGCCGGGCCGAGACGCTTCGCTCCTTCGACGATCAGCTTGGCGAGGTCGGCATGCTCCCGCCCCGCAATATACGCGATCCGGTACAGCAGCGGATCGCTCATTCCTTCCAGCGGGCGCGCCCGGCGGGCCAGCGACTCCAGCGCCGCGGCCACGCCGTCCTGAACCCCGCGGACGACCTTCGCCACCGGTACGCCCCGCGTGACCTGCGCCACGCCTTCGGCGACCAATGCGCCCGCCAGCACGGTGGCTGTCGTCGTGCCGTCCCCGACCTGATGCTGCTGGGAACGGGCGACTTGAATGAGCAATCTTGCGGCGGGGTGGGTGACGTCCATCTTTTCCAAAATGGTCACACCGTCATTCGTAATGACGACCTCCCCTTGCGTCCCGACCAGCATCGTATCGAGCCCCTTCGGTCCGAGGGTTCCTTCCACCGCCGAGCAAATGGCGCGGATCGCATTCGCGTTGTTCCGCAGCGTTGCAAACGCCTCTTCGCCTTCCTGGCCTGTCGGCTTGATTTGGCTCATTTGTACCAACGCCCCATCAATTGATTCAAATCTTTCGTCAAATGATCGAGCAGCTTGATGACTTTACCGTAATCCATCCGTGTCGGTCCGAGGATGCCGATCGTCCCGAGCAGTTGCCCGTCCAGCGAATACGAAGCGGTGATCAAACTGCAATCGTTCACGGCTTCCAACTTGTTCTCGCTGCCGATTCGCACCTGTATTCCGTCCGTTTCACCGGTTCCGTCAAACAGCTGCACTATCTTCGGTCCTTCGGCGAGCAGGTCCAGAATGCTTTTCACCTTATCGACATCCTTGAACTCGGGCTGCGTCAGCATGTTCGTCGTGCCGCCAAGGAATATCCGCTCTTCCTCTCCGCGGTCCATCACATGATCCAGCATGAGCAGCAGCTCTTCGTAACCGGAGACGTAGCTGCTCAGCTCCGAGGCGATCTCCGTGTACAGCTTCGCCTTGAAATGAAGCAGCGGCACGTTCTTGAGCCGGGCATTGAGCACGTTGACGAACTTCTCGATCTCCGACATCGGAACGCCTTCGGGGATCGTGACGGTCTTGTTTTCCACTTGTCCGGTGTTCGTCACGATAATCGCGACAGCCGTCCGCTCGTTAAGCGGAACGATCTGCAAATGCTTCATCGTCGTGCCCAGCATCTCCGGTCCCATGACAATAGACGTATAATTCGTCAGCTGGGACAAAATTTGCGCCACATGCTGGATGGTGCGTTCCATCTCCTGCATTTTTTCGGCAAAAAACTGCTTGAGCATGTCGACATCCTGAACAGGAAGCTGGTTATAATGCATCAGATGATCGACGTAATATCGATAGCCCTTGTGGGAAGGAATCCGGCCGGCCGACGTGTGCGGCTGCTCCAGAAAGCCCATCTCCTCCAGGTCGGACATTTCGTTGCGGATGGTGGCGGGGCTGAATCCCACATTGCCGCGCTTGGATATGCTGCGGGAGCCGACCGGCTCTGCAGAACGGATGTAATCATCGACTATGGCGCTTAAAATATGACGTTGACGTTCGGTTAGCACACCATGTCCCCCCTTGCTTTGGAGGTTTTTCGGGAGAAAAGAGAGTTGACTGCGTGAAAGGAACTGCAGCCTCCGGCCGCTGTTGAACTCGGGTTCCAATTGAACTTACCTTTCGGTAAGAACCCGAGTTCAAAGGCGGCACGTAGACTCTCCGACTGCAGTTCTTTCCTCCGTCAAACTTTTTACCGAAAAACAAATATATTAAAAGAAGTAAACCAAGGCATACCTTGCTTGCCTTGTTTCCCAACATTCAAACCGTTCTTTCGTTAGCACTCCGTGCTAGTGAGTGCTAAGCTAATACAAAAATAACAGACCCATAGGGTCTGTGTCAAGTCAGTCGAGCCGTTTCAGGACGGCGATTTCGTCGCAGCAATGCTGCTTTTTGCAGTGGATGCAGTCGCGCCATACCTTCTCGGGGAAGATCTCCTTCTCGACAACGGTAAAGCCGTTTCTTTCGAAGAACGCCACCTCGTAGGTCAGCGCCATCACTTTCGGGATGCCCTGCTGCTTCGCTTCGTGCAGCAGCGAGTTGACGAGCGCCTTGCCGATGCCTTGACCTTTGTATCCGTCCGAAACTCCGAGCGACCGGATCTCGACCAGATCTTGCCCGAGCCTTGTGAGCGAGCCGCAGCCTACAAGCTGGCCGTCGATCTCCGCTACGACGAACGTATCGAGCTGCACAGACAGCGTCTCCTTGGTACGCGGGAGCATAATTCCTTTTTCAGCATAGCCTTGAATAATGTCGTATAATGTGTCAATGTCCTGCGCGGTCGCTTGTCTGCAGGTCAACGTCGTCGTCATAGCGGTTCCCACCCATCGCCTAGTAGTATCTCATGTAGAAAATGATATGAATAAATATACAACAAGACGTATAAAGGATCAACCTATTTTTGACGTATTTTTTACGGCTCCCAAAAATTCGCCGAACACTTCGTTTCCGAGCAGCACACCCCGCTCCGTCAGCTTGTAGCCCCCGGCGTTTGCCTCCAGCAAATCGAGGCCGCATTGCCGTTGCAGTACATGCCCGAACACGTCGTCCAACTCCATGCCGAACTGCTCGTTAAAATCCGCCTTGCGCACACCGCCGAGCATCCGTAGCCCGACCATCATGAAATCTTCCATCGCTTCATGAACTTCAACGGCGTTCTTGTCCAGCAGCGGCAGCCCGCTGCGCGTCGCATCGATGTAAGGCTGGACACCTTTAATATTCACATGCCGCTGACCGTGAACGTAGCCATGAGCCCCGGCGCCAAGGCCGTAATAGCTCTGATTGCGCCAGTACATCGCGTTATGCCGGCTCTCGTACCCGGGTCTGGCGAAGTTGCTGATTTCATACTGGCCGTAGTCGGCCGAGCGCAGCCGTTCCATAATCAGTAGAAACATGCCGATTTCCTCATCCTCTTCGGGCAGCGGCAGCTGTCCGCGCTCATAGAGCGTGTGGAACAGCGTATTCTCTTCCACCTTCAAGCTGTAGATCGAGTAGTGCGGCAAGTCCAGCGCGAGCGCTTCCTTCAACGTCGCTTCCATTACAGCCTTGGTCTGCTTCGGCAGGCCAAACATCAGATCGATGGACAGGTTCGTAAACCCGGCCTTCCGCGCGTTCTCCAAGCTCCGGTATACGTCGTCGGTATTGTGGATGCGTCCGATGCCTTCAAGCAGCCCGTTGTCGAACGATTGCACCCCGAAGCTGATCCGGTTGACGCCTCCTTCTTTCATCGCTTGCAGCTTCTCCAGGTCAGTCGTGCCCGGATTCGCCTCCATCGTAAATTCCAGCTGCGGCGACCAGGCCGGAAAATAAGCGCGGACGCGGCGCAAAAACACTTCCATCTGCTCCGGCGTCAATACCGTCGGCGTACCGCCCCCGACGAAGATCGTCTCGATCTCCCCCGGCGGGACCACCTGTACCGTCCGTTCCATTTCGCGCTCAAGCGCGTCCAAGTAATCCATGACGGGCTGGCCTTTCAGCACGTAGGAGTTGAAATCGCAGTAGTGGCATTTGTTCGTGCAAAAAGGAATATGAATATACACCGCTTGGGGTGTCTGGGTTCGCTGCAGCATTTAGGTTCCCCCTAATGGCAAAAGCAGGCGTTCGGAACTCCGAAGCACCTGCCTGCTTTTTTCTTAGTTATCGTCGATCTTCAATACGGCCATAAACGCTTCCTGCGGCACTTCCACGCTGCCGACCTGCTTCATGCGCTTTTTGCCTTCCTTCTGCTTCTCGAGCAGCTTCCGCTTCCGCGAAATGTCGCCGCCGTAACATTTGGCGAGGACGTTCTTGCGCATCGCCTTCACCGTCTCGCGCGCGATGACCTTCTGGCCGATCGCAGCCTGCACCGGTACCTCGAACATTTGGCGCGGAATGAGTTCCTTGAGCTTCTCGCAAATGATACGGCCGCGGTGGAACGCCCGGTCGCGGTGCACGATGAACGAGAGCGCGTCCACTTGCTCCCCGTTCAGCAGAATGTCCATTTTCACCAGGTTGGAACTCTTGTAGCCCGACAGTTCATAATCGAACGAAGCGTAGCCTTTGGTGCTCGATTTCAATTGGTCGAAGAAGTCGTAAACGATCTCCGACAGCGGAATATCGTAAGTGAGCGTCACGCGGGTCGTGTCGAGATATTCCATATTGATATACTCGCCGCGCTTGGATTGGCACAGTTCCATGATGGCGCCGACATAATCGTTCGGCACGATGACGGACGCCTTGACGTAAGGCTCTTCGACGAAGTCGATTTTGCCCGGCTCCGGGAACAGCGACGGATTCTCGATATTCAGCACGGTGCCGTTCGTCTGCGTCACGCGGAACACCACGCTCGGTGCGGTCGTAATGAGCGGAATGTTGAATTCGCGCTCGATCCGTTCCTGGATGATCTCCATGTGGAGCAGCCCCAAAAATCCGCAGCGGAAGCCGAAGCCGAGCGCCGTGGACGTCTCCGGCTCGAAGCTGAGCGACGCGTCGTTCAGCTGCAGCTTCTCCAGCGCTTCGCGCAGATCGTTGTAATCGCTCGTTTCGATCGGATACAGTCCGCAGAATACCATCGGGTTGATTTTGCGGTAGCCCGGCAGCGGCTCGGGTGTCGGATTTTTGGCGTCCGTTACCGTATCCCCGACCCGGGTGTCGCCGACGTTCTTGATCCCGGCGACGATGAAGCCGACATCGCCGACCTCCAGCGAAGGAACCGAGCCCATGCGCGGCTTGAACGCGCCGACCTCGATGACCTCGAACGTTTTGTCCGTCGCCATGAATTTGATTTTCGAGCCCGCCTTGATCGAGCCGTCGATGACGCGGACGTACACGATAACGCCCTTATACGGATCGTAGTGCGAGTCGAAAATGAGCGCCTTGAGCGGGTTGTCCGGATTGCCCGTCGGTGCGGGAACCTTCTGTACGACCTGCTCGAGAATCTCCTTGATTCCGATGCCGGCTTTGGCGGAAGCCAACACCGCATCGCTGGCGTCAAGCCCGATCACGTCCTCGACCTCCTGCTTCACCCGTTCCGGCTCCGCGCTGGGGAGGTCAATTTTGTTGATGACCGGCAAAATTTCCAGATTGTTGTCCAACGCCAAGTAAACGTTGGCAAGCGTCTGCGCTTCAATCCCCTGCGCCGCGTCCACGACGAGCAGGGCGCCTTCACAGGCGGCAAGACTGCGGGAAACCTCGTACGTAAAGTCGACGTGTCCCGGGGTATCGATCAAATTCAATATATAATCTTCACCGTCGTCGGCCCGGTAGCTAAGGCGAACCGCCTGCAGCTTAATCGTGATGCCCCGCTCGCGCTCCAGATCCATCTGGTCAAGCACCTGCTCCTGCATTTCGCGCGACGAAAGTGCGCCGGTATATTCGAGGATGCGGTCTGCAAGCGTCGATTTCCCATGGTCGATATGGGCGATGATACAAAAATTTCTTATTTTCTTTTGTCTGGCTTGGATATCCATCGGCAGCTTTACCCTCACTAACCTGCAAATTTACAATACTTCTAATTATAGCAGTTGTGACGGCGGGCAGCAATGGACACCCCTAAACTTCCATCTCCGTCCCGTTCCCGAAGACGGCGCTTATGGACTTAACGCTTCAAATAGAGAGACGACGAGACGGATGCCGTGATACGCCGCAATCTGCAGCAGCTCTCCCGTCTTGTTCCCGACACGGTTGATGCCCGTGTTCGCAGCCGGATCTTCCGGCATCGCCGGCTTCGCTTTGGCCTCCGCAGGTCGCTGCGCTTGCGGCTTGGGCACCGGCCCCGCTGCATTTGCTCCGGCCGGAGGCGCGGTAGCCTGCTTCCCTGCTGGCGCGGCGGTATACGCGTGCTGCTTCGCCTCACCGGCCTCGGCCTGCGGCTTGGTCAGCGGGCCGTGGATCCGCTCGGTTCCCTGCGTGGCAAGCGCGACTCCGAAAAAGATGCAGAAGGCCATCGCCAATCCTACGGCGCCGACTTTGACGAACGCATTTCCTCTCACCGCGCTCTCCTCTCTTTCTCGCTGGGGGTCCGGTACCGGCCGTTACTTTTTCCCGTCTTTCCCGTCTGTAACCGGCGCATCGACCTTCTCTGCATTCAGGATTACTTCGGAAACCGCCTTGGCCAGCGCATCCACGGTGCGGTAGCATTCCTCCAGGCTGTTGTCCACCCCGCCGACCTCGATCAGTACGCTGTTCGGGGAGAAGGTCTGATTGTAGACGCCGTTGCCTTCTCCGTTTTTGGCATGAATGCCCTTGGAGAGGCCGGGGTATTTCGCTTCGAGCACGCGGTCGATTTGTTCGGCGAACTGGTAGTTTTGCTTCCAATTCGGATTTTTGCCGCCGATGATAAAGTAGATTTGCGCGTAATCTTTTCCGTTGATCGTCGCCGTCGTCTTGTCGCGGCGCTGCGAGTCGCGGTGAACGTCAAAATAAAATTTCAAGTCCGGGTGCCCGGATACGGCCTCTTCCAGCGTTTTGAACGAATATTTGTAGGAGTAGTAATAGTTGAAGCTTTTTTCGATGGCCGGATAGTTTTTATCCGAATGCACGGCGCCGATACCTTCCTTTTCAAGCATTTGGGCGAGCCGCAGCCCGACCAGCGTTACGTTCCGTTTCGGGTCGTACGCCTTGTCCGGATCTCGGACGCCGGGCAGCTCCGGCAAATACGATTCCTGATTGTGCGATTGATAGATGAAAGCGACGTTCTTGCCAGCCATTCTCGGTCCTTCGGCCGCAGGTAGCGGGATGGCCGGACCCTGCACTTTTCCGTCGTCGACAGATCTCGCTCGGGGATTGGCCGTGATCGAGCCCGCTTCCCCCAGGTCCCCACGCTGGAACACGTCCGATTTGGGGCCGTAGTCCTCGGGAGAATCGACGACGAAGCCGTCGGCGCCGCTCAGCAGCACGGAGCGCTCCTGCGACAGCCCGGGGACCTCCCGGGAAATGAGCGTCTTCGGATCCTTCGGATTCAGATCGGTAAACAGCGAGAACAGGAAGCCCGATACGTTCGATTGCGAAAATGTAAACGACTTGCGGTCCTGCTGCAGACCCGGCACCTCCATCCCCATCATATCCATGAAGAACCGGCTGGATACGGATGCTGCCAGTCCCTTCATCGACGTAGAAGGGGAAGGGTTCGAGACGGTCGAATGCACATACCCTAGCAATCCGATGGCTATAAAAAACAACAGACATCCTGTCATCAGGATGGTCAACGTCCTTGAGTACATGCCGATGGCTTGTCCCATTTTCCGGTACCTGCTTAAATTGACGGTTATGGCCGGCCACTTCATGATCCATTCCTCCTTGTTCGGCTTCTGGTGCATCTTCGGCTGAGCAGGCACTTTCCGACGATTTTTTTGCCTTCGGAAATCCCGCTTCTCTATTACCAACTCTATGAAGCCGCGCTAGAAGATAGAACCTGAAAATCATAGATCAAGAGCAAATTTACCGGCGCAATCAAAAACGCCCGGGGCGGAGAATCGTCATCCTGCCGTTCCCAGACGTTCATTCGGCTTAATGTGTATACGCAGAAACGTTGCTCGTATCGACCGCTTCATGCAGCGCGGCATTCAACCCGCTGGCAATAATATTGGCGATGTCTTCGATGAACTGATCGATCTCCTTCGGCGTGACGAGCAGATCGTGGCCGAGCGGGTTCAGCACTTCCTTCACCAGCTGCAGCCGCTCCTGCTCCTGCATATTGTCGAGAAGACCGAGAATATGTCCGGTGTTCGTCGTCTGTTTGCGGAAATGGTTATGCATCATATCGAACGCATTGTTCACGATCGTCGACGCATAGACGACGGTCGGCACGCCGATGGCGATAACGGGCACCCCAAGCGTATCCAGCGTCAAGCCTCTGCGCTTGTTGCCGATGCCCGACCCGGGATGAATGCCCGTGTCCGCGATCTGAATCGTCGTGTTGACGCGTTCGAGCGAACGGGACGCCAGCGCGTCGATGGCGATCACCAGATCGGGCTTCGCTTGCTCTACGATTCCCTGCACGATCTGGCTCGTTTCGATCCCGGTCGTCCCAAGCACGCCCGGCGCCACGGAACTTACCGGACGATAGCCCGGGCTAACCTGATCCGGCATCAGCTCGAAATAATGACGGGTCACCATGACATTTTCCACGACCATCGGTCCCAGCGCATCGGGCGTCACGTTCCAGTTGCCGAGTCCGATGATCAACACGCTCGCCTTCGGCCCGATATTCAGCTTGTGCAGAAATTTCTCAAACTCCTGGGCGAATATCGTAGCTACCCGGTCCTGCAGATCGCTATCTTTTTGACGCAGCGCCGGTACGTCCAAGGTTATATAATGACCCGGAAGCTTTCCGACCGCCTGGGAGCCCTCCTGGGAAGTAATATCGATCACGCTGACCCGGACGCCTTCCTCCTCGTACTGCGTCCGCTCAATGCCCGGTATCGTCATTCCGCCGGCCGATGCCAAATCGTGCGCCTCAAGGGCGAGATCCGTCCGCACGGAGTAAGCGCTCAAATCCAATCCCATGCTCTCATCTCCTTTCATTCTGGCTCGCCAAATTATTGTGTGAAAAAGCCAAATCCGTTATGCAAAAGTTTTACAGGCTCGGTCCGGCGTTTCTATTGCATTTTCATATTGCCCATGTTAGAATATTAAGAGTTGTCAACAAAACATGACCTATGTTTTTTTGCAAGTTGTGGTAGGAGGTGAACGTCATGCCAAACATTAAATCCGCGATTAAACGCGTGAAAGTAAGCGAGAAGCGCCGTCTTCGCAACGCTTCGCACAAATCCGCGCTCCGCACGGCTGTAAAAACAGCTGAAACTGCAATCGCAGGCACCAACGTGGAAACGGCTAAAGCCGCTCTGATCGCTGCCAGCAAAAAGTTGGACAAAGCAGTGACCAAAGGATTAATCCATAAAAATGCCGCTGCCCGCAAAAAGTCCCGTCTCGCGAAAAGACTTAATGCTCTTTCCGCTCAATCGTAAGGTACTTAAGCGGCGTTGCACCAGGTACGAGGCTTTGTCTCCGTACCCGTTGTCAACAACATACATGCGATAAAGAAAGACCTTCAGGATTTTGTCCTGTCGGTCTTTTTTATTTACATGAAGGAGCTCCTATGAAAAAGGTTTTCATCGTTGGAATTGTAGCTAGCGGCAAAACGACCTTGGCGAAGCGTTTATCCCAAAAGCTGAATGTTCCTTGGTATGAGCTGGATGGTATCGTTCATCCTCAAACGGAGGCCGGGCGGTATAAACGGACAGCGGATGAGCAAGTCGAGGTCATTAGGGAGATTGATAAAAGCGGAGCTTGGATATTCGAAGGAACGGACCGGGAATCGTATCAGTGTTTGTTTGAAATGGCGGATACTATTATTTTTCTCGATACGCCGCTATGGAAACGCAGAATCCGCATAGTTACCCGGTTTCTTAAACAAAAACTGGGGATTGAAACGTGCCATTATAAGTCGGATCTTACGATATTAAGGATGATGTTTCAATGGACGCAGGATTTTGAAAACAACAGAGCAAGCTTTGAATCCAAGCTGCAGTTCTATCAACACAAAGTTATCCGATTATATGATAATAAGGACTTGAGTTTTGTAAAGTAAAAGAGCATGGCCGTCCCTTCCCGGAACGATCATGCTCTCTTCTTGTATCGTCAAGATGCCAGCCGCAGCAGAAACATTTCCAAGCCCAGCACTTTGTCGATTTTCCCGCTCTTCATCCGGTAATCGAGATCCGCAAGCTGCTGCAAAATGTCCGCCAACTGCTTCAATTCGAACTTGTTCGCCTGACCGGCCGCAACCTTCACGCCGTACGGATGCAGCCCGAGCTGGCCGGCGATTTGCTGCTGCGAATAGCCCTGCTGCATTAGATCCTTCACTTGGAACATAATGCGGAACTGCCGGGCAATCAGCATCACGATTTTGATCGGCTCCTCCTTGCGGCGGATGAGCTCGCTCAGCATCGTAAACGCCTGATCCAGCTTGACCTGAACGATATGCTCAATCAGCAGGAAGATGTTCTGCTCGATGCTTCTCGTGACGAGCTGCTCCAAATCTTCGGCTCGCAGCGTCCCTCCCTGACCGACGTAGAGGGCACATTTCTCCACTTCCTTGACGAGCGCCTGAAGGCTGGTGCCCGCGTACAGAATGAGCTGCTCCGCGACCCCGGGACCGAACGAAAAACCGGCTTTTCCCGCTTCCTGATTGACCCATCCCGCCAGTTCGTCCGCAGACAGCATGGCGCACGGAACAAGCGCATCGGCTTCCTTCAGCGCCTTGACGATCTTTTTGCGCTCGTCCAGCTTGTCCGCCTCGACCGTAAAGACGATGATGGAGAAATCCGCCGGGGCTTTCAAATAGTCCGCAAGCCGTTCGAGCGAATGCTCCACTTTGCCGCTTTCCTTGGCACCTGTCAGAAACAGCGCATTCGTCGCCACGACCAACTTGCTCGGCACCATAAAAGGCAGCGTCTCCGCCTCCTCGATGACGGCGTCGACCGGCGTTTCCGCCAGATCGTACCGCGATACGGCAAACGCTTTATGCTCCGGCTCGATCAGCTTGTCCGTCAACCGGGCGATCAGCTCCTGAATCAGATAGCTTTCCGCCCCGTAGGCTATGTATACGGGCTTAAACTGCCCCTTGCTGATGTGCTTCATCGCCGTTTTGTAATCCATCGTGCCGCCCACCGTTCCTTCCCGCTCTGCTTACGTCCTTCATGATACCAACAACAAAGGGATTACGTCAAAGCCCTAAGGCCCGACCTAATCCCTTTGCCCGAAACGCATCTATATAAACACCCGCCGGGCAGGCTCTAGAAACCGGCCCGCAGATGGTCATACGACGTGAATCGTCTTCCGTCTTAATCTATTGTATATATACGTGAATGCACGCCGCGGGGTGCAACAGTTCTCTTTACCAATATGTTAAACTTTCATGAACTTGTTGAAACCCGCCTTCGGTTACGGCTTGCTCGGCTTGACTTCCGTTTCGGTCTTGGCTTTGAGGTCGATGACCAACGTCTTGGACTGTTCGGACATGTTGACCCGGTACGTCAATTTCCCGTCGCCGGACCATTCCACAAGCTCGATGCGATCCGCACCCTTCCAATTGTAGCCGGACGCAAACAGTTGTTTGCCGTCTTTGTCAAAAATAACAATTTTCTCTTCCCGGACCGAGGCTTTATACTTCCCGTCCGAAGATGCAAGCTCGTGAGCTGCGGGCTTCGAGTCCGGCTTCGCGGCAATGCCCATAGGCGAGCCGCCATTCGTCTGAGCGGATTCTTCCAGCGGCGGCTGATTATCCATCGCTCCTGCACCGCCCGCGTCAGCGGACTCGGAGGTGGCCGCTTCTTCCGAAGGCTGGGCGATGAAGCCCTCGGCTTGCTCGCTGCTGCCGTTCTTCGGCGCTACCGTCTGTTGACCGCCCTGCTCCCCGGACTGACCGCCTTTTTCCTGTGCCGGAGGAGTAGCAGGCTGCTGAGAAGGCACCGCTACATTATCGCGTCTCTCTGCCGGAGCCTTTGGCTGCTTCTCCTGAACGGGCTGCTCCGGTTCCGCCGTCTTGTTCCCGCCTCCAAACGTCGGCTGCCGGGGTCCGGCCGTCTGGCTTGCACTCCCTGCATCGGAGCTTCCCGCGCGGGCAGGAGCTTCTGTATTGGCGTCACCGCTCCCTGCGGACGAATTTTGGAGCTTGTGCTCCTCGGACGCCGCTGGCTTGCTTTTCGCCGTATCGGTCGCTTGGCCGGCCGCCGGCTGCCCCGCGCCGCTTGCGTTTTCCGCTTTCTTATCCGTCATCGAGAGCAGCAATCTTCCCGCATCCGCCTCGGGATTGGTCTGCTGGCTCTGGAACAGGAAAAATCCGAACACGAGCCCGGCCGCCACGACGCCGCCGAACACGGGGAAGGAAATCCATTCCCGCATATTTTTGCGCCAGCTTCCCCAGGTCGGACGTTCGTCCGCCGGATCAGGGGCGGTCTTAGCCCGCAGAGCTTCCGTCTCGCGCTCTATCTTGTCGGAAGCGGCGTAAGCGGTATCCGGTACGGCTCCTGCCGCTTCAAGCTGCTCCAGCTTCGGCAATATGGCATCGACCAAGCTGAATGGCGGCGTTACCTTGGGCAAGCTCTCCAGCTCGTTCGATAAATTAACAAGACGTTCGAACAATTCCGTGCAATCCGGACACTGCTGCAGATGCTGAAGCATCCGGCTGTACTCCGTTTCATCGAGATCCCGGTCCAGGTATCTCTGCATCAGTTCGATCACCTCTTGACACATCATCCCCGTACACTACCTTTCCGTAACGATTCGTATATCCTCTTCATGCTGCGCCGCTTACCCTCGAACCGCGTCGCCGCTTGGCTTTTTGTACTCCCTCAGGATGGTTTGGAGCTGCTGTCTTGCCCGGAACAGATAAGATTTCACCGTGTTGATCGGCAAGTCGAGCGATTCCGCTATTTCATTGTAGGAAAAATCCTGCAAGTATCGAAGCACCACGACGGACCGATGGTGCTCGGGGAGCTTGTCGATTGCATCTCGGATGTCCTGAGCGATATACGTAGACATCACTTCGTCTTCCACCGTTTTATGGTCGGTAAAGCTCAAATCGTGCTGCTCGATCGAAACCGTAGGCTTGGCCCGGCGGAATTTATCGATGCACAAGTTGGTCACGATGCGCTGCACCCACGTTTTAAACTGAGCCTTTTCTTCGTAGGAGTTGATTTTCGTATAAATTCGGATTAACGCTTCCTGAGCGGCGTCCATCGCATCCTGCTCATTGTTCAAAATGTAATAAGCAGTGCGGTAGACGTGGTTTTCAATTTCGCGCAATAGGGTAATTAGAGCGTCGCGATCGCCCGACTGGGCAGCCTTGATAACTTCAGGCGCTACCACTGGGATCCCCCTCTCTTGCAACCTTATAAACGAGTGCGTCGAGCAAAATGTTGCACCCGGAACACAACTCTATCAGCATATCAAATTTTGACTTCGAGGTATATAGATTTCTAAGGCTTGAACAGCCGACTCATGTCGTTCAATTATACGTGTGCAGGGCTTTTTTGTTTCGCGGCAAAAAAGATCGGATTCCCAGCAGCTCCCCGGCTGACGATGCCCGTTAAAGGCTCGTGCCCGGAGATTTGCCAGGAATCCGATGGTGAGTTCAAATATAAAGCAGACGCGTTGCCATGCTCCCGGTCTATGTCACCGTTTGACTGCCGATGTTCGGGCCTTCTTTGTGAAAGCGCCCTTCCCCTTACGTCCGGCCGGAAAGATCGTGGCGAGCGCTCCGGCGCACACGATCGAAGCTGCGCCGATTAACGCCTCTTGGTAATGCCCGCTGCCCGACACCATCCAGCCAGCGGCGATCGGACCGGCCACCTGCCCGGTGCCGTAAACGGCAGTGAGGACGCCGACAAATCTTCCGGAATCGGCCGGCATCCGCTGCCGCGTCCACGAGATGGTCAGCGTCGTGACGCCCATGAACGTAAAGCCGAACAGCACGGCCCCCGTAAGCACTCCCGGCCAGGCCGGATAAACGACGGGGAGCGCGATCCCGGCCGCTTGGAGGGCCAGGGCCGCGAATAAAGCCGCCTTGCTGCCGATCCGGCCTGCGAGCAGGGACCACAACCAGCAGGAAGGAACGGCCGTCGCACCGGCCAAAATCCAGCTCCAGGCTGAAAAAGACTGCATCGCCGGAAGCTGCTGCACATAAGCGACCAGAAACGTACCGGTCACGATGTAGCCAAGCCCTTCTAGCCCGTAGACGATCAGCAGCCGTATTTTGAAGCTTGTCAGCGAGCTGCGGTCCTCGGGGACGGGTGAACTTACGCGGGCCCCCGCAGCCGCTGAATCCACCGGCTCCCGAAGCTTCGTCCACGCCAGCGCCAGCAAAACGGCGCATATCAGCGCCATGCCAAGCCACGTGCCGCGCCAGCCGTATTGCTCATGCAGCCACGGAACCGCAAAGCCGGTCGCCGTAATGCCGAGGCCGACGCCGCTGTAAAAGAGCCCCACCGCATGATGAGGCTTCGACAACCCCGCCAAGCCGTCCATGACCAATCCGGACACGTAGACGAAGATCACGGCGCTTGCGAAGCCGGAGACGAAGCGCAGTGCGAACCATAACGCATAGCTGTCCGCGATCCCCATCCATGCCGTCGTCGCCACGCTGACGACAAGCGCCAGCTTCAACCGGCTTAATCTGCTCTCCTTCCGAGCCTTCAAAGCAGTCATAATCGCACCGGCCAAATAACCCGCATAATTCGACGACGCCAGCGCGCCGGCGCCCGCCTCGGAAAACAGCTGCTGCTTCAGCATCAGCGGAAGAATCGGCGTATATGCGAACCGCCCGACCCCCATTGCGATAAAAAGAGAAGCGATTCCCCCGCCGACCAATAATAGCGAACGCTTTTTATGCTCGTTCATCCCGATCCCTCCGCTGTCTCGTTAAAACAAAACGTTATTGTCTTGTCTATCGTAGACGCTACCTGATATCATGTAAATTAAATGATTTTGATAAGATATATCACTTTTTCATATACCAAAGGAGGCACCGATCGATCATGCCGCTGGATACCGCAGCTCTTCAAATATTTCAAGCCGCCGCGCGGAGCGGCAGCGTCTCCAAGGCCGCCCAGTTGCTAAACTATGCGCAATCCAACGTCACCACCAAAATCAAGCAGCTCGAAAAAGAGCTTGGCGCCCCGCTCTTTTACCGGCATAACCGGGGCATTACGCTGACTCCTGCCGGCAAAACGCTGCTTGAGTACGCCGACAAAGCGCTGCGTTTATTGGAAGAGGCGCGCAAAGCGATTCAAGATGCGTCGACGCCGACCGGGCCGTTGTCGATTGGATCTATGGAAACGACCGCCGCCGTCCGGCTGCCCCACTTGCTGGCAGACTATCACCGGATGTGCCCGGAGGTCGATTTGTCTTTCGTGACGGGACCGTCGCAGCAATTGATTCAGGCGGTGCTCGATTACAGCTTGGACGGAGCGTTTGTCATGGGACCCGTAGAACATCCGGAGCTGCTTCAGGATTCCGTCTTCGAGGAAGAGCTTGTCCTTGTCACGGACGCATTGCGCCCGCGTCTTGATTTTCCGAAGGAATTGACGGACCGGACCGTTCTCGTGTTCCGTTCCGGCTGCTCCTACCGGGCCAAGCTGCTAGGCTGGCTTCAGGAGGAAGGCGTCATGCCCGTCAAAATTATGGAATTCGGCACCTTGGAGACGATTATCGGCTGTGTTGCCGCCGGACTTGGCGTCTCTCTGCTTCCCGAATCGATCGTGCGGAGCAAAACCAAGGAAAGCCTCGTCCGATCCTATCCGATCCCGGAACGGTACGGAAAGGTTCAAACGGTATTTATTCGACGGAAAGACGCCTATTTGACGCAAGCCTACAAGCTGTTTCTCCATGAGATCAACAACCGCTTCCGTGTGCCCCGCGGCTCCGGCCAGCCATCTTAGATTGAGATGGCGGGTATCAGCTATTGCGATTTTACTTGGCGAACCGGATTGCTTATGATGAGAACATAGCAGGTTTGGATATGCCGTCATAGTTCGGAAGGAGTGCTGTACCATGTTTTCTACCCCGATGACAGACATCGTTGGATGTTCCTATCCCATCATACAAGCCGGCATGGCCGGGGGGCCGACGACTCCGGAGCTCGTAGCCGCCGTGTCGGAAGCCGGCGGTCTGGGGACGATTGGCGCCGGATATCTCCCGCCCGAGCAAATTAAACGCGCGATCGAGGACGTCCGCCGTCTGACAGATCGCCCTTTTGCCGTCAATCTATTCACCCCTGAGCCGTTCGGTCCGCCGGATGATACCGCAGAACGCATGAACGAGTGGTTAAACCGTTACCGTGAACGGCTAAAACTTGCTCCGGGGACTATGCCCGCTACGTTTCAAGAAACGTTTGAAGCACAGCTTCAAGTCGTTCTGGACGAACGCGTGCCCGTGTTCAGCTTTACCTTCGGCATTCCTTCGCCGGAGCTCATCGGCAAGCTGAAAAGCGAAAGCATTAAGCTGATCGGGACCGCGACCACGGTTCGCGAAGCGCTGGCGCTTGAGTCGGCGGGGATCGACCTTATCGTCGCCCAAGGCAGCGAAGCCGGCGGACACCGCGGCACGTTCCTGGGCCGTTACGAAGACGGTCTGGTGGGAACGATGGCGCTGGTTCCTCAAATCGTCGCCCAGGTCCGCACCCCCGTCATCGCCTCGGGAGGCATTATGGATGGCCGCGGTATCGTCGCCAGCCTGGCGCTGGGCGCTTCCGGCGTGCAGATGGGCACCGCTTTTCTGACCTGCGACGAAAGCGGCGCCCACGAGCAGCACAAGCGTACCATCCTTCAAAGCAGCGAAGAGGATACGACGGTGACCGTCGCTTTTTCGGGAAAAGCGGCTCGGGGGATCAAAAATGAATTTATTTCGGATATGAAGCAATATTCGGAGCCCATTCCCGAGTACCCTATCCAAAATAAATTAACGCAAGACATCCGCAAGGCCGCGGCGAACGAAAATAACCCGCAGTATATGTCGCTCTGGGCCGGGCAAGCGCTGCGCTTGAATAGGACTCAATCCGCAAGCAAGCTGATCAGCGAATTGATGAGCGAAGCAACGGGCACCTTGGAGAAGCTTGGTTGCTTTACACGAAGCTGATCGCTTCATTCAGACTCTCAAATGATATTTACCGGTGTTTTCGATGTTGATTTGAACATCGATCGTTTGCAGCGAAGCGCGCTGAAGCGGAAATTTGGAATCTTTGCCGAAGTACATTTTCCATTTCGCCGGATTGTTCAAATACAGCGAATAGCCAAGATCATAGACATCAATCTGACTCTTGATGCCTGCTTCGTAAGTATTTCTAATGTCTTTAACGATTTGCCGCTCTGCCAATTCCTTAAGCTTTGCTTCACTGACGTTTTGCGCCAATTCGTTTAAGCTTCCTTTAAGCCTGATATGGAGATTAAAAACCGGTTTGTTTCCTGACGTACCCGGCTCGATGACGACTTTCGGTTTATGTACTACGATGCTCGCTACAATTTTGGCATCGTGTGTAAGAATGACGGGGGTGCGGACCGTTTTCGGATTGACCCACCGCAGTCCCGTCAAATCCTCTTGGGACAGGAACCCTTTCAATACTCCACTATGGTCCATAAAAAAACAGCCTTCTATTTCCAGCAGCGTGTGGCTTTTGAAATTTTCTTTCCAAATAGAGCTGTTCATGGCTAAGGACGGCAAATAAGAGCTTTTTCCCCGCTCGTAATAATACGAAATAAACCTCTGAAATTGAACAGGCACAATATATGAGCTTTGCTTATAGGTTTCTTTAGGTTCGTGCAGGATTGAAGAAAGCGGCGATTCATTAAAGAAGGGAGTCACGCTCAATATTTTCTCCATCGATTCGCGGCTACTGTAAGCCCATTTCGTATATCGGATTTCCCGGTAACGATTCGTCAAATCGAATATGACCTCCGGTCCCCGCTTCAATACCGCCTCGCTGTAAATAATCGCGTTAATGTGACTGTAATACATTAGCTGCTGAGCGGTTCGGTACATTTTTTGCAGGGCGTCATTTACGGAAAGCCCTGTCGATTTGCTGACCCAGACGCTGGCTTTTTGACTCGGCTTCCCGCCTTCTTGCTTGGCAACGCTCGTAAAGTCCATCATTTGCGCGTAAACAACGTACTCGTCCTGCGCATAATCAATACCTAGCGCCGTGATGTAATTGATGTCCTGGATTTCTTTCGCATCCCAGCATCCCGTCAGCAGCCCCAATAAAATCACCATGCATATCCCCCGAAGCATTCGATGACCGTTCATGATTTCTTCCGCCCCGTTCTCGTCGAGTCTTGCGTGTGAAGAATTTGCGGACGCTTCCTCAAACGACGCCATGCGGAAGCGAGCACGCCGGTGATTACTTCCCGGACGGAAAGAGGCGACACCGGTGCCAAATAAGGAAGGCCGAAGGACTGCTGCGATGCCAAATGCAGAACGAGCGCGATGATGGAGATGACAAATCCGTACATGCCAAGGAACGAAGAAGCGAGAAAAACGATAAAACGGGCAATCGTCACCCCTCCCACTAAGGCTTGATTCGATAATGTGTAATTTGCTACGGAGGACAAGGAAGCGATAATAAGCAGGGATGGTGAAATAAGCGCCGCTCGGACGGCCGCATCACCGATCACAATACCACCGACCACGGTGAGTGTCTGGCCGATCGCTTTGGGCAATCTCGAACCTGCTTCCCGGAACAAATCCAGCAAAAAAAGCATCAGGAACAACTCCATGGAAATCGGCAGCGGAAGACCGATGCGCGTTTGCGTTATGCTTGAAAGCAATGGAAAGGGCAGCTGATCCTGATTATACTGGGCTAGCGAAATCCAAAAACCAGGTAATAAGATAGAAATACACAAACCGGAAATACGCAATATTCGGCTCATCGAGCTAATCCAAAACGGGAAGTAGGCATCCTCCGGGCTTTTGATGATCAGAAACAAATTGGCTGGCGCCACGATAGCCAGAGGCCCCCCTTCCACGATCAATGCAAAGCGGCCTCTTGATAAAGAATCGACGACAAAATCAGGCCTTCCGGTGTAAAAAAACAATGGAAAAAGCGAAAACCTGGGTTCCCCAATCCATTCCTCCAATTGCGCGGGACTGACAAGCGTGTCCAAATCGATTTGGCTCAATCTGCTGCGAACGTCATTGACATAAGCTGGGTTGATCACGTCTCGCACATACAGCAGACCTACCTTTGTCGAACTCCGTTTACCGAGCGTGAACTCTTCCAGCGCGAGCGTTTCCGTCCGAAGCCGTTTTCGGATCAGCGCCAAATTTACGCTGTAATCTTCCACAAACCCGTCCCGCGGCCCACGGATGGATACGTCGAGCACCGATTCTTCCGGATTACGTTTCGGAACGTTCATCAGGTTCAACGTAAAGACCTCGTGAGTCTGCCCCAATATCACGAGGAGTTCTCCTCCAAAAACGGCTTGCGCTGCACGAGTTGCCGTAAGTGGGGATAGAAACGGCTTCAACTGCAATGGAACGGTCCGTACATCATCGCCGGAAGCAAGTTTGTACAAGGCCGTCAAAACGGTTTCGTTGATTTGTTGAAGGTCGCACAAATGCTCACAATAAACGAACGTTACGGTCCGATTGGCATCAATGGAATAGCTGTCGATCTTGACATCCGGACAATTCGCAAACCACTCGCGAAAAGACGCTTCACTCCATTCCTTCTCGGAGTGCCGTGATCTGTGTTCTTGCGGCAAATCACCGTCGGTCATGGCTGCGCACCTCCTTGGACGTTGAAGAGCAAGGCATACATGCGGGCAATAATCGAAGCCCCAATCAAAACCGATACGCTTGCCGGCAAATAATAGACGGTCAGCAAATGAAAAAAACTTGAATCCGAGAGCGGGGAAATAGCAAACAAAAGCATCCCGGCGCTTGCCGCGAACAACACGCCTCTCTTGCGGCCGTTAAACCAAAAGGAGAGGGTTTCACCGATCAGCCATAAGGAAAAGGAGATGCGCACGAACGCTCCTGCAAGCCATTGGTAAATCGACAAAAAATCCATATGCTCGATAAATCTTCCAATCTGGACGACCCTCCATTGTTCGTATGCGGGATAACGCTGCTTGGCCGCTTCGGGAGTGCCAAATTCGGCAATGGCGCCTGTGAGCGGTCCGATCGTTAATCCCGCCAATATGACGATCAGGATAAGGAGCGAGGAATACCCGATGTTCCCCTTGATTCGATGCTGCAGCATAACGACCAGAAATAACTCGCTTAATCCGCTAGCCGCATAGATTACGCCCTGCAAAGCCGGGCGAATCCCATTTTCCAGAAACGGACGCAGCAGGGTGTAGTCCTTATGCGGGATATTACCCAGCATGACAAAATAGCCGAATAGAACGATAAAAGGCAATAGAATCCCTGCGGTAACCGCCAATGCCTTTAGTCCCGATCTGGCCGCAGCGAGACTGATCAATATCAAGGTCAGTACAATTACCGTTAAAGGCGTCCCGGGCAAGTATGTAATTTTTGTCCACGTGGTCGTCTCCTTTAATGTCGTCGCTCCCATTCCGAATATCGTTACAAGCAAGGGAATCAAAATAATCCAAGCCCCTGCTCCCCAATGCTCGTGCAGCCATTGCACAAACGGACGACCGCCGGCCGATCGAATCGTATAGCGTAATACCGGCAGCCACAATATGCAGAATAACGAAGCAAGACAAACGGAAATCCATGAATCTTTTCCGGTAACATTTAATAGGACGGGGATCACCGTAACATGATTTAACAAGCCGGAAGATGTAATGAAAATAACAGAAAGTTGGAGAACGGATATCGAATTGTTCTTCACAAACAGCTTCCTTTTTACAAATTTGGGTATCCATATATTGTACTAAAGAGATGAAATTATTCGTTCGCGCCGGTCTTTAGCCTTACCCGCCGCGCTTTCGGGTACGAAAAAAAGGCCGGCCCCGGTCTTTACAGGCTTCTGTAAAGACCAAGGCGGCCCTTCTTCTTACCATATTTATTGCTGCAGGTTCGTTCGAGGCTCTGAAAGGTCCCCTTCGATTCGGCGCGCATTCTTGCTTTTCCATTCGGATACGACGATGCCGGCAAAAATAAGCCCGATGCCGAGCCACTGGAGCAAGCCGGTCTGCTCATGAAGCAGCAGGCTGGAGCACACAATGACGACGGGCAGCTCGATCGCCCCGATGATGGAGGCTACGCCGGTACTGAGGTGCGGAGCACCCTTGGTATACAAGTACGGCGGAAGGATCATGCCGAACAGGCTGAGAATGACCGCCCATCCCCATAGGCCGTTCGTCAGCGCACCGCTCCACAAAAACGTCGGCGGATAAATAAGCGATACGACGATAACCGCTCCCGTCAGCATCCACGAGCTGCGCAAAATCGCAGGCACCTCGGTCGCGACCCTGCCGCTGAAATAGACGGTCAGCGTGTAGCTTGCGGCCGCAAGCAGCCCGAGCCCGATACCGGTCCAACTGAGCACAGGCACGCTGCCTTCGAGAAAGCCGGAGGCGAACAGCGTGCCGGCGAGCACGATGACAACGCCGATGAGCTGAAACCGGTTGGGCGCTTTTCTTTGCAGCAGCCAATCCGCGAGCAGCCCCATCCAGGTGAATTGGAACAGCAGCAGCACCGCGAAAGACGCGCTCAACGTTTGCAGCGCGTAGTAGTAAAACACGCCGGTAAGCCCCGTAAACACCCCGCTACCGAGCAGCTTCAGAAAGACGATCCTCGGCATCTTTTTCATGTAGCCCCAGCAACGGATGCTCAGAAGCCACAAAGCTACAAAGCCGAACAACACTTGGCTACCCGTCACTTCGGCGGGCGAAAAACCGTCCTTATACGCCAGCTTGACGCAAGTGGACAGTATCCCGTACGATGCAGCGCCGGTCAATACCAACAGGCTAGCTTTAAATCGCTGCGAAAATATCATAACCGATCCTCGGTTCTAGTTAACCCTCACCCACCCGCGGTGGCTCCGGCCGTTAAAAGCGGAAGCCCCACAAACAAAAAATATAGCAAACTCTGGGCTGAGTTTCAAGACTTGTTTTTTATAATGAACTGACCGGAGTAAGTTTTCTGTTTGAAAATAGCTGAAATTTTGATAATATTACTGATATGTTTACCTGACCGCGGTAAGGTAAATGATTTCATAAAGCCAAGGTGGGTACGATGAGCCGAAGAGAAGAGATCAAGAAAGCCGCGATAGGACATCTACTGCAATACGGTTACGAAGGCACGAAGCTGGCGGATATTGCCCAAGAGGTAGGGATTAAAAAGCAGTCGATGTACGCTCATTTTGAGAACAAGAAAGATTTGGTCGTCGAAATCCACGAGGACGCAACGAAGCAGGAAATCGCCTACTTGACCACGTTTTTTCACGAGCATAAGGGGGAGCCGCTCCAGGCGCTGCTGCGCACCTTCGTCGAGGAGATGAAAGACCGCTACGCGACCAATCGGAATGTGAAGCTGATGTTTCTGATGGCGTTCATGCCTCCCGAGCCGCTGCAGGAACTGTGCATCACCATGTACGAATTGTATTCGCATCATTTGCTTCATCTGCTGGAGCTTGCTTTTCAGCTCGATTCAACCACTCAGGTCAATCCGAAGGAAGGCGCGCTCGCCGTGCATACGATTTACGAAGGCTTGACCGCCAAACTGATTTTCGGCAGCCCGGATTATTTTATCCAAGCGGCCGAAACAACCTTTTCCTTATTATGGAAAGGAATACTTAAAGAAGATCGTTAGAGGTGTATGATGCAACTTGAAAACAACAAGCTGACAGCCCTGGAATCCGATTCCGTAGGCAAAGTATTCGTCCGTTATTTGGTTCCGTCGATTGTCGGCATGTTTATGATGTCCATTAACGTCGTGATTGACGGCATTTTCGTCGGGCAGCGGCTCGGCGAGGTCGCGCTGGCAGGGGTCAATGTCGCCTTTCCGGTATTTTCCATTTATTTTGCCATATCGCTGTGGGTCGGCATCGGCGGTGCGGCTCTATATTCCAGATCGCTGGGCGCCAAAGATACCGAGCAGGCGCGCTCGATTTTCACTCATTCGCTTACGCTCATCTTCAGCTTGACGCTCGCGCTGGCGGGAATTGCGTATTTGTTCCGGGAAAAGCTGGCGTTGTTTCTCGGAGCCAATGACGAGACGATGCCTTATGCGATGGAATTTATGACCGTGCTGCTGAGCTTCGGCTTTATCGTCACTGTGCAAAATGCGTTCAGCATCTTTGTACGCAACGACGGCAATCCAAATCTGGCGATGATTTCGCTGCTCGTGACAGCCGTATGCAACATCGGACTAAATTACGTGCTATTGTTTGTTCTCGAGTTCGGCGTAGCCGGGTCCGCATGGGCGCTAATCGGCGCGTCCGCCATCGGGGCGTGCGTACTGTTCACGCATTTCCTGCGCAAGGACAGCACCCTCCGCTTCGTCAAGCTGCATTTGTCTTGGAAGCTGGCCAAAAGCACGTTCACAATCGGCTTTCCGAGCTTCGTCGCGGAATTGGGCATCGCCGTCTTCACGGCAGGCTACAATATGGCTATGGTCCGGTGGGCAGGCACGTTAGGCGTATCGGCCTTCTCCATTCTAAATTACGTGCACAGCGTGGTGCTGATGTTATTCATTGGCATGGGATCGGGCATTCAGCCGCTGATCAGCTACTATCGGGGCGCAAAGCAGCATGCCCGGGAGCGGGAAACGATCCGCATCGCCGTAAAAACGTCGATCGGCATCGGGCTGGGCGTATTTCTGATCGGTTTGGTTACGGCCGACGGCATTGTCTCCATGTTCGGTTCGTTTACCCGGGAGGTTCAGGAGTTGGCCGCTTCCGGCATACGTTTGTTTTTCATCGCCTATTTGTTCATGGGCGTCAACTTTGTCATGATGACGTACTTTCAATCGACCGATCAAGTCAAAATGGCGACTTGGATTACCGTAGCGCGCGAGATGCTGATCATGGTCGCCCTGCTGTTCACCCTGCCCCATGTCATGGGAACGACCGGCATTTGGCTCGCTATCCCGCTTTCGGAACTGATCGTCGTCCTGACCGTGTATGCTTATATCCGCAGACGCTCGCGTACGGTCGCTTCGGTGAATGCCGCCTCTTAGCGCAGACCGCGCCTTTACCAACGTTTCCGCAGCAACAGCCGCTCGGCCCATCATCGCATGGACCGGGCGGCTTTCGCTGTGTTATGGGGTCCTGCAGGCGCGCCATAACGCCTTTAGGGCCGGAGCTTCGTTCGCGTATAAATCTTTCCGCCCCGCACGGTCATCTGCACCTCCCCGTCCCTGTCCGTCCGCTGCGCGCTTATACCGTGCGACGTCAGCCGCTCCAGCACCTGCCGGTTCGGATGCCCGTAAATGTTGTTCGCCCCGGCGGAGATGACCGCGTGCTTCGGCTGCCAAGCATTCAGCCACTCATCGGTCGTAGACGATTTGCTGCCGTGATGAGCAACCTTCAACACATCGACGGGCTTGTATATTACCGATACCTGTGCGGCCGCCCCAACTGACGACGCAGGTTCACGAACAGCAGGAGCCAGCGCCTCCCCTTGAGCGAGTCCCCGCGATACTGTAGACCAACGGTCGAGCAGCTTTCGCTCCTCGGCTTGGCCGATATCGCCTGTGAACAGCCAGCGGGTACCCGCCATCTCCATTAAAAACACGACGGAGCTCGGGTTCTGATCCTGCTCCACACGCACGCCCTCCCGCTCCCCCTCCGGCAGCGGATACAAGAAATGAAGCGCCGTGCCGGCGTCGACTTGCAGCGTATCTCCCGCCTCCACCTCGACCAGCTCCGTTCCCTTCTCCAGTGCGGTTTGAAACAGCTTTTCCACGGCCGGCAGCGGCTTCAAGGTCCCGTTGAACAAAAACCGCCGCACCGGAATGTGCTCAAGCACCGCTTGCAAGCCGCCGAAATGATCGGCATCCTGATGCGTCAGAATGAGCTCGTCGATTTGCTGCACGCCGCGTTTTTTGAGCAGCGGTACGAGCAGCTTCCGGCCCACTTCATACGGGTCTCTCCGCTCCTTCCACGCATCTCCCGGTTTGCGGAAGGAGACTGTCCCGCCCCCGTCAACCAAAATCGTATGGCTTCCCGGGAGCGTCTGGATCAAGATGCTGTCTCCCTGCCCCACATCCAAAAACTGTACGCGTCCCTCCGCTTTTCCGCGTTCGGGATCGTAGCCGTACCAGAGCAGTCCCGCAAAGCCGAGCAAGCTGACGGGCAGCAGGACGTATCGGTTCATCGTTCGCCGGTTTAAGAACGGAAGCTTGTTGGTTTTTGCTCCATAAAGCATCGGTTCGGGCGCAGCCGACTCGTTCTTGGCCGCAAACGGCTGCAGCAGCACAAGCGCCGCGCACAGCAGCCCGTAATAAGCCAAGATCCATACCGGCGAAGGGCTCGGCCAAATGGTTTGAAACGCATCCAGCTTGCTCGCTTGTTCTATCAAGTAAAACAGAAGCTCATTTGTCTTGGCAATCAGCCACCCGAGCCAGCCTGCTCCGGTTCCCCAGAGGAATCCAAGCAGCATGGCCGTCGTCCCGCCCGGCATCACCCATGCGCTAAACGCCGGAACCAGCGCAAAATTGGCAGCGAACGACAGCAGGGAAAATTGGTTGAAATAATAAATCGACAGCGGGAACGAGATCAGCTGCGCGACTACGGTTATCGAAAGCGCATCTCTCAGCTTCGCATGCTTTACCGGCAGCAGCTTGTTCATTTGCGGGACGCCGAGAATGAGGCCCAACGTCACCAGAAACGACAGCTGGAAGCTGACGTCCAGCAAATAATACGGATTCCAGACGAGCATGCCGACTCCCGCGATCAGCGCGATGTGGAGCCCGTCCTTGAGCCGGTTCCGGTAAGCGGCATACAAGCCGATCATCGCCATCAGGCCGGCGCGGACGATCGAAGGCGAAGCCCCGGTGACAGCGATATACAGCGGCATGAGCACAAGAGCGGTAAGCAGAACCGTTTCCCGCGTCAGTCCGAAGCGGCGCAGCAGCCAGATCAAGCATGCCAGAAAAATAGCGACATTCAGGCCGGAGATCGCGATAATATGGGTCAGGCCCAGCCGGGAAAACCGCTCGAATTGCTGTGGTTCGATCTCATCCGTCAGGCCGATCAGCATGCCTTTCATAAAGCCGCTTTGATCCGGAGGAAACAAGTGGTCTACCTGCCCCGCCAACCGGTCCCGAAAGCGGTCGATGCTGCGCATGGCTAGCCACCCGCCCCATTCCCCGGATTCTGGTGGCGTCACGGTGAGTCCTGCTGTCCCTTTTGCCGTCATCTGCCAATGAATATGCTGCAGCCGCAAATAGTTCCGGTAGTCGAAGCCGCCAAAGTTACGAGCTTCCGCCGGGCGGCGCAGCGTCCCGTCCAGCTCGATCCGGTCGCCCCGCTCCCAACGTCTAGCCGTCTCCTGCTCCTCCTGGGCAAGCAAGCGGATCGAAAACTGCATCCGCTCGCCTTTGCCGCCATTCTGCGGTACCGCGTGTTCGGGAATCGCTACAGATTCGGCTTGCGCTTGAAAGGAAACGCGGTCCCCGTCTACCGAAACCGGCGTCACGATCCGCCCTTGAAAATGCACGCTGCTTATTTCCTCGGCCTGTAATTCGACCAAGCTCCGGTTTCGGGCATCGTGGTCGCCGTATACGCCCGCCGCTGCCGCGACGATCAACAGAGTGCGGAGCCAAACGGTCCCCTTTGGCCTCATGATCATCGCAGCACAATACAATATTCCTGCAGTCATCGCCAGCCACAGATTCATCCACGGCAGCCGCACGATCACCGCAACAGCATAGCCTATACCCCAACATACCGCGAACGCTACGATCGGTCTTTGAGACATCCGCTCCTCCTTCCAGCAACAAAAAAAGAACCTCTTCCGAGTGCATGCTTAACGCACGCCCCAAAAGAGGTTCTTCCTCCTAAGCTTTGGCTCGTTCTAATTTTTCACTTCGCTGACCGTTCCGGCCGGAGGCTCGTAGTTTTCAAGCTGCCGGAACGTCATTCCGCGCTGCTCCATCAGCGCGCGCACCTTGTCGTTGTCTTTCGGATACGGCCGGTGGAACACGATCTCCGTCACACCGCTGTTCGCGAGCATATTCGCGCACGTCCAGCACGGCTGGTCGGTCACATAAACGACAGACCCTTCGCGGTCCTCACGGTCCGTGAACAACAGCAGGTTTTGCTCCGCATGGATCGTCCGGATGCAACGCTGCTTCTTGACCACCTGCTCCTTGCCGTCCGATGCGACCAATTCGTACTCTTCCACGAGCATGCAGCCCGCTTCCGAGCAATCCGGCACGCCCATCGGAGCGCCGTTGTACGCCGTGCCGAGCAGCTTCTTCCCCTGCACCAGGACGGCTCCAACGTGCCTTCGGCTGCATTGGGAGCGGGTGGAAGCCATGTAGGCGATATCCATAAAATACGTATCCCAATCTTTACGTGCCATCATGCTGATTCAAGCTCCTTTATTTTTTCCGGCTTTATTTCTGGCTTGCTTGGATCGCTTGATCCAAATCGTAAATAATGTCGTCGATCGCTTCCGTCCCGATGGACAGGCGAATCATCCCCGGCGTTACGCCCGCCCCCGCCTGCTCCTGCTCGCTAAGCTGCTGATGCGTGGTGCTGGCCGGATGAATGATGAGCGACTTCGAATCGCCGACGTTCGCCAAATGGGAGAACAGCTTTACCGCATTGATCACTTTGCGCCCTGCTTCCACACCGCCTTTGATGCCGAACGTCATGATCGCGCCCTGGCCTTTAGGCAAATACTTTTTCGCCAGCTCATACGACGAATGGCTCGGAAGACCCGAGTAGCTTACCCAATCCACAGCTTCGTGCTTTTCCAGGAATTCGGCAACCTTCTGCGCATTCGAGCTGTGGCGCTCCATGCGAAGGTGGAGCGTTTCGAGACCTTGCAGCAGGAGGAACGCGTTGAACGGCGAGATCGAAGCGCCCATGTCGCGCAGAAGCTGTACACGCGCCTTGATAATATAAGCGATCGGCCCGACGGCGTCGGTATATACGACTCCGTGGTAGCTCGGGTCCGGATCGGTCAGACCGGCGAATTTGCCGCTGGCTTTCCAATCAAAACGACCGCCGTCGACGATAATGCCCCCGATCGAGGTGCCGTGTCCGCCGATAAATTTGGTCGCGGAGTGAACGACAATGTCCGCTCCGTGTTCGATCGGACGGCAAAGATACGGACTCGGGAACGTATTGTCGATAATCAACGGAATGCCGTTCTCATGCGCAATAACCGCTACGGCGGCAATGTCAAGCACGTCGCCCTTAGGATTGCCGATCGCCTCCGCGAACACGGCTTTCGTCTTCGGCGTAATGGCCTTCCGGAAATTTCCCGGATCGCTCGCGTCGACGAAATGCACTTTAATGCCGAGTTTCGCCAGTGTATTTGCAAACAGATTGTAAGTACCGCCGTACAAGGTGGACGATGAGACGATCTCGTCGCCCGCTCCGGCAATGTTAAGGATCGAGTACGTGATGGCCGCTTGGCCGGATGCCGTCGCCAGAGCCGCAGCTCCGCCTTCGAGCGCAGCAACGCGTTTTTCGAACACATCGGTCGTCGGATTCATAATGCGCGTATAGATGTTGCCGAACTCTTTGAGAGCGAATAAATCGGCGGCGTGATCCGTATCGCGAAATCCATAGGACGTTGTCTGGTATAAAGGAACTGCTCGGGACATCGTAGTCGGGTCAATCTCCTGTCCTGCGTGAACGGCCAACGTTTCCAAAGAAAGCTTGCGCTCTTCTGACATACTGCATCCTCCTTATGATCAACAGAAATGATGGATAATCGTACCTATTTTCGCACATTCCGCAGCAAAACGAAAGCTTTCTCCGCAAAACATTCCTGACATAATTGCACGGCCTGGTCGAATCAAGGGTCCAAAGTGACGAGAGGCTTTATTTTTTGCAGCATTTTTTCGCCGATTCCCTTCACTTCCAGCAGTTGGTCCACCGATTTGAACGAACCGCCGAGCTTCTTGCGAAGCTCGACGATCGCTTGCGCCCGGCTAGCCCCGATTCCCGGGAGCTCGTCGAGCTGTTTGGCGGTAGCCGTGTTCAAATTGATTTTGCCCGGAGCGCTCTCCGCCGGCTTCCCGGCAGCGGCCTTTCCCGGATCGGAAGCCGCCCCGGCGGCGGAAGCTTCTTCCGGCGGACTGTCCGCTGCGGCAGGCTTGGGCGATGGCTCTGCGGAAGCCTTCTCCGTGACCGGGTTCCCTTTCGGCTCCGCCGCAGGGTTCTTTTCACCTCTCGCTGCCTTCGCATCGCCCGAAAGCCCATTCACCTGTCTTGCCTCGTTCTGCTCCTGAAGCAATTTTCTCATTTCCTCGTCCGCCGCCTTAAAGCCCGCCGGTACCCCGTCCGATGTCCAAGGACGCCATAGCAGCAGTACAATGATAATGCCAGCGGCAAGCACCAGGCCGGCAAGACGAACCAAAGCTTTTTCCGAAAAATGGGGCATTGCTCCACCTCGTTTCTTCATCGAATCTTGATCGAATCTATATCGAAAAATCGAATGCATGGTTTTACGATCTGTCTCATATACATGAAAAAGGCTGCAATCCAATCAGGGGGGATGGTCATGCAAATAGGATTTATCGGAACAGGCAGCATGGGCAGTATTCTCATCGAAGCGTTCATTCAATCCGGCGCAGTCAGCCCGGAGCAGCTTGTTGTGACCAATCGCACCGCCCGCAAAGCGGAGCAGTTAGCGGAAAGCTACCCGGGCCTGCAAACAACCCGCTCCAATAGGGAAGCCGCAGCCGGATCCCAGCTTCTTTTTCTGTGCGTCAAGCCTATGGAATTCAAAGCTGTCATCGACGACATTCGGGATGTTGTCGCTCCCGAAACAATCGTCGTTTCCATTACAAGCCCGGTGCAGATTCGTCATTTGGAAGAACTGCTCCCTTGCAAAATCGCCAAGGTCATTCCAAGCATTACCAACTATGTGCTCAGCGGTGCGACGCTGTGCATTTACGGAGACCGGATGACCGACGAGGATCAAGCCCGGCTGGAGCTGCTGCTCTCCCACATTAGCGCCCCCATTCGCATCCGCGAGGAGCATACGCGCGTCTCTTCGGACATTACAAGCTGCGGTCCGGCGTTTCTCGCCTTTTTCGTGCAAAAATTCGTCGACGCCGCGGTTGCCGCCACCGGCATCTCCGAGACAGAGGCTACGCAGCTTGCGGCCGAGATGACGCTCGGCACCGGCAGGCTGCTGACCACCGGAGGCTTCACGCCCGCCTCCCTGCAGCAGCGGGTGTCCGTTCCCGGCGGTATTACCGCGGAAGGTCTCCGCATAATGCAAAAAGAGTTGTACGGGGTCTTTGACGACCTGATCCGCACAACTCATGCTAAATACGATGAAGATGTGGAAAAGGTGAAAGCCCGTTTTTTCAGCCCGTAGGCCGAACCGAACGCGATGCTTTCACGTCCTTTTCCGTTATGAACCGCCGTGCTCCGATTCCGGAGTGCGGTTTTTTGTTTTCCGGCGCCGCTTCTTACCCTACGACAATATTGACAAGCTTGCCTTTGACGGCAATCACCTTGCGGACGGTTTTACCCGCCATCGCTTCCTTGACTTTGTCCAAGCCAAGCGCCAGCTCCTGCATCGTCGCTTCATCGGCATCCGCTGCGATCGTAGCGCGATCGGCGATTTTGCCGTTCACTTGGATGACGATTTCCACTTCGTTGTCGACCGTCCATGCTTCGTCGTATACAGGCCATGCTTCATAAGCCACGGTACCGGAATGACCGAGCTTCTCCCACAGCTCTTCCGCCAAGTGCGGTGCGATCGGAGACAGCATTTGCACGAAGTTTTCCATCGCAGCTTTCGGCAAACGGTCCGTCTTGTACGCTTCGTTGACGAAGATCATCAGCTGGCTGATCGCCGTATTGAAGCGCAGCGCCTCATAGTCTTCGGTTACTTTCTTAATCGTGCGGTGCCAGGTCCGCTTGAACGCTTCGCTGCCCGCATCGCTGTCTTCTGTAATTTTCGCGTTCAGCCCTCCGTCTTCGCCGACGAACAAGCGCCAAACGCGGCTCAGGAAGCGGAATGTGCCTTCTACGCCGTTTACGTTCCAAGGCTTCGTCGCTTCCAGCGGCCCCATGAACATCTCGTACATGCGCAGCGTGTCGGCACCGTACTCGCCGACGATTTCGTCCGGGTTGATGACGTTGCCGCGCGATTTGCTCATTTTCTCCATGTTCTCGCCGAGAATCATGCCTTGGTTAACCAGCTTGTAGAAAGGCTCTTTCGTTTCCACAACGCCGAGGTCGTACAACACTTTGTGCCAGAAACGGGCATACAGCAGGTGAAGTACGGCATGCTCCGCGCCTCCGATGTACAGGTCGACCGGCAGCCATTTGCGCTGCAGCTCCTTAGAGCAGATCTCGTCCTTGTTCTTCGGATCGATAAAGCGCAGGTAGTACCAGCAGCTTCCCGCCCATTGCGGCATCGTATTCGTCTCGCGGCGCGCTTTGAGGCCGGTCTCCGGATCTACCGTGTTCACCCAATCCGTCACATTGGCAAGCGGCGATTCGCCGGTGCCGGAAGGCTTGATTTCGTCCACTTCCGGCAGAAGCAGCGGCAGCTGATCTTCCGGTACGGTTTTCATCGTGCCGTCCTCCAGATGGAGGATCGGAATCGGCTCGCCCCAGTACCGTTGACGGCTGAACAGCCAGTCGCGGAGACGATAGGTTACTTTGCCTTGGCCTTGGCCGTTGGCTTCGAGGTGCTCGATCATTCGCGCGATGGCCTGCTCGTTATTCAAGCCGTTCAGGAACTCGGAGTTGACGTGCGGGCCGTCGCCGGCGTACGCTTCCTTGTTTACATCGCCGCCCTGCACCACTTCCACAATCGGAAGGTCGAACTGCTTCGCGAATTCCCAGTCGCGCGGGTCGTGCCCCGGTACCGCCATGATCGCACCTGTTCCGTATCCGGCCAGCACATAGTCGGCAATCCAGACCGGCACCTTGCTGCCGTTGACCGGATTAACTGCATAAGCGCCGGTAAAGACGCCCGTTTTTTCCTTCGCAAGATCGGTGCGCTCCAAGTCGCTTTTGCGGGCCGCGCGTTCCTGATAATCTTTCACCGCTTGAGCTTGCTCCGGCGTTGTAATGCGGGCCACAAGCTCATGCTCAGGCGCCAATACGCAATAGGTGGCCCCGAACAGCGTATCCGGACGGGTCGTGAATACCTTCAGGCTATCGTTCCCGTGTCCGTCGATGGCAAACGTCACTTCGGCGCCCGTAGACTTGCCGATCCAATTGCGCTGCATATCCTTGATGCTTTCGGACCAATCGAGCTCTTCAAGATCCTCCAGCAGGCGCTCCGCGTACTCGGTGATCTTGAGCACCCATTGACGCATCGGCTTGCGGATAACCGGATGACCGCCGCGCTCGCTCAAGCCGTCGATGACTTCTTCGTTGGCCAGTACCGTTCCGAGCGCCGGACACCAGTTGACCGGCACTTCGTCCACGTAGGCGAGACCTTTTTTATACAGCTGAATGAAAATCCATTGCGTCCATTTATAATATTCGGGATCGGTCGTGCTGAATTCGCGGTCCCAATCGTAAGAGAAGCCGAGCGACTTGATCTGTCTGCGGAAATTATCGATATTGCGGAACGTGATGTCGCGCGGATGCTGCCCCGTATCGAGCGCATGCTGCTCCGCCGGCAAGCCGAAGGCGTCCCATCCCATCGGATGCAGAACGTTATAGCCGCGCAGCCTTTTATAACGGGATACGATGTCCGTCGCCGTGTAGCCTTCCGGGTGCCCGACGTGAAGTCCTGCTCCGGAAGGATACGGGAACATGTCAAGCGCGTAAAACTTCGGCTTGCTCTCGTCGTCCAGCACCTTGAACGTTTTGTTTTTCTCCCAATATTGCTGCCATTTCGGTTCAATCGCCAAGGGATTGTACCCTTGTTGTTCTCTAGTTTCCTGTGCCATACTGTGTAGACCTCCTTCGATTCAAACAAAAAAGCCCTCATCGCTAGCGCAACGCTAGGGACGAGAGGCTTATTTCCCGTGGTACCACCCTAGTTGACTCAAGCATGCTTTGCCTGGGCCCACTCTCCCCTTAACGCGGGGTACGTTTATGGCTGTGACCGGCGAAGCTTGCGCTTGTTGCGGTCTTTTGGCCAAACGGCTCGAAGATGAGTTCGCTGCCTGCTTCTACCGGTTCCCACCCGCCACCGGCTCTCTGAAAGAAAGCGCTGCAGTTACTAGTTCTTGTCACGGCCTTTTGCATATATGCTCCAATTAGGATTCATTATATGAAAAACGATTCCTCCGTGTCAAGCCGGACCCCCGATTTTCCCGAAGCTGCCGGATAAAACGCCGCCTTGCCAATCGCAAACGGGCCCGTCCCGGTTACATTCTCCGCAACTTGGCCATACTTTCTAATAAATGTTTTCTATTCGAAGCTTACGGAGGATGAGCCGCATGAAAGGATTCGTCAACGGGGTCATGCTGTCGCTCCCGCTATGGGGGATGATCCTGTGCCTGCTGCAACTGATTATCCATTTAACGCGTTAATGAAATGTACCGCGTCCGTTTGCCCCGACTTCAAGCTCAATCCCGCTGCTTCACGGCCACAAAAAACGCCCGCTGCGTATCGTCCGTCGGCGCTTCGAACGAAAAGTCGGCATAGCATGCCGTCTCGCTAAATCCGGCCGCCCGCAGCCGCTCCTGCACCCAATCGAGCGGATACGCCCGCTGCACATGCAGCTCCTCGATCCGGTGATACCGTTCCGTAATGGCGTCGTCAGACCCTTCCGCCCATGTGTCCCCTTCCCGCACGAACAAGGTCAGCTCATGCTCGATTTCACAGCGGCCCGGATCGAAATCGCAAGTCCAGATGTAGGCGACGTCGTCGTCATTTAAGAAAAAAGGCTGCGATTCCGCATAGCTCTGAAGCTGGCTCTGCGTATGCATATCGAACACGAACACCCCGCCAGGAGCGAGCCCGTCATATACTTGCTTGAAGGTCCGCTCGATGTCTTCTTCCTCCAGCAAATAGTTCAAGCAATCGCAAAACGAGATGACCGCGTCCACCTGACGGCCAAGTTCCCATTCGCGCATGTCCTGTTGGAGCCACATCACGCTTCCGCCCGCAGGGAAAGACTTGTGCCGCTGGGCGCTTTCCGTTTTTTGACTGGCCAAGGACAGCATGTCCTCCGACAGATCGATGCCGACGACTTCGTAGCCGAGCTGCGCCAGAGGGACCGCTATGCTTCCGGTGCCGCAGCCCAAATCAACCACGTTTCGGGGCGTCCCGAACTTGTCCCAGCATTCCCGCGCAAAGCGGAGCCAATCATCATAGGGCATATCCTCCATCAGCCGGTCGTATAGATAGGAAAATTGTTCGTAAGCCACGGCTTGCTCCTCCTTCACCGAACAGACAAAGGCCGGCTCCGAACGGACTTCATTCGGATGCCGGCTGCGATGCCGCTTCTTTTTTCAAGTAGGTCCAGCTGCCTTCCTGATAAACCAGGCCTTCCTTCATCAGCTTGCCGATGGCGCGCTTGAAAGCGGATTTGCTCATGCCGAACCGCTGGCTGATCAAATCGGCCGGGGTTTCGTCCGAATACGGCATCGCCTGATTCGGGCGTTCCTTCAGAAAGATCAGCAGCTTCTCCGAATCGGTGTCGCGCCCGACTTCCTTACGCTCGCGCATCGAGCAGTTGACGTTGCCGTCCTCGCGCACGAACGTGACGCGTACTTTCACCTGTTCTCCGAGACGCAGCAGCCGGGCTCTTTCGGACGCATGAATGAAGCCGATGACGCCGAAGCCGACCACGCCGCCGTCGCAGACGACGAACGAGCCCATTTGCAGCGGCTTATAGACGCGGGCGTCGACCCAGGTGTTGCGCCAGCTTGAAGGAGCGTCGAAGCACAACTGCTTGAGCCGGTCTTCTCCGGCCACTTTGGCGACGAGCCGCCCTTGCCGGTCGTGGGCAAGTACGACGAACACGCGGTCTCCGACTTCGGGACGCAGTTCCTTAAGCTCAGGCAGTTCTTTAAAAGGAAGCAGCAGATGACGTCCGAGCCCCATTTCGAGAAAGCAGCCAAAGCGCGGATGGATGTCAACCACTTCGAGAAGCGCGACTTCTCCGAGCGTCACGAGCGGCTTGCGCATCGTAGCCGCCAGCCTGTCCTCGGTGTCGTGAAACAGAAATACCTCAACCTGCTCCCCCGGCTTCACTTCCCCGGCGGCTTCGCTGTAATGGAGCAGCACGTCCTGCGTGCCGTCCGTCAAAAAATAGCCGTGCGGCGATACTTCCCTCGCCACGTCCAAACGTCGGATCGTTCCGGCTTCCAGCCTCATACCCGTTCGACCACTTTCGCGTCGGACCATAGCCGCTCGATGTTGTAATATTCGCGGTCGTCGCGGTGAAACACGTGAACGACGACGTCGCCCAAGTCGACAAGCACCCAGCGGGCCGTGTCCATGCCTTCGAGGCCGCGAATTCGTGCGCCGCGCTCTTCCGAACGTTTTTTAATTTCGGTCGCGATCGCTTGCACCTGCGTTTCGGAATTGCCGTGGCAAATGACGAAGTAATCTGCAATCAAAGAAATCCCGCGCAGGTTCAATGCCGTTACGTCCATCGCTTTCTTGTCTTCGGCCGCATCGACCACGAGCTGCATAAGCTCATCCGGTTGAATGGTCATATCGTTTCCTCCTGTAAGTGAATCATACCGATTCTCCCCGCTCCTCCAGCTCCCGGATCAGTCCGTTTCGAGCTTCAAAGGTTAGCGGATAAATTCGTTTGCCTTTATCCAATAAAAAACGGATCGTTCCGTCAAATCCGGTTATAAGTGCCTTCTCTAAACTATGTTCGGCGTTTTGGCGAATATTATGCACGCCCGGAAAATCCCGGCCCGGCTCCATGTAATCCGCCAGGCAAACAACCTTGTCCAGCAGCGTCATCCGCGCGCGCCCCGAGGTGTGATAACGTATCGCATCCAATACTTCCTCGTCGCTTACGCCGTACTGCTCCCGGGCGATCCAAGCGCCTGCATGGGCATGCCACAGCTCTTTGTCGTAATCAAGCAAATCCTGAGGCAGTCCGTTCTCGCGAATGATGCGCGCTTGCTCGTCCACGCGCCAATATTTGCAGACATCGTGAAGGATGGCGGCCAGCTCTGCCTTTTCCGGGTCCGCCCCATAGCGCTCCGCCAGCCGCACCGCCGTTTCCATGACGCCAAGCGTATGGTTCCAGCGCTTCTCCGGCATCTGGGAGCGAACCGACTCGATCATTTCCTCACGCTTCATACAAACGGTTCACCTCGATATAATGATTTACCCGGTCCGGGACCATGTAACGCACCGATCGTCCCGAAGCCCGCCGCTGCCGGATTACTGTGGACGACAGCTCGATTTGCGGCATCGGCACAAGCTCCACCGACTGCCGAATGGCGTCGGGAAGCCCCTCATAGCCCGTTTCGTAGCCAGGCCGTTGCAATCCGGCGAAAGTGACCAGCCGGGCCAACTCGTCGATCTTGTACCACTTCGGCAAATATCGGACCATATCCGCCCCGATAATATAAGTAAACCGATAACCGGGATGCTGCGCCCGAAGCATCGTTACCGTCTCGATGCTGTACGATACGCCGCCTTTGCGCAGCTCCATATCCGAAGCCCGGAAGTGCGGGTGCCCTTCGACGGCCAGCTCGACCATCTCCAGCCGCTGCCGCGGGGAAGCCCCGGGCGCCTGTTCTTTATGCGGAGGCACGTTCGTCGGCATAAACCATACTTCGTCGAGTTCGAGCCTCTCGCAGACGCTTTGGGCGGCAATCAAGTGCCCGATATGAACGGGATCGAAGGTACCGCCCATCAGACCGACCTTCATCAGGCATCCCCCTCTTTTTAGCTGAAATGCCACTTTTACGGCCCTAGCTTAAACCGGAAGCTCGATCGTTTTATGCTCGCGGGATTCCTTGTAGAGCACGATGATTTTGCCGATCACTTGAACCAGCTCCGCGCCGGCGCCTTGCGCCAACTGCTCGGCTACTTCGCTCCGGTCCTCCATACAGTTGTTAAGCACCGTCACTTTAATCAGCTCACGGACTTCCAGCGCCTCGCTGATGTGCCGGATCAAATGATCGTTTACGCCGCCTTTGCCGACCTGAAAGATCGGGTTCATATGATGCGCCAACGAGCGCAAATACCGTTTTTGTTTGCCTGTTAACATGGTGGTTGTTCCTCCTTAAGTAGCACCCTCCTAAATCCTCCCTGGTAGGGAGGACCCCAAAGGGCTGCGCCCTCTGGACACCCGAAAGGGGCGTGCCTGCTGCGGGGCCGGCGTTGAAGGGACGTTGGCGTAGGAACGCTTTCGTCCCTTCGGGACACGCTCGCATGCGGCGTTCTCTTCCTACGTTATGCCCGGGTGCGCTGTGTTGCGTCGTGCGTTTTTTGTTCGACTGTGGGGAAGGGGCCGCCTCATGACGCTGTCATGAAGCTCTTGGTCGGCGCAAGGCGCAAACCGGGCCGTCAGGGGCTCATGACCTTGTCATGAAGCCACCTGTACGGCAACATCTCCAAACCCAAAACCCACAAAACAAATCCTTGCCAAATCCGTGCCTAACCCATACTTAATATGTTCGAAATCAATGCTCCGATTCCGAAAAAGATTGTTCCACCACTTCGCGCATGGCGGCGATCGGAGCGGGCTGGCCGGTCCAATATTCGAAGGCGTAGGCGCCTTGGTAAATGAACATGCCGAGGCCGCTGTGAATGATGGCGCCGCGCTGATCGCGGGCTTCGCGCAAGAAACGGGTGATCAGCGGGTTGTACACCAGATCGCTGACGACCGTCTCCGGACGAATCAGCGAAATGTCCATTGGTACCTCGTCCACGTTCGGATGCATGCCGAGCAGTGTGTTGTTGACGATCAGAGCGGCCTCTCCGGCCAGCTTCGGAATCTCGTCCAGGCCGTGCCCGGATACGCTGCCGAATTCGCTCATCGACGAAGCGAGGTCCAGCGCCTTCTCCTTCGTGCGATTGGCGATGTAGATATGCTCCGCGCCTTCGCGGGCCAGCGCGTAGCCGACGCCGCGCGCCGCTCCCCCTGCGCCGATCATCAGCACCTTGCGCCCCTTCAGCGAGATGCCCGTCTCTTCGCGGAGCGAACGCATGTAGCCGATGCCGTCGGTATTGTAGCCGATCAGCCGGCCGCCTTCGTTGACGATGGTGTTCACCGCTCCGATGGCGCGGGCTCCTTCGTCGATTTCGTCCAAATAGGACATGACCTCGACCTTGTGCGGAATCGTCACGTTGACCCCGCGGAATTGCAGCGCCCGGATGCCGGCCACCGCGTCCTTCAACGTGCCGGGCAGGATATGAAACGCTCCGTACGCCGCGTTGATTCCCGCCGCTTCGAATGCCCGGTTCAGCATGATCGGCGATTTGGAATGCCGGATCGGATCGCCGAACACCCCGTACAAAATCGTGTGGCTGTCCAGTTTATGCTTGCTCATTGAGTCCCGTTCCTCCCGCTCCCGCTAAATGACCGATTCCCGAACCGCGACCTTCACGCCTTTGGGAACGTGGATGGCCAGATCCGCCCCGGCGGTGCCGTTTACTTTGATCCAGCCGAGTCCCGAGACCGAAACGTCCAGATTCGCGTTCTTCGGAATGCGGATCGGATGTTTGGTCAGCTTGGGCAATTCTTCCAGATCTTCCAGACTTGGCGGCGCCAGAAGCACGCCCCGGTGCTCCTCGTACAGCTCGTCCGCCCGCTCCAGCTTCGTCCGGTGGGCCTGGAGCGCGTTGGAAACGTAGAACGTGAACGACTGCCGTTCGCCCTGCACGAAATCGAAGCGCGCCAAGCTGCCGAAGAAGATCGTCTGCTGGTCGTTCAACTGGAACACCAACGGCTTGATCGGCCTGTCCGGCATCACCTTCATCAAATCTTTCTTGCTGACGAGCTCCGTCAGACGATGCTTGTACACGATGCCCGGCGTATCGATGATCGAGGCGCCATCGTCCAGCGGAATGCGCACAAGGTCAAGCGTCGTGCCCGGATATTGCGAAACCGTCAGCTCGGCGTCCAAATCGCTGTAATCGCGAATAAGCCGGTTGATGAGCGTCGATTTGCCGACGTTCGTCGCCCCGACGACATAGATGTCGCGCCCTTTGCGGTGCAGCTCCAACGCTTCGATGACCCGCTCGAAGCCCATATTTTTTTTCGCCGAGCACAGGACGACTTCCACGACCCGAAGTCCCGCTTCCTTCGCCTGTCTCTGCACCCAGTTCACGATCCGGTTGTAGTTCGTCACCTTGGGGAGCAGATCGATTTTGTTCACGACCAGAATGACCGGATTCGTTCCGACAAACCGCGCCAGACCGGAAATCATGCTGCCCTCGAAATCGAAAATATCGACAATGTTCACGACCAGCGAGTCCGTTCCCCCCACATGGGTGAGCAGCCGCAAAAAATCGTCCTGATTGAGCGTAATGCCCGAAGCTTCGTTGTAATTTTTGATGCGGAAACACCGCTGGCAAATGATCGGCGTGCGCGCAAGCGCTTGAGCCGGGACATAGCCGAGCTGGTCCGGCTGCTCCGTTTGGAGCGCTACGCCGCAGCCCGCACAGTGGTTATTTTCGGAGTGTTGATTGTGGGCCGTCATACGTTCCCTACCTTTTCATTATAGTTAATGCGGCCTTCTCGATCCTTCGATTTACCTTCGTAAAAAAGCCCTCGTCCGCAAGAGAGATCGGATGGACGAGGATGGTATAAAGCCCCATCCGGTTGCCTCCCAGCACGTCGGTCAGCATCTGATCCCCGATGACCACCGTCTGCTGCGCCCGCAGATTCATGATGCTCATGGCCCGCCGGAACGCGGCGCTTGTCGGCTTACGGGCGCGATAAATGAAAGGCAGGGACAACGGCTCGGCGAACTTGGTTACCCGGTTGCGCTGGTTGTTCGACACAATGACGACCTGAAAGCCGATTTGCCCCACGACTTTCAGCCAATCCAGCAACTCCGGCGTGGCAAGAGGCGCTTTGGCTCCTACCAGCGTATTGTCCAAGTCCGTTATGATGCCGCGGTATCCCTGCTCCCATAACGCTTGAAGATCTATGTCAAATATCGTTTTGACTTGTTGACGCGGAATCAGCTTTTTCAGCAAAGAATTCACCTCGAAAGACATTAGGCTGTATACGTCAAACTATACCATAACTGTCCATTTTGTTGCAAAATGGCGAACAAAAAAAGCAAACCGCCCTCCGCAAAGGCGCGGTCTGCCGATCGGTTAACATTTACATCTGCGAACGCAAGCGTTCGACGATTTGATTTGTTTTTTTCCAGTCTTCCTCCGTGATCTCCGCTTTTCCGTACTTCGCCTTCTCGAATACGTGAAGCACGGCCTCGAGCTCTTCGCTCATCCACCGGCTCTGGCGGGACCAACGGCGCACCGCTTCGCGCAGCGTCTCGTGCTCCTCGCGCACATAGCCGTTGCGCCGGAAAATGCGCAGCAGGCGTTCGCATTCCACAATGACCTTCTGCTTCAGCAGCGAAGCCCGGCGGCGGCGCGCGCGTTCCTTCAGCAGCTCGACAACCTGCAGCTTCCAGGCCAGGAGTGCGGCAACGAGGATCACGGCGGCGACAATGCTCCACACGGCCGCATGATGCGTTTCAACGGCAGGCTCTGCCAGCTTCGTCTCCGGCTTCGGAGCAGGTTGCGGTTCTACCGGTGAAGCGGACGTTTCTTCCAGCAGCACGGCGCGCGGCATCGCGAAGCCTGCCGTCGGCTCGAACGGAATCCATCCGTAGCCGTCGAAATAAACTTCGACCCAGGAGTGGGCGTCGGAGTTGCGTACCGTGTAGACCCCGCCGCCATCCGGGTCCATCAGCAGCTCGTTGGGGGCGAAGCCTTGCAGCTCCGGCTGCTGAAAATCCGGCGTCCCTGACGCATAGCCTTTGACCCAGCGCGCCGGAAGTCCGATCGAGCGGGACAGCACCACCATCGCGGTAGAGTAATAATCGCAATAGCCTTCTTTAATCTCAAACAGGAACCGGTCGACAAAATCGCGGCTCTGGCCCTTGCTGAGGTCGGGTTTGTTCGTATACGGAAAGCTCGTCTGCAAGTATTGCTCAAGCTTCTTCGCTTTGTCGTACGGATTGGCCGCATCTTTCGTCAGATCCGCGGCCAGCTTGCGGACCCGCTCCGGCACGCTGCTCGGCAGCTGGACGAATTCCGCCACATCCTGCTTCAGCGGCGCAGGTGGCAGCTTCCGCAGCGCTTCTTCGTTGACAACCGGCATTTGCGACACGATCGTATACGTTTGCGGGTACGGCTGCCGCTCGCTGTAGCGGATCTCAGATTGCGCAGCCGACCATTGCAGCGGCTCAAAGCCGTTTTTGGCGCCGTCCAGTCCCATCACTTTCTGGATGGAATAGGCTCCGAACAGTACGGGATACGGCTGCGCCGACATCAGCGTGACGGTTTGCTTCACCTCCACCGTCTTCGCCTTGGAACCGGCTAACCGGGCGTCCGCCGGAAGCGGAGCTTCGGGCCTGATCGCGTTCCACGGACCGCGCCGCTCGCTGTCGCTTTCCTCCCAGCCTTTGCCGGTATAGTGCGAACGCGTCTCGCCCCGCCAATAAGCGCGGTGATCCGTTTCTACCTTCATGACCGGCGTATAATCGAACCGGAAGCCGCCTCCCAGATTCGCATCGCTCCGGCTGTAGCCCGACGAGGAATCCATCGCCTCGCTGGGGGGCACGGTGACGCCTTTTCCCGTGGTGAAGGCCATCGGCTCTCCCCGGGACGCGCGCCAAGCGGTATACGGGTCGGTCAACATCGGTCCGACCTCGGGCATGAGCGATCCGGCGAGCACCGTCACCCCGATTAAAAAGGCGACCGTCATGGCGATGGAAGCCGGATATTCCGCCAAATGCCGCCAAGCGGTCGGGTCTTTGCGCCGCAGATGCGCGAAATGATTGAGAATGAGCAGCAGCAGACCGCAGCCGACGATCACGGCCACTTGCGGCCACAAATAGATGGACGAGAACGAATCGCGGATGCAGAGCGCAAGCACGCTGACCACCAGCAGAATATATACCCGCCACTTGACTTCCACCCACCAAATGACCGTCACGTAAACGACCCAGGCGCCCATGCCGAACCACAAATACGGCGTAAGCTCGTACAGATTCAAGAACAGCTTCGAGCTCACAAAGCTGGACGCCTTCATCGGCTCGATCACTTCAAATTGCTCCAGCACGAGCACGTTGATGACCACGACGGAGACAAGCTGCAAAATGCCGCGAACGATCCAATGCAGCCGCGTCAAATGCTCGAGCGCAAAGACCGCCAGAAGCGTCATTTTCACGATGACGACCGTCTCCGGAAGCCAGAAGCCGTCTTCTTTGGCGAACCAGTACACAAACTGGAGCAAAATCAATCCGGACAACAGCACCGACAAGCGGTGCGGCCATTCGTCCCACAGCAAACGCTTAAGCCACATTCGCTGCTGCTTCATCCCTTCCGACCTCCCAACAGCCCGGGCAGCTCCGACAGCTGCCTTACGGCATAGCAGGGAATGCCCCGCGCATGCAAATCCTTGACCCAGACTTCTTTGCCGCGTACGGCGCCGATCCAGAGATGGCAAGGATTCAACTGCTGCTGCTTCAGCCAAGCAAGCACCTGCAGCATCGGTTCGCCGGACATCGGGCTGATCAGCGTCACGAAGCTGCCGGGCAACAGCTGATGCACTTTGGTTTTGAGCACATGGCGGATGTCATGGACGCTGTCGGCCTCCACATCGATAAAATGCTGCTGCGCCGCCTGATACAGCGCTTGCCCGGTCTTGGGATCAAAATAGACGTCGTCTGCGCCTGTGGAGACAAGCCCGAGCGCAAGCCCCCGTTCCGAGCCGTATTGAAACAAGGATGCGGCTACGGATACGGCCAATTCGAACTGCTCGGGGTCCCCGTAGGCTTGCCCCGCCCGGTCGAGAATCAAGTACGTTTTCGGCAGCGACTCGCGCTCGAACTCCTTTGATTTCCAAGTGCCGGTCTTGGCGGTCGCATTCCAGTGAATGCGGGAGAGCCGGTCTCCGTAAATATATTCGCGAACCCCGTTGATCTGCGTCGTCTCCCGGACGGCCCGGGTCGTAGACGAGTGGTGGCTCGTTCCTTTCATCATTTGGTTGTACTGCTGCCATTCCCGGATCGGCACGGTCTGCGGCAGCACGGCGATGCTTTGGGGCAGCTCCAAACCGCCCTTGTGCTCGAACAAGCCGAAGACGTCTTCCGTCACGCATTCCGTCTGTCCGAACGTATAGCGCCCCCGGCGCATCGCCGGGGTCCGGTATTCCCATTCCGCGCGCCGCCGCCAGTCGGGAACGACCGTCGCTTCGAACGTCAGCTCGCGCCCGCTTTTGTGGTACAAGCGATCCTTGATAAACAAATAGGGGATCGGCCATATGCCCGGAATTTGCAGTTGAATCGTTACGCCGAGCGAGCTGCCCGCCGGCATCAGAGAGCCGTAATCGCCGCTGGACAACGTACGTACCCCTTGGGTCCGCTTAATGCCGCTCCACTGCCCCAGCAGCAAATACACGCTCAAAATCGTCATCATCACGAACAACATTAAAGCGAGCTTGCCACCCTGAAACAGCAGGAAGCCGAGACTTCCTGCAAAAGCCGTCGCCACCGCCCAAAATTTGCGGCTAAACCGTGACCGGGATGGAAGCCTGTGAGCGAAGGAAGGTTTCATCATGCTCACTTCTCCCAACGTACCGGCACTTTCACCTGCTGCACGACCGATTGCAGGACGGATTGCACCGTAGCCCCCTCCATCCGGGCTTCGGCCGTCAGCAAAATCCGGTGGCCGAGCACGTACGGCACCAAAAATTTAATATCGTCCGGGATGACATAGTCCCGTTCCTGAATTAATGCCAGCGCTTTGGAGGCCTGCACGAGCGCAAGCGTCGCCCGCGGGCTGGCGCCGAGATAGATCGAGCCATGTTCGCGGGTCTGGCGGGTGACGGCGACCAAATAAGCGGCAACCGCTTCGTCGAGATGCACCTGCTTGACCTGCTTCTGGATCGCCAAGATTTGCTCGCTGTCCACGACCGGCTCCAGCTCTTCGAGCGGATGGACGACGCTTTGCGCCAAAATCATCTTCGTTTCCGTATCCGCATCCGGGTAACCGAGACTGAACTTCATCATAAACCGGTCCAGCTGGGCTTCCGGCAAAATGTACGTGCCTTCGAAATCAATCGGATTTTGCGTTGCCAGCAGCAGGAATGGCTTCGGCAGGTCGTACGTTTCCCCGTCTACCGTCACATGGCGCTCTTCCATCGCTTCGAGCAGCGCCGACTGCGTCTTGGTCGTCGCCCGGTTAATTTCGTCCGCCAGCAAAATATGCGTCATAATCGGTCCGGGACGGAAAATAAATACCTCGTCCTTCGGATGATAGATCGAGACCCCCGTAATATCGGTAGGAAGAAGGTCGGGATTGCATTGAATACGGCGAAACTGGCCGCGGATCGATTTGGCAAGCGCTTTGATCAGCACCGTCTTGCCGGTGCCGGGCACATCCTCAAGCAGCACATGGCCTCCTGCCAGCATGGCGGTCATCAGCAGTACAATCTCGTCCGTTTTGCCGAGGATGCAGGATGCCAAATTCGCTTGTATGCGCTTCAAGGCTTGAATATCTTCTCGTATCATCGTTTCCATCGTCCGGGCCTCCTCGAAAAGTTATCGTACAAAGTATATACGTAAGAACGGGAAATAAAGTTGTCAAAAATGGTTCCATATGGCGAAAATATCTCCAAATTGCAACAAAATGTAACAAAACCAAAACGATCAGCAAGGAAAACGTTATTTCCTTATTGTACAGGATTCAAAAAACGGCGTATACGTGTAAAACCGATGAAATTGTTCGGCGAAATGCAAAAAACCCCGGAGATTCGCCGGGGCACGCGGGGACGGGCCTTGACATAGGTCCGCTCAGCCTTGCGGTCTGAATACGAGCGCCGCAAGAAACGAAAAGATAATGGCCGCCGAGATGCCCGCGCTCGTCACCTCGAAGATGCCGGTAATAATGCCGATGACGCCGTGCAGTTTAAGCTCGGCTAACGCGCCGTGGACGAGCGAATTACCGAAGCTTGTGATCGGTACGGTCGCCCCGGCCCCGGCAAACTCGATAAACCGGTCGTACAGGCTCTTATTGCCGATCGGAATACCGTCGACAATCGCTCCTGCGACGACCAGCGTACTCATCGTATGCGCGGGTGACAGCCGCATGACGTCAATCAGCAGCTGTCCGATGACGCAGATGGCTCCGCCGACGATAAACGCCCAAACAAACTGCATCCAATCCATAGTCTAACGCACCTCGCTTTCGATCGCTACCGCATGGGCGATGCTGGGAATGCTTTCTCCTTGCTGGAAAGAAAGCGGAGACAGCAGCGCCCCCGTCGCCACCACGAGCACCCGCTTCAGTTCTCCCTTTTTCATGCGCTTCAAAATATGCCCGTAAGTAACAACGGCGGAGCAAGCGCACCCGCTGCCGCCGGCCTGCACGTTCTGTTTCTCCCGGTCGAAAACCATCAGGCCGCAGTCTTTGTAGGTCGTTTGGTGAATGGGCACCTTATGCTTCTCCAGCAGCTCGCACGCGATTTCGTAGCCGACCTTCGCCAAATCGCCGGTAACGATCAGATCGTAGTAGCCCGGCTCCCGCTGAAAATCGCGAAAATGCGCCTGCAGCGTATCGACCGCCGCCGGGGCCATCGCAGCCCCCATATTGAACGGGTCCTTGATGCCCATGTCGATGACGCGGCCGATCGTCGCCCCGGTCACGACCGGCCCCGGGCCGTGGTTCCCCACAACGGCGCAAGCCGCGCCTGTTACCGTATACTGCGCGGTCGGCGGCTTCTGCGAGCCGTATTCCGTCGGATAGCGGAACTGCTTCTCCGCCGTGGAGTTATGGCTGCAGGTGCCGGCCAGCACATGATGGCCGAAGCCGGAATCCACGATCAGCGACGCAACGGCAAGTCCCTCCATCGAAGTCGAGCAAGCGCCGAAGACGCCCAGATACGGGATTTGCATCGTACGGACCGCAAAGCTGTTGCTGATAATCTGGTTCAGCAGGTCGCCCCCGACATAGAACTGGATATGCTCTTTGGTCAAGCACGCATTTTCGATCGCCAGCTTCGCCGCTTCCTCCAGCATTTTTTTCTCGGCCTTCTCCCAGCTGTCTTGCCCGATCATGGTGTCCGCATGCACGATATCGAATTCGTTGCCGAGCGGTCCGCTGGCCTCGTCCGGTCCGACGATCGTAGCCGTCCCCCGGATGACCGGCCGCTTCTTGAATTCCCAGCTCTGGGCTCCCTTCAGCATCTCATTTGACCCCCAATCCGAACAACCAGTGGATGAGCCCGATAACAAATGCGGACACCGTCCCGTAGACGATAACCGGACCTGCCAGCTTGAACATGTTGCCTCCGACGCCCAGCACGTAGCCTTCGCTTTTATGCTCCAGCGCCGCGGAGCACATCGAGTTGGCAAATCCGGTTACGGGGACGGCCGAGCCAGCTCCCGCCCATTGGGCGATTCTGTCATATACGCCGAAGCAGGTTAGAACGACAGACAGGAAGATCATGACCGCTACCGTCGGATTCCCCGCCGTTTTATCGGTAAAGCCGAACCAGTAAATAAAGAATTGGGTCACGAATTGTCCGATCAGACAGATGAACCCTCCGGCAATAAAAGCACGAAAGCAGTTTTGAAGCACCGGGCGCGCCGGCTCTCGCTTTTTGACGAATTCCTGATATTCCTGCTGGGTCCAGGTCAGCTTTTTCATTTTGGACTTTGTGCTCATGCTCGCTGTTCCTCCTGCATGGTTTTTATCGCTTCAACAGAGGCTCGGCCTGCTCCAAGATCTGGTTCATTTGCTGCGCGCACCTCTCGTACATGCGCTTCGCGCCCTCGTTCTTAACCGCGAGAGCGAACAGCAACAAATCCGCTTCGCACTTCTTGAGCGTCGCAAACAACAGCGGCTTTGACACATCGTCAGGCACTTGAAGCATGTCGTCGAACAAATCGACATGCAGCCCTCCGTACGCGTCTACTTGACCGATGAACACGTTCTCCAGCGTCACGCCTATTTTTTCCAGCTCCGTGAAGAGCCATTCCCGGCTCAGTCCGGCTGTGGCAAGCGGCTCGTCCATAATGTTGCCGTCGATGATGACCGCTTGCGACTCGCGTTCGGGCGCCGTTTTGATTCCGAGATGCTTCGCCGTGAGCGGTTGATTTTCTTTTTTCAGCAGCACGCTGATATCCCCGCTTGATTCCAGTATGGCAAATTCCACATCGGCCACGTTAAACACGCTTTTGGTCCGCAGCTGCTCCAGCAGCTCGTCGGCGGTATAGCGTTCTTTTTTCAAATTGTCCTCGAGAATTTTGCCTTCCTTGATGAATACCGTTCCTTTTCCCTCGAACCATTCCCGCAGACGCTTGCTTTTCAGCGTCAGCATCTCCAGCAGCAGCGGAATCGCGAACCAGAGCAGCAAGGCGATAAAACCGTGCATGTAGTTCGCTTCGACGTCGGTGGACATGAACCCCGCAACCTCGCCAAGGGTAATTCCCGTTATGTATTCGAAGAAGGTCAATTGAGATATTTGTTTTTTCCCCAAAATTCGGGTCATCAAAAACAAGATCGCGATCGTCAAAAGCGCCCGAAAAAAAATATGCACCCAATCCTGCAACGAATTCCTCTCCTTTTCCGCGCGAGCTTAGCTTTCTTGGTGTAACGAGATCACTTAAATTATTTGCTGAAACGGAAGAGTTATGGCAGGTAGTTATTGACATTCATCAGCTTCTTCTTAATCGCACACATTATCGTTTGTGGAGGTGATAACGATGACCGTGGCAAGCCAAGTGAAAACGACGCTGGCTTCGCTGAAAAGTGCGCAAGCCAGCTTGGAAACGTTCGCGTTGAGCACGCAAAATCAGGAAGCCAAGACGCTGTTCCAAAATTGCGCGCAGCAAACGCAGCAAATCGTTGACCAAGTCAGCTCGCGTGTGCAGCAGCTCGAGAATGAGGAGCCCCAATATAAAGGGTTTTAAGGCATGACGAAAACAGCCCGGTCCGTTTTCTCCCAAACGGCTCCCGGGCTGTTTTTTACTGCGCTTTTATTTCCGCGCCGGTGTTCACGTGCAGCGGTTTGCATCAGGCCAGCACCATCAAAACGATCAGCAGCAAAATAAACAAGATCAGAATGAGCAGTAAAGAAGTGAAAAATCCCATCGGCATTCGCCCCTATCCAGATGGTTTGCAATCGTCCCTTTATGTGTATGCCCGGTGAAAATAAATGGCTCGGGCAAAAGCCCATCTCTATCCTAAAGTGAAAATAAGTGCTATAATAAACTTCATTGTTCACGTGAACATTAATCGATTTTCGGGAGGACTACCGATATCATGACGATTGCAACCAAGGAGCAGTTGACCGCCTTTGTGACCGAAACGGTGCGCACCACCCCGGTCACCGATATTCATACCCATCTGTTTGCCGAATCGTTCGGCGACCTGCTGCTGTGGGGAGTAGACGAGCTGCTGACGTACCATTATCTGATCGCCGAAACGTTCCGCTTCCGCCCGGATTTGTCTTACGACGCTTTCTGGCAGCTATCCAAACAGGAGCAGGCCGACTTGATCTGGCAGACGCTGTTTATCGACCATTCGCCCTACAGTGAAGCGTGCCGCGGCGTCGTCACGGTATTGAACCGGCTCGGCTTCGATCTGGCGAAGCGCGACCTGGAGGAATACCGCGCGTATTTCCGCAGCGTCAGCGCCAGCGACTACATCGACCGCATTTTGAAGCTGGCGAACGTAAAGACGGTCGTGATGACCAACGATCCGTTCGATGCTTACGAACGCGGAAAATGGGAGTCCGGCGCAAGCCAGGATCCCCGCTTCCTGGCTGCCCTGCGGATCGATCCGCTGCTTAATCTGTGGGACAGCTCCTGGAGCAAGCTCAAGGAGCAGGGCTATGAGGTCAGCGCCGACTTGTCCGGCGGTACGCTCGCCGAAATCCGCCGCTTCCTGAAGGATTGGATTGCCCGGATGAACCCGCTGTATATGGCCGTTTCACTACCGAACGATTTTGCGTATCCGGAAGATTCCGTGCGCGTCCGCATCATCGACGAATGTATCGTGCCCGTTGCGCGGGAAGCGGGAATACCGTTTGCGATGATGATCGGCGTGAAGCGCAAAGTCAATCCGTCTCTGAAAGATGCGGGCGACAGCCTTGGCAAAAGCGACATCGGCGCGGTCGAGCGAATCGTCAGCAAGTATCAGGACGTGAAATTTTTGGTCACGATGCTATCCCGGGAAAACCAGCACGAGCTGGCCGTCACCGCGCGGAAAAACCGCAACCTGCTCGTGTTCGGCTGCTGGTGGTTTCTGAACAACCCGAGCTTGATCGAGGAAATTACGCGGATGCGGCTTGAGCTGCTTGGCGGCAGCATCATTCCGCAGCACTCGGATTGCCGTATTCTGGATCAGCTCTTGTACAAATGGGATCACTCGCGCGCAATTATCGGCAAAGTGCTCTGCGATAAATACGGCGACCTGTTCGACGCCGGCTGGCGGCTGGAGGAAGAGGAGATCCGCCGCGATATCGAGGATCTGCTCGGCGGCGTATTCTGGAAGTTTCTTGGCAAGCCGGACCCTGCGGCCTGATTCCGGTTCTTCGATCATATTCAACCATAACAATAGACGGCCTTCTGCGCGGCGCAGGGGCCGTTTTTTGCGTACGTCAGACAATGTTGGAATCTTTGTTTTTTCCTTTCAACAGATCGCCGGTCCAGCCTTTCCAATGCATCCAAAAATAAACGGACAAGGTCAGCAGGACAATGGCGGAGATGGCCAGCGCATAGCCGAACGGCAGCTCAAGCTCGGGCATGCGCTTGAAGTTCATGCCCCAGATGGAGCCGAATACGGTAGCCGGGGTGCAGATGACGGAAAATACGGTGAGCGTCTTCATAATTTCGTTGCCCCGGTACGTCGCGATGTTGTTGTCGATATTCAGCAGGATATCCAGCTCGGTGCGATAGCGCTTCAGCCGGGAATGCAGCCTTTGGAGCAGCAGCTCGTTGTTGTCGTACTCGTGGCAGGGGCTGTCTTCCGCCCATCCTTTGGCGGCTGCGTGAAACTCTTCGAGCGGCTGAACAATGCGGTGCCAGTCCAGCACTTCATACTGAAGATCCATAATTTCATCCAGCACTTTCGAATCGTTGCTGCGCTTCATCCGGCCTTCCAGCTCCTCCAGCCTCCATTCCAGCTCTTCCATCTGCGATAAAAACGTCAGCGCTACTTCTCCGATCAGCATGCAGAACCCTTGCAGCGCCGTCCGGCATCGATCCATGCAGGAAAGCATATGCTTCTCCTTTTCGTCGTCAAACGGGTACAGCCCTTCTTGAAAGGTCAGCAGCTTCGATTCGTCCACCCGGTAAAACATTTTTTGCTGCCCGTTCTTGGGATGCAGCGAATACACGATAAAGCCCTGCAGCAGCTTCGCAGTCCCCCGGAGCGAACCCGGGGCATCCCGGTGTCCTCACAGGCCGTCATCAATGTCCATGACCATCTGGCGTTGGGAAACCGAACGGTGCGCTGGTCCATAAAGCTTCCTCCATTCTGGCAAACGTTCTTGTTTCCTCCTTAACCTCTTCCACTGCGGCATGAAACCGGCGCTAATTCAGACGGAGACGAGCCGGATAAAGATAGTACGAACCGAGAAACGGACTTATGGTCCGCTGGACAAAGGAGGCGAACAGCCATGTTATACTGTCCTTCCGCCGGATTCACGGGGACACGGTATGACAAAAAAGCTTCCTGAACCCTAAGGGGAGGGAAGCTTTTTTTGGTATGTCAGGAGGGCAGTATGCCTGCAGCGGCCGTTGGCGGTTAGCCGTCAGGTGTTTTTTTTGTTTCTGCTTTAGTAAATGCAAGAGCCGCGCCAAAGGTAACGGCAGCTATGGAACGCCGCAAAAATCCGCGTTTTCATCGGATGGGAAACAGGAAAAAGGACCCCTTGCGGAGTCCTTTCCAACGGTGAACGATTTTTGGTATTTTGCCTTGAACCTCGCCTAAAGCTCGGGTCTTACCTCATTCACGATCGCAGTACGTGTACTACTACTCTAACGTGTCTTTGGCACATCCCTCCGCTTCTATCTCGATTCGGAAGCAACTTCCCCGGTATTTCTCGTTGAACTGTTCAACGGAACCACACCTCTCTTTTCACCGTTGATTATAGCATGTGCCGTCCGCGACGTTTTTATTCAATTCTTTTAAAAAAGTTGGGTAAGCCCGTTCAATCCCGTATGATGACCGCCGTGCCGAGCGGGATGTGACGGTACAGCCATTCGACGTCTCGGTTGTGCATGCGGACGCAGCCCGACGAAGCGCTGCTGCCGATCGAGTACGGCCGGTTCGTTCCGTGAATTCCGTAGCGGTACCCTCCCGAGCCCGGAACATTGATTCCCATCCAACGCGTCCCCAGCGGATTTCGCGGGTCCCCTCCGGGAATTTGCTTCCGTACGTACCACGGCTTCACGATTTTCGTCACGATATGGAACGTCCCTGTCGGCGTCAGGTCCTTCGTCCGTCCTGTCGCAACGGCAAAGCCGTATGCCGCCCTCCCGTTCACGATAACGGTCAGCCGGTTCTCCGATTTATCGATCAACAAATATACGCCTTCTTCCTCCAAACCGGCCGGGGGCGACGTCCCCGCGGAAGGTCCTGGAGCCGCTCCGAGTGCGCTTCCGGCCGGCCAAGCGCCGAACAAAAGCATCAGGAGAAAAAGGGATATTCTCAACATCCATCATCCTTACTCTTTCGTGATGAAGTCACACGCCGTTTTAGTGTGCTCCAACGCGCAAGCCGCCATTCGCCCGTTCTCGGCGTCAGATCCGGCATACGCTAAGCGGACAATCGGCGCAGCCAACCATCGCCTGAAAGAAAGGCAAATTTGTTATAACTAATCTTCCGTTCTCCCATTCGATGGCTCCCGCCGCCTTATATTCGCTAAGCATCCGGTTTACTCCCTCCCGGGTCGAACCGATCATGTTCGCCAGATCAGTATGCGTCAATTTGATCGTGATGCGAATCCCCCGTTCATCCTTTTCGCCATAAGAATTGGTCAGGCGGATCAAGGTCGAAGCGAGCGCGCCGTTCTTGCCGAACAGCAGTAAATCCCGGAATTTGGACTGCATGAATTGCTGCATCTGACCCATCCATTTGAATAGCTGCAGCGCCATATCGCCGTTTCTCCAGATGAGGACTTCCAAGTCTTTGATCAGAATGACGCCAAGCGACGCATCTTCCATCACGATGCCGTCATATCCGTAAGACTGCGGTCCGCAGCTTCCGAACTCGCCGAACAGATCGCCAGGCTGCGCCACTTGCAGAATGAACGCCTTGCCGTCCTCCGTCGATTTGCTCAGCTTCACTGTACCCTTGTGAACATAGTACAGCCTGTCCGCCGTATCCCCTTCCCAAAACAAATAATCGCCCTCCGCCGCTTGTTTCGGGTACATGATTTGCGTAAGCCGTTCCATGTTTTCACCCGACAAAAACTGCGGAATATGATGAGCGGTTTCCGGCGTCGTTCGGTTAGCGATTTCCATATACACCATCCTTATCCAGAAATCTCCCGATTCCTTATGATAATGATGGTACCAGATCATTATTAGATAAATGTTAGAATTCATTTAGGCATTTGTTTTATTTGCGGAACATCGTAACGAGCGTCAATGCAGGCTGCCTTTGCGCAAGCCGGAGGGCGGGCAGCCGAACCTTTTCTTGAAGGACCGTTCGAAATGCGTCAGCGTGTTAAAGCCGGAAGCGTGGCACACTTCCGTTACCGGCAGGTCGCTTGCAGCCAGCAGCGACTTGGCAAACGTCAGACGCAATTCCTGCAGGTAGCTCTGAAACGAAATGCCGCTCAGCTTGCGGAACGTATGGCTGAAATAATTGGGCGTCAGCTTCGCCTGCCGGGCGGCTTCCTCCAGCGTCAGCGCTTCCCGGAAATGATGGTGAACGTACATGAGCGCTTTTTGCATGCCGGGGTGCCCCGACCGCAGAGCCTCCCGAATACCCGAATCCGACGGCCCGCGATCCTGCCGGCACTGCCGTGCAAGCCCGACCAGCGTGCGCGCCAGCGTCGCTTTAATCATCAAGCCTCCGCCCGGCCGCGGATCGTTAAATTCTTCAAGGACACGATCAAATTCCGCCTGCATGCCGCTTGCCTCCGCAGCGTCGAACCTTGCCTGCAGCTTCAGGATACCGGGAAACAGCAGCTCGCGCAGTTCGTCCGTCAGCACTTCCTCCAGAAAAACGAGGTTCAGAATTTCCATCGTTTCTCCGGGACCAAGCTCGATTTCATGAAAGTCTGCGGGCGTCAGCAGAAACATACTGCCGGGTTCCAGCCCATGCGGCTCTCCGTTCACGATGTTGGTTCCGCGGCCCGACTGGACGAAGCACAGCTCGTAAAATTCGTGCCAATGCAGGTCGACGCGTCCGGTAACCGATTGGCGGTAAACATGAAAAGGAGCGTTCGGCGCCACATAGTGCACGCTCCGCAACCGCTCCGGTTGTTTGGGTCCCATGTTGGTCCTCCCGCTCTTCATTTAAACTTTCTTTGACTTACGTGCCTTGCAGTCCCATTATACAGGAACGAACGGGTTTCCTGCGATGTCTTGGCCGCGAGCCAGCCATATTTTGAAATTCGGATTTTTCTCGGGCAGCACCTTCAATTCCGTGGAAAAATAACGCATCGTGTAGCCGCAGCGACGATGCGGGCTCGTATTCGGGGCGGCGCCGTGAATAATCCGCGAATCGTGCAGCGAGCATTCGCCCCGTTCCAGCTCGAAGTACACTGCATTCCGGTCGTCGATCTGTTTAATTTGCGTCGAAAACAAGTTCCGTCCGCCGTCTACCGGCTCATACTCGGAAAATCCGTTCCGGTGCGTGCCGGGAATGACCCGCATGCAGCCATTGTCGCGGTTGCTGCGGTCGATGGCCAGCCAGACGGTCACGATTTTGTCATAGCCGCTGAGCCGCCCGTTCCAATACGCCGAATCTTCATGCCACGGCGTCGCCCGGCCGGTATACGCATCCTTGCATATAAAATGGCTGGACCACAGCCCGATATTCGGACCGATCAGCAGCTCCACCAAGTCCAGCACCTCGTCCGCAAGCAAAAACTTCAGCAGCCGCTCCTCGCGAAAATGCGGCGTATCCAGCTCGTCGGACAGCTTGCTCCCCTTTTGCGCCAACTGCTCCTCGAATATGGATGTCAGCTCCTCCAGCTTCTCTTTGGAAAACAGCTGCTTATGGTGAAGCAGATAGCCGTTCTCGGCATAAAACGAAACCTCTTCTTGGGTTAACAAACTCATGAGTAACCGCCTCCTGTCAGCGTTTCGGGTATATCCTGACTATAGGCCCCCAGGAGCAAAATTGGCTCATCGTTTGTTACGGAGAAGTACGCTTATCTTCCGATGGCATCATGGAAATTTTACAAAAATGAACATAAAGCTTGAAACTTTTTGAAGCTATGCTGCGTCTTAGAAGAAGTAGGTTGGCAGTTCATGGTCTTTTTTCCATGTGCGAAAAGCAAAATTCGAGGAGGATTCAAAGAAGATGAAGAAACGAACCGTAGTCTCGGCGGCTTTAGCTATGCAGCTTTTTTTATGCACCGGGGCCTTCGCTTACGAGAGCGAATTTACGAATTCCAAAGCGGCAAACGCGGATTCGCCGGCCAAAGCAAAACTGGAAGCTTATAAAGTCGGGAAGGACTTCATGACGACCAAGGTTCGCGCCGAGTGGACCAAAGAACAGCTCCAAGCGTTTCAAAGACAGGGCATTTTACGCAACATTCCTGCTCTGACCTTTCAAACGGATGCCTCCGATGCTTTGAAGCCCAAGGTCATTATGACCAATCTGCCCGGAGTCAAGGTCGATCTGAATACCGGAGGAGAAGATGCGGGAGACGAAGTCATCGTATCGATTCTGGGCGGAGACCAGTTGAATCCAGACAAATCGTACACCTTGTACACAGGATGGAGCTCCCGGGAGGGCAGCGATAAGCCGAGCCTGACCCTGCATTCGCTGCAAAGATTCGGCCAGCCCGGAGGCACGATCAACGATTTATCCGATACCAAGGATCAGCTCGCCCGCATAGAGTGGAAGCAGGTCAATGAGACGAATCCGAATTTCAAATCGGTTCCGGCCGATTTCAAAGTTACTTTCCCATCGCATGCAGATGAAAAGAACATCAAAAAAGTAAAGGGCGAATATACGAACATTTACTCCAAGGAAACGTTGGAGCAGTACCGGAAGGGCGCTACGGAGCGGGTGGGAATCTTGTCGGAGCAAAGCATATGGCCGTTTGCCGCTACCTTTAAGAAATCCACCGTCACGGATCCGAAAAAGCTGGCCGAGCTGTATAAGCTAAAAATTTCCCAGGTTTATGCAATCGGAACTACGGCGGACGGTGAGGAGTATACGGTTACCTGGTTTGGCGACGACATCAATGATTTGTCACTGCTTGAAGGGAGCCCCAAGTTCGTGAAGTTCCACATCACCGAAATCGAAGGCCGGGCCAGCGGCGATTCGCTGCAAAGCTTAAGCCTCAGCCCGAGCGTCAGTCTGGTCGATGTGGAGGATAAAGAGCGGCAGCCGACGGGGATTTACTGGCTGGACCAGCTTTCTTCCGCTTCGAAGTAACGGGCTATCATCCTAGCGAGTCCATGCAAAAAAGGGAGACACAAAGTGACTCCCGCGAATAATAGAACTGCGGGCATGCCGACAGTGTCGGTGCTGCCCTTTTTATAGTTGCTGCCACGCTACCCATTGAACCGTTCCACAACGACTTCGCCCAGCAGTCGCTTGACGTCCTCCGGCTCGACGTAGCCCGCCCGGGCCGTCAACGCGTTCGCCGTCCCGGAAGCAGTGGCCAGCCTGAGGCACTCCTCGACGGGAAGCCCTTGAGCTGTGCCGATGGCCATGCCGGCCACGTAAGCGTCCCCGCTGCCGACCGCATTCCGTGCATCGACCTTCGGGGCGTACACCCGGTAACAGACGCCATGAAATGCGGCCAATGAGCCTTGCGCTCCCATCGATACACTAATGCAAGGAATGCCGGCCTCGTTCAGCCGCAGCAAGCCTTGCATCAGCGCGTTTTCGTCCTTGATCGAATGACCGAGCCACTGGGCGACTTCGTCCTCGTTCGGCTTGATGAAGTAAGGCTTCGCTTCGGCGCCCTGCATCAACGCTTCCCCGCTCGTATCCAAAAATACGAGGGCGCCCTGCCTTTGAGCGATCCCGATCAATTCCGCATAAAAGGACTTTGGCACACCCGCCGGAAGCGAGCCGCTGAAAGCGACGACCTTCGCCCGCGCGGCAAGCAGCGCAAGCTTTTGCCGCATCGCCTCCATCTCTTGCCCGGCGATCACCGGTCCCGGCTCCAGCAGCTCCGTGGACACGCCGTCTTGATCCATGATGTTCAGACAGATGCGGGATTCGCCCTCGATCTTCACGAAGTCGTGCGCAATCCCCTGCCGCGTCAATCCGCGTTCGATAAAATCCCCGTTGCTGCCGCCGGCAAATCCGGTCGCCAGCACGGAAACGCCTTGGAGCGCGATGACGCGGGCGACATTGATGCCTTTGCCTCCCGGCTCCGCGTACACGCGGTCCACCCGGGAGACTTGACCTGCGGCCAGCGCAGGCAAATGATATGTCTTATCGATGGCCGCATTCAAGGTGACGGTAACGATCATCGGAGGTCCCCGGCTTTGCCGATGCAGCCGACCATCCGCATTTTTTCAATTGCCGCTTCTTTCACGGCCTTCTTGGCCGGAATCATATATTTGCGCGGGTCGTTCTCCTGCGGGTTGTCCGCAAACACGGCCTTGATCGCGTCGGAGAAGACGATGCGGATCTCGGTGGCGATGTTCATTTTGGCCATGCCGAGCGACACGCAGCGCTTCACCTGCTCTTCCGGAATGCCGGAGCCGCCGTGCAGCACGAGCGGCACCGAGACGATCTCGGCAATGCGCCGGATGCGGTCGAAATCGATCTTCGGCTCGCCCTTGTAAATACCGTGAGCCGTACCGATCGCAGGCGCCAGCGTGTGGACGCCGGTCCGCTCAACGAAATCGGCGCACTCCTGTGGGTCGGCCATCAGCGCTTCATGTTCGGCCACGACGATATCGTCCTCCACGCCGCCCACTTTGCCCAGCTCGGCTTCGACGTTGACGCCGGCGGCGCGCGCCACTTCGACGACTTGCTTCGTCAAACGCACGTTTTCTTCGAAAGGCAGCATCGAAGCGTCGATCATCACCGACGTGTATCCGGCCCGGATACACTGCACGATCGTCGCAAAGTCCGTACAATGGTCCAGATGAAGCGCGATCGGCACCCGGGAACGGTTGGCAGCAACTGTGGCCGCCGCCGCGATATAATCGGGACCGAGATGCTTGACCGTCCCTACCGTCGATTGAAGAATTAAAGGCGATCCGGTTTCTTCCGCGGCGTCGACGACCGCTTGCAGCATCTCCAGCGTATGCACATTGAATGCGCCGATTCCGTAGCCGCCCGCGCGGGCCGCTTCAAGCAATGAGGTAGATGATACTAATGGCATATCGATGTCATCTCGCTTCCGGCTAAATTTTGACCACTTGCGTCAGGTTGCGGGGCATATCCGGGTCCACGTTGCGTTTCATGGCCGTATAGAAGCCCAAATATTGCAGCGCCGGCAAATAAAGCACCGTGCGGGCATCGTCGCTCATCTCCGCGCCGCCGACTTCGAATACCGCATCCGCAAACGCGGTGTCTTCCCCGGCCTGCGCCGTGATGAGCAGCACGAATGCGCCGTACTCCTGCATTTCCTTAGCGACCTTCAGCTCGTAATCGCGCGCTTTCTCGGACAGCAGCAGGCAGACAAGCGTGCCCGGCTCCACAATCGACTTGGGACCGTGGCGGAACTCCAGCGTACCGTATGCTTCCGTCCAGATGTAGGACATTTCTTTGATTTTCAAGCTCGCTTCCAGCGCGATGCCGTAGTACGTGCCCATGCCAAGGTAAATGACCTTGTGAAAATCGTTCTTGTCGACCAAAGGCTTAATGCAAGCGTCGGCGGCTTTGACGACTTGATCGTCCGTTTGCGCGACCGAAGCAAGCTGCTCGAACTGATCCTGCTTGCCCGCCGCCTTGGCAATCGCCGCATGCATCAAAAACGTCATGCTGCTGAACGATTTCGTCATTACGGTGCTCGTTTCTTTCCCGAGCGGGGATACCAGGCAATCCGCCAGCTTCGCCATGCTGCTCTCTTCGTAGCAGGTAATACCCGCGACTTTCACGTTAGGGAGCGGCTTCACGGCTTCCAGCGCCAGCAGCACCTCCGTCGATTCGCCCGATCTCGATACGCCGATAACCAAATAATTGCGGTTCGGAGGAAGCGTCTGCTCGTGGAACAGGAACACCTCCGAGGAAGGATACGCCGTTGCGCTTTTGCCCAGCCACGCCCGGTAGACGGACGCCATCGCCAATGCTTGATAATAGGATGAGCCGCTGCCGATGAACACTGTCTCGTCCGTTTCCGAATCGAGGAGATGTTTTTGAACCCAGTCTCCCTGCTGCTGAAGCTGTGCAAGCGCCGCATTCAGCGCCTCCGCCTGTGCCGAAATTTCAGGATACGTATATTGACCGAATGGCTTCACAATATTACCCCTTTCGTCTTATTAATGATAATATAAATCATAATTTTGATTTTTTCAATCATTTTATTCAACATCACGAGCTTGTCAGGGAACGAAAAAAAGCCGGAGACAAGAGCCGTCGTCCGGACTGTACGGGAGCTTTGTGTCCTGCCCCGTTTTATGAGCCGTTATCCATTTTAGATTTCTTGTATGCTAGCGGTGTAATCCTCATGGACTTGCGGAACTGATCGATAAAATAGCTTGTACTATTAAATCCTACCTGATAGGCGACTTCCGTCACATTCGATTCCGCTTGCTGCAAGAGCACTAAACTTTTTTGGATGCGGTATTCCGTTACATAGCTTAACGGCGTCGTCTTCAGGATTCGCTTGAAATAGCGGCAGCATTCGGACCGGCTCAATTGCCCGGCTCTAGCGATGTCATCCAGCTTGACTTTCTCGGCATAATGGATATGAATCCATTGCAGCATTTGCTTGATTCGCTGACTCTTCTGCATTTCCGTCCGGTCGTATTCCGGCTGAAAGCCATTCCTAATGAGATTTTGCCAAATTAACGTCAACTGCACGGTGATACTGATTTCATAAAACGGCGGTTTTTGTTCCAGCAATCGATGAATGCTCAGGATGGCATCCAAACTATTTTTCCGCCAAGGCTCACCAGGATGCAAATGTAAGTATGAAAGATTGGTCGCTTGAATATAAGGATATACAAAGGTCGTATAAAGCTCTTGTGATAATACGAAATGGGGAGAAACGTTCAAACAAATGTAGACGCAGCCCGATTGATCCTTTTCTTCCGCCATGTGCAAGCAGCCGCTATTGATAAACAGCCCCTCGCCTTCCCGAACCGTGATGCGGTCCTCGTTGATTTGAAAGACCGCTTCTCCTTTTACAATCAGGACAAGCTGAATTTCTTCATGCCAATGAAGCGGGATATAACCGTGAATATTTTGATGAATCGTCGTCTCGTAGCAAGCCATCGGCAGCACGACCGTCCGGTGCTCGGTCAGCTCCTTTAGGGTTTGGTCAATTTTAAAATTTTTGATTTGCATATAGTCATCCAACCTCAAAATCCTTATATTTATTTATTCGATTCTAGTATCTTCAAAGCCCATTTTCCCCTATTATAACACTATTATTATATTTTAAGGTGGAGACTCGTTTATGGACAGATCTGCTAGAAGAAGAGGATTATTTCTTGTGATAACCGGAGCGATATTATGGGGAATCAGCGGCACCGTCGCCAAAAAGCTATTCCAATACTACGCCATTGAAGTCGATTGGCTGGTGACGACACGATTGCTCGTAGCCGGTAATTTACTGTTGGCCGTGCAATTTTTTACAAAAGACCGCTCGCAAATATTCGGTGTCTGGAAAAACCGAAGTGCGGCCTTTAAACTGGTTATTTTCGCGCTGTTCGGGACGCTTGCGGTTCAATATACGTATATGGCTTCGATCCAGCACGGCAACGCCGCCGTAGCCACGCTGCTGCAATATTTGGCGCCGGTCATGATTATTATTTATCTCATCCTGCGAAAACAGACGGTTTTCACCCGACAAGATCTAGTAACCGTTTCCCTTGCTTTAGTTGGCTGCTTTTTGTTATTAACCAACGGCTCGGTCTCTCAATTATCGGTGCCGATGCCTGCCATCGTATGGGGAGTGTTGTCGGGGGTAACGTTAGCGTTTTATACGGTATATGCGGTTCCTCTGTTGAAGCAATACGATTCGCTTGTCATTGTCGGCTGGGCGATGATCATCGGAGGCGCCGCCTTAAGCTTTATCCATCCGCCTTGGCAGGCGGATTATGCCGGCATGCCGCTGGAAGCCTATTTATACCTGGTCTTCGTGATCGTATTCGGCACTATGCTCGCCTTTTGGTTTTATATCGAAAGCTTGCAAAGTCTCTCCCCCAAAGAATCAAGCCTTGTTGGCAGTCTGGAGCCGCTGGCGGCTGTGTTAACCACAGTTCTTTGGCTGAAAGAGCCGTTTGGGTATTTTCAGTGGATCGGCACGTCTTGCATCATCGGGATGATTTTATTGGTGGCTTTGAAAAAAGCTCCTTCGAAACAGATCAACATCAACATCGGCTCATAAGCCAGCTCTCACCATTGCAAACAAACGCCGCCGTCTCTTGAGACAGCGGCGCTTGTCGCCTAACCGGCCTGACGGAAGCGTCCGGCCGTTATTTCTTCTCTTCGTCGCGGTGCGTTTCGAGCAGCGATGCGCCCGCGATCCCCGGATTCGTCATTTCGTACGGGTCCAAAATCAAGTTCAGTTCGTCTTCGCGCAGCACATCGTACAACAGGCAGAGCTCGCGGACCGAGCGGCCGGTTTCAATCGCCTCGCGAGCAATTCTCGCCACCGGCTCATAGCCCAGATGCGGGTTCAGCGCGGTAATGACGCCCACGCTCCGCTCCACATACTCTTTGCAATGGTCGATGTTCGCTTGGATGCCGTCAAGGCAGTATTTTTTGAACACCTTGAACACCTGGCTCATCATACTGAGCGATTGCAGCAGGTTGAACACCAGCACCGGCTCCATGACGTTCAGCTCAAGCTGTCCCGCTTCGGAAGCCAAGCAAATGGTATGGTCGTTGCCGATCACCTGGAACGCCACCTGGTTGACGACCTCGCACATAACCGGGTTCACTTTGCCAGGCATGATCGAGGAGCCCGGCTGACGCGCCGGCAGACTGATTTCGGACAAGCCGGTACGCGGTCCCGAAGCCATCAAGCGCAGGTCGTTCGCCACCTTCGACATATTGATCATACACACCTTCAATGCCGCAGACACTTCGGTATAGGCGTCAGTGTTCTGCGTCGCATCGACGAGGTGCTCCGCGCTGACCAGTGGGAAGCCACTGAATTCAGCCAGCAGCTCTGCCACGCGCTTAATGTAGCGCGGATCGGCGTTCAAGCCGGTGCCGACAGCCGTCGCACCCATATTGATCTCATACAAATGCTGCCGCGTCTGCGTAATCCGCTTGATGTCTCTCGCAAGCACCCGGCGGTAAGCTTCAAACTCCTGGCCGAGGCGGATCGGCACGCCATCCTGCAGGTGCGTCCGGCCCATTTTGATAACGCTGTCGAATTCCTTCGCCTTGGCCTCGAAGCCTTCATGCAGCTCGTTCATCACCTCAAGCAGCTGATCGAGCAGCGTCAGAACGGCAATATGAATCGCCGTCGGGAAAGCGTCGTTCGTCGACTGCGCCATGTTCACATGGGTATTGGGACTAAGCGTAAAGTAATTGCCCTTCTCGCCCCCGAGCAGCTCAATGCCCCGGTTGGCAATGACTTCGTTCGTGTTCATGTTGATCGACGTACCTGCCCCGCCTTGAATCGGGTCTACAATAAACTGATCGTGCCATTGCCCGGCGATGATTTCCTCAGCCGCCTGAACGATGACCTTCCCAAGGTTCGGATTCAGCTGCCCGATCTCCATATTGGCGATAGCCGCCGCTTTTTTGACCGTCGCCATGGCGACAATCAGCTCTTTATGAATCCGGTATCCGGTAATCGGAAAGTTTTCTACGGCCCTCATCGTTTGAACTCCATAATAAGCATGGACCGGTACTTCCTTCGTGCCCAAAAAGTCTTTTTCCACCCGATATTGCGCGCTGGTCATGACCTGTCTCCCCTTTATGGCTGCGATAACTTGCGATGGGATGATCTTACAAGCAATGTCATCTCCATACGTTATTGTATCTCAATTTACCAATGGTTGAAAGGGCTTGACATCGGAAAATAAAACGTTTCCATGCTTGTCCCTTCAAACTCCGCGAATCAGTTGGTCCAGTTCCTCCCGGGACGGCAGAGCGGGAATGGCTCCCTTGCGGGTCGTCGTAAGCGCGCCGGCCGCATTGCCCGAGCGGCAAACCTCGCCAAGCTCCTTTTCGGTCAGCTCGTCAGGGCGCTTGCCGTATTCCATCAAGCGGAACAGCGCGCCGGAGAAGAACGCGTCGCCCGCGCCGGTCGTATCGACGGCTTTCACCGCGAAGCCCGGTACCCGGCCCGTCCGCTCGCCCTGACGGTAAAAGCTGCCGTCCGGCCCAAGCGTTACGAACATCAGCGGAGTACCGTACCGCTCCTGCAGCTGCCGGGTACCTGCCTCCAAGTCCCGTTCGCCGGTCAGAAAATGCAGCTCTTCCTCGGAAAGCTTCAATACGTCGCTGTAAGTCATGCCTTCCAGAATGAGCGACTTCGCACGTTCCAAATCCGGCCACAGCAGCGGACGCAGATTCGGATCGAAGGAGACGAGCTTACCTTCCCGGCGGGCATAGGCAGCCGCGCGCAGTGTCGCCGTAGCCGAGGGTTCGTGGGTCATCGAGACGGAGCCGAAATGAAACAAGGCGGCTTCCCCGATCCGCTTCCAGTCGATCTCCGACTCCTGCAGCAGCATGTCCGCCCCGGGATTGCGGTAAAAGCTGAAAGAACGGTCTCCGCTGGCATCAAGGCTGACAAAGGCCAGCGTCGTACCGGCTTCGCCGGTAAATACCATGCTGCCCGTATCCACCCCGTGCTTCTCCAGCTCCCCCGTCAAAAAACGGCCGAACGCATCTTCGCCGACTTTGCCGATAAATGCCGTCCTTTTGCCCAGCTTGGTCAGCCCCGCCATCACATTGGCCGGCGCGCCGCCTGGGTTTTGCTCGTATCGCGGCAACCCTTGCTCGGACACCCCCGCAGGCGTAAAATCGATCAGCAGCTCGCCGATAGCGACGGCATCTAATCTATTCATGTCCATCCTCCGTCCATTTTATCAAATTCCGATCGGTACACGTTACCTGCGCTTTTTGCAGCCCTTTGAATCAAAGCTTTACGGCACCGCATATGTCCAAGGCAACGTTCAATCCCTATTGTAGTCGGAGGGAAATCAAGCCGTCAACGAACAATCCGCGCGCCTTAATGCGCAAACATGCTTCTTGCCTGATCCGGCGCCGGGAGCTCCGCACCGAGCAGCTTCCCCATGATGCCGACGATCGCGTCGGCTTTCACGCGGATCTCCTCCTCGGTCCGGTCAAAAAAGCCCGGATCGAACATGAACAAAATCGCCGTCAGCATAAATTCGGCCGTTTCCGCCGGATGCTCGACATGAAACATGCCTTCCTCTACGCCCTGCTCAAGGATATGCGCAATCGGCGGCACCATCTCGGAAATTTTCCGGGACACGAACCGTTGATGGATCATGGCGTTGCTCTCATGGTGCAGCACCTGCAAAAAATCCCGGTAATTCGGCAGGACGGCCGGACGTTCGAGCAGCGCCGCCACCAGCTTCCGGTCCGCGGCTACCCCGGGCTGCCCCGCAACCGAAATCACATATTCCATTTGCTCTGACAGCGTACGCTCGATCAGGGCGAAGATAACGTCGTCCTTCGTTTTGAAATAGTAATAAAACGTCCCTTGAGCGACCCCCACCTGTTTGACGATGTCGCTGACAGACGTCCGCTCGACGCCTTTATCGCCGAACAATTGCACAGCCGCGTCCAGCAGTTCGTTCCTGCGCACTTCAGGGTCCTTCGTTATTCTGGCCATAAGTCGCACTCCTTTGCTAATTGAGAGAAATGCACGCTTCTCGTTTTAGGGTAATCTCCATAATTTTATTTTACCCATTGACTGACAATCGGTCAATCAACTATAATGCGTAATGTACTTAATTGACTGGCAGTCAGTCATATGTAAAAAAGGAGTGATCTCATGAAATCCCGCATCATCTTGTATTTGATCGGCTTCAGCGCCTTTGTGGCGTCTTTGGCACAAAACTTGTACTCTCCGCTGCTGGTGGAGGTCCAACAAAAGCTGCACACGACGCAAGCAATGGTCAACCTGACTGTTACCGTATTTACCGTAGCGCTTGCAGTCATGCAGCTTGTCTTCGGTCCGCTGTCGGACCGGAAGGGCCGTAAAATCGTCCTGCTCCCGGCCGTCGCCGTCTACACGTTGGCCTCGCTCGGCTGCGCCTACGCCGGCTCGGTTGATGCGCTGCTCGCCTTCCGTCTGCTTCAAGGCATCGGTGCGGCGGCCGTTCCGGTTGTTGCGGCGGCTGTAATCGGCGATGTGTTCGAAGGAAAAGAGCGGGCCCAAGGGATGGCAACTTACCAGCTGATGCTCGGACTGTCTCCGGCCGTCGGCCCGTGGGTCGGTGGAGTGATCGGCGGCCGCTACGGCTACGGAAGCGCGTTTTTGCTGCTGGGCGCCGTATCGCTGATCCTGCTTGCGGCCAATGCTTTCCTGCTCCCCGAAACCCGGCCGAAAACAACGGCCGTGCGCAAGAGCCTCGATTGGAGCTCGTTTGTCCGCTTGGCCCGCCATCCCCGGGCGGCTGCCCTGCTGACCGTCGGATTCGTGCAGTTTTTGGTCTACTTCGTCTTTCTCGTTTACATTCCGATCATCGCCCATCACCGCTACGGCTATGAGCCGTCGCAGACGGGAACGCTGATGCTGCTCATGGCGCTCTCCTCCATGATTGGAGTCAAGGCAGGCGGATGGGTCCAAAGCCGATTCCCCGGAGAGAGCGGCTATTTATGGGGTTGCGCGGCCAACGCCGCGACGGTGCTGCTGTTCGCTTTCACCGCCGGACTGTCGCTGCCCGTGCTGGCTGCCGTGTTCTGCTTGTTCGGCCTGACGATGGGACTTACCATGTCGATGCCGGCCACGCTCCTTACGGAAATGTTCCCCGATGACCGCGCGACCGCCGTCGGCGTATACAATTTTGTCCGCTATCTTGGCATGGCGGCAGGCCCGATGCTCGGATCACTCCTGTTTATCGGAGAAAGCATTCCGCTGCTCTTCGGCGTAAGCGCCGCCTTGTATCTGGGCGGAATCGCCATAGGCGGCCGTCTCGCCGTCCGTAAAACCGGCGTAGCTTCTTCCTGAGCGCCAAAAGCAAAGAGCGTCCGACGATGCGCCGGACGCTCTTTTTTTTGCCGCTATAAGGTTTTCATAAATTGATAGATCTTGTCCTGCATTCCCGGAAGCCCTTCGTGTCCGAAGTCCGGGTAAATTTCCAGCTGCACCGGCGACGTGACCTTGTTGATCGCGGCAAATTGGGTGGAAGGCGGACAAATCGGGTCCATCAGCCCGACGCCGATCAGCAGCTCCGCCTGAATGCGGTGCGCCAAATGCTGGATATCGATGTGGCCGAGCTTGGTGAAAATCTCCTCTTCCCGTTTATGCTGCGGATCAAAATGGCGGAAATACGTGTGTAGCTCGGCATAGGCGTCTTTGGCCAAATCCATCTCCCACACCCGCTTGTAGTCGCTCAGGAACGGATAGACCGGCGCGGCCTTGCGAATCCGCGGCTCCAGCGCCGCGCAGGCCATCGTCAAAGCGCCTCCCTGCGACCAGCCTGCCGCCCCTACCCGGTTCTCATCCACCTCCGGAAAGCTCATCACAATGGAAGCCAACTGCGCCGTATCCAGGAAAATATGGCGGAACAGCAAGTTGTCCGGCTCCCCGTCCAAGCCGCGGATAAAATGGCCGTGGTGCGTCGTTCCCTTCACCCCGCCCGTATCCTCCGACAAGCCGCCTTGACCGCGTACGTCCATGGCTGCCACGGAAAAGCCCAGCGCCGCATACTGCAGCTTATCCTGCCAATCGCCGGAATTTCCCGTATATCCGTGGAATTGGAGCAAGGCCGGATGCGGACCGTCGGTTCGGGTCGGTCGCACATACTTGGCGTGAATCCGCGCACCCCGGACGCCGGTAAAGTACAAGTCGAAGCATTCCGCGAACGGCGTCGTGAACTCCGACGGCACCAGCTCGACCTGGGGATCGGTCGCCCGCATTTCCTGCAGCGCCGCTTCCCAGTATTCGTCCAGGTCGGCAGGACGTGGGTTGCGTCCGTGGTACGTTTTCAGTTGATCCAGCGGCATATCCAACAGCGGCATCGTCTCATCATCCTTTTTTTGCAAAGTGTGGAATTTATTCTTCTTCTCAATTTGAGCCTCCAATACGGCTAAAGCCGTGGGATTCTTAGCTAGTTAACGCACGCAGGCCATTTCTGTTTTGTGCAGACTGCGAAGTTAAGAGCTAGCTCATTAGCTCATCCTAGATCAGAGCGTATAGCTATCTAGGCTGACAGACTGTTACCATCTATCACAGGTTGGCGCATGATATTGATGGCTCCAACTCTGTCGCGGTGTGCGCGATACCCGCATGAACATTGATACGTTCGGTCCATTGCCTTGTTCCGTTTCTCGCAGTTTGGACACGTTTGGGAGGTGTAGGCAGGATTGACTTCGATGATGTTGATCCCGGCCAATGCCGCTTTGTATGCGATAAACATTTGCAATTGGTAGAACGTCCAGTTATGCAAGTTTTTAGCGTTTTTACGACTTGTTCTTGTCGTTTGGCGAATGTTCGTCAGCTTTTCCATCTTGATGACCGATACTTGTTCTTCGATCGCCATGTTCACGATCTTACGGCTGATTTTGTGGTTTTGGTCTTTGATGTAGCGATGTTCTTTATTTTCTTGCTTACGGATCGCAGACAATTTCTTTAACTTGCCCATCGTTCTTCTGCGCTCTTTGTATTTGCGCGTATATACTTGTTCTGTATGCCGTTACCAACAAATTTCGTCTTACCTGTTGAGGTGACAACAACGGCAGGGATTTTTAAACCCAAGTCAATTCCCATCGCGACATCGCCGGTTGCTTGTTCTGTCTTTCTTTCAACAGAAATTTGTACATACCACTTGCCCGACTTCTCAACCACTTTTAAGAGGCCAAGCTTGCCGCTGGATAACAAAAGTTGTTCGCGTTCCGTTACACGAACCGGAATCTTGAGCCGCTGTACGTTTCCGTTCAACATAACAGGAAATGCAACGCTATGGTCCCCAAGTGAATAGTTCTGGTTATTTACGTAGTAGACTCTGCGCTTTAGAACCGGACGTTTTCCTTGCTTTTTCGTCTTTTTATGAATGCTTCGTGCATCTCGAATAGCTTGGTTCTTTACTGCGGATGGAAGTTTGGCATCGACATCCTTGGAGGTGAGCTTTGGAAATGTGCCCGATGCTTCCGCTTGTTCGGTTAGGAGATTGACCGTTTTGATGTATTCGCCCCCCATCTCCTTCAGCAGGGAAACATTGTTTGGGAATATTCGAATTTGAACGGTTACGGTTTGCATGGCTTCACCCCCTTGTCTTTTGTTCTTCCACATAACGTTTGATGGTTTCACTCGAAACATTCTCTGCCGTGCTGACAAAATAGGAACGTGTCCAAAGGCTTGGCAGATGCTTCAAGTGCTTAAATTCTTGACGCAAAAATCGCGAGGTCGCACCTTTCAATTTTGCCATAATGTCCGCTGGAGAATCCGTTGGTTGCACGTTTAAGACTAGATGCACATGATCGGGCATGACTTCCATCGCAATCATAAGCCAATCGTTTTCCTGGCACAGTTCTTGCACAAGCTCTTTAAATCGCGCTTCTACTTGACTCACAAGTACCTTTCTTCGGTATCGCGGGCAAAACACAAAATGATAGTTGATGAGTGATACGGTTGTTGTCGTTCTTCTATATTCTTCTCTCATACGCCGATTGTATCAGTCTAAATATGAAACTGCAACAACATGAAAGCATGTAGGACAATTAAGATGTCTAAAGATAGCCCTTGTCCTAAGCCGATTCATCCCATGCCTAAAGGCAAGGGCTTTCTCACCTAAGGTCTGTAATTCAGGACAGCCGGAATCTCAAGTCTCAACTTGGACTCTATCCTGTCTTTTTTTGATCCCCCGGCATGATCGATTATAATCGTTTTCTCCCGTTGACAGTACGAGCCGCCCAATGGTACAGTGACATTTGTAGATTATTTCCAAAGAAAGGATGGCTGCCATATGTTGCTCGCCAGAGACCGAAAATTTCGCGCACATCTTCAGTACAACCGGATTGTTCGGTGCAGCCACTCCGCGCTGGAATCGTGACGGCTCGTTCGCCGTTTCGCGAATTTCTTCCGTACACGCGGCGCATGGTTACGCACCCTCGTAATCGTGCGCCTTTTTTATCGGTCCGCAGCAGTTAGAACCCGCGTATGGTGTTTGTTGCGAACAGATAAGCATCCTTGGATACGGATGCGTTAAGGCATATCGCTTACGAGCGGTATGCCTTTTTTGGCGTCGTTTTCCAAGCGCTGCCGCATAACCATTTTTTAGAGAACCGGAAAGGAGTACGCTCGCATGTTTATCGTATTGAAAAAGCTGCGCTGGTTTTTCGCCATGCACTGGAAACGATACAGTTCCGCGATCCTGCTGCTGCTGATCGCCGGAATTCTGGAGGTCATTCCCCCGAAACTGATCGGCTATTCGATCGACGGCATTCACCAAGGGACGCTGACCGACGCGCAGTTTTATCAGGTGCTTGGCTTTTGGGCCGCCGCGGCTCTGTTGTGTTACGCGATTACTTACGTCTGGATGTATCAGCTGTTCGGTGGCGCCTTCGTGCTGGAGCGTCTGCTCCGCTCGCGTCTGATGCGCCACTTCGCCAAAATGACGCCGACGTTCTACGAACGAAACCGGACGGGCGATTTGATGGCCCGGGCGACGAACGATCTGCACGCCGTCTCGGCGACCGCAGGCTTCGGGATTTTGACGCTGATCGACTCCAGCCTGTACATGCTGACGATCTTGACAATGATGGCGGCGTTTATCAGCTGGAAGCTGACGCTCGCTTCCCTGCTGCCCCTGCCGATTATGGCGCTACTGATGGGCAGGTTCGGCAAGCGGATTCACGAGCGCTTCACGAGCGCGCAGGACGCGTTCGGCCAGTTGAACGACCAGGTGCTGGAGACGATCGGCGGCGTTCGGGTCATCCGCGCGTTCGTCCAGGAGAAGGCCAGCGAGGAACGATTCCACCGCACTTCGGACGACGTGTTCCGCAAAAACATCGCCGTCGCCCGCGTCGACGCGCTGTTCGATCCGACGGTGAAAATTTTGGTCGGCATCAGCTATTTGATCGGGTTATGCTACGGCGCTTATCTGGTGTTCCATAACGAAATTACGCTCGGCGAGCTGGTTTCGTTCAACGTATTCCTCGGCATGCTGATTTGGCCGATGTTCGCGATCGGCGAGCTCATCAACCTCATGCAGCGGGGCAACGCTTCGCTGGACCGGGTCAACGAAACGCTCGCCTACGAGCCGGATGTGGAAGGCCCGGCGAATCCCGTGCCGGTCGACGTGCCGGAAAGCATCGTGTTCGACCGCGTGACGTTCCGCTATCCTACTTCGCCTATCGATAATCTCGTCGATATCTCGTTCCGGCTGGATCGCGGTCAGACGCTCGGGATCGTAGGCCGGACGGGAAGCGGCAAAACGACGCTGCTCAAGCAGCTTCTACGCGAATACCCTTCCGGCCAGGGAGCGGTCCGGCTGTCGGGCGTGCCTGCGGACCAGATCGATCCCGACACGCTCCAGGGCTGGATCGGCTATGTGCCGCAACAGCCGATTCTGTTCTCGCGGTCGATCCGCGAAAATATTACGTTCGGCCGCAGCCATGCGGACGAATCGGAAGTACAGCAGGCGCTGGAGCTGGCCTCGTTCGCCAAGGACGTGCACTTCCTGCCCGAAGGTCTGGAGACGCTGGTCGGCGAGAAGGGCGTCGCCTTATCCGGCGGTCAGAAGCAGCGCGTGTCCATCGCCCGCGCCTTGATCGTCGATCCCGAAATTCTCATGCTCGACGATGCGCTGTCGGCTGTCGACGCCAAGACGGAGGCGGAAATCATCGCGGGTATTCGCCGGGAACGCGCCGGCAAGACGACGCTGATCGTCACCCACCGGCTGTCCGCCGTCCAGCATGCCGATTGGATCGTCGTGCTGGACGAAGGCCGGATCGCGGAAGAAGGCACCCACGAGCAGCTGCTTCTGGCCGGAGGCTGGTACAAGGAGCAGTACGACCGGCAGCAGCTCGAAGCGAACATCGGGGCGTAACCCCTTCCCCGTTCAAAATATGCTTGGTGGACGGCATCACAAACTGTCCGCACGGCGGAAACGAAGGTGATTTCTCATGAAACAAACCGGTATCCGGTTATACCGCTACGCGGCGTTGTTCAAGCGGCCGATCCTCATTGCGCTCGTCCTGCTGACCGCAGCCGTCTGCGCGGAGCTGGCCGGGCCGCTTGTCGCCAGACAAATGATCGACCGCCATATTCTCGGCGTGGAATATCCATGGTATGAAGCCGCCGCAGGAGGCAAAGACACCGTCGTCTATGACGGCAAAACGTACAAACGGCAAGACCGCTGGGAAGAAGGCGAAACGAAGGGACGCGAGGTCCGCGTGCTGCAGGTCGGACGCAGCTACTATTTCGTCGACGGCCCGCTCCGCTTCGACGGCCAACGCAGTGTGCAAGGGAACGAACTGACGGTAGTCAGCGATGGCGGGCAGGCCGTCTATCCGGTGCGGGAGCTGACGACGCCGCAGCTCTATGCCTTTTACGAACCGGAATTCGGACGGCTCGTCGTGCTGGCGGCCTGTTATTTCGGCCTGATCGCGCTGAGTGCCCTGTTCGCTTACGGGGAGAAATACCTGCTGCAGACGTCCGCCAACCGGATCATTCAGACGATCCGCAAAGACGTGTTTGCTCAGGTCGGACGGCTGCCCGTCCAATATTTCGATAACCTGCCCGCAGGCAAAGTCGTCTCGCGCATTACGAACGATACGGAATCGATCCGCGAGTTGTACGTCAACGTGCTGGCGAACTTTTTCTCCGGTATCGTCTATATGGCGGCCATTCTCGGCGCACTGTTCTTTCTCGACGTGAGACTTGCTCTGATCGCGCTGCCCCTGGTACCGATCCTCTACGTGTGGATCGTCGTGTACCGCCGTTTCGCTTCCAAATACAACCATGCGATCCGGTCCAGACTTAGCGACATCAATGGGATGATCAACGAATCGATTCAAGGCATGCCGATCATCCGGGCGTTCCGCCGGCAGAAGGAGACGCTGGAAGAGTTCGAGCAGCTCAACGAGCAGCATTTTACGAACCAAAACAAGCTGCTCAGCTTAAATGCGATTACCTCGCACAACCTGGTGGGCGTCGTCCGGAACGTTATTTTTCTTACCGTCATCTGGATGTTCGGGGGCGGCTGGCTCGGTACGCTCGTCACGGTCGGGGTGCTGTACGCCTTCGTGGATTACATGAACCGGATGTTCCAGCCGATCGTCGGCATCGTGAACCAGCTCAGCAATCTGGAAACGGCCCTCGTATCGGCGGAGCGCGTGTTCGAGCTGCTGGACGAGAAAGGCACCGAGGTGGCCGAAGGCAAGCTGGAGCGCTACAAAGGAAACGTCGCCTTCGAAAACGTCTCGTTCGCCTACAAGCCCGGCGAGGACGTGCTCAAACACATTACGTTCCACGCCCGCTCGGGCGAGACTGTCGCGCTCGTAGGCCATACCGGCTCCGGCAAAAGCTCGATCCTGAACCTGCTGTTCCGGTTCTACGAGGTCCGGGAAGGACGGATTCTGATCGACGGCCGGGATATCCGGGATATTCCGCAGCAGCTGCTCCGCCAGCATATGGGGATCGTGCTGCAGGACCCGTTCCTGTTCACCGGTACGATCGCCTCGAACGTCAGTCTGGACGATCCTTCCATTACACGGGAACAGGTGGAGCGGGCGCTTCGCGATGTCGGAGCGTACGAAATGTTCGCCGCCCTGCCCGGAGGCATCGACGAGCCCGTCATCGAGAAAGGCAGCACGCTTTCGGCCGGTCAGCGGCAGCTTGTTTCGTTCGCCCGGGCGCTGGCGTTCGACCCGGCGATTCTTATCCTGGACGAAGCTACCGCCAGCATCGATACGGAAACGGAAGCCGTCATCCAAGCGGCACTGGAGGTGCTGAAAAAAGGCCGGACCACCTTCATCATCGCGCACCGGCTGTCGACCATCAAAGCCGCGGATCAGATCCTTGTCCTCGACCGGGGCGAAATTAAGGAAAGCGGGACGCACGACGAGCTGATGCGGCTGGGTGGCAGGTATTACCAAATGTACCGACTGCAATCGGGGGAGCTGTCGGCGGAGGAAGCTTCCGAAACCAGGACCTCCGAAGGAGAAGTTCAGGGGCCGGCTATGGTATAATATGGTCATCACGCGCCAGGGAGGTACGATATGTCCGTCATCTTTATCTTGATCCTTGTTGTCATCGTTGTACTGATCGTTGCCTCTTCTTCCAAATCGGGAAAAACGAACCGGCGGCGTCCGGGGCCGGTCCGCAGGACGAAGCTTCCTGCGCGAACCCCGGCGAAGCCGGATTACCGGAGCGAGCCGCTGCCGGCCGGACTCGGACTTCAGCCCGGCGTCCCGCTGAAGCCGGCTGCAGACCGGCTGGAGCAAGCGCTGCAAACGGAGTACGGTGACCGGCTGCGAAAGCGGGTGCTCGGCAAGTATCCTTCCATGAGCGAGGCCGAATACGAATGGAAGCTGCTGGAGCTGAAACGATACTTTTTGATGACCGCCGTACTGAAAGAAGTGCCGATGTTCAGCGAAGCGGTCGACGACATTTGGCACGAGATGCTGATGTTTACCCGGGAGTACCAGCGCTTCGGGGAAACGCTGCTCGGCGCGACGATTCACCATGCACCGCATACGAGCGGTACGCCGGACCCGGGCGGGCGCGCCTGGTTCGATTGGGTATACGCCCACTTGTTTACGTCCACGCCGTTTACGGGGCAAATCTGGGGAAGCTTTTTCCGCTATCCGCTCGATCGGCAGCGGATCGACCGGCTGAGCTCGGAGAGCGAGGAAGAACTTGAGCAGCTTTGGTTCAACCGGAAAGCGGCGGCCCAATTCCCTGAAATCGGGCAAACGGTCCTGTGGTTAATCGAGCAAGCGAAAGATCAGCTGCGGCAGGCTGCGGTTAATCCGACCTACGCGGAGCGGCCTTCCGAATCGCACGGCCCTTCCTTGATGCCGTACTTGGCCGGCGCCATGCTGTTCTACTCGGTAACGGAATTTACCGGCTTCGACGAACAGATGCAGGAGCTGCTGACCGAAGAGGAAGCCAAACGCGACGCGGGACAGCAATCGGGAGCTTCATCCTCCTGCGCCTCCAGCGGCTGCGGCACCGGCGGCTGGTCCGACGACAGCGGCAACGATGGCGGCTCGTCCGGAAGCTGCTCGTCTTCGAGCTGTTCGTCCTCTAGCTGCTCGTCCTCCTCAAGCTGCTCCTCTTCGTCGAGCTGCTCTTCCGGATGCGGCGGCGGAGGCGACTGATCTATAGACTATTTTTATAACGGAAAAAGCCAAGAGGCTGTCCCAAAAGTAACTATTTTAGAATCTGCGGGACAGTCTCAGATGGTAAAAAGGGTGAATAGTTGAATGAAAAGGAGCTAGGCAGCTTGTTTGGGCCTAGCTTCTTTCTTTTTGGCGTCTATTGCTGCTTTCTTCAGCAGGTTATGGGCAAGCGAAAGCCACT
>NZ_JAMZAW010000010.1 GCF_024158745.1 Paenibacillus tyrphae | reverse complement strand
ACCTTAGCGCCATTAGCGCAGGTGGTGGGAGTGTTCAATTCACCCTCCTTGTACAGGGATAAAAACTTCCTCCACAGGTAGCGCGGCGATGGCTTTTCGAATGATAATCATTATCAAACGCTGGACTGACGGGCTGACGGCCGCCTGTTCCAACGCGAAAAGCTTAGATTTTACTGTAGGAGGAAATTCCATGTCCAATCTGATCTCCGAAACATTCACATCCGATCGTTCCCCGAAGCAGCAGACGGACCGCCGCCGTTGGTATGCGCTTGCGGTGGTTTTGCTGCCCATTTTGCTGATCCAATTGAATACGTTCATGATTCAGGTCGCGCTGCCGTCCCTGCAGAATAGCCTGCATGCGGGTTTCTCCGAAGCCCAGTTTATTGTCGCCGGTTACTCGCTTGGCATGGCGCTGGCTTTGATTATAGGCGGTAAACTCGGCGATATGTACGGCAGAAAACGGATGCTAGTCATCGGCGTGGCCGGCTTTACGCTTATGGCTGCACTCGGCGGGTTGGCTTCCGATCCGTCGGTTCTGATCGCCATTCGGGTCATGCAGGGGCTGTCCACAGCGATTATTCAGCCGCAGGTATTGTCGACGATGCAAGTCAGCTTCCCGCCGCAGGAGAAGGCACTCGCTTTTGGAATTTACGGCGCATTGATCGGCGTAGGCTTCACCTTCGGCCTGATTTTGGGTGGACTGCTGATCGATTGGAATTGGTTCGCGCTCGGTTGGCGGAACGTTTTCTTTTTCAACGTGCCGATCGGTGTGCTTGTTCTGTTGTTGTTGCCGATCATCCCCGAATCTCGCGGGGGGCAGGCTCAAAGCATAGACTGGAGCGGCGCCATACTGCTGATCGCCGGTTTGTTTCTGCTTATTTATCCGTTGTCGGAGGGGCAGAAGCGAGGCTGGCCGCTCTGGACGTGGAGCTGTCTGGTCCTGGCTATCCCCGTTCTGTTGGCCTTTATCGCCGTCGAACTCCGCAAAAGCAAGCAGGGCGCCGTTCCGCTTGTCGACCTGTCCATTTTCCAATTGCCTTCGTTCCGAGTCGGCATGATCACGGTAACGGTGTTCTACAGCGGCATGTTCTCTTTCTTCTTTATCCTGAGCTATTTCCTGCAATACGGCCTGCATTATAGCGTCCAATCTACGAGTCTGGTTTTTCTGCCGATCAGCATCGGTTCTTTCCTGAGCTCCCTGGTATCTTCCGGAATCGTCAGGAGATGGGGAGAAGTCGTGCTGAAAATAGGTGCGCTGGTCATGGCGGTCTGCAGCTTTGCGCTCATTGGATCACTGCACGCCGATGCGGTGGAACTGCTGACCATGCGGAATATGGCGATCCTGCTGATGTACGGTCTCGGTCTGGGATTGGCCGGCACGCCGCTTGTCAATGTAGCACTCAGCGTCGTGCCTGCGAAAAATGCGGGCACAGGCTCCGGCTTGTTCACGACCTTCACGTATTTGGCCAATTCGCTGGGGGTCGCGCTGATCGGCATTTTGTTCTCGGCCGTGCTGAGTAAGCCGCTGGCGGCAGCGGACCTGCCGGATTATGTATGGGCATTCTCCGCCTCTTTAGCCGTTACCGGATGCCTTGCTTTTGCCGCATTTCTTTGTCTGTGCCTCCTACCCAAGCGGAGGGTGTGAGAGCATGTTCCCGGTCGTGCTGAGCAAGCAAACAAGCCTTCGAACTGCAGGGTTCGAGGGCTTGCTTTGTTTGGCATGGACAGAAGGTCGTTTAAGGCTGCTGCTCGTCAATTTTCATATGATACATCGTGCGGTCGCCCATCGACCAATAGGGGAAGTAGAGCTGGTCTTCGGCTATATATAACGCCGTTGCCCGCGCTTCGGCCAGTGCTTGACGTCCGGTGCCGTCCAGTCGAATACGCTCCATGGAAGCGTATCCCGAGATCCCGAAGCTGCCGCTGCCATCTCGGTAATTCAGTCCGAAAATCGGAGTCCTCGCGGGTTCGTGCAGAGGAATATCGACGGAGCCGTCAGCGCTCATTTTGCGCAGCTGCTTGCCGTCCTTCACATAATAGATCCACCCGTCAATGATACTGAACTCCGTCACATTATCCCGCAGCTCTGTTTGTCCCGATCCGTCGTTCCCCATGACGTAAAGCTTCTTCTTCTCCCCTTCGCTGGTCAGATAATAAAGGCGTTTGCCTTGCAGAAAAAAATACTTGATGTGGTCCATACTGGAAAGCAGCGTCTGTTTCTCCGAACCGTCCGTTCTCATCCGCTCAATGCCGCCCGGAGTGTAGTAGGGGGCTTTATCGTTGCCGCTGCGTTCGGCAAGGCGAAGGTAATACATCCATCCGTCCCGGACCCACAGACGGCTGGCATTCGTCTGAGAGACAAGCGACCTGTCCGTTCCGTCGGTTTTGATTTTGTAGATGGCGTTTGGCTTGCGAGGCTCGGATGCGATGTAGTACAGCCAATCCCCAGCCACATTGATGGAGGTGGCTTTATCGTCTGAAAGCTTGGTCCGATTCGAGCCGTCCGGCTTGGATTTGACCAACTGGTGCGCTCCCTCCGACCAGAGGTACGGATTCATGTACACCCAGCCGTCCTTGACGGCAAGCTGACCGCCGTTCGCCAGGTTTAACGCCTCCGCTTGAGTGCGTTCCTCATCGTCGGGTCTGGTGCACGATTGGATGGCAAAGCCGCGTACGTTATCCCAAGAAGTTTTCCAGTTGAACTCCTCGTGAGCGAACCTCCAAGTCATCGGGAAATAAACGATATTGCGGTACAGCAAAACAGGATAAGGTTCGTCCGCATTAACGATCGTTTTGCCGTTCACCTTCACGGGAAAAGGAGCGGGGACGGCAGTTTGCGAACCGCCGCTGTTGGCATTGACCTCTGCGGTCAGATCTTGTGCCAGAGGAACGCAGCCGTCTTTTTTATCCAGAGACAGTCCATTCTCCTTGCTCCAAGAAACGGCCAAGCCCAAGGAAGACGTATAATTCCAAGTCATCGGAAAATAGGTAATGTCTCGGTACAGCAGCAGTGGGTATTGACTATGGGCTTGGTCGGTAACCGTGCCGTTCACGGTCACCGGGAACGCAGGAAAAGATGCTTGAACTTCCGGCGAAGCTGCCGCCCGGGAAACGGGAGTCGGCCAAACAAGTGTTAGGCTTATGGCTGCGGCTGCCGTCGCGGTCCAGGCTTTCAAAATTCGAGGCATGATCAAAACTCCTTTCCGGCTAGAGCTTTGGACAAAGCTTTGTGGTGTTTGAAGGAAAAAGCTGACGTTGTTATTAACGCCGAAAACGCCCGTTTGTTGCGTGCATTTACAGGGAATGGGAAGTTTGCGGGCAGTAACTTTGAGGAGAGTGCGAAAGGTAGCTGCGCCTCTGTGAAAATGCGGACGCTTTGTTGGAATGTCTGTTTATAAATAGACGTTTATGGAGTATGTCTATAATTTTTATCATAACCCCCCTTGATTAATAACAAACGATATAATAATATGTCTATAGATAAATAAACGAAATTCATTTTCGTCTATTTATTGTGGGGGGGTGAGCCGGATCAACCCTTCTGCAGCGACAAATCCAACGAGATCTTGCCATCGTCCGGGCAGATCTAACAGCACAATCATCAAAGCTTGAAAGGAAGTAAAACCCGTGTTAAACAACCGCTATGTTCAAACGATTATTTTATCCAGAGTTTTTCTGCAGCTTGGCATTTGGGTAAGAAACTTTGCCATTCTGCTTTACGTAACCGAAATGACAAAGAACGACCCGCTATATGTATCCCTTATCTCGGTAGCGGAATATGCGCCGATCTTTTTGTTCTCGACCATCGGGGGGACGTTTGCCGACCGATGGCTGCCCAAGCGAACGATGGTCTGGTGCGATCTCTTATCCGCCGTCTCCGCCTTCGTTGTGCTGCTGGTCGTACACAATGGCTCGTGGTACACGCTGTTTTTGGCAACATTTATCTCCGCCGTGCTTTCCCAGTTTTCCCAGCCGTCCGCGATGAAGCTGTTCAAGCAGCATGTGCCGGAAGAGCAGCTGCAGGGCGTCATGGCGATGTTTCAGTCGTTGATGGCCGTGTTTATGGTGGTCGGGCCGATCGTCGGGACGTTCGTTTACCAGCGATTCGGCCTCGAAATTTCACTTTGCGTGATGGGTGCGATGCTTCTTGCCTCGGCGCTGATTTTGTCCTTTCTCCCGCGGGATATCAAGACTCCGGCTGCAGAGGACCGGAGCTTTACCCGCGAGCTGCGGGACGGGCTTCGTTATGTCTGGGCGAGCCGCCCGCTCCGGACCTTGGGAGGGACTTTTGCCGTCTCTGGTCTGGCTGTCGGACTGATCACGCCGCTTACGATCTTTGTCGCCATGGAAAACCTGGGTCAGGACAAATCGTTTCTGCAATGGCTTCTGATGACGAACGGCGCCGCCATGCTGGTCGGCGGAGCTCTTGTGATGACGATATCCAAGAAAGTAAAGCCGCAAACGCTGCTTGCGGCGGGTCTGCTCGTCAGCACCTTCGGCGCGACCGGCATCGGCTGGTCAACCAGCATCCCGTTGACTCTCCTTTTTCAAGCCACCAACGGGCTATGCTTCCCATGCATCCACATCGGTATTAATACTTTGATCATGCAAAATACGGAAGGGTCGTTTATCGGCCGGGTCGGAGGCGTGCTGACGCCGATGTTCATGGGCATGATGGTTATCGGCATGTCTTTGGCGGGGTACTTGAAGGATGCGCTTGCGCTGCACACGGTGTATACCGTTAGCGGAGTATTGTTCTTCATCGGCGCACTAATATTGGTTCCACTCATGGGGAAACGTCGCGAGGTGGACGTAAATAAGGCGCAGGGATAATGATGATATTTCTTCTGGGACGGGGAGTTTTGGAGTCGTTACCCGCGCATTACCCACAAAGGGTCCTTTATAATAACCAAATGAGAAGTATGTCGAGTTTGTCGACAGCTTCTCTTTTTTTGCTTTTGTTACGTGTAGATCTACTCGACGTGTTATATCATCGTTAACATGGCCGAGTAGCCTTTGTATCGCAGGAAGTTCTACACGAAGAATCGTTTCTGGGTATCCTGAAATTTTTTGGGGATTTACAAAAACGAACTCTTCTTTGGTGTAAAAGCGATCTGCGACCGACATCCTATATTCTTTTCTCCACGCTTCTTGCATTTCTAATACACGTATTACCGAATCTCCAATGTCTACTTTGCGAATGGATGAAGGTGGGGGCATATAGTGTTTTCGTAATATTAATTCGCCGATTAGTCCAATCAATATCTGAAGTTTTAAGGGTAAGCAACTCTCCTATTCTTAAACCAGTATGTGCAAGGGTGAAAAGGATGCTATATCCTTGAACACTACTGTATTCCTTAGCTGCTCTAAGGAGCGCAACTAGTTCCTCTTTTTCTAGATATTCCGGCAATTCATCTTCTGATTCCAGTTGTTCAACTGTGCGGTGGAAGACGGGGAGTTCGGCATCTAATGTGCGGCTACAAGACTTGGAATCTGGACAGATGGAATTATTTTAATGAATACAGAACTATACGGGAGGGTTTTATCAATGAAAACAATTAAAATGTCGGAGTTACGTCCGGGGCAAAACATCAACTACAACGGTGAGATTATTACAAAAGAGCAGGCCGAGAAAATCATCGCGTCTGGAGAGCGTCCGGTACTGCACACGGTGTCCGATGGATACATTCAAGCAGCACTTAACGATCTCTCCAGAGCTCGCAAAGCCGACAAAGAACCGAAAGATTACTGCGCACCTGATCCACTCGCAAAGCACATTTTGTACTAAGAAGGTGAGCTATGAAAATCAACGTACTGGTGATCCCATTCATTGAGAAGGCTCTCGGCATGAAACTAAACGAAGCACAAAAGGAATATCTACTTCACGATGAACACCTGTTTGGCGGAAGAAGAAGCTGATTCACGATAGCCCCTTGTTGTCGCGCAGCCTTTCTTCAGTCGAGGTACCATTCGCCGGTCCAAGAATCCTGTACCCAGCGGGCATGATGGTAAAAATGATGCCCATGCATATCATGATGGTGGTGCGGATAGTTGTGCCGATGGAACGGATTGAATCCAAACGGATGGAAGCCGGGGGGATGGAAGCCTTGAGGAGGCGTTGGATAGAGATATTGGTGATAATGCTGTCCGTAAAGCGGCCAATATGGCGGAGTTCCAAAGTGCGGAGGATGACCGTATGGGTACGAATAAGGCTGACGATACGGACGGATGTGTTCGAACTCCTCTGCGGTTTCGATTTCGATTATCGTCTCTTGAGACATATTTGATTTCTCCTCTCTGATTAGAACATACTCCACCATATGTCAGAGAGGAGGGATTGGGCACCTATCCATCTAAAAAAATGAGCTTAATCATCTTACTTTTTTCTTAACCAGCCGGTCGAAATAGACAGTCAGGTTGTAGCCGCCTGGAAATGCAATTCGCAGAGGATCTTGTACATGAGTGGATCGCTGTTGGTGAACCGCATATCTTTGTGGAAGGCGTATTGAAAGCTCAGGAGAATCATAATGCCTATTTCAACCCTAAAAAAAATAGGCTATGATCCTGTGGAATTCATAGCCCGAAAAATTTGCACTATAAAAATTATTTAACTTCCTTATGGTGACAGTGTGTTGTGCACTGGTACGTGCACTGGAAGAACATAGTTGTTACTTGAGGATGATTGACGGATGATTTCACTTTCAGTACTTGAACGTCTAAATCAAAATCTTCGTTTGTCATTACGGAACCTCCTTTCTTTAAGATGATTATATCATCCTATATTTACAATTAAAAGAAATAAATGGTTAAATCTTGAATATCCGGCCAATACGTTGAAAACGAATCGGCATTGTCTTCTTCACGGCTTTGCAAAGTGGGCTCGGGGAGAGGTATCCCAACTTCGGTAATAGGACAATGTTGTTTATGTATATATTGAGGATTTGCTGGCAGAGGTTCAGACGGCGAGAGAAGCTACAACGCCGGGGCCGTTTCGGTGGGATGGTATTATCCAGCAGCTGCAGGAGCAGAACAGCGAAGCATGGAAGGCATAGGCGGTGAATAGCATGAAGGTGCTGCTGTACTTCAAAGGCGAAGACTCGCCCGTCGAGTTGGAAATTCGGAGTTTCGGGGATATAGACGATCATGTCCGAGACATCTGGAAGGTAATTCGTATTAAAGTGGTTTTAGGAAATATTAGGAGGTATTTTTAAATGAAAAATTAGAGCAAACCAGTTGATGTGAGTGATGTGCAATTGGCCTTTTGCGGGGACATGAAGAAACTGCTAAGTGGAATGACCTTATTGGAAAGTGGTTTTTCTTGGGGCTTAATAAACTTAATGTTACCCCGCGTGCAGACTTAGCCAGTGAGAAAGCGCTGCGACACATCAAAGCTATCTTAGGGTCATGGGAACCGAAGCATGAACATAAAGAAGCCGGCTGCATATCTCATGAGCCTGTTTTTCGAAGACGAATTTACATTTGAAGTGACGGAACGAGAAGCGTGATTCAGGAAATAAAAGAAGATTGGAGTGAGCCGGAATGTTTGACGTCAGGGAACACATTACTAGCATCTATCCGCGCACGAAACACGAAGTGATCGAAGCATGGATCGAGCGCGCGGAACGGCTTATTTCTATAGAGCAAGTTCTTAGCCGGCAACTGAGTAGGGCCGAAAAGCAAACCTTGTGTTGGTTGGCCACATACCAGACGTCAACAGTGGACAACATACAGCGGATATTTGATGAGGTTATCGAGCTTAGAAGAAATGGCAAGATAATGGTGAGCTCGAGCAAAGAGGAAAGGACAACACCGACACCGGAGACTATCTCTTACCAGAAGCATCACACTGGAAATTTTGTTGTGAGGTACGGGAAACAAGAAATTATTGTTTTGAAAGATGCTTTTTCGAAAATCACCGGCGTCAGTCCCGAGGCATCGCTATTCCCCGAGGCGGAAATTCAGGGAAGGCGGACTACTATTGCCCGTGCCCGAACTTGCTGCAGGCTGATATTGGCACATAAGAAAATGACGACTCCCCCACTAAACATGTGGGGGAGACAGTAGGGACTATGAGGGGAAGAGGTCACCTTTAATCTTGACAGGGGTATTATGGTGACTTCTGTATTGGACTTTGTAGGTTCCTGGTGGTAGCGTGAAGTTTCTTACATGTTTTCCATTTCCTTTAAATCTGAAAAAATAATTACCCGAGCCGCCCGGTGTTTCATTAAGTACCATATACTCTACTTCATCAATGTTTGTATTGTCATAGGTGTATTGTTTCACTTGAAGAGTGTAGTTTGTGTTGCTAGTAACTGTTAATTTTTCTGGCGCTGTAACCCACCAATCGTCTTTTGATAAATAGTCGTGATCGAACCAAATAGAGCTGTACCCAGCTGGCTGTACTTGCGCTTGTGCTGACTGAACATCGGCAGCATATACTTTTGCAGGAGCGTCGATAGGTAAGGCCACAATCCCGGCTGTAAGTGAAAGAGCCAGCAAACCATTAACAACCAATTTGTTCAATTCCAAACATCTCCTTTATATGGAATATAATTGCTTAATTTATATATTAATCTAAATACCTTATATTGTAAAATGATATTTTTGTAATTCATCATTTTATACAATACACGCCCCCTAGATGAATAAAATATTTTGAGCTTAGTAGTGTAAACACCATAATATTAATTATAAAGTTTGTGTACCTAAAGTAACGGTTGCTTTTCTTTAACAAGAATTGCGCTCCTTATTTTTGTATTGGGCCATATTACCCCGCATTCCTGCATATAATTCTACATTGGGAATAAAGATACAGGTGGGATGAAGATGGACACGTATGAATTCAGAAAAGCGATCCAAAACTATTACACAAAAATACGAGAAACGAATCACCCTTATTATTGGTACTGTTTGGCTGATACACAGGCAAGAGCCGGATTAACAAGCGAAGCACTGCAAACGATTGATAACGCCTTGGCGTTTCCCAATCCTTACCCTTCAAAGCAGGCACTGCTAGAAATGCAGGTGAGCCTCCAATCTGTTCCTCCAAGAGAAATGAATCCGATCAGACCTTCCATAGTGACTACAAAGCGGGGCGATATTGACGGGGACGGGATAAAAGACAATGTCCTTCTTACCGCAAATAAAACCCCTGATAGTCCTTTCTGGAGAAATATAACTTTGGTCGTCCAAAATGGGAAAACACATCACTATAAGCCAATCCTCTTAAAAAATAACGCCGGATACAATCCGACACTTTTTCTTGGTGATTTTACAGGCAACAAGGTGGATGATATTTTAGTGGTCATTGATACTGGAGGAAGCGCTGGTGCTATTTATGCGTATGTATTTTCTTATATTAACGGTCAACTCAGGCAGATTTTTAATTCGGATGTATTCAATGAAACCTATAAGTACGATGTGACTTATGAAAATCAATACAAAGCAACGGTGATCAGTTATTATCTAAAAGAAAAGTATATTCTTGACCTTACTTGTAAGGGTAAGGAATATTTATCTGAAATTTATACCCAGCAAGGTGTTTTGAAGGCACCGATAAACGGTTGGGTAAATCCTTTGTCTGGTTTATATCCGGTTGATTTTAACAGAGACGGCACATATGAGCTCGAAGCGTATCAGAGGATAGCCGGGAGGTACAATGCTGACTCACTCGGATTTGTACAGACCGTATTGAAATGGAACGGGCAAGTGTTTGGTCCTGACCGGCAAAATGTGGCCATCTTTGGCGGGGAAATATAGCTACTGAAAAGTTTAAGAGATTCTAAAAAGTCTTGAATGAGAAGCACTCTAGCCGGGGTGCTTTTCATTTGCGAGAAAAAACAAAATTAAACGACAGCGTTGGGATGAGGAAAATGGCATTCGACAATTTTTGCGCCAGATAATGCCGTTTTTCTGCGGGTTAATACTAAATATACACAAATAATAACAACAAAGGTATGATATACATGAAACACAAATTATAGGAGGTTTATGATATGAAAGTGAAAAATCTTGTTGTGGCTTCAGTATTGGCTATCCCTCTATTATTAGGATTTCAAGGAGCAGCCACCCAAGCGGCAGAGCAGTCAAATAATGTCGTTCAGAAAAAAATCCCCACCGATCCGTATACTATAAAAGTTGGCAAGACAAAGGAACTGTACTCGGCAAAAGGTTACGATTATGATATTGCCGCAACTGACCCGGAAGGTAGTGCTTGTGCTTCGATCTCTAAGAAGAACGGCAAGTTTTATATTAAAGGTGAAGAGGAAGGGACAGCTTTGATGATTCAGCTAAAGGATGGAAAAGCAGTTAAATATTATAACGTTTCTTGTGAATAACAATTTAAGGAAAGATTTGAGCACTCCAACCGGGGTGCTTTTCCTATTCGCGTATTTGTAATTCGACAATTTTTGTACCAAGATAAAGAATGAAATGGTTCTTAGTTCAAATAAAGGAGGGTTCTGTAAACGTAGGAAATTAATTTTTGTGGAGAAGTTTCGCATTTATTTCAATCTCATCAATTGGAGGCAATTCTTCTCAAATGAGAGCCTATGACAATAATAATAAGCTAAAAAACATTAAAGGGGATAGCAGACCATTGCATCAGATTATTACCGTCAATCCGTAATAACGAAAAATTTGGAAGTAGGCAGGTTGTCATTTAAAGACGACCTGCTTGTTTTTTATTTCGAATTATTTGTTCGATAATCCGATGTTTCGGAGAACTAATCCAAAAAATATATGTATAAATTTACCATGTAATATGGTATAATATAGAAGTTTCCTAGAATATACTAATTGAGGTGATTTTATTGGTTTAAATTTTAGTTGAACGCACGGGCTGCCGGTTCTGGAGATGTCTTGAACAAAATCGGAATGTTTCGAACATCAAAAATGAGGAGTGGTGAACGTGTTTCAATCTCTGAAATCTCGCAAAAATTGGGTGATCGCGTTAGGTATAAGCTTTTGCTTCGTGCTGTTAGCCATCGTAGGTACAGGAGCCAAGTCTGCAGAAGCGGCGGTCGACATTGACCCTTCGGCCATTTATAACATCATCGCCAAGCATAGCGGCAAAGCGCTGGATGTAAGGAATGGTTCTACAGACGATGGCGCGGCCATCCAAACCTGGACTTATAATAATAGGAGCAATCAACAGTGGAAAATTGTTCCTGCTGGCGACGGATTCTATAAGATTGTTGCCTTACATAGCGGTAAAGTGCTCGATGTTGCCGATAACTCCTACGCTGACGGGGCGTATATCATTCAATGGTCTGATAGCGGTGGGAATAATCAAAGGTGGAGCATCGAGCCCCTGGGCGACGGCTCTTACAAAATTACCGCCAAGCATAGCGGCAAAGTTCTGGACGTGAAATACGGTTCGCACGAAGACCCGGCGTTCTTGCACCAATGGCCTTTTCAAAACACGGACAATCAAAAATGGTTTCTTCAAAGAGTGAATTAAGCTTGTCCGGGTCCCCGCTCCAACGAATCAGCCTTCTTCCAGATCCGCCTCCCGGCCGGGGGCCGAACGAACGGCTTGCCGGTATTCGCTGGGGGACAGCGTGGTGGACCGCTTAAACAGATTCGAGAAATAAAACCGTTCCAGCCCGATCTGGCTTGCGATTTTTTCGATGGATTGGTTCGAATGGGTGAGCAGCCATTTGGCCCTTTCGATCCGGACCTTGTTAATATATTCGATCGGCGTGACATGGAACAAGTTTTTGAAGTACCGGCAGAAATAGTTCGGACTGTAATGAAACGCTTCGGCCAGCGCTTTCGGCGTCAACGGCTCGGCAAGGTGCTCTTCGATATACTGCAAAATTTGATTCGACCGGCTGATCGCCGGGGAGGAGGACAGCCGAATCGCCTGCGGCGGGAGCCGGTCCATATAGTACGACAAGATTTCATATAAAATCATATTTGCTTTGAGCGGGGACGTGATGTCGTCGCTCTTTTGATTTACTTTCGTCAGCTGCTCGAACAACTGCTGCATATAGGGCATGTCATCCACTTCGATATAGTAAGGAAAGTCGATCAGATGGGAGAGATGAAAGCTGCCAACGTTCGCGGAAAAATGGCACCAGTACTTGTGAAAGGTGTTGGCGCTAATGATCGAGTACGCCAAAGGGGTGTCCGACGGCAAAAAATACAGCTGCCCCGAAACGGGATAAAACTCCTGCTGCTTGACTTGAAGCCAGCCTTCCCCGCCCAGGATCAAATAAAAGCGGTTGAAGCCGTCCGTCCTTAACGGCCTCTTCCAATTCTGGGTGACTCTTTCGCAGTAGCTGGCGACAATAAGCTCCAGCTGCAGCGTTTTGAAATAATTTTGAATGATCTCGTTCTGGTTTCCGCCCATCTTGACATACCCCTTTCCAAGCAAAAGTATACCATGGAATGGGAAGATAGGATATTCCATGAAAAAGTTACAGATATACATATTGCAGGGAGCCGGTTTTCGATACGATGGGGGTAGCCCCGCAATGGGGGCTTCGCAGGCATAACGATGGTTAGCCCGCGAACGCGAATAAGGAGATGAAAGGAGGGGTCCCCGCAGGGATGAAGCCGCCGGGTCGTCCGGCGGAATTTACGGTTACAAGCACACATGGGGAAGGAGTAGATCAAGTGAACAACGAATCAAAGAACGGGTATCCGAAACGAATGTGGCGCAGAGCCGTATCTCTGCTGCTCGCCTCTCTATTATTTGCGTTCCAATGGGCCGGCAGCGCTGGGGCGGAAGAGGCAGCCGACAGCCAGGCAGCTGCGGCCAAAGAAACTGTTGCGGAATGGATCTTCAAGGATAAAGGAACCGACGGCGTGTTCCCTGCAACGGGCGGAGTGTACAAGACATCATCGACATTCCGGGACGTAGGTACGAACACGAATCAATACACCTACGACTCCGGAGAGCGCAGTATCCGCAATCAAGGGTGGAACGACGGAACGGGCAAAAAGTATTGGCTTGCCACGATATCCACCAAGGGCTTCGAAAACTTGACGCTATCGTCCCAGCAGACGTCCTCCAGCACGGGTCCGCGCGACTTCAAGGTACAATTCAGCACGGACCAATCGAACTGGACCGACCTTCCCGGGGGCACTCTGGTGCTGGAGCAGACGAACTTCAACTGCAATAACAACAGCTGCAAGCTGATCGACGCTCCGCTTCCGAGCCAGGCCGACGACAACGACCTGCTGTACATCCGTTGGGTCGTGAATTCGACGAAGAGCGTGAGCGGGGGGACCGTGTCCAGCTCCGGCTCCAGCCGGATCAAGGACGTGATCGTCAAGGGCGACCGGAAAACCGGCGGTCCGACTCCGACCTTAGGCGTCCTGCAGGCTCCTGCCAACGGAGCGAGCGATGTCGCGCCGAACGCGGCCGTCTCCGTCAAATTCAACAAAGCGATCGCTTTGAACAGCGGCCCGAGCGTAAGCATCGTCGACCAGAACAACACCTCCTTGGGCAATGTGTCCGTGGGCGTCAGCAGCAGCGATACGCTGGCGATTAACCACCCGGATTTTGCCGAGGGCAAATCGTATACGGTCACCGTGCCGAAGGAGCTTGTCCGGGGAGCCGCAGATAATGTGCCTCTGACGAGTCCGATCGTTTGGAGCTTCACAACGAGAGGTGCTTCTGCGGCGGGCGCGCCGACCTTGTTGAATATGACCTTTAACGGGGATACGAAGACCAGCCTCTCGTTTGACTGGTATACCGGTACGGACGTCACAGGGACCGTCGTCCAGATCGTCGAGGCTTCCAAAGCTCCGGGGGGAACCTTCCCCGAGCAAGAGGCGATGACCTTCACGGGAACGACGGAAATCGTGAAGACGCTGATGAAAAGCAGCGACCGAAGCTCGAATAAAACGACCTCGTTCGCGAACCACAAGGTGACGGCGAACAACCTGAAGCCGGGCACGAAATACAAGTACCGCGCAGGCAGCGGAAGGGCGGACAGTTGGAGTCCGGTCGGCTCCTTCACGACCGACCATGCGAACAATCACGATTTTCACTTTATTTATACGACGGACACCCAAGGCTCCAGCAAAGGAAATTTTGAGCTGTGGCAGGATACGTTCCGCAGAGCGATCGATCATATCGGCGACCCGAAATTCATGCTGCTGACGGGCGATCTGGTCGATGACGGGGATCTGGAGGAGCAGTGGCAGTGGTTCTTGGGGATCCCGCAGAAAGAATTTGCGAACGTGCCATTCGCTCCGATCGTCGGCAACCATGAGATCGAGGATCATCCGAACAACAACTTCTACTATCATTTTAACCTGCCCAAAAGCGTCGGCACCGGCACCGAAGACGGCACGGTATATTCCTTCGAATACGGCGATGCGCTCTTCATGCAGATCAATACGCAGTATGAAGGCAAGGTCGATCCGTACAAGGCCGATGCCGGCTTTAAAGCTCAGGTCGATTGGATGCATAACCAAGTGGCGAAGTCGGATAAAAAATGGAAAATTGTCGCGATGCACAAGGGAGCGTATTCCTCCGGGGATAATGCGGATGCGGAATCGGATCGCGTGGAATTTTACCGCAAATATTTGATTCCCGTCTTCGACGAATTGGGCATCGATATGGTGCTGGAAGGCCACGACCACCTGTATATGAGATCGCATCAGATGCTGGGCAACAAGGCGATCAAAGACGTTGTGGTCGACGAGCAGGGCAATGTGGTGAATCCGAAGGGCTCGGTGTATTTGATGGGCAATTCGGCGGCCGCCAAGTTTTACAAGATCAATCCGAACATCAAGGACTTCTTCTCCGTGAAAAACGCCCAGCCGAACAAAAAAATGTTCGTGGACGTTCAAGTCACGGACGGCATCCTGAAATTCACCTCATATACCGCCGCCAAAAACGAACCGCTGGCCGTTTACGACCAGTACAGCATCAAGCGGACGGACGGCAAGCCGTCCAAGGTGGAGAATGCCAAGGCCGAGCTGAAAAACCGCAGCGCCGTCATCTCCTGGAACGCTCCCGCGTCCACGTCCGAACCGGTCAGAGGCTACCGGATTTACGAAAAGAACGACAAAGCCGGCACGAACTGGAGCGTATACGTTCCGGCAGTGAAAGGGCAGAGCGCATACCAATACACCGTCAATAACGCGGACCCGGCCAAAACGTACGATTTCGTCATCAAAGCCGTCGGCGCAAGATCGAATTCCGAGCCGGTGGAGGCAAGTACGGCAACGAATCCGTGATATAACAGATCGCAGCCTGTGCACGCGGCTTCTTCGATAACCGAAGGAGCCCGGGCGCGGGTCTTTTTTTGATCCGGAAAAACATTACGCCAAGTACCTTGCAAAACAAGGTAGTGTGTGCTAGCATAGTAGTGGAAGGGGAGATCGTATGGATATGACGGAGTGGACCTCCCAGGTTCGACGCGGAATTTTGGAGTACTGTATTTTGCTGCTGGTCAGCAAGCAGCCGCGATACGGCTACGAGCTGGTGACACTATTAGATCGATGGGAGCCCCTTGCCGTGACGGAAGGGACGCTGTACCCTCTTCTGCGCAGGCTGCTTAAAGAGAACTATATCGAGTCCTTCTGGAAGGAATCGGAAGCTGGCCCGCCGCGCAAATATTACAGCCTGACTGCCGACGGACACCTTCTGCTGGAGGCGATGTCCCGCGAATGGAACAAACTGGACGCGGCAGTTTATCAAATTCAATTGTATCGGGGAGAGGAACCGTTATGAGTCCGAAGACGAGAGCGTACTTAGAAAAACTGTATCAACTATTGGAGAAAATGCCGGAAGACGAGCGGCTGGACGCGATCCGGGAAATCGAGAGCCATATTGCGGAAGGCGTGGCCAATGGCCAGTCGGAGGACGCCATTCTGGCCCGGCTCGGCGACCCGCGCATGCTGGCGAAAGCGTACCGGAGCGAATATATTATGGAAAAGGGCCCGGCAAAAAGGTCATTCGCGAATGTCCTGATGATGGCCGGCTTCTATTGCTCGACAGGGCTGCTGAGCATCATGGTCATCCCTGTGCTTGCCACAATTGCCGGCGGGTTTGGGTTTAGCGCGGTTCTCGTCTTCATAGCCGGATTCCTCCGCACACTCGGCGTTCCCGGGATTCAGATGAATCTCGGACCCGGTATAGACGTTCCGACCGAGTGGAGCATGGTAGTTTCCACTATCGCCGGGGGTATCATTGGGGGGATTGCTTACTTAAGCTGGAGAGGCCTGCGTATCTATATGAACTTCCTTTCCGCGAGCTACAAAAAATTGCTGCCCGCCAGCAGAGCAGCGTAGTGTTGTACGACGAAATGTCCATAGTTAAGCAGTGAAATGACCGCATTCCGTGTCGGAATATGCGGTTTTTTTGCGTTTCGAAAAGGGATACGGCGGGGCTGTCGCGAATGGATAATAGGCTTTAAGGGGTATTAGACAAAGTTAGTACTATGTTCCGGCCGATTTTTCTTTACAATAAAAATATGGCTTGAATCATACACGCACACACGGAAAGCAGAGGATACGTATGCAAACTCGTCATGTAAAAATTATCGGAACCGGTAAATATATGCCGAAGCGCCGGGTCACCGATTCAGAGATGGATCGGGCCTTAGGCGTGCCGGAAGGCTGGGTACGCAAAAAAACAAACGTCGTTCACCGCCATTTCGCAGAGGACGAAACGGCTTCTTTTATGGGAGCGAAAGCGGCCTATGCCGCTTTGGAAGCGGCTGGATTGACGTTCAACGATATCGATTGTCTGGTATGCACGAGCGGGACGATGGAGCAGCCGATTCCTTGCACGGCTGCTTTAATTCAGGAAGCGATGGGGCAGCAGCATTCCGGCGTTCCTGCCTTCGACATTAATTCGACGTGCCTGAGCTTTGTCGCCGGCCTCGATGTGATGTCCTATATGGTAGACGCCGGGCGGTACCGCCGCGTCCTGCTGGTGTCGACCGAGATCGCCTCCAAAGGCTTGAACTGGAAGCAAAAGGAAAGCGCAGCGCTCTTTGGCGACGGGGCGGCGGCAGCCGTCATTGCGAAGTCCGGGCCGGAAGAGCGTTCGCGAATTCTCTCCGCTTGCATGGAAACGTACAGCGAAGGAGCCCATCTCTCCGAAATTCGGGGAGGCGGCAGCGGCCGTCCTGCAGGGGCTTTTGCTCCGGAGGCGGCAGAGCATTACTTGTTCGACATGCAGGGAGAGCCCTTGTTTCGGATGGCTTCGAAGAAGCTGCCGGATTTCATGAACCGCCTTCTTGCGGGGGCAGAGTGCTCCATTGCGAACATCAAGCTGGTCATTCCGCATCAAGGAAGCGCGATGGCGATGCGGCTGCTCAGCCGCAAGCTGCGCATTTCCGAAGAGCAGCTGTTGTACATTACGCCCGATCATGGCAATACGATTGCCGCATCGATTCCGATGGGCCTGCACGAGGCGATCCGTCAAGGAAGAATCGAGCGGGGCGACCGCGTACTGCTGATCGGCACTTCGGCAGGATTGACGCTGGGAGGCGTTGTGCTTGACTACTGAAAAGCGTGCCGCTTCGTTTGAACGCCTGAAGGTGTTGATTACCGGCGGCCGCGCTCCGGCAGCTCTGGAGCTGGCTCGGCTGCTCGCTGCAGCCGGCTGCGAGGTACACGCGGCCGAAAGCGTGCGGCATCACCTGTGCCGCGTATCGAAGTCGGTTGCCCGCAGCCATGCGGTGCCCGGTCCGGCACGCGAACCGGAACGCTTCATTGCGGCGCTCGAAGAGATCGTACAGCGTGAAGACATCGCTTGGTTGATCCCGACGTGCGAGGAGATTTTTTACGTGTCGGCCGGTTTGGAACGGCTCAGCCGGATATGCCGCGTCGCTGCTCCGCCGCTGGAACAGCTCCGGCGGCTGCACAGCAAATGGGAGTTCATCCGCCGGGCTCAAGAGCTCGGCTTGTCCGTTCCGCATACGGAGCGGATGCGCTCTCCGCAGGAGTTGGCCCAATTCACGGAGCGAATTGCCTCTAGTCCGGAGGAAGTATTCCGGGACGGCTATGTCGTGAAGCCGGAATTTTCACGCTTCGCTTCCAAGGTTCGCATCGTGAAGCCAGGCGGCCGGGAAGCAGGGGAGGCAGCGAAGGAGAGGACCCGGATTACCGGGGAAACCCCCACCGAAGTCCGACTGGAAGCCGAAAGCTATCCATGGGTTGTTCAGCAGTTCATCTCCGGGCGAACCCTGTGCACCTACAGCATCGCGTACGAAGGCAGACTCGCGGCTCATGCCGCCTACGCTGCCGATTACGCCGTCCGCGGCGGGGCCAGCGTATATTTTGAACCGCTGTACCATTCCGGCCTTCTCGAATGGGTACGGCAGTTTGTCCGCATGGAACGGTTCACCGGGCAAATCGCATTTGATTTTATCGAGACGAAGCAGGGAGAGCTGTACGCCATCGAATGCAATCCGCGGACGACTAGCGGCATCCATCTGTTCCGGCCGGAGGATAGGCTGGCCTCGGCCTTGCTGCATCCGGAAACGCCGGGGGCATCAGTGATCGAGCCGCAGCCGGCCTCGCGGGGGATGCTGGGGGTGCCCATGCTGGCCTGCGGCCTTACGGGAAGCCGCTCGTGGCGGGCCTTCGCGGCATGGCTATCCAAGTATGCCGCAGCCCGGGATGTCGTGTTCCGCTGGAGCGACCCGCGACCATTTGCAGAGCAGCTTTTTCTGCTGTTGGAGCTTCGGAGAGCCGCGTCCGCCAGCAAACAGACGCTTATGGAAGCTTCGACCGGCGATATCGAATGGAACGGAGGGACATCATGAGCAGGAATGCCTTAGTGACCGGAGGAACAGGCTTTCTGGGCAGACGGCTTGCTCTCCGGCTCCGGGACGAGGGTTGGAACGTTACCGCATTAGGTAGACAACCGGCGATCGGGGAGGAGCTTCGGCGGCAGGGCATCCGTTTCGTGCAGGTGGACCTGCGGGACCGGGAGCGGATGGATGCCGCTTGTGCCGGTCAACAAGCCGTATTTCACTGCGGCGCGTTATCGGCATCGTGGGGACCATACAACGACTTTTACGATAGCAACGTTCTCGGGACGGAACATGTTATCGCCGGCTGCCTGCGGCATCAGGTCGGCCGGCTTATTCACGTGTCGACGCCCAGTGTGTATTTCGGCGGTTCCCACAGGCTAGGCGCCCGGGAATCGGACCCGCTGCCGCGTCGTCAAGCCAGCCCGTACGCCGCGACGAAGCGGCTGGCCGAGGAGGCCGTAGCGCGGGCCGGGGCGGCGGGGCTGGAGAGCGTTATCGTGCGTCCGCGCGCCTTGTTCGGTCCGGGAGACGCTTCGATTTTGCCGCGGCTGATCGAAACCAATGCGGTGCAGGGTATCCCGCTGATCGGAGGAGGGAAGGCGCTGATCGACTTGACGTATGTCGACAATGCCGTCGATGCGCTGCTGCTGTGCCAAGCGGCCCCGGCCGCTTCCGTGGCGGGACGCGTCTACAATATTACGAACGGCGAGCCGATGCCTTTTGCCGAAGCGGTAACCAAGCTGTTCGGGAAACTGGGCGTTCCGGTCCGGTTCAAACGGCTGCCTTATGCCGCCGCTTACGGCGTCGCCGCACTGATGGAGCTGTCCGCACGTCTGCTTCCCGGCCGGGGCGAGCCAATGCTCACCCGGGCGGTCGCGGGCATGATCGGGAGAAGCCAGACGCTGGATATTAGCGCGGCCCGAAGGGAGCTGGGCTATTCGCCCAAATTTCGCGTGGACGAAGGAATGGAAGCTTTTGCTCAGTGGTGGAGGAGTAAGCATGACATATAGACAACAGAGAGAAGAAAGAGGGCTGCCGATCCCCAAGGTCAAGCTGCGCTTGTTCGCGGCAGGCTATTGCACGCATCCCGAATGGGTAACACTTCGGGGCGGCTCGCTGCGTTCGTGCCGCATTCCGGCGATATTCGCCTGCATCGAGCATCCGGCGTTCGGCACGATTGTCGTCGACACCGGATATTCGGAGCGGTTCATCCAGGAAACGAACCGGCTGCCGGAGCGGCTGTACCGTATGATTACGCCCGTCGTATTCCGCGAGGAGGAAAGCGCGGTGCGGCAGCTTGCGGTCTGCGGCGTGACTCCGGAGCAGGTGCAGACGGTGATCGTAACGCATTTCCATGCCGATCATGTGGCCGGTCTGCACGATTTCCCGAACGCCAGATTTTTGTATGTTCCGGAGGCGTACAACGCGGTGAAGTCCTTGCGCGGGTTAGCGGCCCTGCGCAGGGCGTACCTGCCCGGGCTGCTGCCGGAATCGTTCGAACGCCGCTCGCAGCCGATTCTCCGGGACCGGAAGGTCGAACTGCCAGCGGACTTCCCGTTCTCCAGCGGCATCGATGTGCTGGGTGACGGCAGTCTGGTTGCGATCGACCTTCCCGGGCATGCGGACGGGCAGATCGGGCTGCTGCTGTCGACCGAGACCCATGATTATTTGCTCTGTGCCGATGCGGCCTGGTCGAGCCGGGCGATCCGCGAGAACCGCCCGCCGCACCCGCTTGCCGGACTGGTCATGCCGAACCGGCGCCAGTACCGGGACAGCTTCGAACGGCTTGTCCGGCTGCAGCAGCGGTATCCGGCATTGCGTATCGTTCCCTCCCACTGCCCGGAGATTTGGGAGAAGTGGATTCAAGGGGGGGAACCGCTGTAATGCTTACCGATTTGCTGCGCATTTTATCCCGTTATTGGCTTACCCGCCACGGACGCCGATGGACGGACCGGGCTTCGCTCGAACGGTGGCAGGAAGCGCGCATCCGGAACCATTTGGGCCGGGTGCAGCTGCAATCCCCCTTTTACCGGGAATGGTGGGGGAATCGACCGCTGTCGGAGTGGCGGGAGTTTCCAATAATCGACAAACAAATCATGATGGAGCAATTTGACCGTCTGAATACGGCGGGAATCCTTCAAGAGGAAGCCTTTGCTCTGGCGCTCCGCGCGGAACAAACACGGGATTTCACTCCGATGATCGGGGGGACGACCATCGGCCTATCGTCCGGAACGTCGGGGCACCGGGGACTGTTTCTCGTCAGCCGAGAGGAGCGGCTGGCCTGGGCTGGCGCCGTACTGGCCAAGGTGCTGCCGGGATCGTTGTTCGGCAAGCACCGCATCGCCTTTTTTCTGCGCGCCAACAGCAACTTGTATGCGGCGGTTGGCAGTCGGCGGCTGCAATTCTGGTTCTACGATCTGCTCGATCCTGTGGAGCGCCATCTGGACCGGCTCCGGGAGCAGCAGCCGACCTTGCTCGTCGCGCCGCCTTCCATGCTTCGGCTGCTTGCGGAGCAGCAAAGAGAGGGACGGTTATCGATCGCGCCCGGGCGCATCGTGTCGGTGGCCGAGGTGCTGGACCCGCTCGACCGCCGGTATATCGAGGAAACGTTCGGCCAAACGCTGCATCAGGTTTACCAGTGTACCGAAGGTTTTCTTGCCGCTACATGCGCTCACGGTACGCTGCATATGAATGAAGATATCGCAGTCATCCAGAAAGAATATGTGGACCTTGAGCTGCGGAAGTTTGTTCCTATTATTACCGATTTTTCCAGAATGACACAGCCGATGATCCGCTACCGTCTGAACGACGTGTTGACCGAACGTTCGGAGCCTTGTCCTTGCGGATCGCCGTTTATGGCGATTGAAGCGATCGAAGGGCGCTGCGACGACTTGTTCTATTTTCCGGCTCGAGATGGGGAAGGCTGGGTACGTGTATTTCCCGATTTTGTCAGCCGGGCGCTGCTTGCGGCCTCCGGCGACATCGAAGCGTATCGCGTTGTGCTCCACACACCGAACCGGCTTGAGGTTTCCCTGCAAGTAGAGGACGGCAAGCGGGCGGAGACCGAGACAGCCGTGGCGAACGCATTGACCGGTCTTTGCGATCGGGTCGGCTGCCGCACGCCGTGGTTCGAATTTACGGCGTATGCTTTTCAGCCGGGAGACCGGAAGCTTCGGAGGGTGGAGAGGAGGTTCGGCCTTGACCTCGATGCTGCGCTTATTCGATAGCGAATCGATCGGGCATCTCGAATGGCCTGATACGGCTGACGGCAGCTATGCCAAGCGTTATTTGCTTCCGCTGCTCCGCCAGCCAGTCGAAACTTTCGTGCCGAACCTGTCAACAAAGCTGCACGTGCTTCAGTTGAACGACAAGGTTTTGCCGGTGACCGTCAATGAGACGGAGTACGACAATTCATATGTCTGTTCTCCGTACACCCACTACGTCACCTATGCAAAGCAGGAGCTGTATCTGCTGAAGTCACGCCCGGCGCAGCTTGCGCTCAGCGGGCTGCTTACCGCCATGGGCTGGCTGCTGAAGGGGAGCGGGTTCAACCGCACGGTGCAAGTGAACAACTGGCTGCTGTCGACCAATCTGTATCCCGAGCTGGCTGACGAGGAAATGGAAGATACGGTCCGTTTCCTGCTCCGTTCGTTTCCGCAGCATACGCTGATTTTCCGGTCGCTCGACCGGACGACGAACGCTACGATGATGGATGCGCTGGAGAAGCTGGGCTTCCGCATGGTTCCGAGCCGTCAGATCTATCTGCTCAAGCCGTCGGACGATGCCTGGATGAATGCCAAAGCCCGCTGGCTGCTGAAACGGGACTACGGACTGATGGACAAACACCACTACGAAGCCGTCGGTCCGGAGGAGCTGACGGAGGCGGATATGCCCCGGCTGGCGGACCTGTACCGGGCGCTTTATTTGGATAAATATTCGTACCATAATCCGCAGTTCGGTACGAGTTTTTTCAAGCTGGCTTGGAAGGAAGGGCTGCTGGAGCTTCATGCGCTTCGTCACAAGCCGACGGGACGGCTGGATGCGGTGCTCGGCTTCTTTTGCCGCAACGGGGTCATGACCACGCCGATCTTCGGTTACGATACGTCGCTTCCGCAGGAGGTCGGCTTGTACCGCATGCTGTCGTCAGTACTAATCGGCATTGCCCGGACGAACGGCCATCTGCTCCATGAAAGCTCTGGGGCCGCGCAGTTCAAGCGCAACCGCGGAGCGGTCGCGGATATCGAATACAGCGCCGTTTACGACCGTCATTTGCCCTTCCGTCGGCGTTCGGGCTGGATGCTGCTGCACAAGACGCTGAACGGCATCGGCATCCCGCTTATGAAAAAATATAAATTTTGAGATAGGAGCAGGAGAAGGAGGGATTTCGATGGACAACGCCCAACCGGTAGCCTTGGTGACAGGTGCGTCCAGCGGCTTCGGTTTGTTAACGTCGGTCGCGCTTGCGCGCGCCGGCTATAGAACTGTTGCGACGATGCGCAATCCGGACAAATGCGAAGCGCTTCTGGAGAGGGCGGAGCGCAGCGGGGTCCAGGAGCTGATCGATATCATGCCTCTGGATGTTACCGATCATGAGGCGATCGGGCAAACCGTCGGTTCGATTGTCAAAACGTACGGCCGGATCGACGTGCTCGTGAATAATGCGGGTTTTGCCGTCGGCGGTTATGTAGAAGATGTGCCGATGGAGCAGTGGAGGCAGCAGTTGGAGACGAACGTATTCGGCGTGATCGCGGCAACCAAGGCCGTGCTTCCGCATATGCGGGAGCGGAGGTCCGGGTGCATCGTCAACGTCAGCAGCGTCAGCGGGCGCAGCGGTTTTCCCGGCTACGCGCCTTACAGCACGTCCAAGTTCGCCGTGGAAGGCTTCAGCGAGTCGTTAAGGCTCGAAATGAAGCCCTTCGGCGTTCACGTCGTGCTCATCGAGCCGGGCGCCTACAAGACGGACATTTGGCAAAAAGGCTTTGCCTCCATGTGCACCTCCGTAGCTTCGCCTTACCGGCATTTTCTGGAGAAGGTGCTGCGGTACTCGAAGCAAGCCGCCGCTACCGCCCCGGACGCGGCGGAGGTTGCGGATACCATTGTCCGCGTCGTCCGGTCGAAGCATCCCAAGCTGCGTTATCCGCTCGGCAGAGGGGCTAAACTGAGCCTGGGGAGCAAGGCGCTGCTCTCATGGCGATGGTACGAATCGATTGTGCTGCGTCTGCTCAATAAATGAAAACATAAGGTAGGCCGTTCCCGGTTTGGAGATCCGCGGGAGCGGCCTATTTTTTGTTTATCGGCTTCTTGACCGTGCTTCTCCCGAAGCGTGACGGAACTGCTCGGTGGACGTTCCGACCGAAGATTCCGCATTCAGGGTGACCCTCTTCGTATACTTCATTTAAAACTCTAAAGTACGTGTCGAATGTTCGGGATGAAATAGCTTATTTACATGGGATATAAACTCTTGAACCTTCGCATTTGCATCAATGTAGTATGATGGGGGTGAAGCTCGAATGAGGAAAGGAGTCGAACGATCATATAGATGCCGATCGCAGCCTGTGCAGACGGTGAGTCCCGTATGGAATCGGGAAAGAGGGCTTTCGTCGGCAAGAGCGCTGCATGGAGCGGCGCGTTTGTAAAAAAAGATACTCGTTTGTAAGATCAACGATAAAGGAGGAGTATAGTTGAAAGAAGCTATTCTTATCCGGGGCGCCCGTGAAAACAACTTGAAAAACATTTCGCTGACGATTCCCAGAAATCGATTGGTCGTCTTGACCGGGCCATCGGGCTCAGGCAAATCGACGCTTGCAATGGATACACTGCAGAAGGAATGCCAGCGGCAGTATATGGAATCCATGGGAATGGTCACGGATTCGATCAGCAAGCCGAAGGTGGATTCCATCGCCGGATTGTCTCCATCGATCAGCGTAGGACAGCACGTCACGAACCGCAATCCGCGATCGACGGTGGGCACCGTGACAGACATTTACACGTATTTGCGGCTATTGTACGCCAAGCTCGGGGAGCGGCCATGCCCGTCCTGCGGCACGACCGTTCCGCCTTCGTTCGAAGAGGCGGGCGGCTTGACCGAGGAAGACGAAGCGTCCGGCCAACTGCAATACGTTCGCTGCCCGAATTGTGCGGCCGAGCTTCCCAAGCTGACGATGGGACATTTCTCGTTCAACAAGCCGGAGGGCGCCTGCGGAACGTGCGATGGGCTCGGCAGCATAGCCAGCCTGAATCTGGAGGCAGTCTTCGACGAAGAGCTGAGCCTGCGCGGGGGATGCGTGACCTTTTGGTACGAGTCACTCATCGACTACCAGAACAGCATCTTGCAGGCGGCCGCCAGGCATTACGGCTTTGTCTTCGATCCGGATCAGCCGTTGAAAGAATACGGTCAGGTTCAGCGCGATCTGTTGTTCTACGGCGTGGAAAGCGAAGACTTCCTGCGACACTTCCCGAACGTCCAGCCTCCTAAAACGGTCGGCAGAGGAAAATTCGAAGGCGTCGTTACAAGCTTGTGGCGGCGCTACTTGGAAAAAGACGGCGACCCGAACGGCTCGGCGTCCGTAGGTGCGTTTTTCCGTCAGCAAACGTGCGGCGGCTGCCAAGGAACGAAATTGAACAAGGAGAGCCGCCAGGTGACGGTACGCAGAGCGTCGATTGCCGAGGTATCTTCTTGGTCGCTGGATGACGTACTGTCGTGGCTGAACAGTTTGCCGGGAAGTTTGCCGCCGGCCGGTCGAGAGATGCTGGAGCCGGTGCTGAACGATTTGCCGGAGCGGCTGAGACGGGTGATCGATGTCGGCTTAGGGTACTTGTCGCTTCACAGGCAGACAGTGACGCTGTCCGGAGGAGAGGCACAGCGAATTCGGCTTGCTTCCTTGCTCGGTTCCGGTCTCACCGGAGTGCTGTATATTTTGGACGAGCCTTCGGCAGGGCTGCATCCGCGGGACACGGAAGGGTTAATTCACGTCCTGAAGCAGCTGCGTGATCTGGGAAATACGGTGCTTGTCATCGAACACGACGTCGAGGTGATGCGTGCGGCGGATCATGTCATTGACTTGGGGCCCGGGGCGGGCGCTATGGGAGGTACCGTCGTCGGCGAGGGTCCGTTGGAAGCTCTGAAGTTATATGAGAGCTCGGTCACGGGCGCTTATTTGCGGGACGAGAGCCGCCTTGGCCCGGGGCGGGTCAGAAGGCGGGGCAACGGGAACTTCATGACCATCCGGGATGCTCATGCGCGGAATTTAAAGCACATTACCGTCTCGTTTCCTCTCGGCTGCCTGATTTCGGTGACCGGCGTGTCCGGTTCGGGGAAATCGACGCTCCTGTTCGATCTGCTCGCGCCGGACGAGCAAGCGGGGAAACGCGAAGGCTGCGGAGCTATTACCGGTCTGGAGCATATCGGGAACTGGATTACCGTCGATCAGTCGCCGATCGGGCGGATGCAGCGTTCGAACATTGCGACTTATACCGAAGTGTTTACCTCGATTCGGAACCTGTTCGCCAGCTTGCCGGAGGCGAAGCGGAGCAAGCTGACGTCGAAGCACTTTTCGTTCAACACGCCGGGCGGCCGCTGCGAGAACTGCCAGGGACTTGGCGTTTTGTTGCTGCACATGCATTTTCTTCCGAATCTGGAAGTGCGGTGTCCCGCCTGCCGTGGCAGACGGTTTCAGGATAACGTGCTGTGCATTACCTACAAAGGCTATACGATATCTGACCTGCTCGAAATGACGGTTCAAGAAAGTCTTTCCGTCCTGAAGGATCAGGACAAAATGTCCAGAACGATTGAGCTGCTCTGCGAGGTGGGGCTCGGCTATTTGCAGTGGGGCCAGTCCGTAACGACGCTGTCGGGCGGAGAGGGTCAGCGGATCAAGCTGGCCAAGGAGCTGAGCAAAAAAACGAAGACGCACACGCTCTATTTGCTGGACGAACCGACTACCGGCCTGCATCCCGGTGATGTGCGGCAGCTGCTCGTTTTGTTGAACAAACTGGTCGATGCGGGCCACACGGTGATGGTGGTCGAGCATAACGTGGACGTCATTCGCGAGTCCGATTGGGTCGTCGATCTCGGCCCGGAAGGGGGAGAAGCGGGCGGCTCGCTCGTCGCAGCGGGAACCCCGGAGGAAGTGGCGGCATGCGAAGCTTCCCACACCGGACGCTACTTGAGACAAGCGCTGCGCTTGTAAAGGAGGCAGGTAGGACGTCCGTCATAAACCGTCTGTAGAAGGAGGTGCCGTTCATTTGGGCATCTCCTTTTTTTATGCGCCGATTTCACAATAAGCGCAGAAGCCGCTATAATTAGGAGATACTTTTGCATCGCAGGGAAGGGAAGCGAGTACATGTTTGCGCGTAGGGAAAGCTTAGGTCAATACGTTCGGCTTTATCCGGTGACAACAGCCATCATCTTGATTCAATTGCTGGTGATGGCGGCAATGGAGTGGTACGGATCGTCCAAAGATAGCGAAACGCTGCTCCGGTTCGGCGCCATGTTCGGCATTCCGGGCTTCGAGCCGGAACCGTGGCGCTATGTGACGGCCATCTTCGTGCACATTGGGTTCCAGCATTTGCTTTTTAACAGCTTCGCCTTGTACGTGTTCGCGGCTCCGCTTGAGCGTATGCTGGGGGCCTGGCGCTATGCGGCGTTCTATCTAGCCAGCGGAATTGCGGGGAATATGGCCAGTGCCTGGCTGAACTCGGACTACTATATCGGAGCGGGGGCTTCGGGTGCGATCTACGGCGTGTATGCCGCTTATCTATACTTATCCGTATTCCGGCGCGATCTGATCGATTACCAGACGAAACAAACGGTATGGACCATTGTAATCATCGGCTTCGTTTATTCGTTCATCATCCCGAATGTCGACATTTACGCTCATGCCGGCGGCTTCGTCGGCGGGTTAGCCGTATCGGCGCTGATGACCTTGTTCGTCAAGCGGAGACGGCGTAGGGAGAGCTGGGAGGAACACGGAGCAGAGTAATGCAACCGGCTCGATAATCTTGTGTGGTCTGAATTGGTTGGGGAATAGAGGAACGCCGGTGCGCTAAACAGAGTTTGAAGACGGTGATAGGAGCATAGCGGAACTGGGGAGCATTTAAGTGTGTCGAAAAATGTTAATGCTCCCCTTGATCGGCTCGATAACGCATCACAGGTTCTCTATATTGGGCCGTTCGACGATTTCGGCCGGTGTAGCGCATCTCAGTTCCCCTAAGTTTGCGAATTACTCTGCCCCTTGAAGGGCACAAGCCCATCGATTTAATCCTCGAAGTCAATCCTAAAAATCAATCCTAAAAATCAATCCTAAAAATCAATCCTAAAAATCAATCCTAAAAATCAATCCTAAAAGCCCCCCCTCTAAAACCAGTCTTCTAAAATCACTCCTCGACATTTCGAAACCCAATCCTCTACAACCTTTCAAATTAACCCGAAAATAAGGGCTCCTGAGCACTAGACTAGTCTCCCGGTAAATAAAAAGAAGTGTAATTTTGGGAGTTACGTGGATAGCTTTTTAGCTTCGCTGCTCTCAAATTGAATTCGCTTTCATAAAAGGCGCTACAGTTCTTTGTCCTTCCTTACCTTATACCCCCCACAAAAACGAATAATGCTGTGCCTGTTCGCCTTCCTCGTACTCCGCTTAACAACTTTGCGAGTTATCCGTAGAACCGCATAAATAATCCGTCCTCCGGGAGACAAAGAAAAGCCCTGGTGATAATCTTTATCAATGAACGAGTTCAACGAAGGGGAGGGATAGATGTGAACCAAAAAAACGGAATCGCAAGACTGCTCGAAATTGCGGGCGAGAAGCGCGGGCTGCTGATCGTTTCCGGCATTTTGTCGGCTCTGAGTGCAGTCTGCATGCTGATTCCTTACGTATCGGTATATTTTATTATCCGCGAGCTGTTGGAGCACGCGACGGACCCGGCTTCCGCCGACGGGCCGTGGATGATCCGCTGGGGGATCGTCGCGCTGCTAGGGCTGCTGGGAAGCCTGTTGCTGATGTATGCGGGAGGGATGTTCTCCCATATGGCGGCGTTCCGGATCTTGTACGGTCTGCGCGTCAAGCTGTCCAATCATATCGGACGGCTGCCGCTCGGCTGGCTGAACGGCACCTCGACGGGCGTCGTGAAGAAGACGCTGGAGCAAAATGTGGAAAAGGTGGAAACCTTCGTCGCGCATCAGCTCCCGGATCTCATCCATGTGGTGGTGTCTACCTTGGTGATGATCGTTGCAATGTTTGCCTTGAACGGATGGCTGGCGCTGGCCTGCGTCATTCCGATAGCAATCGGCTTCACCGTGCAAATCCTGCTCACGACGGGAGAAAAGTCCAAGAAGAACGTCAAGCTGTATTACGATTCTTTAGAACGGATGAGCGGATCGGCGGTTCAATATGTACGGGGGATGCCGGCGGTGAAGGTGTTCGGGCAGACGGTCCATTCGTTTCGTAAGTTTTACGACGACATGATCCGCTACCGCGATTATTGCGTCAAATTTACCGATCAATTTCAGAACGGATTCCTGATCTTTAAAGTCATTCTCAGCTCGTTTGCGGCCTTTATACTGCCGGTCGGCGTCTATCTGCTGGCCCGGGACCCGGGCAGCGTGGCGTTCGCCTCGGTCCTGTTGTTCTTTCTGATCATGGCCCCTGGCATCTCCGCCCCGATGTTCAAAATTATGAATATCAGCTCCTCGCTCCGCGATATTAACGAGGGGGTCGAGCGGATCGACCGCATTTTGGCCGAGGAGCCGGTAAAGGAGCCGGAGATACCGAGAAAACCGGATGCATACGATTTGACGTTCCATAACGTCTCCTTCTCCTATGGGGCGGAAGGCAGATCTTCCCGGAGCGAGGCGCTGTCCGATCTTTCGTTCAACGCGCGGCAGGGCAAGGTAACGGCGCTGGTCGGCCCGTCAGGCTCCGGCAAGTCCACCGTCGCCAATCTCATTCCCCGGTTCTGGGACGTAGGTGAAGGAAGCATCCGCATCGGCGGCGTAGACATCCGCGAGATGGCCTCAGCCGATCTGATGAACACCGTTGCTTTTGTTTTTCAGGAAACGTTCTTGTTCTACGATACGCTTTACAACAATATCGCCGTCGGGCGTCCCGGAGCGTCGCCGGAGGAAGTGTACGCCGCAGCGAAGGCGGCCCAGTGCCATGAGTTTATCGGCAGGCTGCCCCAAGGATACGACACGTTGATCGGGGAAGGCGGCGTGTACTTGTCGGGCGGCGAAGAGCAGCGGGTTGCGGTGGCCCGGGCGATTTTGAAGGATGCCCCCATTCTGGTGCTGGATGAGGCCACTGCTTTCGCCGATCCCGAGAACGAGTACGAGATGCAGCAGGCGCTTAAACAGCTGATGCAGGGAAAAACAGTTATCGTGATCGCGCACCGGCTGTCTTCGATCCGGGATGCCGATCAAATTATCGTGCTGAACGCCGGACGACTCGATGAGCGGGGAACGCATGACGGACTCGTTGCCGCAAACGGCTTGTATGCCAGAATGTGGAAGGCGTACACGGATGCAGGGCAATGGCAGATCGAGACGGGAGGAGTGAGGACATGAGTCTGCTTCATAACATCACGGCGGGCCAGCCGAAGAAGCTGATCAAGCCGGTACTGTATACGACGCTCGCCAACCTGATGGCGATCGCGCCTTTTGCTCTGCTGGTCGGAGGCGCGAGACTGATCTTCGAGCCGTTCGTTCATCCGGGAGCGCCACTGGATGTAACTGGGCTTTGGTGGGTGTGCGGGGGCATGGCGGCCACGCTGATTGTTTTGTTCTTCTGCGAAGTGCCGGCATACCGCGCCCAGTTCCGGGGCGCTTACGAGACTGCGGCCGAAGGGCGCGCTCAGCTGGCCGAGCATTTGCGGAAGCTTTCCCTCGGCTACTTGAACCGACGCGACCCCGGCGATTTGGCGAATATGATGATGGGTGATTTTACACTGGTGGAGCACGGCATCTCGCATCTCGTACCGCAGATGCTCGGCGCTTTGGTTATGCCGGTGCTGGCCCTTGCCGGGCTTTCCATTCTGGATTGGCGCATGGCGGCCGCGATGTTTGCCGCTTTTCCGGTGGCGATTGTGCTGGTGCTTCTCACCTCCCGAATTCAGCGGAGGCTGGGGGCGAACCATATGCGGGCCAAGATTGACGCCGCGAACCGTCTTCAGGAATATTTGAACGGTATCCGGGTCATTAAAGCTTACAATATCACGGGCGAGCGCTTCGTCCGGCTGGAAAAATCGTTCAAGGACCTGATGCGGCACAGCATCCGGATCGAAGGTCTGCTTGGGCCGATTGTACTGAGCGCTATCGCTCTTATTCGAGCCGGACTGACCCTTATGGTGATCGTAGGGGTTCATCTGCTGCTGGGCGGCAAGCTCGACGTGATGACGCTTGTTACGTTTTTGCTCATCGGAACGCGGATTTTCGATCCTCTCACGACCGCACTCGTGAACTATGCAGAGTTCCGCTATCACGAGCAGGCCGGCGAGCGTATCGTCCAATTGTTGAAGGAACCTGTCATGACGGGCAGCGAGCTTCCTCCCGAAGAGCACGACGTCGAGCTGCGGCAGGTCACCTTCGGATACAACGAGCAATCCACGCTCAAAAACATCAGCGTTCGGATGCCTGCCGGTTCGTTCACTGCGCTGGTCGGCCCGTCGGGAAGCGGGAAGAGCACGATTCTCCGGTTGGCCGCCCGTTTTTACGATCCCGTCGAAGGAAAGGTGCTGCTCGGAGGGCAGGATATGCGGAGCATGGACCCGGAAGCGCTGCTGCGCAAGGTGTCGATGGTGTTCCAGGACGTCTACCTGTTCCAGGATACGATTGGCAACAATATCCGCTTCGGGCGGAGCGGTGCGACGCAGCAGGAGGTGGAGGAAGCGGCCCGGCTGGCCTGCTGCCACGAGTTTATTATGAAGCTGCCGCAAGGCTACGAAACGATGGTGGGCGAGGGAGGCAGCACGCTATCGGGCGGCGAAAAGCAGCGGATCTCCATCGCGCGGGCGATTCTGAAAAACGCGCCGATCGTCCTGCTGGACGAGGCGACGGCTTCTTTGGACCCGGAAAACGAAGTGGAGATTCAGCGCGCGATCGATCACCTGGTTCAAGAGAGGACGGTGATTGTCATCGCGCATCGTCTGAAAACGATAAAGAATGCCGACAACATCATCGTGTTGGACAGCGGCCGCTTAGTCGAGCAGGGGCGGCATAACGACCTGCTGCAGCGCGAAGGCTTATACGCCCGGCTCTGGAATTTGCAGCAGCAAACCGGAGGCTGGAGCATCTCTTCTTGATCGGCGACGTAGCAGGCGTAGCCGTGTGCCGGCCGCTTTTTGCAATCTCTAATCCAGCCTTGTGCTGGATTTTTTTGTTGAATCAAAGAGAGGTTATGATATACTGTACCTTAATGAAAATGATTATCAATATCATATACATGTGTGCGATCCTGTATCATTGTAGAGATTCGCCAGGGGGGACCGATGAACATTCAGGCCGAGTTTGCCGAGCTTAATGATATGACGACGAACGTGTTCAGCTATTTGAACGCCGCTCCGCAGACGGAGCCGTATGAGCAGACAGGTACGCTCCCGCCGGAATACGGCGAAGGGCAATTTAGCTGCATTCGGCTTCGGGACGGCATGGAGCTTCAGTTAAGCGATATGATCTGGCGGGAGGATGTGACCTTCGACATGGGCGTTCGGTATCCGCATCTGGAACTTGCGCTGAATATCGAAGGGAGCGGCTGCTGGTCTGCGGAAGGGCAGCGGGGGGAAGTATCGAGCGAGTCCGGCTCTGCGCAGCTTGTTTACTTTAACGATATCCGTATTCATGCAGAGCACAGGAAAAATAAACGGATCGTGCATGCGGAGCTGCGCTTGGACGCCCGGCTCTGGCAGCCTCTTTTTCAAGAGCTTGATGTCCGGATGGAGAAGCCCTTCTTCTGCTTTGAAGACTTGATCGGTCCAAAGCTTCAAGTTCTGGTGCAGCAGTTGCGGAGCTGTCCGTATAGCGGCTCGGCCAAGCGGCTTTTTCTGGAAGGGAAGTGCCTCGAGCTGCTCGCGTCGTTTATTTACGAAGCGAACGACAGCCGGGCAAGGAAAAGCTCCAGCTTGAAAACGGAAGATATCGACAAGATCTACAGCGCCAGAGATATTTTGCTGCAGACGTTGGCCCAGCCGCCAAGTCTGCTTGCCTTATCGCGCAAAATCAGCCTCAACGACTACAAACTGAAGATCGGCTTTAAGGAAGTGTTCGGGATGACCGTCTTCGAATTCGTCCGCCAGCAGCGGATGGAGAAAGCCAGACTGCTGCTGGAGAACGGTACGCTGAATGTCAGTCAAGCCGCGTCTCTGGTAGGCTATAATAACTTCAGCCATTTTGCCGCTTTATTCAAGAAGACGTATGGCGTAAATCCAAGCGATTATGCCAGAGATGCCGCTTATTAACGCACTTCGGAGGCTTTAATGTTGCGAAAATCCGAATGCCGTGTTACGATAGGATAAATTTAGCAGAACGGAGGGTTACGTGTGTTAGACAATTCCAATTCCGGCGTACTTGAGTTCACGAATTAAATAGTGCTCAAAGGCTCTGTCTGTGTACAGAGTGATCGGGATTGGTCTGCCTGCATATACGGGTAACCCTGTTTAGTTATACATTATGTAGCTATAAGAGGGAGGGACGAATTGACCCTCTTTTTGTCATGCCCGCAAATCGTAATACCGAGGCCAATAATCCATCCGTTGAAGACTGCCCTGATTTTGACGTACGTTGGAACGGGGAAAGATCTTCTTAAGGGGATACGTACGTCCTTTTCCGATGACTCCAGGCACAGGCAGTAGTCTGTGTTTTATTTTTAATCTTGGGAGGAATCAGACTATGAACGAACAGATGCTGCGAGTAGACGGAATCGAATTATGTACCGAAAGCTTCGGAAATCCAAACGCCCCGGCCGTTTTACTGATTATGGGAGCCACCGCATCGATGATTTGGTGGGAGGACGAGTTTTGCCAACGTCTGGCGGATCAGGGGAGGTACGTGATCCGCTACGATAACCGTGATGTCGGGCGCTCGACGACGTATGAACCGGGGCAGCCGGGATATACCTTGGAAGATATGGCGGACGATGCGATTCGCGTTCTTGAAGGGTACGGGATTTCGCAGGCGCACTTTGTCGGCATGTCGCTCGGCGGGCTGCTTACGATGCTTGCGGCGGTGCGGCACCCGCAAAAAGTGCTTACAGCTACGCTGGTAATGACGTCGGCTTTCGCGCCAGGTTTGCCGCCGATGGAGGAAAAGGTGGAAGCCTTCTTTGCGGCTGCGGCCAACGTGGATCTGACGAACGAGCAGGCGGCCGTCGATCAGACTGTAGAAAAATGGAAAATCTTAAAAGGCTCCAAGCATCCGTGTGATGAGGAGAGAATCAGACGTCTGGCTATCCAGGAAGTCAGGAGGGCGAGCCGTTTGTCCAGCATGTTCAATCACGGCTTGTTGACAGGCGGGGAATCGGACATCGCCCGGGTTCACGAGATCGAAGCTCCGGCACTGGTCATTCACGGAACGGAAGATCCGATCCTGCCTTACGAGCATGGGGTGGCGCTTGCGAACCAAATTCCGGGAGCCGTCCTGCTCACGCTGGAAGGGACCGGGCATGAGCTTCACCGTGACGATTGGGAGCGTATGATCGACGCGATCATAAACCACACGGCGAGAGCACAATAATTTAGGAAGCGGCAGTTTGGAGCTTGATTTTTGGCTCCGAACCGCCGCTTTTTGGTTTCGAATGCCCGGCACCGATACCCCACTTGCGTCGGTCGGGCTAATCCTACGAGGTTTTGTTAAGCCAGCGGGGCAGCGCCTCAAGCAGCTTCGCTCTGGTGAAGGCGTCGCCGAAGTTCCATTGCGCCGCATCCACCAGATGGACGCGGCCGTTCCGAACGGCGGGCAGACTGCGCCAAAGCGGGCTGCTCATCAGCTTCTCCGCCGCTTGTCCCGACTCCGGGCTTGCTGGGAGCAGCATGAAAATACGGTCCCCGGCATACGCGGGCAGGCTGGCCTCGGATATTTCCGTAAATCCTTGGCCCGCATTCAGCACTTCCTGAATGTGCCCGGCAGGCCGAAAGCCGTAAGGGTGATAAAGCGCCGACGAAAGACCGACGGCTCCCATGACGAATAAGCGCTTGCCATGATCGTAGAAAAACACGGAGGCCGTTTCCCCCGGTTCAATCGTGGAGCGAAGCTGCTGCCACATGGCGGCCGCTTTGGCGTTGTAGACTTTCAGCCACCGCTCCGCCTCGCGCGTTTTCCCGAGCCAGCGGCCGAGCGTCTGCAAACGATGATCGAGCGGCGCGAACGAGTTAAACGTCAGCGTGGGAGCTATCTTCGCAATGCGGGCATACTGCGCTTCGTCGGAGCTGGCCAAGATGATCAAATCCGGCTTCAGCGCCGCAAGGACGTCCGTCCTCATCGGAAAGCCAACGTCGTGCACGTCCCGCAGTTTGTTTTTGAATAAGGATTGTTTATAGAAAGAGATGCCGCCGCCAATCGCTTTAATGCCTAGCGCCAGCAGGTCCCCGAACGTTTCCCCGTAATAAATGATCCGCTCCGGCCGCTCGGGAATTTCGACCTCGTGCCCCGTCCAATCCCTGACCAGAACGGTACGGTTTGCCAGACGGGCATACTGCTTCGGCGCGATGCCCGTCGTTTGACGAAAGCGCCGGTTGAAATAGTACTCGTCCCGAAAGCCGACTTGCTGGGCAATTTCCCTCAAGGGGGCTGTCGAAGCCAGCAGCAATTGCTTGGAGCGGTTAATCCGCAGCTCGGTCAAATAATCGAGCGGCTTCCTGCCGGTCAGCTCCTGGAAAATCGGGGTGTACTGCCAATGCGGCACTTGAGCCAGAAGGGCCAACTGCTTGACGGTGATGTTATCCATGTAACGGTTCTGTAGGTAACGGACCGTGCTTTCGACCGCCTGCGTCGGACTGAGCGGCCGCTCCGAATGGAGATTGTGCTCGATGACAAAGCCCAGCAGCTCCTGAAACCGCAGCTGCTGCTTGAACCAAGCGATATCGCATGAGTCGGGCCGGCCGGCGTACAGCTCTTCCGTCAGCCGAACAAGCCGGGAGAACGGATACGCGGTCAGCTCGCGACGCTCCGGAAAAAGCTCCCCGGCAAACGTTTCGTGCGAAGAGCTCCCAATCCGTACGGCCGTAAACTTGATCTTGTAAAAGCGGAGCGCGTCGTCATATTCGTTCTCCAGTTGATACGAAGCCCCGGGAGCGAATAAAAAGCACCTGTCGGGAGTGAAGTGATAGCGGCTGTCGTCCACATCCAAGCGGCCTTGTCCGGCGGTAAAGATCAGCATCGTATGGTGAGCGGCCGTTTGTTTCCCGGATTTCCATCCGACTGGCCGATGGATTCGCTCGATATCCGTCAGATGGAACAGCAGAGAGCGCAGGGGAGAGGCGTTCGCCGATTCGCAGCCCAATCGTTCATTCCTCCTTCAGTTATTGAGAATGATTATCAATTAAAGTCTATTGTATAAAAAACAAAGAAGCTTTTCAATGACAGCTTGAAAAGCTTCCGGGAACCTCCCGCATAAATCGGTAATCTTATTTCCGAAGCATTCTAGGCAGTTCCTCCAGCATCCATTCCCTCGTCGAGGCGTCGCTGTCGGATTTTGAAATATCGATCGAGTAGACGCGGCCATTCTTGACGGCAGGCAGATCAAGCCAAATGCGGCTTTTCATCAATTCGTCCGTCGATTTGCGCGCATCCTCCAGACCGGCGGCCGGAATGAGAATGAAAATGCGGTCTCCGGCGTACTGCGGCAGTAGCTCCGGCGAGATATGCTTGAACCCTTGACTGCCGTTCAGCACTTCCTGAATCATCGGGGTAGGCTTGAAGCCCTTTGGATGATACAACATTTGCGGAAGCCCGGCGCGCGCCATGACAAACAGCCGGTCGCCGGGATAATACGTAAACACCGAGGCGGTTTCTCCGTCTTTCATGCCGTCCGCCCTTAGCTGCTTCCACATAGCCTCCGCCTTCGCGTTGAAATCCGCAAGCCACTGCTTGGCCTGCTGCTGCTTTCCGAGCAAATCTCCCAGCAGCGCAATACGCTCGTCCAACGGGGCGAACGTATCGAACATGACGGTTGGAGCGACTTTGGAAAGCTGCTCGTACTGCTTCGTGTCGGTGCTGGCCACAAGAATCAAATCAGGCTTCAGCTCCAGCACCTTTTCCAGATTGATCGGGAAGCCGACATCTGCGATAGGCTTCGCTCGGTTTTCGAAGACGTGATCTTTGATCGAAGATAACTGTGCACCGACGGCGTCGACTCCAAGAACCAGCAAATCGCCGAACGTCTCTCCGGCAAAAATGACGCGCTGCGGCTGCACGGGAATTTGCACTTCGTTGCCTTTGTAATCCGTGTACTTGCGTGTAGCGGGCGCTTTGTCCTGAGCAGCGTCTGCGGTTTTTCCAGTAGAAGCGGGAGGAGCTCCGGTTGGTGCGCCGCATGCTGCCATAGCCAACAGTGCTCCCAAGCTTAAGACGATGACGAACAGATGAATGACTTTTCTTGCCGCTTTCATGAGGTTACCTTCCTTCGACAGGTTGTAAAAGTTAATGGATAATGATTCTCATTATCGTTTAGAAACCATCATATAGGGAACCTATCTGATTCTCAATGGACAAACGAAAAACGGCCGCTTCATTTTGTACAAAACTTCGGCTAAGCCCTTTCAATTTGTACAAAAAAACCGTCGTGTTTGTCCATTGCCATCTCTAGGTAAGCCGCCTACAATGAGGTGTGGAAATGAGAATCAGTCTCATTTACCTCGGCACGAAAGTATCGATAGAGAGAGGGTTATCTTATGCTCCGGCGTTTTTTTGCTTATTATCAACCATATAAAGGGCTGTTCCTGCTGGACTTCTCCTGCGCGATCATCGCGGCGCTGCTGGAGCTGGCTTTTCCGATTGCCGTCAACCGGGTGGTGGACGATCTGCTGCCAAGCGGCAAATGGGATTGGATTTTGTGGGGTTGCGTCGGCCTGCTCGGCATTTATGCGGTCAGCGCTGCGCTGCACTACGTGGTGACATATTGGGGGCACATGCTGGGCATCAACATCGAAACGGATATGCGCAAGAGGCTGTTCGATCATGTGCAGAAGCTGTCGTTCCGCTTCTTCGACAACAACAAGACCGGGCATCTCGTCTCCCGGATGACCAACGACTTGATGGACATCGGGGAGATCGCCCACCACGGCCCCGAAGACTTGTTCATTGCCGTCATGACGCTGGCCGGAGCCTTCGGGATTATGCTGAACATCAATTGGCAGCTGGCCGTGCTGACCTTTATTATCATCCCGCTGATGATCTATTTGTCCCTGTATTTCAGCCAAAAAATGTCGCGTGCTTTCAAACGCATGTTCGCAGACATCGCAGACTATAACGCCCGGGTCGAAAACAACATAAGCGGAATTCGCGTCGTGCAGGCGTTTTCCAACGAGAAGCATGAAATCGCCCGCTTCGCGGAAAACAATAGCCGCTTTCGGATGACCAAGCTGTTGACTTACCGGATCATGGCGTGGAATTCGTCGCTCAGCTATATTCTGATGAAGCTCGTTTCGTTGTTCGTGCTCGTCTGCGGCACGTGGTTCGTGATCCAGCAGAAAATGTCGTACGGGGAGTTCATCGCTTTCGTCATGCTGTCCAACGTCTTCCTCGGGCCGATCCAGAAGATCAACTCGGTGATCGAGACGTATCCGAAAGGCATTGCGGGCTTCAAACGGTATCTGGAGCTGCTGGAGACCGCCCCGGATGTAGACGATGCGCCGGATGCGCGTCATGTCGAGCATCTGAAGGGGGATATCCGCTTCAGCGGCGTGAAGTTCGGCTACGAGAACAAGGAGAAGGTGCTGCAGGACGTTCATCTTACCGTTCGCGCGGGGGAAACCGTAGCGCTCGTCGGCCCGTCCGGCGCGGGCAAGACAACCTTGTGCAGCCTGCTGCCACGGTTCTACGAGGTCGACGAAGGAAGCATCACGATCGACGGCATCGATATCCGGCAGATGACGCTGCAATCGCTGCGCTCGCACATCGGTATCGTGCAGCAGGACGTATTTCTGTTCGATGGGACGATTCGCGAAAATATTGCGTACGGCAAACTGGGAGCGACGGATGAGGAGATCTGGGAGGCCGCGCGCCGGGCGCAGCTGGAAGAATTGATCTTGTCCCAGCCCGAGGGGCTGGATACGCTCATCGGCGAGCGCGGGGTGAAGCTGTCCGGCGGGCAAAAGCAGCGGCTCTCGATTGCCCGCATGTTCCTCAAAAATCCGCCGATCCTCATACTCGACGAAGCGACCTCGGCGCTCGATACGGAGACGGAAGCGGCGATTCAGCAGGCGCTGGCCGAGCTGTCGGAAGGTCGGACGACGCTGATTATTGCCCATCGGCTGGCCACGATAAAGAACGCCGACCGGATCGTGGTGGTCGCGGACCAAGGCATTGCCGAGCAGGGCAATCACGAGCAGCTGCTTGCTGCGGAGGGGGCTTACAGCCGCTTGCACCGGGCGCAGTTCGGGGCATGACGGTTGAGGTACGGCCGGTATTGACCGGCTTGAATCAGCCAAGACAGGCTGCGAAATTTTACAGCACTTGACATTCAACGGGGAAGTAAGGTACAGTAAAAATAATTGTTACCTAAGGAGAGATTTTGATGTCGGTGGTCGTTCTTAACTAATCAAATTCCATAATGAGGTTTCTGGAAATTCATGGCTAAATTTTGCTATTAAGCAAGGTTTATTTTGCCATGGGTTTACGGTCACCTTGGAATTAGTTAAGAACAACGGATATCATACAATGCCATAGGTACATGCCTATTCATTGCGCCTATCATCCGTGCTGAGTTCAGCGCGGATTTTCTGTTTTATCGGGCGCTTTTAATTAGGCATGGTCACAAAAGGGCAGAGAATGACGTACGTTCATTCTCTGTCCTTTTTTTATTTTCCTACAAGGAGAGATCACCCATGAATGAAAAAGCATTGCAACGTCTGGAATACGGCAAAATCAAAGAAGCTTTGGCGGAATATGCTGTATCGTATCTAGGCAAACGGCAGATTGCCGAGTTGCTTCCTTTGACGGCGATGCCCGTCGTGCGGGCGAAGCTGGACGAGGCGGCGGAAGCGAAGTCCTTGCTCCAGTATGGCGCCAGCGTTCCGATTCCTTCGCTGGAAGGCATGGAAAATATTTTGGATCTGCTGGGAACGGGCTACGTGTTCAGTGAAAAGGACTTCATGCACATCCACCAATTCCTGACCAGCTGCGCGCAGCTCATGAGGTATATGGCCGCAAAAAGCGGGATAGCCCCTCACATTAGCTCTTACGCGGCTTCCATGTATGTGATGGATGCCCTGAAATCGGAGATCGAACGGTGCATCCGTCACGGGCAAGTCGCCGACTCCGCCAGCAAGGAACTTATGAAAGTCCGCAAACGGCTGGCCGTATTCGAGGAACGTCTGAAAAGCAAGCTGGACTCCTTGATGAGCCGCCACCGCTCGATTTTGCAAGAACATGTCCTCAGCACGCGCAACGAACGGTATGTGCTGCCGGTCAAGAAAGAGCACCGCAAGCTGGTGAAGGGGACGGTGCTCGACGAGTCGGCAAGCGGCCAAACGGTCTATATCGAGCCGGCCGAGGTCATGACGATTCAGTTCGAGCTTACGGGGCTGAAAGCGGAGGAAGCGCGGGAGGAGCTGAAAGTATTGAGCGATTTGACCGCACTGGCGGAAAGCTGCGATCAGCAGCTTCTGACGAACGTCGAGACGGTAGGCACCTACGATTTCATATTTGCCAAGGCCAAATACGCTCTGGCTATCGGAGGCTCCAATGTGGAGCTGAACGACCAAGGGATCATCGACATACGCGAAGCGAAGCATCCACTGCTGAACCGGCCGATGGTTCCCTTGAACTTCGTCATCGGACGGCGATACAAGTCACTGATTATTACGGGACCGAATACCGGAGGCAAAACCCTTTCGCTGAAAACGGTCGGTCTGCTGACCGTCATGGCGCAGTCGGGCTTATTGATTCCGGTTCGGGAAGGAAGCTTGCTTTCCGTATTCAACCATCTCGCCGTCGATATCGGGGACGGACAAAGCATCGAGCACGCGCTCAGCACCTTTTCCGCGCATATCCGGAACGTCAACGAAATGCTGCAATTTGCCGACCGCTCGACGCTCATCCTGATCGATGAGATGGCTTCCGGAACCGATCCGGGGGAAGGCGTCGGCTTGTCGGTGGCCATTCTGGAAGAGTTGCACCGAAGAGGAGCGACCGTTGTAGCGACGACCCATTTTACGGAAATTAAAAATTTCGCCGACGTGACGCCGGGATTCGAGAATGCCCGCATGGAGTTCGATACGGACACGCTTCAGCCGCTGTATCGGCTGCGGATCGGGGAAGCGGGCCAGAGCTACGCCTTCCTGATCGCGTTGAAGCTGGGCTTGCCTGCCGGCCTTATTGAGCGGTCCCGCGAAATTACCGCGCGCGGCTTGCCGGAAAGCTTGCCGCAGGGGACACAGGCCGCCGGGTCTGAGCCGGAGCCGAACGAAGCCTCCGCGGCGGATACGGTCGATCCGCAGGAAGAAACGACAACGGAGCCTGAGCCTCTGCCACATTCGGAGAAGGAGCCGGAGGACCGCGCTCAGCCGATCCCTGAGGAGGGTCCCAGAAGCTTCCAGTTCGGCGATTGCGTGTACATCGCTTATTTGGGCCGTACCGGCATTGTGTTTGAAACCGAGGATGCCCGGGGCAACGTCGGGGTAATGATCCAGAACCAGAAGTTCAAAATCAACCAGAAGCGGCTGAAGCTGCACATCGAGAGCAAGGAGCTGTATCCGGACAATTACGATCTGGACATCGTGTTCGAGACGAAAGAAAACCGCAAAAAACGCAAGCTGATGGGCCGCAAGCACGCACCGGGCGTTACCATCGAGACGAAATCGGAGGAGTGATCGGAATGAAAAATTATTTGGATGAAATCAGCGCGAATGTCCGTTTGGAAGAAGGTTCCGCCGTCATCGAGCAGCTTTTGCTGGAATGCTATTTCAGCCCGGGCATTTCAACCAAGGAACTGGCGCGTAAGACGCTGCTGCCCGTTCCCGTAGCCGCCGCCATCAAGAAAGAGCTCGTCAAAGCAGGTGCGCTGACGCAAGAGAACGGGACGCGCTGCAGCAAGGCGGGAACGGCATGGATTGAGCAAGAGCTGGGATACGGCGGAATAAACAAGAGCCTGTACCTGAAGCTGACGGCAGCCGATGCGGATTGGAAGGCCGAGCTGGCCGACGTGCTAAGCGAGCTTCTGGAACTATTTCGCTTGCGGCCGCAGGTGGACGTCCGGATCGATCAATCGAAATGCACCGCAGAAACGAGTCTGCGCCGCGCCGTCCTGTGCTTGAAGCAGCAGGCGTTGATCGGAAAGCGCGTGCTCTGCATCGGGGACGACGATCTGGTCAGCGTGTCGCTCGGCTTTTTGCTCCGGAAGCTCTTTCCGGAGGGACATTCGAAAACGAGGATCGACGTTGTCGATATCGACGAGCGGTTCCTGAGCTATATCGGAGAGACCGCAGCCAGAGAAGGGCTGCCCATCCAATGCCGCCGCTGGGATTTGCGGCAGCCGCTGGCCGAGGAATGGCAAGGACAATACGACTGCTTCTTCACCGATCCGCCTTATACGCTGCAGGGCATGACACTGTTCCTTTCCCGCGGCATCAGCGGCTTGAAAAAGAGGAAAGGGGCGCCGATCTTCTTGTCTTTCGCCCATAAATCTCCGGAGTTCATGCTGGCGATGCAGCGGGAGTTTGTGCGGATGGGGCTCATGGTCAGCGCCACGTTCCCGCGCTTTAACGAGTACGAAGGTGCGGAAATGATCGCGAATCGGAGTCAAATGATCGTTCTGAAGACGACGGAGCAGACTCGTTCCGAATACGCCGACGCTTTCGAAGATGCGCTGTATACGGGCGAAGTCAAGCGGACGTTGCGTACTTACCGCTGCCAGCAGTGCGGGGAAACGGTCTACGTCGGCTTCCAAGGCGACGTGCCCACGATCGAGCAGCTCAAAAATCAAGGATGTTCCCGCTGCAAGAACGATACGTTTCAATTGATCGAAAAGAAGAGCGTGTAAGCATGAGGTGAATCATGGCTCAAAAAGGAGAAGAAGACAAGATGAATATCCGGCCGATCGAGCAGAAGGACTTGGCGTCAGTAGCCGAATTTGAGAAGGAAATATCCGTCATTTCGTTTGGCGACGAGGCGGTAACGGATCTGGAGTTCCACCGGCGTAAGCTGGAAAAAGCGATACCTCGCGAACAGGAAGGCATGCTCGTCCTGGAGCTGGAAGGCCGGGTGGCCGGCTGGCTCTGGATGACGCTCAAAGAGAATTTTGTGACGAAAGAAAATTACATCCAGTTCAAAAGCTTTTACGCCGCCGAATCATGCCGCGGTACGGAGGCGGTGACGGCTTTGTTCGAGGCGGGGATGGCTTATGCCGGCAGGCAGAAAGCCCGGCGCATCGTCGGGCATGTGCACGTCAGCAATCTGCCCATGCGCGTGCTGTATAAAAATTACGGCTTTGCACCGACCCATCTGACGATGGAGTACAAGGTGCAGGATCAGGAAGCTTAGGCTGCGGAGGATAGGTGGCATGATCAAATGTCTGATATGGGATTTGGACGAAACGTTATGGTACGGAACGCTAGCCGACGACGAAGAAGTAGTGCTGCGTCCCGGCATTCGCGAGGTGCTGGAGCGGTTGGACGGGCGCGGCATTTTGCAGAGCGTAGCGAGCCGCAACGACCATGAGCTGGCGATGGCGAAATTGGAGGAACTAGGTATCGGCCATTATTTTCTGTATCCCCAGATCGGATGGGGGGCGAAGGCGGAAGGCATCCGGCGGATCGCAAGCGAGCTGAATATTGGGCTGGATGCGGTAGCGTTCATCGACGACAATCCGTTCGAACGCTATGAGGCGGGAACGTATCTGCCGGAGCTGACCGTCTACGGCGCGCATGAGGCGCTGGAGCTCGCCGGACACCCCGAGTTCCAAGCTGGGAAGCTGACGCGGGAGGCGGGGAGACGCCGCGAGATGATGCTTTCCCGCTTCGAGCGGACAACGGCGGAGCAGACGTTTGCCGGGTCGCGGGAAGACTTTTTGCGCTCCTGCTTTATGGAGCTGGAGGTACGCACTGCATGCGAGGAGGATCTTGACCGGGCCTTCGAGCTGGCAGCGAGAACGAATCAATTCAATAATTTCACGGAGCGGATGTCGGAGGACGTCGTCCGCTCTTATCTGGAATCGCCTGCGAAAGGGCTTTATGTCGCGGAGCTGAAGGACCGGTTCGGCGACCACGGCATTGTCGGGGCAGCCATGCTTGACTATGGGGAAGGACGGCTGGACATCCGGTTGTTCGGCATCTCTTGCCGCATCGAAGGGCGCGGCATTGGAACCGCGTTTCTCGGGACGGTGCTGAATCTGACGCAGCAGGAGCATCCGGCAATACATGAAGCGTTCTGCACCTACCGAGCCACAGGCCGTAACCGGCCGGCGCTGATGCTTTTGCAACTGCTTGGGTTTACCCGGAAGGAGAAGCGGGAGCGTGATTCGATCTACGCGCTGCCGTTGCCGTCCGCGTATTGCGCACCGGATTGGATTGCCGTAAAAACGGGACATTTTAAGCAAGCGGAAGGGAGAACCTTAGGATGAATCGTGAAGAAATTGAACGGAAGGTTATGGCTATCGTAGCTCAATTGCTCGGCACGCCGGAAGTGGAGCGGTCTACATGGTTGCTGGGCCCTCAGGGCGTGTTGGATTCCGTTACGGTGGTCCGGTTGATCGCCTGGCTGGAGCAGGAGTTTCAAGTATCATTCGATGAGGAGGACCTGACGATCGAGTCGTTATCGAGCGTAGACCGTATCGTCTCGTTTATCGAAGAGAGCAGGAGCTTGCCGTACGGGACTTATTCCGGAATGGAACATTGAAACATGAGCCGACGTCCCGTGCGGATGGCCGGCTCTTTTTTGTCTACTGAACATGTTCCTGATGCTAAACGGTCGTTAGGCCAGTTTTGGTGCCTATCATGTCTAGTGGGGCTAGGTGATGGTTACTAACGCGGGTTCGGCGGCATCAGGCGAAGCGTGATACAATAATGAGCAGTAATACGAAATGGACTAACGGGCGGGGATATACATGAAATTGGAACGATTGATCTCCATAATCTACAAGCTGCTGAATCACGAAGTTTTGTCTGCCTCCATGCTGGCTGAAGAGTTTCAAGTTTCCCAAAGAACCATCTATCGGGATATCGATGTGATCTGCGCTGCAGGCTTCCCGGTCGTATCGTATCAGGGAGCTAAAGGCGGATATGGCATGATGGACGGATACAAAATGGATAAAAGCCTGCTCGGTTCGTACGATGTCAATTCCCTGATTACCGTGCTCAGAAGCCTCACCACCGTGTTTGAAGACGAGCGTGCGCAGGGGACCATCGAACGACTGCAGACGATCGGACCGGAGCATCGGACCACGAGTCTGTCCGTGGACTTGGAAACCCGCCGCACGGAGCCCGACGCGCTTCGTCATTTACGCATGGCCATTACCCAGCGAAATATCGTCCGCTTTGATTATATCAATGTAAAGAATGAACGTACGACCCGTGATATGGAACCGCTGCGGCTTCATTTTAAATATCGTAATTGGTACGTTTATGGGTTTTGCCGAACACGAAGGGATTATCGAGAGTTCCGACTATCCCGGATGTTGAACTTGTTCCTGACTCAGGAAACTTTCGAGCCGCATCATGAGGTGCCGGAAGAGGCTGCTTTGTCAAACAAGGGATGGCAAGATCAGTTGGAGGATGTGGTGATCCGGGTGTGGCCGGAGGCTTTGGCGGAAGTGATGGATCAGTTTCATCAGGCTGATAAGCAATTTCATAATGATGGGAGCATGACGCTGCGAATTCCTGTTTATCAGCCATTGCAAGCACGATGGCTTTGGACAATTCTGCTGAGTTTTGGCAGCGGCGCCGAAGTTCTCGAACCCCCTGCACTGCGTGGCATCGTAAAAGAACAACTTCAGAATGCGCTCAAACTTTATGGTGATGTATGACAGACTGTTGTCATACATCTTTTTTTATTATAACTGCAGGAACAAAATCAAATCCATGACAAGTCAAAAGGAGACGATCCAAATGAATCACCCGGTACAAATGTTCGACTACCATGCGTGGGCTACTCAAACCCTCTTGGGACGAATCAAGGAGCTTCCGTCCTCGGTACTGCAACAAGAAGTAAACACCTCGTTTCCCACCATTGGCGAAGCGTTCGCGCATATCTATGCGATCGACAAGTGTTGGCTTCAGGTTCTGAAAGGTACCAGTATGCCCAAGGCGCTGGAAGAGTGCCTTCCACTTCAACAAGAAACACTTCGGTACTCTGTCGATGATTTCGCGAATGCCTTTAGTGAGTTAGCGCAAGAATACAGAGCATGGTTCCGAAACCAACACGACTTGGAGCAAATTATTGTGCTTGAGAATCCGTACGCCGGAACACGCAACACTCGATTATCGGAAATTGTGCTGCAAGCGGTCAACCACGGTACCTACCACCGAGGCAATATTTCGACCATGCTGCGCCAACTGGGCCACGCATCCACGATGAACGATTATTCACTTTTTTGGTATCAGCAATCTGCGGAATCCATTTAATCTCTGACGTCGAAAGAGTATTTTGTGATATAACAAGGTCGATATTTCCGAGAACGGAGAAATCGACCTTTTTACAATTACTCTCCATACCTAGAAGGGAGAATGTATTTTATCTATGGAAATTGAAAATCTAATTCCAGTAAAATCGAGAGAAGATTTGAGGGTCTGGCTACAGGAAAATTGTAAAACCCAAAAATCTTGTTGGGTAGTCGTTAGTATGACACCAAATCCAGAAACGTTACTATATTTGGACGCGGTCGAAGAATCTCTGTGCTTTGGATGGATCGATGGAATTAAAAAGAAAATGTCTGAAACTGAGCTGGCGCAGAGACTGTCTCCTAGAAGCAAAAAAAGTTCATGGACTGAATTGAATAAAGAACGTGTCCGACGCCTCGAAAAGTTGGGGTTAATGAGGGAAGAAGGGAGAAAGGTTCTTCCTGATATGGACTACGATTCTTTTAAAATAGATAGGGATATAGAGCAAAGGCTAAAAGAGGAAAAGCAAGTGCATGAGAATTTTATGGCATTTCCAGCTCTTTATAAAAGAGTTCGGATCGATACGATACAAAGCATTAAAAATCAGCCGGAATTATTTAGGAGCAGATTAGACAAATTCATAACAAACACTAGAGAAAACAAAATGTACGGTCAATGGCATGATCATGGACGCCTACTAGATTATTAAGATGCGCCAGGGTATGTTTCAAGCCTTTAAGCCAGCCATATCATGACCGTTATCCTTCACGAGGCGACCGACTTGTAATTTCCGTTCAGAGGCCAGCAGTACCCTAGGTCTTGGTTAGACTTCAGGCCGTTCTATAGACGAGAGATGATGTTATAATGAGGATTGAATTTACATAAATGTAATTATTGACTTTAGGTTCCTGTGGGAGCCGCGACGACAAGGAGTGTTTGATGATGACAACCTCAAATAGCGAGATGGCGCAACATCGCGTTCGGTCTGCCCGACGCGGGCTTACGGTCTTTTTTGCTTTGCTCGTTCCTCTTTCATGTGTGGGTTACTGGCTGAGTCTCCACGACGGCAAATGGGTGCTTTTTCTAATGTGGACGCCCGCCTTGGCGTCTTTATTATCGCGTTTGGTGTTGCGCGAAGGTTTAGCCGACATCTCACTTCGCCTGGGGGGAAGACGTACTCTTAAATTCATACCGATCGTGCTTCTCCTGCCGATAGCGGTCGATCTGGCGGCCTATGGCATAGCATGGATGTCCGGACTCGCGCAATTTGCCGCACCCGCTACGTATTTAAACGCTCCTCCTCTTGTTTTGTTTGTCCTCCTTTTGCTAGCGAATGCAACCCTCGGAACGATTCGAGGATTGATTGGAAGCTTTGGTGAGGAAGTGGGGTGGCGCGGCTACATGCTCACGCGCCTGATCGATGCCCGGGTTCCCCGGCCTGTTCTTGTAAGCGGACTGGTGTGGGGCGCGTGGCATCTGCCTCTCATGGTAGCCGGAGTATATTACGCCGGTCCGTTCCTTCTTTTGTCGATCTTGCTGTTTATGGTCACGGTCACGTCCTTCGGGTATGTGATGGCGTATCTCCGTTTGACATCGGGAAGTATTTGGCCGGCCGTCTTGCTGCATGCCTCATGGAATGCCATTACCCAGAACGTCTTCGACCTGTTTACCAAAGGGGAGTCGGCTTTGCTGTGGACGGGAGAGTCTGGTGTTTTCGTTGCCCTTGCTTTGCTGGCGGTGGCGTTCATGGTTACGAGAAAGCAATGGACGATCATTCGAACCCTTCCCGGAAAAGGCGAACGGCCGGTTCAGGAACCGCGGTCCTTATAGTTTTTTTGAAACCGGAGCGGGCTTAGATCAGTATTACCTTGTAAAAAAAGTCGGAGGTCCGGAGGATGAAACTGAAAATCATGCTTTTGCTTGTGCTTGCAGTCGGTCTGTTGTCAGGCTGTGGGCTCGTCGACAAAGTAAACAATACGTTAAACTATGTGGAAGAAGCTACCAACTTTATCAATGACACTACGCGGCTTGCGGAACAATTGCCGGCGCTTGCCGGGCAGGCAGTTACCGATCCCGAAGCCAGAACGACATTGAAGAACGAGTTGACCGGTATGAAGGAGCGGATTGCAAAATTCAATGCGCTTCAAGCTCCCGATTTTGCCAAAGACGTTCATGGGCAGCTGGTCGGCTATAACGAAACGCTGACGAAGGAGATTAACGGATACTTGGAGAAGATCAACAACGGCGCTATCGACTGGAAGGCGATCGAAAATTCCCAGTTCATCGACACGCTGAACCAGGTTACTAAAATTCAGGATAAAGTCCAGAGCTTAACTCCTTAAGAAATAATGGATGCCGTTCACATGAGGTGAAGGCATCCTTTTTGTATCGGCGGGGATTGGAATGAAGTCTTGTTCTTGCTACAGACATTTGTTTTGTTTATACTAATCGTAAGTAAGAACGAGGGAGTTGGTACGGATGGCAATTCGCGATTGCCGGATTGGCCAGTCTCATGCAAAGCCTTATTTTTAGGGCGATACTTTGCATGGGCGTTAAAAGAGAGCAACACGAAATCGCCCGGATGAGCAGCTATCGTTTCTAATAATATGGCTTTGCACCTTATTTTCAATCTTATAAAATAAGGGGCTGACCTCCATGTGTGGACCATTTATTAGAAACCATCAGTATAACGATATCAAGAAGCAAGCAGGGAACCTGCAGCACGCTCTCAGAACGATTGCCGATCGGAAGGTATTGGAATCGGTCAGGCAGGGTACGGCAGCCAAAATCGTAGAGCTGTTTCCCGACGCTTCCGGCCTTCAGAAACAGATGCTGGAAAGCATTGTAACCTTGGAAACGTCAGAAGATTTCCATAAGTATCTGAGAACGTTAGAGCCGTACATCGTGGAATTTCCGCATATTACGGAAAAGCAGATTCAGAAGCTGTTTCCCAAGAATAAGAAGCTAAAGATTCCTAATTTATCCGAGATAGACCATCGTTACGTCACTTATCTCAGTTGGATCGATATCTCTACGAATAAATTGTTCATCGTGTATCATCTGGATGGGCAATTTGTCGGTGTAGAAGGCAAATATACTCCCACCAACAAGAAAAGCTATTGCTTCGTATGCAATAAGTATGAAGATCTTGCTTTATTTTCGGCGATATCCAAAAAAAGGCCGGCGAAAGCTTCAGCTGATTATTATAAAGCGGTTGGCAATTATTTGTGCATGCATGGTCACGAGTGCAATAAGAACATTACGGATGTTTCATCTTTGGAGAACTTTATTAACACGGTTATAGGCTAGACAAAAAAACCATTGAATCTGCGGCTTTTTCCGGATTCAATGGTTTTTTGCTTTAGATTGGGATAGTCACCGAAGAAGTCCCAGGGGCTAATCCTTCAAATAAAACGCCCCATTCGGCAGGATGGTTTCTTTATTGACGACGACGAGCCCGACGCCTTGGGGGATATAAGCCACTCTCGAATCGCTGGTGACCACATAATCCCCCGGAACCAATACCCCGTCTATATTCGTTACCTTTACAGCAGTCGTCAGGTTCAGATTAGGAAAGGTGACGGTAGTCGTCGGCGAGTTCGCGGCCGGTTCGTCCGGCGTCTGGGCGAAAGCTGCGGCCGGCAGCAGGAAAGCCGAGCACAAAGCGAGTACCGTGATTTTTGTTTTCAGTATGCTTTTCATACATCAACACTCCTTTTCTTTGCAGTTATGCGCCTTCATCATTCTGGTATCGGAACCAGCTAACCATAGTTACCCGTATGGATAATTTTTGAAGCAGGAGAAGCGCATTTTATTTTGGCGAACGGTTGTTCTGTGGTATAATCGCTCTAATGACCTTAACCCATTTTGCACCCTGGATGCTTGATTCGCGTAAATATCTTACATGAGTTAGTCTGCCAATAGACGGTACAAGGGGGGACTCCAGGATGAATATGGATTGGACTATGGCCGATGAGGCGCTGCGCAGCATCACGGTAACCGGCAGCGAAGAGAATGAGCCTGTAATCGTATCCGGCTATTCGGAAGGACTTCACTGCATCGGCATCGGAACGGATGCGGCTGTGTTCACCTATGATCGGACGCCGGGCTATGCGTTTAAAATCTACTCGGATCTTGCGCTGGCGCTCGGGAAACGGGAGATGGAGAAGCAAGTGTACGAACGGTTGGAAGGGATTCCTTATTTTCCGGTATATTTCGGATGCGGAGAGCGCCATCTGGTCATGAGCCACGAATCCGGAGTCACGCTGCTGGATTGCCTGCTGGAGGGTATTCCCGTACCGGAGCAGGCGATCCTCGACGTGGAAGAAGCGCGCGCGCTGGTGCGCAGCCGCGGCTTGAATCCGCGCGACATTCATCTGAAAAATATCATCCTGCAATCGGGCCGGGGCAAGGTGCTGGACGTATCGGAATATGCGCTGGAGGGAGACGACCACCGGTGGGAGCATCTGGTCTGGGCGTACCGCGTCGTTTATCCCGGCATCGAGGGAATCAAAATTCCCGCCTGGGTGCTGGATGCGATCAAGAACGGCTACGCCAGATTGGATCAGGCGAATGTGAGCCTTGATGATTTCGCCCAGAAAGTCAGTCAGTTGTTTTCCAGGTTTTTGAAATAGATGAAGTAAGGAAGGTCTCAGGCAATGAACGCACCGTTGACACCACGGGTCATTAAATCATTGTGCGGCGAGCTCTCCTACAAAAAGGGAGAAGCCTACTGCCGCGCCGGAAAAGTGGCCTTCACGCATTGCGATCCCGAAGCTGCGAGCTACGAAGCGACGGTCGGCAGCGCCGACAGCTGCCGGGTGACCGTCGAAATCGGGCATGAAGGAGAGGTAAAAGCGGCGTGCACGTGCCCTACCTTGGGCTCCTACGACAAATACTGTAAGCATGTCGCTGCGGTGCTGTTGTATATTCACGATACGGAGCAGGCCGGCAGCTTGCCTGTTGGGCGGCTTCGATCGGAGGACGGATTATCTGTGACCCCTCCGTCAGACGGAGCGGCAGCAAGCGCCTCCGCGATTCCCGCAGGAGATCTCCGACTGACGAACAGCGTGCTAGGACTGTTCGTCGGCAAGCCGGTGATCCCGACCGGTTCCCGGCCGCGCTTCGATACAAGAACGCAGCTTGAGGTGGAGTTTACTTGCACGCCCTTTGCTTACGGTTACCGGAAGTACATGTTCGGAATCGAGCTTAAAGTAGGGCCCAAACGGCTGTACATCGTACAGAATATAAGAGAGTTTCTGGAGCGGGTGGAACGGAGACAAGCTTACGTATTTACCAAGCATTTCACTTACGACCCGGAGCTTCACAGCTTTAAAATCGAGGACGACGCCATCCTTCGCCAGTTATTCCTAATCTGCCGCAACGAGAAGATGTACCGTGAAACGTCGAGTACGTTTGCCGTTCAGCTCAACCGTATGAGCGGCGAGCGGATGCTGCTGATTCCTCCGTTCTCGTGGGAAGCGCTGCTTCCCTTGTTGGCGGCGGCTCCTTCCGCACAGCTCGAGCAGGATGGCCGCTTCTACGAGGGAGTTCGCATCTCCGACGAGCCGATCCCGCTGCGCTTCGATTTCGACCAAGCGCCGGGGGATGGATATCGCTTGGACGTCCAAGGGCTGAACGAGATCATCGTTATGGAAATGTACGGGCTGGTCCTTGCCGAGGGGAAGCTGCTGAAACTGTCGCCCGATAGCAGTCAGCGCCTTTCAGAGCTGAAACAAATGCTGGATTCGGCCCGTACGCGCCAGCTTCGGATATCGGCAGATCAGATCGAGCCTTTCATCGAGACGGCGATTCCCGGTCTGATGAAGCTGGGAACCGTCCATGTCGCCCAAGCCGTGTCCGACCGTATCATGCGCATATCGCTGAAGGCCAAGCTGTATTTGGACCGGGTGAGGGACCGGCTGCTTGCCGGGCTAGAGTTTCATTACGGCGACATCGTCCTTAATCCGTTGGAAGAGGGAAAAACCCAGCGCGGCGAAGGGCGAATCCTGGTGCGGGACGGGGAGAAGGAGCGGGCGATTCTTGAGCTCTTGGAGCAAAGCGCCTTCGTGAGGACGGAAAGCGGCTATTTCTTGGATGGCGAAGACGAGGAATACGAGTTTATGTACCGCGTCCTGCCCCAGCTGGAAAAGCTGGTCGAGGTATATGCCACCTCCGCCGTAAAAGTAAGGCTTCATACCGGCCACGTTCCGCCGAAGATCCGGGTGGATGTGGACGAGCGGATCGATTGGCTGGAAATCAAGTTCGATATAGACGGAATCCCGGAAGCGGAAATCCGCAAAGTGCTGAAATCTTTGGAAGAGAAGCGCAGATACCACCGGCTGCCGACCGGCGCCCTGCTGCCGCTGGAAAGCGAGGAGTTTCAGGAGATCGTCCGTTTTATGAACGAAATGGGCATCCGCCAAGCGGATGTGAAAGGAACGGAACTGCGCCTGTCGGCTGTCCGTGGACTGCACCTGATCGATGCGCGGGAGCAGGGCCGTGCTGTCAGTCTGGGCAAATCGCTTCGCCGGCTGTTGGAAAACATGCGGAATCCGGACAATCTGGATTTTCCGCTGCCGGAGCGGCTGACTCCTGTGCTGCGGGATTACCAGAAATATGGATATGGCTGGCTGAAGACGCTAGCCCACTACCGCTTCGGCGGCATTCTTGCCGACGATATGGGGCTTGGCAAGACGCTGCAGAGCATCGCCTTTCTCGTATCCGTCCTGTCGGAGATCCGAGACCAGGGGCAGCCTGCGCTGGTCGTCGCTCCCGCGTCTCTTTTGTATAATTGGAGGAACGAGCTGAGCCGGTTCGCGCCGGAGCTTCGGGCCGTTATTGCCGACGGCAGCAGCGCGGTACGCGCCCGCGTACTGAAGGAACTGTCCCATGCGGACGTCGTGATCACCTCGTACCCGCTGCTGCGCAGAGATATTGGACGTTATGCCGGGCATGCGTTTCATACGCTCATTTTGGACGAGGCCCAAGCGTTTAAAAACTACGCGACGCAGACGGCGCAAGCGGTGAAGGCAATCCAGGCCAGATACCGGTTCGCGCTGACCGGAACGCCGGTCGAGAACTCGCTGGAGGAGCTGTGGTCCATTTTTGACGCGGTGTTCCCCGAGCTGTTCCCGGATCGCAAAGCCTTCGGCGAGCTGTCCCGCGAGACCGTGGCGAAGCGCGCCCGTCCGTTTCTGCTGCGGCGGGTTAAGAGCGATGTGCTGAAAGAGCTGCCGGAGAAGATCGAATCGCTGCAAGCCTTGGAGCTGCTGCCGGAGCAGAAGAAGCTGTACGTAGCCTACCTGGCCAAGCTGCAAAAGGAAGCGCTAAAGCATCTGGACGCGGATACGTTTCAGCAAAACCGGATCAAAATTTTGGCGGGTATCACCCGGCTGCGCCAGCTGTGCTGTCATCCTGCATTGTTCGTCGAAGGGTATACCGGAAGCTCGGCGAAATTCGAGCAGCTGCTGGAGCTGGTGGAGGAATGCCGGAGCGCAGGCCGGCGGATGCTGGTTTTCTCGCAATTTACCGAGATGCTGGGGCTGATCGGGCGGGAGCTGGGCTACCGGGGCGTACCGTATTTTTATTTGGATGGCAAAACTCCATCCGCCGAGCGTGTCGAGCGCTGCCGACGGTTTAACGAAGGCGAGCGGGATTTGTTCCTGATCTCCCTAAAAGCCGGGGGGACCGGTCTGAATCTGACCGGAGCGGACACCGTTATCCTGTACGATCTGTGGTGGAATCCCGCCGTGGAGCAGCAGGCTATGGACCGCGCCCACCGGATCGGGCAGAAGAAGGTGGTTCAAGTGATCCGGCTCGTCACTCAAGGCTCGGTAGAAGACAAAATGTACGAGATTCAGCAGCGAAAGAAACATTTGATCGACGAAGTCATTCAGCCGGGCGAAGAGGGGCTGTCCGCTCTGACGGAACGGGACGTCCGGGAGCTGCTGATGCTCGAATGAGCAGGGTTCCGCAATGGAACCGGGATGGAAGGAACGAGAAAGGGACCCGACGCCAGTGAGGCGCAGGGTCCTGTTTTATTGGATAAGAGGATAGTTTCTTATCCGGCCGTCACATCGAAGTCCTGCTCAAAGATGATGCGCTCGCCGACCTTGTATACAGCGGTAAGACGGTTGACTCCAGGCTGCAGTTGCTTCTTTAAGGACAGGTCGTATAACGCCCGATCCATGCTAAGGGAAAACAGCATCTCTTCCGACGCAACGGCCGCGCCAGCGAATGAATCAGATGGCGCATCGGAAGAACGGTCATACACATAGATCTTCAACCGGTTATTGACTTCGTTCGGCTGCGGGCTTCCCGCATCGTAGCATAGGGCGGATAGATGCAGAAGGTTCCCCTTTACTTCCGCAGGCGGGTTAAAAGCGCCAAGTGTATATTCGGCAGAGCTAAGATACACTGAACTGTGATTCGGCGTAACTTCGGTCGAGGCGCCAAACAACGCTCTCATTTCGTCAATTCGCAGATCCGGCGCTTCCTGATCTGCGGAAGCGACCGGAGCCGCCGATAAAATGACGCTGCGGCGGGCTTCGCCTTTCCACGAAACCACGGCCTTCTTCTCCCCGGCTTTCATCCGAAAGGAGTAACCCGAAGGATGGGCGAAGGTCCATGCGTTCTCCCGATCCGGACCTGTAACGGTGTACTGGTACATTTTCGCCACAACGCCGGTGTGGAAAAACAGCTCTCCGTCGCGCTCATATCCTACTTTCGTATCCCCGAACGTAAGCGCGTTCTCTGTTTTGTATATAGCTCCCTTGTGGCTTATCTCGCCAACGATTTGCATATCCTGTTCTCGGCCCGGAAGCTGAAGCCGGTCGCGGATAGGGTTTAGGTTAATCCATGCGTTTCCAAGGAAGGTGGGGATTTGAAACCACCGTGTTCCGTTGGGGGCCGTCCAGGCAGCGGAGGCACGAATCTTTTGCGGGCCGAGAACCCCGTAGTTCAGCAGCTGAGAGCTGTCCGGATATTGGTAAAGCCATGTCGTATCCGACCGCAGATCGATTTCGGTGTTGTCCGGCTTGGCGTCTTCCGGATCTGCGTATTTTGGATTGAACCAGCCTTCGCCTTCGTTTGTCCGGACGTGGTACCAGGTTCCTTCCCAGTCTCGGACCGGATTCGCTTCGATTTTCTCAAAAACGGTTAGCGTCTGTGGAACGGCTATATGGGGCTTACCGCTATAGGGAGACGGCGAAGGATACAAAGGGGCCGGCTGCCGCCTTGTGATCGTCTCGTTCGCTTCCGTAACAAACTCGCCGGGATAACGTGTCCATCTTGTTCCCTCCGGGGTCTCCACTTGATAGAAGCTGCCTAAGGGAGATTGGAATTCTCCTGTTTCCGTAAATAGCTGATCCCGGATCTGGCGGGGGGAGGCCGAAGAATCCGCTATATGGTTCCACAGGGGAACGCTGCTAAATTCGGCGGTTCCATAATATTTTTTCTTGGTATGGCTGTAATAAGAGCCGATTTGCTTGAGCGGAAGCCGAATCCATTGGTCACCGAGCCAGGACGTGCGGATCTTCAGCCATTTTAATTCGTTTTCGTCATGCTTCGGACTGTAAAACCATTGCTTCTCCGCGCCGACCACCTCCACTTGCTGGGGAGACAAAACGGCGGAAGGCTGTAGATGGGTACTGGCTTTGGCATAGATCGGCGTATTTTCCATTAAGGTGATCTTCGGGGGAGGGGGCACGTCAATTTTGCCGGGATCGATCTTGATCCATTTATCGCCAAGGGTCGTACGAATCTTCCACCAATTCGGCACTTCCGCCCAGCGCGTTTCGGCTTCGATGACTTCAACCGTTTGCGGAGAGAAGGCTCCCTCGGCTTTGTTCACCAGCGCGTTCGGAATGACATAATACGGGGTATCTTCAAGCAGCGTCAAGGTCCGAGGAATGCGAACGGCATCGGCAGGCTCCGTTGGGGTATCCGCATATTCCGAGGCGTTCCCGTGAGCGGCCGCGGCCAGCGACAGGCCTATTCCCAAGAGGAAGGCCAGAGTTGATTTATTCCGCATAGCACAGTCTCCTTCTCCAATCTTTCAATTTGCTATAATACCATATTCTAGCAGCTTCCTGAAGCGGAAGAAACGTTTTATTCGGCAAGCGGTGTCAGATTGATTGTAACTTTTTCACAAGAACCGCGTCTATGTTCGTGAATGCATCAGATGGCAGGAATGAGGGGATGACGATGTGACGGCCAAGGCGATATCTACACGATTCACAGGTACAGCAATACGCTGACGAACTGGACCCAGAACCGCTCCAAAACGTGGACGGATCTGGAACTGCTGAAATAAAAATAAAAGTGCTTTTTACGAAGTATGACACCCTGTTGTCATACTTCTTTTTGTATACTAACCATAACAGCTAATCAAAAAAAGCAAAGGGGAATCACTTATGTCAAATGCCGTAACGATGTATGAGTACCATGTGTGGGCGAATCAAAGGATGCTTAACCTGCTGAAGGAGCTTCCGCAAGACGTATACAAGCAGGAGATTGTAAGTATTTTTCCATCCGTATCGAAGGCAATGGCTCATATTTATACCGTCGACAGCTCATGGCTGGAGATCGCTTCCGGCACAGAAATGAAAGAAGCGATGAAGCTGACGGAGCAAGTGACGGAAGAAGCGGAGAGGCAGAGCATCGAGGGGCTGGAGGCGATGTTCGCCGCTTTGTCCGAGCAGTATAGAGCATTCTTCAGACAGCAAGCCGACTTGGAAAAGACGATCGTTTTGGATAATCCGTACGCTGGAATCCGGGAAACCCGTCTATCGGAAATCGTAATGCAGGTCGTGAATCATGGCACATATCACCGCGGCAATATTTCGGCGATGCTGCGTCAGATGGGTCACGCCTCGGTCATGACGGAGTATGCCTTGTTCTGGTATCAGGATCAAGCTTAAGATAGGCTTGCCTGCTGCCGAGCCGTACGATGAAGTTTCATGAAGCCTCGCAACTTTCCTGTCTGCCGCGCGTCTGTTACGAAAACAGGAAAGGATTGACATTGGATGAGGAAAGCGATGAGGAAGCTTGCCCCGGTATGTGCAGCCATGCTGCTGATGCTGCCCGCTACAGTGAACTATCCTGCCATCTCTTACGCCGAGGAGTCCCCGAGGAGCTTCGTGATTATCGGGGAAACGGACCTGTACGCTCGGGAAGGAGGCGGAGGCCGTCCGTTAGGCTCGATTTCGCCGTATCAGAACGTGCTGCTTGCGCCTGGCGCGCCTTTTAGTTATTATGACGAGCGGAAGCCGGAGGAGTGGCTCAAGGTGCGGACCTGGCTCGGAGACCGGTGGATCCGTGACGACGAGAGAGTGCTGTACGGGACCTACGAGGAACGGAAGAAGACGCTTACGCTCATCGGCACCGCGCGGTTGTTCGACCGGCCTGACGTCGAGACGGACACGGGGCAGTCTCTTGCCCCGCAGGAAATTATGACTACCGCAGAGCTCCGTTACGGACCGAAATACGTGATCAATGCAACAAGTGCCAGCGGAAAGAGCGGTACGTGGTACCAAGTGGAGACAACATGGATGGGTCCAAAATGGATTCTTAAACCGGCACTCATGGAAAATGTCCATGCCAAGACAGTGGACTATGATCTGAAGCTGTCGGGAGCCGAAACCGCCTATGAAGTTCCGTATGAAGAGGGGAAAGGGGAAGCGGTAGAACCGGGCATCGTTCACGCCATCGCCAAATGGCAGTATTCGCCGCAAGCTTTCTTCCTCTTCACCTGGTACAAAGTAAGTCTCCCGCAAGGCGAGCGGTGGATAAAGCCTGAGCATGAGGTATTGGAGGACTATAAACCGGCAAACGAGCCTGTAAAGCTGACCACGAAAACGCGGTATTTTGAGGAGCGGATGCCCAGCTATGATCGGAATGTTTGGTTGGAGCCGGGAGCTTATAAAGCCGTGCAGATCGTAGGCGAATGGACGCAGCTTGAAACGCCGGCAGGCTTGAAGTGGGTAAATCTGAAGCGGGCTCTTTTGGAGCGGCCCGAGGGCATCGTACCGACTGAAGAGACGGTGAAGCTTACGGCGGAGACGCAGACGTATTGGTTTCCTGCGACGGGCGAAATGTGCCACCTTAAAGGGTTCTTTGCTCCGCAGGAGGTGCAGGCGTTCGAAAAGTGGACGTCGCCGGAAGGCGCGGTCTGGTACCACATCAAGACGTTCAGCGGTACCGAGTGGGTGAAGCAGTAGGCAGCGGGCTTCTTGGCTGCGGTTCGATGAATGAGAGAGCAACATAACAAAAACCGCCTTGTGCTATAACTAGGATGAGCAGGGGAACCTGTTAATCGAGCATGAGGGGTTGTAAAATATGGGGAAATTGCAAGGCAAGATAGCTTTGGTGACAGGAGCAAGCCGGGGGATCGGACGCGGCATCGCGCTGCGTCTCGCGCAGGAAGGGGCATTGGTCGGCGTACATTATGCCAAGAACCGGGAGGCTGCCGAAGAGGTCGTTCGCGAGATTTGGGAAAAGGGCGGGGCGGCTTTTGCGGTTGGGGCGGATTTCAAATCGGCCAACGGCGTATATGAACTGATGGGAGTCATGGATGAAGCGCTGCGGGCACGCACGGGCGATAACCGCTTCGATATTCTCGTGAACAATGCCGGAATCGCTCAAACCGCCTTCATTGAGGATTTGACGGAGGAGCTTTTCGAGGAAGAGATCGCCATCAACGTCAAAGCGCCGCTGTTCCTTATCCGTGAAGCTTTGCCCCGGCTGAAAGACGAGGGACGCATTATCAACATCTCGTCGTCGGTAACGCGGGTGGCTTTTCCCAATCTTCTCGGCTACAGTATGACCAAAGGTGCGATCAACACCATGACCTCCACCTTAGCCAAGCAATTGGGATCACGTAATATCACGATCAATGCGATCATGCCCGGAATTACGGATACGGATATGAACACCGCAACCAAGCAGGACCCGGAGGGTCGGAAATTTGCCGCCGGTCTTTCGGTTTTTGACCGATGGGGGCAGCCGGAGGATCTTGCGGACGTTGCAGCTTTCCTCGCTTCTCCCGACAGCCGGTGGATTACCGGCCAGTGTATCGATGTCAGCGGGGGCACGCATCTGTAAGCAATAAAACAAGCCGGTCCAACACGTCATTCCGTGTTATGACCGGCTTGCCGTTTTTTAAGCTCCGGCTTGCTGAAGCTTCCGTTCCTCCGCCAGGCGGTGGGAGCGGGTGATGCCAAGGGAAGTGGCAGCCGTCACTGCCGCGACGACGACGCCTGCCGCCCCGATCCAGCTGATGGAGGTCAGCGATGCCTGCTGCACGACAACACCGCCGATCCCCGCGCCGGCCGCCATCGCCAGCTGAAGCACGGAGCTGTTCAAGCTAAGCATAATGCCGGACGCTTCGGGAGCAAGCGTCATTAAATAGTACTGTTGGGTCGGACCCGACGACCATGCGGAGAAGGCCCAGAGCATGAGCAGCGGGAAGACGGCTGCCGAGGAGTGGGCGGCTAACGACAGCAGGATGAGAGACGCTGCGTGAAGCAGCATGCCTCCGATTAGCGTACGGGGAACCCCCCACTTGTCGGTGCCGTAGCCTCCGAGCTTCGAGCCGATCAGGCTGGCGATTCCGAAGGCGAACAAGCCCGCGCTCACGCCTTGCTCGCTCATGCCGGTCACCGTGAGCAGGAACGGCGAAATGTACGTGTAAGCGATCGAATAGCCGGAAATCCAGAAGAAGGTGACGAGCAATGCGACGGCGATTCTCGGCTCCTTCATCAGCGCGAGCTGTTTGCGCAGCGGTACCGGTTCTTCGCCGTCCGTCTGCGGAATCGTCCAGGAGACGGCCAGGATGGCAAGAACCCCCAGCACGCCGATTCCGGCGAAGGTCATCTTCCAGTCGTAAACGGAGGCGACGACCCTCCCGAGTGGGACACCGACGATCAGGGCGGTGCTGAAGCCCATGACGAGCGTCGCGATGGCGCGTCCCTGTCTCTCCGGCGGGGCCAGCTTGGAAGCTACGGTCAAGGCGGTCACGACGAATACCCCGGTGCTGAGCGCAAGAATAATTCGGGAAACGATCAGAAATTCAAATCCCGGCAGCACCACGGCCATCCCGTTTCCAACGACGAAGACGCCGAGAGAGTAGAGCAGCAGCTTGCGCCGCTCCAGACGGGCGGTCGCCGCCATAAGAATAGGGGTCCCAAAAGCGTAGGCCAGCGAGAACACGGTAATGAGCTGACCCGCCGCGGACACCGGGACCCCGATATCCGCCGCTACTTTATCCAAAATTCCGGCGATAATAAACTCCGACGTGCCGACAAGAAAACTGACGACGGCCAGCATGTAAATTTTCCATGTGCTTGACATGATGGTAGATACTCCTCTCTCCACTCCATATTATTTTTATATTTCTACAAATATAGAAATAAAGCCAAAAAAAACTACTCCAGCAAATACGGCGCATACTTTTGGGCAATTTCGCGATTCACGCTGTAATAAATATACGTGCCGTCCTTGCGGAGCTTGAGCAGGCCGCAATCCGTCAGCTGCTTCAAATGATGGGACAGCGTCGAGCCCGCAACGGATTCGAGCTTGCTCCCGATATCCGAGCAGCACAGATTCCTTTCTTCCGTAAGCAGCAGGGCGATTTTAAGCCGGGTCGGTTCTCCGAGAGCTTTGTATATTTTGACAGCTTGCTGCAGTTCCGCGTTATTGTGCTCCATCGTAGCCTCATCCTTGCCAGTGTATTATTTCTATATGTATCGAAATTTAAAATAGCACACCTCTCCGCGAATGTAAATAGGTAATTTGACCATATAAGCGGACTACATGCCGGTGCCGGAGAGGAAACGGAAGAAGGATGGTCACGAAAATGTCGGATTTATTGGGAATTTCCTCCGCCAGCATAAAATGTTATTACAGCGCTTACAATCATTTAATATGTCCATGAAATCTTTTGTTTGGCCACTTTACTGCTGCCGCAAACCGGTGTTAGGGTGGAATAGACGAGTCGTTTCTTTTCCTTGGATTGGCAGCTGCAGCAATTGCTAGGATGGTACCAGGCCGGAACAAACGAAGAGAGGTGCGTTATGTCAGAACGTAAAAAACGGAAAAAATCTTTCTCTCGAACCGTTACGAAAGCGGTATCAATAGGGTTGACGGCCGTTATGGCGTCCACTCTGATGTTAGGGCCGAAAGCGGCTCTGGCGATGGAAACGCCGAAAGGGCCGGAGCAGCCTTATTTGTACGGCTACAACGCCAAGCAGATTAAGGAATGGACCCCGGAGAGCGACCCGTATGCGAAGTATTTTCGTTCCCGCGTTCCGCTAGCGAAGCGGATCGGAGCGTTCCAGCCGACGCAGGCGCACCCGGAATTAACGGGCACGGCCCAGGTCATGAATCTTTCCGCCGACTACGATAAGGAAGAATGGTTCGAGGGGTACCGCTATAACGACAGCTTCAGCCGCAACGTGCTGAAATATTGGCAGTATCAGGACATTTATGCCTCCTGGCACGGTTTGCCGGTTTACGGTTCTCCGACCGAAGAGGGCAAGCGGGATTACGGCGTGGTGAACTTGCCCAATCCGGCTTATACCGATGCGGCGCACCGGAACGGGGTTATTAGTCTGGGCGGTTGGTTCTGGCCGCGCAACATCAATTTCGCGGAGCTGGTCGAGAAGACGCCGGACGGCAAATTCCCGGTGGCCGATAAAATGATCGAAATGGCGAAGTATTTCGGCTTCGACGGATATTTTATCAACCAAGAAGCGACGATCAGCAAGGAGCATGCGGCTCTGCTGATGGAAATGCTGAAATATATGCGCAGCCAGGGCCTGTATATGAGTTGGTACGACAGCTTGACCGTGGACGGCAAGGTCTCCTATGTAAACGGATTCAACAAGGAAAACTCGCCGTGGCTGCTGGACGAACGTGACGGAAAGCGTGCCCACGACAGCATTTTCATGAACTACGCGTATACGCCGCAAGGCTTGGAGAGCAGCGCCGACCATGCGCGTAAGCTTGGTCTTGATCCGTATGCCTCGCTCTTCGCGGGCATCGAAAATGACAAATTCCGCTTCGACCGCGGCTTGGAGCTTGATGCGATTTTCAAAAACGACGCCTCCCGCACGCCCCGGACGAGCGTAGCGCTTTTCGGCACGGATATGGTCTGGAACAAAGGTCCTAATCCGTTCGATATCCGCATGCAGCCGGAAATCGAGAAGCGCGAGCAGGCCTATTGGTCGGGACCGAAGGGCAATCCTGCGGAGAGCGGCCGGGCGGTCGGCACCGAATATGAGAGCTGGCCGGGAATTGCCCATTACATACCGGAGCGCTCCGTCATCGGCTCCTATCCGTTCGTGACTCGCTTCAACAACGGGCACGGGCTCGACTTCTTCGCAAACGGCCGGAAGTCCAGTGATACGGAGTGGAACAACATGGCGGCGCAGGACATCCTGCCGACATGGCAGTGGTGGACGCAGTCCGCTGGCAAGCCGCTGACGGTCGGATACGACTACGAAACCGCATGGAACGGCGGCTCTTCCTTGAAAGTGGAAGGTACGCTGAATTCGAGCCATGCTGCGGATATTCATCTGTACAAAACCGAGCTGCCGGTGACCAAAGACGTGGAGCTGTCGCTGACGTACAAATCGGACGTCCAGCTGCCGGACAAGAAAGGCAACGGCCAGGCGCAAGGGCATCTGAAGAAGGCAGCCGACATTCAGGCGCTGCTTACGTTCAAGGACGACCCGCAGCATCCGGCCGCCGTCGATTTGAAAGCCGGACCAAGCGACGATTGGACCACGGCCACGGCCAAGCTGAAGCCGTTCGAGGGACGCACCATCGCAGCAATTAGTCTGCGCATCAGTTCGCAATCGGCGGATGACGTGCCCTTTAAGGCCAACATCGGCGAGTTGAAGCTGACGGACGGCAAGAAACCGCAGGCGCCTGTCGCCCCGACGGGCTTCCGGGTCGAGAAGGCAATGTTCGACGACAATCAAGCCGCGATGTTCGTGAAGTGGGACTTCAATGCGAAGCAGCAGGATGTTTGGTATTACGACCTCATGCGCGTGGCAAACGGCAAGCGTGAATGGGTCGGACGTATTTACGACGAAGTGTATTACATCAAGTCGCTTCCTCGTCTCGGCGAGAATGATGTGAAGCTGGAGCTGTATGCTGTTGGCAAAGATGGAACGGCAAGCGAGCCGCAGGCGCTGACTTGGAAATGGGGGACCGGGCAGAAAGTTCAGTTCAACAAAGGTCCGGTTGCCGCAGCTTCCATTCATGCGATGCACTTGCAGGACAACAAGCTGACGATGGAAACCGGATGGACGAACTATGTCAATATCCGCGTCATGCCTTCCACGGCAGCAAATGTAAATGTCACCTGGACATCGAATAACGAAGCTGTCGCCAAAGTGGATGCGCGGGGCAAAGTGACTGCGGTAGGCCCGGGGGATGCGGTACTGACAGCGCAGACGGGGCCGGTCAACGGCCAGCCTGGCGTGAAGACGGAAATCCGCGTGAAGGTCGTGGCGCCGGAAAATCCTCAGAACGGCGTCGTCCTGCAGGCGGAAAAATACGATCAATCCAACGGTCTGTTCGTGCCGGGCACTTATGTGAATGTCCGTGACTTGAACTTTGCCGATTGGCTGTCGTTTAAGGATGTCGATTTCGGGACAAAAGCAGCATCGAAGTTAACGGTTCGGGCTGCCGTTCTGGCGAAGGACACCCGGGTGGAAGTACGCTTGGGCGGCCCGCAGGGCGAACTCATCGCAGATGTGGCTCTGCCGGTGGAGGCGAAGCAACTGGCGCCGTTCTACAAGAACTATACCGTCGATCTGAAAAAGCCCGTTACCGGCAAGCAGAACGTTCATGTGACCTTTAAAAATCCGAACTATACGAAGTGGAGCGTCCGCGATAACGGCATCGCAGATATAGACTGGTTCCAGTTCCAATAGTTCAAGACAAAGCGCGTTTCGTTCAAGCGTGCGGTACGACAAGGCCTCTCGTCCAAGGTGACGAGGGGTCTTTTTGGCGGGGCGGAATCGAATCATGGGAGGGGTAAAATGACGACTATTCATGTAAACTAGGGAGGATCAAGAGTTAAATTGACTTGGGAGAAAAGCAGCAAGCTTCCGCAAAACGATTTGATTACAAGTGTACACGGCTTTTGCTTACAAGATGGAAAATTATTATTAGTCGATTTACGCGATAGAGGATGGGATTTTCCAGGAGGACACAAGGAAGCGGATGAAACGCCGGAGGAATGCTTTAAACGGGAAGCACGGGAAGAAGGCTATGTAGAGGGAGAATGCGAATTGTTGGGATACATCATCGTCGACCATAGCGATAATCCGCTCTGGGATGCGCTTTACAATAAAAAGGCCTGCAATCCGCCGAGTACGACGGACTGCAGGCTCTTGTCTTTTTGGCGTTAGCTGGTGGGAATGCCGCGTGCTTTCCAGATCCGGTCGATTTCTGCGGCATGCTGGCCGCCGTAAAGCTGGAGATCGGCTTGTTTGATCGCTTTGGCGCCGTCCTTGAAGGTGGCTGTGGGCGTGAGAGAGAAGTGGGACTGGATGATGATTTTGGTGGCTACGTCGCGTCCGAAGGATTGTGCCATATCGTATAATCCCTGAGACCAAATTTCGCCGTCTGCGTGTACTTCATTTTGAAGGTCGCGCGGATACACTTTATTGACGTCCAAGCGTCGCAGGCATGGCGGGTTGGTGCTGGAATACGACGTGGCGTCCCATTCGGCTACGCACGCTTTGCCGAAGCCGGGGGAGGAGGCAGTGTCTTCATAAGTAGCGCCGAGAAAATCGCCGAAGCCTTCGCCCATCGAGCCGCCTTCATGGGAATCGCCGAAGCCCGGCACCTGATTGTCTTGAATCGCATGGCCGTATTCGTGGGCAATGACGCCGGCGTCTTCCGCATCGTCTACCCCGCCGGTACCGAAGGTTAATTCGCCTGTCGACGGCTGATAGTACGAGTTGTCGTCCGGAGATGTGTTGACGTTTACTTTGATGGTACGGTTGTTGACATTCTTGAAGCCAAGCTGCTGCAAATACCGCTGCAGCGTATCGATGTGGTAATAGGCCATGACATCCTCGAAGCTGTCGTTGGAACGGGTATAGTTGAATTGGTTGGAGGCAGAATACGTCTTGGCGGCGGAGTTAATGTTGACGTATTGCCCGCGCAGGTAACCGGAGCCGTCCAAGCCTTGGAGGGTAACGGGTTTCAGCTGTTTGGTCAATTCGGAGGAATCCTGGTCGTTGCTATCTTTGAGCTTGCCGACGGAGCCTTGGGATTCGACGGGATTGGGGAGGAAAACTTTGCCGGTGCCGTTCACGCGCTGGTTCAAATTCCGTTTGCGCAGCAGCTCTCCGCTGCCTGCATGAATGTAGGTTTCCCATGCGCCGTACGGGGCCTTGCTATGGACGACGACACGGTAGGTAGGCGTAGCGACGCCCTTCTGTATCGTATAGCCGTACTCCTCGGAGGATGGCGCCCATTCTCCCTGGGCCTGGTCTTCGACGAACTGGAGTGCTTTGGCCTTTAAATCGCCGGGCGGCAGCAGCTGCGACACCTGCTGAACCGTGGTGTAGGGCTCGTAACCGGAAATGACCAAAGGGTTGCGGAAAGAACGGTCCAAGGTGACGGTTACCTGCCGGTTAAACACCGGGGCGTTGTTCACGATTTGCTGATAACGGACATAATGGCCTGCATCGGTTTGAATCGTGGTGACATACTTCAAGTCGGATAAATCGGCCTTGAGCTGATACTGCTTGGCGTGCTCCTTCAGATACCGGTCTGCGGCAGCTTTGGCATCGGCGGGCTGCTTCTGCTCGGCGCTGATCGGGGCTTCCGTTTCGGCCATAGCCGTAGGGACCGCCAGGGTGAGTACGATTGCAGCGGCCACCGTACTCCAAAGCTTGTGACGCTTGAACATAAAAACACCTCCATTAGGATGGGAATATGTTACGAAATTCATTATATTACTTTATTTGTAATATATGACAGTCATAAGGGGCTTGGGCTATGTCACGGTTTAGGCACAGACGGCAGCGTTTGACCCATTGCGTTGGAATAAAAAGGATGGTACAATCGTTTTAAACAATGATTAAAACATTGTTTAAAACAACGATTAACCTAATTTCAGGTTATGAAGAGGAGGGCCTCTATGCCGCCGGATCAAGTGGAAACCAAAGACAAAATTTTGCGAGCGACCTTGGACATGATTAAGAAGGAAGGCTTCGAGAACGTCACGATAAGAAAAATTGCCGCCCACTCGGACACCAATATTGCGCTGATCAATTACTATTTCGGCTCCAAAGAAAAATTAATCAGCGAGGCGATTAAAATTATGCTGCTCGGCTTTCGCGGGACGTTCGATGTGTTGGACGACTCTGACGTGCCGCCGAAAGAGAGACTAAAAACGTTTCTGACGCTTTACGTGCAGGTCATTCAGCAGTATCCGGAGCTCGTCTCCCGAATCATCGCCACCGGAACCGCCATGTTCGCATCCCAAGTCGAATACGGCGAATTCCTTCGCGAGATGGGATTTCATAAAATTCAAGCCGTTTTACAGAAGATTACGCAGGAGGACAGTTCGGACAAATTAATGATGATGATTACGCAGCTGTTCGGCGCGATTTTCCTTCCCGCTCTCATGAAGCCGATTCTCGAATCGGGAGCCGGAGTGAAGATGCTGCCGATCGGGGAGCAGATCGATTGGTTCTTTGAACGCTATTTTCACGAAAAATGAAGAGGATAGGGGAGAGAAGCCATGAATTTCTTGAGAAAGTATTGGCAGGACCTGGGGATGCTTGTAGCTCTGGCCGTGTGCTTCTACTTGATCGTGAGCGGAAGCGGGATTCCGAAAATAAACGTGATGCTATGGCTGAGTTTTGTTGCGATTCTGGTGCATCAATTCGAGGAGTACCGCTGGCCGGGCTATTTCGGAGGCTTGTTCAATGCCCTTATTTTTAGAAGCGGGCAGCCGGACCGGTATCCGCTCAATCCGCAATCGGCCATGGTCATTAATCTGGTCATCGCCTACGTCTTTTACCTGCTTCCCCTGCTGTATCCGAATGTCATCTGGCTTGGTCTCGCTCCGATGCTTATGGGCTTTTTCCAGTTGATCTGGCACGGCATTTTCGCCAATCTGAAAGGAAGAACCTTTTATAATCCCGGTTTGTTCGCCGTCGTGTTTCTTCATATTCCTGTGGGCGGATGGTATGTCCACCATATCGTGACGCAGGGGCTAGCTAGCGCGACGGACTGGATTGCGGGCACCGTTTACTTTGTCATCGCCGTTTATATTTTGATCATCAAAGGGAATATGTGGATGAAGGACCCGAACTCCCGTTACCGATTTTCTCCCCAGCAGTTAGGACCGTATAAGCCGAAGGGGATGTAAAGCAAACGGCGATGCGGAGCAGGCCCATGCGACTTTTGCACACGGGCCTGTTTTTTTATTTGGAAAAACCTTAAAAATTGGACCGAACCTGCCGATATAAGCAGTTAGGTTAGGCGAGTTCGCGTTGCGTTCCCCGGACTGGGCCAAGGGATGGCTTTGGCAGGCCGCAGATCCGGCAATGTTTTCTTCCGACGCCGCCCCGACCATTTTTGCAGAACGGTGCTCGCGGCCATGCTGGCTGCAAGGGCGAGCAGATCCGAAGCCGTTACTTTACGGACGATCGCGTAAATCCCGGTGCTGGAGATAAAATCAATCACAACGGCCTTCTTGAGATCCGAAGCGGATATCGCAAGGAACGGATAGGGGTTGGGCTTGGTTTTTGAAATATGCAATCGTATGTCCTCCTGCTCGTCGGATATAGCCGACCTACGATATAACGTATGGCCGTCGGATTTTGTCCTATGCGGAGGCGGCAAAATAAAAAGCCCGTACTAAATCTTCTTGAGATTTAGCACAGGCTCGCTTGACTGAATGAACTTATTTCATTGAACTGCCGATAAGACCTATGAACAGAACACCGACTATCAAATATAAGACAAATCCGATGACCATCCAGATCAGTGCGGCTTTTGCATAATTCGATTTGCTCGGATTCGCTCCGCCGCCAAAGGCCCATACAAACAGCATAATAAGATTTACGACCGGAATAATCAAAATCAGCAACGTAACGAGCCAATCTTTCACCGTGATGATCGGCGCGGATTGAGGCTGATTCGCGTAGTTCACGTTTGCCCCGGGATTTACATTTGTGTTCACTTGGAGGTTCCCCCTAAACATAGTTTCTTGAGCAATAGACATTCAAGGTGTACGATAAATATTACAAAAAACTAATATTATGCCTAATATATTGCTCATATAGAAAATAATATGCGATATTTTAGGTAAATTCAAGTCATTTTTTTGTAAAATGTTGTTTAGCGTCATTTTGTGTCGATGTTCAGCGTTGGCTTTGGAGCAAAAAAGGCAAGAACCGCTGCCTTCCGGCGGCGGTTCTTGGCACCTTTTGACCATGATTCGTAAACATTTGTTAACGTTCGGACAACCGCTGGATCCCTGATCGAGAGCCGTCCGGCTGCATTATTTTTTCTCAAGATTCAACTGCCAGGAGACGCCGAACTTGTCTTGAACCCAGCCGAACTTTTCGCTGAACGGGTAAGCTCCCAGCGGCATAAGAACGAATCCCCCGTCGGATAGCCTCCCGAACACCCGCTCAATCTCCGCTTCCGTGTCGCATGTTACATATAATGACATGGAAGGGGTAAACGTAAAATTGTGCTTCACGCTGCTATCGATGCACATAAACACTTGACCGTTCAGTGAAAATAAAGCTTGCACCACAGTTCCTTCGGCACCGGCTTCGTTCGGTCCGTAATGCCGCATGCTGATGATTTCCGATCGGTCAAATAGAGTGATGTAGAAGTTCATGGCTTCTTCGGCTTTGCCTTCGAACATGAAGAACGTGGTGATTTTTTGCTTCGCGTTTCCCATCTTGATCCAACTCCTTTATTCAATAGGCTTATACCTATCAAAAGTATTGACGTAAACGATCCAGATCAATCATTTAAAATAATGCAACGATAGCAATCCATAAGAAATTGGTGCTTGGTTCGTATGCTAGAATAAAGGAGATTCCAAAGGAGCCTCTTGAATATACCTTGACAGGAATATTCCAATTCGGGTACATTTAATTCATGAATTCGATCTTGAGTGCTCTTGCGGAGCCCAACCGTTTACATATCGTCGAGCTCCTGCGTGACGGCCCGCTCACCGTAGGGGAAATCGCCGATCGGCTTGGGCTCCATCAGCCGCAAGCTTCCAAGCATCTCCGCGTTCTTAGCGAAGCCGGTCTTGTCGAGATGCAGCCGGTCGCTAACCGCCGGATCTACAGGCTGCGGCCCCAACCGCTGATGGAGCTGGATGCGTGGCTCGCGTCGTTCCGCCGTATTTGGGAGGAAAGGTTCGACCGGTTGGACGAATATTTGCTGGAACTGCAAAAGTTAGAACAGAAGCATGACGACAAGCCGTAGCCGCGTCGCGATGGCGGCGTGCGCTGATGGTAAAACGTGGGAGAGGAGGGGCGTCACTCCGGGTTTCACAAAAGCATTGCAAATTCTCGAAGAGGTGATCGGTCATGGCATTTACAGCAGATAAAGTTTTTGTTAATTTACCGGTTAAAGATTTGAACAAATCCGTCGAATTTTTTACGAAGCTCGGCTTTGAGTTCAACCCCCAGTTTACTGACGAAAACGCCACTTGCATGATTGTCAACGACAACACGTTCGTCATGCTGCTGGTTGAAAACTTCTTCAAAACGTTTACGAAGAAAGACATTTCGGATACCGCCAAAAGCACGGAAGTCATCGTCGCTTTATCCGCCGATAGCCGGGAACAAGTGGATGAGCTTGTCAATAAAGCTTTGGCCGCCGGCGGCAAGCCTTCGAACGATCCGGCAGACCATGGCTTTATGTACGCATGGAGCTTCCAGGATATCGACGGTCATTTGTGGGAATTAATCTACATGGATGCAAGTGCGGTTCAACAAGCGTAATCGTTATAGCTGCTAAAAACCTCCCGTAAATTTGGGAGGTTTTTTCACAAGCATGACGTTGTCATGAGCTCATTGGGACTTGAGCCTCCGACTGGGCGACTAGCGCCAGCTGGCGTACGGAAGAAGAGTGTAGTAAGATGACCACAAAAAGGATGTCCAAAGGAGAAAAGCTATGTGCCGAAATATTAAGACGCTGTTCAACTTCGATCCTCCCGCAACCGAGGATGAGATTCAAGCCGCCTCGCTTCAATTCGTGAGGAAGCTGTCCGGCTTCAACAAGCCTTCGAAGGCGAACGAGGAAGCGTTCCAACTGGCCGTCGAGGAGGTTACTGCGGCTGCCCGTAAGCTGCTGGACTCGCTGGTTACCCAAGCCGAGCCCCGCAACCGTGAAGTGGAAATCGAACGCGCCCGCATTCGATCGGCGAAACGGTTCGGCGTTGGGGAGAAATAAGGTGGCGTGGTCGAGCGGGAGAAGCGGGCGTAACTAAACAGCCTCTCAATCCTCGGCGAGGGTTGAGAGGCAATTCTGCTTTTAACCGAAATATTATTTTTTTATTGCGTGAATATAATGAATCGTTTCGAACGCAGACAAATAATCCGTCCGATGACGAAAGAAAAGATCATGGATCGCAGCCGGCGTTAGATGTTCATAAATGAGCAAGCCCGATTGTTCCAACAGTTTCTCAATTTCGTCATAGGTGAAGCACGATTTCATGGGTTCTCCGCTTACGGAGGCCATTTTCACCATATTTTCAACTCGATTCGACATCCCCTTTTCTTCAAACAGGTTTTCGTCCGCGTAGTCCAAAACGATAGAACTGCCTGCCGGGACTTTGGCAAATAAGTGATGGATCAAGCTTGAGATTTCTTCCTTCGTTAAATAATAAGAAACCCCCAACAGGCTAAAAAACGTTTTGCAGTTTTCAAACCCTTCATCGATCAGATGCTGATATGAGAACTGGCGGGTGAAGTCCATAGGAACAAAATGAAGATGGCTCGGAATTTCAAATTTGACATGATCCAACCTTTGCTTTTTCCATTCCTGGGTAGCCGGATGGTCAACTTCAAATATGTCCAAGCTATTTTTCAATTCCGGATGACGGAAACCAAACGTATCTAACCCGGCACCGAGGATGACATACTGCTTTAATCCCAACCTAACTTCGTTGAGCAATACTTTTTCGCAATACGCAGAACGTGCCAACGGCGTCGGGGAAAGCTGGACTTGTACAATCCATTTTAAAATTTCATCCGGATCATCCTGAAATCTTTGAGCCATATCCGGATTGAAAAACGGAATGCCTTGAATCATATTTTCTCTAATGTCCGAAAACTCTTGTGGGGAAATGAGATCGATTGCAAGAAAATCATCGAAAATTTTAGGCGTGTCATATTGGCTGTGATAGGCTCGACCAAAAGCGGATACCAACGAAGTTAAACTCGACTCATTTGGCTTCATTCAATTATCCTCCAGCATAAACAAAAATAAGATTCCCCTGGCCAGGAGAATCTTATTATACACACGATTTATTTAAATGTAAATTATAGCATAAATTTATAATTTTGTCAATAGGTAATTTCTCTTAATTTCAATTTGCGAAAATGGGGAAGCCCTTGTAGAGCAAATAAATCGCTCAGCTCCGGCATGTTATTTTAAAAATATGAAATTTTTGATTTCCACATTTCTCTTTTTGTTCTTATTTTTCAAATTACAATAAATGCAGAGGCAGCAATCCAGACAACGCTGCCAATCGATACAAACGGAGGGGAATGGCATGAGTTGGAGATGGGGCAAACAACTGCTGCTTTTTGGCTACGAGGAAGCGATGTCCTGCATATTTCCCGCTTGCATTTTTCTTTCGTTGGCCTTGTTGAAAATCGCACCGCTTCCCGGAATGCCGGCTTATGACTGGATGCTCGTCATTTGTATCGCAGTACAAATCATCATGGTGCGGGCAGGGCTGGAAACGATTGACGAGCTGAAGGTGATCTGCGTATTTCATCTCATCGGTCTGGCGCTTGAATTGTATAAGGTACATATGGGCTCTTGGGATTACCCGCAGCCGGGCTGGACCAAAATCGGCGGCGTTCCGCTCTATAGCGGCTTCATGTACGCGAGTGTGGCCAGCTATTTATGCCAAGCCTGGCGCAGGCTTCACATCCGGTTGGAGCGGTGGCCGTCTTCCGTCTGGACGGTAACGCTAGGGGCAGCGATCTACTTGAATTTTATGACCCACCACTTCATCCCCGATCTGCGCTGGCTGCTTGCGGCTTTGCTATTTGTGCTGTTTTTCCGCACGACGCTGTATTTCAAGGTGGGAGATAGCGTGTACCGGATGCCGCTCACGCTTGGTTTTGCGCTGGTCGGCTTCTTCATCTGGATCGCCGAAAATATCGGAACTTGGCTGGGGGCATGGCGTTACCCCCATCAACAAGCCGGCTGGAGCATGGTGTCGTGGAGCAAATTCAGCTCCTGGTTTCTGCTGGTGATCGTCAGCTTTATTATTGTCGCCCAGTTAAAGCATGTAAAGGAACTCCTCCCCAAAAAGAATTCCGCTGATACGAGCATGAAGCGCAAAGGGTAGGGGAAGGTCAGCCAGCTTTCAGCACCAGACGCTCGGAAAGCGGGTCCCAAGTCATGCTTTGCCCGCTGAGCTCGTTGAATGCATCCAGAGATAAATACAGTGTGCCTTTCTCGACATGGACGGCATAGGCTGCCGCTTGACCATTCAGCGTCGCGCTGCCGTCTTTCAGGTTCACGAGAATGGTTGTGCCGCCTTTGGACATCCGCACGGTGCCGGAAGTCGAGTCCCAGTCCACCGATGCGCCCAGCTTCGCGGCGAGCGCCTTGGCCGGATAGACGACCGATCGATCGGGCGTTATCTTGAACTTGGGATACCAGTACTTGGCCTGCAGCCCGGCGGTTACGGCATCGAGATCGACGCCAATCGTTTGGGCGCCTGCCTTGGCGATGTCCGTATTGTCGATTTTTCCCTTCACCAGCTCGGCAATCGGTCCGTAGGCCCAGACGCCCACGTCCACCCCGGAATGCCCGTGGCCGGACCATCCGACCAGAAGCCGCTTGGAGATGACGGCGTTATACGCACCTTCGCGCTCGTAGTTCGTACCGTCGCCTTTCAGAATGAAACGGGCCTCCTCGTCGCTCAGATCCGCGATCGCTGTGTTCGTTTGAACGAACTTCCGGATTTCCTCCGGCGTGCGGGCTTGCTCAAGCGCTGCATTCAGCACCTGGGAAGATTGCTTTTGCCGGTTCCAGAGGTCGATATTTAACTCGTAAATATTATCGCGGCCCAGAGACAGACCGCCCGTCTCATGGTCTGCGGTTACGACAACGGAGGTGCTGCCGTCTTTCTTGGCGAAATCCATCGCTGTCTTCACGGCCGCGTCGAAGTCCAGCACTTCTTTGACCATGGTCGGCAAATCGTTGGCATGCGCGGCGTGGTCGATCCGACCGCCTTCGATCATGAGCACGAAGCCTTCGGGCTTGGCCGAAAGCAGCTCGATGGCTTTCCCCGTCAGAGCGGCCAAACTTGGGGAAGAGCTGTCGCGGTCGATGGCGTAGTCGAGGTGCGACCGGCTGAACAGGCCGAGCACTTTATCGTGCTTGGCGGTCAGCGCCTGAAGGCCGGCCAAGTCTTTGACGACGGAGTAGCCTTTAGCCTCGAAATCGGGAACAATCGTTTTGTCCGGACGCTTCCCGCCGGCATCCTTTCCGGTGAAATAATCCGCGCCTCCGCCGAGTAAAACATCGACGCCGCTTTCCAGCATTTGCGAAGCGATGGCCGCTTCGTTCTTGCGGCTGCGTACGTGGGAGGCGAACACGGCCGGCGTCGCGTGCGTGATTCTTACCGTGGAGACGAGTCCGGTCGCTTTTCCTTTCGCTTCCGAGGCTTCAATCACGGAGGCGTAGGGCATGGCCACCTCTTCGTTGGAGAGACTGACCGCGGAATTGTACGTTTTGCGGCCAGTAGCCAAAGCGGTTCCTGCCGCCGAGGAATCGGTGATCATGCCGGATTCGACGCTGCCGTCCACTTCTCCGCGTTCCGAAAACGTACTGGCTTGGCCGACGTAGTAATCGTCCAGATGCAAGCTTTCCGCTCCCAGAATGGTTTTGGAGTAAAGCCGCGCAGCCGTGACCTGGGCGGGACCCATACCGTCCCCGATCAGTACGATCAGGTTTTTGGACCCCGGCTTCGCTGCCTCATTCCCAGCGTGTAGTGAAGCCGGGATCAGGTTGCATAATAAGAAGGATGCCATAAAAAGACCTGCGGCTTTCTTTTTCATCATCGATTCCTCCCATCGGCACATAAATATCCCAACTTATTATAGTATAAGTAAATATATGTTATTAGTAAAATAATTTAGGAAAATCAGACCGAGCTGAGGACGCTATTTCAATCCAACACTGCCTTTCGGCGGTGTTTTTCTTTTAGGCTCTGGTATTACTCCTCCATGGAATGGAAATAAATGAAGCATAACGAAAAGCTGGAGGTTTCGTATGATCGAAGGGACCAGACCGCCAAACGGCAACCCTCAATTTGACAAAAGCGACACCCGATCTTTCGTCGATCTGCTGATCCATACGATTGGAAATCCGCCGGACCTCATTCATCAATCGTTTACCTTCGGCCCCAAGCTGGAAGGCACCTACTTATTTATTGAGACCTTGGCAGATAAGAGAAAAATCGAAGATAACGTTCTTCGTACGTTTACCGGGGAAACGTTGTCTGCCGCTCGGGACGGCGAGTTGGAGCTTGGAGACCTGCTCCGGCGCCGGATCCCGGTCGCCGCGATTTCGGCCTCGTCGGAATTGAAGTCATGCGCGCAAGGTCTTTTGGATGGAAAGTGCCTGCTCGTCATCCCGGAGTCGGAGCACGTGCTCGTGCTCGATACGGCGAAATTTTACCAGCGTGCGGTGACGGAGCCCAAAACGGAAAACACCGTACACGGACCGCACGAAGCATTTATCGAGGACATTGCGACGAATGTCGGCTTGATCCGCAAAAGAATCCGTACGGCCGCTCTGCGTTTCGAGCCATTGCAGATCGGCACGGCAACCGAAACCAAGGTGCTTATCGTCTATATGAAGGATCTCGCGCCGGAGGAAGTGGTTAGCGAGTTCCAGCGAAGAATCAAATCGATGCATACCGACAGTATTCTGGACAGCACTTATGTGGAGGAATGGATTCAGGATAAAACGTTGACGATCTTTCCAACCTTAATGAGAACGGAACGGCCTGACGTCACGGCATCTCATCTGCTGGAAGGGAGGGTTGCGGTCATGGTGGACGGCAGCCCGCTGACGCTGATCGGTCCGTTCACGTTTATGCAATACTTTACGTCTCCCGAAGATTATTACCAGAGGGCAGATATCGCGACGTTCTTGTTATGGATCCGGTTCCTGGCGTTCCTGCTTGCCGTATTCGTTCCTTCGCTTTACATTGCCGTAACTTCATACCATCAAGGACTGCTGCCGGCTGCGCTTTTGATCAATATTTCCGCGCAGCGGGAAGGGGTGCCGTTCCCCTCCTACGTGGAGGCGTTTCTGATGATGGTCACCTTTGAAGTGCTGCGTGAGGCCGGCCTGCGCATGCCGCGGATTGCCGGTCAAGCCATATCGATCGTCGGAGCGCTCGTCTTGGGCGAAGCGGCGGTCAATGCCGGCCTCGTATCGGCAGCGATGGTCATTGTGGTAGCCGTCACCGCGATTGCCAATTTTGTCGCTCCTTTCTACAACTTCGGGATTGCACAGCGGTTTCTGCAATACGGATATATGATTTTGGCCGGGTTTATGGGCGGCTTCGGTATCTTATGCGGCGTGTTGTTCACCTTTGTTCATCTGGTTTCGCTCAAGTCGTTCGGCGTTCCTTACTTGGCTCCGGTTGCGCCGACGTTCTTCTCGGACTGGAAAGATATCTTGGTGCGGGTGCCGCGGCCGTGGATGACAACCTTCCCTCGCATGAACCGGACCAAACGGAAAAAAAGGTGAGCCGCATGATTCTTCAAACATTCGTTCGTACAGGAAAGCTGCTGGCGCTGGCGGCAGCTTGCTGCAGTCTTGCGGGCTGTTGGGATATGGTGGAGGTCAATCAGCTTGCCATCGTAGACTTGGTCGGTATGGACAGGGAGCCCGGTAAGGGGAAATACACGGGGTACTATCAAGTGATAAACCCTCCGGGAGTAGCCGTGCAAAAGGGAGTAGGCATTAAAGCTCCGGTATATACGTACAAGGTTGAAGGATTCTCGGCAGTGGACTTGGCCGAAAAAACGTTCAATATCGTTCCGAGACGACCCTTCTATGATCATTACCAAGCTTTGATTGTATCCGAACGGTTTGCGAAAGACGGATTAAGGGAAATGCTTAATTTTCTTGAAAAACGACCCGACCGAAGGGCTACGATTCATGTGCTCGTTACGGATTCACCGCTCTCGGATATGATGAAGACGTATATTCCGCTTGAAAGGCTGCCGGGCCGGGTCGAACGTTCGATGATCGAGTTCCAGTCCAAATACTCCGGCCGGGAAAGTAAGCGATCCCGTGTCAAAGATTTGGTCGAGAATATGGAGGGCTCCATGTTAACCGTCCTGCCGATCGTCAGTTTATCCGGTACCAAGCCGATGCCGACCACCGAGCGGTACGACCAAATTGATGCCAATCTAGGGAACTACATCATGAAGGGAGGCGCGGTATTCAAGCACGACCGGATGATCGGGCGGCTGGAACCGTCCGATCTATCTTGGTTTTATTTATTGGTCGGCCAGATCGGCGTTTTGAACGAACCACTGATCGTCAATGGAGAGCACGTCGATCTTCAAGCTCCGAAGCCTGAGGTCCGCCGGCAACTGGCGACAGTTTCCCGTAAACCGGTATTAAAAATCGATATTTACGCGGAGGCGCAGATTTACGACAACGATCAGAATGTAAAATTAACCGAACAAAATCTGGCTGAGATTAAAGCGCAGTTTAACGAGCAAGTGGAGAAAAAGGCTTCCGAGTTTTACGAGAAAACAAAACGGCTCGGGTGGGACCTGCTCGGGATCGAAGCGCAAATGAAGCGCAAATCGGGTAAAGAATGGGCGGATATAAAGAAGGAAGAAGGGGCTTGGAAAAAAACGGAGCTTAAGCTTGCCGTCCATTGCATCATCCGATCCATGGGCACGACCATCGATCCGTATAAAGAGAAGAGGGGATAGTACTGGAAAACGCTCGCATCGGCGGTTGGCAGTTTTTTTTGCTGGTGTTTAACTTTACGATAGGCACCGCTTTTTTTCTTCGACCGGGCGGGATGATTGCCGCGGCCAAGCAGGATGCTTGGCTCGTGCCGCTGTGGGCGGGGTCTGCCGTCGTCTTGGTCGCTTGCCTGTGGCTCATTCTGGCGAAAAGAAATCCCGGGCTGAGCCTCGTCCAGATTTGCATCAAGGCGGCGGGAAATAAAATCGGCGGGTTTATCGCGCTTTTGTATATCTCGTTTTTTATCCAAACCGCAAGCTGGGTTACCCGCAATTTGGGGGACTTTATGAAATCGACTCTGATGCCGAATACGCCGATTTCCGTGTTTCACTTTATGTTTTTGATCGTGGTATGCTACGCGTCCGTCAAAGGGGTAGAGAGCATCGCACGGGTCAACGAACTTCTAAGCCCGGCGGTCGTATTCATGCTGGTCGCCATCTGCTTGTTTGCGGTATCCGAATGGAAGTGGGAACGATTCGAGCCCATGTTTAAGTTAAACGTGTGGGAGACGATGAAGGAGACAAAAGCCATTATCGGGTTCCCTTTTCTCGAAGTCATCTCCTTGATGATGCTGGTTCCTTATGTGAAGAACAGGATCAAGACCGCTTTGCTGCTTGGCATTGGACTGGCGACCCTTTTCTTAAGCGGAATTATTTTTGTGACGATCGGCGTGCTTGGCGTGACGCGGGCTTCCCATTTTACGTATCCGCTGTTTATTATCGCGCAAGAGCTGCGGATTGCGGAATTTATCGAACGCGTGGAAACGACGATTGTGATCGTATGGCTCGTATGGATATTCGTCAAGCTGTGCATCACGTATCATTGCGCGGTGACCGGCATCTGCCAACTGTTTCGGCTGAGCGATCGAACATGGGTTGCCATTCCGCTCATGCTGCTGGTTTCCGGCCTTGCGATTACGTTCAGTGACAACGTCGTAGAAAATATCGAGTGGGACAAACGGTATATTTTTCAATATGCCAGTATATACGGAGTCGTGCTCCCCGTCCTGCTTCTTATCCTGACTTGGACTCGCAGAGGGAGGGAGGCCGCGTGACCGGGTTCATCCTAGGTTTCCTCGCAGCGCTCGGCGGCGGCCTTGCCATGATGCTGCGCAGTCATAAATCGTTAAAGGAAATTGGACTGTTCGTCTCCTTGTCCTGTCTTGGCTGCATCGTCTGGATAAGCATTTTTGTCCATCACAAGATCAATCCGCTCCGGTGGCTCAGCTGGATGCTCGACCGGGCAGGCTTATAAGCGTCCCGAACGGCCAAGCCGCCGTCCCCCTTAAATTAATAACCCGCCCCGCTCCTTATGGCGAGCGATGACAATCTCGCTGTGAACCGAAGTAATCCCCCGAATCGACTGAAGCTTCTTCATATACCGCTCGGCATGCTCCGGATCGTCCAGCAGAGCGTGAACATGCAAATGCGGCTTGCCGCTCATCTGGTACACGTTCGTGATTTCCTCGTCTGCCGTCAGCTCATCGATCACCTGCCGCATACTTTCCCACGTGACTTCAATGTCAAAATACATCGACAGCATTTTGCCTGCTTTGAGCGGGTTCACGGTAATCGTGAACCGGTCGATGATGCCGCTGCTGACCAATTGGTTGATCCGGTCGCGGACTGCCGCGCGGGTCAAGTTGACAAGGCGGCCCAATTCCGCGTTGCTCAGCCGTCCATTTTCCGATAGATGCTTCAAAATCTGGGTGTCGATCTCGTCCAAATGTTTAAATTGCATTCGCTTCAACCTTTCGCGGAAACTTTACGCTTATTATATCATATACAATGTAAAGTGAATATGTACATATATTGATCGAAAGTAAATTATGTAGTATACATATGTATGTGGGTAGACGAAAGGAGTGAGTGGTTTTGACGATCATGGCAGCGGAAATTTTATTGATTTCCATCTTGGCGGGCATTGTCGGTTCCGTCCTTGGGCTCGGAGGAGGCATTGTCGTGACGCCTGCGCTGACGCTTCTGTTCGGCGTAGACATCAGACTTGCCATCGGGGCAAGCATCATCTCCGTGATCGCGACTTCGAGCGGAGCGGCGATTGCGTACATCAAAGACCGGATCACCAATGTCAGAGTCGGCATGTTTTTGGAGATCGCAACGACGATTGGGGCGATTACGGGAGCTTTCCTGGGCGGCTTGATGTCTCCTGCGATCCTGTATATCATTTTCGGGCTGCTGCTGCTGTATTCCGCATTGGCGATGCTGAAGAAAGGGAAGAGCGAGCTGCCCCAAGACGTTCCGCTCCATCCGTTAGCCCGGAAGCTGAAATTGCAAGGCGCTTACTATGACAAAGCGTTGAACGAAAACGTTTCTTATCACGTCGACAATGTGTACGGCGGCTTCGGAGTCATGTATGGCGCCGGCGTCGTATCCGGCTTGCTTGGGATCGGAAGCGGCAGCTTCAAGGTGATGGCGATGGACGTGTTTATGAAGCTTCCGCTCAAGGTGTCCAGCGCGACGAGCAATTTTATGATGGGCGTGACAGGAGCAGCCAGCGCAGGGGTGTATTTGTTCAGGGGAGACATCGATCCGGGGATAGCCGCTCCCGTCGCTTTGGGCGTATTGATCGGAGCGACGGCCGGGGCCAGAATCATGCAGCGGATGAAAAGCACGACGATTCGCAAATGGTTCATTCCCGTCCTGACGTACGTTGCGGTACAAATGATCTTGCAAGGAACGGGGGTTATCGTATGAGCCAGGGGGATGGGCGTGAAGCAAGCAGGCGTTCGATCGCCGTTGTGGAGCTTAGGATCAGTCAATATTTGCGGGCGGGAGTGCTTCTCAGCGCGACCGTCATTTTATTGGGGCTGGTACTCTTCCTGATTCTGGGAGACAGCGGATATCCGGGACGGACGTTTCCGGCCCGTCTGCCGGAAATCGGCCAAGGCTTGCTGCAGCTTAAACCGTACGCCGTGATTTTGACGGGCCTGCTGATGCTAATCCTAACGCCGGTATTTCGGGTAGGGATTTCGATCCTCGTCTTTCTGAAGGAAAAAGATTATTTATACGCGGGCATCAGCCTGCTTGTTTTTCTCATTCTGATCGTCAGTTTTTTTCTCGGCAAGGCTTAAGCGCGTGACGGCTTCGATTCTCTTCGGGCTATTCTGAAAGCTCGGGAATGCGCCTTGCTACTTTTTGCCATGCTGATCGTCTTTATATTGCAGGGCTTTTGGCGGAACGATTGCGCAAATCCCAAGAATCGAAGGTCGAGGTACCCGTATGATATTTTTGGATAAGCTGAAAAAAATAGACCGCGGCATCGTTGTGCTTATGTTGTGCTTGATGGCCGCCGGTACAGTGGCGGTTTACCGGGCCACCGCGGGGACTAAACTGGATGGACTGCATATCAGCAGCATGATGTATTTCGGCGTCTTTTGCATTCCGATGCTGTTGGTGACGGTGCTCAATTACCGATTGCTCACAGGCAAGCTGGCATATTATTTGTACGCCTTCGGCATCGGAATGCTGGCCTACGTCCATTGGAAGGGACAGGTCGTGAACGGCGCGGCCCGGTGGTTAAGCGTCGGCTCCGTGGAAATTCAACCCTCCGAGCCGGTGAAACTGTTCACGATTTTGCTAGCTGCACATTTACTGCAAAAGCGGGAGGGAGAGAAGCTGCGCTTCGTTCAGGATCTCCTTCCCGTCTGTGCCGTTTTTGCCTTGCCTATCATGTTTATTTTGAAACAGCCCGATTTGGGCACGGCTCTCGTTTTTGTCGGCATCTTTTTCGGGATGCTGTGGACGGGCAACATCCGATTGTCGTATATGCTGACCGCCGTTGGCGTTGCCGGGATTGCGGTAGGGTCAGTGCTGTGGCTGTATTATGCCGACCATGAACTGCTGTCGAAGATCGTCAAGCCGCACCAGATGGCGAGAATCCAGACGTTCCTGGAACCGGGAAGCGATCCCCAGAAGTCGTGGCATTATGAACAAGCGCGGATCGCCATCGGTTCGGGCCAACTGCATGGAAATAACGGTCTGTACCAGCAGCAGGGGTTTGTTCCTTACGCCTACTCCGATTCGATCTTTGCAGTTGTCGGCGAAAAGTACGGATTTTTGGGCGCGACGATTCTGCTCATGCTGTATTTTTTGCTGGTATACCGGATGGTCGGCATTATTGTGGAGACGAAGGAACTAGCGGGCTCCTACCTCGTTGCGGGAATGGCGGCCATGCTCGTCTTTCAGATTTACGTGAATATCGGGATGCATATCGGATTGGTGCCGTTGACCGGGATCTCTCTGCCGTTCATCAGCTACGGAGGAAGCTCGCTGCTCACCAATATGGTTGCGCTCGGCCTTGTTTTAAGCGTTAAAATTCATCAGGGTCCGTTCGAATGAGGCGTTCTTGACCTGATCTGCACCGGATCTGCATTTTATCTTCACTTTTTCCTATTATTCTTTCTTGAAGCGGAGTCTGGAGGGGAATAGAATGATAGGGACAACGATGGCAATAGGGGAGCAATCGATGCACAGAACGATATTAATTGTAGAAGACGAACCTATTTTACGCGAAATTATGAAGGACTATTTCATCAATGAAGGATATGAAGTGCTGGAAGCGGGGGACGGGAAAGAAGCACTGTCGCTCTTTCAGGAACGCGAAGTGCATTTGATTATTTTGGATATCATGCTGCCGGAGCTGGACGGCTGGTCCGTGTGCCTGCGCATCCGCAAGAGTTCGAACGTCCCTATTATTATGCTGACGGCCCGGGTGGATGAGGACGATACGCTGCTCGGATTTGAACTGGGCGCGGATGACTATGTGGCTAAACCGTACAGCCCGCCCATTTTATTGGCCAGAGCGAAGCGGCTGCTGGACAGCAGGGTAGTTCGCGAGCTTGCGGGCGATAGGTTGGAGAGCAGCGGCATTGCGGTGCATCTTCCCTCCCGCACCGTGACGGTAGACGGGACGAACTGCAATTTGACGCATACCGAATTCGAAATATTAACGTACTTAATGAAAAATAAAGGGATCGTCATCACGAGAGAGCAGCTCGTTATAAAAATTTGGGGCTACGATTTCGTAGGCGACGACCGTACCGTCAACAGCCACATCCGCAATCTGCGCCACAAATTAGGGGACAAGTCCAAATGCATCATGACGGTCGTGCGCTCGGGTTATAAATTCGAGGATCACGCATGAAGATCGGCATCGTATTTAAGCTGTTTTTGTTGACGACCGCGTTATGCGTGCTTATTCTGACGATCATTTTTGGCGGACAAGCCTTATTTTTTAAACAATTTTATGTGTATCAAAAAGAGGAGGATGTAAAGACAGCCCTTCAAGCTTATAAACAGGACTACCTGAAAAATGCCGGAGACGCACAGGCCATGGCCAAGCTGGAGCAAGATTTCTATCGAAAGCATAGCACCTGGATCACGGCATTGGACGCCATGGGCAATTTAGTATATACGGACGATTTTTACATGGAGGTCCGCTTGGAGCGCTCTACTGACACACCCACCCTTTCCGGCAAAACGATGACCATCCCGCTGTACAGTGTCATGAATGTGGAGGATTTCAGTAAAGGCATTCCGTTTCTTGAACCATTTATTAAAGAGGGGCAGCCGATTGCTATAGAAGGCATCATGGTGAAAAATCGGTTGTTTCCGCAGCGGATGGGGCCGAATGCATCCAATCTGAGAGAGGAAAACCAGCTGGAAAATCAGCAGCTGGTGAAGAAGGAGTATGAAGTCGTCCCCCGGTTCGAGAATGCGAACAAGTATCGTGAAAAGTATCCCACCGATCTTGTCACCGGAACGATTACGAAAGTCCGGACGCCGGAAGGGGCAGGCGTTTCGCGCTATACGAACCATTTGTTTCTGGAACGGGTCAAAGCTTTTCAAGCGCATCTTCTTTACGGAGACTATGACGGCGATTCGAATGCGAATCGGATCATGAATTATGAAGAAAACCATGTGAATTATAAAATATTCGTGGACCGTATCGAAGATCCGGCAGGGAATCCCACATACATTTTCGCGATGACGTCACTGCAGCCTGTAGATGAGGCCGCGGGGGTGATGCAGGATTACTATGTGTATATCATTATCGCCACACTGCTGCTCGTGCTTCTGGCATCGTTCTATTATTCCCGCGGGATTGCCCGTCCTTTGCTGCGCATTAACCATACGACGAGAAAAATTGCGGACCTGGACTTTTCCGAAAAAATTCCGATCACAACCATGGATGAGATCGGAGACCTGTCGCGCAATATTAACGAGCTTTCCGACCGGCTGCATTCCTACATCGAACAGCTGCAGCAGGATATCGAGAAAGAAAAGCAGCTGGAGCATACGAGGAAAGAATTTATTTCCGGCGTATCGCACGAATTGAAGACACCGCTGAGCGTGATCCAAAGCTGTCTGTCGATTCTGAGGGACGGGGTGGCGAGCCACAAGCGAGACCACTATTTCGCCGCCATGGAGAACGAAGTGAAAAAGATGGATCTGCTGATCGTCGATATGCTCGATCTGGCGAAATACGAGTCGGGGACGTATAAGATGAAGATGGACTCGTTCGCGATCGATGCCGTCATCGGGCAGGTATGCGAGAAGTTGGCCATCGAAATCGAGCAAAAGCAATTGCAGCTGAACCTCCGGCTGTCCCCGGCTATCGTGATTGCCAATCAACATCGGATCGAACAGGTGATCGTCAATTTCTTGACCAACGCCATTCGGCATACGCCGGAACGAGAATCCATTTACGTCTCGACCGTCGAAGAGCGCGATACGGTGATGATCCGTGTGGAAAATAAAGGGGCTTCCATCCCGGACGAGCATCTGGAAAAAATCTGGGACCGGTTTTACCGCGCAGAGCCTTCCCGTCACCGCTCTACGGGAGGGACTGGGCTGGGGCTTGCGATCTGCAAAAAAATATTGGAGCTGCACGGGGTATCTTATGGCGTGACCAATACGGCGGACGGCGTGTTGTTCTTTTTCCGGTTGAATAAGAAAGTGTAGAACTTCGGTTCTGCACTTTTTTTGTGTGCTTGCAGCGCTTGCTATTCTTTAACTCATCTGAATGCGATCTGCACTTCATCTTCATCTCTCTCTATTAATCTATCGATAGAGAGAGGAGATGGATGGAGTGGGAAGCAGGAAAAGAGCAAAAAGATGGGGCTTCATACTGGCTGCCGCAGGGCTACTATTTTTCGGACTGTCGGAGTTGCCGGTCCTTCCTGAAAAGGAGGTCCCGAAATCCGATGGAGTGCCTGTGGCTGCGAAAGCGTCAGCAGCGGCTGCCGATGACCGGCAGAAAGGGAAAGTCGTCTACTTAACGTTTGACGACGGCCCGAGCGAGTGGACGGGGGAATTTCTGGACGTCCTGAAGCAGAATAACATCAAGGCGACCTTCTTTATGCAGGGGAGCAATTTAAAACGCGCCAATTTGCAAGATCAAGTGAGACGTGCCGTACGGGAAGGGCATTACGTCGGCGGCCACAGCATGACGCATCAATATAAGAAGCTGTACGAAGAGAAGCAATTCGTGCCGGAAATGAAGCAAACGTTGTCGCTTATCCACCAGATCACGGGCGAGAACCCGCATTTGGTGCGCCCGCCGTACGGTTCGGCGCCGGGATTAAACGATAAGCGCCTCCGCGATCAAATTGTGCAAGCAGGAATCAAGGTGTGGGACTGGACCATTGATTCGAACGATTGGAACCTCAAAAACCGCCCGAGCGAGATCGTCGACAACATTAAGAAGCAGACGAAGGCGGATCTGGAAGTCGTGCTCATGCACGAAAAGCCGCAAACGCTGAAAGTGCTGCAGGAAGTTATCGATTTTTATAAGCAAAAGGGCTACAAATTCGCCGTCTATGACGAAACGAAGCATTTTCACCTGAATTTCATGAAGGATCATCGCTTGTAAATCAATAAGGAAAGTGGGAATCGAGATGGGAAATAAAATAGGAAACAAAATGACAGCAATCGTGTTGGCAGGAGCTATCGCATTAACGTTGGCGGCCTGCGGAAATCAAGAACGGGAGCAGGGCCTGGCCGCTGCGACCCGAGAGAAGGAAGCGGCTGCTGCGACCGCCGAAGCTTCTTCGTATAAATCAATGTTTAGCTCAAGCGTCTTTCTTGGGGATTCGATTACGGAAGGGCTGTCGTTCCACGGAGTGCTGGATAACGTGATGGGCAAAGCAGGGGCGACCGCGATGTTCGCTTTGGAGGATGTGGACGACTTGGCCGGCCGAAACCCGAAGCATGTTTTCATCCAACTAGGGTCGGACGATCTCTTATGGCCTACGGACAATCCCAAGCAATTTTCGCTGACGAACTATGCGAAGCTGGTCGGGAAAATCAAGGAAAAGCTGCCGAAAGCCAAAATCACGATATTATCAGTCACTCCGGTGACGGCGGAAGCTGAGAAAAGCGAGCCCCGTTATAAAAACATTGCGGATTATAATCAAGGCCTCCGCGAGCTTGCTGCGAAGGAAAAGGTGGAGTACACCGATGTATCCCCGATTTTTAAGGCTCATCCGGACCTGCACGATACGGACGGCATCCATATGAAGGCCGAATATTATACACAGCTGCTGAAGCTTTTGCAGGATCAAGTGAAATAGAAGCTTCCGGCAAGGAGTGAACGGGCATTGGTATTCAGCAGTCTGATCTTTCTGTTCTTGTTTCTGCCATTGACGATTTTGGTTTATTATGTGTCGCCTGCCGGACTTCGCAATGCTGTGCTGCTCTTCGTCAGTCTGGTGTTTTATGCCTGGGGAGAGCCCGTATATATCGTCATCATGGTCTTTTCAACGCTGTTCGACTATGCGAACGGGCTGCTGATCGACAAGTACAGAAGCCGCAAAGGCGTCGCCCGGACGATATTCATCGGCTCCATCGCCGTCAATCTGGGGATTCTCGGCTTCTTCAAATATTACGGCTTCCTCGTGGACAATCTCAATCAGCTGTTCGGCTTGTCAATTCAGGCGGCGGCGCTCCCGCTTCCGGTCGGCATCTCGTTCTATACGTTTCAGACCATGTCTTATGTGGTGGACGTGTACCGGGACAAAATCCCGGTGCAGCGCAATCTGCTGTCGTTCGGCGCCTATATTACGATGTTCCCGCAGCTTGTTGCGGGTCCGATCGTCAAGTACGGCGATATTGCGCATCAGCTCGCGGGCCGGAGCGTGAGGCTGACCCGATTCGGCGAAGGAGCGGAGCTGTTCGTCCGAGGACTTGCCAAAAAGGTGCTTCTGGCCAACAACATCGGGCTGCTGTGGGCAAGTGTGAAAGCGACGCCCGCAGACGAGCTCACCGTGGCTTCCGCCTGGCTCGGCATCATCGCTTTTACGTTTCAAATTTATTTCGATTTCAGCGGCTATTCGGATATGGCGCGCGGCCTCGGCAAAATGTTCGGGTTTGATTTTATGGAAAACTTCAGCTACCCGTATATTTCCAGAAGTGTCACGGAGTTTTGGCGCAGGTGGCACATTTCGTTAGGCTCCTGGTTTCGGGAGTACGTGTATATTCCGCTTGGCGGCAATCGGATGGGCATCCTGAAGCAATTCCGTAATTTGCTGGCCGTATGGTTTTTAACCGGATTATGGCACGGAGCGAGCTGGAATTTCGTCGTCTGGGGCTTGTATTTCGGGTTCTTCGTCACGGCCGAAAAGCTGTTCTTGTTAAGATGGCTGCAAAATAAACCCGGCTTTGTCGGGCATGCGTATACACTGGTGATCGTCATGGTCGGCTGGGTGTTTTTCGAGTTCGAGAAGCTATCGTCGGCTACTGCGTATATCGGGACAATGTTCGGCTTCGGGTCGCATGGCTTCGCGGATAACCGTACATGGTACGAGCTGTCGGCGAATCTCCTCCTGTTGATCGTATTGGCTATATGCTCGACTCCGTTTCCGAGTAAAGCTCTCGCCTGGCTTACTGAAAGGTTCCAAAAGACAGGCGTTATCGCCGTTCCTGCGATGTATTTCGTCATGCTGTTTCTGTCAACGGCATATTTGGTCAATGCCACCTACAACCCATTCCTCTACTTTAGATTTTGAAGGGGTGAACTTATTTATGCACAAATACGGTAAACGATCGCAATCGATTATCGCTATGCTGCTCTTGTTATTTCTTGGAGGCGTGCTGATTGTAAATTTGTTCAAGCCGAGCAAATCGTTCTCCGAAGCGGAAAATCGAAGCTTGGAGCAGCTTCCGCAGCTTACGTTGCACAGCCTCTTTTCGGGGAAATTTACTTCCGGCTTTGAGAAATATATCTCCGATCAATTTATGGCCAGAGATTTCTGGATCGGCGTGAAATCCGATACGGACCGGGCGATGGGGAAGAAGGAGAGCAACGGAATTTATCTCGGGAAGGACGGCTATCTCATTCAAAAATTTACCCTGCCTGCGGACGGGGATTTGGAAATGAAAGTAAATGCGGTCCATTCCCTGGCTAAGGCCGCGCCTGGACTGCGCACGTTCGTCATGCTCGTACCTACCGCCGCCAGCGTGCTTGCGGATAAGCTTCCGGACTACGCCCCGGCCGGCGAGGAGCTGGCGTATCTCGATCAAGTGAGGCAGTCGCTCAGCCGGGATATCCGCTTCGTCGACGTGTATCCCGCGCTTCGTGCGCAGCGGGAACGGTCCGTTTACTATAAAACCGATCACCATTGGACGACAAGAGGTGCATTCTACGCTTATCAGGAGCTTAGCAAGCGGATGGGGCTGACCCCGAAGAAGGAAGAGGATTTTACGATCCGCCAAGTAACGGACGAGTTCTACGGTTCGCTGTATTCGAAAAGCGGCTTCCGACATGTCGAGCCCGACCGCATCGAGCTTTATATGCCGAAGGCGGGCGGGAGCTGTACCGTAGCCTACGTCGAAGAGGGGCGAACCGCGGATTCCATGTATGCGATGGACAATCTCGGCAAGAAGGATAAGTACACTGTGTTTTTTGACGGCAATCATTCGTTAATCCAAATCACGACGGGCCTTCGCGACGGAACGAAATTGCTGGTGGTCAAGGACTCGTATGCCAACAGCCTCATTCCTTTTCTAACGGCGCATTTCAGCGAAATATATGTCGTCGATCCGAGATATTACGAGAAGGACTTGAAGGCGCTCATTCAAGAGCGTCAAATCCGTGACGTGCTGCTGCTGTATAACGCCAATACGTTTTTTGAAGATCCGTCGTTGAACCGACTGGCTGAGCCGACGGAATGAGCTGATGAGGAGGAGTGATAATGATGCTAAGTTTGTTTGCAGTTGCGAATAGGAAATGTTTGATCCTGCTCTTGGCGATTACGGTCGTTTTCGCCGCCGTTATGACAGGATGCTCCGGCAAACAGGAGGGTGCCCGCAACGATGTGACGGCCGGCGAGCTGGGACAACGCCTGATGCAAGCAGTGAAGCTGGATGAGCTGAAGCAGCGGGACAAGGAGGCGCTCCAGCGGCTGTATCGTCTTGGCGACGACGAAGTCGAGGACTTCGTCCTGTACACGGCCGCATCGAATGTGAAAGCGGACGAAGTGGCTGTCATTCAAGCGAAGGATGCGGCCCAAGCGGAACGTGTCAAGCAAAACGTATCGAAAAGGATCGATGCGCAGACGGCGAAATTTAAAGATTACCGCCCGGAGGAGTACGGTTTAATCCAAAAGCATGTCTTAAAGCGAGAAGGCCGCTTTGTTCTATTCGCGGTCTCGAAGGACGCCGACCGTTTGGAGCAAGTTTTCGAGGAGGTTCTTCGTCGGGATTGACCGCGCTGTTGCCCCTATTCTCATGGTGTCCGGAGCTTGTTGCGATATGGCTTTGAATAAGGCTTATGTGCCTTCTCATTCGTCCACACGGCGTACAGCGTCTTTTAATATGTTAGGAAGGATGATACTTATCCGCATGCATATCAAACCACTGGAGGAGAGAAACGGTGAGGGAACCTTCGGTCGTCTTTCATGAAGAACCGCTTGTGGCAAGCTATGAGCAAGCCGTATCCGGGCCGGAATGCAGACAGCTGATCGAATTGGCCAGACATCAGCTGGAGCCCGCCAAGGTTATCGGGGAAAAGGAAGTCATCGCCTCTGAATTCCGAAAATCGGAATTTGCCTGGTTTCACCATGATTCGCATCCGCTCGTACGGGAAGTGTCCGAACGGCTCGCGGCCCTGGTGGGGCAGCCCCTTCATTACGCGGAAAATCTGCAGATTGCAAGATACGGGGTCGGAGGCAAGTTCGGAGCGCATTTCGATACGTATGATTTAAATACGGTAATGGGTAAAAAGTTTTACGATCAAGGGGGCCAGCGTCTATACACGGCGCTCCTGTATTTAAATACCGTCGATGCCGGCGGAGAAACTTTTTTTCCGGAGTTGAATCTGGACATTACGCCTTCCGAAGGCAAGTTGATCGTATTCGAAAACTGCAAGAGAGGCACCAACGAACGGCATCCGCTCTCTTTACACGGCTCCCGTGAGCTGAGAGAGGGGGAAAAATGGATCGCGACATTATGGTTTCGGGAGCGGGCGCAGTACGTGCCGCGGCAGAAGGTGTCCGATCCGCAAGAGGCTTCTCTGTCCGTTCCAGCTATGCTGCCTCCTGCGAAGGCGGATCGGCAAGTGGAAGTCAGGAAGCTGCAAGAGGTTGTGGCCGACCGGAAACAGGAGCAGCCCCGCCCGGCCGAGTCGTCCAAGCTACAAGCCAAAGTCGTAGCGATGGGAGGCTCCGGGAAGCGGGAAATCCAAATGCGCGGCTTTCAGGTTACAACGGATGTCATAGCCGAAGCCGGGGAACAGTACAGCTTGGGACCCGGTCCGGCGGAGATGATGCTCGGCGCGCTGGGCAGCGGACTCGCCCAGATCGCTTTGTCGCTTGCCGCTGCCAGAGGAATTACGCTGCAATACCTGGACGTGGAAATCACGGGCGAGTTGAGCACGGATGACGCATGGGCTCCCGCGGCCATACGTAACATTTCTTACAAGCTTAACATCCTGTCGCCGCATTCGACCGACGAGATTCTGCGACTGCATAAAGCGGTTGAGAGGTTTTGTCCCAGCTTGCATCTATTGACCGACCCGCAGCCTGTTAGCGGGAGCTTTGCTCATATCAAAACAAACGGTTAGCAGCCCCAAAACTATCATGAATGCTCCTGTTAGTTGAGCTTGTTGAGAAAGTGGTCAATTGAGGCAATAGAGGTGTACGAGGGGGAGTATCTACTTCCGGTCGCTGTTGTCGTCGGGAAATTTGATTGGAGGCCGCTTATTAGCGGATATTTCCCGAAGACAAAGGCGAACGCTTTCGCTCCTCCAGTAGATACCCCACCTCCGTATGTATCTCTTTTTCAATTAAAACCTCTTTCTCAACACTCTGAACTATCATGAACGCTCATGATAGTTTTTTATTTTAAAAATAAACTTGACACCTATGGATAGCGAGGTGAATGATAGATAAAATAGAATATTATTCCAAACCGGAGGGCTGCGAATACCTCCGATCGGAACAATAGGAGTAGAACTTATGGAGCATCCCAAGCTTTATCACTCCAAGACTTTGCAACGGCAAAATAACACGTTTGTAGTGGAAGGGCCTGTTTCGGCGGAACGGCTGCAAAGCTTAGGCATGCACCCGGAGCTGAAAGGGTTCCGCAAGCCCGAGGAGCAGCATGAAGCGCTTATGGGCATCGCGGCGCTGCCCGAGGGCAGGATCGTGGTGGCGCGACATGAAGTCACGATCGTCGGCTATGTCACGTTTCATTATCCGGACGAAAGCGAACCGTGGTCGGCAGGGAAGATGGACGATCTGCTGGAATTCGGCGCTATTGAGGTAGCAGCCTCGTATCGTTCGCTTGGATTGGGCAAGGAGATGCTTCAGCTTGCTTTTGCCGGAGGTCAGATGGAGTACGCCATTGTGTTTGCCACCGAATATTGCGGGTATTGGGACTTGCCGAATAGCAAGCTCGGCGTCTGGGAGTACCGCAAAATGACGGAGCGGTTGATGAAATGCGTCGATATGGTCTGGTACGCAACCGATGACCCGGAGATTTGCTCCCATCCGGCCAATTGCCTGTTGGTCCGCATCGGCAAGCATGTGCCGTTGACGTCCATAGAGCAATTCGACCGCATCCGGTTCCAGCAGCCGTTTATGTATTAACGTTTCACCAGCAAAATATTTCGGAATCGGGGCGCCGGGATGACGAGCTTGACTTATTGTCTGGGTGACGAATTGGAAAAATGGGACTTGGGCGATTCCGAATTTTTCAGCCGAAAAAGGCGCCAATGTGGTCGCGTTCACGACTTCTTGGCGCCTTTCTTTATTTAATCGTCGCCTCTACGGTCTAGGATGCGGCTTTATTGCCAGTTTTTCACTTTGAATGTTTCGAATTTGGACGGTACGGCAACGTTTACGACAACTTTTCCGCCGCCGCCGTTGACGGCGCTGACATATTTGCCGTTGCTTAAAGCTTTGGCCTGAATCGCTTTTTCTTGAGGCGTGTTAACGACATAGGTGATGGCTACTTTTTCAGTCGTGCCGATCGAAGCGGCAGTCGCCACTACGGTGCCGTCGGCCTTGAAGGAAACAAATTTGCCGTTGGTACGGGATTTTAAGGCAAAATATTGCGCGTCCACCGGAATCAGATCGAATTTGGCCGCTTGATCCGCCGAGCTTGCGTTTGCCGTTACGCTGCCGTCTCCATTGACTTTAATCCACGATCCATTGGCCGACTGGAAGCTGACGACAGGCGCTGCAGCGGCTTGATCGGCGGACGGAGCCGCGCTTGCGGCGAGCGAGAAGGAAAACGCCATAACGATAGCGAACAGGAAAAGCGGAACTTTTTTCAATAACATTTTCATATGATATCTCTCCTTTTGCTTCTTTTTTATTCGTTTTATTGACTTCTTCGCGCTTAGTGCCGTGCTCTTGGAGTTAAGGGTAAAAACCCGTCGTCCGCAGACGATCCTTGCGCGGGACAATCCGTGCCACCTCATTCACCTCCTTTTGATGTAAATTATTACAATATATGTTATTAAAACTAATGATTAGAACTATGAAATGAAAAAGATTGCCAACCCTCTGGCGCGAAAGGCCGGAGGCGCGGCAATCTTAATGATATGTGAGCGGGTCACGACCGCGGAGGCGCTCGTCAGATCAGCATGCGAATGCCCGCTACGATGGTACACAAGACACCGTATACCACAGTCCCTTTCAGAAAAGCAATCAAATGAAATCGGTAATTTTTATAATCCTTCATACCTTGTGTTCCCGGAATAACTACAAAATCCGGTGTAATCAAGCAAAAAATAAGCCAGTCTAGAACGATCAGATCCACCAGGCTGACGATGGTAAACACGAGAAACGGATGCAGAAAAGTGTGAATAAAGCTGATTTCATCGTAGTACAGCGTGGAGATAAACGGTGCGATGACGAGCAGGGCAGCAAACGGCGTCCCGATCGCTTTGGACAGTTTCGTTTCTTTGGGCGTTTTCGGGGGGACGGAGAGCCGAATGCTTTGGGGATAATCGTTTAACAGCAGCCGCGGGTTATAAACCAGCATTCCCAGAATAACGAAGCAAAAAAATACGGACAGCAGCATTCCTTCGATGAAAATCTGCGCAAAATTCAGCATAAGCGCCTACCTCCTGTGCCACGTGCATGAAGCCCGTCGTTCTGTAGCCATCGTATTACTTGGGGCAGCAGATTATTCCTGCGGAGTGCAACTTAAGAAAGCCGGGAGAAGAAACGTTTTTCTTGAAAAGTTTCCTTAGGTAAAAATAATTGGTTATATACAAAAATGTTTTTATCGTGTAAACTTGGGGTGTATCCAACCATTGGAAAAAAGAGATTGTCGAAAGGAGATTGTCGAATGGAACAATTTGCTTTGCCGGAGCTGCCTTACGGATATGACGAGCTGGAGCCTTATCTGGATGCCAGGACGATGGAAATTCATCATAGCAAGCATCATGCAACGTATGTAGCGAATTTAAACAAGGCGCTGGAGGGCCATGCGCAGTTTAAGAATGCAACTGTCGAAGAACTGATCGGCAATCTGAACGATGTGCCGGAGGATATTCGGATGGCCGTCCGGAATCACGGGGGCGGGCATTACGGTCATAGCCTGTACTGGTCCATCATGAGTCCGAACGGGGGCGGGGCCCCTTACGGAGATATTGCGAAGGGGATCGAGAAGCATTTTGGCAGCTTCGAACAGATGAAGGACGAGCTGACGAAAGCGGCAATTAGCCGTTTCGGATCGGGCTGGGGATGGCTTGTTGTCGATGGAGACAAACTGGAAGTGACCAGTACGCCGAATCAGGACACTCCTTTTATGGAAAATAAAACCCCGATTTTGGTCGTCGATGTGTGGGAGCATGCCTATTATTTACAGTATCAGAACAAGAGGCCGGACTTCGTGTCTTCCTGGTGGAACGTCGTCAACTGGGAAGAAGTCAACCGCAGATATAACGAAGCGATCCGTTAAATTGCGGTCTTGGCCGGGGCAGTAATGGACAGGGAGGTCGGATAATCGGTTTTACTGCAGACAAACGGCCGGCGCACCGCAGGCTTCGCTCATCGTGGAGCAAATGAGGCAGTGTCCGTATAGCGGAGCGCTTCGCAACCTTTATCTGGAAGGGAAGGCGTTCGAGCTGCTGGCCTTTCATCTGGACGCGGCGACAGAGGGTGCGGCGCAGCATCAGGCGAAATCGAAGCTGAAGGCGGACGATATCCGGTGCCTGCACTTGGCTAAGGACATTTTGTCCCGCACGTGGAGAGAGCCTCCCGGTCTGCTTGAGCTCGCGCGAATGGCCGGTCTCAACGACTACAAGCTTAAGCTCGGCTTCAAAGAGCTGTTCGGCACGACGGTATTCGGCTATGTACGTGCACTGCGGATGAACTAAGCGCGCAGTCTCCTGGAGCAGGGAAAAGTCAATGTCAGCGAAGCGGCATGGATGGTCGGTTACCATAATTTAAGCCATTTTTCCCAGCTGTTCCGCAAAACGTTCGGCTATAACCCGAGCGAGATCCGCAAATCTTAATACGATGCAAAACAAGCAGCTAGCCTCTATTCTATGGAGGACGAGCTGCTTTTTTGTTTTGGCTGCCGCCTGTGGTCTCAAAATTGTGAGTATTAACACACTTATGGAAAAATTACTAAAAATATCTAAAAATCTCAGTCGTTCTGTCCGATATACAATGAAAAGTGTAATCTGGAATGAATTTGCAGAAAATCAAAGATTCCGCGGATCATGGAGACGGAACGGAAGGCAGGCTGAACGATGGAGCATATGGACGAGCAGTGGCTGCAACTGATAGGCAAGCAGGAGCAGGAAGAACGGCAGAAGGCGCTGAAGTCGGCCTTGGCGGCGGAGAACGTCAGCCGGGCGATTCAAGCGGGCGAGCTTGTGCTGGGCGACGAGACGATCACGTTTTCCAGAACGGAAGTGATCCCAGGGCAAGTGTTCATGTTTGTTCCGGATTCCTTCGAGCCTATGCCGGAGGATTATGCCAAGATCAAATATCCGGCTGACCGCCGGCCGAAGCTGATCTATACCGACCCGACACTGGAGATTAACCTGACGGTCAATCCGACGGCCAACCGGATGGTGAACGACGAAATGGACACGTTTGTCAAGGATCTCAGCTTCATGATCCGGCGGATGCAGCCGAATGCCAAATGGATCGGCGAAGGCGTCCGCGAGGTCGGCGGCCGCAAGATGGGCTTTTATGAATTTTCCGTGCCGGTGCTGGACGGGGTTATGTATAACGGCATCTTTTTCATTGAGCTGGATGGAAAAGGCGTCTTTTTTGGCTTGAACTGCATGGAGAAATATACGGAGCAGTGGCGACCGATTGCCCACGGCATCATGGACGCCCTGCAAATCAATCCGAAGCGGGAAGGAGAGGAATAAAGGGTGGCAGAACGGTCTTATGCGACTTATCAGGATCTGGAAGTTACGCCGTTTACGTTCGAATCGATCCAAGAGCTGGCGATCGTCAAGCAAATTAACGAGCATGCCACGCTTCGTTTGACTGGCATCGTTCCGGAAGAGCTGAAAACCAGTTACATGGAGATGAACCATGCCCGGACGAATATCGCCGTTACCCAAAAGACCGAACAGGGCGGGAAAGTCCACCTGTTTCAAGGCATGATTATGAGCATGCAAATTCATCAGGTGCGGGACGTTTACCAGCTGGAGTTGGAAGCCGTGTCGCTATCGTACCAGTTCGATGTGACGCGGAAGGAACGCACGTTTCAGGACGCGGGAATGGCCTATTCGCAGCTGGTGGACAAGGTCGTGCAGGACTATGACGGCGCGGATGTGATGGATGCGGCCTCGAACGGCGCAGCGATTGGCCGAGTCGTTCTGCAGTACCGGGAGACGGACTGGGAATTGCTGAAACGGTTGGCCTCCCATTTTCACACCGGACTGGTGCCTGCCGTTGCCTTCGATACCCCGAGAGTCCATTTCGGCGTTCCGGACCTCGGCTTTAAAGGGGAAGTGAACGCTTATCATTACCGCGTGCACAAGCGGATGGAGTTGTATCAGCAGTCAGTGCAAGGGCTGATTCCAGAATTAAGCGAGAGCGATTGCATCTTTTATGAGGTGAAAACGGATCAAATGTTCGAGATTGGGATGGAAGTGACGTTTGACCGGCAGCGGCTCGTTGTCTACGAGGTCCGGGTGAGCATGCTCAACGGGCTTCTGAAATATAAGTACTTGTTAACCACGCGTCCGGGTCTGAGCGTGCGGAAGCAGTACAACATGGCCATCGTCGGGGCGTCGCTGCAAGGGAAAGTAATTGCCGTGACCAAAGACAAAATCAAAGCGCATTTAAACATCGATCCGGCGCAGGACACAGGCAAAGCGTTCTGGTTCCCTTACTCGACAATCTATGCTTCCGAGGACAATGCCGGATGGTATTGCATGCCCGAAAACGGGGACGATGTGCGCATTTATTTTCCGACGCATAAGGAAGAGGATGCGATTGCAGTCAGCTCCGTGCCGAAGCCGAAGCCCGAGGCGGGAGCCGCAGGCGGCGGTGGGGTGGCAGGAGGAGGCGGAGCGTCGGGGGCTGCAGGCGGTGGCGGAAGCGATCCGATGGAAGACCCGAGCATCAAAACGATCAAGACCAAGAACGGCAAAATGATCGTGCTGGCACCCGACCATATTCTCATCACGGGCGACGGCGTGTCGATCACGCTCAGCGATGCGGACGGCATCTCGATTGTCAGCAGCAAAAACGTAACGGTGAAAGCAACCGAGGAAGTGACGATGACCTCGAAAAAAATAACGATTTCCGCTCAAGAAAAAATCGAGCTAACCTGCAAGGCCAGCTCCGTCGTGCTAGAGGACCGCGTCGATGTGAAAGGCACCCAGGTTCATAACAACTAACACGCGCGCTTGCGCAAGCGGACAAACGCGGGGGAGGAGAAACGATTGCAGCAGGAACCGTTAAAACGATGGCTGTCGCAGGAGGTCGCACCGCAGCAGGAGGCCTTGATCAAGCGCATGGGCGTGGAGGTCCGGGAACAGGCCGAAGCCCGCATTCGGGAGTGGATCGAGCCGTTCCGTAAGCTTTGCCTGCGCATTCATGCGATGCAAGAGGCCGGTAACAAGCGTCCCATTGCCTATATCCACGTCTCTTATTTGCGCTCGTGGCTTGGACAAGGAAAGCTCATGTGCAGTCTGGAAGCGTACGACGATACTTGGTATTTGGACCGGGCGGCTTGCATGGAGCTGCACGAGCTGCCATGGCTGTATGATCATTTGGAAAGGTACCGGAAAAACATAGACGAGGCGCGCAAAAGCTACGGCACCGACATTTTGCCCTTGGAAAGCGACCGCGTATGGATGGAGGACGTGTCTATCGCCGGCCATTATGTCGTCAGCCTCGTCCGGGCGGCCGCTTCGCGTATTGTGGAGCTGCCGGAGGTTCAACGGATCCAGCGGGCCAATACGTTTCGCATTCGCGCGGGCGAGTACCTTGATCTGAGCGAAGACGTCTGGGTGGAAGTACGCGAGGAAAAGGATGCGGCGGCGATCCGCGCCTCGCTGGAGCGGCAGGACGGCACGCTACACCGCTATGAGGACTGGCGCAAGCTCGATTTGAGCGGCGGTTGCTATGAAGGGGCCGATGTGGCTTACAGCCACCTGACAGGCTCGAATTTGACGGGAAGCCGCTTAAACAAAAGCGTCTGCTTAGGGGTTGATTTCTGTGGCAGCCGCATGCGGGACGTCGATCTGAGCCAAAGCGTGCTGTATGACGCCAACTTCAGCCGTTGCGACCTGCAGGGGGCGAATTTTCAGGAAGCCGTCGGCGGCGAGCCGCTTATTCATGAAGGGCAAGTCATGGGCACCTTCGGCGTCAGCTTTGCCGGAGCGAATCTGCAAGGGGCGAATTTGATGTTTGCGGACTTGGAGCATGCGGATTTTCGAGGAGCCGATTTGCGGGGAGCCAAAATCATTCTGCAGGAGGCGGCCAAGTTTGCGCTCAGCGAGGAGCAGAAGCGGCAGGTGCGATGGATGGAGGAAGACGAAACGGGGCGGCTGGTTGAGGTTCGGAACTAGACCGATGCCGGGGAGGATAGAACGGGCATATGTACTATTTTCGTTTGCAGCAGGACAAGCGGTTCATCGACGGCTTGCGGCTGGAGCAGGTCAGCCGGGATATGGAGATTAAGGAGCGGAACATCGTTTTTGTGAAAGAGGACGGAGACAAGCCGGTTTACCTCGACTTCATCGACCATCCGCGCCGGCTCGTATCGGACCGGCTGAAAGCGCTGCTTGAAAAATACGACGACCGGCTGCGGTTTCAGTCGGCTATCGTGACCGGACGCAGCACGCAGCGTCAAGACATTTACTGGTTTATGGAGCCGGGCGAGCTGGATTGTTTGTCCGGGAAGACGCAGGTGGACGCTGGCGGGACTTGCCGACGCTTGGTGCTGGAGGCGCCAAACGTGCGGCGGGAACGCATTTTTCGCGTGGCGGGCTTGCAGGAGGATGTGCTGATCGTCCGGCTGGACATCGCGGAAAGCTTGCTTAGACGGGCGTTTACGGGGCTTCAATTGACCCCGGTGGAGTTGGATTAGGGGAGCGTTGCTAAAGCATAGCCTTGAGCATGTTGAGAAAGAGGCCAGATTGAGGTAATAGAATGTACGAGTGGGTGGGGTATCTACTTCCGGTCGCTCTTGTCTGCAGGAAATTTTTATTGGAAGCCGCTTAGCAGCGGATATTTCCCGCAGACAAAGGCGCACGCTATCGCTCCTCCAGTAGATACCCCACTTCCGTATGTATTTCTATTCTAGTCAAAACCACTTTCCCAACATTCTAAGTTTTACTAAAGCAAAGCCCTGAGGAGGGAAACGAATGCCTAGTGTCAGATCGTTCATAAAGCCCGCGGGGCCTGCCGTTGAAGCACCGGCGGGGCAGGAAGCCAGCTATGTCGTAAGGGGAGCGATGCTGGAGTGCGAATGCGGCAGCAATCCGAATCTGCTCAATCTGCCGACGTGCCATGGCGCATATATTCAAGGGCAGCCGCTTATGATTGTCGGGGACAGCAAGCCCGTCGTCAATATTCCGGCGACCTTCGGCGTATGCGAAGCGCTGGGTGCGCCGTGCGAGCCGCAGGTGAACATGGAGTGGATGAACGGAAAAGCGGACGTGCTCATCGACGGCAAGCCCGTGTTAACCAGCGACTCCTACATCATGTGCATGAAGCATGCCAGCGGTGTCATCTATATTGCTGATGACGGGCAGAAGAAAGAATAGCTTCCGTCGGCAGTAATTGGGTTTAAATGAGTCTTAAGCCATCTTTTACTTGCAACAGATTTGAGGGGGATGGACGTGTCAAACAACGAATCGGATCGCCTGTCGGGCTTGACTATACAGGATTTTATGCTGAAATGGCCGTACGGAAAGCTGCGGCTTGAAGAAATAAAAATGACGCGGTTTCCCGGAGCCCATGCCCGCATGCAGCTCAGGGGTATCATGAGCGAGGAAGACAGCCAAGCCTTGGTGCGGCAAGGCAGCCACCGCGACCATATCGGCCTGTATGCGGCTCGGGAAGGACAGCCGGAGGAGCCGCTGTTTCTCGGGCAACTACATGAAATTCAAGTGGGCTGCATCCATGGTGTATACAACGTCCAAGTGGACGTCATCTCGCATACGTACCAGCTGGACGTGCAGCGCAAAAGCCGTTCCTTCCAGCATGCGGGCATGCTTTATACGGATGTGCTGTCCGAAGTTATTAGCGCGTATCCGGGTGGTAATTTTCTGGAAACCGATGCGTTCCAGCGCGGAGCTTCGCTCGGGGATCTGGTGCTCCAATACGAGGAGACCGATTGGGAGTTTATCCAGCGGATCGCTTCCCATGCGGGCGCGGTGGTGACGCCGGACGTCAGCACTCATGCGCCGCGTCTTTGGATCGGCACGCCGTCGGGCAGGCAGCATGTGAAGCTGGAAGAGGGCGCCTACGGCATCCGGCATGACGTGCAGTCGTTTCTGACCGCGGTGGAAACGAAGGTTGAACGCTTTCAGGAGGAAGATTTTACGCGCTTTATCGTCGCAAAGGACCAGTGGCTGGAGCTTGGGGCGGAGGTGGAGAGAAACGGCCGTCTGTTTGTCGTTGCAGGCATTCAGGGAGCGATGGTTCATGGCATTTTGCAATTCGAATACCTATGCACCACCCCCGCAGGGCTGCGGCAAAACAAGCGATATAACGAAAACCTGCCGGGTCTGGCGATGGACGGGAAAATTTTAGCGATAGGCGTCAAGAAGGCGAAAGTCCATCTGGATATCGACAAAAACCAGCCGGAGCATGAAGCGGTCTGGTTCCCGTACTCGTCGCCGACGAGCCATATTTTCCATGCCATGCCGCCGGTCGGATCGCGGATCAAGCTGTATTTTCCGACGCACGATGAAGCGGAAGCGATGCTGATTCAATCGGTGCGGACGCCGTTTTCCCCGCAGGGCGAGGCGGCGGAGAAGGCGAACAAGAAAATGGCCGATACGACCGTGAAGTCGTTTTCCACGGGCGGAGGCAAGGAATTCGAGCTGGGGACGAAAGATATTTCGTTCACGGCGAAGGAAGGCGCGTTGTTCATCACCATCGGCGAAGAAGACGGGATCACCCTGCAGAGCGATAAAGACCTCGTGCTGATGGCGGAGCAGGAACTGTCGTTTAGCGAGCTGAAAACGTTCCGTGCGGAGGCTCAGGAAGAGCTGTGGATCGCAGGCGGCAAAAGCAGCATGATGCTGACCGACATGACCGATGTGACGGGCCAGCAGGTCATGATGACGGGCAGCGAGCGGCAGTCGTTCGAGGCGCTCAGCAACCCGGAAGCGGAGCAGGCCAAGAGCGACAAGGAGAAGGACAGCTTCCTGGAAAAGCTGGGAACGGCGCTGGATGTGCTGAGCATGGTGCCGGGTCTTGGCATTATCGCGGGAGCGGCGAGCGCGGTGGTGAGCATTTGCCGCGGGGACTTCCTCGGCGCGGCCTTGTCTATCGGGTCGATGCTGCCGATTGGGGGCGCGGCGTTCGGTGCAGCGAAGCTGGCGGCAAAAGGCGTTGCCAAGGTCGCAGCCAAGGCGGCGGCGAAGGCAGGCAGCAAGATGGCCGGGAAGATCGGCCGGGCAGCGGCGAAGAAGGCCGTCCAGTTCGGGAAAAATACGCTCAACAAGGTGATGACGGGAGCCCGGAAGCTGAAGCAGAAGGCCGAGGAGCTGCGGGAGCTGCTGCAGAAGAAGCTGCAGGAGATGCAGCAGAAGCTGGCGGAGAAGGGGAAGGCGCTGCTTCAGAAAGCGCTGGAGAAATCCGGGGCGAAGAAGGCGCTTACCAAGTTCAACCATAAAGTGTTGAAGAAATTCGAGTGCACCAAAGGCCTTGGCGACCGTTTCTGTAAATGGGGCTTTGAGCCGGTCGATCTGATCACGGGACGGATGATGAGCGAAGCGACCGACTTCGAATTTCCGGGCCCGCTACCGATCCAATGGGATCGGCGCTGGATCAGTGACAGCGGTCATCGGGGCTTGCTCGGTCATGGCGTGCATCACAGCCTGGATATGCGGCTGGAGGTGCTGGATGACTGCATTGGCGTACTGCTCGCAGACGGACGGGCGGTTTCGTTTGAGCGTTTATACCGTGGACTTATGGAAACGCGAAACCCGAAAGAACGAATGGTTTTGCGCCGGGAAGGGACGGGGTACGTGCTTTTCGAGGAAGACAGCCGTCTGACGTACCATTTCGGAAAGCAGACAGGGATGGAAACGAGATTCCGCCTAGAACGGATCGGGCAGGAATGGGGACATTCCATCGTTCTTACGTACGATGACCGCAGTCACTTGCGGCAGGTGACGGACAGTGTGGGCCGGAGGCTGGATATCCAGACGGACGAAGCTGGACGGATCACGAAAGTGACTCACGTTTATCGCGGGGAGCAGCGCGAGGTGTTGGTGCAGTACGGCTATAACGAGGTTGGGGACCTTATTGCGGTAACGGATGCGTTGGGACAGACGACCCGATTGTCCTACGAAGGTCACTTGATGCTCAAGAAAACGGACCGCAACGGGTACAGCTTCCACTGGCGTTATGACGGCCCGACCACCGGGGCTCGCTGCGTTCATACGTACGGGGACGACGGGCTGCTGGAAGGGCGAATCGCGTACTACGACGGTTGGAACGAAGTGAGCAACAGTCAGGGGCATATGAAGACGTACGAATATAACCCGGAGTATTACTGCACTCGGATTGTCGATCCGCTGGGCGGCGTTGTGCAGTATGAATATAACGAGCTGGGCGAGCTGCTGAGCGAAACGGACGAGGAAGGCCGGGTCACGCGGTATGCGTACGACGAGTTCGGGCGGGGCGTCGAGGAAGTGCATCCGGATGGAGGCGTATGGAAGTATACGTACCGTGAAGACGGAAGATTGGAGCAGGTGATCGACCCGGAAGGCGGTATCCGGGCATGGCAATATGACGAGCAGGGCCGGGTGAAGGGAATTGTCGGACCCGATCAGACGGTGACGGCGCGTTTTGCTTACGATGAACGGCATCGGATCAGTGAAGTGCACGATCCGAAAGGCGCGGTAACGCGGCTCGCTTACGACGATCAGGATAACCTGATCGAGGTCACACTGCCTGACGGGACGAGCGGGAAATGGGCATACAACCACCGAGGAGAATGCCTGCAAGAGACGAATCCGCTTGGAGCGAAGCAAGTGCTGGTCTACGATGCGCTGGGCCGAGTCGTGCGCTCCGAGCTGCCGGATGGTAATGTAATTAAGCTGAAGTATAACGCCTACGACGAAGTGATCCTCGCAGAAGATAACCAGCACCGCGTCGCATTCGGGTTTACCCCGCTTGGAAAGCTGACTTGGCGTGAAGAAAAGGGCAAACGTATCAAGCTGACCTACAACAAGGAAGAAGAACTGACCGAAGTCATCAATGAGAGCGGCGAGCGGTATATGCTGGAACGCGATGCGAACGGAAGCATCGTTCGCGAGACGGGCTTTGACGGAATTGTACGGCAATACATGCGAAGTCCCGCAGGTCTGCTTCAGAAGGTAGAGCGGCCGGGCGGACGATGGACGGCCTATAGCCACGACGTCATGGGACGCGTAACGCAAGTGGAATACAGCGACGGTCTGGTGGAGACGTTTAGGTACAACCGGATGGGGGAATTACTGGAGACAGCCAATCCTTTTGCGACGGTGAAGCTGGATTATGACCGGGCCGGTCGCGTCATTAAGGAATGGCGTGATTCGTACTGGGTAGCAAGCCAATACGATGAAATGGGCAACCGGACGGAAGTAAGCAGCAGCCTTGGCGCACAAGTGACGATGGAGCGCGACATACTGGGGCAAGTTAGCCAGATGCAGGCGCAGCAGCAGCGCGGAGGCGACGCAGCCCAGAACGCTAGCACGCCATGGATGGCGCAGATGAAGTACGATGCGCTTGGGCAGGAAATCGAGAGACTGTTGCCCGGCGGGGTAATCAGCCGTTGGCAGTACGACGCCGCAGGACGGCCTGAACGGCATAGCGTGAAAGCGGGCGGACGGGAAACGCGCAAACGAAAGTATACGTGGGACGTCAATAACCGTCTAAAGTCCGTGCTCAACGAGCTGACAGGCAAGAAAACGCAGTACGGATACGACGATTTCGGAACCTTGATCGGAGCTACGAACGACTTCGGCAAAATCTTCCGCATGGCCGACAATGTAGGAAATTTGTACAGCGACGGACACAAGACAGACCGGACGTACGGAGCCGGCGGGCGGCTGCTGGAGTTTAACGGAACGAAGTACAGCTACGATGAAGAAGGAAATCTCGCTGAAAAGATAGACCCGGACGGCACGCATTGGCGCTATGAGTACTATGGCAACAATATGATGAGCAAGGTTGTGCGGCCGGACGGACAGGAAGTTACGTTTACGTATGATAGCCTCGGCCGCAGGATTGAGAAGCATTTTAACGGTGTGGTACACTGTTATGTGTGGGATGGAAACATTATCCTGCATGAATGGAAATCGGAGAAGGCACAAGCCGAGAGTGGGGCAGAATGGAATGAGGAGTGGTCAAAGTCTCCGAAGCGGCTGGGACAAGCGCTGAATCCTGACAGCTTGATTACATGGATTTTCGAAGACGGAACGTTTCATCCCGCAGCGAAGATTACGCCCGAGGGCTCTTTTAGTATTGTAACGGATCATCTGGGTACACCTGTTGAAATGTACGACGATGCAGGGGAAAAAGTTTGGTCGTGCGAGATGGACATCTACGGGAATGTTCGGCGGCAAGATCTTTTAGGTGAGCGCAGCGTGTGTCCGTTCCGGTATCCGGGGCAGTATGAAGATGAGGAAACAGGGCTGTACTATAACCGTTTCCGTTACTACTCGCCGTATGAAGGAATCTATACGCAGCAGGACCCGATTGGGCTCAATGGTGGTCTCGTATTGTACGGGTATGTACATGATCCGACTGCTTGGGTTGATGTTTTTGGACTTGTATCCTCAAATACTCTAAAAGGAGATGCTGCTGAGCTAGCATATGAAAATGTTCTAAAAAAATATGGATATAATATTTTTATGACTATAAAAAATAATTCTAATCATGGAACTGATATTATTGCACAGCACCCTCTTACAAAAAAAGTTTTAATATTTGAAATAAAAGCAAATTCATCAAGGCTCTCTTTAAAACAAAAAGGACAGGATTATATCAAAGAAATATTTAAAGAAATTCTACTTGATGGTAAGTTAAGAGGACAAACTGTTGATGTTAAAATGAAAAATACAGTGAAAGATATAAATAAAGCAATTAAAAATTATGGTATGTCAAGTTATGAAGTGCGTTATAAAGTAGACAGTGCTTTAAATGCTACTTATGATACTATAAAAAAATGGTGTCAAGCGAGGCCATAGTCTGTTCTAAGAGATTAACTACCAAGTAAGGTGACAGTTGGACAAAGGAGAGATTAAGAAATATATGGATTATTCAAAGTATATGAAATATTTTAATAGAAATATTAAAGAGTACACGCAAAAAGTGATTACAGAAGAAGAAGTACAAGAGATATTAGATGAGGTAAAAAAAGATATTGACGAAATGATTCAAAATAAAGAAAAGAACGAGCTAGCTTTAGGTCTTGAATATCAAATGGGTGTTCAACTGGAACGAAATGCAAAAAATAAAATATTAAATGGGGACTCGACAGCTTGGATTTTGATAGAGAAACAGATTTTTTGGCTCGCTCAAATCATTAAAAGTGTTCCGAACAGTGGGAGCGTAATGCATTGGCAATTAGGAGGTCTTATAGGGTTATCTTTGCACTGGAATCATTATGATATTGCTGAACTCGTTACCGAGTATGCAGCTAAAATGTTCTCTAAAGATCCGGACTATTATTCGGAAAACAAAACACATCACGTGTTTATGGCTTGTTTATCTCACAAGTGGAAGACAGGAGAAATGCCCGAGTTATTTAAAATATTACCGCAGGATAACGTATACGTAAGGTTAATGAACAATTGGCGTAGCTCAGAGAATTTGAAGGAGCTTTTATACGAGGTATGTGATTTTCATATTTATAGCGCAAGTGATACTCCTCAAAAGTCTAAAGAAATATTATCTTTTGTTTATATTCCTTATGACTATTACTGCATTAAACTGGTCAGAGACAAGGAAGGGCTAGATACACCGAATATAGAGCACCCGTTGCTACAAAATCCATTGGGGCAGATTCCAAAAGATCGACCCGGGTATGATCCGGAATCGGACGAGATTCTTCAATATGTGTTGAAGAACGAGAAAGTGCCAGACTGGCAACGTATCATACGCTAATTGAGAGGAACGAAAAGAATGAATAACTCGGCATTACTGGAGCTTAGCCGAAAGTTATCTTTTGATGTAGAAGGAATAGTTCTTGAAGATGTTGCCTTAGCGATCGAGCAGCCACTAGTTTATTTCGAGAAATACAAGGATCGTCTTGACGAAAGATGCATAAACGAGCCGATAGAGGAGTTAGCTTGGATTGCGCTAGTAGATGTCCTACTGGAGCATCAATTAGCATTTGAGATCGACTGGAAAGAGACAGGACTGTATGTTTGTGACGTAATAGATGAGTTATTGGATAGAAAAAAACTAGCACCAATAGATTGGAAAGAGTTCGAAAGCGATCATTACAGCGAAATGCCGACAGATGAATTTTTGAATCATATCGCTAAGAAAATGAAAGAAGCTGGCGTATCCTTGGCTTACATGGACATTGATAGTGATAGTTATGTATTGATAACGGTCCCTGCTGCAGATCTTGATGAGATTAAACGGTTATCGGAAGAAGCCGGAGTAGTAATTAGCGATTATTTTTAAAAGCAAGTATAATTTTTATTCCAGTAAAAAAATATAGGCAACGATTAGGAAACCACAACCTTCAGCGTTGTGGTTATCTTTTTGAAAAGCATTTGCAAGAGGATAGATAAACGAAGTGATAGACTTGGCCAATCAAATGATATAACAAGTTCATCTTAGATTATGTTTGCATGCAGCTCGGGGGCATTATGAGCGAGGAAGACAGCCAAGCGTTAGTGCGGCAAGGCAGCTACCGCGACCCGATCGGCCTGTATGCGGCTCGGGAAGGGCAGCCGGAGGAGCCGTTATTCCTCGGTCAACTGCATGAAATCCAACTCGACCGCATCCATGGCGTATACAACGTCCGAGTGGATGTCATCTCGCATACATATCAACTGGATGTGCAGCGCAAAAGCCGTTCCTTCCAGCATGCGGGCATGCTTTATACGGATGTGCTGTCTGAAGTGATCCACGCGTATCCGGGTGGAAATTTTCTGGAAACCGACGCGTTCAAGCGCGGGGCTTCGCTCGGCGATCTGGTGCTCCAATACGAGGAGACCGACTGGGAGTTTATTCAGCGGATCGCTTCCCATGCGGGCGCGGTGGTGACGCCGGACGTCAGCACCCATGCCCCGCGTCTATGGATCGGAACGCCGTCGGGCAGGCAGCATGTGAAGCTAGAAGAGGGCGCCTACCGCATCCGGCATGACGTGCAGTCGTTTCTGACCGCGGTGGAAACGAAGGTCGAACGCTTCCAGGAGGAAGATTTTACGCGCTTTATCGTTGCGAAGGACCAATGGCTGGAGCTCGGGGCCGAGGTGGAGAGAAACGGCCGTCTGTTTGTCGTTGCAGGCATTCAGGGAGCGTTGGTTCACGGCATTTTGCAATTCGAATACCTATGTACCACCCCCGCAGGGCTGCGGCAAAACAAGCGGTATAATGAGAACCTGCCGGGTCTGGCGATGGATGGGAAAATTTTAGCGATCGGCGTCAAGAAGGCGAAAGTACATCTGGATATCGACAAAAACCAGCCGGAGCACGAAGCGGTCTGGTTCCCGTATTCGTCGCCGACGAGCCATATTTTCCATGCCATGCCGCCGGTCGGATCGCGGATCAAGCTGTATTTTCCGACGCATGACGAAGCGGAAGCGATGCTGATCCAATCGGTGCGGACACCGTTTTCCCCGCAGGGCGAGGCGGCGGAAAAGGCGAACAAGAAAATGGCCGATACGACCGTAAAGTCGTTCTCCACGGGCGGAGGCAAGGAATTCGAGCTGGGGACGAAAGATATTTCGTTCACGGCGAAGGAAGGCGCTCTGTTTATCACCATCGGCGAAGAAGATGGGATCACCCTGCAGAGCGATAAAGACCTCGTGCTGATGGCGGAGCAGGAACTATCGTTTAGCGAGCTGAAAACGTTCCGGGCCGAGGCTGAAGAAGAATTGTGGCTCGCAGGCGGCAAAAGCAGCATGATGCTGACCGACATGACCGATGTGACGGGCCAGCAGGTGATGATGACGGGCAGCGAGCGGCAGTCGTTCGAGGCGCTCAGCAACCCGGAAGCGGAGCAGGCCAAGAGCGACAAGGAGAAGGACAGCTTCCTGGAAAAGCTGGGGACGGCGCTGGATGTGCTGAGCATGGTGCCGGGTCTTGGCATTATCGCGGGAGCGGCGAGCGCGGTCGTGAGCATTTGCCGTGGAGACTTCCTCGGTGCGGCCTTATCTATCGGTTCGATGCTGCCGATCGGGGGCGCGGCGTTCGGCGCAGCGAAGGTCGCAGCCAAAGCGGCGGCGAAGGCAGGCAGCAAGATGGCCGGGAAGATCGGCCGGGCCGCGGCGAAGAAGGCGGTACAGTTCGGGAAAAATACGCTCAACAAGGTAATGACGGGAGCCCGGAAGCTGAAGCAGAAGGCCGAGGAGCTGCGGGAGCTGCTGCAGAAGAAGCTGCAGGAGATGCAGCAGAAGCTGGCGGAGAAGGGGAAGGCGCTGCTCCAGAAAGCGCTGGAGAAATCCGGTGCACACAAAGCGCTCACGTGGTTGAACCATAAAGTGCTAAAAAACTTTGATCGGACAAAAGGCCTCAGCGACCGTTTCTGTAAATGGGGCTTTGAACCGGTCGATCCGATCACCGGACGGATGATGAGCGAAGCGACCGACTTCGCATTTCCAGGTGCGCTGCCGCTCCAATGGAATCGGCGCTGGATCAGCGATAGCGGTCATCGAGGGTTGCTGGGCCATGGTGTGCATCACAATCTGGATATGCGGCTGGAAGTGCTGGATGATGGCATCGGTGTGTTGCTCACGGACGGGCGGGCGGTTTCGTTCGAACGTTTGCATCGGGGCCTGATGGAAACGCGAAACCCGAAGGAACGGATGGTTTTACGCCGGGAGGGAAACGGGTATGCGCTTTTCTAGGAAGACAGCCGTCTGACGTATCATTTTGGAAAAAAGACTGGGATGGAAACGAAATTCCATCTGAAGCGGATCGGGCAGGAATGGGGGCATTCCATCGTGCTCTCGTACGATGACCGCGGATATTTGCAGCAGGTGACGGACAGTGTAGGCCGGAGGCTGGATATCCAGACGGACGAAGCTGGACGCATCACGAAAGTGACCCATGTCTACCGCGGAGAGCAGCGCGAGGTGCTGGTGCAGTACGGCTACAACGAGGCAGGGGACCTAATAACGGTAACGGATGCGTTGGGGCAGACGACCCGCATGTCTTATGAAGGTCACCTGATGCTCAAGAAGACGGACCGCAACGGGTACAGCTTCCACTGGCATTATGACGGCCAGACAACCGGAGCGCGCTGCGTTCATACGTACGGGGACGACGGGCTGCTGGAAGGGCGCATCACGTACAACGACGGCTGGAACGAAGTGACAAACAGTCAGGGGCATATGAAGACGTACGAATATAACCCGGAGTATTACTGCACTCGGATTGTCGATCCGCTGGGCGGCGTTGTGCAGTATGAATATAACGAGCTGGGCGAGCTGCTGAGCGAAACGGACGAGGAAGGCCGGGTCACGCGGTATGCGTACGACGAGTTCGGGCGGGGCGTCGAGGAAGTGCATCCGGATGGAGGCGTATGGAAGTATACGTACCGTGAAGACGGAAGATTGGAGCAGGTGATCGACCCGGAAGGCGGTATCCGGGCATGGCAATTTGACGAGCAGGGCCGGGTGAAGGGAATTGTCGGACCCGATCAGACGGTGACGGCGCGTTTTGCTTACGATGAACGGCATCGGATCAGTGAAGTGCACGATCCGAAAGGCGCGGTAACGCGGCTCGCTTACGACGATCAGGATAACCTGATCGAGGTCACGCTGCCTGACGGGACGAGTGGAAAGTGGGCGTATAACCACCGGGGAGAATGCCTGCAGGAGACGAATCCGCTTGGAGCGAAGCAAGTGCTGGTCTACGATGCGCTCGGCCGAGTCGTGCGCTCCGAGCTGCCGGATGGCAATGTAATTAAGCTGAAGTATAACGCCTACGACGAAGTGATCCTCGCAGAAGACAACCAGCATCGCGTCGCTTTCGGCTATACCCCGCTTGGGAAGCTGACCTGGCGTGAAGAACGGGGCAAACGTGTCCAGTTGAGTTATAACAAGGAAGAAGAACTGACCGAAGTCATCAACGAGCGCGGGGAGCGGTATGTGCTGGAACGCGATGCGAACGGAAGTATCGTTCGCGTGACGGGCTTTGACGGAATCGTGCGGGAATACGTGCGAAGCCCCGCGGGTTTGCTACAGAAGGTAGGGCGCCCGGGCGGACGATGGACGGCTTACAGCCATGACGTCATGGGACGCGTAACGCAAGTGGAATACAACGATGGTCTTGTGGAGACGTTTAGGTATAACCGGATGGGGGAATTACTGGAGACAGCCAATCCTTTTGCGGCGGTGAAGCTGGATTATGACCGGGCTGGTCGTGTCATTAAGGAATGGCGGGATGCGTACTGGGTAGCAAGCCAATACGATGAGATGGGCAACCGGACGGAAGTAAGCAGCAGCCTTGGCGCTCAAGTGACGATGGAGCGCGATATCTTGGGGCAAGTTAGCCAGATGCAGGCGCAGCAGCAGCGCGGAGGCGACGCAGCCCAGAACGATAGCACGCCATGGATGGCGCAGATGAAGTACGATGCGCTTGGACAGGAAATCGAGAGACTGTTGCCCGGCGGCGTAATCAGTAGTTGGCAGTACGATGTCGCAGGACGGCCTGAACGGCACAGTGTAAAAGCAGGCGGACGGGAAACGCGCAAACGAAAGTATACGTGGGACGTCAATAACCGTCTAAAATCCGTGCTCAACGAGCTGACAGGCAAGAAAACGCAGTATGGATACGACGATTTTGGAACCTTGATCGGGGCCACGAACGACTTCGGCAAAATCTTCCGCATGGCTGACAATGTCGGGAATTTGTACAGCGACGGACACAAGACGGACCGGACGTACGGAGCCGGCGGGCGACTGCTGGAGTTCAATGGGACGAAGTACAGCTACGACGAAGAAGGAAATCTCACGGAGAAAATAGAACCGGACGGCACGCATTGGTGCTATGAGTACTATGGCAACAATATGATGAGCAAGGTTGTGCGGCCGGACGGGCAGGAAGTAACGTTTACGTATGACAGCCTCGGTCGCAGGATTGAGAAGCATTTTAACGGTGTAGTACACTGTTATGTATGGGATGGAAATACCATCCTGCATGAGTGGAAAGCGGAGAAAATCCAAGCTGAAAACGGTGCAGAATGGGTTGGCGAACAGCCGAAGGAGAAGCAGCGGCTGGGACAAGCGCTGAATCCTGGCGGCTTGATCACATGGATCTTTGAAGACGGAACGTTTCATCCGACCGCGAAGATTACACCAGAGGGCTCGTACAGCATCATAACAGACCATTTGAGTACGCCTGTTGAGATGTACGACGATACAGGGGAAAAGGTGTGGTCGTGTGAACTGGACATTTACGGGAAGGTTCGGCGGCAAGATCTTTTAGGTGAGCGCAGCGCATGCCCATTCCGGTATCCGGGGCAGTATGAGGACGAGGAGACGGGGCTGTATTACAACCGTTTCCGATACTACTCGCCAGATGAAGGGATGTACACGCAGCAGGATCCGATTCGCTTAGCTGGCGGATTACGATTGTATGGGTATGTTTCTGACCCGAATGCATGGGTAGACATCTTTGGACTTAACCGTCGTCGACAAGGTTGTAATCCCATCGAGGAGATCGGAAATCCTTCACCTGAACAATTGCTAGGAATTTAGCATGCTAATGTGAGTCCGAGGGGGTCACTTAATGATTTGATTCGTTTAGACAAAAGAATTGCTAAAAAGACACAGAATCCTGAACGTAGACATCTTACTAGGGATGAAAAGAGATTAGCTCATCAGCATCTAAATGACCTTGCAGCTCGCAAGAGTGGAGATTCTGCCGCAGCACAAAGATTATCTAACTTTAGAGAGCATCCTCGTGAGGATGGATGGATGAGCCTTGATCTCGTTGAAGAAAATTCAGGGATATCAAATAAAATGAGGTTACTTTATAAGGAAGTAATTGACGGTATAGAGTGGATAGTTATTCAGAATCATTAAAGTGTAAGACGAATTATTAAATAAAGTGATATGCCTTATGTTAAGATTAGCGAAAAAGAATTAAAGAAAGACCTTTCTTCATAATATCTGACAGAGATAGTTTAATAAGAGGAGAAAGAATACGTGGTTAAAAAAATTATTGAACTAATAATGACTGCTTTGTTAAATGAAGATAATAGAATTTTAGTAGCCGGTTTAAAGTTATTAAAGAATGATTGTAACTTAGAAGAATTGGAAGGAGATTGCTATATTCAGCTTGCGAATATGCTTCCTTTGGTTAAGGACGAAAGTACAAAAGCGCTTTTAATCGAGACTATTGTTGAGTCTCCGGAGTATGTTTACGATAATGTACTGTTAGATGAATATGTAAAACTATTATCACAAGGTGCGACAAGCGTTAAAGAAGCAGCAAGATGTTTGGGTGCATTTACTGCTTCCGGCATTACTGACCACCAAATATTCTTAAAAATAACCGAAAACTTAGATAAAGAATTTGCCATTGAAGTACTAGTTTCAATGGGACGCTCTAAATGGGGGGATGTACCAAACCACCTAAAGTCATTCGCTCAGGAGCTTCAAATAGCACAAAGAATAAGATATCGTTCAGGAATAATAGCCTCTTTTTTGTTAATTGTCCACCCTTTGTGTTCAGAATATGCTCATATTAGTTCGTTATCTTTTGGGTATCCGTTTACTGAAGCAGCTGTGAATGATTGGGCGTGGGTGACTTCAAAAAGCACAGAAATTATAGTAGAAAAAAAAATAATAACTCCCAAAGAGGCTGAAGTATTGGTTAAATTAGGAAAATTATTAAGAAGTGATACGAATACAAAATTGGAAGAAATCAGGAAACTGTATTCAGAGTTTTTTGAAGATAAGGATCCGATAGATGTTATTTTTACTTTGCCAGAGTAGTATAATTTTTAAATCCCTAAAATAAAAATTACAAGGGAGGGTCTATTTTATGCATTTGCATGAAATAGACCTGTTTTTTGAATTAGATGAATGGGAGATTTGAACGTAGTCCCTGATTAGTTTGTTGATGATATTACCTAGTACAAAGGTGGAGTATGGGATGGATACAAGTGATGACATCTTAAAGAATCTCAAAATAATCCCATGGAAGAATTTGGTAGTAGTAATTTTAATAACTCAACTTTCGCAGCATAAGCCTTGATATAATTGGGCAAACTGGCGATCCATTGCTAGAGTTGACGTTGGATAAGTATCGCGAATCGCTTTCCAGCTTTCTTAGCGACCTCGCAGATCCAATCGACCAAATTACTGCAATGCTAAATCCCAATCGATGATGCCAACTTCATCGCAACGCAAATAGAATAGTCCACACGCAGGAATTTCTATTAAGATTAACGATAATAATGACAATTCGTTTGTCTGGGAAGCCAAAAGAGGGAAGGATACCTATATCGCCTCAGATCCATTAAGGTCATTAGGCTTAGTTTGTATCGGGAAAGAATATGGCAAAAAATGGAATTAACAGACACCAAATCATTATGATTTGATTCTATATAAAACGCACTTAAGATTATAACTGAATAAGCAAGCGATCAATGGTTTGCTGAGGGTGTTTATTAAGCCGGTTCATAAAGGCTGTGACATGAAGACGGATGCGATAGAACTTATTGTGATAACATCGCTCCTCAGCCATTTCAAACGCCTTCCATCAAGTTTAACTCGGGACTGTAAGGCGGAAGAAAGACAAGTTGTAGACGTGGATGTTCCCGTAGAAAAGGCTGGAAGTCTGTGGCGTGATGAATACGGCTGTTATCCAAAATCATGACGATCTTTCCTTTTGGACAATCTTCCAGTAAATCGGATAAGAAACGATCCAGGCTGCTACGTCTGCTTTCTCTTCTTCCCAATGATGGACCTGCCCAGTCTCATAGTTAATCGCACCGAACAACTTGGCACCTTCATGTCGACCATGAGTTTGAATTTTACGCTGCTGTCCCCGAGGAAACCAGTTATATTGCAACGCTTGATGTGCCCGAATTGCGGACTCATCCTCAAACAGCAGATGGTCAATCTATCCGTCTAGGAGTTTACGCTTCAACTCGGGAAACGTAACTTCTCAAAAGGTAGATTGGGCCCCCTTGTCTGCCTTTGCCAGCGCATAGGTCGCCTTTGTGAAGCTGAAACCAAGTCGTCTCAGGATTTTGCTGACGCCGCGAACGCTGTAAACAATGCCAAACTCACGCTTGATCCAAGAAGCGATCAGCGGCAGAGTCCAAGTGTAGCGCGCTTCAAAGCCGACATCGGCCGGTTGTTTGTCCATCAGCAATTCCGCCAATTGTTCATGCTGCTCTTCAGTCAGCTCTGGAGGCTTTCCTGGTAAACGCTCCATACGAAGGCCATCAAGTCCTTTTTCTTGATATTTATGCCAATAGATGCTGATCGTTTGACGGACAAGTCCAAGTAGACGGCTAATCTCAGCAAAGCCATGTCCTTCCAAGTGTAACCGTACAGCCAAATAACGTTTATATAACCGCTTGTTATGCGTTTCTTTCATCGCTCGGTTCAACTGATGAATTTCTTTTTTTCTCATCCTTACCGCCACCTTTTAGGGTTGTCTCACTGACTATTTACCCATTTGATGGCGTGGTGAGTTTTTTAAGTACGTTTTATATAAAAGATAAATCTGTGATTGGAAAAATGCGTAGAGCAGAAAAAAGAATAGCAAATTACATTAGAAAAGTTGGAGGATCAATGGTAGGTGGTCGACCATTTAAACCAGGAGCTAGAGGTCCAAAAGGAGGATGTCCATAATAAATATGAACGGAAATTTATTTGATATTTTGGATAGTTATTATAGGAATCCAAAATCTATGGAGAACTTTTGGGTAAAGAAAAAAGAATTCTCTAAAGTTCTTTCGCTGATTTTAGATGTAAAGCTAGATTCTTCTGCCAAAACAACTTTTCATCGTTATATAGATTATTTTATAAACTATACAATTGTTTTTTTGATTAAAAAAAATGATGATTTTTTACAATTGTTTAGTGAAGTGAATGACAAAAGTAAAAGGGCTACATTTATGGATCGCTACTTCTCGAATGATCTCATATCTTATGAAATGGTATGTATGATTCTTAATGATGAAGAATTAATAAAAAAAATTGGTTTACATCATGAGTGGATAGAATATCCTTTAATGTTACGGACAAGCTATTTACTTTCAATTTCAAAAGAAAGAGAATTAGATGAAACTGATATTATTCCCCGTGAATTAGATTTAGATTGCTCGTTTAAAGAATATCTTTTGTCTTGGAGCTTTGAAGAAAAAAAATTATCAAAAAAAGGTATTGATTACTTTAAGAAAAACTTTGAAAATAAGTATAATCAACTCTGTAAAATCATGGGGATCGATCCATAGACTAAACATATGTAGAGAAGACATAGTTCTTCTTTACATATGTTTTTTGCGTTAGAAATGGAATTGCTCAACCTGTATTTAGTTTATATCTTCAGAGGGTATCTATACACAACCGGACCCGATAGGTCTTGCCGGTGGGAATCCTACTTTGTATGGGTATGTTAGTGATCTAAATTTTGAGATAGATGTGTTTGGGTTAGCTAAAAAACCAAAAGCTCCACCACAAGTATTTAGCAAGAAAGAAAAACAAGCGTTTTTAGCTGCGCGTGAGGACATTTTAAACGGAAGAGGTACCCCTCATGATGTATACCAAGGCAGGGAATATCCAAGGTGGGCAGGAGCCAATGAGCATAGGGTAGTTGTACCAGGGGAAAGTGACAAATACAGAAAATTAGAATTGGAATTAGAAGGAAAAAATGGGGAAGTAGTAAAAAAATTAGGATATTCCAAAGATCATTATACAAAGATTCATGATGATTGGAGTAAAATAGGATGTCCAGGATAAAAAAGCTAGAAATACACTTAGAGATTGATGAACTAGGGTCAGAAACAGAAAGTATTCTTTTAAAGGCTGATAGATTCCATATCAAAGAAAACAATGGCATATACTTAATAGAACTGGAAAATGCGATAATGTTACGTGATTATCAATTAGAACAAGGGAGCTTACTTTTTGTAAAAACAAATGTTGGTCCATCAATTATGTCTATATACTGTCTCGAAAAGCAACATCTAATCCACAGAGAGAAACCCCAACCCATATGCATTAAAGCAGAATATGGTTGGATAAGAGCGGACTTCTGTAGTTTTTACCTTGACTTAATTAAATCATGGAGCGATAGAGAACAAAAATATAATTGGAGAGACCTTTCTATAAATTATTCTTGAAACGAATATGTTTTCAAATTTGATCGACAAACGTATACCACTCTCACCTGAATTGAAATTTTTTTATGATAATTGCACATTAAAAAAGGCTATTTTAGAAGATAGTTCCATCCAAAATGGAGTGAGTATTGACACCGGCACGTCTATTGCATATATAAGTACACCAGAGATGCTGTATAAAAGGCAATTAGGATTTCGTTGGGTCGGTGTAAAAGAACCATATAGGGAAGATGATAGCTGGGAACGTGCTTGGGTTGTCATTGCTGATAGAAATGAAGATCCTATTATGGTAGATACAAGTAAACCAGGCTCGCCTGTTCTTGCACGTTACGAAATGAATGATTTCACAATAATCGCTAAATCTCTTGCAGAGTTTTTTGAGGTGTTATCTATTGTAATAGAGGTTACGTACAAGAAATATCATGGTGAAATTATGAATGACGATGGGTTTGAGATTAGTGAGAAATTCCTCGATGATCTAAGAATTGCGTTAGGAACTATCCTAGACGATGATACACAAATTGAAAACATTTTAGATTATTTGTACGAACTTTAAAATGTTAACAATCCGCTAAGATTCCATATGAGGATTATAGTTTTATTCGATTTGATTTACGTATGTTAGAAATGGAATTGTTCTTCCGTGTATTTACTGTCTATCCTCATCTGAGACGACGTACCCCTTCCATCTCCGAATTGGATCGTGAACTATCGGCATGGGAGCGGCGCGTCCGAAACCAAAGCCAACGGGGCGTGGACTGGCAGTTCACGACCTCCGATGCAAGAATCAAACTAAAACGCCTTTATCCACAATTTAAAGATTGACAAGATACTATATAAGTTGAACTAAAGACTCCCGCTGTTTCTGGAAAGGATTACAAGGTCATTGACGTCGAATAAGTAAGAATCACTACTCTTTGGTACGGGAAAACGGATATCATTGATTTGATTGAAGAAGGAATCGGACATCATTATTTATTCATAATAGTGGATATTTCTACCGAATATATAGATATCTTTCATCATTCCTGGGATAGCGATCTTTATGATCGAAATATCAAGATGATCTATGCCCATGCCTTTGACAATGAGGCGAGCTTATATGAAGTTTGCGAAAAATTAAACGTCGATCCGGAACGGTTTGTAGCGTCATGGAAAGCGGAATATATTTTTGACTAAATGTAAAAGGTTATGTAAGGCATCTCATGACGAGATACCTTTTTGCCGTTCAACTTCATCTCCATGAATTTGTAAAGAAAATAATGCGCACATTAAAGATACCATCCAAAAAAGGGGCATTGTTGTGAAAATTATCGTCAAGCTTCTGCTTAACGGAGCGATTGCTGTTACGATCCTCCTTTGGCTGACAAGGGCTACGTTCTGGGAAGCGGCCATAGCCTCCGTTGTCCTTAGCGTGATAGCTTATTTGGTGGGTGACCAGTATGTGCTGAAGATAAGCAACAATACAGTCGCGACGCTTGTCGATGCGGTGCTGGCCTTTGTTTATTTTTGGGTCGTCGCTTCCTTGCTGAAATGGGATTTGAGTATCGGCGGGCTCATCTTCCTCACGCTGTTTCTCGGGGTCGGTGAAGCGGTGTACCACCGGTTTCTGGCAAGTGACCGGGAAAAGGAAAAGGTTAACGGGTAATTGGTGAATCATGGCTAAGCAAATGATAAAACCGGGATTCAACAAACGCTATCCATACTGGGACCGCAATCTGGGGGCGGGCTGTCTGTTCGGGCTTGGTTTGGTGGCCTTTGTTGATGAAGCCGTATTTCATCAACTGCTGCATTGGCACCATTTCTACGATAAGTCGACAACCAGTATCGGCTTGATCTCGGATGGCTTGTTTCATGCTTTTAGCTGGCTTGCGACGATCGGCGGGCTGTTCATGTTTGCCGACCTTCTCCGGCGAAACGCTTTGCTGCTCCAAAGATGGTGGGGAGGGGTTCTGCTCGGCAGCGGCGTTTTTCAGTTATATGACGGAACGATCCAGCACAAGTTGATGCGCCTTCACCAGATCCGGTACGTCGAAAATGTCATGATCTACGATCTGATATGGAACTTCGCCGCGATAGGCATGATCATGATCGGAAGTATGTTCCTCATTCGTTCGAAAAGTAACAAGCTTGGAAGGGTGGCCACGGATGAATCATGAGCTTTTCCATTACGAATCGAGGAGCCTTGCCGAGTTTGGGTTGGCGTGGACAGCCGTATTAGTACTGGTTCTTTATGTTTTTGCCGCGGTCGTATCCGGCCGTCGGTTCAAGCCGTGGCCGCTGTACCGATATGTTTGCTGGTTTTTCGGTATTGGCAGCGCAGCTGTTGCTGTGATCGGACCTTTGGCCCATCGGGGGCACACGGTTTTTGCAGCGCATATGACCGGGCATTTGCTGCTTGGAATGCTGGCACCGCTCTTACTAGCGCTTGCGGCACCCATGACACTTCTCTTAAGAGCCCTTCCCGTACCATGGTCGCGAAAGCTATCACATGCGCTGAAAAGTCGGCCGTTGGCAATACTAACCGATCCGGTGATAACCTCCCTTCTTAATATCGGAGGCTTATGGGTTCTTTATACAACAGACCTGTATATGATGATGCATCAAAATGCTATTATTCATATCCTAGTTCATGTCCATGTGTTTTGGGCCGGTTATTTATTTACGGTGTCCATGTTATATGTCGACCCGGCACCGCACCGGACAGGCTTCCTTTACCGTGCGACAGTGCTTGTATTAGCCTTGGCGGGACACGGCATCTTGTCCAAGTACATTTATGCCCATCCACCCGCCGGCGTGTCCGGAATACAGGCGGAGCAAGGGGGCAAGCTGATGTACTACGGCGGCGATGCCATCGACGTGGTTCTCATCTTTATGTTTAGCCTTCAATGGTTTAAAGCAGCCCGTCCCCGCATGAGGGTGGCCGCAAAGGCTTAAGATCTGAATATAAAGGAGGAATTTGAGACCATGTCACATCAATGCTATTACTGTGAAAAAAAGGCTGAAACTGCCCATAGTATTACGATATATGACGACAGCGGCGTTGAAGAGCGTCTCGAAGTTCTGTGCAGTCCCTGTTATGAGGATTGGCTGCTTTCGCAAAAAGGGTAATTGCCGATAATAAAAAATGCCGCAACTAATCGAAGCCACAGTTCAAGCCGCACTGTGGTTATTTTTGTTGGAATATTTTATTTTATGTCCAAGAACTGATAAAATGTTGGAGTGAGTCTGAACATATTTCATTAGATTTATAATTAATGTTATTTATTATTATTGTTATTTATAATTCGGTGCCAAGGAATTTTTTTATGGGAAAAGAGTTTGTTCTTTTGAAAATAAGAGAAGTGTGGATGGGATCTCCGTTGTAATAATTCTGAGGAATATTTCCTGTCTTGGCATCATCTTCTCAGGAGGAATTAACATGAGCGATCCCATACCAGAACATTTGGAAAGCACCTGTACCATGTTAAGTAAAGCGTTCCCAGCAGGCATCGGAGAACAGGAATACTATCCGCTGCTCGCCTTATTGTACGAACATCTGACGGATAGAAATTTAGCCGAAGTCATTGTTTTAGTTACAGGTAAAGATAGCGCTGTAGCTCTTAGTGATGTCCATCGATCGATAACGACAAATCGGCCTGGGCAGGAGAGTCTAGACTTAGTAAAAGGGAAGCTAATGCCTCATGGTTACGAAACATGGCTAAATGAAGAGTAGGTAAACCTATTTTAAAAAATCCGGGTTGTAAAACTTGAAGGTCGGATGGAGGAAGCCCGGGTGGATTTTAAATTCTCACTGCTAGATGATAGAAGTGATCTGATGGAGATAGCCCGCCGCATACCGTTTCTTTCATCGATTTTGCATTCTGTGACGAATTTAAAAAATATATTGCATCAAGCAAAGGATCCATCCATAGACTAGTTTATATAGGTATCGTCAACCATGAAAAAAGTTATTGGGAAAATGAACGGGACTTGCCCTATGTGATGACGAGCGAAGAGCTGAACATTTGGGAGAAATGGAGAGCATCCTATCCTATGGCTGCCAACGAATGGGCTATGCTTGACGAAGCTCGTCGAAAACTTGCAAGAACAGGGCGTTACGGTTGTCTCTGCATGAATAATTTCAGTTGACACTGGCTTCCAGACTGCTATAGACTTACTGTGGACAACCGAATAGGTGGAAACAGGTGCTTCAGCGATTGGCTGATGCTTAAAAGGGAAGTACGGTGCAAATCCGTCGCGGTCCCGCCACTGTTATGGGAGCCGGAAGGTCCGGCTATTTTTCGGCATAGCGTCACTGGAGCTTATTTCCGGGAAGACGCCGAAGGAGAAACCCTGAGTCAGGAGACCTGCCTGTTTTGACAACACTGCTATAACCTGCGGAGAATGGGGAGGTGTTAGGATGCTGGGACTAATTGGGGACCTTGATGGGTCAATCGGGTCGTCATCTCTTATGGAGGAGCATTTCTAACCGCTGATCGTGGTTGGAGATGCTCCTTTTTGCATGTACTTAGGAAAAAGAGGGGGAGTTCGATGAGCAGCATCATACAAGAGAGGTCTGCGCGAGCGGAACGAGCCGTGGCCGAAGGACGTTTCCCGTTGGTGCTGCTGGGGCTGTTCGGAATTTTGCTCGGATCCATTACGCTCGCGGTCATGCTGGGACCGGTTCGCATCGAACCGTCGATCGTCTGGAAGATTGCCTTCTCGCATATTCCCGGACTGGACCGTTGGCTGGAGCCCGACTGGTCCAAGGCTCAAGGCAACATCGTCTGGGATATCCGCTTCCCGCGCGTGCTGCTTGGCGCCGTCGTCGGAGGCGGACTGGCTGTGGTGGGCACCGCGATTCAGGCATTGACCCGCAACCCGCTGTCCGACCCGTATATTTTGGGAGTGTCCTCGGGGGCATCCGCCGCCGCGACGCTCGTCATTTTATTCGGAGCTTTTCAGCTGCTCGGGCAGTATGCTTTATCGGTGTCGGCTTTTATCGGATCGCTCATTGCCATTGTTCTGGTGTACATGCTGGCCCGCGTAGGAGGCGCGCTGTCCAATACCCGCTTGCTGCTCGCAGGTATTGCGGTATCGATGATGCTGTCGGCCTTGACCAGCTTTATCGTCACGATGGCTCCGAAGGAAGAAGGGATCCGCTCGGCGATGTTCTGGATGATGGGAAGCCTGACGGGGGCCAAATGGAGCTACTTGACGTTTCCGTCCTGTGTTGTCGTCGCCGGTACGCTGTACCTGCTGCTTCAATACCGCTCGCTGAACGCGCTGCTCATGGGGGAAGAGACGGCCGTGACCTTGGGGGTGAACATGGATCGCTTCCGTAAAGTTCTGGTTATTCTGACCTCTTTGCTGACGGGGGTAATCGTTGCCGTGAGCGGAGCCATCGGGTTTATCGGCTTGATGATCCCGCATTTAGTCCGGCTGATGGTCGGCTCCGATCACCGCCGCGTTTTGCCGGTCAGCGTATTGCTCGGGGCATCGTTTATGATCTGGGCCGACGTATTCGCCCGGCTCGTCATTGCGCCGGAGGAGCTTCCGGTCGGGATCGTGACGGCGCTGTGCGGAGGACCGTTCTTCATTTGGCTGCTGCGCCGCAGCTCATACTCATTCTAGAGGGGAGGGGACCAAGAAGATGAAGGTAGAGGTTCAAGGGCTCTCCTACGGCGTGAAGGGAGTGCCTATCATACAAGGCGTGGACCTGCGGATCCATCCCGGCGAATTTGTCGGCATTATCGGTCCGAACGGAAGCGGCAAATCGACGCTGCTCAAAAACATCTACCGCGTGCTGAATCCCCAAGCGGGGGGGATATCCTTGGACGGGCAGCAGCTGTCCGAGCTGACCCATAAGGAAACCGCGCAGCGGATGGCCGTCGTCAGTCAAGAGACGTCGTCTGCGTTTGATTTTACGGTGCGGGATATCGTGCTCATGGGACGCCATCCGCACAAACGGATGTTCGCCGCAGACACGCGGGAAGACGACGCCTTGGTCGACGAATCGCTGGAGCGCGTGGGAATGGAAACGTATGCGCGGCGGAGCTTTTCCAGCCTGTCCGGAGGAGAGAAGCAGCGCGTGCTGATCGCCCGGGCGCTGGCGCAGCAGTCGCCATTTTTGATCATGGACGAGCCGACGAACCACTTGGACGTCCGGTACCAGCTGCAAATGATGGACTTGGTCAAAACGCTCGGGATTACCGCATTATCCGCGCTGCACGATCTGAACATGGCCTGTTATTTCTGCGACCGGCTCATTGTGATGCATGAGGGCAAAGTGCACGCTTCGGGCACTCCCGAAGAAGTGATGTCAGCGGAGCTGCTGCGCCAGGTGTTCGGCGTGAGCGCGCAGCTGACCGTGCATCCGGTGACCCGAAAGCTCAGCATTACGTATTTTCCAGAATCGCTGCAACTTCATTTAACGCAAAAAGGAGCCTTAATTTCATGAAACGCATCTTAGCTGCTGCTTTATCTCTGTTATTCGTCTTCTCGCTGCTTCTCTTGGCCGCTTGCGGTCAAACGACGTCGAAAAGCCCGGCGGCAAGCGGGGACACCCCGCAGAACGGTACGCCGAAGACGGCGGCCTACAGCCCCGTGACGATAGAAAATATGGGCCGCACGCTCACCTTCAAGGAAGCGCCCAAGCGGGCCGTCAGCTTAAACCAACATACGACGGAAATTATGCTGTCGCTCGGCCTGGAGAAGTCGATGGTCGGCACCGCATATATGGACGACGAGATTCTCCCGGAATTGAAGGAGAAGTACGCCGCCATTCCGGTGTTGGCCGACAAATATCCTTCGCTGGAAGTGCTGCTCGGCGCGGAGCCGGATTTTGTCTACGGCCGCAAAAGCGCCTTTGCCGAAAAAGGCGTCGGCACCGTCGAAGCGTTGAAGGAAAAAGGAATCGAAGCCTACGTGGCCAAAGGGACGTATGTACCGTTTGGCACGCTGGAGGACGTCTATGAGGATATTGGGAATATCGGGCGGATATTCAACGTGCAGGCCAAAGCCGACGCGCTCATCGAGTCGATGAAAGCGAAAGTAAAAGAGATTCAAGCGAAGGTCGGGCCGCACGAGAAGCCGCTGCGGGTATTTGCTTTTGACAGCGGGCAGGACACCGCTTATACAGCGGGCAAGTCGTTGTCTACTCAATTGATTCAGCTTGCGGGCGGCAAAAATATATTCGACGATGTCGAAAAAGGCTGGGCGAAGGTCAGCTGGGAGGAAGTCGTCAAGCGCGATCCGGAGGTCATTCTGATTTTCGACTACGACAAACCGTCGGCTGCGGAGAAGATTAAGTTTCTGCAGAGCCTGCCGGCCATGGCGAACGTAACGGCCATCAAGAACAACAAGTTTGTCATCATGCCGCTTTCCGACGTGTTCGAAGGGGTAAGAAACATGACGGCTTTGGAAAAAATGGCAAAAGGCTTTTATCCCGAGAAGTTTAGCTAAAAAGCGTCAGGAGGAGCGGCATTGACCACAACGGAATGTTCATTTTGCCATTATATTTATGACGAGTGGTTCGGCGATTGCCGCAACGGCGTGCCTGCGGGCGTGGCGATCGGGGCTTTGGCCGGAACGGTCTGTTCGCGGTGCGGCCTCCAGGGCGTGCGACACGAGTCGCGGGCCAACGCGCCGTATGCGGGGCTGGAAGCGGAGTTGTACGACCAGTTCGCGGGGAAAGCGGGCATCGTCTTTGCCCGCGATTGGATCATGGGCACCGCCGCCGGCTTCTCCGAGCCGCCTAGTGTGCTGGAGCTTGGCACCGGCACCGGCCGAATCGCGGTCGAGCTGGCGCAGCACGGCATCCGGGTATGCGGCGTGGACCGGAGTCCCGACATGCTGAAGCTCGCGGAAACGAAGCGCCATCGCGTGCTTAAGGACCGTGCGGATACGCTGGAGCTGGTGGAGCAGGACATGCTGGAGCTGGAGCTTGCGGAGACGTTCACGCACGTTCTGTGCCCCGAGGGAATTATCCAGCATGTGACCCGGATGAGCGAGCACCGGACCGTGCTTGGGAACATTCGGAAGCATCTTGTTCCCCAAGGGCTGCTTGCCGTGGAGCTGCTGCTGCCACCTGTGCAAGCGAGCTGGAAGACGGTGCAGCGCAAGGTGCTTCCGAAGGACAAAATCGTCTACAAGCACGTGGAAGGGGAAACGTCGCTGCGGCGTCAAATCTACCGGCTGACCGCCACCTACGAAACGTTCGTGCAAGGCTTGGAACAGCCCAGATACCGGGTGGAACGGGAGCTGGCTCTGATGACGCCGAAGGAGCTCGTGCTGCTGCTGGAATCGGAGGGCTTCGAGGTGGTCGGTCTCGTGGAAAACGAAGGCGGCAGCAAGCCGTGGAGCACCGTGCTTCCGAGCGGGCTTGACCGGGCCGTGTCCGAGCTGAAGCCGGACGAAACCTTGGAGACGCTGGAAGCCGAGGGGCGTCTCGGCTCAGCGACGCTGCCCTACACGCCCGAGGCATGGCACGCAGGAAGCTTTCCGGTCGGAACGGACGTCGGAATGAACGCGCACGCGGCAGCCGCGTCCTTCACGATCCTGACGAAGAAGCGCTGATCGGACTGTATCTATACCATAATCCTTGTCGAAGGCGGCAGGGATTATTTTTTTTTGCAGACATTCTTCATTAGAAAAGATAGCCCCGCCGAGTCATAGGCACGGGTGCTGAATTATGTTTAGATGAAGGGGCGTGGTTGCGCCGAGTTCATACCGGGAGGATTTGTCTCATTGTATAAACATTTGAAAAGCTTGATTTTGATCATCCCTACGCTAACGATCGGGATATGGGAATATACCCGACATGCGTTTTTGCTTCCTTACATTTCGATGGATTTGGGCAACTGGCTGGCGCCTTTGCTCGTTTACCTCGTCACGATGACGCTGCTTCGGAAGCTGTTCGCGATGATGGAGCAATTGCAGGAGCAGCTGCAGCAGGAGCGGGCCGCGAAGGCGGCTTTGGAGGAGCGGGAGAAAGTGGCCTCGGAGCTTCATGACGGCATCGCTCAATCGTTATTTCTGCTATCGGTCCGCGTGGACCGGATGGAGCAAAGCCATGCGATTCCGATGGGAGAATTGTACCAAAGCCTGCGGAAAACCGTGCACGAAGTGAACGACTATGTCCGCCAGGCGATCGACGGCTTGCGGTATCCGGCCGTGCCGCAGACGCAGCCGTGGATGGAGTCCGTCCAGCACCTGATCGCGGATTTCAGGAAGGATACCGGCATCGCCGTCCACTTGGAGTGGGAGCTTTCCGAGGAGCGCATGACCGTGAAAGAAAAAGTGGAGCTGTACGCTACGCTTCGCGAGGCGTTGATCAATGTCTTCAAGCATGCGGCAGCGGCAAACGTCTGGATACAAGGCAAGGACGCCCCAGGACCGGGAAGCGGCTGGAAATGTACGGTTGCGGACGACGGCCAAGGCTTCGCATCCGATCCGCTGTCGAAGAAGAATGGGTACGGCTTGAAGATCATCCAAGACCGCGCGGCCAAGATGCGCTGGACGTTTGCTCTCCGCAGAGAGAACGGGCGCACCGTGCTGACCGTGAACAAGCCGGATGACGCATTATTCGAGCATAAGGGACAAGAAAACCAAATACGTATTTGAGTAAGCCTCACAGTTTCCTTGGAAATAGAGCAAGAAACGGAGGGAGCTTATTGAAGCACAGGTATGCTTTTTTGCTTTCCTTGAAGCTGCTTGAATACGAGATACGTCAATTAACCGATTTCTCTAGACAATGCCCGGATTGCTTTGACTTGCTTCAAACCAAATTGGACGATCTTTGCCGGTTTATGATCAGCGAAGAGAACGAACGGCAGTGGCTCTTATGGAGCGATCATGAAGAAATAAGATGGCATGGCGAGCGGCTGCGGGAGGCGTCGGCGCGGGCGCTGTGCGACATGGAGAAATATCAGTCCACCCGTACGCTGGAGCGGCAGACGGATATGGGCCGGTATTTATCCGTCTTGTCGGACACGGTTCATGACGAGCTTCGGCGTTTTCGGATCGGCCGTACGTCGAAGGTGCTGTTCGTAGGTGCGGGTGCGTTCCCCTTGACGGCTCTGACTGTTGCGAAGGAGACGGGGGCGGATGTGCTGTGTCTGGATATCGATACCGAAGCCCTCGATCTGGGAAGCAGAATGGCGGAAGCCTCAGGCTTGCACGATAAGGTGCAATTCTCGGGCCATGGTCTGAAGGAGCTGGCTTTTGTCAAAGAGGCAACGCATGTCATGATTGCGTCTCTTGTCAAAAACAAGCTTGAAGTTCTGGAGGACTTGAGGCAGGCCGTCCATCAGGACACGAGCATCATTTTACGCTACGGCAATGGGTTGAAATCGATTTTCAATTATCCGCTCGAAAGCGATTTGTCGCAGGAATGGGAGCTGTCTCCGGTCGTACAGAGCAGGGGCATTTACGATACTCTCATGATCAAGCCCAAATGGATGGAAGGACGCTGAAGCCGGTCGTCCACCGTTTGTTCATAAAAAAGGCGGAAAATTGACTCAAAGGGGTCATTTTTCGCCTTTTATCGTTGGTTATAATAAGGACGAGGGTTCGCGAAAAGAACAGAATGCAGGGAGGCAGCCTTATGCAGCGTAGAAATGTCGAAGGGATTAAAAAATTCAGCGAGCAAAAGACGGTTGAGGCGTACCGCAAGGCCGTATCGGCCATTGAACGGTTGGGGAAGGAAAAGCTGAAGATTAATTTCAATACCGTATCGATTGAGGCCGGCGTATCCAAGCCGTTTCTGTATACCCATCCTGAGCTTCGCGACAAAATCGAACGGCTGCGCAGGCAAGAGCAGACGGAGACGAGCGAGAAATGCAGGCTTACGCAACGGCTGGAGGAAGAGAACGAGAAGTTGCGAAAAGAAGTGCGGAGATTGCGAGAAATTCTGAGAAATTCGAAGACACCCGTTATTATTTAAAGTAAATGGCGTGTTTGTTCAATTTTTTATCAATATATTAGCCCTGGGGAGTCATTTTGAACGAAAACGACTTCTATACAATAATTCTTGTCGCTTGCGGCAAGGATTATTTTTTTTACGGAAAGGGAGTGCGGGAAGGTGGAATTTCCGACAATCGATTTCGGTTGGGTCGGCAACGGCAACCTGATCGGCATGATGGCGGTGCTGCACGTCATGATCAATCATGCCGTCGCCATCGGCGGGTCCGTTCTTATGGTCTCTATTGAGTATGCCGCTTTCAAAAGAGGTAACGAAAGGCTGGAGGCGTACGCCAGATGGCTGAGCAAGTGGATTCTGATCATCACGACGACGGCGGGAGCGATGACGGGAGTAGGCATTTGGTTCACAACGACCGTTATACTGCCCAATGCGATCGGCTCGCTGCTGCGTATTTTTCATTGGGCCTGGTTTACGGAATGGCTGGTGTTCGTATCGGAAGTCGTCTTGCTGCTGACGTATTTTTACACATGGGACCGCTGGAAGGGAGAGAAGAAAAAGCTGCATTTGCGGACCGGTTTCGCCTTGTGCATCATGTCCTGGTTTACGATGGTGATCATTACCGGCATTTTGGCCGCGCAGATCAATCCGGGCGATTGGGTCGAGACGCTGTCGTTTTGGAGCGCGTTCCTGAATACGACTTGGGTGCCTTCGACGTTGTTCCGCACCTTCGCTGCTATCACGCTGGGGGTTGCGGTATTGACGCCGCTGAACCGATGGTTTGTGAAAGACTCGCTTGACCGCCACATCGTCTTGAAGCTGTACGGCAAATGGCTCGTCGTTTCCGTGCCGCTGATGCTTGCATCCGGGTGGTGGTATTTAAAGACGCTGCCCGATCAAGCGCAAACGCTGGTCGTCTGGGCGTCGGGCATGAGCGACTTCACGTTCGCTTTTATCAACGTGCTCGGCCTGCTGCTCATGTTCGTGCTCGGCGTCATGCTGATGGATGGCCGAACGAAGTACCCGGTTGCGCTTACCGTATTTACGGCGGCATTCTCGCTGCTGCTGATTACCGAATTCGAGATCGTCCGGGAAAATATTCGCAAGCCGTATGTCATTTACAATTACATGTACGCCAACGGCGTGCTGAAAACGGATGTCGAGCGGTTCCGCAAGGATGGCGCGCTGGCGCAAGCGAAGCTTTCTCCGGTCCGGGAGGTGACCGAGGCGAACAAGCTCCAGGCCGGGGAAGAGCTGTTCCGCATGCAGTGCATCGCCTGTCACAGCATCGACGGTCCCCGGCGCAGCCGGGTGATGACGGAAAGGGCGAAGGGCTGGAGCGAGGAAGCGCTGGCGTCCTTCATCCCGCAGATGCACAATATTCGCCCGGTCATGCCGCCGTTTGCGGGAACGGACGAGGAGGTTAAGGCGCTGGCCGCCTATATTCACAAGATGGTTTCGGAGAGGAACGGTGCAGAGTGAACGCCTATTTAACCTCCAAATCGCCGGTGCCCAACGATCTGGGGCTGGCCATTCCGGGCGACCTGCCTTTTTTCGAAGTGCTGATGGTCGTCGGCTTTATTCTTCATATCATTTTCGTTAACATTCTGGTAGCCGGCTCCGTGTCCGCGGTGTACAACGAGCTGAAAGGCATCGTCCGCAAGGACACGGTTCTGGACCGTCTGGCGCAGCATATGGCGACGCACGTATCGATAGTCAAAAGCATCGCCGTTGTGCTCGGCATTGCGCCGCTGCTGATCATCAGCACCATGTACACCCAGTTTTTTTATCCGTCGACGATCCTGATCGGCAAAATGTGGCTGATGCTCATTCCGCTGCTGACCGTCGCGTTTCTGGCGCTGTACGTCTATAAATTCACATGGGAGCGCTGGCAGAAGCGCAAGGCGCTGCACCTTAGCTTCGGCCTATTCGGCACGCTGATCCTGCTGTTCGTTCCGCTGTTGTTCATCACGAACGTGACTTCGATGCTCCATCCAGAGCTGTGGGACCCGGAACGCGGTTTCTGGCGCTCGCTGTTCGCGTATCCGACCATCTGGCAGCGCTACCTTCACTTTATGGCGGCGAGCTTCACAATGCTCGGTCTGTTCCTGTACGGATGGGGGAGACGCACCGAGCGGAACGGCGCCGGACCGGTCACGGAGGCGGCCAAGCGTTACGGCAAAACGATGGCGGCGGGCTTCACGCTGCTTCAACTGCTTGCAGGACCGCTGCTGCTGCTTAGTATGGACGGACGCGTCCGCCATGCGTTTATGGGCGGCTCCGCGTTCCATACCGCGCTGCTCGCGGCAGTGGTGCTGCTGGCTATCGGCTTATGCTGGCTGCTGGTCCGCCTAGTCAGGCAGGACGGGCGCAGGTTGTTCGTCGCCACCGTTAGCGTGCTGCTGATCGTGCTGATGCTGATGAGCTGGGTCCGGCACGAGGTGAGGGAGATTTACTTGCAGCCGTATATGGAGGAATCGCCGCGCACCGTGCAAAAATAAGTTGGGGAAGGCTGCCGTGGAGGCGGCCTTACGTAATCGGAAAAGGGCCGATATAGGCCCTTTTCCATTACAACCTGTGAATGCCTGTAAAAATAAAGCAAAGCGGGGTTGTATATAATTGCCAATCTGCTATAATGATATTGTTACTTGCGAAACAAAACACCCATATTGTTTTGTTCGAAACAAAAAATCCGTAGCGGCAGTTGGAGAAAAGGAGAGGATACGAATGGATTATGAAGTGATCGTTGTCGGCGGAGGTCCGGTCGGCATGATATTGGCAGCGGAGCTGGCTTTGGCCGGAGTGAAGGTATGCGTGCTTGAGCGCTTGAAGGATACGACGCCATATTCCCGGGCGCTGACCCTTCATCCCCGCTCGCTTGAACTGTTCGATTTGCGCGGCTTGAAGTCGAAGCTGATGAGCATCGGAAAGCCGCTTCCAACGGGACATTTTGCGGCGCTGGATACCCGGTTGGATTTCTCGGTATTTGATTCTTCTTCCAATTACACGCTGTATATTTCGCAGCACGATACGGAGAAAGTGCTGGAGGAGTGGGCGCAAAGTGCTGGCGTGGAAATTCGACGGGAGGTAGAGGTCGTGTCGGTGCGCCAGGATGCGCAATGCGTAGAGGTCACTGCCGTCGGCGCGAAAGGGAAAGCCGTGTTGTCGGCCGCCTATGTTGTCGGCGCAGACGGGGCGGGAAGCCTTGTCCGCAAGCAGGCGGGCATTCCGTTCGAAGGTACGGACACGACCTTAACCGCGACGCTCGGAGACGTCGTACTGGCGTATCCTCCGGAAACGAACGGGTTTTCCCGCGTCACCGAGCACGGGCTGGTCATGATTGTCCCCGTGACGGACCGGCTTCATCGGGTCGTGATGATCGATCCCCTGAGGACGGGGGTGCCGAAGGAAGAACCGGTGACGCTGGAGGAGCTGAGTTCGGGGATGGAACGAATTCTCGGAAGCGACCTTGGCATCTCCGAGCCATTCTGGCTGTCCCGTTTCGGCAATGCGACACGTCAGGCGAAGCGTTACCGGGAAAGACGGATTTTCCTTGCGGGGGATGCGGCGCATATTCATTTCCCGGCCGGCGGACAGGGGCTGAACGTAGGGCTGCAGGAAGCGATGAATCTTGGCTGGAAGCTGGCGGCGGAGCTGAAGGGGCGGGCTCCCGATTGGCTTCTGGACAGTTACCATACGGAACGGTTCCCCGTGAATACGGCGCTGCTTCGCAATACGCAGGCGCAAACGCTGCTGATGGGATTTGACTTCTCGCCGAGAATGATGGGACTGCGCAGCATGCTGTCCGACTTGCTTCGCATCCCCGAAGCGAATAAGGAATTAGCGGCCCAGATCGCGGCGTTCGATGTCCGGTATGCGCCGGATGAGGATGCGTTGCCGCACGCGTTGAACGGGAGCCGCTTTACGGAATTGAAGCTGCGGCTGGACAGCGGTGCCGTTCTGAATGCTTATGAGCTGTTTCACTCCGGCCGCTTCGTCCTGCTTCATCTCGCTTCCGATGATCGGCTGAACGACGTCGTTCCTTGGGAGGAGTACGGTCATATCCAAGTTGTTCGCGCCTCGATCGCCGGAAACAGGAACGAAGCCGAATGGGACGACGTGCATACGGCGCTGATTCGCCCGGACGGACATATAGCGTGGGCGGTACCCCGATCAGAGCCGCAGCCGCTGGAAGCCGTCAAGCGGGGAATCGCCCGTTGGTGCGGGCGCCGTCCTATTTAACGAGCTTATTGTTTTGTTCGAAACAATCGGTGTATAATCAGAAGGAGATGATGTGTGAAGAGGAGACCTCAAACCGATGTCGAAAACCGAACTTAACAAGCAGTGGATTTTCAAGCTATTCGTAGAACTTATCACGCAGCAGGAGACGAGAGACGGCAAATTTACCGTCCGATTCGCAGAAGAGAAGCGGAAGGTGGAATCCGAGCTGGGCCAGAAGCTGGATCTCAATTTGTCCGAGATTCACCTGATCGCCTGCATTGGGGATCATGGGCCCATCAACGTGACGACGATTTCGGAGAAAACCGATTTGACGAAAGGGTCCGTCACGCGGATCACCCAAAGGCTATTAGCCTTGGATTTGATCAAAAAACAGCAGCTCCATGATAACAAGAAAGAGGTTTATTTTCGGTTAACGGCCAAAGGCCAGAAGCTGCATCTGATTCATGACCGCCTTCATCAGGATATCGAACAGCGGTTTATGCTCTTATTGGATAAATATACGCCGGAGCAATTGACCTTTGCCCGGGAGCTGCTGCAGGATTTGCTGGAATGGGATTACTGAGCGGTTAACAATTGACTGCCGGCCGTCTCATCGGCACGGAAAAGGAGACAGGCGCCATGAGCATTGCCCAAACGATCAGGGAGAGAAGAAGTATCCGGACGTTCAATCAGACTCCTGTTCCCCAGGAGCTGGTTCTGAAGCTGCTGAATGATGCGGTATGGGCGCCGAATCACGGCCTCCGGGAGCCTTGGCGGTTTATTTATGTGGGAAGCGCCGAGGGGAGGGACAAGCTGGCTGCCCTTACGCTCGAAGCCTCCGCCCACTTGAAACGGGTCAAGCTGCTGCCGTCCAAATTAAAAGAAATGATGAGAAAAAAGCTGGCCGAAATTCCGGCCAATCTGATCGTCGTCATGACGGAAGATAAAAACGAGCATAAAAGAGATGAAGATTTCGCCGCCGTCTGCTGTCTGATGCAAAATATGCAGCTGCTGGGATGGGAGCAGAAGCTCGGGATGATCTGGTCGACGGTTGAATTTATCCATTCCCCTGTGTTTCGCAGCGGACTGGGCGTCCGGGAAGGCGAACGGATCGTCGGCATCCTGCATATGGGGTATTTCGATAAAGTCCCCAAGCCGAAAACCCGCACGCCCGCAGAAGCTAAGCTTGTTGTATGGTAAGATCGTTCAAGAGGGGGAGAGCCCCCTCTTTTCTGTTTTCGGCTTCACCTGCGATGAGACCAGGATTGAGACCGTCAGCAAGGCGCAAATATAATAAACGAGACCGTTCCAGCCGAACCGGTTCAGAAAGAAGCCGCCCGACCAGCCGACCAAGCTCGATCCCGCATAATAAAACAACAAGTAAAAGGAAGAGGCCTGCGCTTTGAAATCTTTTACCGCCAATACGCCTACCCAGCCGCTCGCCACCGAATGACCGGCAAAAAAGCCGAACGCAACGACCGCAACCCCCAATACCTTGACAGCAAGAAGGCTGCTTAACGTCATCAGTGCGCCCAGAATAAAAATGGCAATCGCGAGGCCGATGATCCGTCTTCGGGAATAACGGTCCGCCAGCTTCCCGAACCAGATCGAACTCCATGTCCCTACCAGATTGACCACGAACAGGAAGCCGAAAATCGTTTGGCTGACATGATACGGCGCTTGCGTAAGCGGGTAACCGATATAGTTCAATACCGTGATGTAACCGCCCATCAGCAGAAAGCCCGTGATAAACATGGACAGCAGATTTTTATCGCCCAGACTCGCCCGCATCCCGGCAAGCCATTGCCGCACGGACGTTTTGCTTGGGGTAAAGTTGCCGGAGGCGGGGAGGTAGAACCAGAACCACAAACTAAGCAGCAAGCTGACGATCCCCATCATCAGCATGGCGAACTGCCAATTGAAGAGATCTGTTAATCCTCCGATAATAATCCGGCCTATGAAACCGCCTATGGCCGTTCCCGCTACATAGACCCCGATGACTCTCCCGATGGCCCGGGGAGAAAATTCCTCGTTCAAATAAGCCATGGCGATCGACGGAAAGCCTGCGATGCTGATGCCCTCCAGAAACCGGAATACGAGGAAAGCCTGAAAATCATGGATAAAGGCCGAAGCGATGGCGAATATCGAAGTGAGCAGCAGCGAGAGGCTCATGATTCCTTTACGCCCCCAGATATTGGAGACGACCGTGAAAAACAGCAAGCTCATACCCAAGGCGATCGTTGTTAACGAGATCGAAGTGCTGGCGGTGGTCGGCGAAACTTGATACTGCTGCGAAAATAAACTGATGAGCGGCTGCGGACTGTATAATATGGCAAACGTGACGATGCTCCCCAGCAGCATGCTGACCGAAGCCTTCCGATGCGCTCGGCTTCCGAGTTCGAGATAGTTCATCTTATGGCGCCTCCATCCGTTGAATTGACAATTTAAGTATAGGATTGACAAGAAGCACCGTCTAATGCATTGTTTTTATTATAACGATGTTGTTTGTGTAATGAGGAAACGGGGGGATCGGAATGGAATGGCAGCAGCTCGAGTATTTTCATACGGTTGCCCGCTTGCAGCATATGACCTTGGCGGCGCAGACGCTATGTATTACCCAGCCGGCCTTAAGCCGCTCGATTGCCCGGCTGGAGAAAGAGCTTGGCGTCCCGCTATTCGAGCGCAACGGCCGCGCGATTGTGCTCAATCGGTACGGCCGCCTGTTTTTGAACCGCGTCAACCGGATCATGAATGAATATCAGGAGGGCAAGCGGGAGCTGGAGGATTTGATTCATCCGGAGCATGGGGAGGTATCCTTGGGATTTCTTCATACGCTCGGCGTCCACTCGATTCCGGACGTCATCCGGTCCTTTCGCTCGGCCTACCCGCAGATTCATTTTCAGCTGCATCAAAACAGTACCCAGTTCCTTCTGGATCAGCTTTCGGCAGGGGGGATCGACCTCTGTATGGCCGCCCCGCAAGAAACGAAGCACATGCAATGGGCCTCGTTATGGAATGAAGAGTTGTTTGTTATCGTTCCTAAAGATCACCCGCTTGCCGCTTCCGAATCCGTCTTGTTGGAGGACATACGGAGCGAGCCATTGATTTCGTTCAAGAAAGGCTACGGACTGCGAAAAATTACCGACAAGCTGTTCGAGCAAGCCGGAATCGGTCCCGATATCCGGTTCGAAGGGGACGAAGTTCATACGATCGCCGGGCTCGTCGCGGCCGGGCTTGGCGTTGCCGTCATCCCTGACACGAAAGGAATCGAGCGTGCCAACCTTTCATTCCTGCGCGTACGTTGGCCCGAGTGCCGCCGGGTGATCGGCATCGGCTGGATCGAAGGACGGTATCTGTCGCCTGCGGCGGAGCGGTTCCGGGATTTTGTCATCGATTATTTCAGGAGTTGAGATCGCCGGCCTTCCGGCGGGTATCCGGCATTCTTCACAGCGATCTGCAACCCAACCGGAGGGCGAGCCTCCGGTTGGTGCGCGTCTGTCCGCGAGAACAGGTTACTGGCCGCAGCAGGCCACCAAGCCCGTTGCGTCGGATTCGTTGTCTAAATTTATTAATAGTTATTCGCTTGAGAACATGCATCCTCCTTAACTCACTCCTCGGCTTCGCGACTTCTGCGTACTGCATTTCCTATTTCGTTTCTATTTGCAAATCACTCATTCTACATCCAGTTCATGGCTTCTTGTGGAAACATTCCATTGTTCTTATGTCGGTGCTCGAAAAGGGGTTAGACATGAAGCGAGTCGCCTTACTATTTCCAGGTCAAGGGTCCCAATACGAAGGAATGGGCAAGGTTTGGTCCAAAAAATTTCAAAGCGCCGACCGGGAGAAGGCCAGAGCTAAAATTTTGGCCTATGAGTACGCTAACGGAAAGCCCTCTTGTTTCAGCCATTTTGGCAAAACAAGAGGGCGATTTTTTTTACGAGAAGAGTACAAAGTTTGCGTTAGGGGTTACTTTTTAAACGTAATGATCTGGACTAATGGTCTTGAATCGCCGGTCAAGGATACTTTGTTCCCTTTAGAGTCTCTTCCTGCCATCTGGGAAGAACCGCTGCCATCCAGAAAAATTCCTTTATACTTACTCGTGCCGTTGTCTGTTTCCGTAATTTTAAAGCGATCTTGGATTGCGGCCCTGAAAGTGCTTGCGGAAGTTGCATCATTCGTGACAATGAGGTATACGTCCTTTTCGTAGCCTACAATGGCTGACCTTTGGGCATCTCCGTTCGGATTCGGGAGTTTTTCTCCTTCGATTTTGGTTTTCCACTTCGAGTCACCCAGATTCATGGACACACCGCCCTGGGCCCACCACGGCTTGTTTTTGTTGGTGCCTGTGATTTTGTCGTAAAACTGCACCTTTTGCACGGAGAAGTTGTCTCCATTCCATACAAGCGTTCCCCGGGGGTCTGTGGTGCTCAGATTGCTTCGGCCGTCCGAGTATCCCGGCTTTTCGGATGCGGGAATCAGCGGCACCCCGTTTTCGATCGCGATGGAAAACGTCTTATTCTCGCCGTTCATCGGAAAATATCCGCCGTTGATTCCTTCATAGCCGGAGTTTTTCAGATTTTTTTTGTTGGCAAGGCTTTTGAATGTAATGTTGTCGGCTCGCGTTTGCATGATATGAAGCGTGATGCTTTTGCGCGGATTGGTTGAGTACGAATACGAATGGGTTGAGTACGTATACGATGCGCTTGCTGCGGCTTGAACCTCATCCTTGGCCATAACGCCTTGTCCCGTGAAAACGGCAGCCAGCAGCATCGCGGCACACGATAAAGAAAAACGGCGTTTTAATTTTTGCATAAAGAAAATCCCCCTACGTTTTGGATTTGAAGTGCGGTACTAAAAAGTACTTTACGACATGAACATCGATCTTTAAGGAATCAGGAAGATCTCGCAGAAAAACGACAATATCTTGCGCGAAAGTTGTCGAATGAAACCGGATCATCTGGTACAATATGGGTGAACCTGTAATTAGGAGTGAGAGAGTTGCCTGACGAAACAAATGCCTTGCAAGTACGGATCGAGCCTTGGGCGGAAGCTGATCTTGATCTGCTGTATCGTCTGAATACACGGGAGATGCTGGAGCATCTTGGAGGCCTGGAAACGGAGGAGCAGCTTCTCGCGCGCCACAAGCGGTACGTTGAGATCGGGCGGAAGGGGACCGGCCGCGTGTTCGGCATCTTCCTTCAGCCAAGTCTCGAGGCGGTCGGCAATATCGGGTACTGGGAGCGGAACTGGCAAGGAGAGACCGTGTACGAGACCGGATGGGGCGTTCTGCCGACATACCAGGGCAAAGGCATCGCGACCATGGCAGCCACGGCAGCCATTGCCAGTGCCAAGGCCGAACGGAAGCTCAGGTACATGCACGCTTTCCCGTCCGTCGATAACCCCCCATCCAACGCGATCTGCCGGAAGCTGGGCTTCCAGTTCATCGCCGAATGCAGCTTCGAATACCCGCCGGGGAACACCATGCGATGCAACGACTGGCGCTTGGACCTTAGCGAGAATAGTTCCTGAAATGGGGTGAATTCCAAAAGTGGAAGCGTTGATTGAGGAATACGGCCGCGGATATGGGATGCTGCAGGAAGCCGTCGAAGGATTGACGGAAGAGGAGCTTCGTTTCAAGCCGGCGCCGGACAAATGGAGCATCCATGAAATTCTCATTCATCTTGCCGATTCCGAGCTGGTCTCGACACAGCGGCTGAAAAAAGTGTTGGCGGAGGACGAGCCGCTTATTATGTCGTGGGAACAGGACGTGTGGGTGAAAAACCTCGGGTATGAGAAGCAGGACCGCGAGCAGCATCTGCTGCTGTTTCAAATGTTGCGTGCCCATATGCAGCCCGTGCTGGCCCAACTGACAGCCGAGCAATGCGAGCGGGTGGGGGTATTTGAAGACGGGGCGAGGTTCACCTTTCGCCAAATGCTGGAATACCGCGTCAAGCATGTCCGTATCCACCATGCGCAGATTGAGCGGGTGAAGGAGGCGTACCGGCAGAGCCGGGTAGGCTATTGAGAAAGTGGTCAAATGGATAATAGTGGTTACGTAGAGGTGGGGTATCCACTTCCGACCGCTGTTGTCATCGGGAAATCTTGATTGGAAGCCGCTTAACAGCGGACATTTCCCGAAGACAAAGGCGGCCGCTATCGCTTCTCCAGTGGATACCCCACCTCCGTATGCATCTCTATTTTTGTAAAAGCCCACTTTCTCAACAGCTCATCGGCAGAGCCGGGTATAAACTTTTTGAGGCCATCCCAACCACTGGGAATGGCCTCATGCTATTGTTTTCGCCAGATTATCCTTCCAGCACATCCGCGTCCAATTCGCCTGCAATCTCCATCATTTTGGGGATTACCGCTTCATTGGAGCCAGATACGTAGATATCCCCCTGGTAATGCCGGAAAGGGATCTTGCTTTCGCCGCAGCTCCACATAAAAAAATCTCCCTCAATGGACATGGTGGAAGCCCCTGTTACCGTAAATACCGAGGTATAGGCAAAGTCGGGTTTGGTCGAAAAATACTGTTTGCACTCCTCCAAAGAAATGCCTTGCTCCGAAGTTCCATTTTCTTTATATTCTCTTGTAATCCGATAACGTTTGATCATGGAAATCCTCCTATTTCGTTCTTCAAATATTTATTTCCGATGATGATGTCATTGACTCGCTGGATCGTCGTCCCGGTTCTGGGGACCTCGGCGGTTCTATGGAGCAGCAGCCATCGGAGACATGCAATCGCTTCGAACCTTAGCATTTCTTCTGTATCGAATTCACTGCCCGATAAATAGGCATTTTGGAATGCAGAGGCCAGCATTTCTCCATTGTAGATATGGATTAAAAAGCTTGACCAAGCCAAATCGTACCTGGCGTCCCCTAATTGCGCATTGGTCCAGTCGATGATGGTGTACTTTCCTTGATTGTCCAGGATGTTGCCCAAGTTAAAGTCGCCGTGAATCAGCTTGTTTCGTTTCAGTCCGGAGCTTGCAACCAACGGGAGCAGTTCGGCCCGAATGTCTTGATGCTCTTCAATTCCCGGATACAAATAAGGAATGAAATCGTATGTTTTAAGGAGCGCAGGGTCCAGCTCCTGAACCGATAATCGATGCAGACCCAGCAGCAAATCGGCGAAATCTTTTACGTGTCGGCTCGTGACCGCTGAAGGGGGGCTGCCATCGCAGCTCGTCAACAATACTTTATGCCTGGAAGGAGTGTATCCCCATCCATAAGACGTTGAGACGGAAATACCTCTGTGCCGAAGTGCAGCCAGCAGGCCATGTTGAAAATGCACATCCGGATTCGAAGCTTTGTTCCATATTTTTAACACAACGCAGTCCTTAGGGGAACAAAATTTCAACACGTTGGCTTCCAGTCCGGCCGGTATGGGGCTAACGGTTAGTTCTTGGTCCAGCAATTCGTCAACGAAGCTCGTTTTCTCGACCCAAATAACCTCGCTCAGGCGCTCCACATCTGACCTCCTTTTCTCACCCTAAACGCGATGTTCCGGGGATCTCCCGATGAAACCGAAATAAAAAAGCCGATTCAAATCTTGAAGCATGGATTCACTGGCTTGCTGCATAAACCCGGGCCGCGCCAAAGCCTCTTTAAACAGTTGGGTATACACCATTGCGGCTTCCATCGAAATACTCGGGTCAATATAGCCTTCCTTTTTTCCTTGATCAATCAATTTTTCGAAAAAAGGCAAGGTTTTGTTTTGATAAAACTGTTCCAGGTAGTCGCGGATCGCCGGATCGCCGGCCGTTGCTCGAATGAGGTTCACATTCAATTGGTTGGCGATTTCGCTGCGGTCGCACAAGATCAGATCCATTTTTTGCTGAAACGGCATCTCTGTCCCTAAAATGTCTTCGTACTTTTCCAGCGTCGTATCCATGTAATGAACGAATGTCATTCGGATAAGCTCATCCCGGCTCCCAAAATAATTATAGATGGTAACCGGAGAGACGTTTGCCTTTCTGGCGATATCGGCGATACTCAGCTTATCGAGCTCGTAAGTGAAAATTAAATCGAATGTCGTTTTGAGAATGAGTTCTTTCTTCTTTTCCGTACGAAGCCGGTACCCGTTCATGTGTTCACCTCGCAACTACTATACTAAATGATTTGTATCGAATCAATTTGTAAAAGGGAAAAAAAGGTTGAGCCAAAGCATTCTTTTGCATATTATGAATAATATGAATGAATTTTATTCAAAATATACAAAAAAAGAGGTGCTTAAAGATGAAACTCGTAAACGGTAGCGGACCTGTGGGCTTAAAGCCGGGCATACCGGGTCCGCGGTCGGTGTTGGGCTGGAAAATGAACATGCTGCGCTTTTTCCGCAGTCCGTTTGCTTACCAACTCTGGTTGTACGATACTTACGGCAAGCTGGTCGCCTTAAACCAAGGGGACAAACCTTCCGCCATTTTTGCCTTCGGGCCCGAGTATAACCATCAAATCGTTACGAATCCGGATTTCTTCGAGATCAGCTCCGGACTGGTCAAGATCCCGAAGCACACCGTCTTGGGGAAAATGTTTTATACGAACCTCATCCTTATGTCCGGTGAGAAGCATAAGCAGCATCGCCGTCTGATGCAGCCTGCCTTTCATCATGACCGGATCATGCAGTACGGAGCGGATATGATCCGGCTTACCGAACGTTTGACGGACGAATGGCAGGGGCGTGCCGAGATTGAACTCAATCAAGAAATGAAGAAATTGACGCAGCGGATTGCGGTGAAGACGTTGTTTGGATTGGCTAACGAAGAAGAGCTGGATGAGATGGGGACGCTGATTACGCAGATGACCAAGTCGATTCTATGGGTGACGCTCACACCGGTGAATCTGCCTTTTACACCGTATCGCCGGGCTTTGCGTATTGCCGAACGGTTGAACGCCCTGATCCGTTCCTTGATCGAGCGGAAAAGATCCGAGCCGAAGGCCGCCGATGTTCTTGCCTCTCTGATTCACGCTCACGATGAGGACGGCGCGAGGCTTACGGATGAAGAGTTGGTCGGGCACGCTTTCACTTTGTTTGTCGCAGGACATGAGACGACGGCCAATGCGCTGACGTGGACGATTTTTCTGCTGAGCCAGCACCCTGACATCATGTCCGACCTTCTGGAGGAACTGAACGGGGTGGTGGGGGAGGGCGAACTGAGTCTGGAAAAGCTGAATCAATTGCCTTTGCTCGAAGGCGTGGTGAAGGAAAGCTTGCGCTTGCTGCCGCCTGCGCCGATTGGAGCTAGGGTGACGACGGCTTCGTGTGAGCTGGGAGGGGTGACGGTACCGCCGAAAACGAATGTGTACTTTAGTCAGTTCATCACGCATCGGCTGCCCGAGCTCTATGAAGAGCCGAATCGCTTTATACCCGGGCGCTGGAGCGCGATCAAACGGACTCCTTATGAATTCCTGCCGTTTAGCGCAGGGCCGCACATGTGTATCGGCTGGGGCTTCGCCATGCAGGAGATGAAGGTGGTGCTGTCGATCCTTCTGCGGCGTTATCGATTTTCCGTTGTGCCCCACGCCAAAATTAGTCCGAATCTGGTCATGCGTCCTGTGAACGGAATGCCGATGCGCATCGTTCCCCAAGATGGCAAATTCGGACGGGAGCCGGTTCGAGGAACCATTCGGCAGCTCGTTGATTTGTAGATCTTATTGCAGCCCGAGCTCTTTACAAAGCTCGACCAATTGATGCACGCCATAGAACTGCTGGCGATTGCGCTGATGGATGCTTACCAGCGCATTTTCCGTGACCTTTTTCGCTTGTTCGATGCTTTGATGCTCCACGGCCTGGACGATTTCCTTCATATTCTCCAAAAAATAGACGGTCCGGCGCAGCGTGCGAATGAGCAAGATTTGGCGTACATGCATCGGCGTGAATATCCGGTAACCATTCTCGGGATCGCGTTCCGGCGAGATGAGTCCTTCTTTCTCCCAATGCCGGATGGCCGAATCCTGAACCCCTGTGAAAGCGGCGACTTCGCCAATGCCCATGTGGGTTTTCAGCTTTTTGTTCGCAGCGAGCGGGAGCTCCGGATTTTGCAGCAGCTCCAGCGTCTGGTCGGCAACGGTTTTTTCGTGATGCAGGTTCGCCTGCTCTTTGTTCACGAGCCAGAAGGCGGTGTCCACATCCCCGCTTTGAACGAGACGAAGCACTTGGCAGGTGAGCCCGACGCCAAAGGCGGGGAACATCGCGCGCAGGCAGCGAAAGTAAGCCAAATGCACCTTGGTATACAGGCGGTACCCGTTCGGAGCGCGGTCGGGTGCCGGAACGACGCCCCAAGACTCGTAATGCCGCAAGGCGCTCGTGCTAATGTGCAATTCTCTGGCAATCTCGATCGGCTTGTAATACCGCATCTCCAGGCCTCCTTCACGAACAAAGCAAAAGTAGATTTCTACTATATCAAAAGCGTCTCGCTTAAGCAAACCTTGAATTAAATACTTAAAGTTAATGATAAACTATATGATGAAGGTTAAAATCACGAGTATTTTTCTATTCCAAATATGTACAGGAATTTCGCCGTCGGCCGCGAATTTTAATTTCAGGAAATAACAACAATCAGGTGTAGACACATCGGAGGGAAAGCACGTGAAATCAAGCTTGTTCAACATGGCGGCATGCGCCGTGCTCCTGCTGACTCTCGGTACAGGTACGGCGTTTTCGGCGGCGGATAACGCGGTAGTCCATGAGCAGCGCAAGGTAAGCTACGACGGCAGTTATTACACGCTGGATCTGATCCGGGTGAACTTGAAGGACCCGACCATTCAGGTGAAGGCGGTCGCGGCGAACCGCAAAATAGGAAGCGTCCAAAATTTCGCCGAGATGATGTCGAATAACCATGCGGTTGCCGGGATCAACGGAACCTTTTTCGACGCGTTCACCGAGGATATTGATTACCGTACGCCTTACGGCGTGTTGATGAACAACAACGATCTGTTTTACAGCGGAGATAAGGATGTATCGATTACGGTCTCTGCCGATAAGGAAGCGCGGATCGAGCGGCTGGCGGTTGGCAGCAGCGTTCAGATGGGACGTTTTGCATCGCATTTAAACGCGGTCGATCAATACTACGGTGACGAGGAGCGGGAAGCTTGGGTTTTCACAAAGGATTACGGCGATGTAGCCGATGAGCCCGGGGTGAAGATCGTGATCGGCGAGGATCAGAAGGTCCGGTCGATTTCCAGCGAACCGGTTATGATTCCGCCTGGCGGCAAGGTCGTGCTGCTTTCCACGGACCGCAGTCTGGAGCAGGTGTCCGGCCAGATCAAGGTGGGCGACAAGTTCAGCATGAATCAGTCCGTGACGAATGCGGACTCGAAGCAAGCGATCCCTCTCCAACGATATCAGCTGGCGATTGGCGCCGGACCGAAGCTGCTGACGGGAGGAAATGTCGATATCGATTTTGAACGCGACGGGTTTAACGACCCGCTGGTGACGTCTCAAGCGAATGTGCGAAGCTTTGCGGGCGTTGACGGGCAAGGGCGTCTGGTGATGGGAACGATCTCGTACAGCACGATCGAACAGATGGCCCACGTGCTGCTTGAAGCAGGGATAACGGACGCCATCAACCTCGATGGCGGAGCGAGCTCCGCACTTTATTACCAAGGCAAAATGCTGCGGAAGCCGGGGCGGCTGCTCAGCAATGCGCTCATCGTACAGCAGAAGGAACAGCCGCAGGTTCAACTGAGTGTGAACGGGCAGTTGATTGCGCAGAAGACCGGTTACATCGATCGCGGGGTGACGATGGTGCCTTTTCGCGTGCTGTTGAACAGAATGAAAGCCGAGTACCTCTGGCATGCGGAAGACTCCAGTCTTCACATGACAAGCGGGACTACGAAGGTGGAGCTCAAGCCCGGCAGTTCGACGGCCATCGTGAACGGCCAGCCGATGACGCTGGACGCGGAGCCGAAAATGGTGGACGGACGCATATTCGTACCTTTGCGCTTTGTTGCGGAGTCCTTGGGAGCCAAGGTGCAGTGGGACGACGTGCTGTACCGGGCCGAAGTGACGCTGCCGGAAGTCCGATAATGGTTTAACGTTAAATTAACCGCGTTGTTAAAAATTGAAAAATTAGGAACATTCGTTCTATAATTAAGATGACAAGCGAAGCAGCCCGCAATAAATCGTGCCAGTACAACATAAAGGAGTCGGATACCCAATGAATGAACCGGACTGGAAAGAAGTAGAGGAAAGGCTTTACCAAGAGAGCGTTTCCGCCATAAAGCAGTTTTCGGCTGAGCATGCAAACGAAGAAATCTGTTATTTCGCCTTTGATTCCGAGCCGTACTATAGTTACGTGCTCCTATGCTTTGACACGACAGAGAACTCGGTTATGGAGGCGAAACGTTCTGCCGAGAGGGCGTTGAACTTTACCGCTCAATCCATCGAGAAAGGCATGAATTGGCAAATGGCCAATTCGTACATGACCAGTGCCAATTTGCTGCCATTTACCAATAATACCGGCGATTTTAAATATCAGGGCTACACGCAGGTAGACTTTAAGGGCTGGCAGGAATTTGCAGAAAGCGACGCATATCCGAAGGGATATTCGGAAGATCAGGATTATTTGGAAGGCAATCTGTCTATTATCTTCTGGAAAGTGATTGACCGGCTGATCCAAGAGAAACATTTTTCCGTTCTGAAAATGGCCTCTCCGTTTTTCGTAGGTTACGGGTTTCACGATCAGGATCAGGTGCTGCTCAGAATTATCAATTGGGGCAATGAAGAGGGAATCGCAGAACACAACTGAGACATGAATGTCCCAGTTCATATGATGGCAAATATTTTTAGTATAACTCTAAGACCTTCAAGCCCTTGAAGGTCTCTTTTGTGTTGTCGGGCCACAGCTCGGCGACAACTTGCCAATTCAGGACATATGTCCTTTCCCAATCCTTCGATCTGTCATTTAATAATGGAAAAATGTATAGTTGGGGAGAGGGAAGACATGCGGGGGAGTTTATTTGCGTTTTTAGGCGGGGGCTTTATTACCCTGCAAGGAGTAGCCAACTCCCGGATTAGTCAAGACATCGGCACATGGCAAGCGGCGACGCTCACCCAGTTCACCGGATTCATTGCGGCGCTGCTGATCCTGATCTTTATGCGCGACGGGAGTTTACAGGGGTTCAAGCAAGTGAAGCCGCTGTATTTGACCGGCGGCGCATTCGGGGCGGTCGTTATTTTCAGCAACGTCACAGCGATACATCAGATCGGCGTTACTTTGACGATTGCGGTTTTGCTGATTGCGCAGCTAGGTCTGACCTTCATCATTGACTGCAAAGGATGGTTCGGCGTGGCGAAGCAGAAGACGGGGCTGCCGCAGTTCATCGGGATCGCGATGATGATCGTCGGTGTGGTCATCCTAAAATTTTGATTGCTGCAAGTTGAGGCTGGAGGCCGGAGCATGAAGGAAATTCAAGATCGTGAGCAATTGAATCATTATTTGCGGGCATTTCAGCTCGAATCCGTATTTCACGAGCCGTTGCTGCCGCATTTGTCGCTGTACGGCTTCGAGCAGGGGGATCTCATCTGCACCCAAGGCCAAGCTCCAGAGTATCTGTACGTGCTTGTGAACGGGAAGATCAAGATCTATACTACCTCGTCGGAAGGCAAAACGCTCGTTCTCTCTTTCAAGACGCCGCTTGAGGTGATCGGAGACGTCGAATACGTGCGCGGGACGCCCATTCTCAATACGGTCGAGGCCGTATCGTCCGTCTGTATGATCGGCATCCATTACCGTTGGCTGCACAAATACGGTAGAGATCATGCGCCGCTGCTGCAGTTTTTGCTGGAAATCATTACGCAGAAGTTTTACATCAAATCCAACTCGCTTAGCTTCAATCTGATGCATCCGGTGGAAGTGCGTTTGGCCAGCTATCTATTGTCCGTCACCTCCGACGAATCCGACTCTCGACTGGAAGGGCAGCAAAGCGCGGTCAGTCTGTCGGACGCAGCGAATTTCATCGGAACAAGCTACAGACATTTGAACCGGGTCATCCGGCAGTTCTGCATCAAAGGTCTCGTTGAGCGTGATAAAGGGGTTATCGTGGTGAAAGACAGGAATGGATTAAGCGCGCTGGCAGGTCATAATATATACGAGCACAATCGGGGAAAAGGGGGAACGCGATTATGATGGTAGGGCTATCCTTGTCGCTTATTGCAGGCTCGCTGGTCGGGCTGCAAAATATTTTCAACAGCAAGGTGAACGAGCGCGCGAGCTCTTGGGCTACGACGACATTGGTGTTGGGATTGGGCTTTCTGGCTTCGCTGACGCTCGGTCTCATCGTGGAGGGAAAGCATTTATTTGCCCCGCATCCGATGCAGACCTGGTACTGGTTTAGCGGCTTGATCGGCGTAGGGGTGGTCACCTGTCTGGTGCAGGGGATAAGGCTGCTTGGTCCTACGTTTGCCGTCTCGATCGTTATGGCGGCGCAGCTCGGGTTTGCATTGCTGTGGGACTCGATGGGATGGCTCGGTCTGGACAAGGTTCCTTTTACGTTCAGCAAGCTGATCGGGGTACTGATCATCGTCGGCGGCATCATTGTGTTTAAATTGGGCGGTAAACGTGGGACGCCGCGGGAGACGTCCAAGATGCCCGCGGGCCGTTTTTGACAAGAAGCTCTCGCGGCGCCTTGCCGGAAACAGACCTTTGCCGAATGCGAAGGTCTGTTTTTTGCGTTGCATCACTCCGCCGCCTCCGGCTGCTCCACATGCATTCGAAATAACTGAATATATAGCGCGATACTGATGCATGCAAGCACCAAAATAATACTAAATATTCCCATAGGCGGCACCCAACTGGACAGGAAAACCGTCATCGGCGCCAGAAATCTCCCGATCGTCGCCTGCAAGCTGTCGGCTGCCATGTACTGTCCTCTTGCATGATCGGGGGCATAGCGGCTAATAAAGCTCTGGGTGACCGGAGAGCGTACAATTTCACCAAAGGTGAAGATGATCGTTATGAAAAACAAAAACCATATATTGGTGCCCAGTCCAAGGGAAAATGTGCCCAAGCCGGACAACAGCGACGATAGAATGAACACATTGCGCTCTTGCCAATGGCGGAACCATTTCGTCACAGGAAGAACAAACAAGACGAACAAAAGACCGTTTAACCCCAGCAACCAGCCAAAGATATCCGTGCTGGACAGCACAAGGGAGCCGTCGTTCCATGTGAACAGAGGCTGAGCAGGGACCTCGTAGATTACATATACGGCCAAATACAGATCCAATTGCATGATGGGGATCAGGGCAAAAATGCCCGCCAAAATATAAACCAGGAACACTTTGTCGCGAAAAATAATGCCGTATCCCTTCAACTGTTCCTTGAATACGCGGGTAATCGGAATGGAGCTTTCCGGGCTACTTTTCGCCGAGTGCGGCAGCGTTTCATGAACGATGAAATACATTGCAATGAAATACAGCAGCAAGACCAAGGCGCAGGTCCACAACAGCTCATGTCGGTAATGGAAGAAGAAGACGGCTCCCAGCGCAGGTCCGAGCACTGCACCAATGTTATTGGCCGTCACGAACGTTGCGAAGATTTGACGCCGGTTTTGCGCGGGCACCAGATCGGCCACCATAGCGGAGCTTGCAGGCCTGTAGATGGCTCCGCCCAGTCCAATGCCGATAAACGCGATATAATCCGTCCAATGGGACGACGACGTCGCAAATAAAGCAAACATCACCGTCTGAAGCGAAGCGCCCAGCAACATCACGGGACGCCGTCCTACCCGGTCGGCTAAAGCTCCTCCGAGCAGGCTTCCTAGGATGCTGAATATAGGAGGGATGGACATCAAAATGCCGGCGATATGGCTGCCTAATGCCGCACCAAAATAGACCGTGATAAACGGATAGTACATCCAAAACAGCAGGTTAAACAGCCCTTCGCCGATCAACCGGACTTTCAAATTGGGATTCCATAAACGGATTTGCACAAGACCTTTCCTTTCCACAACGATACTGGTTAAGTTCCCGGCCGGGTATACAAACTATAGAACGATATCCAGAAAAAGTATAGACTTATAATTACGAATGGTTTATACTAATAATAATGAAAATCGAATACGCCGATTTTTATTTTAACTGCTTCAAAAATCGAACATTTGTTCTGAAATGTAAAGACGCTTCCATCGGGAGCGTCTTTTTTGGTGCAGTTGCATTAGGGGAGCAATATGTTAAAATTATCCTTATTCGGCATGAGCATGCACGAAGGGGGAGCGTGAATGACGGCGGGAGTCTGGGACTTTATTTTCATGTTCCGGGCTGTCGCTGCCTTTGTTTATGTCATGAACGAGGCGAGGTGATCCGGCGCGTGCGGAGCATTCCGGCAAATCCATTGACCAGAATGAGCGTGAATTACCAGCTGATTTTGCTGTTTCTGCTCATGGTTAGTCCTGTTTTTATGCTGCAATGGTACGGAAATATGAAGGCCATGCCCCCATTTTCAGAAATTCGCTCAAACCCTTGTCACATAAGGCTCTACGCCTTGGCTTTCCTTAACTTTCACACCCTAAAAAATCACCAAAGCTTCTGAACCAACGCCCCGTTGACTGGTCTCTTTTAATAGAAACGTGAGGTGTGTTGGTCACATTTTTGGTCACACTTTTCTTTCCTGGGCGCCGCGGTGCACTCGAACGTTGAAACATAAAAATCAAAAAGCCATGTCCTACAAGGCTTTCTTCTGCACAGAACCACAGCTCTCCACTGGCAGCGATGAGGTCGAGGACGGCAATCGCTCTGTGCTCACCAAAACATCATTGTTGGAACCAGCACTGGGGTAGACCGGATGGACGGAACGAAGACGAGTTAGCTTAATAAAGCAGCGGCAATCTAGGACGTAATTTTCCAGTCCAAGGCTGCCGCTGCTTTCGATTTTCGAGTCATTCTAATACTTATATCGATAGAAGGGCGCAAACTCGGTTGATTTAAGGCCAATATGAACCATCGTCAAGTCCGCGTTTATCGAATTACGACTGCATCCACTTTAAACGGCCAATCGCAACAAATAGGGCAAATGCTAAGAAAATGATGTTCACGACAATTTCTCTATATTCGCCGCGCATCATATGGAATACGGCACCGAAAAGAACGATGGCAGCAAGTCCGGCCGCGGCAATCGGCACCAAAATAGGGACGATTTTTGTAGCTTGAGGCAAAATTAAACCTATTGCTCCAAGCAATTCCGCTAAACCAATAAAGAAAACGAGATCTTTTGGAACATCACTCACCCATGTCCAGGACGATTTTGCTACTTCATACTGAAACGCCTTCAACCAACCGGAATATATAAATCCTAATGCTAATATCCCTTGTGCGATCCATAAAACGACATTCATGAATTACGCCAACTCCTTATCACTTTCATCTATTGATATCCCAACCTAACGAACGATAATCCATACTGTTTTTTCTTCAATCGCCTCCTCTTGTGTCTATTGAGCTCTAGGTGCATAATAATCCATAGCAATCACTTTAGGAAGTAGTTACTTAAAATAAACGTAGTATACAAAAATAAACCTAAGGCGAGTAGAGAAGTGGAGGGTATATTCATGTCTACCTTTTGTAAATTCGAGACGGCGTTGGAGATCCTAGTCGGGAAATGGAAGCCAGTTATTCTGCTTCGCCTTTTTTCAAACGGAACCATGAGATTTAGCGAGCTTCAAAAAGCGATACCGGAGATAACCAAAAAAATGCTGACCCAACAATTACGGGAGTTGGAGTATCACGATATTGTTCATCGTGAGATCTATCACCAAATTCCCCCCAAGGTGGAATACTCCATCACAGAATACGGTAAAGGTATGGCAAGCGTTTTGCAGGCATTAAATGATTGGGGAGTAGCTCATGTCGAGCATTTAAATGAGTTATACGGTACGAATCATTCAGTAGAACCGCACAGAAGTGATGCAATGGATAAATAGATTACGCGAACGGGTAACGTTAGTTGAATAAAGCAGCGGTAGTCTGGAACTTTATTTTCGTGTTCTGAGCTACCGCTTTCCTTTTTCTCAAGGGTCAGTCTAAAATTTGTCGCCTTGAACGGTCGGGCGGCTTCGTTTCGTTTGCAGAATGTTAACAAAGTTTGTGAAATTCATCACTACCAAAATTAACCAAAGAATATATAATATGTATCACGGGCCCAGATATTGAAGCATTCGGGAAGGAGGCTTTCGGTGAACATTGCAGTCTGCGTCAAACAAGTGATGCTGCACGATATGGCGGACGAAAGCGAAGAAACAGGCGGCACAAGCCGGGAAGTGAGCCAGTTGGTGAATAACGCGAACGATTACTATGCCGTGGAAGAAGCGCTGAAATGGAAGGACCGGTACGGAGGGACTGTGACGTGCCTGTCGATGGGACCGGAAAAATGCCAAGAGCAGCTTCGCGACATCGCCGCCTTGGGCGTCGATCGGATCGTCCTGCTCTCGGGCCGTGATTTCGCGGGGGCGGATACGTTGGCCACTTCGTATACGCTGGCGGCAGGGATTCGCAAATTAGGCGGCTTCGAGCTTGTACTGACCGGCGAGCAGTCGCTCGACGGAGAGACCGGCCAGGTCGGCCCGAGTCTGGCAGAGCAGTTCGGCATCGTTCATGTGGCGAACGTAAGCGAAATATGCTCCGCGCATGACGACCGGGAAATGGTGGTCAAACGGGAGCTGGAGGATCGCGAAATCACGATCAAGCTGCCTTTGCCTGCGCTGCTGTGCATCCGCAAGCATATCAACCAACCGCGGATTCCATCGGTTGTGGGCCTCATGAAGGCAAAGACCACGCAAATCACGGTTTGGGGTCCGGATGATCTGGGGATTGAGCCGGGACGGGTCGGTCTAAGCGGATCGCCTACCCGGGTCGTCGGCGTATACCACCCGGCCGGAAAGGAGAGGGTGGTTAACGGGGAAATCGTCCGCTATGCGGACAACCGGCAATGCGCAGCCCGCATTTTGTCCAAAATCGGGGCCTGCGACGACAAAGGAACAGGAGTTTTCACATGAGCCAAATTCGCATTCTTCAATCCAATTGCATCGGATGCGGAACCTGTGTGCAGCTTTGTCCATTTGAAGCATTGAGCTTGGCGGAAGGTCAGGCGCATGTCGACCACGACCGGTGCGTCGTATGCGGCTCCTGCGTGCCGGTATGCCCGGCGGATGCGATTGTCGACGATTCCTTGCCGGATGGCTTTATGCCCGGAGATTCCATGGTCGAGTGGTCCATACCGGACGAACCGGACGTAAAGCGTATCGTTAAAAGTAACGAAGCGTCGTCGTTTAGCGGCATTTGCGTCTATGCGGAGCATACCGACGGAGCGCTCGTTCCTTCGGTGGCGGAGGTGATCGGGGCTGCGAGGCAATTGACCGAAGGAACGGGGCTGCCCGTATCGGCTGTCCTCCTCGGCAGCGAGGTCGGCCATTTAACCGGTGAGCTGCTGGAGCTTGGCGTCGATGAGGTATGGCTGGTCGACAACCCGAATCTTCAGCCCTATGCGGAGGACGCGGAAGCCCGCTGCATGAGCGAGCTGCTGGCCGAGCTGAAGCCGGCCATCGTACTCGGAAGCGGCACCCGGCGAGGCCGCTCCGTCTTCCCGAGAGTTGCCGCACGGCTGAATACCGGATTGTGCGCCGACTGCATCAGCCTGTCGCTCGATCAGGACACGGGCAACCTGGTTGTCACGAGACCCGCCTACGGGGGAAGCATCGTCGCAAAAATTGTCATTCCGCACCAAAGACCGCAAATGGCGACGATTAAGGAGCACGTGTTCCGGCCGGCCTCGAAAGTAAGCGCGCCCAGCGGAACCGTAAGGGATATGAGCTCGCAGATTCGAGTGTCCAAGACGGTGCTTGAAATTTTGGAAGTCGTGAAGGGGCGAGCGGACCCCGCTAATCTGCTGCAGGCCGATACGATCGTCGCGGTAGGGCGGGGGATCAAGAAGGCGGAGAACCTGCCACTCATCTACGAATTTGCCGGAGCGATAGGGGCGAGCGTGGGAGCTACCCGGGCCGCCGTCGATCTGGGTTGGATGCACCCTTCCCATCAGATCGGCCAAACCGGAAGCATCGTGAAGCCCCGCGTCTATTTTGCCTGCGGGATTTCTGGGGCGCTCCAGCATACGGTGGGGATGGAGGAGGCGGAAACGATCGTTGCGATCAACTCCGATCCGAATGCGCCGATTTTCGATCTGGCCACCTACGGGATCGTAGGCGATCTGTTGGAAGTGATCCCGGCATTTATGGAGACGTTGAAAGCGGAAAAGCAGCAAATGATATGAACAAGGAAACCGGATTGCAACTTTATGGAAAAGTGCGGGAGGCGCAGACGATGACGGTACGAGAACAAATTTCCGATTATATTCGCGAGCTGACCCATGAGCCTGTAACTGATCCTTCGCTGAATCTGTTCGAAGCAGGCTTGCTGACCTCGCTGGATGTGCTGGATCTGATTTCTTTTCTGGAAGAAACGTTTCGCGTGAGCATTTCCGAGGATGACGTGAACATGGAAAGCCTCGGAACGATGAACGGTGTCGTGTCGCTGGTCGAACGGTTAAGGGCATGAAGGTAGCCGTATGCTGATTCCCGACATGTTGTCCAAGGCTGCGGCAGACGATCCGCAGAAGGAAGCGTTTATCGAGAAGCACAGGCGGTTGACCTTTCGGGAAGCCGACGAGGCTTCGACCCGGCTCGCGCGATTTCTGCTCTCTCAAGGCATTCGCAAAGGCGACCGGCTGGGCATTTTTTCAGCCAAATGCATCGAAGAAATCATCGTCATCCTGGCGGCAATGAAGATGGGGGCGATCTTCGTCCATATCAATCCCCATGCCAAAAGCGAGCAACTGCGTCATATCGTCATGGATTGCGGGATGCGGGCGCTGTTCGTTCATGACAGCAGAATCGGCGTTCTGAACCAAGCCGGTCTGGAAGAAAGCAGCATCGAGCTGATCGTAAGATTATCTCAGGCGCAGGCGCAGCGCAGAGACCGGTCGGAATACGAACATGATTATGCGCTGGAAGACATTTTGCAGTGTGCGGATTTCGCGGGCAGCCTTCAGGCAGAAGTGCATGCAGACGATCCGGCAGCGATTCTGTACACCTCAGGCTCCACTGGAAAGCCGAAGGGCATTGTGGTGACGCACCGTATTTTTAGCGAGGCGACGGTCACCTCCGCGCAGGTTCTGGAAAACCGGGCGGCCGACCGCCTGATCAGCGTGACCCCGTTTTCGTTCGACGGCGCGCTCAGTCAATTGTTCACCATGCTGTATGTAGGCGGAACCTTGGTTTTGCAAGAATCTCTTTTCCCTCATGATATCGTGGAAACGATGCTTCGCGAGCAGATTACCGGCTTCCACGGCGTACCGTCGCTTTGGAGGATGCTCCTCCAAAAACACTCTCCCTTGGCGAAGCACCAATACCCTCACCTCAGATACATCTCGATTATCGGCGAACCTTTTCCCCATGACGAGCTAATGAAATTAAAGGCTCTGCTGAAGCAGACGAAATTTTATATGATGTACGGCATGACGGAGGCTTTTCGTTCCACGTGCCTGCTTCCCGAAGAGTTCGAACGCAAAATCCCGTCGGTGGGCAAGCCTTTGCCCGGCGTGGACATTACCGTCGAAGATGAGGACGGCCGCTTGTGCGGTCCGGGCGAGACCGGCGAAATCGTGCACCGGGGCGCATTCGTGTCTCCGGGCTACTGGAACAATCCGGTGAAGACGAACGAAGTGTTCCGGGGCGGAGCGCTGCATACGGGTGACCTCGGAAAGCTGGACGAGGAAGGCTACCTGTATTTTGTCGGACGCAAAGATAAAATGCTGAAATCGCAAGGCTTCCGGTTCAGTCCGGAGGAAGTGGAGGAGCGCTTGTGCCAGATGCCCGGCGTGACCGAGGCTGCGGTGATCAGCAGGCACGATCCGGGCAAAGGCGGCAGCTTGAAGGCGCTGGTCGTCACGGAAGAGGGGGTTACTCTGACGGAAAAGGAGGTCATCCGCTACTGCAAAACAGTTCTGCCCTATTACATGATTCCCGACACTGTCCATTTTCGCGAGCCGCTGCCCAAGACCGCCAATCTCAAAATCAATCGGTCCGAATTAAGCTAATTCAGAAAGGGGAACCCAATCGTGAAACGGTGCACCTTATGCGTGATGCCCGAAACCTACCCCGGAATCACGTTCGATTCCGAAGGCGTCTGCTCCTTTTGCAGCAAGCAGAGCGGGAAACAGCCCGTTCCGTCGCTCCCCAAGCTTCAGGCGAAGCTGGATGAAATCATCCGCGAATGCAAAGCGCAGAACCGGAAGTACGATGCGCTGGTCGCCTACAGCGGAGGGAAGGACAGCACGTTCCTGATTCATACGCTCAAGGAAAAGTACGGGCTTCGCATGCTCGCTGTGACGCTCGACAACGGCTTCATGTCGGAAGCTTCGTTTGTAAACATGCGCACGGTGCTGAACCGCTTGAATGTGGATCATACAATTGTCCGGCCCCGGTACGACCTGATGAAGCAAATTTTTTTGCAGAGCTCGGCGCCCGAGGTTTACCCGACCCATCTGACGCAGTTCGGCAGCGGTATCTGCATCTCTTGCATACGCATTGTAACAAACATGTGTTTGCGTGTCGCCATCGAAAAAGGAATTCCGATGGTCATGCTGGGCAACAGCCCGGGGCAATTGATTCAATCCGAGAACGAAATCCTATTTCAGGACAACAAAATTCCGTACGAGCTGCGCAAAAATTTGTTCAAGCCGCTCGCGGAGCGCGTGGGGGACGACGTGTATCCGTACCTCATGCTGGATAAGGACGAGTACAGAACAAACCCGTTTCCTTATACGATCAACGCTTTCCCGATTATTGGGTACCAGGAGGACGAAATTTACCGTACGATCCGGGAGCTGGGATGGACCAAGCCGGAGGACGTTGATCCGAATTCGACGAATTGCCGGTTGAATTCGCTGGGGATCGTCAAGCACAAGCAGGTTCATCGTTTTCATCCGTACGATTTTGAAATGAGCTTGCTGGTGCGGCAGGGCATCATTACCCGGGAAGAGGCGCTGAAGCGCGTCGAGGACCCGGAGGAAAAAGCGCTGCGGCTCGCCGAGCAGGTGGAAGAGCAATTGCTGAGCTGAGCGTGGCCAATTCACGTTATGGGGCGGAGGCTGCTTATGGCTACTCATGAGAAAATTTCCGAGCTGCTGGACGCCAATCCGGATATTCTGCGATTGCTCGTCGACAGCGAGACGTTATCCGACGCCCGCAGCCGGATGTTCGGCTACTTGAATGAATGCGAGGACAAAGTGCGGCGAGCCGACTGCCCGCTGCATCCGTTGGAAAAGAAAAATACCCGGGACTGCATTACGGTATTCAAAAGCATTATTTCGGAAAGCAACGAGCACAAAACGAAGCACAGCTGCCTGGACACCTTATGGAAGCTGGCTGCCGAGCATTGGCGGCGGCTGGAGTGGCCCGAGGTGACGGATGCGTTTCTCGTGGAAATGAAGCATTTGTTCAAGGGGGTGATCGGCCTTTCGGGAATTTATTCGAAATCGGGCATTTGCAAGCGCGAGGTTCCGGCCTTCATGCATCTGGAAGGGCGCGAGGCGGCCGTCGTTCGGTCCGAGTTGCTCAATGTGAAAGCGGACCAGTATGCCGGTTTTATCCGCAAGAACGGTTATAAAACCGGACTGGACGACGAGGTCGTCCGGCGCAGGGAGGAGCATCGGCATCGGATTTTGCAGGCGCTGGGAGCGACGGAGCAGGACTGGACGAATTACCGCTGGCAGTTCAAGCACCGTTTCCGCGATGCCGGCAAAATCGGCGAGATCATCGAGCTGACCGCCGAAGAGAAAGCGTGCATCGATGCGGCGATGGCGCAGGGGATTCCTTGCGAGATCACACCGTTCTACCTGTCTTTGATGGACCCCGATCCCAAGGCGGATCGGCATCGGCACGACCGGAGTCTGCGGGCACAGGTCATTCCGAACCGGATCTATCTGGACAAAATGCTGGAAGCGAGGCTGCTCCCGAAGGAAGAGCTGGATTTTATGCACGAGATGGACACCTCGCCCACCGACTTTGTGACCCGAAGATATTCGCAGATTGCGATCGTCAAGCCTTACCTATGGTGCCCGCAAATCTGCATCTACTGCCAAAGAAACTGGGAGCTGGCGGAGGATTCCTGCGGCAAAGCCGATCCGGCGATTCACAATTTGGCGGAAGCGTACGAGTGGTTCCGGGCGAACCCGGGCATTAGCGAGGTGCTGATCACAGGCGGGGACCCGCTGGCCGTCAGCAATGACAAGATCGCGTCCATTTTGCAGACGTTCGCGGAAATGAAGCACATCAAGCGTATCCGCATCGGCACGCGGACGCTCGTCACGGCGCCCATGCGCTTCGACGAGGAGCTGCTGGCGATTCTGCGAACGTATCACCGGCCTCCGGAGCAGACGATTACGCTGGTTACCCATGTGCAGCACCCGTATGAAATTTCGCAAGAAATGGCGGACGCGATGCGGAACATCAAGACGCTCGGCATCGACGTGTATAACCAGCAGGTGTTCACCATGCAAAATTGCCGGAAGTTCGAGACCTGCTTTTTGCGGGAATCGCTGAAGGGGATCGGCATTTCGCCTTACTATCTGTTCAATCTGAAGGGAAAAGAGGAGACGGCGGACTTCAAGGTGCCCGTGGCCCGGCTGCTTCAGGAACAGAAGGAGGAGGCGCGGTTAATGCCAGGGCTGGTGCGGACCGACAAACCGGTGTTCAACGTGCCTACGCTCGGGAAGAACGAGCTGAACGCTTGGCAGGATCATGAAATCATTATGATTTTGAACGACGGGAGCCGGATTTACGAATTTTATCCATGGGAAAAATATATGGCCCCGGTCAATACGTACGTGTACAAGGATACGCCGATATACGATTTCCTGCGCCGATTGGAAGCCTTGGGGGAAAATCCGGACGATTACAAGACGATCTGGTATTATTTCTGACTTCTGATCCGCTACACGGAACCGAAAGGAGGGAACCCCAATGTGCGGCATTTGCGGAGCGTACCACTATGGGAAGGAATCGCCCGTCTCGGAAGCGGTGCTGAACCGGATGAACGAGGCGCTGAAGCATCGCGGTCCGGACGGCGAGGGCGTGTTCGTCGATACGTTTATCGGGCTCGGGCACCGGCGACTGTCGGTCATCGATCTCCAGAACGGCAAGCAGCCGATGACGAACGAGGACCATACCGTCTGGGTTACCTACAACGGCGAGATTTACAATTTCCGCGAGCTGAAGCGCGATCTGGAGAACAAAGGCCATCGCTTCGTGACGGACTGCGACACCGAGGTCATCGTGCACAGCTATGAGGAGTACGGACCGGACTGCGTGCGCAGGTTCAACGGCATGTTTGCTTTTGCGATCTGGGACGAGAAGGCGGAGACACTCTTTCTGGCCCGCGACCGGCTGGGGGTGAAGCCGCTTTACTACAGCTTGTCCGATAAAACGCTGCTGTTCGCGTCGGAGGTCAAAGCGATCCTGCAGCACCCGGATGTCCGGGCGGAGGCGGAGCCGGCGGCCATTCCCGAATATTTATTTTGCACCGCGCTCTTAAACGGGCATACGATGTTCAAGCACATTCAGTCCGTTCCGCCGGGCCATACGCTGCTGTTCCACAACAAGACGAAGCGGCTTATTCCGTACTGGGATATCGCTTTGCGGCAGTCGGCGGAAGAGCCTCGGACGTTCGACGATTACAAGGAGCACACGCATGCGCTTCTTCAAGAGTCGGTGCGCATGCGGCTGATGAGCGACGTGCCGTTCGGCTCCCTGCTCAGCGGAGGGCTGGACTCCAGCTTAATTACCGCCCTCGCTGCGGGGCATGCGACCCACCGGCTGAAAACATTTTCGATGGAATACGGCAAGAACAGCGAGGTGGCGGGGGCAAACTCGGATACGATCTACGCCCGGCTAATGGCGGACGCCTTGCAAACCGATCATAAAGAGTTTATTTTCCGGCCGGAGGACTACCACGACATGATGGAAAAGACGACCTGGCACGTGGAAAAGCCTGTCGACCTGACGACCCCTTCCGTGTACCTGCTGTATCAGAGGTTAAAAAGCGACGTCACGGTCGTCCTGTCGGGCGAAGGGTCGGATGAGCTGTTCGGCGGCTATTTCTTTTTCTTGAACCACAAGCCGGCAAGCCAGCTCACGGAATTTCCTTGGGCGCCGTATCTCCAAGAGGTGTCCGGCTTGCTGAATCCCGACGTTGCCCGACAAACCCGGTTCAAGGAAAACGTATCCACGGCTTTGCGCGACATGACCTCCCGGTTCGAGACAGACGACGAGCTGAACAAAGTGCTGTACTTGTTCATCAAGCTTTATTTGCTGGAAATGCTGGAACGGCAGGACAAAACGAGCATGGCCTCGGGCATCGAGGCGCGGGTTCCTTTTCTCGATTACCGCATCGTCGACTATGTGGCGAATATTCCGTCAGCCTACAAGCTCAAGGACGGCAAGGAGAAAATTATCTTAAAAGAAATCGCCAGAGACCTGCTGCCGGCGGAAATCGTCGAGCGGAAGAAACGGCCGTTTCCGTTCCCGGTCGATCCGAAATCGGTCGTCGTCCAGAAAAACATCGCCAACGAGCTGATTCAATCGGGCAATTCCAAAATTTCCGCTTACTTCGACAAACAGGCGGCGAACGATTTTTTCAACAAAAAGAACGGGTATGAGCACATGGACAATCTGGCGATTTTCAGAACGTCGCACGCTTTGATCGCGCTTGAATGCTGGCACAAAACGTTTGGAGTGTGAGGATATGGAACTGGAATACGGGGAAGTGCGGAAGGCGGTTTTTGATACGGCCGACACGTTCATTAAGCGAAAGGTCCGGCCCATCGCCAGCGAAACGGATGAGCGCGAGCAATTTCCGCTGGACAATGTCCGGGAAATGGGACGTCTCGGTCTGCTGGGCATTCCGTATCCGAAGGAATACGGAGGCTTGGAGCTGGACTACGATACGTATACCGGCTTCGTGAAGGAGCTGGCCAAGGCGTGCGCCTCCACCGCCATGACCGTCGTCGCGCACACCAGCTTAACCTGCAACCCAGTCAGCGCCTTCGGCACGGAAGAGCAGAAAGCGCGCTATTTGCAGCCTATGCTCTCCGGGGAAAAAATCGGCGCTTTCGCGCTCACGGAGCCCGGCAGCGGGTCGGATATGTCGTCGATGCAGACGAAGGCGGTCGAAGCGGACGATCATTATGTGCTCGACGGTTCGAAAATTTTTGTGACGAATGGCAACTACGCGGATTATTACATCGTGCCCGCCAAGACGGCGCCGGAGAAGAAGCTGCTCGGCATCAGCGTATTTTTGCTGGAAAAAGGGATGGAAGGCCTGTCCACGTCCGGCAAAAAAGAGCGGAAGCTCGGGATGCGAAGCTCCGATACGGGCGAGCTGATTCTGGACGGCGTCAAGGTTCCGAAGACCTGCCTCATCGGGCGAAAAAATTTCGGTCTGGACATCCTGCACCAGACGCTCGTTAGCGCCAGGCTGGGGATGGCGGCGATCGCCGTCGGCATTGCGGAAGAAGCCAAGCAGTACTGTATCAGCTACGTCAAGCAAAGAAAGCAGTTCGATCAATATCTTTACCATTTTCAGTCGGTGAAAAATATGTTGGCCGATATGGAGATGAACATCAATGCCGCCGATCTGCTGCTGCAAAAAGCGGCCCGGATGAAAGACAACGGAGAAAAATATGCGAAGGAGGCGTCGGAGGCCAAGCTGTTCGCCTCGGAGATGGCGACCCAAGTGACGAAGGATGCGATTCAGCTGTTCGGCGGGTACGGCTACTCCAGAGACCTGCCGTTGGAGCGATTTTTCCGGGATGCGAAGCTGACGGAGATCGGAGACGGAACGTCGGAAATTCAGCGGTTGATCATCGCGGACGAACTCATCAAGCGAGGGAGCCGAAGCTCTTAAGGAAACCAGGACGAAAGGATGAATCTCATGACGAAACGGGCAAAACGCAAGTACCCGGCGATATTGCGTCAAAGCGAGCAGCCGAGCTATCCACTTTCCTTCCAGCAGGAGCGGGTGCTGTACCTCTCTGAGCTGCTGCCGGGCAGCACGCTGTGGAACAAAATTTCCTGCAAGCGCGTGACGGGGGACATCGATCCGGAGGCCTTGCGCCAGGCGGTGGGCGACTTGATCGGCCGGCATACGGCGCTGCGGACGAGAGTGAGCTATGAGAACGGCGCTCCGGTTCAAACGTTCGATCAGACGCTGGAAGCGATTTTCCAACGGATCGACGGTTCGTCGGAGGAGGCGGAGCTGCAGGATGAAGCGGCGTTGCGGAAGCTGGCGGAAGTGTGCCGGGAACCGATTGAGGTGAGTGGCGATCCGCTGTTCCAAGTGATCGTCTTGCCGATGGGAGGCGCGGGAGCAGCCGAGTGTCTCGTCATATTGAAGCTGCACCATATTATTTCCGACGAGACGACGTTCCAGCTCCTTTGGCGCGATTTAAAAGCATTCTACAACGCGCGTATGGGCGTGATCGGCGGGGAAGAGCTCAAGCCGCTCGCGGTCGATTACGCGGATTACGTGCACTGGCAGCGGGCGAATTTCGACGAGGCGCATACGCAGGAGCAGGAGGCTTATTGGCTCAAGCAGTTTCAAGGAGAGCTGCCGGTGCTCGATCTGCCGACGGATTTCCAGGAGCCGGCGCAGCTCAGCTTCCGGGGAGCGCTTGAAATTCGGGCGCTGCCGGGCGATCTGGTGAAAAAGCTGCGGTCGCTCTGCGTGCGGCATAAGGTGATTCCTTTCTCGGCGTTGCTGTGCGCTTATTACGTGCTGTTGCAGAAGTGCTCCCGCCAGCAGGAAGTCGTCGTCGGGACGGTATTTTCGGGAAGGCATTACAGCTCCAGCCTGGCCCAGGCCGCAGGCTTCTTCGTCAACACTGTGGCGATCCGGATGGAGGTGGACGGGGAAGCGGCCTTTGACGAGCTGCTGAAGCGCGTGCACGACAAAGTCGACGAGGCGTACTATATGCAGGATTATCCGTTCGAACGGCTGATCCAGAAGCTGAACCCGGAGCGGCGCAGCGTGCGCAACCCGCTGTATCGCGCCATGTTCAACCTCGTCAGCACCGCCAAGGAAAAAGCGACGTTCGCCGGTGCGGAGGAGGCTTGGGAGGAGCCGGTGCTGGACGCGACCCAGGTGGACCTGCTGCTCAACATCCATCAGCAGGATGACGCGATGGAAATGCGGTTGGAATATAATACGGACCTGTTCCGCCGGGAAACCGTCCGGCACTTGATGGAGCTGTACGTAAACTTGCTGAGGAAGCTTGTGGAGCATCCCGAGGTGCAAGTGAAAGAGCTGGATATGCTGGACCCGCAGGAGCGCAAAAAGCTGCTGAACGAGTGGACCCGGACCGAGGCGGACTACCCCCGCGATGTCTGCGTTCACGAGCTGTTCGAAGCGCAGGCGGAGAAGACGCCGGAACGTGTCGCCTTGGCCTTCGGCGAGCGGACGATGACCTACGGGGAGCTGAACGCCCGGGCGAACCGGCTGGCCCGCACGCTGCGGGACCATGGAGTCACCGCCGAAAGCGTCGTCGGGGTCATGACGGAACGGTCGTTTGCCATGATGATCGGCATCCTCGCGGTGCTTAAAGCCGGGGGAGCGTATCTTCCCATCGATCCCGGGTTCCCGGAGGAGCGCAAGCGGTTCATGCTGGAGGACAGCGGAGCCCGCGTCCTGCTTGTTCCGTCCGGCGAGGCCGAAACGGCGGAAAGCGGCCTGCCCGTTCCGACGCTTGCGATCGACGAGAAGGCCGAAGGGGATAGCTCGAATCTCGGCCGTGTGAGCGTCCCGAGTGATCTGGCGTATATCCTGTATACGTCGGGCTCGACCGGTAAGCCCAAAGGGGTCATGGTGGAGCACAGCTCGCTCGTCAATACGCTGGCCCATTTGCAGAGATTGTTTCCTTTGGAGCAGGAAGACGCGTATCTGCTCAAAACGTCGTTTACCTTTGACGTGTCCATGAGCGAATTGTTCGGCTGCTTCTTTACGGGCGGCAAGCTCGTCATTCTGGAGCCGGGAGCCGAGAAGGAGCCAGCAAGAATTATCGAGACGATTAGGCGTCATCAAGTGACGCATATGAATTTCGCGCCGTCCATGCTGCAATCGTTTATGGATGTGGCCGAGAGCAAGGAAGCTGCCCCTGCGCTGCAAAGCTTGAACTATGTGTTTGCCGCCGGAGAGGCGCTAGGAGCGCATACGGTCCAGAAATTTTATTCCTTGGGGCTGCAGGCGAGCCTGGTCAATCTGTACGGCCCGACGGAAGCGACCATCTATGCAACGGGCTTCGCTTTCACGGGCGGCGAAGAGCTGCACCGGGTGCCCATCGGGAAGCCGATCGGCAACATGCGGGCGTACATTGTCGACGAGCATATGAACCTGCAGCCGGTCGGGGTGGACGGCGAGCTGTGTCTTGCCGGGAAAGGGCTGGCGAGAGGCTATTTGAACCAGCCGGAGCTGACGGCGCACAAATTCGTAGACCATCCGTTCTGCCCGGGCGAGAAGCTGTACCGGACAGGGGATTTGGCCCGCTGGCAGGAGGATGGAAATATCGTCTTCCGGGGGCGGATCGACCAGCAGGTCAAGCTGCGGGGCTTCCGGATCGAGCTGGAGGAAATCGAGAAGACGCTGCTGCTGCATTCGTCGGTACGAGGGGCTGCCGTTGCGGTGAAAGAAGACTCGTCCGGCCTCGAAAGTCTCGTCGCTTATGTGGTAACCGACGAGGAGAGGCCAGATGAGGAGTGGACCGGGCATCTCGGTCGTTGGCTGCCTGCCTATATGGTTCCGGCCCGCTACATGAGACTGGAAAAGCTGCCTTTAAGCACGAGCGGCAAAGTGGACCGCAAAGCGCTGTCGGCGCCGGAAGCCGCCTTGTCGACCCAGCCGTCAGGAGACACGCCTGTAACGGAGATCGAGAGAAAGCTGATCGAAATTACGGAAAACATCCTGAACATGCAAGGCATCGGCGTGAACGACAATTTCTTCCGGCTGGGCGGGAATTCCTTATTAACCATCCGGTTCGTTACCGAAATCGAGAGCGCGTTCCAGATTAGCTTGACCTTGATGGACTTCATCGATTTGCCGGTGATTAAGGACATTGCCAAAATCATCGAGCCTATGCTTCCCAAGGCCGTACCGCACGCTTAGCGACAGGGAAGCCCGAAAGGTTGGTTGCTATGGGCAAACGCCTACGAAAATATCCGGACATCCCCCGCCAAAGGGCCAGACCGCATTATCCGCTTTCGTTCCAGCAGGAACGGGTGCTGTACTTGTCCGAGTTGCTGCCGGATAGCGCCGTCTGGAATTTAATTTCCTGCAAACGGCTGACGGGTCCCGTCGATTCGGACGCCTTATTGTGGGCGGCCGGCGATTTGACCGAGCGGCACCCCGCGCTGCGGACGAAAGTAAGCTATGCAGGCGGTGCTCACGTTCAATCGTTCGACGAAACGATAGATCGCATTTACCGCTGCGTCGACTTGTCGGCGGAGCCGGAGGAGGAGCGGGAAGCGAAGGTTCGGAGCCTGCTGTCCGAAGCGAGCCTGAAGCCGGTCGACCTGCGCCGTGGACCGCTGTTTCAGATCATTTGGATACGTATGGGCGAAGCGGAGGGGATGCTCATCCTGAAGCTGCATCATATCATCTCCGATGCTACGACTTTCCAGCGAATTTGGCACGACTTCAAATGGTTCTATAACGCGCATGCGGGCGTACCGAACGGCGAGGAGCTGCCTGCGCCGGGAATCCGGTATGCGGACTATGTGCTGTGGCAGCGGGAAACGTTCGATGAGGCGCATACCCAGGAGCAGGAAGCGTATTGGCTGAAGCAGTTTCAGGGAGAGATTCCCGCGCTTGAGCTGCCGACGGACTTTCCTGCCCGGCCCGGGCTCAGCTTCGCAGGGGCGCTCGAAATTCAGCCGATCCCCCGCGAGGTGGTTCAGGGGCTGCGGACGCTTTGCATGCAGAAGCGGGTAATTCCTTTTTCGGCGCTGCTTTGTGCTTACTATGTGCTGCTGCACAAATGCTCGCGCCAACGCGATGTGGTCGTGGGCACGGTATTTGCGGGGAGGCATTACAGCCCGGAGCTGCAGCAAGCGGTCGGTTTTTTCGTGAACACCGTTGCCATCCGGATGGAGGTGGACGGGGAAGCCGCCTTCGACGAGCTGCTCCGACGGGTGCACGAGCAAGTGGACGAAGCCTACGATATGCAGGATTATCCGTTTGAACGGCTTATTCAAAAGCTGAATCCCGAGCGCAGTAGCAGCCGGAATCCGTTGTTTCGGGCCATGTTCAACATGGTCGTCGCCGGGAAGGAAGAAGCGGCGTTCGCCGGGGCGAAGGAAGCCTGGATCGAGCCGGATATGGACGCGACGCAGGTCGATCTGCTGTTCGATATCCATCAAGAGGATGACGAGATGGAAATCCGGGTGGAGTACAATACGGACTTGTTCCGTCAGGAAACAGTCCAGCGGCTGATCGGCTTCTACGTGAACCTGCTTCGTGCGGCGATTGAACGCCCCGAGGCCCGGGTGAAGGAGCTTCGGATGCTTGATCCGACGGAACGGAACCGGCTGCTTGTAGATTGGAACCGCACGGGGGCGGAGTATCCGCGCGAGGCATGCATCCATGAGCTGTTCGAGGCGCAGGCGTGGAAGACGCCGGAACGTATGGCCGTATGGCATGAAGGCAAGGAGCTGACTTACCGGGAACTGAACGAGCGGGCGAATCGGCTCGCCGGAATGATCCGCAGCAAAGGAAGCGGTACGGAGCAGATCGTTGGCATTGCGGCCGAACGGTCTCTTGAGATGGTGGTCGGAATGCTCGCGGTATTAAAAGCGGGCGGCGCGTATATGCCCATCGATCCCGGTTATCCCGAGGACCGGATCAAGTATATGCTGCAGGACAGCGGAGCCAAGGTTGTGCTCGTTCAACAAGGGAAGTTGAACGCAGGCAAGCTGGAAGCGGAGATCGTCGCCATCGAAATCGGGGAGGAAGAACGGTCCCTACATAGCCCCAATCATTTGAAAAGCGATACGCATGCGCGCAGTCTGGCCTACGTAATGTATACGTCCGGCTCGACCGGCCGGCCGAAAGGCGTCATGATAGAGCACCGAAACGTCGTGAGGCTAGTCCAAAATACCGATTACGTCCGTTTCGAGGACAGCGACGCAATTTTGCAGACGGGAGCTCCGGCGTTTGACGCGACGACGTTCGAAATATGGGGCGCGCTCCTGAACGGAATCAAGCTGTATGTAACAAGCGACAATGTTCTGCTCAACGCGGACAATCTCGGCCGTTTTATAGCGAAGCACGGCATAAGCCATCTCTGGCTGACGGCTCCGCTGTTCAACCAGCTATCGGACATGAAGCCGGAGCTGTTCGCTCCTTTGAAGGCGCTGCTGATCGGAGGCGACGCCTTGTCCGTTCGGCATGTCAACAAGGTGCTGGCGTCCGTTCCAGGCCTCCGCATTCAGAACATGTACGGTCCGACGGAAAACACGACGTTTTCCACTTATTTTCCAATCACCGGGCCGCATGAAACGAACGTTCCGATCGGCAAGCCGATCCGGCATTCCACAGCGTACATTGTCGACGCATCCGGGGAGCTGCTGCCTGTCGGTGTGCCCGGCGAATTGTGCGTCGGGGGAGACGGCGTTGCCCGCGGATATTTGAATCGTCCTGAGCTGACGGCGCAGAAATTCGTGGACAATCCGTTCGAGCCCGGGACGAAGATGTACAGAACGGGAGACCTTGCCCGCTGGCTTCCCGACGGGAATATCGAGTTCATGGGCCGGATGGATAACCAGATCAAGCTGCGGGGCTTCCGCATCGAGCTTGGGGAGATTGAGGCGAAGCTGGCGGAGTATCCGCACGCGAAAGAAGTCGTCGTGACGGTAAGGGAAGATCGCCCCGGGGACAAAGCGTTATGCGCCTATTTCGTCGCAGACCGGGACATCCCGGCTACCGAATGGCGAGCTTATCTCGCCAAGGCGCTGCCGGAGTACATGATCCCTGCCGTCTTTGTCCGGATCGACAGGATGCCGCTCAAGGAAACGGGCAAAATCGACAAGCAGGCGCTTCCCGAACCGAACGGAGCGGCGCCTCTACTAGAGGAGACGTACGATCAGGGAATATGTCTCCAACCTGCCCGCGATTCCCAGGCTTACCCGGCCTTTTCTGCCTCCGTCACAAGGATTGAAGCGCAGCTGATCGGAATCGTGGAAAACCTATTGAATACGAAGGGCATCGGGCCGGGCGACGATTTCTTCCTGTGCGGCGGCAATTCGCTGGCGCTCATCCGCTTGGTGGCGGAAATGGAGGCGGCTTTCGGCGTCGTCCCCTCGGTCATGGAAATCAGGGAAGCGCCTGTCATTTCCGAATGGGCGAGGAAGGTGGAAAGTTTACAGCAGCAAGCAGCGCTCTAACCCATCCTCCGGTTTGGGGGGGACCGTGGAAGGGAGGCATCACCATACGGGGAGAGCGCAAGAGGAATCTTTCGGGAAAGGAGAGGAAGACCGTGAATATTCAGTACCACTACAAAAAAGCGGCTGTTTTGTTGAAGCGGGGACAGCCGTCCGGCGTGAACCGTTTGTTTTTCGTGCATGATGGAACGGGAAGGATCGAAGGCTACTTCAAGGTAGCCGAACTTGTCGAACGTTCGTTCGCCGTGTACGGCATTACGCTGGACGGACGGGTGGGCTATGCGCCGCAAACGATTTCGATTGAAGAGTTGGCCGTTAGTTATATCGAACAGATGAAGCATGTTCAGCCGGAAGGGCCCTATTGCATCGCCGGTTGGTCGATCGGGGGGACGATTGCGGCGGAGATGGCCCGCATTCTGGAAGCCGATGGGGAGGAGGTCGGCTGCTGCGTCCTGGTAGACGCGCCGCCTCCGGGCTACTACCCGCCGCAAGACGCGCAGCCGTTCTCGGCCGCCTCCGAGACGGATTACATCCGGCCGTTTCTGTGCAATGAGGAGCCGCTCAAGCGCTGGAGCCGGAGCCGGAGCGCTCAAGCGTTCTGGAACGCCATCGCGGATACGCTTCAGCCCTCGGACTTCGATCGGCCTTCCTTTCTTCGCTATGTCCGCGAGGAATGGGCCGACATTTTCCCGGACGGAAGCGGGCTGTCGCTGCATCAGCTGTTCTGCGCGGTGAATATCGTCCGCACGCTGCACCGGGCGCGGGCAGCTTACGTTCCGAGGGGGAGCATCGATTCGCCGGTCCATGTGTTTCAGGCCACCGAGTCGCCGCTGGAGGGAATGGACCGATGGGGACGGTATTGCGCGCATCCGGTGTATATTCCGGCGGAGGGGAGCCATTACTCGCTGTTTGACGCAGAGCATGCGCCGGCTTTTGCCCGACATTTCAACCGCATCTTGGAAGGTGCCGCCGCCCAAAAGAAATCTGGTTAAGAGGAGAGCGCTTATGAAAGAAATGGTGGAACGGATTGTCGAACTGAACGTTGGCCGGCTGGACGCCTTGAAAGCTGTGGATAAGCCCAAGATCGGGTGGACATCGATCTATACGCCGGAAGAAATTTTATATGCGGCGGGCTTCATTCCTTTTCGGATCATGGGGACGACTGCCAGCAACACGTCGGAGGCGGGCGCGCTGCTGGGCAACAACTACTGCTCTTATTTGCTCAATTGCTTGGGAGAAGGCATGGACGGCGTCTACGAATTTACGGACGGGATCGTATTCGTCGACGAATGCGATTGGAGGAAGCGGCTGTACGAAACGTGGAACCACCGGATTCAACCGAAATACAGCTTCTTCCTGGAGCTCCCAAAAGCCCTCAATTCGGTCTCCAGGGACTATTTTCGGATGCAGGTCCGCCGCATGATCGAATCGTTGGAGCAGTATTTCGGCTGCCGCATTACGGAGGAGTCGCTGAGGGAAGCGATCCGCTTGTTTAACGAAACGCGCCGGCTGCTGCAGCGGATGCACGATTTGCGGAAGCAGGACGTGACGTCGCTCACGGGAAGCGAATTGCTGAACATTATGAAATCCAGCACGGCCGGCATGAGACAGCAGTACAACCAAGAGCTGTCCCTGCTGCTTGGAGCCATGGAAGCCCAGCGGGAAACCAAAAAAACGAAACCGCACAAAGTGCTGATCTGCGGCAGTTATTTCGATCACGATAACATTGTCGACGCCATCGAGCAGACCGGGGCGAAGGTCGTATGCATGGATATCACCAACGGCGTCAAATATTTCGAAGGGGAGGTCGACGAGCACCGCGATCCGGTCGAGGCGATTGCCGATTACTATTTTGACAAAGCGACCTGCGCCCGGATGTTCGAATCGGATATACGGCTGAACCATTTGGTCAAGCTGATCGACGAATACGATATCGATTCGGTCATCTACTTTTCGCTGAAGTTTTGCGACATTTATTCGATGGATTACCCTTACATCCAAAGCAAGCTCAGCGAGAAAGGCACGCCCGTGCTGCTGGTGGAAGGCGAGTGCAGCATGACGAATATCGAAAGCATCCGCACCCGGATTCACACGTTCCTCGAAACGATGATGTATTAGTAAAGGAGAAGAGCGATGAGCCAATTTAAAGTGGAAGCGAAAAGCCGCGAAGAACAGTACAAAAAGATGATGTCCGTCCTCGAAACGTACCGGGCCGAGCCGTCCGATTCGTCCTCGGCGCTGAAAGCGGCGCGGATGCGGTCTTTGTTCAACGGTTACCGCATGACGCAAGCCTATAAAGAGGATACGAAAGTAGCTTATGTCGTCGAGCAGTTTCCGAATGAAATCGTCTTTGGCTTTAATATGGTTTCCTGGAACATGGAGTCGATGGCGATCCTGCTCGCCCAAACCGTCAACGTGGACCCGTTCATTAATTTGACGCAGGAGAAAAGTCTTTCCCGGGACATTTGCTCGTTTCTTCGCGGGTCGCTGGGCGTCATGCTGGCGAACGGCTATCCGAATCCCGACCTGGTGCTGGTGAACGATCAGCCGTGCGATTGTCTGGCCAAAATGGGCAACATGTCGAGCAAGCTGTACGACTGCTCGTTCCTCTCGATCAATACGCCGAACCTCATCAACGAAGACACGCTGACCTATCTGGTGGAACAATTAAAGAAGCTGATCGCCGATATCGAAAGCACCTTGAATATCCCGTTCGACGAAGAGCGGTTCCGGCAGGTCGTTCAATATTCGAATGAAGCGAGAGACTATTACTGCAAAACGGTCGAGTTGAACAAAACGTACGAGCTGCCCGGCGTGTCCAGAGAATTGCTCGAAATTTTCGGCATGAACGGCTTCGGCTTGAAGGAAAACGTACAAATCTGCAAAACGTTGTACGAAGAAGCGCTCGAAATGAGCAAGCAGTCCGATCCGAAGAAAAAGAAGAAGCGCATTCTGTGGGCGGGCCAAGCGCCGCACAACGATCACGAATTAATCCGTTATTTCGAGCAGCAGGTCGAGATCGTCTATTGGGCGCCGCTGTGGGAGGCCAATCTGGTGTCGCTGGATCCGGAAGACCCGCTGAAAAGCATTGCGGAACGGGCGATCCTGTATCACTGGAACGCCAAACGGTTAAAAGAAAATATTTCTCAGGTTTGTACCTCATTTCATATCGATGGTGTTATAATATCTAATATATGGGGTTGTAGGAATATGATGGGAATTAGTTCGATGATTCGGGAGATGTCCGGTGAACAAGGATTGAAGTACTTGACGATCAGCGTGGATTACGTAGACAAGAACAATTACGCATTCAATCACGTGAAAAACCGCATCGACGCTTTTCTGGAAATTATGAGCGACTGAATCATCCACTAATTCGGGATAAAGGAGAATAGCCCTATGATTACCTTAGGAATTGATATCGGTTCTTTGTCGACCAAATCCGCGATTTTGAACGACAACAGCGTCGTAGCCTACGATGTCGTGTACACCGGAGGCGATAACCGGCAGTCCGCGGAAACGACGTTCAACAATGTGCTGGCGAAAGCCGGATTCACGAAAAAGGATATCGACGTCATCGTCACGACCGGCTACGGCCGGGAGAACGTGCCGTTTGCAGATAAACACGTATCGGAGATTACCTGCCACGCCAAAGGGATGCATTTCTTGAACCCCTCCATCCGGACGGTTCTCGATATCGGGGGGCAGGACAGCAAGGCGATCCAGATCGGGGAAAAGGGCAACGTCGTCAACTTTATGATGAACGACAAGTGCGCGGCGGGCTGCGGCCGGTTCCTCGATATTATTGCCAGGGCGCTCGGGGTCCAGCTCGAAGAGCTGGGCGGGATTCACCAAACGGCCACTTCGACGGCCCGAATCAGCAGCATGTGCACAGTGTTTGCGGAAACGGAAGTCGTATCGCTGGTCGCGGTCGGCACGCCGACGCCCAGCATTATCAAGGGCGTTCACGAATCGATTGCGACCCGGGCAATCGCGCTGCTCAAGGCGGTAGGCATCAAGGAGCCGCTCGGCATGAGCGGCGGCGTCGCCAAAAATATCGGCATCGTTAGCGCGCTGCAGGATTTGTTAAACATGAAAGTGGAAGTGACGGATTACCCGCAAGTCACGGGGGCGATCGGGGCGGCTTATATCGGCCAAAGCGCGTAACGGGCGGACGTTGCAAATCGGGAAACCATGAAAAGGGGAGTCGCTTGTGTCCATGTCACCGGAGACGGAAAAAGCGCACGATGCGGTTGTTATCGGGCCGGCAAGCCGGGAGCAGTCCATTTCGATCCAAACGATATTGAAAATTACGCTGCCCGTCATTTTATCGATGTTTTCGCTCAATTTGATGGTATTTGTCGACCGGGCGTTTGTCTCGATGTACGATCTGGGACAATTTGCGGCCGTCGTGCCGGCCGGTAACGTAGGGACGGCGATCTCCAGCATATTCATCGGCATCGTCGGCTTCGTCTCTACGCTAATCGCCCAATATTATGGGGCCGGCAAATACCCGAAATGCGCCTCATCGATGTGGCAGAGCGTCTATCTCAGCATCGTTTTTTCGGCGGTGCTGCTCCTGGTGTCTCCCCTTGCCGTCAATATTTTCGATTGGATGGGGCATACGGGAGAGCTGCTGACTTACGAGAAGCAATTCTTCTACCTGATCATGGTTTCCAGCTGCGTCCAGCTGTTCATTACGGCGTTTTCCGGTCTGTTCCGAGGCGTTGCCAGCACGACGGTCATCATGATGGTCGGGATTCTGTCCAATGTGTTCAATGTGTTGTTTGACTGGCTGCTGATTTTCGGAAAGCTCGGCTTCCCGGAGCTTGGGGGGATCTGGGGCTCAGGCATTGCGATCATCAGCAGCTCCGTGCTCGCGGTGATCGTATACATGATCTTGTTGGGGAGACGGGGCGTTCAAGCAAAGTATGAGATATCGGCGCAGATGAAATGGGACGGCGCCTTGCTCCGCAAGCTGCTTCGTTTCGGATTTCCCGCGGGCATTCAAGCGTTTCTCGGCACCGGGTATTTCAGCCTGCTGCTTCTGATCATCGGCAAGACCGGGGAGTTTCCCTTGTCCGCTTCCAACATCGCGTTCACCATCGAAGGGGTGTCGATCTTCCCCATCTGGGGGTTAGGGGCCGCCATCGCCATTATTGCCGGTCAAGAGAAGGGGGCCGGACGCCTCGACAATGTCCGAAGAGCCGCAAAACTGGGGCTTGGGATCGGGCTTGTGTTCAACGTGCTGATCATCTTCATCTTTAACTTGTTTCCGCAGGCTTTAATCTCGATCTTCGGCGGCGGGAAGGATCAGGAAACGTTCCTGAAGCTGATGGCGGTCATCGTCCCGCTTGTCCGGCTCACTTCGCTGTGGATCGTGTTCGATACGATGCAGATCATCATCGGCAATGTGCTGCGCGCGGTAGGCGACACGATGTTCATGATGGTCATCTATATCGTCGTTCCCATCCTTTTCTATATTGTGATTCCGTACCTGTTCAGCGTCGTCTGGGGGCTTTCGTTAATTTGGATATGGATCGCCCTGGTCGTTTATTCCATGGTGATGCTGCTTCTGGTGTCCGTCCGCTTTCTGGGCGGGAAATGGAAGCGGATTGAAGTCATCTGAACGTAGGCGGCCCATCGTCCATTAATATATTTCTATCGGGAGAGGTGCACAAGCATATGGAGTTTTCAAATGTATACGAGGACGCTGAACGGGCGGAAGCCTACGCCACATTGGAGTTTCCGGGAACGTATTATTTGGCCTATCGGGATTTGCCGGAGATGCTGACCAAGCATATCGCCGGCACGAGCGCTTTGGATTTCGGATGCGGAGCGGGGCGGTCGACCCGCTTTTTGCGAGATCGCGGCTTTGACGTGATCGGCATCGATATTTCGGCCGGCATGCTTGGCAAAGCGAGGGAAATGGACGCGGCCGGCGATTACCGGCTGATTCCGGAAGGGGATCTGCGGCTGCTGGACGGAGCGACCTTCGATCTGGTGCTGTCGATGTTCACCTTCGATAACATTCCGACCTTGGAGAAGAAGCTGCAAAATTTCAGACAGCTAGCCGCTGCGCTGAAGGAGGACGGGAAAATCGTGATGGTCGTCTCCTCTCCCGAAATCTACCGTCACGAATGGGCCTCCTTCACGACCAAGGCTTTTCCGGAAAATCAGCATGCCCGAAGCGGGGACAAAGTGAAAATCATCATGAAGGATACGCACGATCAAAGGCCGGTAGAGGACGTCATGTGGTCGGACGCCGCTTACCGGGACATTTTCGACCAAACCGGGCTGCAAGTGGTAGAAATGCATAAGCCGCTTGGCCGGGAAGAAGAGCCTTACCTATGGATTAACGAAACCCGCATTTCGCCGTGGGTGATGTACGTACTGGGGAAGAAATAAGCGCATATTGCAAGGCGGGGAATGTCCCGACGCGGCCGATTCACGGAATTAAAAGGCGGCTCGGGACATCCCCGGTCATTTTCTGCACACAATCGGTTTCCCGATCGATAGGCTCACTTACAATAGAGCGAAGTAATTAAGCGCTATATTTTTTAGTTTACATAACTAATTTTATGTTTACTTATTTCGCTGACGCATGACTTGAAATAAATGGAGCAATATTATTGACCAAACGGTCCGAAAATGATTAAGACTTCTTCAGAGAGGGAAGGAAGCATTATCAGTACTACCAGGACGGGACCCAGCGGATCGAAACCGAGTATGGCCTTGAGTGGCAGGATATCATAGCCATCGATGCGGTGCGCTGAACCAATGCACCAAGCTCCTTCAATGCATTAATCAAATATACAATCAGGATCGCCCCCAAGAACACAAAAGCTTTGTCTCTAAACGCCTCATAGCATTCAACTTCTTACAGGAGCTGGTCTTTTGTTTTGATGTTCAGCCCTCTTTGTATCAATTCCTTGTTCAAAGCTGTCGGAGGAAGTTGCGGGACCGCGGCCGCCAAGCCGCCTCCGCCGAGGGGTCCGTGCAGTTGGGATTCGCTCCACCAGTTATACAAGTTGTGCAACGACTCGTGAAGGGCTATCTTGGAATAACCCGTGTAAGTGTGTTGACGGCGGTCGCCTCTAGGGCCAGCGAGTTTGTAGATTTCTGAACCCACTACCTTACCCTGTGTTCGCGTATGGCCCCCGATATCCTCTTTGATGGGGGCGCCGGGCATTTTCTGTTGGATATACGAATGGTCAACATCCTGTACGAAATGGAGGACTAAATTATCGGTTGCCACTCCTTTTCCCCATGACACAACAACATTGTGGGATGACCCTTTCATACATTCGTCAAATACGCTTTGAATTTTCTTCTCGAGGCCATCTAACCAACTCGCGTCACTACCAGTATGATCAACGAGCTTTACAGAATAACTTGCTGGTGAGGATGAGCTTGAGAAAGGAGCTGGCGAAAGCATGGACGTATTTAATATTCGATTCATGAGACCGAGAGGAGACACGGGAGTAATCCGGCTATCCCCGCTCATTGTGGTTGATCTTCTTTCTTTTTACAACATGGAAATATTTTTTCATACAATTTTGCAGCATTATCGTCTTTAGTAGTAACAATCTTTTGTGCCAATTGTTCACGAAGCAATTCTGCTTGAGCCAACTCGTTTGCCAATTTTTTTTCTCGTACCGTTTCATCTTGGAGTCCGTGAGAATAATTATCAAGTGCGTCCCCCTGGCCGAGCAATGCTTCAACAATAATACCATCCGTTCGCATCACTATTTCTTTTGCGGACAAGATGATGCCGGGCACTGTTTTACCTTTATATGTGGACGTCATCTCTTTTTTTACACGATAATAGTGTTTCTCACTTTCTGGGTAATTTTTTTTCTCGATAATTGAATGAACATTATCTTGGTAATCAAAAATGTGTGTCAGTTCGTCTATTATTACTTGCCGTACTTTTTCCCGTTCGGTATCCTTAACCACTTCTTCTAACAAATCGTCGAGTTGAGTGAGTGGATATTCCCGGCGTGATTCAGCGAACCCATTAAAAAATGCGACACGAATATCCACTAAGTGAAGTAAGGTTATAAATTGCTGATTCATCTGTCGAAAAACAAAATTCAGTGTACGGCTGACATTAATGTTCTCCAACTGACGTTCGATGGTAGTTTCTTCACCTGTGGTTACCTTTGATTCAAAGCTCGTGTTAATTTGTACATCACGTTTGGCTGAAGCTTTAGATGAATGCTTTTGGGTGGCATTTGAGACGTTTTTTGCAAATTCTTCTCTGGCAGAATTGGAACCGCCTTTCACACCTCCCGATATTTTGGCGCTTCCCCATCCCCAGGAGGCGTTTGCTTCCGCTTCAACATGATATTCAAAATTCTCACTAGAATTTCTCTTATCTGACCGTTCAGACAGCACGTTATCCTCGAAAGATTTAGCGCTTTCTTCTGTAAACGAATCGAGAATACTCGATGCGCGTTTCTCTTCCGTTTCAGTTTTGCGGTACGTTTTGATCGTCATTTTTGTGCGTTCGCCTGGAAGTAGCGAGAATGTTTTAATTGTTCGTCCTGCTCCATAATCTCCGGCGAAAGAAGTTAGTCTATAAATTTCGACGATCATTAGGCGCGGATCTGTTTGTTTGGGTGGCGTGATAAAATTATACTCATATGTCCCATACAAATTCTGATAGATGTTCAATCGTTCCCCATTTAGAATACGAGATGCGACAACTGCAGGATCAATTTTGGCCATAACATTCCTTAAATGCAAACGTTCACCAACCGAAACTAATGAGGTAGATGCTGTCTTGGAAAGTGTTTCTGGACTGTTTTCGGTTGCGTGTATCGCCAAAGAGTTCGTAGCAACTTTCACATTTGGAAAATATTTCAATGGAAAATACCCTGATTGCAGGGCATCACGCACAACTTGTTGAACATCTGGGCCACCGTCCTTAAAGTCGCTTCTTCGTGGCGGATCGGTAATGCTAGGTCCCGGAATAAATATATCTCCATCGAACGCGAGATTTATACAATTTGTTCCAGTATAAGTAGTCGGCTCTGGTACATCATAGTTCAGAATAGATGCTTTTCCATTTGTTTCAAATTTGACTATTGGTTCTGGTTTGACTATTGGTTCTGGCATCGTTGTTGCCTCCTGATGGTCGTTTTAATTCCATTACAATTTTTTGCAAAAGGAAAAGAAGTTATGCCCCACTTTATGCATGAATAAATTGGAATTTTTCTGGTCTTAAAAAACTAAAGGGACCTTATGATTATTAAATAACCAACTTTTCCAATGCCCGTTAGACCATTATCGTGGCGAAAACCGGCTGATATTGTGTCCGGAACTTCTAAACGTTGTAAATCTGCGTTTTGCTGTCGGGACACCTTTATGAAAACTTTGGTCGAAAAAGACATAGATCGCTGGATCTAGCTGTTCGACGAGAACGTCGTGTTTGAATTTTCCTTACTCTTCCGACGGTTATACCAGGAGCTCGAAGGGAAGTCTGAGCTTTACCGAGCACGCGTATTTCGACTGGTTCGACGAGAGTACTTTCGATCCGGCCTTAAAAGACGTGGACAACATTTATTTGGTTGGGCCTGTCGCCGTGATGGAACCGTTCACCATCATGCTTCCCTTTCTGGATAAAGCCGTAAAATCGGGGGTGCGCCGGATCGTCTTATTGAGCAGCGCTTCCGTGTCTGAAGACGGGCCTGTGTTCGGCAAGGTGCACCGTGAGCTGCGCCGGATGGTGACGGAGTGGGCGGTGCTTCGCCCGTCGTACTTCATGCAAAATTTTACGGAGCGTCAGCACGGGGCAACCATCAAAAGCGACGGAATCATCGTCACCGCCACGGGCACCGGCCGTGTCGGATTCGTCGACGCCGACGATATTGCGGAGGTAGGGGTACGGGCGTTAATCGATGAGCAGCCGCATAATACCGATCACATCATCACCGGTCCGCAGTCACTAACCTATGCGGAGGCGGGGGAGATGATCGGCTCAGCCGCGGGTTTGACGATTCGGCATGTGCATACGGATACAGAACAGCTCGCCGCCGGATTCATCCAAGCCGGAATGCCCGAAGATTATGCCTTCTTCCTGGCAGGCTGGGATCAAGCGATTAACGAGGACGGAACGGAGGATCTGGTTACGACGTTGTGGAGCGCCTGACCGGGCGTCCGCCGAGATCGTTCGGAGATTTCGTCCGATCCAATGCCGCTTTTTGGGCATGCCTAAGCGTCCCGAAGGATTGGACATTGTTTGCACGTGAACAAAGATTGTATAATGTTTAATAAAAGCAGAGTGTTGAGAAACCTGGAAGTAGTAAAACTCAGACAAATAGAGGTGGGGTATATCCCGTAAGAGTTTACGTCCGCCGTTGAAACCCGTGAAAATACCACTAATTCTAATCAAATTCACGGGTTTCAAGAGCGGCTGGAGGGATATACCCCACCGGCGTATGCAGAGAGTTTTATACGCGAAACGACTTTCTCAACAGGCTATTGTATAATGATTTAAAATCTTACCGGGAGGACATGTCCATGAAAGAGAAATATGTGTTCCGTTAAGTCCGAGGTCCCCCGCCGCATCCTATTCGCCATCTTATACAACTTTAGCTTGGGAGGACGAATATGGATATTTTGATCAGAGAACTGACGGCCGGGGACGGAGAACGATGGATGGACCTCGACGGAAGCTTTATCGTGGATTCTACCCTTGTCCTGTCATTAACGGGACAGCGAATCGGCTATACGGTGAAAGAGATACCCGCTTATCAGAAAAGCTACGCCGACGAACCGTTGGAAGAAGAGGCGGAAGCGGATTATCCGGATTACATCGGCAACCCGGACCAAATCGTCTATCTGGCATTCGCTGACAACGATGTCGCTGGGCATATGATTTTGAAACGAAACTGGAACAAGTATGCCTATATCGAAGATATCAAAGTCGAGGCCCGCTACAGAGGATACGGTATCGGCCGCAAGCTGATCGAGCAGGCGAAGCGCTGGGCGAAGGACGGCGGCATGCCGGGAATCATGCTGGAGACGCAAAGCAACAACGTCCGCGCATGCAAGTTCTACGAAAGCTGCGGTTTCGTCATCGGCGGGTTCGATTCTTACGTCTACAAAGGCATCGATAAACAAAGCGATGAAATCGCGATCTACTGGTATCTGATGTTTGAATAAGGCGCTTAGCACCGGTTTACGAAGAGGGGATAGAACGCAAGGGAGGAGGGAAAGGCTTGCGCAGAGCAAGCGCGCTCCCCCTTGCAGGGCTAATCCTCTTTTTTTGTTTTGTAGCAATTATCCGGTTATTTCATTTAATTCTTTGCTCAAATGGTTGAGTGTCGCCGTCCGTTCCTGCGCCTCTTGCCGGTCAAACAAGAGCTGCTCCATAAATTCCCAGATATCCTCCAATTTGCGTCTGTACCGATAAAATTGCAGCACATCGGGGTTGATTGCAAAATCGTTATGCACCTTCCGGTAGATCTGTACAAAATCATGATAATAAGGCTCGTCAACTAGAAACATGAGATCGGCTTCGACAGGCGCCAATTTCAGCCCTTCCCAGTCAATCAGTATCAGCTGCCGGCCGGCTTGCATCAGATTCCAAGGGTGAAGATCGGTATGGCACAGGGCCATTCTTAAGTTCCTGCTCCTCAAATCGGCAGACAGCTTTTCTACGGTATCCGCCAGTCCATTCAATTGTTTCAGGTGAGGGGTTATCAATTCCCTTACGTCAGGAGGAAGCTCGTGAACCTCCCGTTCCAACGTATTCCTTAGCTGCGGCCAAAACGGAACAGTAAAGTCTTCCTTAATCGCCTTCGTTTCCATCGGGATTTCTTCTCCGTACAAATGAAGCTCCGCGATCATGTTCGAGAGCTCGCCAACCTGCTCCGCGGTTAAAGCTTTATCGCCAATCGTTTCTCCTTCGATATATTCATACAGCAAATAAATCCCTTCGTCATCTTCACATTTGTAAGCGCCGGTTTTGGTTGGCACGGGTACGGGAAGCTTGCCTTTCAAGCCGCTATACTGCATAAGCCATATCGTGATCGGCACGTATTGATCGATGAGTGCCGTCCATTTCGGAGTCGACGCCCGGCTTTTTTCGTAAACCTTCAAGAAGAAGGCATGGTTGCCGCTGTATACTTTAAAGGCAAGTGCCGCCCAGCCGCCCCGTTGTGGTAAAATGTTAGCAGCATCCAGATTATAATGTTCTTTTAAAATGATTGGGATCTTGTCCATAAGCTCCTCCTGCAAATATTTGTAGCTTTATTATAAAACATGACACGGGGCAGGGTCCAAAACTCATGCATGAGCTTTACAAAATGATGCATTAAGTTTACAAAATAAGTTGACAAAAAAGAAGGCAAATCATACAATTTTAAAGGAATAGACTAAAAAATGGTTCGTATTACGGGGAAGAAAGAGAGATCCGATGAAAAAACAAAAAGTGACTACCCACGATATATCCAAGCTCCTCGGCATATCGCGAAATACAGTGTCCAAGGCGCTCAACAATCATGCAAGCGTTTCCGAGCAGACGAAGCAGAAGGTGCGCGAAGCGGCCGCCAGTCTCGGCTACAAATCCGTGGATGCAACGGCAGCGGAGGAGACAGAGGCAGCAAACGCGACGGTCAGAGGCGGCATCGCTTTCATCACGAACATATTTACCCCTGCCAACAACGGCTTCTGGATGGGAGTCATCAAGGGGATCGAGGAGATCACGGCCAAGAACGGCTACGAGCTGCTGTTCGACTTCATCAAACCGGACGAGCTTTCCAAGCTTTCGCTGCCTTCGTGCGTTGTAAACCGGTCAGTGAACGGCTTGATCGTCAGCGGCTATCTCAGCAAAGAATATACCGATCTTCTGGCCTCCGTGGATTTGCCTAAAGTGTTTCTCGATGCCCGCCCGGACCTTTCGTTCTCCGCGCTGTATGCCGATATTTTGCTAGTGGAAAACGAAGACAGCGTATACGATATGACGACCCATCTGATCGGGCGGGGGCACCGTCATCTGGGTTTCGTAGGCGATATCACCAGCTGTCGGTCGTTTATGGAACGGTGGCTCGGCTTTAAACGGGCGTTGCTTGACGCGGGCTTGACTCTGGAGCCGGACTACTGCGCCACCGGGCCCAACCCGTCGCAGTATCATCACTACGACGATATCGAAAACGCATTCCAACGCCTCGAAGCGTTTCCGACGGCTTTCGTTTGCGCGAACGATACGATCGCCATCCGCGTCATTCAATATTTGCGAAACAAGGGCTTTCAGGTGCCGGAGCAAATCGCCGTGACCGGGTTCGATCATTCCGAGCATGCCGATTTTGTCACGCCTGCGCTGACCACCGTGCACTATGACGAGAAGGATTGGGGCCGCCGCGCGGCCGAAGAGCTGCTGTGGCGCATTAACAACCCTGCGCGGCCTTACGAATTAGTCCGTCTGGGCACGAAAGTGATCTACAACGATTCAACCTCGACGGTACCTGCGTCCTTGCCGGTCGCGGCAGCCCCGAGTGTTTCCCCCTAGATCAATGTGATTTTGCACACTGTAATATTACAAAACGCAACGATGTAAATGATAATGTAAAATTATTGTTTACAATGTTGCGTTTTTTGTTTATGATGAACCTAGTAGGGTTGTAAGGGTTTACATTCTCTTCTTACAGGAGGTCATCCATTTGAAAAAGTTAAAGGCTATTGTTCCTGTAGCATTCCTTACCGCAAGTCTCGTTGCCTGCCAGAACGGTGGGAATAATGGGGCGGCGAGCTCCGCCGACGGCAGCGGGCAGTCCAAGCCGTCAGACGCTTCGCTTAATCTTTCGATGGCTTTGATGGGCGGCGCGAAAACGCCGAATTCCTGGACGGAAAAAGCGTTGGAAGAGGATCTGACGAAGGCGCTGGGAAAACCGGTTGCGCTTGAGAGCGTTTTCCTGCCGGGATGGGAAGATGCGCAGACGAAAATCAATTTGAACATGAGCGACAAAAGCACCATGCCCGACATTCAGTGGTGGTACGGCATGGACAAGGAATACACGAACTGGGTAAAATCCGGCGCGCTCGTCGACCTCGTTCCTTACCTCCAGAAGCACGGCAAGACGATTTTGAGTTACTATTCTCCGGAAACGATGTTCTACTCCTATGAAAAAGGGAAGATGTACCGCCTGCCGGGAGACGTAGCGGAAGCGACCTCCATGACAACGATCATCCGCAAGGACTGGCTCGATAAGCTCGGGCTGAAGGTGCCGACGACGGTGGATGAATACATCGAAGTTTTGAGAGCGTTTACCAAGCGAGACCCCGACGGCAACGGCAAGGACGACACGTACGGCTTGTCCGGCCCGGGAATCGCAGGCTCGGCGGAATACCGCACGTTCGCGCCGATTTTCTTCGCGTACAAGTCGATTCCGAACGAATTCATGGTGCAACCCGACGGAACGGTCAAATACGGCGCAGTGCTTCCGCAGACGAAAGAAGCTTTGAAAGTTTTGCAGAGCATGTATAAGGAAGGGCTCATCGATCCACGGACGATCAGCAATACGGACGCTAATAAGTTCGAGGAAATCGCCGCAAGCGGCAAAGTCGGCTCCTTCTACCGCTGGATCGCTTATTTCAACCCGTCCAGCACGCTGTACAAATCGTTCAAGGCGAACAACCCTTCGGGCGAGCTGCTCGCGATTCCGCCGGTCAAAGGCCCGGACGGCTTCAGCTCGGATTATCCCGAAGCGGTCGGAGGCTGGTGCTTCATCGGCGTGACCAGCAAGGCCAAGGATCCCGCGGGCGCGGTTCAAGTGCTGAACCGGATCGCTTCCCCCGAAACGTTCAAGCTGGTCAGCTTCGGCAAGGAAGGCGAGCATTACAAGATGGAGAATGGCCAGTTCCAATCGCTCCTGACTCCGGACGAGCAGAACAAGCTCGGCATCGGCAACTACACCTGGTACTTGAGCCGGAAGGACGAAGCGAATATTTCCAACATTCCGCAGGTGATCGACCTGTTCAAGAAGGGCGAGGCGACGTCCAAGCCGCTGCGGGAGCTGGTGGTCCGGTTCAAAACGAACGATCGCCCGGCCTTCAAGGAGTACATCAAGGATATCGAGAAAGTGCGGGACGAAGTATTCTACGGCATCATTTCCGGGAAGAAAAGCATCGACGAATTCGATAAGTTTGTCGAGAAATATTATGCGATGGGCGGCAAAAAGGTAGAGGAAGAGGCAAACGCCCTGTACAAAGCGCAAAAGCAGGAATATGCGGAATTTTTGACATGGTATGACAAAGAAATCAAGCCTTACAAGTAATCCTATAACTTCGGAACCTGTGACATAAGGGGGAAAACCTCTTGCTAAAAGATCTGGTCAGGGACAAGTACTTATATTTGCTGCTGCTGCCCGGTATGCTCTTCATCATCGTGTTCAAATATATCCCGATGTACGGCTTGGTCATTGCTTTTCAGGAGTACAACATATTGCAGGGCGTCGGAGGCAGCGACTGGGTCGGGTTGTACCAGTTCGAAAAGCTGTTCACGATGCTGGACTTCACGAATGTGTTCAAGAACACGTTGATCATCAGCACGCTGAAGCTGATCTGGGGCTTCCCGGCGCCGATCGTGCTGGCTCTTTTGTTAAACGAGGTCAAGCAGCTCGTGTTTCAGCGGTTCGTGCAAACCGTCGTTTACTTGCCTCACTTTATTTCGTGGGTTATTTTTTCCGGGATTATCATCATCTTTTTGAATCCGGTGGACGGCCTGGTCAATCAGGTGATGGGGTGGTTTGGTGGAGAGCCGATCGACTTCCTGATCGAAAAATCGTATTTTCGCTCCATTCTGGTCGCTACGGATATTTACAAGGAGGTCGGCTGGGGGACGATCATTTATTTGGCCGCCATTTCGGGCATCAACCCGCAGCTGTACGAAGCCGCCATTGTGGACGGGGCAGGCCGGTTCAGGCAAATGTGGAACATTACGCTTCCGTCGATCCGCCACGTGATCGTCATCCTGTTCATTCTCAGTCTCGGCAACATTTTGGACGCCGGATTCCTGCAGACGCTGCTGCTGTACAATCCGCTGGTCATGGATGTGGCGGATATTATCGATACGTACGTATACCGCAAAGGGATCGTGGACGCGAGCTACAGCTTGGGGGCGGCCGCCGGTGTGTTTAAGTCGGTCATTGCGCTGATTCTGGTCGCAGCATCGAATCAATTGGCGAAAAGGTTCGGCGAGGAGGGCTTATGGTGAGGAAGCTGAAAAGGAAGCCGTCTGCCGGAAGCCGGCTGTTCCAAGCGGCCAATACGCTGTTCATGCTGGCGCTCGTCGTTGTTATGCTTTACCCTTACTGGTACGTGATCATGTATTCGTTAAGCGATGCGAAGTTGGCGGGAAGCGGCGGATTGTTCCTCCTGCCCAAAGGCTTCTCGCTCGCCGCATACGAAACGGTGCTCGGCAATGCGGCCGTACTGTCCGGCTTCAAGGTTTCGCTCATCGTTACGCTGACGGGCACTTTGCTCGCCACGTTCATTACGGCGGCGACTGCGTACGCGATCTCGAAATCGCGCTTGCGGGGCCGAAAGCTGTTTACGCTGATGATTTTGTTTACGATGCTGTTCCACGGCGGAATGATCCCGGGGTATTTACTGGTCAAGGAGCTGGGCATGCTGAACTCGTATTTGGCGCTCATTCTCCCGTCGGCGATCGGGGCGTGGAACATTTTCATCATGCGCAGCTTTTTTGCCGGGATTCCGGCGGAAGTGGAGGAGTCGGCTTATATCGACGGGGCGAACGATCTGGTCATTTTTTTTCGGATCGTGCTTCCGCTGTCGAAAGCGGTGCTGGCCACGATTGCCCTGTTTATGGCCGTCATGTATTGGAACGACTTTTTTTCCACGATCCTGTATATTTCTTCAAAGGACAAATGGGCGCTGCAAGCGGTATTGCGGGATCTGTTGACCAACACGTCGACAGCGATGCAAAGCCAGGGCATCAGCATCGCCTACCAGCAGGAAATTAGCGAATCGACGATCAAAATGGCGAATATTGTGGTCGCCACGCTGCCGATCTTGATCGTATACCCCTTCGTGCAAAAATATTTCGTCAAAGGCGCGATGATCGGTTCCGTTAAAGGTTAGAAAGGAGACAGCATGGACAACGTTATCGTATTGTATGATCCGGAGTTCCCTTTCCTTGGGGAACGAATCGGCGAAGCCGGCCTCGAACGGCTGTCCGGCGTCTTCCGCGTGGTCCGGGCGGAGCAGCTGCCGCAGGCGCTCGCGGACATGGACACCGGGTGTCTGGTGAATCTCCATGCCCCTTATTTCCCGAAGGAAGCGTGGGGCGCGATCCTGGATTTTCTGCAAAGAGGAGGCGGGCTTGTCAGCATGGGCGGTGCCCCGTTCCGCATTCCGGTCTACCGCGAGAACGGAGCATGGCATGCCGAAGCCGAGCAAACGGCCTACCATCGGCAGCTCCGCATCCATGAAGCGATGACGGTCGATCCCGCTCCGGTCGCGAAGCTGGCGGCTAACGAAGATATGCCTCTACTGCGCGGTCAGGAGCCGCTCTTTGAGATTCAGCCGACCTGCAGCCTGATTCTCCACGTGACGCGCCATGACGATCAGCCCCACGAAAGCGGCTCGGCCGGACCGATGGATGCGCATCTGTATCCCCTCTTGAAAGGCGTATCGTCTGAGGGCCGAGAGGTTGCCGCTCCGGTGGTGCTGATGGAAAATACGAAAGGCGAGTTCGCCGGAGGCCGCTGGCTGTTCGTTCACCAGCTTGCGACAGCGGCATTCTGGGAAAAGGGCGGGGCTGCCGCAATTGCGAAGTGGGCGGCGTACTGTGCGCTCGGCGTGACCGAGCTGACGCTCAAAACGAACTACGCCTCGTACGAAGCTGGCGAACGGCCGAAGCTGAAGCTGCAAATGCAAGGCCTGCAGCGAACGGGCGTAGCGTCTTCAGCCAGCCGCTCCTGGCGCTTTGCCATTGAGGTCCGTCGGGAGAGCCGGTCAGCGGAAGCATCGAGCGGGCCGACGGAACCGGTGTGGATGGGGGAAATCCAAGCCGCCGTGTCCCGTGAGCAGAGCTTCGCGGAACTGCTGCTGCCGGTTTCCGTCGAGCCGGGGCTGTATGAGATTGTCTGCAGAGCGGAGTCCGACCTTGGCGAGGTCCGCGTACTGCGGCAAGGCTTCTGGGGAACGGACGAAGAGCTGCTGCGAGAGGGCAGTCCTTTGCGCTGCGACCGGGATTATTTCTGGAAGGACGGCCGTCCGATGCCGGTGGTCGGCATGACGTATATGAGTTCGGATGTGGCGCGGAAATTTTTGTTTCTGCCGAACGTGTCGGTGTGGAACCGGGATATGGTGCAGATGAAGCGGGCCGGAATCAACTTCATCCGGACGGGAATCTGGACGGCGCACCGGCAGTTAATGTATGTCGACGGCCATCTGTCCGAAGAGGTGCTGCGCGCGATCGACGCGTTTATACTTACGGCGAAAAGGCACGGGCTGGAAGTGAATTTTACGTTTTTCGCGTTTGCGCCGGAGGCGTGGGAAGGGGCGAATCCGTATCTGGACCCGCGGAGCGTGGAAGCCCAGAAACGGTTTCTAGCCGGCATCGTATCGCGGCACCGCTACACGACGAATGTGCACTGGGACTTGATCAACGAACCTTCGCTGTTCGATCCGAAGCGGGTGTTCGCCGGTCCGCGTCCGGTGCGTGACCGGGAGGAGCGTACCGCTTATTCCGCTTGGCTGCAGAGGCGGCACGGTTCGTTACGGCGGCTGCAGGAGCGCTGGGGCATGACGCCGGCCGAGCTGCCGTCCTTCGAAGCGGCCAGTCCGCCCGCGCCGGAAGACATCAACTTCGACGTGCACGATATGGCGAGAGGCAAAAGGGGAGCGCCTTGGCTCGACTACACCCTGTTTACGATGGAAATGCACAACGAGTGGATACGCAGTCTAAGCGGGACGATCCGCGCGCTGCATCCCGGCGCGCTCATTACGGTCGGGCAGGACGAAGCGCTTGGCGGCCAGCGTCCGTCGCCGTTGTTCTACGGCTCCGAGGTGGACTATACGTCGGTCCACTCCTGGTGGCTGAATGACGATTTGGTATGGGATGGTATTTTTACCAAAACAACCGAGAAGCCGAATCTGGTGCAGGAAACCGGCATCATGTATCTGGAGACGCCGGACGGACGAGCGAAGCGGTCGGAGGCCGAGCTGAAATATTTGCTGGAGCGCAAATATGCCTATGCGTTTGTTACCGGTGCCGCAGGCGCGGTCCAATGGATCTGGAACACGAATTATTACATGAACAATATCAACGAGTCGAACATCGGTGCCCTGCGGGCCGACGGTACGGAGAAGCCGGAGGCGGATGTTTCGTACGATTTCGGCCGCTTTATGAACGAAATCTGCGACTTGCTTACCGGTAGGAAACCGGAGGAAATCGCCGTCGTCTTCCCGTATTCGAACGACTTTTCGAACCGCAGGCTCGCCTGCGAAGCGACGGCGAGGCTGACCCGGGTGCTTGCTTATGAGCTGAAATGTCCGTTTTTCGCCGTCGGGGAATACGACCTCAAGCCATTGTCCGAGCGCTGCCCGAAGCTGATCGTCGTTCCGAGCGCGCACAATTTCAGCGACCGGGCGATGGAAACGCTCGTCGAGCATATTCGTACGCGAGGCGGGACGCTGCTCTTCACGGGGCCGCTCGGGCTGGATGAATATTGGCGGCCGACCGGGCGTCTCGGCGAGCAGTTCGGTCCGTACCGGGAAGGAAACTTGTGCCGGGAAGAGCGGCTGATGATCGACGGGAACGCCCATTCCGTCTCTTTCGGACGACGCAAAATCGCCGAGCTGTGCAAAGGAATTCCCGAAGAGGATAAGGCGTCCGGCGGTAGCCGGCTAACCGACGTTTTCCTAGGGATGGGACGCCTATTCTGGTGTCCGCTGCCGGTCGAATTGAACGACCGCACCGAACCGATCCGCGAGCTGTACAAGCACGTCATTCAGGCGGCCGGTGTACAGCCCGAAATGGTATGGCGGCAGGGCGGGGAGCTTGCAGGTATTTATGGACGCAAGCTTTCGTTTGCGAGAGGGGCGCTCTTCGTCTTCGTATCCGAGTACGCTTACCCTGCGGATGTGGAGATTGAGGACCCGGCTAACGGCGCCAAGTACCGTTTTACCATCGAAGCGGAGCGTTCGGTCTTGTTTGCTACGGACGTGACGGGCAAGCTTATTGCCGTGTATCGCGATAATGAAGTGCGAATCGAGCATGTGAACGAACAAGCGGCGTGGCTGTAAAGCCCGAATGGGATCAAGGCAATACGTATGCCATTGGAGGAATGAGACTGTGCGATAGTCACAGTCTTCAGCCTGTTGAGAAACCCCTCAACGGGCTATTTCTTTGTTTTCGTTATTTATCCATTTACCGCGTTAATACTGTGCAAAGCAGCTACGAATTCGTTTGTTTAGAAGAACCCGTGCCTCAAAATCATTTGCTTCGCAAGATCCACAAACACATTGACTTTTCCTTTATTCTTGAAAAAGTGAAGCCATATTACTGTGAAGATAACGGACGTCCCAAGTGGCGATTTAAGTATGACCGGGGCGCTCTCACTCGGGCAAATATCTGTACCGTCTCCGGTACCAAACGATTGAGCGAAGTTTCGCGGATGCCAAAGAGCTCCATGGACTTCGCTATTGCATAAATTCTCCATCTTAGTATTAGCGGACATTGATTTAATGATCAAACCGATTCTATTTGGTCTCATTCTGCATATTTTATATCTGAGTTCACATTTTGCCACCAACCGCAGCAGCGGTAGATTGGGTAGTGTTAAACCGCGGAATAATTTCTGAAACCTTTCAAGTCTCAATCTTCAGACTTGTTATAGGGGCACCGAAGGTTCTTATCCCTCCAGGTATACTTTCCTTTACAATTAACTCTGACGAATCGATGCATAACGCCAACTCTGTTGGTACGACAGGTCAACCTTTTACTCCCGGATTCTCCTACGAGGTTGTAGTAGAAACCGATAATATGGATGTTTTACCTTCCGTGCATGTCTGGTCTGGTTTCTCTGGCGACACTTACATTGCTAGTACACGTATTGGACCAACAGATTTCAAAATTATCTCATCAGGAATTTGGCAGCCTGTCAGTACCTAGGTTATTTGCACATGGACAAGGAACACAAAAAATGTAATCTGTGTGCCCCATTTCTTTTACCTCCTTCTCATTATCGGAAGTTGATTTATCCCGAAATTCCCATGATATCAACATTCTGGAGACTGTGCGATAGTTACAGTCTTATTTTTGCTAGGCTATATTATATTTATTCCCGTTTGTTGAAGCTATTCTATATTCTAATAAAGCGCCCATATCAATTCTTGAACTCAGTTCTGCGATATCGTCATCGGCCATACCGTTTCCACTATGGGGAAATCTGATGTTCATTTTTTGAAGCCAATCATCGGAATAAAGAACCTGCTGATCGTTTGCGACTAAAATATTCATTGTCATGTCCTCAATTCTTGCAATATGCCAAAGATGCCATGTAATAGAGTTCTTGGTGTCCGGAGTATTTACTGGAAATTTTCTTAATGCTTTTTCTTCCAGATTCTCCAGCACCGAATCCTCAAAGGTTTTTTATTGCAGGTTATCATGCGGTGAGAGGTGTGTGCATGAACCCTTGTGCCCGGTACGGTCATTGAATTGTTAAGTCATTTTCATTACTATAAATAGGGGAGGAGGGGATTACGTTGATCACTGCGAGTGAGATACTTTCGATCCTGGGTGATGGCACGTTTTTAGAGCGTGTTTTCAATAAAGATGTGGATTGGGATGCAGAATTGGATGCCAGGGATGAAGCTGAATTCGCTGAAGCGTGGAGTTCCAGTTATGACAAGCTAGAAGCAATGCATCCGTCTGAAGATGCGGTGATCCGCGAAATCAGGGAGACGGTGTTCAAGCAAACGTTTCGGATCACTCAAAGCCCGGAGATGGCAGGATATGTATCGGACGACTTTGGTTTGATAGCCAAGGCATTCGATCATAAGATCGATATCGAATTTGTCAATAACCTGTGGGATTCCTACACGAAAGGGAGCTTTCCGAGATAAGAGAAAGCGAGGGATTCTAAAAGCCCAAATCCCACACAAGACACGACCTTTTAAGGCACGTGTCTTTTTTATTTTAAAGTGGAACAAAAATCACCTCTTCACAACGTAACAATGTTATGTTACATTATTTTCGAGGGTACTGACTGACAGTAGAGTGATGTCTACAGGATAGGAGGGAAGGTTAAGAAAACCATATTGGCCGGGACAGTTTTTTGTTGAAACTGAAAAACGATCTGCCTCTCAGTGAAATAGCAATGTGTATTTACCCGCAGATTCGGCAGAATCGTCTCTACACAATGCGTAGTCCCGCCTGTATAAAGCAAAATAATATAACGTAACAATGTTTTATTAAAAGAGAACTAAGCTTTTACATGAAGCAAGCAGGTGACCCGCCCAATTCGAAAAGGGGGGTGCCGGAAATCACAAGGAGGCTGGACAATTATGGACAAACAACCGGAAAACGCTAAAAACCCGAGTCTTTTTCGCAATCGTTTCATGCAGACGATTCTGCTATCCAACATACTGCTGCAGATCGGCATTTGGGTGCGTAATTTCGCGATTCTTCTTTATGTTGCGGAGATGACAAACAACGATCCGAGTGCGATTTCGCTGATCAGCGTAGCGGAATTTGCGCCTATCTTCATATTTTCGTTCATCGGAGGGACATTCGCCGACCGCTGGCGGCCGAAACGAACGATGATCTGGTGCGATCTGTTGTCCGCGGTGTCGGTTTTCGTCGTGCTTGCGACCGTTCATTACGGGTCCTGGCAATCCGTCTATCTGGTCACCTTCATCTCGGCCATTCTTTCGCAGTTTACCCAGCCTTCGGCCATTCGGCTGTTCAAGGTTCATGTGCCTGAAGAGCAGCTGCAGCAAGGGATGGCGCTGTTCCAGACACTGATGGCCATCTTCATGGTGCTCGGTCCCATGCTGGGCACGTTCGCCTACAGTACGTTTGGTCTGGAAACGTCCATTGCGGTGATGGGCGTGGCTTTTCTACTATCCGCGCTCATGCTGACCCGCCTGCCTAAGGATAAGGCGGAATCACAGACGGAAGCCGTAAAAGGTCAATTCCGCGAACAATTCGTCGAAGGCTTCCGTTATGTCTGGCAAAGTCAAGTGCTACGGATGCTCGGAGCCGCGTTTATTTTGGCCGGTCTCTCCATTGGCATTACACAAACGCTCGGCCTGTTCGTCGTTACGGAGCGGCTTGGAAGCGATGAGAAATTTCTGCAATATCTGATGATGGTGTACGGTGCCGCTATGCTGATCGGCGGCGGGCTCGTATCCGTTTTTGCCAAGCGCGTCGCGCCGCAGCTCCTGCTCGCCGTCGGCTTGCTCTTCGGCGCCGTTTGTACGGTGATCGTCGGGTATTCGACCAGCATACCGATTACGCTCGGAGTGCAGTTTTTGAACGGTCTCGTATTTCCTTGCATTCATATTGGCATCAACACGATGATTCTGAAATGGTCGCCTGCATCCATCGTAGGAAGGGTAAACGGGGTGCTGAGCCCCATGTTCGTCGGGATGATGGTCATTTCGATGTCTTTCGCCGGCGCGCTGAAGGATGCATTTTCGTTAGTATCGATTTACACCGGAGCGGGCCTGCTGCTCCTTCTCGGCGCACTAGCCATGATGCCGATCATGAACAGCAAAGCGCCGGAGCACGCGCAGTCTGCATGACACCGGCGTCGATATGAACATAAACGCACATTAAGCCGCATCCGCAACGTATAGCTTTCCGTGAATCCTGCCTGTTGGCAGGATTTTTTTCATCTTGTGATTGCAGTCACAAACTGGCGCAGCCGAATTCGCTACACTGTAGATACAGTGAAAACAATTCTCATTTGGACCGGACTTTCGATCCGGCAAATGGATTGGGGGAAGAGATATGAAGCGAAACGGAAACGTAGTGGAGCTGGATGTACGGCCATTTTTGCGGAAAAAGCTGGAGCCGTTCAAGCAGATTATGGATGCGGTGGAGGCACTGGAGTCAGACGATGTGTTCGTGCTGCATGCGATATTTAAACCTACGCCGCTGCTAGGCATCATGAAGGCGAAAGGGTACGCCAACAAGGTCGAAAGCGTAAGCGACGATCATTGGATCACTGCTTTCGCCAGGGGAGCCGAGGCTCGGGCGAAGTTGGAAGCCATGTCCCTGCAAGCCTTCATCCCTAAAGATGAGGAGGCTGGATCATGAGCGGCCATGTCACGGAATTGGATAACCGGGGGTTGGAGCCTCCGCAGCCGATGCTGCGTACGCTGAAGGCGCTGGAGGACATGGGGAATGGGGACATTCTCGTTATTCACAATGACCGGGTCCCCATGTTTTTGATCGAGGAGCTGCGGCGGCTCCAGTATTCGTATGAAGTCGATCCGCAGCCGGACGGCACCGCCAAAGTCGCGATTACGAAAAAATAGCTTTCAGAAAAAGCTTGCTGCATGGGGGTGTAAAGCATGTTTCGCTTGCCGCTATTATTTATTGCCACCGGAATAGTCAGCTTTGTCTTGTTTCATGTGGGATCGCTTTTCACCGCAGGAGGCTGGGCGATCGACCATCCCCGCAGTCCCGACGGCTGGTTTCGTATTCATTTGCTGGTGCTGGATTGGGGGACGATGGTCGCGATGGGAGCGGTCTACCAGCTTATCGATGTGGTGCTTCAACGCCGCATTTACAGCCGTATGCTTGGCTATGTGCATTATGTATTTTTCACGGGAGGGACGGTCATCCTGCTGGCCGGATTTTTACAAAGCCGGGTCGAATGGATCGCTGTCGGAGCCGTCGCCGCAGTCATCGGCATTCTGCTTTTTGTCTGGAATGTCGGGCGGACGCTGTGGGAGGCGAAGCGCTGGAATCCGATCACTCTAAGCACCGCCTGCGCGCTGTTGTATTTGGCATTGACCGGGCTGCTAGGCGTGGCGATGGGCTTAAACTTTGCGTTCCAATTCTGGGTCGACCTGCATGAACGTTTACTCGCCGCCCATATCTGGCTTGGGACGCTTGGCTGGTTCGGGCTGTTGATTACCGGATTCAGCTACAAAATGCTGCCGATGTTTTATTTGTCTCACGGTGCCTCAGAAAAGCCCCAGTATTATATCCTCGCACTGTGGAATGCGGCTGTCCTGTTGGGCGTAGGGGCTTCTCTAGTACCGGGCTGGTCCAGGCTGACGCTTGGGGTCATTTTGCTGCTCGCCGCAGCGCTGCTCGCCTATGATCGGCTTATTCGAGACATTCGCAAGCACAGCCATAAAGCCTCGCCGGGGCGCGGGATCGTATGGACCTTATGGAGCACCAGAGCTTTGCTTATATTTTGCATCCTATCGTTTTGCATTGGCCTGGTGGCTCCTTCGCTGCTGTGGAGCTTGTACTGGAGCGTTATCGCCGGTTGGGTATACCTGTGGGGATGGGTGGCGGTTACGGTTCTTGGGTACATGTCGAAAATCGTGCCGTTCCTATGGTGGACGCACAAATATGGCGATCAAGCAGGGAGGCCCGGGGTACCCGTCATGTCCGACCTCATCAGCGAGCGCAGCATCGATGCAGGGATGTGGGTGATGGCTGCGGGGCTGCTGATAGCTGTGGCGGGCATGGGATTCATGGAACCGCGAGCGGTCGTCACAGGCATAGCGGCGTTATCCGCCGGAGCGTTGTTCTATATCGGCGTGATCGCCAGAGTATTTACCAGATAAATGGTGCTTTTCACATAAGAGAGGAGAGAATATCATGACAACACAAGTAAATGAAGATACGGTGCGGCGGCAATTGATGCTGGTGTTCGACCCTGAGCTCGGCGTAAATGTCGTAGACCTCGGTCTGATTTATGGTATTGACATCAAAGACGGACACATTGCGATCCGGATGACGTTAACCACACCCGGCTGCCCGCTTCACGATACGATCATCGGCGGCGTGCGCCGTGCCCTGGAGGGAAAACCTGGCGTCGCCGGTGTCAGCGTAGAGGTCGTATGGGAGCCGCAATGGACACCGGACCGGATGTCGGACGAAGCCAAACGTCAATTGAGCGCTTGGTAAGATCTGCGGAGAAGGCGATCCGGCGGGAACGCCGATAAGATGAAACGGAGGAACTTCATATGGAAATCAAAAGGCTTGAGGCGCACCAACCGTTTCAAGAGGAGCGGTTTACGAAAAAAGTATTGTTTCAAGCGGACGGAACCATCGTTTTTACGTTGAATTTCATGCCGGGCCAGCAGCTTCCCGTACACCGGCATCCGGGAAGCCAAGTCTACGTGCTGGTCGTTCAAGGCGGCGGTACGATGATCGTAGATGGCGTGGAGACGGAAGTCCGGCAAGGGGATTGCGTGCGATGCGGAGGCGAGGAGTCTTTTGCTTTTGCCAATACCGGTCAAGTGCCTGCCACATTGTATGTAAACCTGAATAACATTCCTGATGAACGCTACGCGCGGGAAATATAAAGCGCTGGATGATTCGTGCATGAAGGAACAGAAAAGCCTGAGAAATCAGGCTTTTTCAGGCTGTTGAGAAAGTGGTTTGAAATAGAGAAATATACGGAGGTGGGGTATTTACACACTTTTCATCAAAGGGACAGGGCCGTTTTTGCTAAAACAAATTCTTGGCCGCTCCCCAGATCAGGAGGAAAACGCTATCTTTTCTTGAATATATAAAATAATCCTATAACTGGGCGTTCGAGGTACAACCACCATTTTCCAACCGCTGCCTGAAACACGGCAGTTGTATTTCTGCGTTTGATGTCATACAATTTGGTGGTATTGGAGGTGGTCGGAAAAGTAAGGTTTGAGCGGGAGAGGCGGTTTTTTGGCTGATCCGCTTTGGATGGAACATGTATAGAATGGGGGCGCTTTTTTTTGGAATCAAAGCAATTAGTCAGAGGACTGAAGACGCGGCATATTGAGCTGATTGCGCTCGGAGGCACGATTGGCGTAGGTTTGTTCATGGGGTCGGCAAGCACGATAAAATGGGCCGGGCCTTCCGTATTGCTGGCCTATCTATTAGCCGGGATCATTGTGTTTTTTGTCATGCGGATCATGGGAGAGATGCTGTTTCTCGAACCGGTCACCGGATCTTTTGCTACATTCGCTCATAAATATGTCAGCCCTCTGGCCGGTTACTTGACGGCTTGGAGCTACTGGTTCTTGTGGCTAACGGTGGGCATGGCGGAAGTGACCGCCATCGGAATTTACGTCGGTTATTGGTTTCCCGATATTCCGCAATGGCTGCCGGCCTTGGCAGGCGTAGGAATCATTGCCGCGGCCAATTTAGCGGCTGTCAAATTTTACGGGGAATTTGAATTTTGGTTCGCCATGATCAAAGTCGTCGCGATTGTCGCCATGATTGTGATTGGAACGGCCATGATCTTCTTCGGTTTGGGCAACGGAGGACAGCCCATCGGCCTTTCGAATCTTTATGCGCATGGCGGTTTTTTTGCCGGAGGATTGAAAGGGTTTTTATTTGCCCTCTGCATCGTAACGGCCGCTTATCAAGGCGTTGAATTGGTTGGAATTACCGCCGGTGAAGCGGAAAATCCGAAATTCACCTTGCGCAAAGCGATCAAAAATATTGTCTGGCGCATTTTGATTTTTTACGCGGGCGCCGTCTTTGTCATCGTCACGCTTTATCCATGGAACCAAGTCGGCGAGATTGGGAGCCCCTTCGTCATGACCTTTGCCAAGATAGGAATTGTCGCCGCTGCGGGCATCATCAACTTCGTTGTGCTCACGGCTGCGATGTCAGGCTGCAACAGCGGGATTTACAGTGCGGGAAGAATGCTGTATACTTTGGCCTCCAACGGTCAGGCGCCTAAGTTTTTCGGAAAAGTATCCCGGAGCGGCGTCCCGAGGAATAGTATCGCTACCACGATTTCTTTGCTGTTAGTCGGAGTGCTGTTTAATTACCTGCTTCCGGATTCCAAATTGTTCCTGTATATTTACAGTGCCAGCGTGCTTCCGGGCATGATACCGTGGTTTGCATTAGCCTTCAGTCAATTTAAGTTTAGAAACAAATGGAAGGACAGCTTGAAAGATCATCCGTTCAAATCTGTTTTCTTCCCGGTCAGCAACTACATCACGATCATTTTCTTGTTCCTGGTGCTAATCGGAATGTGGTTCAACCCCGATACTCGCGTCTCGCTGATTGTCGGAGCGTCATTCATTCTGATCGTCGTTGTGAGCTATTATGTCTTTAGCATAGGAAAACGGCAAAGAGTCGAAGCAGAGGAAGAAGCGTAGAAGGCCGCTATAGCAAAATGCCGCCGAGCGAGCTCAGGTCATGTCCTGGGTCCGCCCGGCTTTTTTATATCAAATCGGGAACATCGCAGTATTGATATATTTTCCAACTGGGGTTACCATGTTAGAAGCGTTTTCTTTACGCCTAAGGATAACTTGACGCTAAAGGAACGGCGATTGCAACCCTCGAGGATTTTTTTGCAGGGAACAGCGATGATAGCTTGATGGGACACGGCTCCGAGCGCCTGCTATGGCAGCATGGACTGAACTTTTGGGAGGGAACGGGTAATGAACGAAGAAGCAAACGCAGTGGGCTGGGACGCCATTGATCGGGAAATGTCGAGGCTTTACGGGGATCAGGAACCGAAGCATTACGGAACGCTTCTGCCCTATTCTTTGGGGGGCCAAGATCCGCTGGACGGAATCAGCGCTTATAAGGCGGACGAGCCTGCGCCGCATTGGCATTTTGTGACTTATGGATTTACGGAGCTGTACGATAAAGAATCGGACAATCCCGACGATAGCGGCTACGGATTCGAATTGACGTTTCGGCTGGCACGCGAGGAAGGGGAGGAAGAGCCTCCGGCCTGGGCGCTGAACCTGCTCCAAAATATGGGAAGATACGTATTTAACAGCGGCAATATTTTTAGATCGGGCGATTACTTGGATGCGAACGGACCGATTTGCCTGGGTGCCGACACGCTGCTGACCGCCTTGGCGTTCGCTGAGGATCCGGAGCTTCCGGCCATCGATACGCCGAACGGGCGGGTGGAATTTGTGCAGATGGTCGGCATCACGCGCGATGAGCTCGAAGCGATGCAGACGTGGAATACGCTTGGCGTGCTCTCCGCTTGCTTGAATCATATGCCTCATTACATCACGGATCTGGCACGGCATTCGCATCTTGGGATTCCGGCCATCTCGGAAGTCGTGCAGAAAGGAATGCAAGAGGAAGGTTCGAATACCGGCTTCTTATATGTCGATCAATTGGCTTGGGAGCTTGGGAAAAAGGGCTGGTTTAGCAAGACGCCTTCCACGCTTAAGCTGGGGGCCAAGCAGGCTGGAATCATCGGAAAGCTGCTTCAAGGGCGCATTCTGAAGGGAAAAAGTCTGACGCTGGTCGGTCCGGAGATCCGGGTCGTGTTTGAAGCGGGGGAGAAGCCGGGTTGCGAAGCCGGGGAGGACGAGGTCCGACTCACACTGGATGAGGTGACGGCGGGGGAATTGAGCCGGAAATTGCTGCCGAAGGAAAGCGTAATTGAGCTCTCTGCTTTACCGGGAATCGCCATTCAAATTGTAAAAACACAAATTAAGGATAACGAAGGGAACGTCGTAGAGGTTATCGGTTAAAGCTGCCTGCTCCTGGCGGCTGCATGATCGAAACGGCGAAGCGTACACCGCCAGCGGGACAATTGTCCTGCCGGCGGTTTCTTTTTTGCAGATACAAGACCATCCTGACATAAGGTTGTCAGGGAGGGGCGTTTAAGATAGAGATGCAGCCGATCGAATGGAGGGGGAAGTGCAATGCAAGAGTATATCGCGATAAAGGGCGCGAATGTGTCGCTCCGTATTCCGAAGCGGAAAATAACGATTTTTACCGGCGTATCGGGCTCGGGCAAGTCGTCGATCGCCGGCCAATCCGTAACCGGCACTTATTTGCGCGAATCGTTAGAGAAGGGAGGAGGTTCGTTTGAGGCTGGACCGGCTGTTTTCGATCACGATGATGCTATTGAACCGCAAAAGAATTAGCGCAACGGATTTGGCTGCCCGGTTTGAAGTATCGCTTCGAACGATCTACAGAGACATGGAAACGATCAACCGGGCGGGCATTCCCGTCGTCTCTTTTTCCGGTTCGGACGGCGGGTACGAGATTATGCAAAGTTACCGGCTGGACAGACAATACTTGTCGCTCGAAGATTTGTATTCGATCTACAGTGCCTTGCGGGGGATGCAGTCCGCAACCGGCGATACCGGCATGGCGGAGCTTCTGGACCGGATCGGCGCCCTGATCTCGGATAAGCTGCATGATCTCGATACGAGCGGAATGCTTCTGGACTTTGCTCCGGCCTCCGGTTCAAGAGAGCATCTTCGTACGCTCCATCTCGCGATCAAGGAACTTCGATTGGTTGAGCTGGATTACATGGATATTCACGGCGCGGAAACGCAGCGCATGGTCGAGCCGATGGGACTGTATTTGAAAAGCAATGCCTGGTACCTGTGGGGGTATTGCCGGGTTCGTTCCGCTTTGCGGGTGTTTCGGCTTTCCCGTATGAACCGGGTGCGGGTCTTGTCCGAAACGCTTAGCCACCGTGGGCTATCAATAGAGGATATCGACGCCGCCCGCGCCCGCAACGGAACGGCTCCGTGCATCCGTGTACTCCTTCGTTTTCAAGCCGCGGTAAAAACGAGGGTAAGGGACGAATTTTTGCCAGATCAGCTTAAGAGCGGTCCGGAAGGAACGATCTTGGCCGATGCCGGCTATTATACGAAAGAAGGCGCGATTCGGCATCTGATGAGCTATGGCACGAACGTAACCTTGTTGGCGCCTTCCGAATTGGTCAACGACTTCCGAAATCATATTGCCGAGATCGCCAAGATGTATTCATAGTCACCGCCCATTTTTCATATGTTAGCAGGGATTAGGAAAGAAGATGAAATTGGAGTTGAACGAGGAAGAATAGGAGGAACGCGCCTGCCCGCTTGGACTATCGATGGAGAACAGGGCCTTGACGATCAATCGTCAGGGCCCTGTTCTTGTCTATGTTAAACTTTCTCTTGCTGCTTTCATGGAATTCGGACAAGTACTTTGGAGTCCTTGATCGAACCACGAAGCTCTTGAACATCCAGCATCGGTGGCCGGCCATACAAACGGGCATATTCCCGGCTGAACTGGGACGGGCTCTCGTAGCCGACGCGGAACGCCGCAGCAGAGGCTTGCACGGATTCCGTCAACATTAACCGCCGGGCTTCTTGCAGACGCAGCGTTTTCTGGTATTGCAATGGGCTCATCGCCGTGACACGCTTAAAATGCTTATGAAACGCCGACACGCTCATGTTCACGGACTTTGCGAGCTGCTCAACCGCCAGAGGGCGGTCGTATTGCCGATTGATTAACCGGATTGCTTGAGCGATGTTGTAGGCATGGCTGCCGCTGATCGCAAATTGATAAAGGGACGCGCCTTGTTCGCCCTGAAGTATTCGATACAGAACTTCGCGGATGACAAGCGGCGCCAGAACTGGAATGTCCTCAGGCGCGTCGAGCAGTTGCATGAGCCGCACGATGGCTTCGAGCAACGCGGGAGACGTTTGGTTCACGGTTATACCTCGGCCGGCTTCCGCGGGGACGGAAGTGGAAGAGGGACGATTCGTTTTTTCCACGATCTCCAGGATGACGTCGGCGTCGAAGCTCAGTTTCAAACTTAAATAGGGAATCTTGGGTGAAGCCTCGACAATTCTGCCAATGATCGGCAATTCGACGGAAGTGATCAGGTAAGTTGAAGGATCGTATCGGTAGGTTTCATCGGCCAGCGTGGCGATCTTAGCTCCCTGCGCCACGATGCAAATGGATGGCTTGTAGACGGATTCCAGCGGTTCCGTCAAGTGAGTGGCATGCATCAGCGACAAAGAAGGAACGGCCGTCCGATGTGTTCCGCTAGCCGGAGCATGGCGACGTATTGCAAGCGCCAATTGTTGCAAGGCTTGTTCCATGCGCTGCGATTCATCCATTGTGTCCATGTAGGCCGGCTCCTTTCCAGGAAATATGTTTTTTACTTTTATTATATCGAGACGGAAGAGAATTAGGCAAGGATCGGACAGGATTGGTCTAACGGCACGATGCTAACACTTACTATAATGAATATGCAAGGTCGAACTCGGCGAATGACCGATAGGCCCACAACAAGATAAAGGAGAGGAAAGGAAATGAGTTTGAATGGAAAAGTCGCGATCATCACCGGGGCGTCGCGAGGCATCGGACGGCAAATGGCCATCCAATTAGCGCAATCCGGAGCGAAGGTGGCTGTCAATTATTCCTCGAGCCGGGAGAAAGCGGACGAGGTTGTAATGACGATTGAGCAATTCGGCGGCCAAGCGGCAGCAATCCAAGCCGACGTGAGCAAGGTGAGCGAAGTCGAAGCGTTGTTCTCGGAGACGCTCGAGCGATTCGGGCGCGTGGACATTCTGGTCAATAATGCAGGCATCTTGGAAAACAATGCGATCGCGGACGTGACGGAGGAGATATTCGATCGGCATTTCGCGATCAACGTGAAAGGGACTTATTTCGCTTGCCAACAAGCAATGAAGCATATGGCAAAAGGCGGGACAATCGTTAACTTCTCGACCTCCGTGTCTGGCGCGATACTCCCGACGTACAGTGTCTACGCCGCAACGAAAGGTGCGGTCGAGCAGCTGACACGCCAATTGGCAAAGGAATTCGGTCCGAAGGACATCGTCATCAATTGCATCGCGCCCGGGCAAGTATCAACCGATTTGTTCCTGAACGGCAAATCGCCGGAGTTGGTCGATTCGTTCCGTCGAATGAATGCGTTCGGACGACTTGGCGAACCGGAGGACATCGCGAATGCTCTCGAGTTGCTCGTCAGCGACAAAGCCCGTTGGATAACGGGTCAGACAATTCGTGTAAACGGCGGGTTTAATTGAATATTGTGGAAAGCGGTTCTTAGAAATGGGGGGACGAACAGACAACCGGCTGTAGCATTGGCGGTTATCGCCCGGTGAGCGATCCATCAAAACAACGTTTAGAAGTCCATCTACTTAGGTTATAATAGAATTCTTCATTGATGCAATGTTTCCAGTTCAAACATAAAGGCCGTACTCGCATTTTTTAAAGCATTAAGAAAAACAACTTTATTTCTAACCCGGCCCGGAACCCAGGCTGGGTTTTCTGCATTTTAAGCTGCAGTTTTTAACAACTTTATGATCAGGCAACCATATGCCCAAGTGCGCTGGAAAGTGTATAATAAACTGGTAGAAACAAACACTAAAGCGGTGGCTTGTATTTATTTTTGAAGGGTAAAAAGGAGATCCGATGACTGAGAACAAAGCAATCATAGATCCAGGATGGAATTTCGACAACAGCTATGCTCGTCTGCCGGAAACGTTTTTTTCCAGGATCGAGCCAACCCATGTCCGCTCGCCGAAGCTGATCGTTCTGAATGACCGGTTGGCGGCATCCTTGGGGTTGAACGCCGAGGCGCTGCGAGGCAGCGATGGCGTAGCGGTGTTTGCCGGGAACCGTATTCCCGAAGGGGCTGCGCCTCTAGCCCAGGCTTACGCAGGGCATCAATTCGGGCATTTCACCATGCTGGGGGACGGTCGGGCCTTGCTGCTTGGCGAACAGATCACTCCCGACCATACGCGGGTAGATATTCAGCTTAAGGGATCGGGCAGAACCCGTTATTCCCGCGGCGGAGACGGCCGGGCGGCGCTTGGACCGATGCTGCGCGAATATATCATCAGCGAAGCGATGCATGCGCTCGGCATTCCGACCACCCGCAGCTTGGCGGTGGTGACGACCGGCGAGGAAATCATCCGCGAAACCGAGCTGCCCGGTGCGGTTCTGACCCGCGTGGCCGCCAGTCATGTGCGCGTCGGGACTTTCCAATACGTTGCCAATTGGGGCACAGTCGAGGAGCTCCGGACTTTGGCGGATTACACCATCCAAAGGCATTATCCGGACGCCGAGGCGGCGGAAAACCGCTATCTTGCCCTGCTTCAGGAAGTGATCAAGCGTCAGGCCGCACTTATTGCCAAGTGGCAGCTCGTCGGTTTTATTCACGGGGTGATGAATACCGACAACATGGCCCTGAGCGGAGAGACCATCGATTACGGTCCTTGCGCTTTCATGGATGCCTACGATCCGGCAACGGTATTCAGCTCCATCGATGTTCACGGACGCTACGCCTATGGCAATCAGCCGTCGATTGCCGCGTGGAATCTCGCGAGATTGGCCGAAGCCTTATTGCCGCTGCTGCATGACGACGAGGATCAGGCTATCCAGCTGGCCGAGGATGCTATTTCCAGTTTTGTCGATCTGTTTGCCAGTCATTGGCTCGCGGGAATGAGGGCGAAGCTGGGCCTCTTTAACGAAGAGCCGGAGGACGAAGCCCTGATTAAGGACCTCCTCGTCATGATGCAGAAGCATCGGGCGGACTATACCAATACGTTCCGCGCCTTAACGTTTGATAAGCACGAGGAGTTGGCATTCAACGGAACGACGGAATTCGTCCAGTGGCATGAGCTGTGGCAGGCGAGACGGGGCAGGCAGCGAGAGCCGCAGGCTTCCTCTCAGCAGTTGATGCACAGCAGCAATCCGGCACTCATCCCGCGCAACCACCGGGTAGAAGAAGCGCTGGACGCCGCAGTGAAGCAGGGAGGTTACAGCGTAATGGAGCGGCTTGTGCAGGCTATTTCGAATCCCTATGCGCATTCCCCCGAGCAGGCGGAATACTGCACGCTGCCCGAGCCATCCAACCGTCCTTACCGCACCTTTTGCGGCACGTGATCGTGTAAGGTTCTTGACAATACGTTCCAATTTAGGTATAACTACTTTTAAACATCGTGCCACAAATTGAATAAGCCAACATAAATGAACGGGACAGTAGTTCAGGACGAACAGTCGCAGCGAGCCGGAGGTGGTGGAAGCCGGTACGTTGGTCTTGGATGAAGCGGACCCGGGATATGATTTGCCGAACCGGACTCGTCAAGCAGGCTTCAAGCTTTCGGGACGACGCGCAGTAGGCAGATCCGGTCAAGGACCGTTACACGATTAAGCGGTGAATCGCTATTTTGGCGATTTGCACATAGAGTGGTACCGCGGGAAGCAATAGGCTCTCGTCTCTTTTTGGAGACGGGGGCCTTTTTATTTTATCCATCTGGGGGTTGGGAAAATGATTCATAAGCAGCTTAACCAAGCGCTTGAAGACATTGCGGAGCAGCTTCTCCAGGAAGCAGGGCATGCCGTGCCGGAGGAACTGGCGATCGTAATTGAACATCCGGCAAATGACCGGCACGGGGAGTACAGCACGAATCTGGCTATGAAGCTGGTGCGGGTGCTCAAGCAAAATCCTTTGGCGATCGCTAACGAAATCAAAGCGAGGCTCGTTAGTCATCCGCGCCTTGCAGGATGGTTCGAACGTATTGAGGTCGCGGCGCCAGGTTTTGTGAATTTGTTTATCCATTGGGAGCACTGGATCGTTAACTCGCATCATCAAGATGCTTTCCGGCTGGATAATGACCGCAAAAAAGTATTGATCGAGCATACGTCGATTAATCCGAATAAATCGGCGCATATCGGGCATTTGCGAAATTCGTGCATTGGCGATACTTTGGCAAGAATGCTTAAGCGGATGGGCCATCAGGTAGAGGTTCACAATTACATCGACGATTTGGGCAATCAACTGGCCGATACGGTTGTCGGCGTATTGCGGACGTCGGTACAGCAGCAGCATTCCCGGTTTGGCGATTTTTGCTGGGACGTCTATGCGGAAATCAACCGGAAATACCGCAAACAGCCCGAGCTGGAGCAGGAGCGGGCGAACGTATTGCATCATCTGGAATTGGGACATAACAATATCGCCTGGCTCGGTATGCTGGTCGCGGAGCAAATGGTCAGGGAGCATCTGGCTGACATGCGGCAGTTTGGAATTGACTACGATGTGCTGGTATGGGAGAGCAGCATTGTTCGTGAAGGCTTCTGGCAGGAGGCGTTCAAGAGACTGCAAAAAACCGATCTGTTCCGGCAGGAAAGCGAAGGCAAGCTGGCCGGCTGTTGGGTGCTCAAGCAGACGGCGGAGGAGGCCGATGATCCAGCCGGACAGACGGAATTTCAAAGCGACAAGGTGCTGGTGCGTTCCAACGGGATACTGACGTATACGGCCAAAGATATTGCCTATCACATGTGGAAGTTCGGCTTGCTCGATAAACAATTCCGCTATCAACCCTTCGGCGATGGGGTATGGTCCACGCATGCGCAAGGAGTGGAGCAGGACATTGGGCGAGCGGATATGCTGATCAACGTGATCGATCATCGTCAAGAGTACCCGCAGCAGATGGTGAAGCAGGCTTTGCAGGCATTGGGATACGATAAGCAAGCTGCTCAACTGCATCACGTGAGCTATGGGGTGGTATCACTGAGCCAGGCGACGGCCGAAAGTCTTGGCGTCGACACGTCCGACGGCAGGTTATCGTATCCGATGTCCGGGAGACAGGGGATCGGCATCAAAGTGGCGGATCTTGTGGCGCATATGGAAGCCGTCATCGAAGCAAAGCGCTCGCAGCACGAAGGCTTGGACAGCCGTTCGATTGCAGCGGCAGCTATCAGGTACTATTTGCTTAAATTCCATTTGCAGACGGAAGTGGTGTTTGATTTAGAGCAAGCAACGGAGGTATCCGGCAATACCGGCGTGTATTTAATGTACTCTTATGCCAGAGCATGCAGCATTTTGGAAAAAGCCCGTTCCCTGGCGGACACCGCGATGAGCGATATCACTGCAATAGCGGCATATCCTGCCTCCGTGGGGCTTACGCCGCAGGAATATGCGGTTCTCAAACAGCTCGCTTACTGGCCGGAGACATTGGAGGAAGTCGTTTCCAGCTTGGCGCCAAATCTGCTTTGCACGTACCTGTATGAGCTGGCGTCCCTTTTCAACCATTTCTATACGGCATGCCAGATTCTTAAGACGGACGAAGGTACGCAGGGGTTCCGTCTGTGGCTGGTCGGACGGTATCGCGATACGATGCACGACGGGCTGTCCATCCTCGGCTTGCCTGCCCCGAACCGGATGTAGGCTCGATACCTGATAGAGTCGTACAAATGTTCCCGGTCGTTCACAATATCCTTTGACTTCTGAAAATAAAATTAAATATAATTAATTATATCTAAACATAATTTATTCGAGGTTTTTAAAAACCTGGAAGTAAAAAATCTCAGACAAAATAGAGGTGGGGTATGTCCCGTAAGAGTTTACGTCCGCCTTTGAAACCCGCGAAAATACCGCTAATTCTAATCAAGTTCGCGGGTTTCAAGAGCGGCTGGAGGGATATACCCCACCGGCGTATGCTGAGAATTTTATACGCGTAGCGGGTTTCTAGCAAGCTAAATCAATTATATCTAAACATAATTAATTATAACTAATTCCATGTTAAAGTGCGTGTAATCACATTAAATAAGTATATTTAGTATTAATATGTATGATGTGATTCGTACCAACAATGGAGTTGAAAGGGATGTGGATGGAATGGCCGGGATCATCAATTGGGAAAAGATGCTTGAACTCGCTTATGGCAAGACAACGGATGACAAGGACGTAGATCCGGCTAAGTTTTGGGATCAGTTCGGCTATATGTATGACAAGATGTCCAGAATGGAAAAAAGTTATACGAAACATCAAGTGGATGCTATGATTCTGGAACCCCATGACCGTGTTCTGGATGTAGGCTGCGGGACAGGAAGATTGTGTGTGCCCATTTCCAAAAAAGTGAGCAGCGTTACCGCCATCGATGCATCTCCGAACATGTTAAGTTATGCGAGAAAATACGCCGAAGAAGAGCAGGCGGATAATATTCATTTTCATCTGTTGGATTGGAATAACGAAAGTGAAATCAACCAATTAGAACAGCATGATGTCGTTTTTGCATCACGTACCGTTGCACTAAAAGATATTAAAAGACTAAATAAGCTTGCCAAAAAATATGTCTTTCTTTTGAGCTTTGCCAACGGGCCGTTCTTAAGATCGATACAATTGGATTTATTTCGTGGAGTAAGAGGCAATGTACAGCTTGACTTCAAAGAAAACCGCCAGCTCGGGTATAACATTCGGTTTAATATGCTGTATGACTTAGGGATTGATCCGAGCGTTGTCATCGTGAAAGACGGATTTGAAAAAAACTTTCGGAATAAAGAAGAAGCCTATGACGATTTAAGAACTTTAGGCACGGTGGACGAGGATCAAGAAGATTTATTCAGGCAAAATGTAGACAAGTATTTGATCGAAGGCAAGGACGGTTCCGTTCGGTTTTTAAGAGAAACCTCCACTTATGTCATGTGGTGGAAGCCTGAAGACGTGGATTTTACATACGAAGGAGTCTAACGATGAGAAAAAGAAAGATGAACATCATGCTATGGTTACTTGCCATGACGATCGTTGTAGGGGGATGTGCAAAATCAACGGCAACTAATCATGCGGGCACTGACGTTAAGGTGGATGTATCAAAACGTGATGCGAATGCAATGACAACCAAAAAAGTCGTCAGCATGTCGGGGAAAGAAGTCGAACTGCCGGGAAAGATAACAAGGGTCGTCAATACCTGGCCGTCGTCTGCAACCATGATGATTTTCTTAGGAGCCGGCGATAAATTAGTAGGCGTACATAAATATGTGAAAACATTGCCCTTTAATAAGCTTATTTATCCGAAGCTGGAGCAAATTCCAACAGCAGAAGAGAATGCTGAGGAATTGCTGAAGCTGGACCCCGAAGTGATCATAACCGCCAGCGATGATAATATAAAAAGCTACACCCAAGTGGGATTAAAGGGTGTAAATCTAATGTTTAACAATTATAAAACAATGAAAGAATCCGTTTCCGCTTTAGGCGACATTTTAGGTGATGATTACAAAAGTAAAACAGATAAATTAGTTGCCTACATTGACGGAAATTTAAAAAAGGTTCAAGACACGTTCAAAAACTTGCGGGAAGAAGATAAACCGGTAGTTTATTATGCGGTCGATAATATGTACTCAACAACTGGCGCCGGGACCATTATGGAAGAATGGGTTATCAACGGCGGAGGGAAATATGCAACCTCCGATTTGGGGAAAGGCATGCGGGTGACCGTAACCCCGGAAGATATTTTAAAGAAAAATCCCGACATCATCGTAGTTAGTGGCGGAGAAGGGAGCAAGAAGGTGGTACAGAGCTTCAAAACAGCTCCGGAGTGGAGCGAAATTAAAGCGGTAAAAAACAATAAAATATTCGTAATCCCCTCCGGATGCTTTGCTTGGGACCGCTTTGGGGCGGAAAGCGCCTTGCAAATTTTGTGGGCGGCGGCCACGTTCCATCCCGATTTGTTCGTGATGGATATGAAAGAGGAAACCAGAAAGTTTTACAAACAATATTCGAATTTCGACATGACCGATCAGCAGTTGGAGCAGCTCTTAAAAGGAGAAGTTGTTAAATAAACAACCGGGTGAGCAGAAGATGGAAGCGATAAAGCAAAAGGCTGATTCATTCAGCAAGGTTAGAGGTTACATGCTTTTTTTAACGCTATGGCTCCTGTTGTTCGTCCTTTCGATCGCAGCGCTTTGCTTAGGGCGATATGGCATTCCGATTTCAGATGTCTTGGATGTTTTATCGTCGAAGCTGCTTGGAAAGCCGTCAAATGTAAATCAAACCATTGAAAATATTATTTTGAATTTAAGATTGCCCAGGATCATCGCTTCCATTATGATCGGGGGTTCGCTGGCATTGGCTGGGGCCGCTTACCAAGGGATTTTTAGAAATCCTTTGGTTTCCCCGGACATTTTAGGGGTTTCCTCCGGCGCGGGGCTGGGGGCTGCTTTAGCCATACTTTTTCATTTGGGGACATTCGGTTTACAAATCTCCTCCTTGGCCGGAGGCATATTGGCCGTTATGATAACAAGCGCGATTCCAAAGTTCATGAAAAATCGTTCAGCCATCGTTCTCGTCTTAGGGGGAATCATCGTTAACGGAATGATGGTTTCCTTACTAGGGTTGACCAAATATATGATGGATACGGAGAATAAGCTTGCCGAGATCACCTATTGGCTTCTGGGCAGCTTAGCCAAGATCTCCAAGGGCGATATATTGATAATCTCCATTCCCATGGTGATCTCAATGATGTTACTGCTCGCTATCCGATGGAGAGTCAATATTCTTGCTTTAGGAGAAAGCGAGGCTAAAAATCTGGGCGTCAATACGGAATTTTATCGCGGTGTCGTCATCGTGCTGTCTACTATTTTAACAGCTTGTGCCGTATGTGTTAGCGGGACCATCGGTTGGATCGGGCTAATCGTCCCTCATTTGGGGCGGATGCTGATCGGGCCGGACAATAAAAGGTTATTTCCTCTTTCTATCATCATAGGAGGAGGATTTTTGTTAATGATTGATACGCTATCAAGAATCGTTTCCCCGGCAGAACTGCCCATCAGTATTTTAACGGGGCTTGTAGGAGCGCCCTTTTATTTTTGGATTCTGCATAAACAAAGGATGAACATTTCATGAGACTTGAAGTGAACAATATAAGTTTTTCATTTAAACAAAAGAAAGTTTTTTCCAACGTATCCTTCAGCCTGAACGAGGGGGAGATTCTTTCGATTTTGGGACCCAACGGGTCGGGCAAGTCTACCCTGTTGAATTGTATAGCGAGATTGCTTAAAGGGGATCAGGGGGATATTTTCCTTGACGGAAAATCCATTTATGACTACACCATGAATGAATTTGCAAGAAATATCGGCTATGTTCCCCAAAATCATACGCCTGCCTATGCATTTACGGTCAAGGAATTTGTTGTTATGGGGCGCTCGCCGTATATTTCGGCATTTTCAATGCCGTCCGACAAGGATTACAATATTGCACTTGAGGCCATTGAGATGATAGGGATCGGTCATTTGTTAACCAAGCCGTATACGGAGCTCAGTGGCGGAGAGAGGCAGTTGGTCACCATTGCCAGAGCCATTGCCCAGCAATCCAAAATCATATTAATGGATGAACCGACTTCACAGTTGGATTATGGAAATCAGATTCGAACCATTGAAATCATAAAAAAACTATCCCGCAAAGGCTACGGCATCATCATGACAACGCATACACCGGATCATGCCATATTGTTGAACGATAAAATCGGAATCATAGACAAGTCAGGCCAATTTGAATGCGGCCATGCCGCCGATATTTTAAACGAAGAGAAGCTGAAAAAAATATATAACATTAATTTGAGGTTAATGTATTTAAAGGAAATCGATAGAATGGCCTGTGTAGCCGAAGGGATCTAAAAACATCCTCGCGATCTGCAAGGCATGTGCATAATATCATAGAGCGGATGGGGGCGGCAATTATATGATAGTTGTGCAATAAGGTGCGAGAGGAGCGACTGTCCCATGAAGAAGCGAAAAATAGTGATTCCTCATGAACACGGCGGTTGGGCGATGGTCAGTGTTCCTTTTCTGCTCGGCATGTTCGCCGGGAAGCCGCAGTTGATGCATCTGCCGTTATTTATGGGATGGCTGTTTCTCTACATGTCGTCTTATCCTTTTCTTCAATCCATGAAAAATAAAGCCAATCGGCGGCATTGGATCAAATGGGGGACGATTTACGGTTTAGTTGCGGCTTGTTGTTTGGTGCCGGCGCTTTTCAGCCATCCGGCATTGCTCTATTTCGGTCCGCTTCTTCTTGTGCTGCTTTCGGTGAACATATGGCATACGAGACACAAATCGGAAAGGGCGCTGGTTAACGATCTTTGCGCCATCCTCCTTTTCAGTATTGGAGGAGCAGCCGCTTACCTGGTGGGCGGGGGAGGATGGGACCGGATGATGGCGACGGTCGTTCTGTTCAGCTTTTTGTATTTTACAAGCAGCGTCTTTTTTGTGAAGGCTATCTTCCGCGAAAGAGAGAACAAGCGCTGGATCGCTTATACGCGAGCGTATCACATTTTGCTGCCACTCGTGCTGTGGGTGGTAGGCCATCCGTGGATGATCCTCGCTTATGCGTTTTCCGCTGCGCGGGCTTTTGCTTTCGCAGGCAAGCCGATGCGTCCCTCGAAGGCGGGAATTATTGAAATTGTGGGTGCGGTGCAGTTTGTAATACTTTCCGCTAAGTTCATTCAACGATGAAGGGTGATAAGGATTGGCAAAAGTGACTGACCGTTGGACTCCTTCCCGCTATTCCACCATCGTACGATGGAACGGAAAAGGAGGGATGATTTACAACTCCTTTTCCGGCGCCATGGCCGCCTTCGAGCCGGATGAGGAGGCAGAAGTCCTTAGAGTGCTGGGGAAGGAAGCTCTCCATGAGGAGTTGTCAGGAATGGCCTCCGATCTGCACGATGCCGGATTTTTGGTGTCGGACGAGACGGACGAGCTTGCGCAGGCGCAAAAGCTGCACGCTGCCCTGAATGAAGCGAAATCGAAGCATCTCGTGATCATGCCTACGGAAGCCTGCAACTTTCGCTGCACGTATTGTTACCAGAGCTTTCCCCGTGGCGCCATGACGCGGGAGACGATCGACGGTTTAAAAGCATACGTCCGGCAAGCTGCCGAAAGCATCGAACATCTTGCCGTCAGTTGGTTCGGCGGCGAACCGATGCTTGTTCCCGATACGATTATTGAATTGTCGGATTGTTTCCTGGAAAGCTGCTCGAAAAACGGCATCAGCTACTCCGCAGACATGTCCACAAACGGATACTTTTTGACGAAAGAGCGGTTTATGGAGCTGCTTGACCGCAACGTGCGCCGATTCATGGTGACACTGGACGGAACGGAATCGATTCACGACAGGAGAAGGGCCCTTCGCGGAGGCGGCAGAACGTTCGAGAAAATCATCGGCAATTTGAAGGCGCTTCGTGATGTCGATGCTGCGTTTGCTATCGATATTCGAATCAATTTTGACGAGGATAACGCGGATGAAGTGCCGGATTTGCTGACGAAGCTTTTCGCATGGTTCGAGGGTGACAAGCGTTTTCAGATTCTGGTCCGACCGGTCGGCCGGTGGGGCGGACGAAACGACGACCGCATTCCCGTGTGCGACCGGACCGCTTCGGATGCACATCTGTGGGAATTGACGGGCCTTGGGGTGGAACGCGGGCTGCCGCTCAGCGAGACGATCATCGATTCGCTTATGCCGTCCGGAGCCGTCTGTTATGCCGCCAAGCCCAATGCGTTCGTGATTGGAGCGGACGGACGGCTGTACAAATGCTCGGTTGCGCTGGACGACCCGGTGAATCATGTCGGGCAGCTTCATGCAGATGGAAGCATGGTTCTGGATACGGACAAAATGGCGAGATGGACCGGCTCCGGCGAAGAACGGGACCCGGTTTGCCGCACATGTTATTTCCGCCCCGCCTGTCAGGGCAACCATTGCCCGTTATACCGGATGAGAACAGGGAAGCGCCCCTGTCCGCATGAGAAAAGAAAAATCAAGCAAGTGCTGGAATTGATCGGGAAGACCAAAGATTAAGTCAAAGGAGGTGGATAAGAACATGAAATGGATTCGTCCGGCCATAACAACCGCGCAAGCGGTGAATACCGGTAAAATATTGAAGTCGGTGCCTGGAAATCTTGCTTAAGCAGGTTCAATGTCATTTCTGGAAAAAGTCCAAGGTTTGTTGCTTACCGGCAACGAACCTTGGACTTTTCATTTTGGGGCTAGGAGAGCAGAAAAAAACGTGATTGTAAACACAGTAGGCTTATGCTCGTTGCATTACAATTTAGACAAGAACATGATCACTGGATAAACGGTCATGTCAAAAGGAGGCCAACCCAATGAGCATTGCTTTTAACGGTTCCGAAACGATCGGACAAATCGTGACCGCTTTTCCCGGGTCCAGCAACTTATTTCAGGAGCACGGCATCGACTTTTGCTGCGGCGGGGGCCGTCCTCTGACAACAGCGCTAAGACAGAAAAACATCGAGGAAGCAGCTTTCATCGAAAAACTGAACCGGTTCTACGAGGAAGCGAACCAAAAAATCGATCCCAACACGGACTGGCTCAAGCTCTCGTCGAGTCAGTTGATCGATCATATCGTCACCACGCATCACGCGTATTTGGAACGGGAGCTCCCCGTGTTAAGCCAATTCGTCACCAAAATTTTGCGGGTACACGGTCCGGAACACCGTGAGCTCGCCAAGCTTCATTTGCTTTTCCATCAGATGAAAATGGAGCTTGAACAGCACTTGATTGCCGAGGAGGCGACTGTCTTTCCGTTAATCAAAGAATTGGAGCTCAATCCGGCCCCATCCCTTGCGGAGAAAACGGCGAATGCGATAAGTGAGCTTGAGGCGGATCACAGCGGCGTAGGCAATCTCCTGCACGAAATGAGAGCCGTCACGAGCGATTACGAGCTGCCGGCCGGCGCGTGCCGGACTTACACGCTGGCGTTCCACAAGCTGCAAGAGCTCGAATCGGATTTGTTCCAGCATATCCACCTGGAAAACAACATTCTTTTCCAGCGCGTGAGCAATCCTGCCAACGAGTCTTAACAAGCGGATTTCCCAGAAGAGGTCGTCTAAAAGGCGACCTCTTTAGTGACTCGAATCACCGAAATATACTATATATGGTGATAAAATATTTTTGATAACACTATATTTAGTTTTTGAGGAGAGGGGGTTAACGGGAAAGTGCTAAGATTTTATCCAATCATGATTCGGACTTTCGAGGATCTGCCGGGGAACACCTCTTTGGTGATTCATTCTCTTGCCGGCTGTAATTTACACTGCTTCGGATGTCATAACTATGATGAATTGGTTGCATCCAATCATGAGCATTATTTGTTGCCGGATGATATTTTGCAACAAATCAAGATGAACGGATATTTATTCGATGCCGTCATCTTCAGCGGCGGAGAGTTTTTGATGGGCAATCTTAAAGAAATTTCCGTTTTTCTTACAAGGCTGAGGATATGGTTCCAGGGCAAAATCATCATTAACACGAACGGCACGTTTCCTGAGAAAATACGCCATTTACTGGAGAGAGAGCTGGCTGACGGGATTCATATCGATATGAAATTGCCGTACCATGCTTTCGATAAGAACGTCGATATGGCCGCCTATCAAGCCGTTCTCGGCGTCGTTCCTACCCCTGCGCTGGTTCAAAACATGATGTCGGCGATCCAATTGGTCGTTCGGCACAATAGTCCTTACAGTCAGGTACGCACTGTAAAATATCCTGTTTTAAGTGAGGAATATTTTGAACAAATTCGCAGCTATGTCGATGAGCTGAAGGAGCGTTACAACAGCGAGGTCACGTATAAATTAAATGAATTTTATTTTCCGGCTTGAACGGGACGAAAAAATCAATTGTGGTCAGGGAGGAACGGATGAATGTTTAGTCATTTTAACGAAATTATCGAAAAATTCACCTCGGAGGTGGAGGACAAAAAATCGGACTATTTAAAACGCGAGAATAGCAATTTTGTGTACTCTCTGCCCCTGCTGCGCCACAATCTTACAAACTTTGCCGAAGAGGAATTTTTGCTTTCGCACATATTGCCGTCCAAACTGACGGAGCTCTATAAAGAAGGCGTTGTATACATACACGATAAGCAATTAAGCCCGTACTGCATGAGCGTCGGATGCAAAGATATCGCGATGATGGGAATACCTAATTTAGCCAAAAATATGCTGTCCTCCAAACCGACGAAGAAGCTGGATGTTTTCTTAAGACACGTTAGCAACGTCATCGTGCTGATGTCGCAGCAAGTATCCGGCGCGGTGATGTTGTCCCAATTAACAACCATTTCTGCATCCTACCTGTATTTTGAACAATTGGAAAACGGCAAAGCGTATTCGGATCACGAACTGAAGCAGTTGTTTCAAGGCTTGATATGGGAAATGAACATGCCGCTGCGCGGAGGCTCGCAATCCGCATTTTCGAACATCACAATGGAATTCGGTAAACCGTCCGAGGAAATCAAAAACGAATACGTCATTATCGGAGGCGTTGCCAAAAATATTAAATATCAAGATATTCCGCCTATCTATTTTGACCGGATCAACAAGGCGATTATCGATGTGATGAAAGAGGGGACGGGAACAGGGATTCCGTTTACGTTTCCTTTAATTACGGTTCAAATTGACGATCATTTTAATCTACAGGACGAGCTGTTTCTGTACTTGCTTGAGCAAATGTATTATTGGGGCGGCGTCTACTTTGAAAACTTCCGGACGAAACCGTTTGAAAATGAATATTACAAAAAACGCAACCCTTTGTTGAAACCGCGCGATCCGGAAGCGAGCCGTAGTTTATGCTGCAGGCTGCAGATCGATTTATCCGTGCTTTCGAGGGCCGGAAGCGGCATTTTTGGCAGCTCTACCGGATCGACCGGCGCCGTGCAAGTGTTGAATCTTAACTTGAATCGAATGCTGATGGAATTTGGACATAACGAATCCGTACTCTTGGATAAAATCAGAGAGGTTCTGGAACTCATGCAGCAGGGCCATCAGGCAAAAAGGGCATGGATCGAAAGAAATAAAGAGCTGTACCCGACGTTTTTCGCATTCAACAACGATCTGAAAAACTATTTTAACGTATTTGCCGTGACCGGTATGCACGAGGGATTGCATAATATGGGCTTTGAAGGCGGATTGTTGAACGAGGAGGGCAAGAGGCTGGCTCATCGTCTCATGCAAGCGATGACTGACATCATCAATGAGTTCATCGTGCGGGATAAAGTGGCCTGCGGGATTGAATATGCTCCCGGGGAGAACGCCGCGATCAAGCTCGCCCGGCATGATTTGAAATGGGGGAAACAGCGTGGACGGCATGTCTATGTTCAGGGCAGCGGCGATAACGTATACCTGACGTCCGGGTGCATGCTTCCGTTCAGCGAGGAAGACTTCCTCAAACAAATCGAAAACAGTGCGGAATTCCAGGGGTACGCCACATCGGGAAGCATTCTCCATCATTTTGTGGAAAGCAAACTTGCACCGGGCCAACTTGCGCAATATCTCGGCAACATATTCGAAAAGCCGATTAACTATATTACGCTTACACCTACCCTGACAAGCTGCTTAAGCTGCAATCGGCAATTGGTGGCACAGGATGGAAAACATATCGGGAATTGTCCGGTTTGCGGCAGTGACGATATCGCCACATTCAGCCGCGTGATCGGTTATGTAAAGATGATATCCAGAAAAAGCATCAAGGTGGATAAGGAAGGTTGTTATCACGGGGAGTTCAACTTCTGGGGCAAAGCGAGAAGGTTTGACTGGAATACGAGAAAGAGAGTTAAGGTTGAAGAGCTGTAACAACCATGGTGAAAAGGAGAGTAGACATGACAAAGTTCACAAGGTATGTGATTTTGTTGTCGCTGAATCCTGGTAAGAAATTGACAGAAGAACTGATCCGAAAACACATTGCTTTCCTGCGTAAACTGGAGCAAAACGGTCAACTGGAGCTTTGCGGACCGTTCTCCGATTACCAGGGAGGGATGGTGATTATCCGTGCTTCTTGCTACGAAGAAGCGCGGAGCATCGCCGAATCGGATCCGTTTGTATCGACCGGCACGGAAAGCTATGAACTGCGCACGTGGCAGCTTTCCTGCGAAGAAAACAATCATCTGGGCGCAGGATAACGGGATGCCGGTTATTCAAGTAATTTGTGTCCATTTTGTGAAAGTGAGTTATTTTACGCTGTATAACTACGGTTCATGATGATTTGCATCACAGTGATGAAATAGTGAGAAATGTTATTTTCAAAATGTTCCTGTTGAAAAGAAACATTCCGTAAAGGAGGCAACGTTACACTTGGTAAGGGGAGGCGTGCCGGTTACCGATTTGCGCCGCAGCCACGTCTTGTGCCCCAGTCATAAGCCCGAAACGAGCTTTATGAAATTGGAACGATCATGATTGACTAAGAGTGGAGGGAAAAAGGATGGATGTTCGAAAGCTCCAATTGCCGTTGCAAACGGTAAGTCTAATTCTCGGTTTTGCGGTTTGGGTGATTCTGTCTTCGCTCATGCCTTTCATCAAGTCGGACATCCCGATGACTCCGGGCCAGCTGTCCTGGGTAACGGCCGTGCCCGTGATTTTGGGTTCGATCCTGCGCATTCCGATCGGTTTCTGGACGAATAAATACGGCGCGAGAAAGCTGTTCGCCATCAGCTTTGTTCTGCTGCTGTTTCCTGTCTATTATGTAAGCCAGGCAACGACGTTCGTCGATCTGCTGATCGGCGGTTTCTTCCTCGGCATCGGCGGCGCCGTATTTTCGGTCGGCGTTACCTCGCTGCCGAAATATTATCCGAAGGAAAAGCACGGTTCCGTGAACGGGCTTTACGGCATTGGCAACCTGGGGACGGCGGTATCAGCGTTCGGCGCTCCGGTTATCGCAGGCTCGATCGGATGGTCTGCCACCGTCCAGCTGTATTTGATTTTGCTTGCCGTGTTTGTCCTCCTTCATGTTTTTCTCGGCGACCGCAAGGAGCCGAAGGTCGTGACCCCGGTGCGGGAGCAGATGAAGGAAATATACCGCAATCCGCGGCTATGGGCGATCAGCCTGTTCTATTTTATCACCTTCGGCTGCTTCGTCGCATTTACCATCTATTTGCCGAATTTTCTCGTCAGCCACTTCCAATTGGCCAAGGCGGACGCGGGCTTCCGAACGGCTGTATTTATTGCGATCGCGACGGCGGCACGGCCGATCGGCGGATGGCTGGGCGACAAGTTCAATTCTTTTGTCATTCTGATGTTCGTATTCGGGGGACTGACCTTATCCGGCATCTTGCTTTCCTTCTCGCCGGACATTCAGCTTTATACCGTCGGTTGTCTGCTGATCGCGGTTTGCGCAGGGACAGGAAACGGCACGATCTTCAAGCTGGTGCCGCTCTATTTCCTGAAGCAGGCCGGGATTGTGAACGGAATCGTTTCTGCCATGGGCGGCCTTGGGGGATTTTTCCCGCCTCTGATTCTCGCGTCGTTATTCAGCCTGACGGGCCACTATGCAATCGGATTCATGGCCTTGTCCGAGTTTGCTTTGGTCAGCCTTGTCCTTGTGTTTTGGATGTACTATCAAGACCGGCTTCATCTGGCTGCGGAAATTATTGAAAATACGGCGGAAGCCATTCTTATCACAGATTTGAAGGGTACGATCCAGCAGGTGAATCCGGCGTTCACCAAAGTGACCGGCTATACGCAGGAGGAAGTCGTTGGGGAAAATCCGCGCATTTTAAAATCAGACAAACAGCCGTCGGATTTTTATGCCGCGATGTGGAAAACGATCAAAGAGAAAGGCTTCTGGCAGGGCGAAATATGGAACCGGAGGAAAAACGGCGACGAGTACCTTCAATGGCTGACGATCAGCGCAATCAAAAACGACGCCGGCGAAGTAAAAAATTACGCGGGGATGTTCAGCGACATTTCAGAGCTGAGAAATAAGTAGAAAAGAAACTGAGAAAGCTCCGGACCCGTTCAAGTCTGCGGTCTTTCTCAGCTTTCTTATCATTCCCTATTTATACAGGACATCGTCTTTTACTTCAGCGACATGAGATAAGGCTTGCTCGATTTCCTGCTCGCTGACGCCGAAATGTGCAAGTGAATCATGCAGATGCTTAACGATGGCATTAAAGTGAACCGGTTGCAGGTTCATGCCCTCATGAGCTTTGGCCATGGATTTTCCCGAGTATTGGTTCGGCCCCCCTAACGCAAAACTGATAAATTTGGTCTGGTGGCGCCGTTGTTTCTCCATATCGGTGTTCTTAAAAAACTCGTTCACCGTATCATCCGCCAATACAAGCTCATAAAAATAATCGACGACTTTAGAGATGGCCGGTTCTCCGCCAACTTTTTCGTAAAGAGTCTTAGTATTTTCCATGCGAAACCTCCTGAGTCATAATATGTCAACAAATAGGATGCTTCGGAACAATAAAAATATTCATGCTTTCTCTCCAGATGGCAACTGAGAAGGAGGGATCTTATTGAAGCCCCTTATAAAAGAAAGGGATTACAACGAAAATCCATTCATCGTCATATGGGAAGTCACCCGGGCCTGCGCTTTGAAATGTCTGCACTGCCGAGCGGAGGCACAGTATGGAGCGGACCCCGGGCAGCTGTCTTTCGAAGAGGGGAAGCAGCTCATCGACGAAATCGCCAAGATGGATAACCCGCTATTCGTCTTTACCGGCGGAGATCCGTTAATGCGGCCCGATCTGTTCGAGCTTGCCCGCTATGCGATCGAAGAGAAAGGCCTTCCCGTCTCCATGACGCCGAGCGCCACGCCGAAGGTAACGCGTGAAGCGGTCCGGAAGGCGAAGGAAGTCGGGCTGTCGCGGTGGGCTTTCAGTCTCGATGGCTCCTGTGCGGAGATTCATGACCATTTTCGCGGAACAAAGGGATCTTACGATCTGACCATGAGAGGGATCGAATACTTAAAGGAACTGCAAATCCCGATTCAGGTGAATACGACCGTATCCCAATATAATCTTCACGATCTTGAAGCGATCGCGGACAAGGTCAAGGAGATGGGAGCCGTGCTTTGGAGCGCATTTTTCCTTGTGCCCACCGGACGCGGGATGGTGAAAGATATCATCACCCCGGAGCAGCACGAAGAAGTGATGAAATGGCTGTGTCACATCCAGCAAAAGATGCCGTATGGGGTAAAAGCAACGGAAGCGCCGCATTACCGGCGAGTTCTCCTGCAGGAAAAGCAGCGTTCAGGCGAGCAGATTGCGGCCATGGGAGCGAAACGCCAGGACCTTCTCGGACGCGCGCCAAAAGGGGTAAATGACGGAGACGGGTTTGTGTTCATAAGCCATACCGGAGAGGTTTACCCGAGCGGATTTTTGCCTGTCGTATGCGGCAATGTCCGGGAGCGTCCGCTAACGGAAATTTATCGCAGCTCTCCGGTCCTGACCGCATTACGCGACAAATCGCGGTTAAAGGGCAAATGCGGGGCTTGTGAATTCAAAGAATTGTGCGGAGGTTCGAGGGCGAGAGCCTATGCCGTTACCGGAGATTATCTGGAAAGCGATCCCTATTGCGCTTATGTACCGAAAGCCCTTGCAGCGGAGTCAAAGATGTTTTTTGAACAAAATTCGCTTCTTGGATCGGACTTGTGACTTCCGTCACAGTCAATGGGGAGAGGCCGATGCTTTAATGAAAGTGACCAAAAATGAATTATGGAGGTCAGAACATGGACCGGGCGTTTGCATCTAAATTTGCTAAGAATTACTTCTTTACGGTTGTTTGTCTCATCATTCTGATGTATATCGGCTCCCGTTTTTTTACTCATATTGACTTGGCTCTATACGGGTATATGGTCGGTACGGTCGTTTTTATCGGCGGCTTTTTCTACCGGTTTATCGCCTGGGGCGAGCGTCCGCCGACGAAGGTCATCATGAAGAAAGGCCTGCGGCTGCTGTTTCGCAGAAGCACTCCGCAAACAACCGTTGAGCATTTGGCCACCTACAAGTTTATATGGAACCGCGGGATCTACCGCTGGACGCAGCATATTTTGCTGGGGTGGGGCTGTATTCTCTCTTGCCTGGTTACGTTTCCGCTCGTATTCGGTTGGATGTACTTTACGATGGGAGATAACGGAACCTACACGGTTGTCGGCTTCGGTATCGACATCATGCGGGTCAAAGCGGACGGCTGGATTGCCTTCATGTTTTACAATGCACTGAACATTACAGCCTTTATGGTCATCGCCGGCGTGTGTATGGCGCTGTACCGGCGTATCAAAAACATGCAGGCAAGAGCGGAGCAAACCTTCGTATACGATTTTCTCCCCTTGTACCTGCTTCTGTTTATCAGCATTACGGGATTGATGCTCACGGGGGTGAATATTTTCCTGCACGGCTGGGGCCATCCGGTCATTACGCTGATTCATCAATGGTCCGTCATTATTACGTTAATTTACCTTCCATTCGGTAAACTGGCGCATATTCCATTCCGGCCGATGAGCGTGCTGGCCCGAAATTACCGGGAGCACTATGGGGAGAAAGAAATGAAAGCCTGCAAGGTGTGCGGCACCGGATTTGTTTCGGTCGAGCAGTCGAACGATGTCATCCAAGTGTTGAAGCAAAGCGGCGTCGAATTCAAGATGGACGAAGGCTTTCACCTCGCCGAGCTGTGCCTGCCTTGCCGACGGAAGTATCGCATGTCGCGGTTTGCGGGTGTCCCAACCCACGAAATCAAGGTCAAGGAGGCGAACCAGAATGCAAAAGGATAAATTTTATCGCGAGATTGAGAATAAGCATCATCCGAAGGAAAAGCTGGTTCCGACCCACTGTTCTTACTGCGGCATGCAGTGCGGCATGAATTTAAGGGTGGATACGGATAGTAACAAGATTATCGGCGTAGAGCCACGATACGATTTTCCGGTGAATCTGGGGAAAATGTGTCCGAAAGGCGTCACCGCTTACCAGCAAACGAACCATGACGATCGGCTGCTCCGGCCGTTGATTCGGGAAGACGCTTCGAAGAAAGGAACGAAGGAAGGCTTCCGCGAAGCGTCGTGGGACGAAGCCTACGACTTGATTGCGCGGAAGTTCAAGGAACTGCAGAACAACTACGGCAAAGATTCGTTGTCCGTGTTCAGTGGCGTGTCCATGACGAATGAGAAATGCTACCTGACCGGCAAATTTGCCCGCGTCGCCCTGCAGACGCGCTACATCGATTACAACGGCAGATTCTGCATGTCCAGTGCGGCAGCAGGTTTCATGCGCAGCCTTGGGGTGGATCGCGGATCTACGCTGCCGTGGACGGACATTCACCAGTCGGATTGCTTGTTTATTGCCGGAAGCAACACGGCCGAATGCCATCCGACCTCGATGTTCCGGGTATGGGAGGTCCAGAATCGCGGGGGGTATCTGATCGTTGCGGATCCAAGGGAAACCCCGATTGCGAGACGGGCTGACGTCCATCTTGATCTCAAGCCCGGTACCGATCTGGCGCTCGCGAACTGCATGGTAAATTTGCTTATCCAGCAAGGCTATGTGGACGAAGCGTTTATTCGCGAGCATACGAACGGCTTCGAAGAAACGATGGAAGTCGTGAAGGCGTTTACCCCGGAATATACGAGCGAAATTACGGGAGTGGCACCGGAGAAATTGATCCGCGCCGCAGAAATCTACGGCAAAGCGCCGAATGCCGTCGTCCTGTTCGCGCGCGGGATCGAGCAGCAGCATAAAGGAACGGACAACGTATCGGCGTATACGAATATGTGCCTGGTTACCGGTAAAATCGGCCGGCCCAAATCCGGCGTAGCCACGTTTACAGGCCAAGGAAACGGCCAGGGCGGCCGGGAGCACGGACAGAAAGCGGATGCGCTTCCGGGTTACCGCAAAATCACGAATCCGAAGCACGTGCAGGAAGTGTGCAGCGTCTGGGGAATCACACCGGAAGAAATGCCGCAGCCCGGCGTTTCGGCCTATGAGATGTTCGAATTGATGACCGAAAAAACGATCCGCGGCTTATATTTGTTATGCTCCAATCCTGCGGTTTCCGCGCCGAATCAAAACTTCGTCCGCGCGGCGCTGAAAAGCCTCGATTTCATGGTTTGCTGCGATATGTTCTTATCGGAATCGGCGGAATTTGCCGATGTCGTCCTTCCTTCAGTGACATGGTCGGAGGATGAGGGCACCGTGACCAACCTGGAAGGCCGGATCATCAAGATCAATAAAGCCCAGGACCCGCTTGGCGAGTCGAAGCCGGATTGGCTGATTCAAGTGGAGTTGGCCGAGCGTCTCGGCCGAGGCCAATATTTCCGTCATCTGACGACGGCCAGCAAAGTCGCGGATGAATTCAGGCTAGCCTCCAAAGGCGGATATGCGGATTACTACGGGGCGACGTGGGATAAAATCGAGAAGCAAAACGGTGTATTCTGGCCCTGCCGAGACGAGCAGGATCAAGGAACTCCTTACATGTTTTTGGATAAGAAGTTTTATCATCCGGACGGCAAAGCGAAAATATGCGCGCTTCCTTACCGGCCGCCTGCGGAAGAGCCGTGTGAACAGTATCCGCTCAGGCTGACAACCGGCAGGGTCGTCTATCATTATTTATCCGGGAACCAGACGCGAAGAATCCCCTTTTTGCGGGATATGTGTCCGGAGCCGTTCGTCGAAGTTCACCCGGAAACAGCTAAGCTGTACGGTATCGAGCACGAAGAAACCGTCCGCTTGTTTACCCGGCGCGGCGAAGCGTACTTTAAAGTGAAGATCATCGAAGCCATTCGTAAAGATACCGTGTTTGTCCCTTATCATTTCGGACATGAGCAGTCGATCAACTTGCTGACCATTGCTGCGCTGGATCCGATGTCGAAAATGCCGGAATTTAAAGCTTGCGCAGCCCAGATTGAGAAGCTGGCGGATGGGACGAAGGGGGCACTGCTGTGAAAAAAATATTGTATATCGAAATGGACAACTGCATCGGCTGCCGAAGCTGTCTTGCGGCTTGTACACAATGCGGCGGTCACGACGAACGGAACCGCAATTATGTCTATGATGTCAACCCGTTGGTGGACCGGCAGACGATTCCGCTGATGTGCCTGCACTGCGTGAACCCGGCATGCGCCAGAAGCTGTCCGGCGCAAGCCATCCAGGTCACGGAAGAAGGAGCGGTGCTGTCCGCTCTCGTCGAGAAATGCATCGGATGTCAGAACTGTACGATTGCCTGCCCTTACGGGATTCCGAAATTTGATGAAGAGCAGAACCTGATGTATAAATGCGATCTTTGTTACGACCGTACGAAGGACGGCATCCCGCCGATGTGCGCATCCGTTTGCCCGACCAATACGCTGCAGTGGATCGACGAGAACGAGTTGGCCGAGAAGCAGGAGCAGCACCGATTGGGCAAATGGCTGTCCAGCCGGCAGCCGTTCGAGCCTCTGGAAGGGGAGACGAATGTTAAGATCAGCCTTCCGGGCATTATCCAAGGAAAGCAGAAGCTGTTCTAAACCGTCAGACAAAGGAAAGCGACCATTATTAGAAAGCGGGTGGACCGCATGGATAAAGAGAAGAACAACAAGGTTCCGTATAACGAAGACAATTACACGCATAACATTCGTAAAAATAATGAGCGAACCCTCGATCGGCGCGGCTTTATGAAAACGATGGTGGGGGCGGCAGGGGTGTTTGCCATTTCCACGCTTCCCTGGGGCGGACTCGCGGCCAAAGAGCTTGCGGGGCTCGGCCAAAAAAGCCACCCCAAAACGAAAATCGCCGACGTTCAAGCGTTGAAAGTCGGGGAGGCGGTCGAGTTTGCTTATCCGGGGGAGCACGATTCGGCGCTGCTGATCCGCTTGGGCGAAAATGAATACAAAGCGTATCAAAATGCATGCACCCATTTGAAATGCCCTGTATTTTGGAACGGCGAGGAGAAAAGAATGGTTTGTCCTTGCCATCACGGCTTTTTTGACCCTAAATCGGGAGCTCCGACAGGAGGGCCGCCAAGAAGGCCGCTGCCGGAAATCATCGTAGCCGTCGAAGGGCCGACTATTTATGCAACGGGAGTGAAGCGGTATGAAGCGTAGCTATCGGGGCGTCATCCTGCTGAGTGTCGTGCTGCTGCTCAATATCATTTTTACCCAGTATACGATCAACCATTATTATTTTGAAAACTATAAGCTGGTGATCTTGTTTGCTGCGTTAAACGTCATTTTGTTTCCGATCGCCTTATTTATTTACAAGAAGGAAGTGAAAAATAGATGAAGAAATCGGAATTTTTCATGGACTTATGCTTTATTCGGGAACGTGCGGCGGACGCGCCCGGGCAACCTTTTGCGCAGATCATTGACGATCAGCTGAAAAGCTTGTTTCCGAAGCATGCGAAATGGAGCCTGGAGCAGAAACAGGCAGAAGGTCTGGAATACGTCGTTGCCGAGGTTACGGGTACAGGAGCTTGGGAGAAGGAAGAGGACATGCTCGCCTATCTCGAAGAGCGGGCAGCTCATCAATTCTGGGACTGGCTGCAGGGCTACCGGTTAGAGGTCGAAGTCAAGGAACATGCGGAGTGCAGCCATTGCGGCAAAAATAACGTCAAAGCCGGGGGCTTATGATGGAATGGGAAACGATGTTATCCAAGTATGAAGGAAGCCGAATCACCGTATGGATTGAAGATCTCTCGGGCGAAGAGCAAACGCAGCCCAAGCCGTTCACCCTGTTCAAGACAGCGCTCACGGAAGACCGGGCCTATTTGAAGTTTTATTTCAATGCCGATCAGTTTCTTTCTGTACCCCTATTTGACGATTCATTGACCAAGCTGGAGGGCAGCCAAGCAAGAGACTGTTTTGTTTCGCATGATCCTAAAGCTAACCTGCGTTATCATATCTACTTTGAAGAACGCGTATAGAAGGAGCGAAGTCGTGCGCTATTCGATGATGTCATCGGGTAGCGCATTTTTATAAAACAGTGTGACGAAAGGAGGCCGAGTGATGAGCAGTCCATTGATCGATTCGTTCGGCAGGGTTCACGACTATTTGCGTATATCCGTTACGGACCGCTGCAATTTACGATGCGTATACTGTATGCCGCCCGAGGGAATGGAGTTCGAACCTGGCCAAAAGATATTGACCTATGAGGAGATCACGGAGGTTGTGCGGGTACTGGCAGGAATGGGTGTACGAAAAGTAAGGCTCACCGGAGGGGAACCGTTAGTTCGCAAGGAGCTTGAAAAACTCGTAGCCATGATTGCTGCCGTTCCGGGAATAGAAGATATCGCTTTGACCACGAACGGGATATTTCTCGCACCGAAAGCGGCTAAGCTGAAAGCGGCGGGATTGACTCGCGTCAATATCAGCTTGGATTCGCTGCGCGCGGACAGGTTTTCTTTCATTACGCGCGGCGGAGATGTGCGTCGTGTTCTGGATAGTATTGAAACCTGCATGCAAGTGGGATTCGATCCCATTAAAATAAATGTCGTACTTATGAAGGGAATCAATGATGATGAAATTGCAGATTTTTTGCGGTTGTCCATAGAACGGCCACTTCAAATACGATTTATCGAATACATGCCGATCGGCCATCAAGATAAAGGGTGGAAGGCCTCTTATATGCCGTTAGCGGCAATTTTCGATCGCTGCACTGAAATGGGATGGAATGTTATCCCTATTCATACGATCCATGGCAATGGACCTTCCAAAAATTACCGAATCGAAGGGGCACAAGGAAGCTTCGGACTCATCCATCCGGTAAGCGACCATTTTTGTGAAACGTGCAACAGGCTTCGCCTGACGGCTGACGGCAGCATTAAGCCTTGTTTATACTGGTCTGACGAATTTAATGTTCGCAAGTGGATCGGAAATGATGATGCCATCCGCGAGCTCTTTCTCAAAGCTTTACACTTGAAGCCCCAAAATCATGAAATGGCAAAAGCCTTAGACGATGAAAAACAGACACATCGGCCGACTTCCAGGAGAATGTCGCAAATTGGAGGATAGTATGGAACGTTTACAGCTTTCGAACCGTTTTCGCAGGAACGCCATTCAGCCTGACGCAGCGCAAAAGATGATTCAACAGCATATTCGGCCGGGAGACGTCGAGCACGTGCCATTGGAGGAAGCTTTCGGCAGGAGATTGGCGGCGGATGTATTCGCAGCGGACCATATGCCGCATTTTTGCCGTTCGGGTATGGACGGGTTTGCCGTACGGTGGGAATCGACAATCGGCGCATCTTCCAATCAGCCGGTTATTCTGGAAGTCATCGAGAGCATTCCTTGCGGCTCGACGCCGACGAAAGCCATAACAGGGAATACGGCATCGAGGATTATGACGGGTGCTATGGTGCCTGACGGCGCAAATGCGGTCGTCATGCTTGAGATAGCGGAATGCTTCGAGCAAGATGAAAAAACGTTCATTTCGATCAAAAAAGAACAGAAGGAAGGTCAAAACATTACCTTAACCGGATTTGAACTGGCACAAGGCGAGCTAGCCTTGGAAAAGGGGAGGAAATTACAGGCAGGCGAGATTGCCCTGTTGGCTGCCTTCGGCGTGGGAACGGTTAACGTATTTAAACGCCCCAAAGTAGCTATATTCGCAACCGGGTCGGAATTGTTGGACGTTCATGTGCCGCTTGAGCCGGGGAAAATCAGGAACAGCAATACGCATATGCTGGCAGCACAAGTGCGGGAGGTAGGCGGCATCCCGATCCTGATGGAAACTATCCCTGACGATGCGGAGCGGGCCATGGAGCAAATCACCGCCGCATTTTCCATGGCGGATTGCGTCATTACGACAGGCGGAGTCTCGGTAGGCGATTACGATATTATGGTCGATATTTTTGATGCGTGGGAAGGGATGACGTTATTTAACAAGGTGATGATGCGGCCGGGCAGCCCTACGACGGTTGGCGTGATGAAGGGCAAGTTTCTCTTCGCGCTTTCCGGAAATCCGGGGGCTTGCTTTGTGGGCTTTGAATTGTTTGTTCGCCCGGTGCTCTGGGGCATGCAAGGGAAGAAGGACATTCTCCCGCCGGAAGCAACCGCATTCTTAGGGGAGGATTTTACGAAAGTCAATGCCTATCATCGATTCGTGCGGGCTAAAAGCTATATCGAAGACGGTAAAGTATATGTCAAAATGGCAGGACCCGATCAGTCCAGCGTGATGCTTTCGATCAAGGATTCCGATTGTCTAATGGTCATCCCTCCGGGAGGCCGCGGCGTTCTTGCAGGAGAAAAGGTACGCATGATTCAACTTGGAGTTACGGAATAATGTAGAATTTGCAGGAATCTGTCCGTACAGCGCGAATATGAAAATGGAATGGTCAAATGTGCCAATATATGGTTCATTTCTGGTTTATAGAAAAGGGGGGAGAGAATAGGCAATGAGGCTATTGGCAATAGGTATTTTATTAGCGGTGCTAACGGGATGCAATCCGTCCGGCCAGCAAAGCCAGCTCAATGAGCCCGCGAAAGCTTCCGATTCAACGTCGCCTCCGTCTGGATCGGCAGCGCCTGCTCCCTCGGCAGCCTCTCCGTCCGCAGCATCGCAAACCGCTCCTGCAAATGACGGCGCATCGGTCGAGGAAATTGCGGACCAGTCGTTTCAGCTTGAGCTGGAGTCGTGGGGCAAGGTTCGTTTTGTGTCCGCCAAACGTACGAATGCAGACGGGCATAAAGAGCTTTTGCTCAGCTTAAAGGATGCCGAAGGCCAGACTTTGTATACGTTCCCGCAGCCGAAGCTCGTCGCGTCGTGGAATTTCGAATCCGTCAAAGCGGTTTCCTTTAAAGACGTCGATGGGGACGGCAAGAAGGATGTAATCGTGCTCGCGGATTACATTACCGGAAAAGGCTCGGGCGGAAGTGCCGCAGTGACCGCTCCGTCCATATTTGTTCAAAAGGAGAAAAGCTTTGTATCGGATTACGAGACCGATAACCGGCTGAATGCCTCCGGGAAAATGACGACGGTGAGTGACGTTGTGGCGTTCTTTAAAGCGAAAGCGAAACCAGACGCTGTCCAGACTACACCGGATTCCGACAGTAACGCCACTTTGGAGAAAGTAAACCGGAACCTGTGCTCAAGGGTGGTTGTCTCCAACATGTCCAAGGATGAAATCGTTCAGACTTATGAGGACGAATACGGCAAGCACGAGCTGGATCGCTCCGAACGCGGTCAGGATGAAATGTATCGCTATATCGGCGAGTGCTTTCAACAGGAAACGGATAAATTGCTTGCAAACGACAGCAAGCTGAAGACTCATACGGACGCTGTTCATCAAACGGTAAATGAAGCGATTTCAGAGCTGTCCAATATCGATTATATCCGTGACGGCGGCGGCACCATGTGGATTCATGATGGAAACAGGACCATTGGACTGTACGGGTATCGCATGAACGTGTATGCCAAAATGAAATTAAACGATCCCAAGTCCGCTTCTAAAAAATATGACTCGCTCGCCGAAAAGCTGGATTCGAACTTGGCTAAATTAAAGGAGCAAGGGGTTAAAGGGTTAGAGGAGCTGACCGATGCTCAAGGGGTGAAAGAAGCAGAGAAAGACTTCGATGCCAGGTTTTCGAAGCTTAACACCGCCCTGCAAAAGTTTAAAGAGCTAACCTCCGATAAAGACGAGGCGAGCCTCTATCTCATGGAGCTTCTGACGAAACGAGTCGGAGCTTCGATTGACGAAAACCGAAGATCCTGAGATAACAGTAGGAGCCTGTGAATCAAAATGCCGTAATTACAATTGCGTGAGCTTGTTGAGAAAGTGGATTTTTACAAAAAATGAGATGCAAACGGAGGTGGGGTATCCACTGGAGAAGCGATAGCGGCCGCCTTTGTCATCGGGAAATGTCCGCTGATAAGCGGCTTCCATTCAAATTTCCCGATGACCCGGGGTCCCCGCAAAGTACTCGGACTAAGCTTCCCTGATTCAACTTCACTTTGCGGGGTGGAGCAGCGGTCGGAAGTGGATACCCCACCCCCTCGTAACCTCTATTATCTCAATTCAACACTTTCTCAACACTCTGGCCGCATTTACAGTTGCGGTGTTTTGTGTCAAGAAACTAAGATGCGACTTGACAGGTCCGTAATTCAAGGATATTATAGACACAATAAGTCTTTAATTGAGGTGTTGGCCATGAGATTTTCCAAAGCGACAAATTATGCTCTGCACACGATGCTCGCTCTGATTGAGGCTTCTCCGGTTAAACCGGTAGGCGTGCAGCAGCTGGCGGAATCCCAAGGCGTTTCACCGACCTATCTTTCCAAAATTTTAACGAGGCTTGTGAAGGCAGGGATGATCGAATCGGTATCCGGAGCTAACGGCGGCTACCGGCTATCCCGTAAAAAAGACGACATTACGTTTCTGGATATTATCCATGCCATTGAAGGCAACGCCTCCTTATTCGAATGCGATTTTGTCCACGGCGACGAATGTCTGATTCAAGCGGTAATGAAGGAAGCGGAACAGAAGATGGAGTCGCATCTCAAAGAAGCGAAATTGGCGGATCTGGCCCGAAAGCAAACTCAAGCCTAAGACGAGCCCCTTCGTTAAAAGGAAAAACACGGTGCAGTGCGTGAACAATTTTTTTTAAATTAATCATAGATATAATGAGTCTTTAATATCTAACTTGAGGAGATGAACATCATGATTTACGATTGCGCAATTATTGGCGGCGGTCCCGCCGGATTGAATGCAGCCCTCGTGCTCGGCAGGGCAAGACGAAGCGTGGCTTTAATCGATAACAACAAGCCGCGAAATGCCGTTACGCATGCGTCTCACGGCTTTATTACGAGAGACGGCGTGACGCCGGCCGAGTTCCGCCGCATTGCTTATGAGGAGGTTCTCCGTTATCCGTCCGTCGAGCATCTGCCAACCGAGGCTGTCGAAGTTCGCAAAATCGAATCCGGATTTGTCGAGGTGCTGGATGCATCAGGCCATAGGATTCAAGCGCAAAAGCTGATTCTGGCGACGGGGGTTAAAGAAATATTTCCTGACATCGACGGCTTCTATCCGCTGTACGGGAAAAGCTTGTTTAATTGTCCCTATTGCGACGGCTGGGAGCTGCGGGATCAACCGCTTGTCGTTGTTTCCGAATCTCCGACCGTATTTCATACAGCCAAGCTTCTCCTCAATTGGAGCAAAGATGTGGTTGTCTGCACGCACGGCAAGTCGTCCCTGTCGGACGAGCAAAAAACTCGGCTTCAAACCAAAGGAATCGTGGTGATGGAGCAGCCTGTCACGGCCTTCGTCGGCCACAATGGGCGGCTTGAGCATGTTCGTTTTGCGGATGGAACGGAACTTCCGAGAGCCGGCGGTTTCGTGATGCCGAGATTTGTGCCGGCCGTACCGTTCGGAGAACATCTGGGCTGCGAAAGGACGGAGAACGGCGGGCTCAAGACGGATGCATGGGGAAGAACTTTGATACCCGGTTTATATGCCGCAGGAGACGCTTCGTACTTCATGCCTTCCCAAGTGGTTTTTGCCGCAGCCGACGGCAGCCGAACGGCGATGGGCGTTAATTTGGACTTGACGGAGGAAGAATTCAAGAAATAAACGCTTAGTAAACTGCCGGAACCGCGGAGCTGAGAGGAGGAGGTGATGAAATCTCCGTCGGTTCGATTCATTTGAATTAAATTTATGATAGGAATAAAAGGGAGGAAGCTACAAATGACCATTTGCCATACTACGGATACGACCTTTACCAACGATTTAAAGAGCGAAGGCTTGACATTAGTCAATTTTTGGGCGACTTGGTGCGCGCCTTGCCGCTTTTTCGGTACTGTACTTGAAGCGTTTGATCGGGAACATAGCGGCGACGTGAGAATTCTCAAGGTTAATGTAGACGAACAAACCAATACGGCCGCTCAGTTTGGAGTGATGAGCATTCCAACGACGATTCTGTTTAAAAACGGTGAACCGGTCGACAAAATCGTTGGCGCCATTCCTGTGGAAGAACTTAAAAAATTTATAGGCAATCACAAAAATTAGTATCGGCATTCATAGGTCAAACGCGTAATAATATTGATTTCCATATCCAGACGGAGAGAAACCCAGGTCGACTTCTGCCAAGAAGAAGACCTGGTTTTTTTTCGTCCATAGCGTCTTTACAAAAGCTATAGAATAAACTTGGAACAAAACTATTGAGAGGTAATGTATTATCTAATACAATTATAAAGGAATAAAATTCCAAATATGAAATATGGAGGTAATCGAATGGTTAAGAAGCAGGGAAAGTCGCTATTTTCGATTGTATTCCTCATCTCGGTTTTACTGGCGAGTTTTTTTCCGGTTGCAGGCTCGAATAACGTTTCCTTCGCAGCATCATCTTACGACTACATTCTCATTTTTCCGAGAGACCGATACCCCGAAACAGGAGCGCATATTAAAGATGCCATTGCAGCAGGCAAGTCCGATGTATGTACTATCGAGCGGGACGGTACCCGTGAGCGGCGTGAAGAATCTCTGAGAGGCTATCCACCGAAGAAAGGTTACGATCGGGACGAATGGCCGATGGCCATGTGCTTGGAAGGGGGAAGAGGGGCGGATATTCGTTACATTAATCCGTCCGACAACCGTGGGGCGGGAAGCTGGGTAGGAAATAAGCTTTCCAAATACGCGGACGGAACTAGAGTTAAATTTATCGTGAAATAAACGCTAAGAGCGGTTCAGCGACAGGTTCTGTGATCAAACCGGTAAGGTAGAAGCCATACGAAGAGCCGTAGAAAAGCTTCCCTACGGCTCAGAGTGTTGAGAAGGCTCATTTCTGGTGACGATCATCTTTAACGTCCCGTTGAATGACGCTTGACTGCGGTTGCTCCCCGAAGCTCCGAGGGGGCTGAGCTTTGGAATCATTATCTTTCCAAGTGGGTCGCTTGGAATCATGTACGGACGGTTGCCTCCCTTGCAGCCTTGGCTTCGTTCATACTTGCGATACGGAAGTGGTGAATCACGGACTCGTCAAACCTTGCGCTTAAGCGCTTGCCGCCATCCGGCGGCAAGCGGCATTTCGCGCGCGCGTCATCATCGGCTTCGTCGGCCGCTGCGCGCTCGGATTACTTCAGCTGCCACAGTGCCGCAACGTTCGGAGGCTCCCAGCCTTGCAGCGAAGTGTGGTTTTGACGGCATACATAGGTTTTGCCTGCGTACGTAACCTCATCGCCGATTTTATAGGCGGTTCCGGGAGCCCACGGCTGCGCGCCTGACGGTGCGTCCGTCGTCACCGTAAGTACTGCGGCAGGCGAGACATTGCCCGCGGCATCTCTAGCCGTTACCGAGAACGTATAGCCGGTATTTGGCTTCAGTCCCTCTATCGCTGCACTCGTTCCTGTCACGTTCACATGCGAAGTGCCGTAGGCGACCGTGTAGCCGGTCACGCCGACATTATCGGAGGACGCCGTCCAGCTCAACGTCACGCTCGTAGCCGATTTGGAGACCACGCTTAGTTGTGTCGGCGCGGTCGGAGCTTGGTTGTCGCCGGACGATTCGTCCGTCTTGACCGTCACCGGATTGCTGGCGGCCGAGACGTTGCCGGCAGCATCCTTAGCCGTCACCGAGAACGTATAGCTCGTATTCGGCTTCAGACCCTGTATCGTTGCGCTCGTTCCTGTCACGTTCACTTGCGAAGAGCCGTAGGCGACCGTGTAGCCCGTCACGCCGACATTGTCGGTCGAGGCGCTCCAGGTCAGGGAGACTGTGGTTGCGGTTTTGCCGGTCGATACCAAATTTGCCGGAGCTGTCGGAGGCTGGGTATCCGGCGCCGGCGGGTTCAAGGCGTTCAAATAGGCGCGGTGCTTCGTGGAAAACTCGAATTGATTGAACTTATCCCAGTTAATCGACCATGTCATCAGACCGCCAAAGTTCGGATAGCCGGTTGCGCTGCCCCGCGTTTTGTAGGTGCTAAGCTGCTGGCCTTTCACGAGCGCGTCGAGCGCCTTATGCACTTCGGCAACCGGTGTAAAGCCGCCGCCCGCATTGCCGTTTGCCGGTAAGCCCAGCAGCACCTGCTCCTGACGCAGCGGCGGGAAGAACAGGTTGGCATTCTTGTTAACGGGGAACCCAGTCAACAGCATATCGGCCATGGCGACGTGGAAATCGGCGCTGCCCATCGTATGATACTGGTCGTCGAGGCCGATGATCGGGCCAGAGTTATAATTTTGCACTTGGAGCCAGTCCAGAATGTCACGAGTCGCATAGATAACGGGCAGGTAAGCGCCGGCACGCGAATCGCAGCTGATACAGCTTCCACCGTAGAACGAATACCCAAGCTGGACGAAGAACGTCTCCGGGGCCATGGTCAGAATGAATTTGTCTGTGCCGAAGTGGCTGTTCAGCGACTTGAGTGCATCGATCAGGTTGACGATGACGGGCGTTGTCGGATGGCGGAAGTCGGAATCGCCGGCGTTCAAATAGAGCGAGTGCCCCTCGAAGTCGACATCGAGTCCGTCGAACCCGTATTTCTCGATGATGCCCGTCACCGAGCTAACGAACGCGTCGCGGGCAGCCGTCGTCGCCAGCTGCACTTGACCGTTCGCACCGCCGATGGAGATGACAACCTTCTTGCCTTTGCTCTGCAGATACGCAACGTCGGCTTTGAAGTCGGCTTCGGTGTAGTTATAGGGGGTGAAGCCGATCACACCGCCACTGCCGCTCGTCGGCTCCGCGAACGAAACGTTAATCACGTCGAAATCCGGAGATACGTCGCGCAGCCGGATAAAGCCCGAGCCGTTGTCGAAGTTGTGCCAATAGCCGACGATTTTATAGCCTCCGGCGGGAGCCGCGGCAGAGGGGAGAGGGGACGCAATCACGGAGAATAGCGAGACGATGAGCGAGGCAATGAACCCTAGCAGCAGACGGGTGCGTAAGCGTGCGTACAAGGAAGAACCATTGAAGTTCATCAGTTGAGCCTCCTTATTGGATTGGTATTTGAATTCGAACCTTTTATAAAGCGCTTACAAAAGATCTTCATCGCAAAAGACGATCTTCAGCATGCCCTCCTTCCAGTCGTTCGGTCCCTTAAGTATCCTCCTTTCCGCTATAAGGATTACTTACTATTATATGGGATGTTCCGTGCCCGAAAGAAGGGAGAACTTTTTATCGAAAGGGGAGAAATTATTCCAAAGCACTTGCCTGTCATTAGAAAAAAGCTCCTGTCATTTAAGTATGACAAGAGATTTTCTCATGACTATCGTTTTGAATGAACATAATGCTCAATCCCATCCAATATTCGGGCGAGGCCAAAATCAAATTCGAAACCGTAGGAATGACCGTCCTTCTCATCGTTCTCAGGCGAATAAGCGCCCGCAAGCACGACTGGCGACAGATAAGGAAACCGTTCCGAAGTTACGAGATGCTCCAACGCTGCCTTATAGCTCACGCCAGGGACAGGGCCCGAGTTAACGCCTGTCTGAACGGCACGGTCCATATCCCGTTGAAAAAAGCTGTGTACACGCGCATGACTGGTCAACAGGACCACGATAGAGATCTTCTCGCGGTGATCCAGCGGAAGGCCGGACATTATCCGTAAGGCCCAATCTACAATGCGCAAGTTATTTGGCGTGATCGGGATTTTTAGGCATGTGCTACTAGGCCGTTAGATCCTTGTTCTTCCAGCTTAAAAACATGATAATAGACGAAAACCACACACTATAAGGAGAAAAGACATTGAACAAAAAAGGATGGTTTATTAGCGCATCTATAGTCGGAATGGTAGTGACAGGCTCCGCCGGTGTGTATGCAGGCAGTAACTAGCAGGAAATTAAAGCACTCCTAAATACGGAGATCGGTATCGTCGTCAACAATGCTGACTTCAAGCCTGTAGATGACGAGGGGAATAAACAGTATCCGATCACATATAATAACTCAACCTATCTGCCGGTACGTGCTGTTTCTGAAGCATTGAAGGTACCTATCGAGTACGATGGAACAAACAATAGAGTATTAATTGGCGGAAGTGGCAGCAGTACTGCAACTTCAGGGACATCTGCTTCTTTCCAGCGTCCGAAGCATTTGCCAAGCGACTTCCCGCTCCCAGCGGATGCTAAAAAAATCGAGTTGGTTGAAGATGCAGTCGGCAGCAATAAAAGCGTCAATTTCACTCTGCAAACAAAGGAAAGCTTGAAAGATCTGATTAAGACCTATAACGAATATTTGAAAAAACGCGGTTATGACCATACGGTTGACTCCTCCACCGACAATACAATCAACATTAGCGCAACCAAAAGCCAAGAATCTACGGTTATTGAAGGTAAGATCATTGATGCAGAAGCAGGTATTACGGAATATACCATCACATGGTCAGCGGTATAATATAGATAGCATAAGCCTCAACTGCTCATTCAAGCGGAGGAGGCTTTTTACTTTTGTTCATTGATGTTGTGGTTAAACTAAATATTTGCCTCTCCGCATCCCTTATACATTGACAGGCTAATTGATAATGATTATAGTTATCAATTGAAGTTAATCCCAAATATCCGTAATGTCCATTCAGGAAACGAGCGGCATAAAGACTGGACGCAGGATTGCGCTCCTCCTGCCGTTCGGTTGGAGAGGGATTAGCTCTGTAATCTAACGCCGAATGATCCAAAATCCATCATTATAAACGGAGGACATCCTATGAACAGGAAACGTACATATCCATGGTTAGGACTGCTGTTAGGGGCTCTAATAGCAGGAAGCGGATGCTCAAGCACAACGGATAATGGCGCAGCCGTCAGCACTTCTCCGTCAGCATCCTCTCCGGCTGCAGCTTCAACAGCGAAGCCCGCCGCTGAGCGTGTGCTGAAGGATGCGCTGGGGCACGAAGTGAAAATACCGGCTGACCCTCAGAGGATCATCGCTTCCTATTTGGAGGACCATCTGGTTGCCCTTGGCGTCAAGCCGGTTGCCCAATGGTCGGTCGCCAACGGGAAGTCGGTGCAAAGCTACCTGCAGAAGGAACTGAACGGAATTCCGACCATACCAAGCGATCTTCCCTTCGAATCCGTCATGAGCTTTGCTCCGGACTTAATTCTCATGGATAGCGCGGAGCAGGTAGCTGGGGACAAATACGCTCAATATGCCAAGATTGCTCCGACATACACCGTGGGGAGCGGAGTCAACAATGACTGGCGGCAGGAATTCATGACTGTGGCCGAAGTGTTGAATAAAAGCGAAGAAGCCAAGAAGGTTCTGGAAAGCTACGAGTTGAAAGCGAAGGAAGCTAAGGAGAAATTAAAGCAGGCCATCGGAACCAAATCCGTGGCTGTTCTTTGGGTAACCGAGAAAACGGTATATGTGCCTAACGAGCATCTGTCCAGCGGCGACGTTCTGTACCGGGACTTGGGGCTTACCGTGCCGGAAGAAATTAAGGAAATTTCCAAAACGGCTACAGCCAATTGGAATCCTATTAACAAGGAAAAGCTTGCTCAGATGAACATTGACTACTTGTTTATTGTGAACAGCAAGGGCGCAACGAAAGAGGAGATCCTGAAGGACCCGGTTTGGGCCGGGATTCCTGCAGTCAAAAACGGGCAAGTATTCGAATATGACCGTAGTGCAAGCTGGCTGTATACAGGTGCCATTGCCAATCGCCAGATGATTGACAATGTGCTGGAGAGTATCCTGAAGGAAAAATAAGCCATAAAGCTGCCGGAGCCGATGCTTGACAGCTACCAAGTTTCTCCCCAGGTAAATGGTCAGGAAGGACACCCAAGCGGTGTCCTTTCATTTTACAGTCATAGATGATACGGTGAGCATGATGGTTTGAAGTATACCCGTCTTTGATTATACGTGAATCGGCAATTGAACAAAAAACGAAGTCATCTTCTTTAATGCGCTCGTAGCATAAATTTTGCCTTTATGCTGCTCGACAATTGATTTTGCTATGGTTAAACCAAGGGCGTAACCTCCGCTTTGGCGTGAGCGGGATTAATGAACGCGGTAGAAACGATCGAAAATTCGATCCAAATGCTCCGGCGGTATGCCTTCACTCGTATTCGTTACGGTGAGAAGAACATCATGATGACGCTTTTGCAGGGTAAGGGTAATGGATCCTTCTGGTTTGGTGTACTTGATTCCATTATCCAAGAGAATCATCACCACCTGCTTGATCTGCTCGCTGCTGCCGCATACCGTCAAGTCGGGCTCAACTTCGTAATGTAGCGAATTATTCTTCTCGAATATGACTGCTTCCATCGTCAGAATGACGCTTTTCACAGGGATTTCCTTGAAAATTTCATCGTAGCCTATGATTTCACTTTTGACTTTTTCCCACTTCAACGGCAGATCATCCATAGTTGCCTTGAAGACGAATCCCAAAACGGTAGGGATGTATAGCTCCCGCGACAACACCGAAGCAAAGTGCCTGTTCATTTTTAAATCGGGGCCATTGCCATACGACCGGCACAATCCGGAAGCCCAGAAGCAGCTTGTGGCCGATACTTTCGGCAGCGAGAACGGTTGGGAAACCCAGCGGCTGCTTCAGGCCATGAAGGCGGCGGAAGATTTTTATTTTGACGAAATATGCCAAGTTCATATGCCTGCATGGTCGAAAGGCCGTGTTGCGCTTGTAGGCGACGCAGCCTACGGCCCATCACCGCTTTCCGGGCAGGGCAGCAGCTTGGCGCTTGTCGGTGCTTACGTGCTGGCCGGTGAGTTGAAACTCGCGCAAGGGGACTATACACGGGCTTTTGCAGCCTACGAGCGAGAGATGAGAGCATTTGTGGAGAAAAACCAGAAAATCGGCCAGTCAGCGGCAGAGGGGATGGTCGCCAGCTCCAGCTTCAAAATCATCCTGCAAAACTGGATGCTTCGCGTGCCGTTCTTGATGAACGCCATGTTTCAAATGATTTCGAAGATGATCGCCAAAGCCGCGAACGGGATCGAGTTAAAAGGATATGGGGAAACATAAATCGGCACTACGAACGGAGCGTCTCCACGATGCGATAATGTGGAAACGCTCCGTTTTCTAGTCGGCCACGATGGTTCTGTTTTTCCCCGATTCCTTGGCCCGGTACAAAGCGTGGTCGGCTCGTTGAAACAGCATGTCAGCCGATTCGGCGTGGGATGGATAGTGAGCGATACCTGACGAGACCGTTATCGGGATTCCGAGAGGATTTTCCCTCGTTTCAAAAGCGGTACGAACCCGCTCCGCCGTGGTCAAAGCCTCCGGCACGGTAGCGAGCGGCAGAAGCACGACAAATTCTTCTCCGCCGTAGCGGCAGCATATGTCATGGGGGCCTACGGACGAAGTGACGACGCGGGCCAGATGCTTCAATACTTCGTCGCCTGCCTGATGGCCGTAGGTATCGTTGATGGACTTGAACCGGTCGATATCCATCACGATAAGAGCGAAGGGGTGTTGCTCTTCCGTCCATTGCGTCATGATGGATTCAAACGTTCTGCGGTTCGTTAACCCTGTTAAAGAATCGGTCATAGCGGCATGAGTCAATTGAGCGGTCTGTTTCTGCAAATCGTTTAACGCAAGTGTGATCGTCTGCGTCAACAAGTCGGCTTCCCGGTTCCAGTGATGCTTAACCTCGGGAAGAACGATTCTTTCGCCTCTGCCCAATCTGCCGGCCAAATTGGCAAGTGAGACGAACGGACGGGCCAAACGCCGGGCAAGCCAGATGGCGGTGATCATCAATACAACAAACGGTGCCAGAGTGTACAGCAGGATCGTACGAATATTTCGGTTCAGTTCGTCATATACGACATTGATGGGGGACTGGACGACGACTCCCCAGCCGTTTTCCAGAACGGGGGAATAGCCGGAAAGAAAGGTGATTCCTTGAGAATTGGTCACCTGATCATATCCGCTTTCGCCCCGAAGCACCTTCTGGACGACTAGATTGGCGCTGCCATCTTCGCCGATCCGGGATTTGTCCGGATGAAACAATAAATGACCGCTGGAACTTACGATATAAAAGTACGAACCGTCGCTATTGAGATTATGCATGCCGAACATCATATTCAATATATTGTTTTCCTGCAAATAAAGACTGCCTCCGATATAACCGCGGTATATCCCGTCTTTGTCGAAAAGCGGCTCGCTCATAAAAACAACAAGTCGTCCGGTAGCCGAGTTGTAGGGCTTGGATATATAGGATTTTTTTACCGCCAGCGCTTCTTTGGTCGCTGCCGTTACGATGTGCATTCCGGTCGTGCCGACGGAAGGCGGGTCTACACCGCGGACAAGACCCGTTTCGTCCACGATAGCGATGGAGTTGAAATAGTGGCTGCCCAGTCGCAGCGCTTCAAGCTGCCTCTGTATTTCTTGCGTATCCGATAAATCGCCTGCCGAAAGACGGGCACCGGTATAGGCTAGACCGGCCCGCATCGATTGGAATAAGGAATCTATGGAATGGCTCATTTTGGTCGCGGCCGAATAGTTCAACGCAAAGGTCGTTTCGAATAACGATTGCTTATTGGAATGATACGAGGCGAGAAGCAGAATCGTCAAAGTAAGCGCGACGGAAAGGGAGACCAGCCCGGTTAACAAGGTGGCAAGACTGATTTTATTTTTTTCGGCACAGCGAATCCCGAACGGTCCGGACATGGTATCCCCCTCCTTATTTTCCAAGTTAAGTTCCCACTTCATTTTCGACATGATCCGCCATAATCCTTTTCGCTATCCGATTTTATTAAAAAACTCCCAAGCTTCGCAGAGACCTGGATTTGGAAGGTTGGCGGATGAATCTTCTTTCGTTTATACTCATTTTAAAAAAATATCACCATAGGGGGAACTCATGTGAGGAGGTTTCTCAAAAATGAAACGATGCAAATTCTGCTTATCGCGCTGACGACGGCTATTGGCGCTGAAATCAAAGTATATCCGTTTCATGGAGATTATTTCCGTATGGGGCTTGGCGCCAGTACGTTTTTGTTCTTCTTGCTGTTTATGCGCCACTTGCCTTACCTCAAGATCGGGATCATCACGGGAATATTCAGCGTATGCTTTCAGGGGACCGAATGGCTGACCTACTCGACTCCGCTTTCTTTCACGGCAAGCCTTCAGAATAATGTGGCCGCCGGTGTATATTATATCGTGTTTGCTCTCTGCATGGACAGACTTCGAACAACAATTCACGAATACAACCCCCTCAGGCTAGGCGGGCTTGTCTCGGGCATCGATCTGATCTCGAATGGGGCGGAGCTTTTCTTGCGGTGGCTGCTGCTCGGCGTGAATGTGATGGATTGGGGCGACTGGCTTCTTTTATTGATCCTTACCGTGGTACGCAGTTATTTTGTCATCGGGCTATACAGCAGCATCGTGATAGGCCAAATGCGCGTCGTTCATGCCGAGAAGGAAAAACGAATGGAGCAGATGCTGCATGTGGGTACGGGGCTGTACGGGGAAACGTTTTATTTGAAAAAATCAATGGGCACGATCGAAGCGATTACCGAGCAGAGCTACATTCTTTATTCCAAATTAAAAGAAGAGAACCTGGAGCGTTACGGCCAAGAAGCCTTAAGTATCGCCCAGCAGATTCACGAAGTCAAGAAGGATTCCCAGCGCATCCTGGCCGGCCTGACCAAATTATACGATAGCGAGATCGTTATCGATATGAGCTTGGCGGAAATGCTCGGCTTTGTCGTAAAAGCGAATCAAAAGTACAGCCGGATGTTCCAAAAGAAAATCAAGTTCACGACCGATCTCGATGCGGATTACCGGACCGCCGATTTTATTCCCTTGCTAACCATAGTGAATAACCTCGTCTCGAACGCGGTGGAAGCCATTCAAGAGCATGGGGCCATCGGTATACGCGTGTATGAAGATACGGCGGAGACGGTCTTCGTAGTTTCCGATACGGGCTGCGGCATTCGGGAATCGCACCGCGGTATTATTTTTCAACCGGGATTTACGACAAAATATAACGAAAGCGGGGTAGCCGCAGCCGGGATCGGACTGTCGCATGTGCGGGATATCGTCCATTCGCTCGAAGGGGAGATTGCCATCGGCTCTTCCGAAGAAGGTACCGGCACGACATTTATCGTGCGTCTTCCGACTTTCAAAATAAGAAGTGCTTCAAGCGCCGTGTAGAATTTTATATTTTTTAGTAGTCGAGATGGTATGTTCAAAGTGTACTTGATATATGGAAATAATGGATATTCGCCATTTCCGGCCGTGAGAGTGAAAGCGTTATCGAGGCAAACGAATGGTTGTGGCCGGAAGGGGACGGGGTTGGTTATCAATGGACATGACGAGCGTAAGCGATAGAACGATAGACTTGGGCGAATGGGTGGACCGGTACCGGTCTTACTCCACCCTTGGGAGTTGTGCCGATTACATTCCCGCGTTACGAAAGGCCGATCCGTCTCAATTGGGCATTTGCATGATCGGAGCAGACGGAACAATCGTAAAAGCCGGAGAAACCGAGTCGCCCTTTACCATCCAAAGTATTTCCAAAGTTATCGGATTTATGGCCGCTTGTTTAAGCTGCGGCATCGACACCGTGCTGGAATATGTAGATGTGGAGCCTACTGGAGACGCTTTCAATTCGATCGTTCGGTTGGAGCTTCACAAGCCGGGCAGGCCTTTTAATCCCATGATTAATGCGGGAGCCATCACTATAGCTTCCATGCAGCCGGGAGCGACTGCGGAATCCAAGCTTGAGGTTATCACGGCTTTATTGGAAGCCTTAACGGGAAAAAACCCGACCTATAATCGAGAGGTGTTTCAGTCCGAGTGGCAGACGGCCCATCGCAATCGAGCGCTGGCGTATTGCTTGAAGGAAATGAATTGTCTGCAGTCCGACGTGGAAGTCGCGCTGGAAGTTTATTTGAAGCAATGCTCGCTTGAAGTCACGGTGGAAGATTTGGCTGCCATCGGGATGATCCTTGGATGCGACGGTTACGACCCGGTACGGAAGAAGCAAGTGGTATCCAAAGATATCGCTCGCATCACGAAAGCTTTGATGCTGACATGCGGAATGTATAACGCTTCGGGAAAATTCGCCGCTTTTGTGGGCGTACCTGCCAAAAGCGGGGTATCCGGAGGAATTATGGCCGCTGTTCCGCCTCGCGCGAAATCCAGAGAGCTTCCTTTTCCGGACGGATGCGGGATCGGTATATATGGCCCTGCCATCGACAAGTATGGCAACAGTACGGCGGGGCATATGCTCTTGAAGCATGTCGCCCAAGCGTGGGATTTAAGCGTCTGTTAACCGACAATAGGAGGCAGTGCATTCATGAGAAACACGGCCATTGGAGAGGCAAAGTCATGAGATTTTTTATTGTAGACGATGACCCTGCGGTCCGTCTCATGCTGGCGCAAATGATTGAAGATGAGGGTCTGGGCCAAGTCGTGGGAGAAGCGGAAGACGGAGCGAAGATCGATGCCCAATCGATCGTCATGAACCAAGTGGATATTCTTTTCGTTGACGTCCTCATGCCGAACCGTGACGGGATCGAGACCGTTCGTGCACTAATGCCCGTATTCTTGGGAAAGATCATTATGCTCTCCGAAGTCGGTTCGAAAGATATCGTCAGCCGTACTTACTCGTTAGGCATCGAATATTACGTCCTTAAGCCTTTAAACCGGATTGAACTCATAACGATCGTTAAGAAAGTGATGGAAAGCATGCTGCTTGAAACGTCGATTCAAACCATCAAGCAATCGATCGATTTTCTTTCTCCGTATGATATAAGCGAAAATAAGACCCGGCGATCAGAAGATGCGTCCATCCTAACTTGCGGAAATTATCTGTTGTCGGAGCTGGGTATGGCGGGAGAAAGCGGAACCCAGGACTTGCTGGAGATGTTGGAGTACTTATTCCAAGATGAATCGGAGCGAGCGTTAAAGGACGAATTTCCGGCATTAAAAGATATTTTTTGGCAAATTTCATCGAAAAAACTCGGGGAACGCGTTGACTCCGAGCTCATTCAAAAAGAATTCAAGGCGGCTGAGCAGCGTGTACGGAGAGCTATATCTCATGCGCTAAATCATCTCGCATCGTTAGGCATAACGGATTATACCCATCCCAAGTTTGAAAATTACGCAGCGAAATTTTTCGATTTTATGGAAGTCCGGAGAAGAATGAACGAATTGGAAGAAGATCGAAGATCCAGCGTAAACCATAAAATCAATACGAAAAAATTCGTGCAAGTCCTGTATTTGGAAGCGAAGCAAATGATGGCGACATTGAACTGACTCCCAAAGCATACCCGAAACCGAAACACCTGTTACTGGCGTAAGCAGCTTGCCGGTGCAGGTTTTTTTAATGAACGAAACAAAGATATCATAAAATGTAATTGTTTGGAGATAATACAGGATGGAAATTTATAAACAACCCATGGCTGGAGAAGGTGCACGACATGCCGGATGTTCCGTTCACAGACAACCTGTCCGCAAACCTTCGGATGATGAAGGATGCGATTGGGCATAGCCCCGACGTTGTTTTCCGAGAGTTTCGAGTTGGACATTCCTCCTGGCAAGCGGCTGTCGTTTATATCGACGGTCTGGTGGATAAAACCGTTCTGAACGAGCAAGTGATCAAGCCTTTAATGCGGGAACGAGGTCTGTCCAGCGATTCCGCCATGAATAAAGAGCAGCTCAAGAGCACCATTTCCGATTCCGTCGTTTCGACAGCGGAGGTTCATGAGATGCGCTGCTTAAAGGATTGCGTTCGTAAAGTCCTTGACGGGAATACCGCGCTATTACTGGACGGCTTGACCGATGTTATCGTTCTAAGCACCGTCGGAGGAGAGGGCCGTTCCATTGAAGAACCGTTATCGGAAGCGGTTGTTCGGGGACCGAGAGAAGGATTTGTCGAGAAGCTTCATACCAATACGGCCATGCTTCGGCGCCGAATTAAAGACCCGGGCTTCACCATGATCCCTTACAAGCTTGGACGCCGGTCTCAAACGGACGTGTATCTGATTTATATCCAGGGATTAACGAACCAAGAGCTCGTGGAAGAAGCGAAGAGCCGAATCGAGCGGATCGATATTGATGAGATATCCGACTCCGGCTATATTGAGCAGCTCATCGAGGATCATACTTACTCTCCGTTTCCGCAGATGCAAAACACGGAGCGGCCCGACCGGGTAGCGGGCGCTTTGTTGCAGGGCCGTATCGCCTTGTTGGTAGACGGGACTCCTTTCGCATTGATTATACCGGTCACTTTTTCCATGCTGATGACTTCTTCCGAAGACTATTTCGAACGGTGGATGCCCGCTTCCTTGATCCGCATCCTGCGATATGGGGCGGCATTCATCGCTCTGTTTCTTCCTGCACTTTATATTGCTTTGATTTCTTACAACCATGGATTAATTCCGACGAAACTCGTCATCTCCATTGCAGCGGGACGGGAAGGGGTTCCTTTTCCATCGATCATCGAAGCGCTCATTATGGAAGTGACGCTCGAACTTCTTCGGGAAGCGGGGCTGCGCCTGCCGAAACCGATCGGACAAGCGGTCGGCATTGTCGGCGGATTGGTCATCGGACAAGCCGCCGTCCAAGCGGCCATCGTGAGTCCCATCATGGTGATCGTCGTTGCGCTGACCGCCATTTCTTCCTTTGCCTTTCCTCAGTATTCTTCGGCGATTGCCATTCGCATGCTCCGGTTTGCGATGATGATGGCGGCGGCCATACTCGGGCTTTACGGTGTAATTCTGCTATTTATCTTCATCATGGCCCATCTTGTGAAGCTCAAGAGCTTCGGGGTCGATTATATGGCTCCCTTCGCGCCCATGCAGGCAAAAGATTGGAAAGACCTGATCGTAAGAGTGCCTCTCCAAATGATGAAGCGGCGTCCCGGACTAAACAGACCGCAAGACCGCACGCGCCAATAGAAAAGGTAAAGGTGAGTCGTCACCATCATGAGTCGTAAAGATGAAATTACATCGTTGCAAGCTTCATTTATCGTATCGAAAAGCATGATTGGGACAGGGATTCTGTTTCTGCCCCAGGTTATAGCGAAGGAGGTGGGGACGCCGGACGGATGGATTTCCGTTCTGATTGGCGGGTTCCTCGCTTTGCTGGCCGGGTATGTCATCATCAAATTAAACCAGCGGTTTCCCAAACAAACGTTTTTCGAATTCAGCCAAACGGTGTTTGGCAAGGTGATAGGCGCGGTTCATACTGTCGTGCTGAGCGCCTATTTTACGATATCTGCCGGGTATTTGGCGCGTGTCATGGGCGAGGTGATCCGCATGTATTTGCTGGATAAAACCCCGATTTCGTTCATCGTGATTGTCTTTATGATGGTTGGGGTGTATCTCGCCATAGGAGGAATCAACCCGATTGCGCGCTTGATCGAGCTATTTTTTCCTGCTATCTTAATCATCCTCGTTACTTTGATCGCGTTCAGCTTTAAGGAGTTCGAACTCGACAATATACGGCCGGTACTGGCAGAAGGATTCACGCCGGTATGGAAAGGGATACCGTCTTCGACGTTCTCTTATAGCGGCTTCGAGATTATGCTGGTCTTAAGCGCGTTCATGAAAGAGCCCCGGGACGCCGTGAAATCCATGCTGAGAGGGATCGGTTTACTTATTCCTTTATATACGTTAACTGTTTTGATTGCAATCGGAACGCTAACGGTAGATGAAGTCAAGACACTGACCTGGCCGACCATGTCCGTAGCCAAGGACATCGAATTGCCGGGAGGATTTTTCGAACGGTTCGAGTCTTTATTCTCCGTGCTTTGGGTCATGTCGATGTATGCGACTTTTGTTCCGTACTATTATGTGGCAAGCCTCGGGTTGGGGCATCTGTTCCGAAGGAATTTCCGGATCTTTATTTACCTTCTGTTCCCGGTGACTTATATCGTTGCCATGATGCCGAAAACATTAAACAACGTACTAAGCTTCGGCAATTTTCTTAATGACTTTGCCTTGTTCATTGTTGTGATCATGCCGCTCTACTTCTGGATCTTCGTCAAGTTGAGGGGGAAAGGCCATGCGAACGGCTAGGAGGTTACGCTTGCTTTTGGCAAGTCTATTTCTTGTGTCCATGACGGGTTGCTGGGATCGGGTAGAGATCGAGGACGTAGGGATTGTGCTTGGTATCGGCTTTGACATGCCCGCTCATGAAGCAACGAATCAAGAGAATGGGATGCCCGGAGGTAAACAAGGCAAGGTTGAGCGAATCGCCATGACGCATCATTTTGCCATGCCAAAGCAATTTTCCGCGAAAGAGGGGGGTTCTGCGCAAAAGGATTATATTAACGTCGTTAGCGAGGGAAGGGTCGTATTTGACAACATTAACGGTTTATCAACGCGCTTGTCCCGCACTCCCAGTTATGAGCATCTGAGAGTTATTCTCATCAGCGAAGAGGTGGCGCGCAGCTTTGATCTGAGAGATATCATCAACTTCTTGCTGCGCAACCCGGAGGCGAGACGGTCGATCCGTGTATTGGTATGCGAGGGAAAAACAAGAACCGTGTTAGAAAAGAAAGGCATCGTGGCGAATCCGGCTTTGAATTTAAGGGGACTTGTAGAAGGCTTCCGCAAGACGCTGCGTATCCCTCCGATCATGAAGCTTGGAGATCTGTCCGAAAACTTAACGAAAAAAGAAAATTTCGTCATTCAATGGGTAACTGCAGCGCGAGAGGAAACGACGCTGTCCGGGGCCGCCGTGATCCGGGGAAAGGATGCCAGAATGGCCGGCTGGTTGGATGAGGAAGAGACGGTTGGCTTGAACTGGCTGAAGGGGGAGAGGAAGAGAACGGGAATTATCGAAGGAACGGACCCGATCAGCGGGGAAAAGATCGTCTATGAGGTCCGCAAGTTCGCAAGAAGCATCAAGCCCAGGCACAAGGACGGGCGAATCTCCTTTCAGGTGGAAATTAAGACGGAAGGAAGGCTGCGGGAAGATTGGGTCGATTCGGACGATGCTTTTAAGGAAGAATTTATCGGCAGGGCGGAGCGGGCGGCAGAAGCGTCGATCAAGTCTTCGCTTAAAAAAGTGCTGGTCAAAATGCAAAAGAAACTGATGCTGGATGCCGCCGGGTTCGGGAAACGGCTGCAAGTCGAATATCCTCAAGTATGGAACAAAGTGAAAGAGAACTGGGATTCTACGTTTAGCGAAGCTTCGATCGAGGTTAAAGTGAATGCCCGAATCGTCGAATTTGGAACCAGAGGAAGCAGGGGGGGATGAAGGGAACGGCATTTTTGCTGCCTTTGCACATTAATGCTCATTTGCGACTGATAATTAATAATTTAGACAAAAGTAAGCGCTGTACAAATCATAAATAATCATATACAATCATAAATAAGGAACATCGATGAATTATCAGTCAAATATGAGCATGTGAAGGCAGCGTAGGGGGAGGGACACGAATGCTGTTTGAGGAAGAGCGTCAGCAGAAAATCGCCGATTATGTTCAAACGCGGGAACGAGCTTCGGTTCAGGAACTGGCACAGCAGTTTCAAGTATCCGAATCGACTGTCCGCAGGGATCTGAAGATTCTGGAAGAGAGCAGCCAGCTTCGCCGCACGCATGGGGGAGCGGTAGCGTTAGTAAACGATAACTCGGAGCCGCCGTTCATGGAGAAGGAAGATAGCTACCGGGTACAAAAGGAGGCGATCGCCAAAGCCGCCGCGGCCATGATCCAAGAAGGGGATACGATTGTTCTGGATTCCGGCACGACAACTTATTATTTGGCTAAGGAGCTGAAAGCTTTCAAGCAATTAACCGTGGTGACCAATTCGGTTATGGCCGCGCAAGAGCTGCTCACGCATCCGGGTGTGGATCTCGTGCTAACCGGCGGATCGCTTCGCCATGAAACGCTCGCTATGGTCGGGCCGTTAACGGAGAAAGCTTTGAAAGCGGTCTATGTGGACAAAGCCTTCCTGGCAACCAACGGGCTGGACCCGGTGATCGGGCTGACGACGCCGAATATATTGGAAGCTTCGGCGAAGCAAAGTATTCTTCGCTCGGCCAAACAGGTGATTTTGCTTGCAGACCATAGCAAATTCGGAAAAGTTTCGTTTGCCAAAGTGGCCGAACTGCCGGAGATCGACCACTGGATCACTGACGACGGATTGCCGGACAATGCGCGAGAGGAGCTGGAGGCGGCTGGCTTATCGGTGACGGTTGTCCATGCTGGAGGGAGAGGACATGAGCTCTAAAGTTCTTACCGTTACCCTTAATCCGGCTTTGGACAAAACGGTAACGATTGAAGAGTTCGTGAGCGGCGGATTAAATCGGATTAAAGCGTGGAGAACGGACGCTGGCGGCAAAGGAATTAACGTCGCCAAAGCGCTCAAGCATTTTTCCGTCGATGTGGCATCTTGGGGGCTGAAGGCCGGTCACCAGGGAAAGATCGTTACCGAACAGCTTACCGGTTTGGGCATCCCTAACTTTTTTATCGAGACAGAAGGCGAGACCAGAACCAATCTGAAAGTATACGTCGAATGCACCCAAGAAACGACCGAGTTCAACGAAGCGGGCTTTACGGTCGGCCGGAAAGCGCTGCATGAGTTTATCGAGAGGTATACCGACGCTGTCCGCAACGTTTCGATTGTCGTATTGGGAGGCAGCCTGCCGCCCGGAGCGCCGGACGATACGTACAAGACGTTAATCGAGATTGCGAATCACGCCGGAGCCCGGACGGTGCTGGATGCCGACGGAGATCCGTTCAGGCACGGGATTGAGGCTGTTCCGTATGCGATCAAACCGAACATTCACGAATTGGAAGCGTTTTTTCAAGAAACCTTTCAGACGGACAAGGAGATTGTTTCCGCTGCAAGAAGGCTCACAGGCAAAGGTATCGCATACGTAGCCGTTTCTTTAGGAGCCGAAGGGTCGATTCTGGTCAGCGAAACGGAAGCGGTGCGCGCCAACCCGTTTCCGATTGTGCCGCTGAGCACGGTCGGTGCCGGCGATTCTATGGTGGCCGCTTTGGTTTACTGCCTGCTGGAAGGGAAGCCGCTGGAGGAGATGGCCCGATGGACATCGGCGGCGGGAACGGTGACCGCTTCCAAGCCGGGAACGGAAGTTTGTACGCTTGCCGAAGTCGAAGAGAAGGTAAGCAAGGTAACGATATGGCCCTTATAATTTCATTTGCGATCATGAGTTGAGGAGGCGCTCCATATGAAAAAGATTTTGGCGGTGACCGCTTGTCCGACGGGGGTAGCGCATACTTATATGGCTGCCGAATCTTTGGCCAAAGCGGCGAGAGAGAAGCAGGTTCCGATGAAAGTAGAGACGCGAGGAGCCGTCGGCGTGGAGAATGAGCTTTCCCCGGAGGAGATTGCCGAGGCGCATGCGATTATTGTGGCGGCTGACACGGATGTATTGGAATCCCGTTTCGCAGGGAAGCCCGTTGTTAAAGTGCCGGTAGCTCAGGCTATTAAAGACCCGTCGGGGCTTATTGACGAAGCGTTGAACAAACAAGCCGCACCCGCCGCAGACTACCGGGAGCAGGTGGAGCAATCGAAGGCGCAGCGCAGCGCTTCCCGGACCGGGGCGTACAAGCATTTGATGACCGGCGTATCCAACATGCTTCCTTTGGTCGTGGCAGGCGGATTGCTGATCGCCCTTTCCTTTGTGTTCGGCATCGAGGCGTTTAAAGAGAAAGGCACGCTGGCTGCAGCGTTAATGGATATCGGAGGCGGAGCGGCTTTCGCGCTCATGGTTCCGATTTTGGCCGGATTCATCGCGTTCTCGATTGCGGAAAAGCCGGGTCTTGCCCCCGGTCTCGTAGGCGGCATGCTGGCCTCCAAAATCGGCGCAGGGTTTCTTGGCGGTATCATTGCCGGATTTTTAGCCGGCTATGTTGCGAAATGGTTAAAGGACTACATCAAGCTGCCCAGAAACTTGGAAGGCTTAAAGCCGATTTTGCTTATTCCGCTTCTGGCGACCGGCATAACCGGACTTCTGATGATCTACGTCATCGGGGAGCCTGTGAAGACGATCATGGACGGCTTAACGGAATGGCTGAAATCGCTCGGATCGACCAATGCCGTCCTGCTCGGCGGTTTGCTTGGACTAATGATGGCCTTCGATATGGGCGGACCGGTGAATAAAGCGGCATATACGTTTTCCGTAGGCTTATTGGCCAGCGATGTGTACGGGCCGATGGCCGCCGTGATGGCTGCAGGGATGACGCCTCCGCTAGGATTATGGTTGGCGACGCTGCTTGCTCCGAAGAAGTATACCAAGGAAGAACGGGATGCCGGCAAGGCAGCTTCCGTCTTAGGGATTTCGTTTATTACGGAGGGCGCGATTCCGTTTGCGGCAAGCGATCCGTTCCGCGTCATTCCTTCGATTATGATCGGCTCCGCGTTAACGGGCGCTTTATCGATGCTTTTCGGCGCGACGCTTCGTGCGCCTCACGGCGGCATCTTCGTCCTGCCGATTCCGAACGCGGTGAGCCACCTTGCCTTGTATGCCGCAGCGATCGCTGCAGGAACCGTCGTTACGGCGATCGTATTGAATGTATTAAAAAAGCCTGTTTTGAAATAGGAGGATGAACGTATGAATATTCAAGGACTTTTGCAGGAACAAAGCATTATGATTCCGCTGGAAGCATCCGACAAGGAAAGCTGTATCCGGGCGATGATCGACGGGCTCGAAGCCGCAGGATGCCTCCGCGACAAGTCCGCTTATTTGGACGCTGTGATGAAGCGGGAAGAGACGGGCTCGACAGGAATCGGCTTCGGCGTCGCCATTCCGCACGGAAAGTCTGGCGGCGTAAGCAAAGCCGGATTGGCTTTTGCCAAGCTGACGCAGCCGCTCGATTGGCAGTCTCTGGACGGAAATCCGGTATCGATTGTGTTTATGATCGCCGTTCCGGAGGAAGCGGCGGGCAACGAGCATCTGCAAATCTTGATCGCGCTTTCCCGGAAGCTGATTGACGAACAGTTCCGTCAAAGCTTGTTGAACGTTACGGAGCCGCAGCAATTGATCGACCTATTGCAGACCATTTAGGAGGAGACAAGCATATGTTAACGAAAGAGGTTACGATCCGGAACGATTCCGGTTTTCATATTCGACCTGCCCAGCTGTTTACGGAGAAAGCGACGACATTTCAATCGAAAATTACAGTGAACTTCCACAAAGAATCCGGTACGGCGGAAGCGGATGGAAAAAGCATCCTGGGTCTGATGACCTTGGGACTGGAGAAAGGCTCCGTCGTTACCCTTTCCGCGGACGGACCGGATGAGCGGGAGGCGCTTGATTCGTTAGTCGAACTGGTAGAGAGCGGCTTTGGGGAAGGTTAGCATCGCAGAACAAAGAGCCAGGGAATGGAGAGACGATCGATGGCGGAAAAAAAGCTGAAGGGACTTGGCGTATCGGCAGGGGTGAGAATCGGGAAAGCTTTCGTCTACTCACCTGTCAGGCTGGCGGATATCGAGAGCAGGAAAACCGATGATAGCGGCCTGGAATTGCAGCGGCTTCAACAAGCAAAAGCGAAATGCTCAGAGCAGCTTCAAGCGCTGGTTGATCGTGCGCAAAGCACGCTAGGCGAAGATAAGGCGATGATCCTGAAGGGGCAGCTCAGCTTCTTGTCGGACCCGGTCTTTTACCCTCCGATGGAAGATCTGATTGTGCAAGAGCGGTGGACGGCCGAGACGGCGGTTCACCAAGTCGTGACCCAGGTCGCAGGGTTATTCGAGAGCATGGCGAACGAATACATGCGGGAGAGAGCAGCCGACGTTCGCGATGTGGGCAACCGGCTGTTCTCCCAATTGTCCGATCATCAAGGCACCCGGCTCTCGGACATTCGGGAGCAGGTTATTCTCGTCGCAGACGATCTGACCCCTTCGGATACGGTCCAATTGGATAAAAACTTGGTGCTCGGGTTTGTTACCCGAATAGGGGGCAAGACATCGCATACGGCAATTCTGGCCAACTCGCTAGGCATCGCCGCCGTCTTGGGGATCGGGGATGAGATGGAAGCCATCGGTCACGGCGACGAGCTTATTATCGACGGTTCCGTGGGGGATTGCATCGTGAACCCGTCTTCGGCAACTGTAGAAGCGTATCGCGAGCAGCAGCAGCGGGAACAATCGGAATGGGCCGATTTGAAGGCTTACGCGAATCGTACGGCCGTCACGAAGGATGGCTTTCGAGCAGAGCTGGCTGCGAATATCGGAACGGTTGAGGAATCGTTGTCCCTGTTGGAGCAAGGGGCCGAAGGGGTAGGGCTGTACCGGACGGAATTTTTGTTCATGGGACAATCCCAATTGCCCGATGAAGAGACCCAATATCAAGCGTATTCGGCCGTGGCCGAAGCGATGCAGGGCCGTCCCGTCGTCATTCGTACGCTGGATATCGGGGGAGATAAGGAGCTTCCTTACCTGGAGCTGCCGAAGGAGATGAACCCTTTTCTCGGCTATCGGGCGATCCGGATTGGCTTGGATAGAAAAGAGCTGCTTCTTACCCAGCTTAAAGCGATCGCCAGAGCCGGCGTTCATGGAGCCGTCAAGATTATGTTTCCGATGATTTCAGGACTGGAGGAATGGCGCGAGGCCAAAGCGATTTACGAGCAGGCACGCGAACAGCTTCGCAAGGAAGGCAAGCCATTTGCCGATGCGGTAGAGCTTGGGATCATGATCGAAGTTCCGTCTGCGGCTCTGATGGCCGATAGCTTTGCTAAGGAAGTTGATTTTTTCAGCATCGGAACGAATGATTTGGTGCAGTATACGGTTGCCGTCGATCGCATGAACGAAAAGGTCTCCCATTTGTACGACTACTTCCATCCGGCCGTTCTAAGATTGGTGAAACAGGTTATCGATGCGTCGGTCCGTCACGGCAAGTGGACGGGGATGTGCGGAACGATGGCCGGCGACCCGCTTGCCGCCCCTCTCTTGGTGGGCTTAGGCCTTCACGAATGGAGCATGTCCGCATCTTCGCTTTCCAAGGTGAAAAAGGTAATCGTCCATGTGAATCGAGGCGAGTGTGCTGCTTTGGCAGAGCGTGTGCTAGCGCTCGATACGGCCGCCGAGGTGAGACAAGCGCTGGAAGCCTTCCATCGGCAGATCGAGGCGGTCGTGTGACTCGCTTAAATGAATGATATCCATTGGTTAGACTGTTTCGGCAGTCTATTTTTTTTGAATTTCGAAAATAAACCTCCATCTGATAGTGGATGGACCTTCTCCGATAGGAAAATAAAGGGATTCGTCGAAATATGGCGAATTATGAACATAACTACGTTCTGGAGGAGAAGTCCATGTGGCGGCTTACACATAAACAAGCGGGATCAAGCGCAGCAGGGGCAACTCGTTCGGAGGCGCGGAATACGCACTCGCAGCCGGCCTTTCCCGTCTCGGCAGCCGCTCTGCTGCAGATGCAGAAGCAAGTGGGGAACCAGGCTTTGACCCGGCTGGTCCGTCAGCTCAAGTCGGCTGCCGGTGCTGTCGCACAGCGAAAATTTACCGATCCCATCCTGAACATGAGCGCGGATAATGCTGCGGAGTGGAAAACGTACCTGGACGTCAAATTTGCGTCGGGAAATCATCAGTTTACCGTACAGGACGAGCTAATCGTCATGAACAATTCCTTGACCATGCATTATTTGAAGCTTGAGGAGCTAGGGCGTAAAGATGCCACTCTGCAGCTGCTGCAAAAGCTTGTCGACTCCAGCAAGGAGGCGGAAGGAGATCCGGGAAAAGTCGGCCATCAGCACGAGTTGATCAAATCCGGCGGCGAGCGGCTGCGGTTTCAACATCATCTGATGACGGAGGTCGACGAACTGCTTGCGTTAATGAGCAATGGAACCAAAGTCAACACCATGCTATCAGGCTCGTCCACTCCGCTGGAGGATCGGATGCGTTTGTTCGATATAGTAAACGACAAAGAAAAGATAACCTTAAAAGTAAAAGCGCTCGATTATGCAGCCGCCCGTACGGACGTTACCGATGCCCGGTTGCTTGCTAACCATTACAGCTTCTACATTGCGAACAATCCGGACGGGACGCTGGCTGACCATATCGTCGAACAAAACTATGCAGCGCGTGCCAACGCTTTACACGGCAAGCAGCAGTCCAAACAGACCGTGCCTGGACTGGACCCGGAGAACAAGGGGGAGATGGAAAAAAAGCTAAAGGCGGCGGCGAGTGCGCTAACCTTTGAAAGCGATCCAGCCGCGCTGTCCCATGCCGAGAAGCATCCTTTTTCCAAGGCGAAGGCGCCGGACATCGATACGTATTTGAAATGGGCCCGGCTTACGATTGAGAAAGGCTATGCCGACAAAATCGAACGGAATCAGTTCAATAGCGGTTACTCCGTCCATTTCGCGTTTGATTCGCACGTGACCATTGTCCGCGTCGATCAAGCGGGGCAGAGCTTTATTTCCACGTACATCCCCAAGGAGGATACGCACCTGCCTCCTCTGGATGAAGCGGCGGAAAGTATAGCCGGGCACATGGATCACCGGTTGAACAACGCGCCGGCGGTCGCGCCTGTCGGAAGGAACGGAAGAGTGACATCCAGCCCCCCAAAAACCATTGAAGCTCTGTATGATAATGAGGCAGTTGTGAATGACAAAGTGCTCGCAGCTACACCATGGGAATTGAAAGCGGTGAAGAAAACGGGCAGCAAAGCGGAGTTCGAAATTGTAAATAAAAATACCGCAGTTACGGATAAATATCCGGTTACCTGCGAGATCGCCTCCGCCGATCATACCCAGATCACGCCCAATACATCAATCAGCATTACTTTTAAAAAAGATCAAATATTCAATAAACAAGACTTTGTGAGTCTTTTTTGCATTGAATTGGAGGCTGGCTGCCGTCAGCTGAAGTTGTTGGCCCCCAGCGACTTTTCCCCGGCATTATTCGAGCATATGGCGGACATGGCGGACCGTGTCAGAGGGCTGCAAAACCAGAAGGAGGGTGCCTATAAGAATTGGAACGAAACGGAAAAGAAGAGGGATCAGGCTCAGCAAAAAGAAAAGTTCCTGATTGATCTGGATCAGGCGGTTTCCACCAATGCCGCCAATTGGAGGGTCTTGCTGGGCGAGGCGAAGCAACTGTTCGGCTCAGAGCTGCAACTCAGCAACGATAAGCCGGTAAATCTGCCTGCGCTGGTAAACAAATACCAGAAAGAGGCTGGGAACCAAGGGAAAAAGCTGCCGAATCTGAACAAACAGCATATCGAAAAAAGCACTGAGTTCGACGACGCTGTATACGATTTGCGCACGGTGCTGCAGAAGCTGGCCGTAGATCCGACAAATGTGGAGAGCTACGTTGCCGAGATGAAGACCTATGTGGATACGAAGGTAACGGGCCTGCCTCCGCAGGAGGCATCTAAACTTCTCCGCCTGCGGGAGGAGCTTGAGTCGGCCTCACTTCTGTATAAGTATACTTCCGATCCGAAGGGCTTCCCCAGGATACAGCAAAATCACGGCGTTACGAATACGGACATTACGGCCGACCTAGTTCAGCACTTGATTTCCGTCAAAACGCCCGATCCGAAAAGCTTCGTCAACAGCGGGGTAAGCGGCGGACACCTGGAAAGCGCCTTGCAGGAATTTGAGCAGCGAAATCCGACTTATCATTTTGAGCTTTACAAGGAAAAACAAATCAATTCGGATCTGACGCTTAAGGCTTACGAGCAGTATAGATGGATCGATACGTTAAAGAACGCTCCCGATCCGTCAGATTTGACGGACTTGGCGAATACGCTCAAATGGGAGAAGTGCCAGGTGAAGAAAACGGTCGCGAACAATCTCGTTGCGTATTTGCAGCAGGGAGAGGACGCTTTCCATCGTTGGAAGGCCGGACATTTTGATTCCAATGGAGCCTCCTCGCAGCGCATAGGCCGAGAGATGTATGAAAACGCGCCGAACGGCACGATGGCGGCCATATCGGAAGATAACGTAGAATTCGGCGGCTTCATCCAACATGATCCCCGAAGAAGCAGATGGGTACTTACGACCCTGGTTCCGCATATTGATACTATTTTGAATTGACACCATTCTCCAACTTTTGTATATTGATGTAATGCCCTCAATCGAATGCAACAAGGTGAATATATGAAATGCGAGTAGAGGTGAACCTATGAATATCACTGTTGTGGAACACAATCCTTATTGGAAAGAAGAGTATCTAAAGGAAGAACGCGAAATTAAAGCAGCTTTCCAGGGTGAATTCGTGAACAGCTTTCACATTGGCAGCACTTCCGTTCCTGGTCTGCAAGCGAAACCCATTATTGATATCCTGCTTGTAGTTCAAGATATCAACGCATTGGATAATTACTCCCTACAATTTGAAAAGCTCGGCTACGAAGTGATGGGCGAGTTCGGTATTTGCGGCAGAAGATACTTCCGTAAAGGGGGAGACAACCGAACCCACCATATTCACGCGTTCCAGTACGATAATGTCCAAGAAATTGAGCGCCATCTATCGTTTAGAGACTATCTTTGCCATCATCCCGAAATTTCGAAGGACTATGGTGAATTAAAAAGTGAACTTGCCAAAAAATATCCAAATGACATAGAGCGTTACGGCGACGGAAAAGACGATTTTGTGAAAAAAGTGGAAAAGCAAGCCTTGATTTGGCATTGGACTGTCCGCTAATTATGAATAAGAATCCTCCTATCCAATAATTGGATAAGGAGGCTTTTTAGTATCCATATTATTCGTTATATAATATAGATAATAAATCGGAGCGGAAGGTGTTTTTATGGTTGATATGGCGCCAATTTTATTCACAATCCCTATTCATTTAAGAGAAAGAATGCGTATCGAGCCAGGCACCATACTTGAATATGAGGAGTTCGAGTCAGGTGTAGGCAAGCGAGTTAAGATAAATTTCAAACCAAAACAACCTTTTCTATTCGGAAACAACAATCAAGATGTTTATCGGGTTTCAGCAGAGGGACAGATTGCCATTCCAAAGCATGTGCTTGTCTATCTAGGGATTCAAAATAAGGATGAAATAGATATCGAGCTTTATGCTAATGATTTAACTCTTATCCGAGGCCACTTCTTTCGATTTAAAGAAATTATTGTTTCCAAAAGAAATGATTTCTTCATGAACAATAGTTTGGATCTTCTGATCGTCAGGTTCCATCAAGAATCCGATGAAGAGCATCAATCGACTCTATTTGTAGAAAGTGCAACATTTCATGAACTAAGACACCTATATTTCAAAATAAAATCGAAATTCGATCCAAACAGTTCCAATCCATGGGTCGGTGTTCCGGAGGACCCGGAAGGCAGTTTAAAGGGGATTTCAATCCATTATTCAACAAACCCAGAAGCATTAATCATCCAGAAATTCATTTTTGAATTTTTACCAAATCCGGTGGCCCATCTTTGCCGTGAGCGAATTCCTTTTACAATACAGGAATCAAAGATAATCTATGAGACTAACAATCTCCAGCATGTTGAGGAAATTCCTTGTTCATCCCGGAATATTGCGGCCTTATTTCAGAGCCACGGACATGAATTTGGAGACTATCTTTCCGATAACGGATATATGGTCACTACCGTGAAATTACATACTAGCGATCTAGTAATTATTGAGCAGCGAGGCTCAGTTGTCATTCGCTTTTGGCCTGTCAACGGAGCAGGTACGAAAAATTAAAAAATTGATAGGGTACCTTGCAGGTGTTGCCTTCTTAATAGAGCGAAAGTCCCGAATGGGACTGACGAGGAGGCAGAAACAGTAGGTCATGGAACGGTTGGCGGTAGCGGAAATTATTTTATATGACCCAAGTTAAAGGTAATGGTTAGAATCAGAACCACGTCAATTGAAAACGTGGTTCTGAGAGTTGAGAAAGCGTGTTTTTACAAAAAATGAGATGCAAACGGAAGTGGATACCTCACCCCCTCGTAACCTCTATTATCTCAATTGACCACTTTCTCAACAAATTCAACCACGTCAATGAAGACGTGGTTGTTGCCCTCTTATTCCAGCTTGTACGACGGCCATATAAGAGAAGAAAACCTTCGCGTCTTACACGACTCAGCAAAATTTTCTCATGATCAACTCAATCGGACCTCGTTTCATCCATTTTCTCCACACTGCCGAAAAAACGATGGCCAGCATGAAATAAACGGTCCCATATGCCATAGCGATTGAAAGTTTGCCATTTTCTAAATAACCCACAGTCTCAAGCAGCCCTAATCCAATAACGATGTGCCCGATATAATGGGATAACGATAATTGTCCGGTATGGATCACCGCCTGCGTCAGAAGGGAATTCTCAAATTTTTCGACGATATAAACACAGATCGCAATAACGGCCAAAGCTGAACAAATGCCGGATAATACATACAGCATGTTGGGCGGCATCGGTTTAGTCCCAAAAAGATAATAGGCCGCCTTACCGAATGCAGGCGTTTTCCATTGGACCAAAACGGAAGAAATCGTTTCAAAAACAACCGTTCCCGACAGCGAATAGAGCAGTACCTTCGATCGGTTTTGTTTATTCAGCCAACGCTTTCTGCCAATCCACAAGCCGATGAGGAAGAAGCTCAACCAAGGAAAGACAGGATGGAATCCGTTAAATAACAGATTGCGGGTGAACCCTTCTATCGTCCAAAAGCCCGCATATTGCTTAAAACTCGAGTCCCACCCTTGAGTGTAATCGAGTAGGACTAATAATAACTGCGATGTTAACAGAATCATCGAGAACAGACCGAGTATTTTATTATCGGATACGGTGATCAAGACCGCAGCGACTAGCATGAACACGGCATAATAATGCAAAATGTCGGCGCTCCAGCCCATTAACAATAAAATCACGCCAGCTACAAACAGGAAAACGGCTCGCCGGTACAAGCTGTTCCGGCTTTGACGAATGAGCTCTTCGTTCATTGAATTTCGCGCTTTCGAGGTCATTAATGACACCCCAATGCCGGCCAGCACGACGAACAATGCGGATGCTCTTCCTTCAAACAAACCTGCTATCGATTGCAGCCATGCCGGTCCGCCATTCTCTGCCTGCATGGCAAGCTTATAGTTCACGATTATCATGCCAAAGATCGCCAATGCTCTCGCAAAATCAAGGGCGGTTATTCGCTCTTTTGATGGATTTATAGATTGACTCATACCGCATCATCTCCCTTTGACGCGCTGATCCGTTTAAAGCTCATCACCATGTAATCCCATTTCTTTTCCTTGAATAAGAGATGCCACACTAGACTTTTCGATTGTGAATGTGTACGGAATAATAGCTGCTCGTATAAATGCTTCGCCCGCGGGTTTTTACCCGAGACGTACAAACTTAGCCGATCGAGGCTTTGCTTCGTTTCTGCAAAATACTGGGCCCATTGCAATAGCAGCTTACCGACTCCTTTGCCTCGATGGTCCGGATGGACAGCAACGTCTGCAATATAACATTCTCCGGCCTTTGGGTTATGGTCGAATAAATATAACCCGATCAACATTTTAAGCAGCTTCCATGTTCCAAACCGATTGAAGCTTTTCCACGAAGCGAGCTTTTGCTTTTGCTTCGTAGCAGATTGGGGCCTCCACTTGATGGATATGGTTCCGATCACTTCTCCCTCCTGCAGGGCGACCATTCGTTGACTTGCCGGATCAGTTGGTAAATGGTCAAGAAGCTTTTCGAAGAAAAGGGCGAGCTCGCCATCATTCATGTTCGTCAGGTTTTGAAATTTTCCGCCAAACCCGAGTACAAGCAATCGGCCGACCTGTGGATTATACTTGGCTTGTATTGGTTCGATCGTTATGGGGGCTGCTGTCATGTTCGATTCCTCCCCTAGGATTTTGCAGCCGGCTCGATTAAGGCCTGCAGCTCGTAGTGCAACTGGCTTTGACTAAATAGGGATAAATAAGATTTTTCAATGAGAATCAGAGGACCTGTGATGACAGGAGATTGCGCAGCGGCATAGCCGTAAAACTGTTCGATCAACGGTTCAAGATCTTCATCTTCATTCACAAGACTCTGTATGGAAAGGTAATCGCCCTCAGGCAGAGACAAATCGCCGGGCGCCTGCGTTTCCAGAAATAAGGAAACGGTGCTCGAACCGTCGTATACATAATGAATGTCCGATTCGAACAAGTTCGGAACGCGCTTCGTCTGTTCAGCCAATCGTGCGGCATTTAGCTTCGTGTGCGAATCCATTTCAATCCAACGTGCCAGATAAGTGGTATCACGCCGCTTGATTTGGTACGGATTGGGCTGCGAGCTGAAGCTCTGTTGTTCGTGCAAAACTTTTTTGATGAACTGCTGAAGCTCTTGGAGCCGCTGCAGCTCCGCATCGATTTCCCGCAGGGAATGATGAAGAAGCTGGCGATATTGATCCGCGGAATAGGAAGTCATGCAATCTTTTATGGACTGAACAGGCACTCTCAGTTTGCGAAGCAACAGAATATGCGCTAGCTGATAAATTTGATCGATGCTATACATTCTGTACTGATTAGTATCCGTATAAGCAGGTTGTAGGACTCCTTTCTCTTCAAAATAACGAATTTGATGAACAGACACGTTCATAAGCTTAGCTAATTCACTAATCGTAATTTCACTCTTCATAAAGGTCACTCCTAGGATGGGGCTTGGAATATCTTAACGATACACCTTAGGTCAGACCTAAGGTCAAGTGTTTAGATTAAAATAATCGTTATTATCTATTGAACTCGATGCTCTTATAGAGTAAATTCAAACATAGGCAAATGATGGATTTGGGGAGGAACACATTTTGAAACACTTCACGATATTCGCATCCAGGAACGACATTGATGATATCGAAACTACGATATCGGACGTATTTGCAAAAGGCTACGAAATCAAGAGAGACGACAATGATTATTTTCTCAAGTCCAAAACGCTGTTCAGCAAACATAAGATGACGATAAGAGTCGCGTCCGAGGATACGAATCCCGATTACTTCGCTAACAATATTCCCGGGATGATGGGGTTCTATGATCGCATTCCTTTTGAAGACGAGAACCTTAAAGGGTTGGTCATGACGCAAATATCCGTCTTAAATACGATGCTTGCCATCGAAACGGAGAAGGACATAACCGACGGGCAGATGCAATTATTTACGGGGCTGCTGTCGCGAATCGGAGGAATCGGCTTTTTGCCGAACGGAATTTTGCTTGATCAAGCGGGAGAGGTCATTGTATATCCCGACGGTACATCGGGCCCGTCTAACTTCAGGCCTCACGCCTGCACCAGAAAGGTGCTAGGCCCTGAAATCACATCCGAGGAAGGCGAACAACGAAAAAGCAAGACAATCGCCTACTTAAGCGAAAGAGGGATTCCGTTTATTCACGGACTGCCGCAGCTTCCGCCCTTGGAACAATGCCAGTTTAAAACAAAAGAAGACATCGCAAGAAGAGCGGTAGCCTTATTAATCGTCATCCAATTCGCTTGCGACGTGGCGCAAGGCGAAGATATTCAGGGGTCGAGAGACTTTTTCACCGGCATGCTGCAAAAATTTGGCGTGGAAGAGTACCTCACAGAGAACGAAAAAAAGCTATTGCAGGATGATGAGCCGGTTAGGGAAGAGGCGATCAATATTTCCTGGCAATATGAAGCGTACTGGGCGCTTATTTGGGCACTGGGTCTTGTGGAGACGCTTGATTTTCCCGATCAAGTATGCGACTGTGACTATGCGATTGAGGTCGTTTCCAGTTGCGAAACGTTCGAACAATTCGTTCTGAAAACCGCGATGCGCAGCAAGGAAGAAATGTTGGATGAGGCTGACAAAATTTATCGGCTTCACTGGGCGTGCGTCAACAGCCGAATCCAAGGGGAGGAAGCCCCGGCCGGTATGAACGAAAGCGTCGTCTTGGAAAGACGCCGGGGATTGTTCTGGATCATAGGTCACCGCAACGAAGAATGGGATCATATTTCGATGGATACCTAGAATCAAAATGACGGTATAGGGGACTGCTCTTTTTTTGGCAGATCACGTTCTGCTTTAGCGAGCAGATTAAAGGTGAATGGAATGGAAAAAGCGAATTCCCACGCAAAAGCAGGTGCCGAAAGAACACGAAGAGCCATTGTGAAACTGCTCAAACACAACGGCTCCATGGACGCTTTAAGCTTGGCCAGCCAGCTTGGGGTTACCGCGATGGCGGTGCGGCAGCACTTATATGATCTGCAGGAGCAAAGGCTGGTCACCTTCAAGGAAGAATCGAGGACGATGGGGCGGCCTGCGAAGATGTGGACGCTTACTTCCGAGGCAAATCGGCTGTTTCCTGACGGGTACGCCGATCTTACAGTCAGTTTGATCGAATCGATGAAAGAAGCGTTCGGAGACGAAGGCTTGGAGAAACTGCTGGAAATTCGTAACCGTAAACAACTGGAGGACTACCGGAACAAAGTGCCGGCGAGCCTGCCGCTCAAGGAAAAATTAAAGACTCTTGCGGAATCGCGAACGGCTGAAGGATATATGGCCGATGTGATCGAGAACTCCGACGGCTCCTTTTGCCTCGTAGAGAAGCATTGCCCGATTTGCGAGGCGGCGAAAGCATGCACCGGACTTTGCAAGAAGGAATTGGACATGTTCAAACGCATCCTTGGCGACGGGATTGAAATCGCAAGAGGCGAGCATATCTTAAAAGGCGACAGCCGCTGTGTGTATTGGATTAAACCGGAATAGGAAGTGACCATAAATTGCGGTTACCGGTAATTAACGAACAATTGGCTAAACGGATAGAACAGTCTGAAATCGATTTCTTTACTTCAAGGATTCGTTCGATCGGTGAACGGAGCGGTAATCCGGAAGGGGTCGAAATTAGAAAATTTGGAAGCTCGACGGCTTTTTATATCCGAACGATGCCCTGGGGTTTATTTAATTCGCTTAAGGGTTTCTCGCAAGAAGACTTGGGCAGGCTAGAGGAAATTATTCATTTCTATCGCGAAAGAGATAGAGCATTTCAGTTGGATCTAAATCCCGGCTCTGCCAGCCCAACGTTATGTAGGCATTTAGCCGAGAACGGATTGTTCCAGGAGAGCTTTCACTCTGTGCTATATGGTCTGCCCAGAGAGGACTTGCCGGAGCTCCCTCCAAATATAAAAATACGCCAAATTGACAATCAAACCGATTTTGACATCTATGCGGGTATCCATTGTGTCGGGTCCGGTATGGATCTCGCACATAAGCACCACTTTGTGAACAACAACATAGGTTTACTAAACCGTCCCGGTTGGAAATTGTTTTTGGCTTATTGGAATGATGTGCCGGCCGCTGTGGCTGTCATGTACGTTAGCGGAGACATCGCCTCCTTCACGTTAGCGGCAACGATTCCCGAATTTAGACAGAAGGGCTTGCAAACTGCTCTTTTGAATTGGCGGATGCATGAAGCGTACAAAGCCGGTTGTGAGCTTGTTGCAGCACAAGCGCGTTTTGGGAGCTCCAGTCAAAATAACATGGAACGAATTGGGATGCGCATGGCTTGGACAAGAGCAGTTTGGGCACCGCTATCTTAAACCAATCTATCGCACATCACAGGATTGCTGTCTTTTTCATTCCAGCCCGAGACGGCCAATAACCTCCAATCCCGCTTGACGAAAGCGAGACGGGAGGTTTTGTTGTTTTGGAAAAGCATTTCATTCATCCATCGGGTGAACAACGATCTCAAAAATGATTGTACTCACGGCGCAGATCCGTCGCATGATTCGGTTCGGGAAGGACGCCGCGGCTCATCTGTTCCAGCTCATCGTCCGATACAGGCTCTTTAATGACAACGAAATGGTACATGATCTCGTGTACGACATTGGCTTGCAGCGTCTTCAAAACTTCCAGCTCCTCAAGCTCATATAGTGGCGGAACAAAAGGCGCCTGATAAAACAGCTCCATGCGCAGCAAACGAAAGTCGTAGGGCGGAGGCGTTTCCGGCCAATAAGCGTACAGTTCAGGACAAATAGCTCCCTGGGAAGGCTGAAAGAAGGAAGCGGCAAGATAGCGCGGCGTATACTCATCAAATTTGTGCTTGAGCAACGGATTGGATACAAGAGCAAAGCTATGAGCATAAGGAGCCAAAATACAGACTGCGGCTTTATGAATACACAATCGGTATAACTCTCCCATGACGGATTCAAAGTGATGAACATAGGGGAGGGAGCGGCTGGCCATGACGAATTCGACGGTATTATCGGGGAGGGGAAGGGAGGCGTTCAAATCGCTGTTCAGGCCGCAGCCAATATCAATTTTCATCCAGATCACTCTCCGATAATAGAACTTCTTGGAGAACGGTTCCGCATTCATGGGTGTAACGGATTAAACGTTACCCTATTGTACGTTTGCACTTCATGAGCCGTATGGGTGATTGTCATGAAGCCATTAAGCTAACTGGCAGTAATATTTAGGAACAACCTTATCTGAGCTTACAAAGTAGAAGTATATTTTACTCTAGCGGATAATCATAGCGAATGAACCCCTTGTGATTGGCGACCTTGTCATAGAGCAAACGAGCTGTGGTATTGTCGTGACGAGTTTGCCAGTAGAATCGAGAAGCGTTATGTTCGCGCGCCGATTTCGCGACCCGCTCTATGAGCGCGCGAGCTACCCCATGCCCCCGGGCAGCTTCGTCGACGAATAGATCTTGCAGGTAGCAGGAATCTTCCATCCAGATAGCGCGATGGAATAGGTAGTGAGCTATACCGACCAAATTTCCTTGTAGGTGCGCGCCAAAACCATATATACCATCGGCGTTCAGCAATCGGTGCCACACCTCATCATATGTTGAGTCGGGGAGCTCAGTCTCGTAAAAGGTTTTATAACCTCGAGCCAAGATGTTCCAGCGGTTACGGTCTTCTACTCTCAGTGGCACAATGTCAATCGAGATTTGTTTATTCGATATTCCTGCGATTTTGGATCATCCTTTCAATTATAATAAGAGTAACAAAGGTTAGTATAAATAAATTATATTGGCTTATTGGTATATGATATAGAACCAATACAAAAATCTTTTATTAGACCAATTTGTAATGAGAAACGTAACACAAGGATCATAGACCATTACGTTAACGGATTACGATAGTTGAATGTTAACCACAGCGGCCAGTCTAGGACTTTATTTTCTTCGAACAGATTCACCTGTAAAAAACACAAAAATTGGATATATATTAGATATTTATATAAGTTGCTGATGTAATTTTATCCATGGAACCTAAAACGAACTTATCTGAACTGAACGTTAGCGACTTCGCCATGGTGTTCGAAGAATTGACGAGGATTTTCATTCGGATGCCGTCTATCGAAAAGCTAAGCTTCACTACGCTATCCGTGTTACACACACTATCTCTTAGAAGCCCTATGAGGCTGAGCGAGCTGATTGCGACGAAACAGGTAACGCAATCCGCAATTACGCAGCTGGTGACTCGGCTCGAACGCGATGGGCTGGTTGAGTGCCGTCCCGACCCGAGTGACGGTCGTGCGGTGCTCGTCCACATCACCCCCCAAGGGGCCGGCGTCATCGATTCACGCCGGTCCGAGCGCATAATGCGGATCGCCAAGCTTATTGCAGGGCTCTCTCCAGAGGAAAGAGGTGCTATCGCATCCGCACTGCCTGCATTGACGCGCCTTGCCCAGCTTGGAAACACTTAGCCCAAACTGTGGCAGCTTCGTACTCACATTTTATTGGTCCAAGGAGGAGTACTCATGACACAATCTCTTTTCGCGCTTGAACCGATTCCTATCTACGTGCCAGACGATCTGCTTGCAGATTTGAGAACACGGCTGAAATCTACCAGATGGCCCCTCGATGCCGGCAACGACGACTGGTATTACGGCGTCAGCCGGCGCTACCTTGAGGAACTGGTCGACTACTGGATCAACGAATTTGATTGGCGCAAATCCGAGGCCGCGATCAACGTCTACGAGCATTACAAAGTAAACGTCAACGGCGTTCCTGTCCACTTTATGTGCAAGCCCGGCGTAGGACTGAACCCGATTCCGCTGATTTTGACCCACGGCTGGCCGTGGACGTTTTGGCATTGGTCCAAGGTTATCGATCCGCTTGCCGACCCCGGCGCATTCGGGGGAGATCCCGCGGAGGCCTTCGACGTGATCGTGCCATCGCTTCCGGGCTTCGGGTTCTCGACGCCTCTGCCGAACAATCCGGACATGAATTTCTGGAAGGTCGCCGATCTTTGGCACGTGCTCATGACGGAGATTCTCGGTTACGATAAGTACGCCGCCGGGGGATGCGATGTAGGAGCCCTTGTAACCGGCCAGCTCGGACACAAATATAGCGACGAGCTCTACGCGATCCACATCGGGTCCGCACAAAAGCTCACCTTTTTCAACGGTGATCGTGCCTGGGATTTCTCCGGAGGGCAGCCTATTCCCGACGATATCCCTGAAAGCATACGGAGCGAGATCTTGAAGTTCGATCGTCGTTTCGCGTCGCATCTCGCCGTACACGTGCTCGATCCGAGTACGCTCGCTTACGGGCTGAGCGATTCCCCGGTAGGCATGCTTGCATGGATTCTGGAGCGATGGGCCAAATGGAGCGACAATGGCGGAAACATCGAGCGTGTCTTTTCGAAGGACGATTTGCTTACCCACGCGACGATCTTCTGGGCGAACAACGCCATCGAAACCTCCATACGCGTCTACGCGAACGCCAACCGTTACCCGTGGACACCGTCTCACGACCGATGGCCGGTTATAGAAGCGCCTACCGGCATTACGTTCGTAGGCTATGAGAATCCGCCGGGCATTACGACCGAAAACCGGGTTCGGCACTTTCTGGACAGCGACCGCGCGTCCTGGTACAACCATGTCAATATCGCCGTTCACGACCGCGGCGGTCACTTCATCCCCTGGGAAATTCCCGACCAGTGGGTTGACGACTTGCGCCGCACCTTTCGGGGACGCCGATAAGCGAATATCTCATACCAAAAATGGACATCCGTTTTCAAAAGACGGAATGTCCATTTTTTTCATCCCAAGTTCGCTGAATCGCGAAGCTGTAGAAGGCATGCGCGGCTGTGGGCAGATAACGGCCCATGATTCTCGATATGCCGGTCGTCATGGTGCAATGGGGCTCGGTCATGGTCAGAACGTGAAGCCGATCCTTTACGATATCAGAGAACTTTTCCCAAAGAGGCTTCGGGATAAACGAGATGCCAAGACCGAGACTCACCATTTCTCCGATGACCACGGAATCATTTCCCTCGAATGAAATTTTGGGAGCAAAACCGGCTTGCTGGCAAAGCTTTTCAAGCCAATTCGAAGAATCGTAGCTCGTATTGCTGCTAATGAATCTTTCGCCGGCGACTTCGATCAGCCGTATTTCCTGACGATGCACAAAGCGTTCTTCTCTTGGCACCAGCAATAACAATTCTTCCGAAAATAAAGGGTCCCATTGGATATCAGGGCCTTCTATAGGCTCGGAAGAAATGCACATGTCGATCTCGCCTTTTTCTAGCAATTGGTACATATTGATGTCGCTTCGCAAGTACTGACGAATCCGGATATCCGGGTATTGACGCAGAAAAGCCGATACCAGACTCGGAAATATACTGACGTTTGTGGTAGCAATGGAGACCGAGAGATTTTCGATCCGGGCTATGTCATTGATTTTCTTCTTGGCTTGATCCAGCTCCAGAAACGACCGCTCCAGATGGGCAAGAAAAATTTCGCCATATCGATTCAGCCGAATATGACGGCCCTTTCTTTCAAATAGGGGAACGCCGATATCCTCTTCCAATCGGGAGATCGTTCTGCTCAGCGCCGGTTGGGTAATGTTTAATTCTTCGGCTGCCTGTGTCATGTGCTCCATTCGGGCTACGGTTTGAAAATAGCGAAGCTGCTGCAGTTCCATTCCCTGACTCCATTCATTGTTTCAATGTAATGAATTGATGTTCAATTATACATTGGATATTATGGATCGCCGCGGTTAAAATAAACCCATACTTTCGAATAAGTTTTCGAAGGGACAAAAAAAGAACTTTTCTTCCGAATGATCCTTTAGGGTAATTTTTGTTAGCCATGTTGGGGAATATTAGGTTGGAAAGAGATTGCTGCGTGTCTGGTTAATTATAAAAAAGAGGGAGGTTTCTTTATGGAAAATCTGATGCTGATCCCCCAGCCCAAAACCTATGGCGTTCTAGGGAATATCCCTTTGATCGATAAGGATTCGCCTACTTTATCTTTTTGTAAACTTGCTGACGAGTACGGTCCTATTTTCCGCTTTGAGGCATTGGGAAGATCTGTTTATATCATCTCCGGACCCGTCTTGGTGGCCGATGTGTGTGACGAATCGCGTTTTGACAAAGCGATAGGTCATTTGCTTAAAGTACGCGATTTTGCCGGAGACGGACTGTTCACAAGTCTTACGGAAGAGCCGAATTGGAAAAAGGCGCATGCGATTCTGATGCCTTCCTTTAGCCTTCAAGCGATGAAGGGGTATCATGACATGATGGTGGATATTGCTGTGCTGCTCGTCCAAAAATGGGCGCGCCTTAATCCGGACGAAAGCATCGACGTTCCGGACGATATGACACGGCTTACCCTGGATACTATTGGATTGTGCGGATTTAACTATCGTTTCAACAGCTACTACCGGGAAACGCCAAATCCTTTTATTGTCAGTATGGTTCGTTCCCTGGATGAAGCGATGCATTACGGCAACAGGCTGCCGATTCAAAACATGCTGATGGTGAAAACCAAACGCCAGTACGAGCAAGATATTCAATCGATGTTCTCCTTGGTCGATAAAATCATCGCCGAGCGCAAAGCAAAAGGGGACCAGGGAGAAACCGATTTGCTTGCCCGAATGCTGACCGCCAAAGATCCCGAGACCGGTCAACAGCTGGATGATCAAAATATTCGATACCAAATTATCACATTCTTGATCGCCGGTCATGAAACCACAAGCGGACTATTGTCATTTACGATTTACTTTTTATTAAAGCATCCGGAAGTATTAAAAAAAGCTTACGCCGAAGTGGACGAAGTGCTAACAGACGCAACGCCAACGTACGAACAAGTTCTGAAGCTGAAATATATCCGAATGATTTTGAACGAGTCTTTGCGTCTATGGCCGACCGCTCCCCAATTTAGCTTGTTCGCCAAGGAAGATACCGTCATTGGAGGAAAGTATCCCATTAAGAAAGGGGAAGCCGTTTCCATTGTTTTGCCCAAGCTTCACCGGGATAAAGGGGTATGGGGGGAAGATGCGGAACAATTCCGGCCGGAACGGTTCGAAGACCCTGCCCAAGTACCGAACCATGCCTATAAACCGTTCGGGAATGGGCAACGAGCCTGTATCGGCATGCAGTTTGCGCTTCACGAAGCGACTTTGGTGCTCGGGATGGTCCTTCAGCAATTCGAATTGCTCGATCCTTTGAACTACCAGTTGAAAGTCAAACAAACGCTGACGCTGAAGCCGGACGATTTCAAGATCCGTGTTCAATTGCGGGATAAGAAAATAACCGCTACGCATCCCGACAAACGGGGAGAAGACCTTGCCCAGGCTCCCGGCCCTGCAAAACAAGCGCAGCAAGCTTCCGTCATCGGAGTGAACAACCGACCGCTGCTCGTGCTTTACGGCTCCAACATGGGAACCGCTGAACGCATCGCCAAAGAACTGGCGGACCTCGCCCGTTTACACGGTATACGAAGCGAAGCGGCGGCATTGAACGATCGGTTGGGCCATTTGCCGAAGGAAGGCGCTTTAATCATCATCACCTCTTCTTATAACGGCAAACCGCCGGGCAATGCGCGACAGTTCGTTCAATGGCTGGAGCAGGTGGAAGCGGGCGAGCTTAGCGGCGTGCATTATTCCGTATTTGGCTGCGGGGACCACAACTGGGCCTCGACGTATCAAGAGGTGCCGAGATTCATTGATGAACAGCTCGCAGCAAAAGGTGCGACAAGATTCTCCCTTCGCGGGGAGGCTGATGCGAGCGGCGACTTCGAAAAGCAGTTTGAGACATGGAAAAGTCAAATGTGGACCGATGCGATGAAGACATTCGATCTAAAACTGAACGAAAATGCGGAAAAAGAACGGAACACCCTGAACATTCAGTTTGTCAGCGGCTTTGCAGAGACGCCTCTCGCTCAATCGTACGATGCGGTTCACGCGACAATCGCGGAAAACCGCGAACTTCAGCAGTCTGGCAGCGGACGCAGCACGCGGCATATCGAGATCGAATTGCCGGAGGAGGTTGCGTATCAAGAGGGCGATCACCTTGGCGTCTTTCCAAGCAACAGAAAAGAGAATGTCGGCCGCATTCTGCGACGCTTTGGCTTGAGTGAGAAAGAGCAAGTGATTTTGACGGCAAGCGGAGTCAGTGCATCCCATCTACCTTTAGACCGGCCCGTATCGCTCTCGGACCTGCTTAGCCATAATGTGGAGCTGCAGGAGGCGGCAACGCGAGCCCAGATCCGTGAGGTTGCCGCATTTACGGTTTGTCCTCCGCACAAGCGCGAATTGGAAGCTTTGTTAGAAGAGGGGACCTACGAAGAACAGATTTTGAAGAAACGGATCACGATGCTTGACCTTGTTGAAAAATACGAAGCCTGCGAAATTCCGTTTGCGAAGTTTTTGGAGCTATTGCCTCCGCTAAAACCCAGATATTATTCGATATCCAGTTCCCCTCGGATAAACGCAGGCCGGGCCAGCATTACGGTGGGTATCGTCCGCAGTCCGGCTTGGAGCGGACAAGGGGAATATGTCGGGGTCGCCTCGAATTATTTGGCGGAACGTCCGTCGGGAGAGAACATCGTCATGTTCGTTCGTACGCCGGAATCCGGCTTTCAGCTCCCCGAAGATCCGCAGACTCCCGTGATTATGGTAGGGCCGGGGACGGGGGTAGCGCCATTCCGCGGGTTCCTGCAGGCTCGAGCGCAGATGAAGCGGGAAGGACAATCGCTGGGCGAAGCCCATCTGTATTTCGGCTGCAGGAACGAAGCGGATTATATTTACCGTGAAGAGCTGGAACAATACGAAAAAGACGGCGTGGTTACGCTTCATACGGCTTTTTCCCGCAAGGAAGGCGTACCCAAAACGTACGTACAGCATTTGATGGCGAAGAATGCGGCAGAGTTAATCCGCATTCTTGACGCTGGCGGACGGCTTTACGTGTGTGGAGACGGCAGCAAAATGGCCCCCGATGTCGAAAACGAGCTGCAGAAAGCTTACCAGGCCGTCCACGGGGTCGATAAGCAAGAAGCGGAACAATGGTTGGAACGTCTTCAGTTGAATGGCAGCTATGCCAAAGATGTCTGGGCGGGGATATAAATCTTATGATAAAAGTCGCATCTATTGCGGCTTTTTCATTTTTAAACAAGGATTTCGACATGCTGAACTTGTCCAAATACCGCTTTATTAAATATAATAGGGAAAGGATCAAAATAAGAAAGAGAAAGCGGGTACCAGTATGGGACGTAAGTGGAATAATATTAAAGAGAAAAAAGCATCGAAGGACGCCAGTACGAGTCGGGTCTATGCGAAGTTCGGAGTTGAGATTTATGTCGCGGCGAAGAAGGGTGAACCTGATCCGGAATCCAATCAAGCTTTAAAATTCGTGCTCGAACGAGCCAAAACATACAACGTACCGAAAGCCATCATCGACCGCGCGATTGAGAAGGCGAAAGGAAACTCGGAAGAGAACTATACGGAGCTCCGTTACGAGGGATTCGGTCCGAACGGCGCCATGATCATCGTCGATACGCTCACCAATAACGTAAACCGTACTGCTGCGGACGTACGTTCAGCTTTCAATAAAAGCGGCGGAAGCATGGGAGTCAGCGGTTCTGTAACTTATATGTTCAGTCCGACGGCCGTCTTCGGGGTCGAAGGGAAAACATCCGACGAAGTTTTGGAGCTATTGATGGAGGCAGATGTAGACGTTCGGGATATTGCGGAGGAAGAGGATTCGGTTATCGTCTATGCCGAGCCGGATCAGTTTCATGCCGTGCAATCCGCGTTCAAGCAGGCGGGCATTACGGAATTTATCGTTGCAGAACAGACGATGCTGGCGCAAAATTATGTGACTCTTTCGGGAGACGCTCTGGTACAGTTCGAGAAATTAGTCGATACTCTCGAAGATCTGGAGGATGTTCAACAAGTTTATCACAATGTGGATTTACCTGAAGAATAAGCTTTGCATGCATTTCTTTCATTGTAAAAATAGGATCTCATTAAAGACCGCGTGATCCGCGGTCTTTTTGTATTATGGAATTAAGCTGCTTGTCCAGTCAGAGTGATTCCATATGTTGCCTCCGCATTTGGATTTGTAGTACGATCATAGTGGAACCAGCTAATGGAAAAAATAGCAGCTCATTCTTAAAGAGAACAGGAGTGTTATTGCATGCTGACGCCACTGAAGGATAAGACGGTCATTGTGACCGGAGCGAGCAAAGGAATCGGCAAAGGAATTGCCAGAACCTTCGCCGCGAAGGGGGCAAAGGTCGCCGTTGTCGCACGTAGCTTGACGAATGCGGAGGAAACGGTGGCGGAAATCCGGGAGAACGGAGGCGTTGCTCATGCCTTCGAAGGCAATGTCGCCGATTTGGAGTCGATGAAGCGCGTGGCCAACGAGACGGCCGGTATGTACGGAGGGATCGACGTGCTGTGCGCCAATGCGGGTATTTTTCCGAATGCGCCGATTGAGGAGATGACCGGCGAGCAGTGGGATCAAGTGATGAGCACGAATGCACGCGGGACGCTGTATTCTCTTCAAGCCTGCCTGCCTTTCCTGAAGAAAGCGGACTATGGCCGCATCATCGTTACCTCGTCGATTACGGGGCCGGTCACCGGCTATGCCGGATGGTCGCACTACGGCGCGAGCAAAGCTGCTCAGCTTGGTTTTATGCGCAGTGCAGCGCTTGAGCTGGCGCGTTACAACATTACGATTAACGCCGTCATGCCCGGCAACATTATGACCGAAGGGCTGGAAGGCCTTGGAGACCAATATTTGCAGTCGATGACGGCGTCTATCCCGCTCAAGCGGCTCGGAAGCGTCGAAGATATCGCTTACGCCGCTATCTTTTTGGCTTCGAAGGAGGCAGGTTATATTACAGGCCAAACGATCATCGTCGATGGCGGGCAGATTATTCCGGAAAGTCTGGAAGCGATGGGCTGAACTCATTTATGTCACGACCGTTTTTCGGTATTCCACCGGGAAACGGTCGTTTTATTCTTTTTGCCGTTGACTTTACCCTTAGGGTAAGCTGTACAGTGAAAGGGAACAAAGCTCGCATCAAAACAGGAAGAATGGAGGTGACCTTTTGCTATCGATTGGAGAATTCTCGAAGATATGCGAAGTCTCGACAAAGACGCTACGGTATTATGAAGAAATCGGGTTAATCCATCCCGATGAGATTAATCCTGAAAACGGTTATCGTTATTATTCCATCAAGCAGCTCAAAAAGATGCTCTTTATCAACCGCCTGAAATCTTATCATTTTTCTTTGGAAGAAATCAAAGCTGTTCTTGAATTGGAAGAGGATCAATCCGAAGAGAAGCTTTGTTCTGCCCTTCATCGCAAGAGAAGGGAAATACAGGAGAAGCTGCATGCTTTAGAATATACCCTAAACCAAATGAGCAATGACATTTTAAGCTTAGAGAAGGGCATCCCCATGATGTCATACCTTGACAAGATCGAAGTACAGCTTGTTGAAACCCAGCCCAGGAATATCCTTTATATGCGTGAGATGTTGAGCAGTGATGACTATGCTGCAGGATATGGAAAGTATTTTGGCAGGCTCTATGAAAAGATTGCTAAGGAAAAACTCACCATGCTCGGTACGCCAATGACGATATATCACAGCGCTGAATACAATCCTGCCGGCAATGATACCGAGTTTGCCATCCCGATCAAGGAGCCAGTAAAAGGAACGAGAGATTTGCCCGGAGGCCTCTGCGCGAAGTCTGTGTTAAAGGGTTCCTATTCAGAGTTGACATCGGTATACGCCAAGCTGAGGGAATGGGTAGAAAACGAAGGATATGCCTTGGTGAAATCCCCGTATGAAGTGTATGTAACCGACCCGAATCAAGCCGCCGGTCCTGAGGAGATGGAGACCGAGGTATATTTTCCCATAAAGAAAAAATAGAGAGGTGCTATCATGCAAGAAAACTACTGGCCAGCGACACAATGGCAAGCCTCAGAGCCGGTCACCTTGCGCATGGACTCTGAAAAGCTTTCAGCGCTCGAACCAACGATAAAATCCGAGTACAGCAATATCAACGGTATTGTTGTTGTGAGGAATGGATACATCGCTTATGAGAGCTATTATAACGGCTATGGCCCGGACGATTCGCACCATGTGGCGTCTGTAACGAAAAGCATACTATCCGCCCTTATAGGTATTGCCGTCGATGCGGGATATATTAAGAGTGTAGATCAGAAGGTGCTGGATTTTTTTCCCGAATATGTTCCCGATGCTGCCGATCAGCAGAAACGCGAAATCACCATACGCCATCTTCTCACAATGACGGCTCCTTACCCATTCGAGGACTGGCACGAACCGCTGGACAAGATGTGCATGCAGCCCGACTGGGTAAAATATACGCTGGATATGCTGGGTCAACAAGGAAGTATTGGGGCGTTTAAGTATTCCACCGCAGGGGCGCACCTGCTTTCGGCCATCCTCACTCGCAGCACGGGAACAAGTGCCCGCGCGTTTGCCAACGAACGCTTATTTAAGCCGATCGGCATGCAAGAAATCCCGGATTACGAAATGAAATCATTCGGGTTTGAGGATTTATTCGGGAAAAATGTGAAAGGGTGGGTTCATGATCCGAACGGCAACTCCACAGGAGGGTGGGGACTTACGTTAACTCCCCGTGATATGGCACGTTTCGGTTTTCTATATCTGAACCGTGGCCATTGGGACAATCATCGGATTGTTTCCGAGGCCTGGATTGACGAATCGACAGCGATGCCCCCCCATAACTATGGTTATCTATGGTGGTTACGCGAAGAGGGTGGAGTTTCCGCATACTTGGCGCTAGGCGATGGCGGTAATGTCATCTGCTGTATTCCGGAACAAGACCTGGTCGTAGCCATAGCATCGGAATTCATCATTCATCCCCGTGATCGATGGGCACTCATTAAGGAATGGATTATCCCGGCTGTCATAGACTAAACCCTTTGTAGGAAAGAATGACATGATACAAAATGTCAACAACACCTTCACCGTTTTATCGTGAAGGTGCTGTTTGTTTAGCCAGCCGCTAACCCAAAGGTACCCACCCTGTAAAAATAGCACCACCGGACAGGCTTCGGTTCTGAACGGTAACTTCTCCCTTGTGCGCTCGGACAATTCGACGCGCAATCGTTAATCCAAGACCAACCCCTCCGTACGCCGGATTTCTGGACTTATCCCCTCGATAGAACGGCTCAAATACAAGCGTCAAATCTTGTTCAACAATACCGGTTCCGGTGTCTTCAATCGTGAAGACAATGCGATCGTCTTCCTTTCGCCAACCGAACATAATATTTCCGCCAGAAGGTGTATGTCTGACGGCATTGTCTATTAGATTGCCTACCGCTCGTCGTAACAAATGCGAATCTCCTATAAAAGTAACGTCTTCCTTATACACGTCCTCTTTATAGTTAAGCTCAATGCTTTTTTCCCTAGCTATAGGGCGGAATTCTTCAGCAAGCTCTGCGAAGAGACGGCCCGGTTCCACCAGTTCCGGCCGCAGCGTCTGCTCAATCGATTCGAGCTTGGTGTAGGAGAACAGATCGGATATGAGCCGCTCAAGCTGCTCGGCCTTGTTGCTGCAGATTGAAATATACCGTGCGGCTTTCTCCTGATTGCCGGTCATTCCTTTTTCCAGTCTTGTCAAGAACCCGCGCAGCGTAAATAACGGCGTCCTTAAGTCGTGAGCGATCGCGCTAATAAAGAAACGGCGTTCTTCCTCCAGCTCGGACTGGCGGGTTAAGGATTCGCGCAGGCTGCTGCCCAAGGCATCAAGGGCCGATCGCACAGTTGCTACTTCGAGCACGTTGGACTCGGGCAAGTGAAAATCAAGATCGCCATCGGCAATCCGTCTGGCTGCCGCACTCATCGCTTCAAGCGGCTTGACGACAAAGCGTCCCATCTGCCAGCCGATGAACAAGATCGCACCTATCGCAGTAATTATGGCGCAACCTGTAGCCAGCCCGCTGCTCCGCTTCGGGACAAAGAAGAGGGCTTGGCCGCGTACCTCGCCATGTTCGATGACGCTTAGCTGGCGATTCGCGGCTTCCTCCGTACCGGCTGGGACGGCATGCAGAATTTCGCGGCCGGAGTCATCCAGCAGGATGATTCCGAGGCCTGACAGCTTGGCCATACTTTGCAGCGAAGCCTGCCAATCCGGCTCCGCCCATCGGGCCGCATTCGTTTCGCTCACGGTACGGATCGCCGCAGTCAAGGCGGATTGCTGCCGCTCATAGAGAGAGCTTCCGATGACGTAACGATCGAGCAGATCCGATATTTCAAATAATAACCGTGGCAGAAGCATGACGATGAGCATGCCGATCATCATCCACTGGCGGATGCGAAGCCGCGGCCTCATCCTCGTACCCCTTCGAACCGGTAGCCGATACCCCACACATTCGTAATGATTTTCGGCTTTCGCGGATCTTCTTCGATTTTCTCGCGAATTCTCCCAATGTGCACGGTTACCGCATGCTTGTCGCCAATCCCGTCCCAAAATCGCTGCAGCAGTTGATCGTATGTGAATACCTGGCGCGGGTATTCCGCGAAAAGGCACAGCATGTCGAATTCCTTCGGCGTTAGCGGCAGCGGTCGTCCGTCCAGCACGGCTTCATGCGCCTTCACATCCAGTAGGAGCCTACCGAACCTCCATTCCGATTTCGTCTCTTTTTCGCTTTTGTCATAGCGCCTAAGTACAGCTTTGATGCGCGCTACAACCTCTTCAGGGGTGGCCGATTTGACGATGTAATCGTCCCCGCCCAAGCTCAGCCCGCGTATTTTGTCCATATCCTCTCCGCGCGCGCTGAGGAACAGGATAGGGAGATCGTGCGTTTTGCGGATGTGCCGGCACAGGTCCAGGCCGTTTTGCCCTGGCATCATGACGTCCAGCAGCATGCAATCGATCGGCCCGCGGTCCAGTGCTTCGAGCGCTTCAACGGCACTGAACGCTTCGACGGTGTCGAACTGCTCGTCTTCAAGATAATCTCGCATTAATTCCACGATCTCTTTATCGTCATCGACAATGAGTACCGTACGTTTTCCGCTCAAACTCAAGCCGCTCACCTCTGCCACTCCTAAATGAGAATTTGAAAATATTGTAGCACATCTATGGCTGTGCTCGGCTTATTTTGAATGAATTGTAACGAAATGGTGACTGTTTTGTGACTATTTCACTCAGTTTTTTGAGAGATTCACCGGTTACGATAAGTGATGTCAACTCAAAAAATTGTAGAAAGGAGGGGGACAGCATGAACATAGGGCGTATCGCGTACAGGATTCTGGCATGGGCCTTCTTGGGTTGTATTGTCATTCAAGTTTTTCTGGCGGGAATGGCGACTTTCGGGGATCCGTCCAAGTGGCAGGCGCACGCTTGGTTCGTGAAAATTTTCGCTATGGTGCCTCTGGCTATGTTTCTTCTCACCTTCATAGGAGGGATAAAGGGACGCGATCGCTTCCTCAGCCTTGCACTATTCCTGCTCGTAGTCATGCAGTTTCTAACGGTTCAGGTGTTTTCATCCGTATTCGTTATTGCGGCGCTTCATCCGCTTATTGCCATGCTGCTGTTCTGGGGCTCGATTGCAGCTGCGCGGAAAGCATGACATGAATGTTAAGCCAAACCAGGAAAGATCACACCGAAGTCAAGGAGGCAAAATGATGAATCAACTGTTCACCGGACAATTGGTGTTAGTAACGGGAGGAAGCGGCGGGATCGGCGGGGCGGTTGCGGAAAAGCTGGCATCCGAAGGCGCGATTGTCGCCGTCCATTACTTGCGCAATAAAGAGCGGGCGAAGGAAACGGTGCGCCGCATCCAGGAAGCAGGAGGGCAAGCGGCTGCTTTTCATGCCGACCTTTCGGAGGTTCGTCAGATGGACTCGCTTGTGAAGGAGGTTCACGCCGCATTCGGCGTTTGGCGAAGGAGTTCGCCGGCAAAGGCATTCGCGTCAACGCCGTTACCCCGGGAGTCATCGCGAACACCGATAATGACCGGTTCAAAACCGAAGAGATCCGCAGATCGATCATCGCCGGTATTCCGCTCGGGCGCGAGGGGCTGCCGGAGGATGTGGCGAACGCCGTGCTGTTCCTAGCCTCGGAGCTTTCCGCGTTCGTAACCGGCGAGACGCTTGAAATCAACGGCGGCATGTTCATGAGATGAGGAGATGAAATCATAATGGAAACGAATGTAAATCCGCAGTGGGTGAAGCTGGTGCAATCTCAGCATCCGGAGAAGCTGCTGCCCTTCGCGCGCAAGATGGAAGAACAGACTCTTGCTGCTATCTATGACATGGATGTGGACACCTACAGAACAATTAAGCGTCAGCTTTCACAGCAGGCGGAGGATGCGGCTTTGGTGCTGCTGGAAGATTCGGCGTTTGCCGGTAAGGTGGATCGCTTGCCGATCCAAGCGGGGCAGACGGTGATTGCGATCGGCGAAAGCACAACCGACGACCTGCTGTCTTGGTTTGAATTGCTCCGCCATCTTGTCGGGCTGCGGAGGCCGCACGACGGAATCCGGTTTATTAACGAAGGGATATCAGGTTATACGACAGCACAAGTATTGGGGAGGATGAGCGGCATTGCCGCCAGGGAGCCGGACTGGATCTTGTGTATGATCGGCGGCAACGACGCGATGAGGATTGGCCGGGAACCAGCCAAAACGCAGGTCAGCGCCGAAGAAACGGCCAAAAACCTAGCGGCGATCCGGCGTATCGCGGCCGATCGGACAAATGCCGGCTGGGTGTGGCTGACTCCGCCGACCTTCAACGAAGAGCGCGCTGCGGCTTATCCTTATTTTCAATTCGGCCAGCTTAGTTGGCGTAATGAGGATATTGCGCGTGTCGGCGATATCATCCGCAGCCTGCCGGATCAAGTTGTGGATACGCAAGCGGAATTTGCGGTGCCTGATGCTCATTTGCTGCTTGGACCCGACGGTGTTCATCCTACCCTCGCTGGCCATAAAGCGATCGTGACACGGCTCGTTGAAGTACTCGCCGGAGGAGCTGCGGAATGAAGCTCATCGTATTCGGCGCTACCGGCGGCACCGGCCGGCAGGTTGTCGTTCAAGCCTTAGAGGAGGGGCACGAAGTCGCCGCTGTCGTCCGCAGGCCTGAGGCGTTTGATCTTCGCCACGATAAGCTGGAAGTGCTCAAGGGCGACGTTCTCCTGCCCGCCACTTTCAGGCAGGCGATGAGCGGGAAGGATGCGGCGCTATCCGCACTTGGCGTATCCCACCGGAATCCGACAACGGTTTATTCTACTGGAACGGTAAATATCATGGAGGCGATGCAAGCGGCAGGTGTGCGCCGCCTCGTCTGCCTCTCGTCGGCGGGGCTGGAAGTCCCCGTCGCTACGCCGCTGCCGCAGCGGCTGGTCATCCGATACGTCATACAGCGGATGTATAAACATGCTTATGAGGACATGTCGCGCATGGAAGCGGCAGTCCGAGCTTCCTCCGGCATTACTTGGACCGTCGTTCGCCCTCCGCGGCTGACGAACGGGCCGCGAACGGAAGCTTACCGCACGGCTGTAAACAAGCCTTTGCTAGGTGCCGAGGGAATATCGCGCGCCGATCTGGCGGATTTCATGATCAAATCGATTGCAGATCCGTCCACTTATCAGGCAATAGCTGAGATATCAAGCTAGGAAAGGAGTGTTTGGCCATGACGATCGAAGAAATCATCGGCTGGGTGGTAACAGCTCCCGCAGGTGTGATGAGGCCTGACGGCCGACGGGAGGAACATGGCGGATGACGGAAACACGCAAAGTCCGCATCTTTTGGGGTGTAATCGTGGTGCTTACTTTAGGGGCGGCCGGTTTTGCCGTCGCTCCTTATCTTTATCTTGATCCGGGCCTCATCCGGGTAGAACTGAATCCTTCGTTTCCGCCGCACTATCCGCTCCTGCTCGTGCATATTTGGTGCTCCTTCCTTGCTCTTGTCATTGGCTGGCTGCAGTTTCTCCCCGGATTGAGAAAGCGGCGAACGGATATCCACCGATTGGCGGGACGGATTTATTTGAGGCTTGTTGCAGTTGGTGGCATAACCGGACTTACGGTCGGGATGTTCGCAACGAGCTATGTTAGACAGATGTCCTTCCTGACCTTGGGTATTCTGTGGCTGTTTACAGGCTGGAAAGGTTATCAAAAAGCGAGGCTTGGACGATTCGATGATCATGGGGCGTGGATGGTCCGAAATTACGCATTGACGCTCGTCGCGGCAAGCGCCCGCCTCCTTACTCCATTTTGCATCCTGATCTATTTGGCGGGGCATGGAGGTCATTCGGCCGCAGCGGTAGTGAAGCAGGTGCTGGAGATCAACATCTGGGTCGGTCTGGCTGCGAATCTCGTCATTGCGGAGTGGATGATTTTGATGCGAAATTTCCGCCGTTGCATAAGCTGACGCCGGAGGAAATCAGAAAAGTCGTCATCGCTACCGCGATTTTGGAAACGTACGATCTTGCGAGTACGGAAACCTTGGAATTGAGCGGACCGCACGGGCCGCTCGCCGTGCGGCTCTACCGGCCATCCAATGAAAGCTCGCTCCCCGTTATTCTTTTTTTCCACGGCGGAGGTTTCGTCTTCACCACGATGGAACAGTATGATCCGATGTGTAGCAAGCTTGCTGCGGTAAGCGACTGTGCTGTCTTATCTGTAGATTATCGGCTTTCGCCGGAGAATCCTTTCCCGGTTCCGGTCGAAGAAGCCCTGTTTGCAGCGGCGTGGTTGGGCGAGCATGCCGCGTCGCTCGGTCTGGATCCGACGCGCATCATTGTGTCGGGCGAAAGCGCAGGAGCCAATCTCGCTGCCGTCGTGGCACAGAGAGCCGGCAAAGATGGGGTCCCGAACATCGCCTATCAAATCCTGCTCTGTCCTCTGACCGACTGGTCCGGTGAATATGAATCAAAAGAGACTTACGGTACCGGCTACTTCTTGACCAAAGCGCTCTTGGATTACTGCGCCGGCCATTATTTGGGTGAATGGAACCGGAAGAATCCGCTCGCTTCGCCACTCTTCGGAGAAACCGCAAGCCTTGCGGCTGCTCTGGTCGTCACCGCCGAGTACGATCCGCTTCGCGACGAAGGAGAACGCTATGCGCACAAAATGATCGAGAGCGGCGTCAAAGTTACGTTAAAGCGCTATCCCGGAATGATCCACTTATTCTATGCGATGACGGACGTGTTCCCGGATGGGAATGATGTTTACGATTTGATCCGTAGACAACTTCGGACATTGCAGTAAACCGGTCTATGAGTTCTCCTGTGCGAACGCCTTACCGATTCATCATAGGACTCCGTCCAACTCCTTATTCCCGACTGGGCCGAATAGGAGAGCAACATTTCAAATGATGTGTTGTGATATAACTATACTTGAATTCGGACAAGGAGATGAAGACATGAATAAGTTGGAAGGCAAAGTCGCTTTAGTCACCGGGGCGAGCAGGGGAATTGGCCGCAGCATCGCATTGCGTCTGGCGCAGGAGGGAGCTTTTGTCGCCGTGCACTATGGAAAAAGACGAAGTGAAGCGGAGGCCGTCGTACAGCAGATCGAACAAAGCGGAGGGCGTGCTTGCGCGATTGGCGCTGACCTGAACACGCTCGATGGCGTTCATGATTTATTCGCGGCACTGGATGATGCCCTTAAGAAACATACGGGCGGCAAGCAATTCGATATTCTTGTCAACAATGCCGGAATCGGTCAAATTGTCGGCCTGGATGAGACAACGGAGCAATCTTTTGACGAGGTGATGAACATCAATGTCAAAGCGCCGCTTTTCGTCACCCAGCAAGCTTTGCCGCGTTTGAAAGATGGAGGAAGCATTATTAATATTTCATCTTTTGTGACGCGCGTAGCCTCCCCAAGCGTGTTCACCTACAGCATGTCAAAAGGAGCCATCGACACCTTTACCCGCCTCCTGGCCAAACAGCTTGGAAACCGTAATATTACGGTTAACGCCATTCAGCCCGGAATCATTAACACAGAGATGAATGCCGGGACGCTGCAAAATCCCGATGGGCAGCGATATGCGGCGGGTCTTTCAACCTTCAACCGATGGGGAGAAACCGAGGATGTTGCGGATGTTGCCGCCTTTCTCGCTTCGTCGGACAGCCGTTGGGTAACCGGCCAATTGCTCGATGTAAGCGGAGGATCTCACCTATAAAATCTCAGCTGATGATGAAAAAAATCACCAATCCTTTTATGGATTTGGTGATTTTTTAATGTTCCCTTTTTATTCAAGTCCGTATTGCGATTTAGCCTGCAATTTGTCTCCGCTGAATACGAAGTTGGCGTTCGCCCCAACTTTTCCCTTGCAGATTACAATTGCTAAACGAAAGACGTTCACTTTTTGCCTCCTGTAACGTGTGATTTCATCATCTGCTGCTGTGATTGGCTCTGGTCCTAGATGAGTTGAACCCTTTGACGATCAGCCAAAGCGGCATCATGATCTCGAAAAGGGCTCCCGGAGTATACAGAACCATTCCACTGTTACCCATAAGTTCTACAATGGCGCTGGCTGACAACGATGCGTATCCAATGAGGCCTACGACGGATAGGAATCGCGGAATGAGTTTGGACCGATACAACAAAGTACAGAACAAAAGGCTATACAAACCAAGTACAATCATCGCCAGTTGGAAAGCCAAAAAACTGCCTTCTGCCGCTAACGCACCTATGGTGTGAAAATAGGAATGAGCCGGAGCCCCTGCCTGGATGTATTCTTGGCTTAATCTGATCAGCAATAGCGGTCCGATTGTCCCAACGATAAGGAGCACAGCCTCGATTACCCGAAAAGCAACGTAGCCTAAGGCGATTTTTTCATTATGCTGCTTTAAGATCGGGAACAATACGATCGCGATTCCGACAACAGCGACGGAATTTATGAGCTCAAGCAATACTCCCAAGATGACTTGGTCTTTCATTGAATAAACATCTTTGAGATCATCCGGAGCGCTCATCATAGATTCAATCATTGCATTTCCTGAAATATACGCAGCCGTTGCAATTAAAAATAATACGCCAACTATGACTGCGGACCTTCGATTCGCATCCATGTTTCCCTCCTCCGTAGTTTACAGCCTGCATATGGCCGAATTGGGCGATTCACGCTCATTCACGTGCATTATATCCGCAATACGACTCGCCCTCATAGATACTAAAGTATGGATTGAAGGATGGTTTTGGGGAAACGGGCGAAAGGAGGACAATATAAGTAAATTGTCGTATTTAGTTTATACAGGACTTATAGTAGGATATATGGATTGTCGTGCGGCAAGCAAGGTATTCAACTGGGGGGCGGGAAATGAAGGAAGAGATTTTGAGTTCGCCTATCGGTGATCTGCGCATCAATGAGAGCGACGACGGCGAAGTGTTCGCCCAGGGTCGATATGTGGCTTCAGGAGAGCCAGTGTTCTTCTCCATCAAGCTGCCCGCCCGCGATCGCCTGGAAGAAGTCGATTTCGAGTTCATTCGCGAGAGGATCGCCGGGGTGAAGCCCTATACCGATGTGGCGAGGGATTTTCTTGATCTCCGATTGGGCCTCGATCCCGAAGGGGAGGACAAAGCGCCGTTGATTGCCGAACCGGAATTCACGTTCTGGGGCGGCTTGGACTGGTCCATCTTGTTCGCCGAGGGGAGTCTGGATATCTGTGAGCCTTACGGCGTGCTGGTGAATTTCCACGATGCGCGCATTGTGGGATTCGACGATCTTTCCGGCGCCGAAGAGGTCTGAATATCGTTATCTCAAAAGGACGTCAGCCTGAAGCATGACCAGACTAGGTTGGTTGATGTCTTTTTTTTGTGCATGCGTGTTCAGCGGCGTAAGCATTTCGACGTCGTAATTGGCAAGTGAAATGTCACTTTCTGCTAGTTACAGAGCGAACCAATATCACAACCAATTGAATAGGTAAGCAGCTAAAGGAGGCCCATATGCTGAAGTCTCATACCTCTGAACGTATTAAAATCCCGCCAGGATTTTGGGCAGGATTACGCCAATTAGGGATTGCCGCCCACGACGTAGCTCGCAAAGCACGACTACCGCTCACCATTATTACTGAACCGGCAGTCACCACCGCCCAATATTTCGCGATCTGGCAGGCTTATTCCGATCTCATAGGCGACACGGCCAAAGGAATCATTAAGCTTGCGACCGTCTTTGAAACAGCGAAGTACCCACCGACCGTCTTGGCGACTTACCACGCTCGTGATTACCGCGATGCTCTAAACCGAATGGCTCGGTACAAACAACTGTGCCCCCCTGAAAGCTTACGTATCACCGAGGAGGGCGAGCACTGCACAATCGAACTGGAATGGCTGGATACCGAGCAACCCGGTCCGCCGATGCTGGTTGGTATCACGCTGGCATGTCTTCTGGAGCTGGGGCGCCGGGGCACTGGTCAACCTTTGACGGCGCGGTTCGTCGAATTTTCGCATTCCATGGGCGATGTACAGGCCCTTGAAGCTTACTTCGGCTGCTGTATCCGGATTGGTGCAAAATGTAACCGGTTGACGCTGCATCGAAGAGATTTGGACCGCCCCTTTGTCTCGTATAACGAAGAGTTGCTGGAGATCCTGACTCCCGTTCTGGACCGATCGCTGGATGAACAGCAGCGCAGCCGCTCCATTGCCGAGAAGGTCAAATGGATCATGAAACGCAGCCTCACAGGAGGGCGCCCCGACATTCAGGCTGTCGCGAAGGAGTTGGGGATGAGCGATCGTACCTTGCAGCGCCGGCTTACTGACGAAAACACGAGCTTCAAGCATCTGTTGACACAAGCTAGACATGAGCAGGCACGAGAGTACTTGGCGGACCCCTCGCTCGATATTAAAGAAGTGGCTTTCTTGGTTGGATATGAAGACCAGAACTCGTTCTATCGTGCCTTCCGCCTTTGGGAAGGGGATACTCCTTCAAATTGGCGTACGGAACATGTAGGTACAAACTCGATATCAGAAGGACGGCTAGGAATGCCGACGATTCATTAATCGAATTCCCAACCCAACCCATTCTACAGAGCGCTAGAATTTACTGAGTTTTTATCATTTGGCGTGTTAAACAAGAACTTTGGCGCGATATGCTAGTTACTGAACAATTCAGACAAGGTAATATAATCACGATCCGGAGCACAATACTGTTTTAAAAATGACTGCCAATCATTTAAAAGGAGAAATGGATATGGATATGGGATTAAACAATAAAACAGCTTTAGTTACAGGATCAACGAAAGGTATAGGTAAAGCAATTGCCATTGAACTTGCCAAAGAAGGTGTTCACGTATTAATTAATGGACGAAATGATGAAGAGGTAGAACGAACCGTAAATGAAATTAAGTCAGATTTCCCGGCTACCTCTCCTCAAAACGCTACAGCCGATATTGTGGATAGTCAACAAAGAGAAGCTTTATTTGAAAAATACCCTAATATTGATATTTTAGTTAACAATATGGGTATTTATGAAATTATGCAATATGAGGACGTTGACGATGAAGTATGGGAAAAATACTTCCGTACAAATGTTCTTGCCGCAAATGGATTATCTAAATTTTATTTACCTAAAATGTTGAAAAACGATTATGGCCGCATTATCTTTATTGCGAGTGAAGAAGCAATTATGCCTTCAGGACAAATGCCCCAATATTGTATGACAAAATCAATGCTATTATCATTGTCAAAAAGTTTATCTAAATTAACAAGAGGAACAGAAGTTACAGTCAACACGATCATGCCAGGACCAACACTCTCTGAAAATGTGCTTCAAATCATTGAAGGTATGTACCCTAATGAAGATATGACTTTTTCAGAAAAAGAAAAAAAATTTATGACGACAAACCTGCCTCAATCTGAAATACAGCGATTTATCAAGCCTATTGAAATAGGCAGACTAGCTGCATTTGTGTGTAGTCCTTATGCATCCGCATTTAAAGGTTCTCCAATCCGTATGGATGGGGGAATGGTACCGACTATTTATTAAATATATCAATTATGTTCCCATTGACTATGACATTAATGATATGGTTTATAATGCAGATACCGAATGGAAAAGAAGGTGAACTGAATGGAACAACGAAGTCTAGTAGTGCTAGGAATATCCGGAAGTCTGCGAAAGCAATCGTCTAATACGCGGTTGCTCTCGTTCATCGGAGGAATGATGCCCGCCGGTATAGAGTTTCGTATGTATCAAGGGCTCGCGATTTTACCACATTTCAGTCCAGACTTAGACGGTGACGAAGCTCAAATGCAAGGGGCGGTGCGTGAATGGCGGGAGGAGCTCCGAGCGGCGAATGCGATCGTGATCTGTACGCCGGAATATGCGCGAGGTGTGCCGGGCACGCTCAAGAACGCACTGGACTGGGTCGTGTCCTCCGGCGAGTTCATGAACAAGCCGACGGCGGTCATAAGCGCGTCTCCGCATCCGGATGGTGGAGCTGCAGCGCTGCAATCGTTGATACTGACTCTAAAGATGATGAGCGCGGCTATCCCGGACGAAGCATCACTTGCCGTTCCGTTCGTTAGTAAGATGATCGGGCCGGATGGCAGCGTGACGGACACGAACACCTTGTCATCGCTGCTCAACGTGGTTCAAGCGCTGTCGCAGGCCATTCCAGAGAAATCATGAGCTAAAGCGGCTGATTTATGATTTGCGGACAGTCAAAAAGGCCTCGTACACTCTCATTAAAATTGGTAGATTTGCAGGATTCCCATACAACGATCTAGGGCAGTATGTTAAATATAGATGGTCTATATTCTTCTCAGAAAGGATAAGAGAAGGTGCTCCATACAATTGACATGATCGTGTAAACCCAGAGGAGTTGATGGCATGATCGTATTGACTTTCTGCTGCAAACGAGACATCCTGTTTGATGAAAACAATTATTTTAATTCATCCATCCCTATTGTCAGGAGAATCGGTTCATGTCCGTAATACATGCCTACCTTGCGAAGTCGTCAAATCCATACTCTTATGAACGTCTCGCCTCAGAGTTACGCACCTATTTTGATTTTGAAACAAAAAATGGTCTGAAAATAGAAACATCGGCGAATCCGTTCACGAAACAAAAATATGCGATTCTTCTTTGGCCAGGGTGGAACTTTTCGGCACATTTTGAAACTGGCGGCAATGTAGTCGCAGATGCAAATTATGTTGCGAGTGTCGTCAAGGATTGTCCGCCTGACATCCAAGATTGTACTGATCGCATTCGCTTTGTATTTTCGCCTGATGAGAGACGAGATTTCACGAATCATATCATTTGGGCAATAGACTATTTATTGGAGATACCGGACGCAATCATTTTTGATGAAGGTCAAAAAACGATAATTCGTTAAATTCAAGAGTAGGACGGGAGGGATGGCAGTGCAACTTTCAGATTCCACCTATTCCGAAATTACCGCTTTGTCTAAACAAGGCGATGATTTGGTGAAGGCGGGCGAACTTGAGGCGGGCAAGCATAAGTATGTCGAGGCCCTCCGTTTATTGCCGGAAAACCATCGAGAATGGGAGGCAGCTACGTGGCTGTACGTGGCTATTGGGGATGTTCATTTTCGAATGAACAATTACGACAAGGCATTCAAATGTTTTTTTAATGCGGTACAGCCCGAAGGGGATGGGCAACCCCTATATTCATCTTCGGCTAGGACAGTTGTATTATGAACAGGAAAGCCTGGAGAAGGCCGCAGACGAGCTAACCCGGGCTTATATGGGTGCCGGTTTTGAGATTTTGATGGAAGATGACCCGAAATATCTTGAGTTTCTGGAGACAAAAATAGAGATTTAAAATCCCAGGTGGCGCAAGAGCAGAAGAGAGCACATAGAGAAAGTGTCGGGTGCCTCGCATTAACATTCGCGGCTTGTCAAGCACGTCTTCGAAAAGCGTCTTGACAGGCTTTCGTATTATGGTTATCATGGATACATTAAGTCTATGATTTAGGCAAGGAAGACGAAATTCGAAAGCGACGAACGAAGTCCTCCTTACGATGTTTTTTTTGATACCCACGAAGCTGGTTAAAGCGGGGCTGATCGAGTCGGCTTCGGACGCGAGCAGATGCGGATGCCCCTTAAAAAAGGAGACTGAGCCTATGTGTAACGAACACTCTTCCCGTCAATGGAACTCGGAAGTATATGAGGATAAGCAAGATTTTGTGGCCAAGCCGGGAGTCGGGGTGTTGACCTTGCTGCAGCCCCGACCCGGGGAACGCATCCTAGACGTGGGCTGCGGTAATGGGAACTTGACGGCCGAGATCGCAGCCGCCGGAGCTATACCCACAGGTATTGACCTGTCGGAGGAGATGGTTAGGCAGGCCAGACAGAAATACCCTGAACTGAATTTTCAGGTAGAAGACGCTAGTCATTACCGGACAGATGTCCGCTTTGACGCAGTGTTCTCCAATGCAGCTTTGCATTGGATCAAAGATGCTTCCGCCGTTGCCAACTCCATCTGGCTGGCCCTTCGGAATGGCGGCCGATTCGTTGCCGAATTCGCCGGCAGCGGCAATGTCGCCGTGCTGACCACCGCCATGGAGCAGGCATTGGAGGCGCATGGTTATGCGTGGGCGGGACGGAGCCCGTGGTATTTGCCCACCATTGGCGAATACGCCAGCCTGCTTGAGCAGACTGGCTTCCGCGTCACGTTGGCTCAGCACTTCGACAGTCCAACTCCACTCAAGGGAGAGACAGGGGTTCGGGACTGGCTGAACAAGTTCGCCGATTATTTCTTCCCGGACGTCACCCCGGCAGACAAAACGTCGATCTACCGCACCATCGAAGAAAAGGTTAGGCCGCACTTGGACAGGGGAGGTCGATGGATGATCGACACCCGCCGATTGCGCATCGTAGCCATCAAGCCACCTGCTTAAGAAGTTAAGCAGTTTCTTTGGTACGAAGATCCTTACTGTGTTTCGCTTGCAACTGCCTGCCTACTGATTTTACCTTACTTCGGACAACGAGTTGTAGGTTACCCTGACAAGAGATATTTTCAAGATAGCTGCCGATCCACGGCAAAGACGGGGAAAGGAAAAGGAGACATGCAGCTTGCTGAAATTGAACACTAACCATTTCCAAAGCCTCAATGAATACGTATATAACAT
>NZ_JAMZAW010000001.1 GCF_024158745.1 Paenibacillus tyrphae | reverse complement strand
TAAAGAAGCTAGGCCCAAACAAGCTGCCTAGCTCCTTTTTCATTCAACTATTCACCCTTTTTACCATCTGAGACTGTCCCACAGATTCTAAAATAGTTACTTTTGGGACAGCCTCTTTTCTTATCTCATCATCATTTCATGTTGAAACCGAGAATCACGAAATGTCGCATATAATTTTATTGTCGACATAAGGTAATTACAGTGATTATTCTGATAAAAAGGAAGTGTACTGTGTCGGAAACAAATCAAGGGGCGAAGGGAAAACTCGTGGTTAAAGTTGTTTCTGAATCGCAATCCCTTTTGCCCGGAGCAACTGTAGTCGTAAAAGATATGATGGGCAACGTGATTCAAAAATTACAAACAGATCAATATGGAAACACAAAAACGATTGATTTGCATGCTCCGTCTAAAAAACATGTTTTAAAAAAGTCGGGAGTAAAACCTTACAGCCAATATATTGTAACAGCGCAGCATCCAGGATATGCACCAGTCCAATGGATAGGGGTTCAAATATTTGAAGGCTCTAAAGCCATTCCGACCATTAAACTTCCTCCTTTACAAAGGTACAATGGAGATCAAAGAATACATACCATTGTAATGGATGAGCATCCGTTATATTCAGGAACGGCTTTACCTAAGATTGCCGAAGATCCTTATCATATTCCCGAGCCGCCGCCTCACTTATCGCCATATCTGTTGCACCCGCCAACGTCTCCATCATTCCCGGCAGCTTGTGCATGTGCATGTGCAGGTGCGACAGCCCCTCCACCATTCAATTTTATTATCCCGGAAAAAATTAGAGTGCATCTTGGATTGTTTGATGACGATAATGCAAGAAATGTCGATGTTCCGTTTGTAGAGTACATAAAAAGAGTGCTTCATATTGAAATTTTGGATTTTACGGAACAAGAAGCAATTGCAGCCAATGTAATCGCCGCAGTTTCATATACATTAAACCGGATATATACCCAATGGTATAGACTATTGGGAAAAGACTATGACATCACCATCGGAACAGATCGTGACCACGCCTATGCTCTGGAATATACCCCACAAGAGCCGCTTGTTCGAGGCGTAGATAAATATTTTAATGAATTTATCGCTTATCCCGGGCAAAAAATTCAACCGTTTTTCGCACAGTACTGTAACGGAAGGGAAGTCACATGCGCTTATAAGCAATGGCTTGAACAAATAGGCTCAGCAGAATTAGCTAGAAGGGGAATGAACTACAGAGAAATATTGAAGCACTACTATGGTGACAACAAGAATATTATTCAAGCTCGCGTTATGATTGAAGGAGGCAGAATCGTTCCCATTATTAAAATACTGCAGCAAGGTGATGAAGGTTCGAGTGTCGAATTAATGCAGCAATATCTCGGAGTGTTAGGTGAAAAATGGGGAGTAGACGCTTTTAAAGAAGCAGTTGAAGAGCAAGGAAGATTCGGAAGCAAAACGTTCGAGGCAGTAAAATTATTTCAAAAGGTCACCATGCATTTGCCACCTAGTGAACAGAATGGAATTATTGATCAGAATACGTGGTTGGAAATTATAAGGCAGTATAATGTAATGACTAGACGTTCATATGGGCGAAGTAACGTATATCCAACTCCTAATCCTATAGCTAGGAATCATTACATCAATTATGGTAATAGGAATTTGGCTTATTCTCCATTTACCATTCATCCGCACTTAGGACCGACGAATAGCTTTGCTTCATCAAATTGGTTTCATCCAAAAAGAAACGACTAGGGGAGTTGGAAACATAGAAAAAAGCCCGAAGAATCAAGGATTCACGGACTAATTTCATTATGACCTGTAGTGGGCTCGAACCACTGACCCCCACCCTGTCAAGATGGTGCTCTCCCAGCTGAGCTAACAAGTCACGTCGTATTTGTTGCTGCAAAAAATACTATACAGCAGATGAAGGAAGAAGTCAAGAAAAAAATGAAAAAAATGCCCGCAAAGCATCGAATGCTTTACGGGCGGGGGGAAATTATTTGAATGTGACCATCTGGTATACGGTTCGTCCGTCACCGGTAACTTCAATGGCTTGCCCTGTGGACGTCTGCGCTTTCATCTGAGAAGAGCCGCTTCCGTCCAAAAATATGCCGTCAACCAACGTGCCGGAGCCGATTTTCTCTTTGATCGCGGTACGGAATTGCTCGGGGGTGCAGGTCGTATTGGTGACGACAAGCCAAATGTTTCCGCCGGAGTTGTACACCAGCGCCGTGCGGCCGGAGGCTGTGCCGTTAACGCCTCCAGGAATATTTTCAGCGGTTGCTTGGTTTTTCCAGGTCGAGTCGCTGCCTAAGCGCATGCTGATTCCGCCTTGAGCCCAGTAGTTGGACTTATCCGATACGTTCAGCTCGCTGGCCCATTTCACGACCTGTACCGAATATTTGCTTGCTTTAGCGTCCCATACCAACGTTCCGCGCGCGTAACCGACGTTCACCGCGCCTTTATAAAGCTCGCCGATGGATCCGCCGCCTGCGGGTACATGGTTATTTACGGCAATCGACAGCAGGGTTCCGCCGGAACCGAAAAATCCGCCATTGATGCCGTAGCTGCTTTGATTTTTTAAATTGCTGCTGATCGCTTTTAATTTAATATCGTTGGGCGAAGCTTTCATTGCATGCAATACGACACCGTTGGAAGCCGTTACTTTGGAATACGTATAGTTGGCGGCCGCACTGACAGGCACAGCAAGAGCCAACAGGAAGATCAGCGCAAAGATGAGGGATTTCTTGAACATCTCCATACCTCTTTTCTTCGATTCATCTATTAATAGAAGATCGGCGCCTTCTTCAATTAACAATTTCATTATAGTAGGTTTATAGATTTGAAAAAATAGGAATACAATAGCTTTATATGGTAATTTTATGACTGATTATTTTAGGAGGCAGCGGAAGTGAAAGAAGCGAAGCCGGTCATGGTGAAAGCGGTAGAGAGATACTACGTTACGGTGACGGAATAAGCGAAGTCGTTTGTAATGTGCTGTTACAATGAGAAAAGCCGCGTCCCATAAGGGCTCGCGGCTTTCTGTTATAATGACCTGTGCAGGGCTCGAACCTGCGACCCCCACCCTGTCAAGATGGTGCTCTCCCAGCTGAGCTAACAAGTCATGATTCATATCTTGCGGGGACGTTTTCCATAATACCAAGATGGGCCCATAATGTCAAGCGTTAGCCTACAAATTTTTTTGTTTTTGTAAATATGGTTTATTCCGTCATGGATTCCTGCCTTTTATCCCTATATGTTCGTTATGGTATAATAGAGTAAGTTCGACATGCATTTGAAAAGAGGGGACTTTGATGAGAGATTTTCGATGGGCGCATATGCAGCCGCATATCGAAGGAGGAGAGAACGGGCAACCGGAATCGGAACAAGAAGCGCTGGATTGGGGCGAGCAGGAATGGGGGACGCACCGGTACCACGTCAACCGGCTGGTAGAGGACTCCGTATCGCTGCTGTCTATGCCGGAGAAAGCCGTCGTATTGGGAGCGGGGAATCACGGCGATGTTGGCCTGCCTCGGCTTTCCGTCCATTTTCAGCAGGTGACCGCGTTGGATACGGAAGATAATATGCTGCAGGAATGGCTCGATTCGGCCGGAGGAACCGCTAACAACCGGGTTCGTTCTTTAACGCGGGTCGACTATACCCGGCTGGACCAAATTTCCTTCTACGAAACGTTTGAGGAGCTGCTGGCGGAAGGTAAGCCTGCCGGGGAAATAACGGATTACTTAAGGGACTGCGCGTTTCGCGTGCGTGGGCTGGAGGCGATGCCTCATTTGAAAAAAACGTTTTCGCTCGTCATTTCCTCGGGTGTACATACGCAATTGTTTTATCCGGACGCGCTCATGCAATTTTACGGCTACATGGAGAAATACAATGAAAATGAAACCCGGCAAATTGTCGAGGCGCTGGGATACCTTCGGAACAGCCTGATATCGGATTATAACCGGATGCTGCTGTCGCTTGTAAAGCCCGACGGCCGGGTGACGGTATGGACGGATATGATTTTGCTGGACGAGGACAAGCAGTGGATCGCCGAGGAGTTGGACCGGCGGCGAACCGATAAGGAGAGGACGAGCTTCTTGTTCGAAGCGTTCGGGCAATACGGGATCGAAGCGGCTGTGCTAGGCCTCAAGGATCTTTACGACTCCTTTCGGCCGGATCAATTATTGTTCCGCAGCTGGGTCGGGTATACCGATTCCGGCAAAACGTATTTGATCGCCGGGTTATCTGGCCGGCTCCGCCTGTAGTATTCCGAATTCGGCCAGATCTTCTTCGGTACAGAAGCTGCACTGCGAGATGACGGTGGTTTTGCGAAGCTTGATCGCTAATTGATTGATCATGCTGGTCAATGCCGTCGTCTCCTTTTCGTTATGCGAAAATTGAACGCAGTATTCCGGATGACCGGTTTCCGTCTGCCCGGAGCGCACAAGTATCCCCAGCGTCCGGTATTCTTTGGCCAGAGCGGTGAACTTTAGCTCGATTAATAAACGGCTTTCCTCGGGCAGTGGGGCTGCGGTTAAAAAGCGCGCTCCACCGGCGCTAAGGTCCAGCATGGCGGCCTTCATCGTTTTGAATTCCGGCTCAAGATCGGCTATTCCGATAATTTTCAATTCCGCGCGTAGCGGCTGTTGAAAGCGCAAACGAAAAAAACTGCGCTTGTTTTTTTCCATAATCATCTCCAACAGTCCTTTGCAGCAAGGTGAAGAGGCAAATTAACGTTTACTATAGCAGAGCGGGTCTGGCTTAAGCAACCGCTTTCCAGTAAAAAGCCGCTCAGGAATAGAGCGGCGGTTGAATGCTGATGTTGTGATTCTTGCTGTGCAGCACTGCGCTGTTTCCGCTAATTTCAATCCGGTCGATCTCGCTTCGTACCGACGAGCCCGTCGGGAGAGGGAGGGAGTTTCATTCAAAGTGGTCCTCTCTTCCAAATTCGGATAAATCTATTATACAATATTGTCGGAAAAAGAACATTAAAACTTTGTTACACTTGTTAGGGGGAAATAATATGACCGGAAACGAAAAAGAGCGACTTTTATCGATTTTACGTCGATATGGGAATCATGAGTCTTGGGTGGTTTCGGAAATCGAAAACGGCTTGAACAATACGACCCGCTTCGCCCGGCACGGCGGCCAAGATTATGTGCTGCGCATCTACGAAAACCATGCGGACCACAATAAAGTGGCCTATGAGCACGAAGTGTTGAGGCAGCTCCAGAACGCCGATTTATCGTTTGCCGTCCCGGTACCGCTTGCGACAAAAGACGGAACTACTTATATCGACACAGGGGATGGCAAGCTGGCCGCGTTATTCCAGTACATCGAAGGTGGACGGGCGGAGCTGACGCTTTTTGCTCATGCGAGAACGACTGGTCAAGCGACCGGTGAGCTTGTAACTGCGTTGGAGCGGGTAACGGTTCCCTGGCCTCCGTCCTATACTCCCTATTACAATCTGGATGCGATTCATCCGCTGGTGACCCGTAAGAAGCTGGACGTATGGTTGTCGCAGGTCGGGAAGGGGGAATTGGAGCCTGCCGCGATCGGATTTCGGGAAGAAATGGCACTGCTCGAGGCCCGTTTGCCGGACTGGCTGAAGCGCCTTCCACAGCAGCACGTGCACTCAGATATCGTTTGCGACAACGTACTTATGCTGCAGGATCGGGTGACGGCGATTTTGGATTTTGAATTTGTTATGATCGATTTCCGGGCGCTTGAGCTAGCTGTGCTGCTTTATGAATGGGTCGATTTGACGGAGAACGGAATGATCAGCGATTTGGCCTGGGAGGCGATCAGGGCTTGCCTTGAAGGGTACGGGAGGAGCGCGACCTTAACTGCGGCGGAAATTGAAGCGCTGCCCCATCTAATCGTATTGCGGTGCATGGTGCTGACGCTTCATTTTCTCGGCCGATATTGGTCCGGGCTCGAACAAGAAGACGCTTCCCGCTACTTAATGGACTTTGCGCAAACCCGCAGCAGGCTGCAGCAGCACAGACCTGACTTGATTAAACTCGCAGAACAATATATTGGAACGGAGAATCGCGGATGAAAAAATTATACAGCCAGATGACGAAAGCCGAATTGGAACAAGAAATGAAGAACCTGCGGGAGGAGCTGGACCGGGCGGAATTCCCAAGCCAGCGCTCCGTGATCGAGCGCAAATATTATACGGCGCAGGCTTATACGCTCGATCCGGCCGATTTTCCGCCAGGGGTGTATAAGGTGGAAAATGTGCAGCTTCCGTTCATTTTAAGCTATGTGAACGGTATTATGGCTTGGGGGACATTAGGGGAAGAGCCGGATGCCAGCTTCCCGATTTCGATGCTGACCCGGCTCTAAATGCGGCACATATCAACCGGACAATTCTCGCATTGGCAGATGTCACGGAGATATGGCAAATCTTTAACGACGATGTAGTTGTTTTCCATAGCAATAATGTTGGCGCGTTTCAGATCGCCGAGCATCCGGTTGACACTCTCCCGGGTAGCGCCGATCATATCGGCAAGCTCGCTGTTTGTAAGCTTTTTGGTAATGACGATTTCCGATCCGTGATTTTTGCCGTACGTGTTGCACAGCCGGATCAATGTCGAGCAGAGAGCGCCGGGCTTGCCGAACATCATGAGATCGCGGAATTTCGTTTGGGTCATCCGATGCATAAGCCCCATCCACTTCATGAACTCGACGGCAAGATCCCCGTGTTGCCATAGCAGGACCTCCAAATCTTTTTGCTGGATGACCCCGATGATGGAGTTTTCCGTGACTTCGGCATTAAAGCTGTGTACGGAATTTTGAAAAGGGTCGACTTGTCCGAACAAGTCTCCGGTATTATAGACATAAAGGATGAAGCTTTTCCCTTCATCGCTAGCTTTCGTAATCTTCACTTGGCCGCGCTTCAAAAAATACAGCTTATCGGCCGCATCGCCTTCCCAGAACAAATGATTCCCGGCTTCGGCTCTCATTTCATACATAATTTCCTTAAGCTTCGTTAAGCTTTCTTCCGTAAAACAATCCGAATTGGCCACTTGGCTGACCGGTTTTCGTTGCAGTGTATCCGTCATGGTACATACCTCCGGCGTCGGTCTGGTTAAGACCTCTGTAGGTTTTGTTGTATCTAACATACCCTATTCCGTTGGATTTGTGATGTGACTTACATCACACTTCCTTAAATCTTCATATTTTTTTGTGATCTTTGTAACATGCAGCGCTTCGCCTGGCGTGTATAGTGAAGATAAGAATCACATTACATGGGGGAAGTGAAAACGTTATGATGACCGGAGTGCTATTGGCGGGCGGTCACCCGCGGCGGATTGAAGGCCGTCCCGCGGAACTGTTGGTGTTGGCTGGTGAAACGGTCGTAGCGAAGCAAATCCGCGAAATGCTTACGATCTGCGGAGAAGTCATTATCGTAACGAACGAGCCCAAAATTTTTCTTGAACATGTCCCCCGGTCCGTACGTATCATTACGGATTTTTACCCGGGCCGCGGACCGCTCGGCGGGCTTCATGCTGCGTTTACCTTGTCCAGATACCCGGAGCTCTGGGTAACCGGCGGGGCCATGCCGTTCGTTTCGGCTAGAGCAGCCTCCTTCCTGGCGGAGCACCGGAGCGTCTTCGGCTACGATGCCGTGCTGCCGGAGGTATCGGGACGGCCCGAGCCTCTGCATGGCATATACCGGCAAAGCTGTCTCACGGCATTGACACCCTTGCTGGAATCGGGAAGCGACGTACAACCGGGCTGGATGACGTTCCTGCGCAAGCTTCGTTGGGGCTGCGTCGAAGCGGATATGCTTCGCAAGCAAAATTTGGGGGATGCCTTTAACTTTCGGATTAAAACAGAAAAGCAGTATTCGGAAGCGGTTTCGCGGGCGCAGGCCCAGGTCCGAAGCGTATATCGGTAACAAAAGGGCGGAGCTTTTCCGCCTTTTTATTTTTTTCCCGGTTCGTGCTGGAAGCTATGGTAGTGAAAAGCCAAGTATAGAAGCGGCGGCGGATTACGATGCTAAGCTTGAGGTGATGGCTGATGAATCGGGCGTTATGGACGTCCCTTGCCGCTATAGGTACGGCACAAGCGCTAAAAATACCCGACCGGATCCGTGAGAGCGGTCATTTTGAGTGGTCGGACCTGTTTCGGACCGGTGGCATGCCGAGCTCGCATTCGGCCGGTGTCGTTTCGCTCGCGACTTATATCGGGCTTAAGAACGGCGCTTCCTCCATTTCGTTCTCGCTTGCTGCCGTACTGAGTCTGATCGTGATGTACGACGCCATGGGGATTCGCCGTCATGCCGGCATGATCGCATCGGAGGTAAACCAACTGGAGGATGTGCTCGTTAAATTAACGGAGCAGCATCCTCCACATGTGCATCGCAAAGACAAAGAGCTGGAAGAGCGGTTGGGCCATTTGCCGGAAGAAGTGTTGGGAGGGGCAGTCATCGGGGCGGCAATCGGTTGGCTCAGCTATATGACGGAGTTTCCCCAGCATCGCCGGGGGAAAGCGTGGGCCTCTTTTATACGGAAATCGTTGTACACGTTGAGCTGTCGTATGGTTCAATAAGATCGTTTGTCCCGGACGTCGGTAAAGTAATCGTAAATTTGGTGCCTTCGTCCGGTACGCTCTCTACCTCAATGGTCCCTTCGTGATCCTGAACGATTTTATGGCAGATGGATAAGCCCAGCCCCGTTCCGGAATCTTTGGTCGTATAGAACGGGATAAAAATTTTATCCAGCTCCGACTCCGGAATGCCTTTGCCGGTATCGGAAATTTCAATCACGGCATCGGGTCCCGCGGCAAACAGCCGGATTCGGACGATGCCTTGTTCGGGCATCGCTTCAAAGGCGTTTTTGACCAGATTCAGCAGCAGTTGAAGCATTTTATCCTGATCCATCAGCATATGAATATCCCGGTCGTCGTGTTCGAACCTGACTTGGTGTCCGAGTCTCGTCGTCTCCGAATCCAGAAGCGAGAGAACCCGGTAAATACAGCCTTGAATCGATTGAATTTTATACTGGGTGACATGCGGCTTGGAAAATTGCAAAAATTCGGCGGTCAGCATGCTCATCCGGTTAATTTCGTCCATAATCAGCTCATACCAAGGCTCAATGTTGTAATCTCCGGCTTTGGACAACTGCAGAAACCCCTTGATCGTTGTCAGCGGATTGCGAATTTCGTGCGCCATGCCCGAAGCCAGCTCGCCGACGACGCGAAGCTTCTCCGACCGCAGCATATGCTCCTCGCGCTTTAGCCAGCTTTCCCGCTTCATCATATACAGTCTGTGTTCGGCTACGACGATCAAATCGTCCTTGGTCACCCCGTCCCGGGAATAGCAGGCCATGCCGAAATTGATTTCGATGCCGGTCAGCTTAGGGAATTCGGAAGCAAGCAGCTGCGTGACGGCATTAACCGTCTCCTGCACGTCGTCCGATCGGAGCACGATCGCAAATTCGTCTCCGCCGTAGCGGCATATCAACAAAGCGTCGGGGAACATGATGCGCAGCAGCTCGGCCGCTTGTCTCAAAATTTTGTTCACTCCCTGAAATCCGTTTGTCGTATTCAGCGATTTGAGATCTTTGCAATCGATGAGCACGAGGATGACGGGCTCTTTTTGTTTGACGAGCTGCTCCATTTGTTTATGAAATTCCTGAAAATTATATAGGCCTGTTAGCGAATCGTGAGTACTCAGATGCTTCTTCTCCTTGGTAAGCAGCTGCTTTTGCTGCTCGATATCATAAATGTACTTGCGGAACGTAAAAGCAAGCAGCAGGCAGGTTCCTGCCGTAAACACAACTTCGATCAGCGTGCTCCAACTGAAGGAGCGCCCGGCCATCGAAATGAGAGCATAAGCCAGCATCAGAGCCGCATTGGCGCTAACCGCATAGCGAAAAGGAGCCGCCCCGTAAAACAGCTTGCACATATGCAGCAAGTAAAGCGGAAAGCACCAGTCGCTCAAGCTTGCGGCATGAAGCGCGACGAGAAGACTGAGTTGGACGGTAAGCTGTGCCGGTATGAACGTGTGAACGGAACGGATATGCGTGAGTGCGTAGCCAAGGGATGCGAGAATGAGCAGCAGCGGACTTGAGGCCTGATTGTGATAGAGGGAGGAAGCGCAAACCAAACCGGTATAAATGAGGAAGATCCAGCTACCTTTCATATTGGAACTCCAACTCCCGACTGATCCGTAGATTTATTAGTACTAAGAGAAATTCTGTATGGGGAGGTGGAATTCCTGCTTGAACTCCCAAATTCAGTAAAAACTTTTTTGGGGGGCAAAAAAAGAAAACCAAGCGGAATCGCCGGTCGGGATGCGCTTGGTTTCCGGGTTTAAAATCCGGGCAGGTTGTCGAGATTGTTGCTTGGATCTCCGTCGGCATTGGAACGCAAATGCTCATCTCCGTCTCTTCCGCGGAATACGTTCACGTTCTCAAGCTGTCCGTTTTTGGCGAGCTGCTGCGCTTCCAAGTAATCGACCACCTGGCCGGAAGACAGCTTCAATTCGACGATGTCTCCGTCGCCGTTTTTGCGTACGGCTACGACTTGCTGTTTGTTTGGTTCCATGCGTATCGCCTCCACGGACTATCATGCGCCGGATGGAGGCATTTTATGCTTCGAACGTATAGGTTTTGAACTGCTCGATAAACGTCATATCTCCGGTTTTGCCGATGAACTGAGGCATATCGTCGCCATAATGCATCAGCAGCGTCTTTTGCTGAATCGGCTTCGGCAGTGTCATCAGCTCGTCCAAAGTGGCGTGAACGATGCCGGGGGAGTACAGCTGGCAGTCATGCAAAAATACGGTGCAGCCCTTCTGATGAAGCTCGTGCAGCAGCGGACCGTTGAACCTAGTATCGGCGCTGAAGAAGATTTTGCCGTTAAGCAGGACCGAATAGCATGGCTTGCCCGGGATGTGATCGGCCGGGAGGAGTTCGACCGTCAGACCGGGATGCAGGGCTGTCGGCGTATGCTCGCCAAGTGCGACGACATTGAAGTAATCGTTAAGGGATGTAACGTTTTCCGCCAGATTCTCCAATCCGCCGCGAAGCGATTGCTCCCATAGGATCGTTTCCAGCTTGGAGGATACGAGCAGCGGTATTTTTCTTTTAAAGGTGTACATATAGCGAAAGGCGAGCTCTTCGAGTCCCCCTACATGGTCCGCGTGAGTGTGGGAGATGAGCACCGCATCGATCTGATCCAGAGAGACGCCGAGCTCGTGCAGAGCTCTTGGCGCGGTATAACCGCAGTCGATTAACAGCGTGAAGCCGCCGGCATAAACCAAGGCATTATTATTATAGTACGTTTTCGCAAATGCGCTTCCCGTACCTATCATTTGAATTTGCAGACTCACTTGGTTCCTCCGCTCGTTAAGGCTTCCAGCCGGATATGTTTTTAAATTTACCATGGTTATCTTACACGATTCAAGATGGGTTTGTCACATTTTGGGTAAATTTAATACATCTTGTTCCTCTTGTAATAGGAACAAACGTTCGATATAATAAAATCAAATCTTTATTTAAATTCAGCAGGTGAGGGAACATGCGGAATACGACAGTGGAACCGTGGGTACATCAATATGTCGTCACGCTTTATTTGCTTAAGGCGCTTGAACGCGACCGGAAGCATGCCGAAGCGATGAAGCTATCCAGAATATGGGGAGGGCTTTTCGAGCGGCTGCTGCTGTTGGCTGAGCGGGAGCATAACCATGTGAAGCAGCGGCTGCGCCGGAGCGGATGCCGCATCGTTCTGGAGGAAGTGACCCCCGAGCGTCACTACCATATCATGTATGTATTCCAAGGCTACGAGTTTCATTGCTCCATGATGCCAATCGTGCTGAAGGGCAAATGCGAAGAAAAGCTGCAGGAACTCCTTGGGGGCGTGAGCTGAAATTTCCCGTACAAGCGCACGAAACGCCACGGCTCGCCTTGCGTGAGCATCGTTCGACAATGACGACTTTGTTGGCATATTTTGTATAGAAAATGGAAAAAAACTTGTTCACACACAACATCTAGAGGGGCGCTTAAAAAAAACTGAAAGTTTTCTGGACGAAGTGCGCAACTCTTACCTCGCTATGGAGTATAAGATAGCAGAACGAAGAACATGATGGAGGTTGCTGGAAATGAAGGTGCCGCGATTGCTGACGCTGGTGCTGTCGCTTTCCTTATTCGGGACAGCGGGGGCGTTCGCCAGCTCCATGTGGGGCGATTTCGAAGGTTTTCCGAAAGTAAAGCTGATGATCAATAATGCGGAAAAGCCGTTCAAAGACGGTGAAACTCCCGCTTTTGTCGCGAAGGGAAGCGCCGTATTACCCGTTCGCGTGTTGTCTGAATCTTTGCAGGCGCTCGTGAAATGGGACGACGCTGCGAAGACCGTTTCCATTACCAAGCCGAACGTACATATGTTTGTTGCGAAGAAGGTCAATGACGACTATTCGATCAAACAGCCGTTCGGCGGCGTGAAGAAGGGCGACCGTCTCGACTTTGCCGTGTTTGCGCAAGTAGACAGCTTGACGACGCCGATTTCTTCTTTCAAAATCTCGATCCACGCTCCGAACGGGGAGCAAGTGGCGGTTCATGAGAAAGCCGTCAACGGCCAGAAGGAAAGCTTCTGGTACCCGTGGCCGTTTAACGTCACATTTGCCGAATCCGGGAACTATGTTGTGAAGTTCTCGATCAAACCGGACGAGCGCAGCGATTATACGGTTGTTTCGGAAAAGGTGATCGCATCCGAATAAGTTCGGCGGACGGTTGGAATAGCCCGGTTCATTGACTTCGTCTTGTCGTGCGTGGTACGATACGGGAGAACATTAAATTAAGATGAAATGAGGTTTTCCCATGAGCGATCACATTCATGACGCTTCCTGCGATCACGATCACGATCATGAGGACGATATCTTTATCGTGACCGACCAAGACGGAGTCGAGCATGAGATGGTGATGGTATACACTTTCGAAGCTAGCGACCGGGCCTATGCGGTACTTCTCGATCGTAACGATATGGAGGCAGACGGCGTTATTTTCCGGATAGACGAAGAGGACGGCGAAGCTTTTCTTGCGAGCATTGAAGACGAAGAAGAGTGGGATCGCGTTGTTCAAATCTACAATGAAATTGTGGAAGAACAAGAGCAGCAATAATGAATACCGTAAAAAACCTTTCTTGCGTGCAAGAAAGGTTTTTCGCATATTAAGCGGCTGCGAGGGGCAGGGGAGAACAATCGAAAAAAGACCGTTTCCGCAAAGGTCAACGGTCTTTTGGGACGTCTATTTACGCGGATTGAAGTACATGGTTCGTCCGTTAAATAAATGCAGTTCCGCTTTCCACAGCTTGGCGAGATACTTGCAAAACTCGTTACCCTTGGCTTTGTCGCCGTGTGTGGCATCCTCGGGAAGGACAAACTGGACGTAATGCCTTTGCGTCTCGCCCGACGTCTCCGATCCGACTCCTGCCACAATATATTTGTAGCGCGGGCTTGTTGCTTTTAAATAAAACCACTTGCCTTCCCCTTCGGGTTTCGTTTGAATCTCATAAGGAAATCCGGCTTCGTCGTATTCCCAATTGAGCTGTTTGCCGGTCAGCGCAAGCTGCTCGCGGTAATGCTCCAGTTGGGCCTTCAATTCATCTAACGTCAGGGAGGAAACGGCGGACCCTTCGACGAACTTGATATAAGCGCTTTGCGCCATGATGAATGCACCTGCCTATACATATGGACTGGAACGATTTTCTTGTTTGAAGTACCATGAACATCATAGCACTAAGAAAAATCAAATACAATACTTGTTCCGGCAGCGGAGACGGGCAGGGAAGAGGGAGAGAGCGATGAAAGACAGAAGGTTTGAAGGATATTTACTGGTCACGGACATGGATGGAACGCTGCTTGACAGCGCCAAACAGATAAGCGGGGAAAATCGGGCCGCCATTGAACGGTTTACGAGCCTGGGCGGCCGGTTTACGCTCGCAACAGGGCGGATCGCCGGATCGGTCCGGCCTTTCGTGGAGCAGTTGCCCGTAAATGCGCCGGCCATTTTGTACAACGGAGCGGTCATTCACGATTTCAGCCGCGGAGAGGCCGTCTGGGAACGGACGATGTCCGCTTCGGCTAAAGAAGCGGTGGGGCGCGTTCTTGAGCGGTTTCCCGGCATCGGCGTGGAATTGTATGTACGAGGAGGAGAGGCGCCCTATGTGCTGCAGGAGAATGCAGCGACGGAGCGTCACCGGGCCGTGGAAAAATTTCCGCTGCTGCGGCTGAATTCGTACGAAGACGTAGCGGAGCCGTGGGTCAAGCTGCTATTCGCCTGGGAGCCGTCGCTACTCGACGAAGCCGTACCCGAGATCGAGCGGTTGACGGCAGGGACGGAGGTCGTCTGGGTTCGTTCGGACGATAAATATTTCGAGATGCTGCCTCCGGAAACGACGAAGGGGCATGCACTGGAACGGTTGGCGGAGGAGCTTGGCATCCCGATGGAACGCTGCATCGCGCTGGGGGACCATCTGAATGACCTGGAGATGATACGCCGTGCGGGCATCGGTATCGCGGTCGCCAATGCGCATCCTGAGCTTCTGGGCGCGGCCAAGCGTCATGGCAAGCACCATAACGAGCATGCGATAGCCGACGCGATCGAATGGCTGGAAGAACAAGTCCGGCAGGGGACGCTAGCATAAAATAAATAAGCTTCTCCAGAGGAGAAGCTTCAGGCTGTCGAGAAACCTTAGGAGTAGAAAAACTCAGACAAATAGAGGTGGGGTATATCCCGTAAGAGTTTACGTCCGCCTTTGAAACCCGTGAAGATACCGCTAATTCTAATCAAGTTCACGGGTTTCAAGAGCGGCTGGAGGGATATACCCCACCGGCGTATGCAGAGAATTTTATACGCAGAGCTTGAATTGACTTTCTAGAAAATCGCGGGAGCTTCGACGATGACTTTGACGTATTCGATGCTGCGGTCTTCCGGTCCCTTGACCGGCAGCCCGACGTCGATATGCTCGGTAATGTAGTCGATGAGATCCTGCGAGATGACTTCGCCCGGGAGCAGAATCGGAATGCCCGGTGGATAGACGTAGATGAATTCGGCGATAATGCGGTCGGCCGACTCCTTGAACGGGATCAGCTCCGTGTCTCCGTAGAACGCGTCGCGCGGAGCCAAGGCGAGCTGCGGAATTTTCGGGATTTTGATGACCAGTTCGTTCGCCTGGCGAATGTTGTAGTTCTCCTCGGACAGCCGGCGCAGCGCGACAAGTAGGGTGTCGACGTTTTCGCGCGTATCGCCCGGCGTAACGAGGCACAGCACGTTGTACATATCGCTGAGCTCGACTTCGATATTATAGTGCTCGCGCAGCCAATTTTCCGCATCGTAGCCCGTAATGCCGAGATGGCGCACGTGGATATTAACCTTTGTCGGATCGTAATCGTAGGTCGCTTCCGTGCCCAGAATTTCTTCACCAAAGCATTCCAGTCCCGGGATACGGTTGATTTCCTCACGGGCATAGTTTGCTAGCTCCAATGCCCGTTCCGCCATCATGTGGCCGTTCAGCGCCAGATTTCGCCGCGCGCAGTCCAGCGACCCGAGCAAAATATAGGACGTCGAAGTCGTCGTCAGCATACTGATGATTGTCTTCGCGCGGCGCACGTTCACGCGTCCTTCGCGAATGTTCAGCACGGAGCTTTGCGTCATCGAGCCGCCAAGCTTATGCACGCTCGTAGCGGCCATGTCGGCGCCGGCCTCCATGGCGGACATCGGCAGTTTGTCGTGGAAATGAATCAGCACGCCATGGGCCTCGTCCACCAGCACCGGAATGTTGTAGCTGTGCACGATATCTACGATTTCCTTCAGGTTCGCGCACACACCGTAATACGTCGGATTGATGACCAGTAGTGCTTTGGCGTCCGGATGGCGCTCCAACGCGCGTTTGACGGAGCTGGTCGTCACGCCGTGATCGATCCCGAGGTTTTCGTCGCGAACCGGCTTCAAGAAGATTGGCTTCGCGCCGGCGAAAATGATCGCGGCCATGATCGATTTGTGAATGTTGCGCGGAACGATGATTTTGTCGCCTTGGGAGCAGACGGTAAGGATCATCGTCATGATGGCGCCGCTGGTGCCCTGCACGGAAAAAAACGTATGATCGGCCCCGAACGCGGCTGCGGCCAGCTTCTGGGACTCTTCGATAACGCCGGTCGGCTGGTGCAGGTCATCGAGCGGAGCTATATTAATCAGGTCGATGGAGAGCGCGTTATCACCGATAAACTCCCGGAACTCGGGGTCCATGCCGACACCTTTCTTATGTCCTGGAATGTGAAACTGTACCGGATTGCGTCCGGCATGCTCCTTAAGTGCGGTAAACAGAGGAGTTTTCGTTTGATCCACGGTCATCCCTACCCTTCGTGTGTACGAGTATTGTTGGCTATGCCAGCGTTTGCCGGAAAAAAAGCAAACAAAATGAGTATAGCAAAAAGCGACACGGATGCAAGCGGTTTTTGGTAAATAGTTTGTTAACCTGGCCGAATAATTAACCGCGGAGGCGAACGGAGGCGGAAAAAGCATTGCCGGGCGTGCTTTTCAAAGGCTTCCGCACGCAGGTTTGTCGATTTTGTTAATCTTAAAAAGCTTTCGTTTCCATCGTCAAAAAAGTTATGGTACGATAAGGATAATTTCTGCAAATGGCTTCGGCCGAACCCGCGGCTCAGGCCGTCTTAGGATCAACCAACAAATCGGGAGGAACAGTTACGCATATGAAAAAACAGCTGGCTATTATTATGGTACTGCTGATGACGATATTTATCGGCTTCGGCATTATCATCCCGGTGCTTCCCGACGCCGTCACCGGATCGGGGGCCGACAGCTTTCATCTCGGCATGCTGTTGTCGGTCTATTCTTTGGCGTCGTTTCTGATGTCTCCTGTATGGGGCGGATTATCGGACCGGATCGGGCGCCGCCCGCTTATCATGACAGGGGCGCTCGGCTTCAGCGTCAGCTTCTTCTTGTTCGGCATGGCGGGGGACAACCTTGTGCTGATGTACGTGTCGCGGATATTGGGAGGCTTGTTCTCCGGAGCGACTACCGCGTGCGCCGTCGCTTATGTTGCGGACATTACGACCGAGGAGAACCGCACCAAGGGTATGGGGCTTGTCGGCATGTCGATCGGTCTGGGTTTCATCTTCGGCCCGGCGTTCGGAGGCCTGCTGAGCCACTTCGGGCTGCAAGTACCGTTCTTCGCGTCTTCCGCGCTGGCGCTGGCCACCTTCGCGTTCGCCTTCTTCATGCTGCCGGAGTCGCTGACCCCGGAAATGCGGAGCAAACCAAGAGAAGCGAAAGCTTCCCGTTGGAGTGCATTCGTCGGTTCGCTCAAATATTTGTACGTGCTTTCGTTCTTCGTCTCGTTCACGCTGGCGGGGCTGGAGGCGACGCTGCTGCTGTTCGAACGGGATCAGATCGGCGCAACGCCGACGCAGCTCGGCATCATGTTCGCGGTAAGCGGCGTAGTCGGCGCCTTGATTCAAGGCGGTGTGGTCCGGCGGCTGATCAAAAAAGGGCAGGAAGCCCGCGTGATCGGCATCGGCCTGCTGCTGTCGGCGCTCGGCTTCGTGCTGATCCTGTTCTCCAGCAGCCTGCTTACCGCTTCGATCTACTTGAGCGTCTTCGCCGCAGGGAACGCGCTTATTCGTCCTTGCGTCACCTCGCTGATTACGCAGAAGACCAAGGTCGGACAAGGAGTAGCTTCCGGTTTAAGCTCCTCGATGGACAGCTTGGGCCGCATTACCGGGCCGCTGCTCGGGGCCGGTATTTACGATTACAACCACAGCGTGCCGTTCGTGACCGGAGCGGTCCTTTGTATCGCGGCCCTGTACTTGCTGTACCGTTTTATCGTCGCGGATCGCGCAGATACCCGGGCAGCGGGACAGCCCGTATAACGAAATCATGAGGAACGCAAAGAAGCCGCCGCATGCGATTGTTCGCTGCGACGGCTTTTCTTTCTTATTCACACCAGATGGCTCAGCGCCGAATCCGTCCGATCGCCGGGGGCCGGGGGCCATTCCTCCCGCGTCATGGCATAGATCGCATGATCTTCCCATACGCCGTGGATCTGCAAATAGTTGCGGGCCAGACCTTCCAGCCGCATGGCGTTTTTTTCGACGACGCGAATCGATCCTCTATTGCGAGGCATGATGGCCGCTTGAACCCGGTGAAGTCCGCAGTTCTCGAAAGCGAACCGGAGCACAAGTCCGACCGCCTCGGACATATAGCCCTGCCCGTTGAAGCGTTCGGAAATGTAATAACCTAGATTGGCATTCTGCCACGGCCCTCGAACGATAGATGATAGCCTGATCCGGCCGATAAGCTCGTCCGTGCCGTTCAAAAAAATACCGAAGGCGTAGGCACTGTCCTGCTCCCGTTCGGCGATCGTCTTCACCAGAGATTCTCGTACGGCGTCGAGGGTAAAAGCGTTGCTATCCTGCAGAGGCTCGAACGGACGGAAGAACGTTTCGTTTTCCGCCCGCAGCAGATGGAGTGCTGGGACATCCGGTAAATCAAGAGGTCGGATATAGATCCGGTCTCCGTGTACAATCATGAAGCTGTCTCCTTTGGAACCCGAGTATGAAGCGTATGTCTCCACAGCTTACCGAGTGGCGAGTCCGTGCATAATAAATTGGATGCACGTCTCCGCTTCTTCTTCCTCGTCCCATTCTTGTTCCGGTACGAGCAGGAAACGGGTAATTAGGAAGCCGATGATGACCGAGGCGGTCAGCCGGACTACGGTGGCGGCAGGAAGGGGGATGATCTGCCCTTCTTGTTGAAAAAAAACAATCACTTTTTTGATTCGCGTTAATACTTCGTTCATGACGTCCGTCTTGAACTGCTCCTGGAGGTCGGGGTGAAACGGAATTTCCTGCATCAAAATTTTGATCATGGGCAAATTCTGGCGGGCGAACTCCAGACGGTTGCGGATGAGCGACCGCAGAAAGTCCTCGTACCGGGTATACTTCGCCTCCAGCACCGGCGTAAAATTACGGAGGACGAACGGGGCGACGAGCTTAGCCATGATCGGAAGGACGATGGACAGCAGCAAGTCTTTTTTGGTTTTGTAATGACGGAAGATTGTGCCTTCCGCAACGCCTGCTTTTTGCGCGATTTCACTCGTAGAAGCTGCGGCGTAGCCTTTCTCGGCAAAAATCTCGATGGCCGCATGCAGGATTTTCGTTTGTTTTTCCGTCATTTTCGGTTCTTCGTCGCTTAGCTTAAGCAGCTGCTCGATCCAATCTTCGTTCGATTCGGGTAACATGACTCACACCTCTTTGATGCATAGTTCGGGAGCCTTATATATTATACACCAAAATTGTCCTGAAGTGTGAACAAGCGTTCGAAAGCGTTGATTTGGAAGGCGATTCGGGTTAGGTATTTTGATATATCTTTACGATAATTTCTTCATGAAAGGTGATGACTATGGCACGCGTTTTGCTGATCAACGGAGGTTCCGAAGGACATATCAATCCAACCCTCGGTGTGGTTCAAGAACTTATCCGTCGCGGTGAAGAGGTGGTTTACTTTGTAGCGGAACAATTTCGTGATCGCGTCGAGCCGACGGGGGCGGAGGTGATCACATTTGATGGAGGCAAATTTCTTGAGGCGTTCCTTTCCGGAGGAAGAACTCCTTGGGTACGAGTGGGGGGACTATTGCGCACGGCCGACATCGTCATTCCCAGTGTTCTGGAGCAAACAAAAGGAGAACGTTTTGATTACATTATTCATGACTCCATGTTTGGCTGTGGACGTTTGCTTGCGCAAATACTTGACCTGCCGGCAGTTAACTCGTGCACGAGTTTTGCATTTCAACAAAGCAGTTTTGACCAACTGCAAGATCTCCTCTCGCACCATGTTCCGGCAGACGTGAATGAACGTGCACAACAGGAGTTTCACCAACTGGTCAGTAACATGCAAGCGAAATACAATGTGCAAGTCGACTCCGCCTACGAGGTTTTCTGCAATCCCGCGCCACTGACCATCGTCTACACGTCGAGACGCTTCCAACCTGATGGAGAAAGCTTCGACGAGACGTACAAGTTTGTTGGACCGTCTATCGTGCCGCGCACCCAGGGTCAATTTGATTCCTCTCCTCTGGACACGGAACATCTGATTTACATATCGCTCGGCACCGTTTTCAATCAAGCCGTGGATTTTTACAAACTCTGTTTTGCGGCGTTCGCCGAAACGAAGTACACTGTGATTTTATCCGTCGGCAGACAAACCCAGATTGCGGAATTGGGAGACATTCCAGCGAATTTTATCGTTCGCGACTACGTACCGCAACTCAAAGTACTGCAACGCGCCAAATTGTTTATCACACACGGCGGCATGAACAGCACCAGTGAAGGCCTTTATTATGGTGTGCCGCTGATTGTATTTCCCCAAAGTGCCGACCAGCCTGTTGTGGCGCGGCGCGTGGCCGAAATCGGTGCGGGTTTACACCTGAAGCAAGAAGGCCTAACCGCAGGAGATCTCAGAGAGGCGGCGGAACGCGTACTCAAGGATACTTCAATTCGAAAGGTATGCGTTGAACTTGGCGATTCGTTCCGAGCTGCGGGCGGGTATCATCGGGCCGTCGAGGAGATCTTCGCGTATAAACGAAGTCTAATGAAGTGACACTCCGCCGCCGTTTTCGTAAAGGCTGGAAAAGCAAAAAACCGCCCCTATCGGGACGGTATAGGTCGTAAGCACTATTGAATCGTAAGTGCTATGGAGCGGTTGGAGCGTTATTCGTTTCAGGGTTCTTCCTGTCCTGCGAAGGCTTGCGGTCGACCATGTTCTCAATCCACGGGGTCATCTCGTCCTTGATTTTGCCGACCAGCTGCTCTTTGGACATTCCCCTGCTTTGCGCGATGTCGGTCAGCGATTTGCCCGACTTCAGTTCGGTTTTCAACTGGTCCTCGCTCATTCCGAGAATGGAGGCGAGCTTGTCCGGCGCGATGCCCAAATGTTTTTTGCCCGCATGCATGCCGAAACGGCCGCCTTTGCCGTCAAAGGTGCGGTTAACCATCGATTTCAGGTGCTCCGTCATGCGGCCTTTGAACTTCTCCGCTTGCTCGGCAGTCAGCTTCCCGGAGGCTGCGGCTTCGTCGATCGTTTTGCTGCGTGCTGCCTGCAGCTTGGCGACCAGATCGGCCTCGCTCATGTTTTTCTCCGCGGCCAACTGCACGAGCGTCTTGTCTTTAAGCGAGGCGATTAGCGAGGCTTTGTCCGTGCCGAGAATCACGGCGGCTTCTTCGAAGATCGGCATACCTTTGACGGAAGCGCCGGAGTCTTCGGAGCCGTCATGCCCGCTTCGCTTGCCGAACCACTCATGGAATGGGCCGGCTTTCGCTTTCGTCTCGGACGGCTGCTGCGCGGTCGCATCTTCGGCGCGCGCAGATTGTCCGCTTCCATACAGGACCCCGCCTCCGAGCAGAAGCGCCAGTGCCAGAGAGGAGACGATTACCCGTTTCGCATACGTTTGCTTCATGCAGGTTCACCTTCCTGATGTTGGATTGGTTTTGCAACCATGATTAGGATAGGCAACCAGGCTTAACCTTACTTTAAAGCAAGCTTAGGCTAAAATAAAATTTTGAGCAACGACGAATAGACCGCCGGTCGGGCGGTCTGGTCGGACGATATAGGAGAATTCGGTTTATTTCACAATCAGCACGGGTACCTTGGCCTGCTGCACGACGTTATGGCTGACGCTTCCGAGAAAGAACTCGCGGATTTTCCCGAGTCCCCGGCTTCCCATGACAATCAGGTCGCACCCGATCTCTTCCGCATGCTCCAGGATGCTATAAGCCGGCTGCCCCCGGGTCAGCGTAAATTTCACGTTTAGCGTCGACGGGATGAGCGACTTGGCTTCCTCGATCGTCGCTTCGGCAGCTTCGATGTAATTGCTGTTAACCGCATATTCGCTGCCGACAAAGGTAGGAAGGGCGTACACATGAATAATTTCGAGCCGCGGAGGATGTAGGCTGTGAGATTGTTCCTGGACCAATTCGACCGCACGTTTCAAAGCTTTCTTCGATAAATTCGAACCGTCATAGGCAACAAGGATTTTAGAAAATAACATCATCCTCACCTCATTTGCGGTTTAGTGGGTTACGATTTCATTATACCACAAACAACCGCTTACATGACGGAAAATTCAGAAAATTATCAATAATTTAAGCCTCCGCATTCATATTATAAAAGTTCAGGAGGACCGTCACAACGCCTAGCACCAGAATGAAGAGGGTCATCCCCAGACCGAACGAGAAGACGAAGGGCAGCATCATAAACCAAACGCCCGCCAAAAATGCTATCCAATGCTGCCACGAGCCCCAGCCCGTTTTGCCCAATGCCAGCAGCGAGAAGGCGAGTTCAGCGAAGCCGGCGGCCATACTGCTCCACAGAGCTCCGGAATGGCCGGAAAAACCGAGAATCCACGGAGCGCCTATGAACCAAATACCAATTAGCGCAGCCAGCAGGTTACGAACCGCAGTTTTCTTCATGCCTACCCCTCCCTGAAATGGATGGCCGTTCTATGTTAACTATATGCAACCGATTTCAAAAGGTGCTAAATTTACACTAATTATTGTAAAAAATGTGAGCAAGGTGGGGCTGTGGAACATGCAGCATCGCAAAACATAGAAAAAGGCCCCCATCGTCGGCTTGAGCCGGAGGGAGGCCTTGTCCTTGCTTAACGCTTGGCCATTTTGTATAAAGGCAGGGCAGAGATCATTGTTTCTTTAGCCAGCCGGAGGAAGGCTTGTCCGTCTGCCAGCACCGGATCATCGGCAGGAATGTTGCGGCCGACCAGCAGCTCGACCTTCTTCACGTCGCGAAAACGGCGGAGCGCTTGCTCGAACTGGCTCTCATCCAAGTCCCTGACCGGTACAGCGTCTTTTTGCATATGATCGAACGAAAGCACGAAATCTTCGGGCAGAGCGGAGCGGACCTCAGCCAGGCGGTCCAAATACGTTTGGGCAATTGCCTGCTTATTCGGCAGTTCGTAGATCAGGGCGAGCCAAATGAACACCCGGTCATCGAACAAGCCGATCTGAAAATGGGGAAGCTGCTTGTAACCGCGCTTGCTGCTTGAGAACGACATCCACGTGTCGACGGGTGGGTTCACCTTGCGGCGCGCATGCTTGGCGATGTGCAAAAACAGCTCTTCTCCCGCCTTCACGGCAATCTCATCCAGCAGCTCGCTGCTGATAGCGCCGAATTTAGGCTGAATGCGCGAGCGGATCGCTTCCATCCGTCCCTCCAGGCCTTCTATCGTAAAGGTTCCGAAATCCGTTGCGGTAAAGCCGGTAAACTGCATGACTAAAGACTCCTTTTTTTTATCGATGACAACAATATAGCATAAAATGGGACGTCCGGGCACGCGTTCGACGACTGACGACATTTTTTTTAGCCCGAAGCCAAAAAAAACACAAGGACGAGAAAAGGCATTCCATTGTTGAAAGCGTTTTTACGAAGTAGGATGGAACTACATTAGGACGGAAAAGGAGGGGGCACGCATGGCGGTAAAAATGCAGGCGGTGAAAACGATCAGTTACAAATCCGGGACCCGTAAAAACGTACTGCGGTTCATGTGGAAATACAAAACGCTTTATTTGATCTCGCTTCCGGGGATCGTCTATTTTTTCATTTTCAAGTACGTTCCGCTGCTCGGCTCGGTGATCGCCTTTCAGGATTACAATATTTTTCAAGGCATGTTGGGCAGTAAATGGGTCGGCCTCGCGCATTTTAAACGGATGTTTGCCCATTACGATTTTTTGAACATTCTCAACAATACGCTGCTGATCGGATTGTACGACCTGCTCATCGCGTTCCCGGCGCCGATCGTCCTGGCGCTGCTGCTCAACGAGCTGCGTCTGGTGCTGTACAAGCGGATGCTGCAGACAGTCGTCTATATGCCGCACTTCTTGTCCTGGGTCATTGTCAGCGGCATCGCCATCGGCATCTTGTCGCCGTCGACCGGAGCGGTGAACCAGTTCATCAGCTGGCTCGGCTTCGAGCCGATCTACTTCCTCGGTGAAGAATCGTGGATTCGCACGGTGCTTATCGGCTCAGGCATCTGGCGCGATTCGGGGTACGGGACGATTATTTTCCTCGCGGCGCTGGCGGGCGTCAACCCGGACTTGTACGAGGCGGCCGAGGTGGACGGCGCGAGCCGCTGGCGCCAGACGCTATCCATTACGATTCCGGCGCTGCTGCCGACGATCATGATCATGTTCCTGCTTCACATTGGCAAGTTTCTGGATTTCGGCTTCGAGCGCGTCTACGTGTTCCTGAACCCGCTCAACAAAAACAACGGCGAAATTTTGGACACGTATATTTATCAGGTCGGTCTGCTCGGGCAGCAGTTCAGCTATACGACGGCCATCGGCTTGTTCAAATCGGTCGTCGGTCTGTTGTTGATCGTCATCGGCAACACGCTCAGCAAGAAAACAACCGGGGAAAGCTTGTATTAACGGCTGCGGGAAGCGGGAGGTGTAAAAGCTATGAAAAAAGCAAGCGCAAGCTGGCAAGTTTTTAATGCGGCGAATCTTATTTGTCTGACCTTGCTCGGGCTGGCGATGTTTCTGCCGTTCCTTGGCGTGCTGGCACAATCGTTCAGCAGCTCCGAGGCCGTCATTGCCGGAAAAGTATTGTTCTGGCCCGTTGACTTCACCTGGATCAACTATCAGTATGTATTCAGCGACGCTTCGATCTGGCGTTCCTTCGGGATTACGGTGTACATTACGGTGGTCGGCACACTCATCAATCTGATAGCAACCGCTTCGCTCGCTTATCCGGTATCGAGGCAGGAATATGTGGGGCGGAAATTCGTCGTCGTCATGGTGCTTATCACAATGGTATTCAGCGCTCCGCTTATTCCGAACTTCATCTTGATGAAAAGCCTCGGATTGACGAATACGCTATGGGCGCTGCTGCTTCCCGGCGCGATCAGCGCATTTAACTTTTTCATCATGCGCTCGTTCTTTATGCAGATTCCTTCGGAGATTATCGATTCCGGTCGGATCGACGGCTGCACCGAGCTGCGGATGATCTGGAGCATCGTGATGCCGCTTTCCAAGCCCGTGATGGCGTCTCTGGGCATTTTCTACGCGGTGGGCCATTGGAATACGTACATGAATGCGCTCTACTACGTCAATAACCCGGCCTTGAGGCCGCTCCAGGTGAAGCTTCGCCAACTGATCGATTCGAACGAGATCAACATCGACCCGTCGGCTTCCCAGTTCAGTTCGCTCGCGCATATGGACCCGGAAGGAATCAAGATGGCGACGATCATCATTGCGACGCTGCCGATCGTGCTCATCTATCCGTTCCTGCAAAAGCATTTTGTCAAAGGCATGATGGTCGGCTCCGTGAAATCTTAGTTTCCGGCCTCAGGTACCGGAAGCTCCTACATCGGTAAAACAGGGCGTTCTCCCCAATAAAAGCACAACCCGGCGGGTCATAGGCTATACTTGGAAAGAGGCGTCCTTTTACACTAAATACAATCGCTCCATATCATTTCTCCGAAAAGAGGGGTACGTATGAAGAAATGGATGAAGGTCGGGCTTGCCTCGGCCGCAGCTGTGAGCATGCTGACCGCCTGCGCCAAGACGTCGGAGCCTCCGGCGGCGGAAGGAACCGGTAATCCAAACGAAAAGGCGAAATTTTCCATCTCGATGAGAACGCTCGCCTTCAATCACGTGGAGAAGTCGCCCAACATCAACGAAGACAAATGGGTGAAAAAGCTGGAGGAGCTGACCAACACGGATCTGAACATCGTGCTCGTGCCGCACAAGGAATTCGAGCAAAAGATGATCCAAATGTTCGCCACCAACGACATACCCGATGTCGTACAGGGCAGCGGCGGCGTAGCGGGCAAGGAGATGGCCGGCTCCGTTCAGGCGGGCGTCTTCCTGCCTCTGGACGATCTGCTGCAAAAGCACGGGCAAAACCTGTTGAAAAAAATTCCGAAGGACGCCTGGCAGAAAGAGACGTACCAGGGCAAAATTTACGCGATCCCCGAGTTCCTCTCGAACCCTTCGCGCCGCGCAACCGCGATCCGCAAGGATCTGCTAGACAAAGCGGGACTGCCGGTGCCGAAGACGGTCGACGAATACTTGAACGTGCTGCGGAAGTTCAAGGAGCTGGGAGTCGAACAGCCATATCAGGGCCGCGAAAACTTCAAATATGCGGATACGTTCTTCGGCGCCTTCGACGCATTTCCTTACCTCTCTATGCATATGCAGCAGGGCGATCAAATCGTGCCGAAGTTTTTCAACGTCGATAACATGACGAAGGCGCTGCAAACGTACAAAACGATGTTCGACGAAGGCCTGATCTCCAAGGAGTTTGCAACGATCAACCCGACCGTTTACAAAAACAATATTTTGGCCGGCAAGGCGGGCATGTGGGCGATGAACGCCAATGAAGTGCTGCAGTGGGAGAAGCAGCTGCAGGCGAACGTCCCGACCGCCAAGGTCGAGCTGATTCCGTCGCCGGTCGGTCCGGACGGCAAGGGCGGCTACTACTTGTACAACTCCGTCACCCGCGCTTGGTTCATCAATAAAAAGGTGAAAAATCCGGAGGCGATCATCAAATTTTTCGATTGGATGCTGTCGGACGAGGCGGAGAAGTTCTTTACGTTCGGCATCGAAGGGGAGACCTACAAGACGGTGGACGGCAAGATCGAATACAAATCGCCGACGGACCCGCAAGGGGTGGACGAAGAGCGCTACCGCCAAGCGTTCCTGTGGATGGTGCAGGATACGAAGTACAACAAAGGCACACTTAGCCTGACGCCGGAAGGGCAGAAATTGATTGGCATCTATGATACAATGTTGGCAAACGAAGGACGCGACGGCATTCAATTCGAGCCGCGTTTAGAAGCGTACATCAAAAATCCGGACATTTCGTCGGAATCCGATTTTGCCGCTCCGGTGCTGCTCCAGCATATGGTCAAAATGGTCTACGGCAAGGAGACGATCTCCGATTGGCCGAAGGTCATCGAGGAGTGGAAATCGAAGGGCGGCAGCGACGTCGTTAAGGAAGCGACCGAGAAGTTCAAAAGCAAAGATCCGAACGTGACGATCTCGATGCCGCGCCGTTAATTGCGTCACTTCCATAATAGTACGGTTGAAATGTAAGCGTTTATACTCCTCCGCCTTGCGTCTTGCAAGGCCGTGAGGAATAAATATTATATCCCTTTTCGCGGCGAGAAAAGGCGGTTCGTGAGTGGTCGAGGTGCGGTGTCCTGCCGGAGGGCATGTATCGTTTCGCGGCGAGTTTTTTGTTCCGATCCCTTCATCTGAAATCTTTAATCTAATCCGGGGATCGGAATAAAACGTGTCTGAGTTGAAGCGTAACGATACATGCCCGGCGCCACAGTTACATCGAACGTTCTGCCTAACATCCTTTTCTCTCCACGACCCCTCCCTTTGAAAGGAGCGTTCACCATGTACCGAATCTTGATCGCAGATGACGAGCCGATGATTCGCAAAGGCCTGCAAAAGCTGGTGGAGCAATCTGGTCTGCCCATAACGAACATTCGCACGGCCGAGAACGGCATGGATGCGCTGCAGCGGATTCGCGAAGAACGCCCCGATTTTTTGTTTACGGACATCCGGATGCCGAAGCTGGATGGGCTGGAGCTGTGCCGGCATGTGGCTGAGATGGACGCGGATATCCAGATTGTCGTCGTCTCTGGCTATAACGATTTTGAATACGCGCAGAAAAGCGTATCTTACGGCGTGAAGGAATACTTGCTGAAGCCGGTCACCATCAAAGGGTTTCAGGAGGTACTGGAGAAGCTCGTACGCTTTAGCGCTAGGCAGCGCTCCGAGACGTTCGTTCCCGTGACCCGGCTGGAAACGTGGGCGGTCAAGCTGGATGAGGCCGTGTGGCTGCTGCAGGAGCAGGAGCTGCGGGCCGTATTGGCGGAGATGCGCAGCGAACTGGACGGCTTCGGGCTGAAGCCGAGCCGGCTGTGCGATGTGCTTGACGAGCTGCACGTTTTGCTGCTGAGCCGGATCAACAAACGGGACGTATTCACGCTGAGCGTCGGCTTGGAGCTGGCGGACGTTTCGGAGAAGGAGGAGGCGTGGCGGCGGTTTGACGGGAGCGTCCGCGCCTTGTGCGAGGAGCTTAGGCATAAGCGCAGGGGCAGACGCAAGGATCCGGTCGAGGAGGCGAAGCAGTACATCGAGGATCATCTGGCCGAGGAGGTTTCGCTGGAAGAGGTGGCGGAGCACATCGGCTTGAACGCCTCGTATTTCAGCCAGCTATTCAAGCATTCGACGCAGGAAACGTTCGTTCAATACCGGACCCGCAGGCGGATGGAAAAGGCGAAGAAGCTGCTTCAGAAGCCGCATTACCGGATTACGGATATCTCGGGCGAGGTCGGGTACGCCGACCATCCGCATTTTACGAAGACGTTCAAGAAATACGCCGGATGCCTTCCATCCGAGTACCGGCAAAAGATGGGCATTGAATAATGAAGCGAAAAACGCTGTCCGGCCAAATTTACGTCTATTTTCTCATTGTGATTGCCGTCTCTTTGATTACCGTTGGCGTCGTTTCGTACGTGCAGTCTTCCAAAGAGCTGGACCGCCAGGCCGAGCAGTACATGGAGCAAATCGTCGACAGCGCGGCATACCAGACGGATATTTATTTGCAGACGTACGAACTGCTGAGCAATTCGTTCACTTCGAATTCCGACGTCCGGTCGTTCATGGAAATTGCGTCTGACGATGGCTACGGGTATTACTACTACTCCACGCAGATTAAGAAGTTCGCGTCGAATTCCGTGCAATCGATCGCAGCGCTGTACAAGCAGCTAAACATGATTTATGTCGTCGGGCAGCACCGGCGTTCCGTCATCTATGATAACCAGAACTTGATTTTTCTGGATCCTGCGGAATATAGGAGCAAGTTCGAATACATTATGACCAATACCCCCGACGACGGGCAGACGGTTCTGCTGAACATGAGCCTGCGGTCGGAGGACCGGGGGACCGTCGTCACGATGGCGCGAAAAGTGCGCGATTCCGCTTACAATGATGCAAATCGCGGGGTTGTTGCCATCGAGTTCAAGCTCGCCGAGCTGGCGAAAATATGGCAGCGCGCGAATGTTGGAAAAGATGGATATTTCTTTATTATCAATGGTAAAGGAGAATTTATTTACCATCCGACTTTGCCGCTGAAGGATGCAAAGCTGGAACCGGAGCTGTTCCGGCATATGGAGCAGAGCGCGGGAAAATCGGTCATCGATCACTATGAGGGACAGGAGCGGCTGTTTGTCTCCAGAGGTTCGAGCTATTCGGACTGGAGGCTCGTCGCTTCTATTCCGGTACAGGAGCTTCGGCGTCCGGCGTCCACGATCCGCACCACGACGCTCAGCGTCGGGCTGCTGACGCTGATTGCCGCTCTGTGGCTCGCCTACCGTTTCGGCCGTTCCATCGTCGCACCGATTCGCGAGCTGAAAGAAAGCATGCGGCAAACGGAGAAAGGGAACTGGCAGCACATCGACGAGATCGGACGGACGGACGAGATCGGCGGATTGATTCACAGCTACAACCTGATGGTGACGCGGCTTTCGGAGATGATCGAGAAAGTATACGAAGCCGAGCTGCAGCAGCAAAAAAATGCGCTAGAGCTTGGTCAGGCGGAATTGGAGCGGCAGCGTGCGGAATTTCAATCGCTTCAGCTTCAGATCAATCCGCATTTTCTGTACAACACGCTGGAAACGATCAACTGCTATGCCATCGTCCAGGACTCGTACGAAATTACCGAGATGGTGGAAGCGATGGCCTTCATGCTGCGCTATTCGATCCAAACCAATCTGGAAGAAATCACCGTGGCCAACGAACTGAACCACGTGCGCAATTACATGATCGTACTGCGGCATCGGATCGGCCGGGAATTCGAGATCGACGTCGTCATTCCGCCAGCGCTGCTGCTGGAAAACATGGTGCGCTTGACGCTACAGCCGCTTATCGAAAATATTTTTCAGCATGCGTTTCCTAGCGGATTCGAGCCGCACCATTACATCCGCATCGATGCGCGCAAGCAGGGCGGGCTGTTCCAGGTGTCCGTGGAGGACAATGGAGCGGGCATCGAGCCCGACCGGTTGGAAGAACTGCGCAGACGGCTGAAGCAAAACCGGCTTGCCGACGAGCACGAGGGCGGGCGGCAGCGCGGGGGGATCGGACTGATGAACGTTCACCGGCGCATCCAGATGGTGTTCGGGGAACAATACGGCCTGTCGATTGAAAGCGAACGGGGCCGCGGCAGCCGCATTACGATGACGATGCCGGAAACGTCGGCACCGGCGCTGCGCTCCATTAAAGATCCTGCTTAACCTTAATATTTCATGGATGCGGAGGAGATTCATATGAACATCGATTTGACGGGAAAAGTAGCATTGGTTACGGGCTCTAACGCAGGGATCGGCCGTGCGATTGCGGTCGCGCTTGCTGCGAGCGGCGCCAAGGTAGGGGTCAACTGCTTGCGCAACGTGGCGCAGGGGGAAGAGACGGTTGCCGCCATCCGGGCGGCCGGAGGCGAAGCAGTGCTCGTCCAGGCCGATGTGACGGACGGTGCGGAGATCGACCGTCTCGTATCCGAGGTCGAGCGGGCGTTTGGCGGAACAGTCGATATCTTGGTCAACAACGCCGGCCATCTGGTGAAGCGCCAGCCGAACATCGACATGACCGAACAATTGTATCAGCAGATCATGGATGTGAATCTGAAAAGCACGGTATTCATGTGCAAGCGCGTCCTTCCGGGCATGAAGGCGAAAGGGGCGGGCCGCATTATTAATATGTCGTCCGTTGCCGCCCATAACGGAGGCGGACCGGGTTCAAGCATTTATGCCGCAAGCAAGGCGGCCGTATCGGCTTATTCCAAAGGACTCGCCAAGGAAGCGGCGCCCAGCGGCATCACGGTCAATCTCGTGTCTCCCGGCTTTATCGGCAACACGATGTTCCATGCCACCTTTACGACGGACGAAACGCGCAAAGCGACGGTTACCGGAATTCCGCTGCAGCGGGAAGGGACGCCGGAGGATGTGGCAGGCGCCGTCCTGTATCTGGCCTCCGATCTGGCCTCTTATTTGACCGGCGAAACGATCGAGATCAACGGCGGGATGTTGATGCGATGAGTACGGGTATCCGGCATAAAACGGAGAAGCACGCCTGGGGGCGGCGGGTGCTGGCCGAGCTCAAGGAGGAGCTGGATCGGCTGGAAGCGGCAGGCAGCTTGCATATTCCCGTGGAGCCGGGCGGCTGGTGGCACCAATACGTGTGCCCCCGTCACCATGCGGAGCTGCTGTTCGATCCCGCCGAACGGGATGCGCAGTCGTTCCGTTGCCCGCACGGCTGCCTGATCGAAGGCGAAGCGTACCGCGGGGCTTGGCTGGTGTTCAAACACCTGTCCTTGGCCCGCGCCGCGCTTCAAGCGGCGTCGGTCTATGCGGCTTCGCGCGAAGCGGCCTATGCGCTGCTGGCGAAGCGGATCATTGTCGGGTATGCGCGCCAGTTTCCCGACTACCCGGTGCATCCGGACGCCCAGCCGTGGATGCTGAAAGGCCGGGCGTTTCACCAGGCGCTGACGGAAGCGATCTGGTCGACGACGCTGCTTCGCGCCTGCTTGCTGTTAAGCGACGAAGGCGTGACTTGGACGGGGCCCGAGCGTGAGGCGATCGACGGCTATTTGCGGTTGCTTGAGGCAAGTATGACGGAGTACCGCCGCATTTTGATTCACGAACGGGGCAATGCCGAGAACAATTACACGGCTTGGCTTAACGCTTCGCTTTCGTGCGTCCACGCGGTGAAGAATGATCGAAGCGGATTGCTTGCCCTGATCGCGGGCGAAGGGGGGTGGAAGCATCATTTGTCCATCGGCGTCAAGCCGGACCAGCTGGAGTTCGAAGGCAGTACGTACTATCACGTGTTCGTCCTGCGGGCGTACCTGATCTCGGCGGAAATGGCGGAGCGTTTCGGCATCGATTTATATGACGTCGAAGGGACGGCGGGTCAATCGATGTCGGGCATGTTCGACGTGCTGGCTGCGCTTGCCGACGACCGGGGCGTGCTGCCCGCCTTGCATGACGGCCCGATGGAGCGGCTGCCCTATGCCAGAGAAATCGCCGAGATTATGGAGATCGGCCTGAGCCGGTACCGTCAGCCGGGGATCGTTCCGGTCCTGCGCGAAGCGTACCGGCAGATGGGCGGTCCGGACGGCGCGCGCTGCCAGCTTGAGGCGCTGCTGTACGGCGAAGGCGAAGAGCCTGCGGCACGCCGGTTCGTCGAAAGGGCCGCAGTGGGAACGAATGGGGCGGACGGTGCTTGCGGTCAAGAAACGGGGCTGCGGCGGGGCTCCAGATTGCTCCGCGATTCCGGTTTCGTCGTGGGCCGGAGGGCGTCGAACGCGTTGTCGTTTTTGGCTGACTTCGGTCCGCACGGAGGCTCTCACGGCCATTACGACAAGCTTCATCTGACGATGATGCACCGGGAGACTGCGTTTACACCGGAGTTCGGCATGGTGCCTTACGGGTCGGAGCTCCGCAAGCAGTGGTTCGCCGAAACGGCAAGCCATAACACCGTATCGCTCGGCGGAGCGTCGCAGACGGCCCACACCGGAAGCTGCCTCCGGTTCGAAGAGACAGCGGTCCATACGTACGTATGGCTGCGGTCGGAAGGCGCGTATCCGGGCTGCCGGATGGACCGGCACCTGCTGCTGACCGATCAATGGCTGCTGGACTGGTTCGAGGTAACGGCAGGGGAAGAGGCGTCGATCGAATGGTGGATGCACCCGGTCGTGGTGGCTGAAGAAGAAGCGGACCGTACCGGCATTGAGACTGGCCCAGAGCGAGCGCCGGATGACGGCGTCTTCTACCCGCTGGCGATCGAAGGCGAGTGGCAGCGTCTGCCCGTCGTTAAGCGTTACGAGGCTGCGGCTCCCGTCGGCTCAGCGAGGGAGCTGAGGCTGTCGTACAAGGCGCCCGGAGGCGGGCGGATTTATCATACGGCGCTGCTTCAGCCGGGAGACGAAGCCTATGCCGTACGGACTCCGGGCACCAGCGTCGACCCGAGCCTGCCGCTAACCGCTTTGCTTCATTGCCGGCATGGCCGCAGCGCGCGCTTTGTTCACGTGTACAGCGCCGAAGAACGGATGGCCTTGAAGGAGTCTCCCTCTGGCGCAGTTCAAGTGGTATCGGCAGGGGGAATTCGCACCTGCGAGCTTACGGAGCAGGGACTAGCCGTCATAGGAGGAGAGCGCCATGAGTAGCCTGTCACCGTTATACGAGCCGCAGAGCGGGGTTTTGACCGTGCAGTACGCGCCGGACGAACAGACCGTCCTTACCGAAAATCCGCCCAGGTTTACTTGGATTCCGGCGCAATTGGAGCATGACCGGTACGTGCTGCAAATTTCCCGCAGCGCCGCGTTTGCGGAGGAGGAAACGGAGACGGTCGGGCCGGTTCCGTATAATCTGTATACGCCGGACCGTCCGCTGGAGCCGGGCACGTATTACTGGCGGTATGCGCTGCTGACGGACGATGAAGCGGGCCGCACGGTCTGGAGCCGGGTACGGCGCTTCGCCGTGCCCGAAGGGCTGCCCGAGACGCCGCTACCCTCGCCGGACCGCCGCTATGCGCAAGCCTCGGCGGCACATCCGCGGCTGTGGCTGCAGGCTTCCGAGCTGCCGGACTTCCGCCGCAGGGTCAGGGAGGACCCGTCCTATTGCGGCTGGGAGACGTTCTACGAGCGATCCGTCCAGCCTTGGATCGGGCGCGAGCTTATTGCGGAGCCGCAGCCGTATCCGGACCACAAAAGGGTCGCGAGCCTGTGGCGGAACATGTACCTGGATTGTCAGGAAGCGCTGTACGCGATCCGGCATTTGGCCGTAGCCGGCATCGTGCTGGAGGATGAGGCGCTCATCAGGCGAGCGAAGCTGTGGCTGCTGCATGTAGCCGGTTGGAATCCCGAAGGAACGACCTCGCGCGATTACAACGACGAAGCGTCGTTTCGGGTAGCGGGCGCGCTTGCCTGGGGCTATGACTGGCTGTATGACGCGTTGAGTGAAACGGAGCGCGAGCTTGTCCGCGGTTCGCTGCTTACGCGAACGGGACTTGTGGCGTATCATGTGATGGAGCGGTCCAAAATCCATCACGTGCCGTTCGACAGTCACGCGGTACGCTCGTTATCCAGCGTGATGGTTCCGTGCTGCATCGCCTTGTTGGGTGAGGAGCCGAAGGCGCAGGAATGGCTCGATTATACGCTTGAGTATTACGCGAACCTGTACACGCCGTGGGGAGGCGCGGACGGCGGTTGGGCGGAAGGTCCGATGTACTGGACGACCGGCATGGCGTTTGTGACGGAAGCGTTCAATCTGCTCAAAAACTATACCGGCATCGATTTTTACCGCCGCCCGTTTTTCGCCAAAACCGGCGATTTTCCGTTGTACTGCTTCAGTCCGGATACGCTGCGCGCCAGCTTCGGCGACCAGTCCACGCTCGGCGATCCCGTCAGCTTGAAGACCGCTTTCAACATCCGCCAGTTTGCCGGAGTGACCGGGAGCGGTCTGTATCAGTGGTATTTCGAGCGGGTTAAGGAGATTGATACGGACTCGGAAATGAAATTTTACAATTACGGCTGGTGGGATTTCCGGTTCGACGAAATGGTGTACCGACACGATTATCCGGCGATCGAGCCGACTCCGCCAATGGAAGCGTCGATCGAGCCGGTCAAATGGTTCCGGGATGTCGGCTGGGTCGCTTTCCATGGGAACATGTCCGACCCGGAGCGCCATATCATGCTGCTATCGAAAAGCAGCAAGTACGGTTCCGTCAGCCACAGCCACGGCGATCAAAACGGCTTCCTGCTGCATGCCTACGGCGAGCCGCTTGCGATCGAGAGCGGCCATTACGTCGCTTTCGGCAGCACGATGCACCGGAACTGGCGGAGACAGACGCGCTCCACCAACAATATTCTCGTGGACGGGCTCGGCCAATACGCCGGAACGGATAAAGTGCTGGCGATGGCGGCCTCCGGCATCGTCGAGGCGGCAGAGCAGCGGGACGGTTACGGCTATTCCTGCTGCAATGCGACGGCGGCCTACCGGCATCACGTCCCTTACTTGAAGCGCTATGTCCGCGAGCTGTACTTTTTCGGGAAGTCGTTCGTCGTTGTCGCGGATCTGATCGATCTGGAGCGGCCCGGCCGCATTGAGTGGCTGTTTCATACGCTGTACGAGATGAAGCTGTCCGGACAATCGTTTAAGGTGCAGGGCCGCAAAGCGGATATGGACGGACGATTCGTCTACTGTTCGTCCGGCGAGCTGGAGCTGACGCAGCACAACGAATTTACGGACGTCGATCCGTCTGAGTACGAAGGGCTGCAGGTCCACTGGCACTTGAAAGCGGCGACGAAGGAAGCGCGCAGCCATCGGCTCGTCACCCTGCTGGTGCCCGTCAAGCACGGCGAACCGAAGTACGTCTCGTATTTTCTGGACGATCAGGACCACGGTGTCCATCTGTACTTTACGGAGGACGGGGTAACCCGGAAGGTCGAGGTGCCGAAGGCATATTAAACCTCTGGATGATAACCACCGGCCAACAATTCAAAAAGCTGCCGAAAAGGATAGCGCACTATCCCTTCGGCAGCTTTTTTTGCGTTAAAAAATGTTAAGTATTTGAAAAAATGCTCTCCGAGCCTGTCAGCTGTATACGAAAAAAACAGATAGTCAATTGGCCGTTTTTTCTTTTTTGGCTGCTGGAAACCAGATAATCTACATATTTCGTCATCAATCGACAAAATTTTGGAACAAAAATGTCGAATTCTCTGAATCGGCTTTATTAAACGTTTGTAAAAATGTCTAATTTTTGAACAAAAGTTTATAATTGATTACAAAATAGGACTTTACTACCATGTTATCTTAGCCTAATAATTGTATATAATTAGCAGGTGTTGGTTATTTTGTAATCACATAGAAGGGGGTGACGACCGGATGTTCTCACGAAGGCCTTCTTGGATTTTGAATGCCGATGCAAGCTCGCGCACACAACGGAAGACGCCGCAAAACATTTGCCCTTCGTAAACTCCGGGCAGAAAAAAAGCTCCATAAAATGGGAGACCGGTTGCTTAAAATCAACCTGCTCCATCTCAAACATCTTGTTCAACCCACGTTCTGTTCATCGCAGCAAGAAACCGCACCCGCATCATTCCTACACACAAAACCTTACTCTTTAGTTTATCGCATGACCCGTTTTCAGAACAAGCATCGAGTCCTACAGGAAACACCTGAAGGAAGTTTGCAGCATGACGAATCCCTAAACAATCCAGGTTCCGCCCTTGTTGCAGGCGATATTGCCGTTTGCCAGACGCTTTAGAAAGAGGCTACGAACATTAAGAACAACATCGCGGAGGTAAGCCCTTAACTAACTTTACGGAATAAATCATACCTGAGGAGAGATTATGATATGACAGTGAACACATTCGAAGCCTTGGAATCCAATGTTAGATCTTATTGCCGTTCGTTCCCGGACATTTTCGTACGTGCCAAAGGCTCCGTCCTATATGCACAGTCCGGCAAGTCGTATATCGATTTTTTTGCCGGCGCGGGCGCTTTAAATTATGGACATAATAACGACTTTATCAAAGAGCGGCTCATCAGCTATTTGCAATCGGACGGCATCAGCCACGGGCTGGACATGTACACTTCGGCCAAAGAAACGTTTCTGCAGACGTTCTCGGATAAGATTCTGAAGCCACGCGGTCTGAACCACAAGGTTCAATTTTGCGGCCCGACGGGAACCAATGCGGTAGAGGCGGCCTTCAAGCTGGCGAGAAAAGTTAAGGGGCGCACCGGCATATTTGCCTTCATCGGCGCGTTTCACGGCATGTCGCTCGGCAGCTTGGCCGCCACCAGCAGCCTGTATCACCGCGAAGCTGGCGGAGTTCCGCTGCACGACGTGACCTTCATGCCTTTCCCGGCAGGATTTATCGACGGATTGGACACGATCGGATATATGGAGGCCATTCTGACGGACGACCATTCGGGTATCGCCAAACCGGCTGCGATCATCCTCGAAACGATCCAGGCGGAAGGCGGTCTGAACGAAGCTCCGATCGAATGGCTCCGCCAGCTGCGAGATCTGTGCGACCGTCACGACATTTTGCTCATTTGCGACGAAATCCAAGTCGGATGCGGACGGACGGGCCCATTCTTCTCCTTCGAGCGCGCAGGCATCGTTCCCGATCTGGCCGTGCTTTCCAAATCGATCAGCGGTTACGGGCTGCCGATGTCCTTGCTGCTGCTTAAGCCGGAGCTCGACGTCTGGAAGCCGGCGGAGCACAACGGCACATTCCGGGGGAACCAGCTTGCTTTCGTCGGCGCTACGGCCGCTCTCGAATTCCGCGAACAGACCGGATTGGAGGCGGAAACGGAACGCAAAGCGAGATTCGTCGAGCAATTTTTGAAGGAGCAAATTTTGCCGATCGACCCGCGTCTTGCGGTAAGGGGCAGAGGGCTCATCTGGGGAATCGACACGTCGGGCAGCGGGGATGAGACGCTCTCCAAAGCGATTGCCTCGCGCTGCTATGAGCTCGGGCTTATCATCGAGCGAGCGGGACGTAACGATGCGGTTGTCAAGCTGATGCCTGCGCTCACGATTCCGATGGAGGAGCTTGCCAAGGGTTGCGAGATTTTGAAGCAGGCCGTAACGGAATGCTGCGCGTCGAACTTGCTTCAACCGGAATTGGTCTAAGCCCGCAGGCGTAGATCGTAGCGAAAGAGCACTTGGTTCACCATTTTATTGGGGAGGAATGTTATTGATGAATAAAAGAGTTCTGTCGTTGCTGTTCTCATGCCTGCTGCTCTGGGCTGTCGTCGCAGCGCCGGTTTCCGCTGCCGCACCCAACCCGGATTTGTCCGGAGTGCCCGGAACCTGGGCGCGAGGCGCTACACCGAGCAATCTGAATCCGAACTACCCTGTCATTTTGTTCGTACAAGGCTTAACAAGCAACGCAGGAACTTGGTACAACACGAACGATATGTACCAAACGGCTTACAACAACGGGTATCAAACCGCTTTCGTCGAGCTGTACGATTCGGGTGGCCCTTCGAAAAATATGTGGGATAACGGCAAGCTGCTTGCCGATAAAATCGTGGAAATCTCCAAGGCGTTCCCGGGCAAAAAGCTCGTGATTGTCGCCCACAGCAAAGGCGGAGTCGATTCGCAAACGGCTCTCGTGCATTACGGCGCTTATCCGTACGTTTCGAACGTCATTACTTTGGGCAGCCCTCACCACGGGTCGCAGCTCGCCGATTTGGCTTACTCCGACTGGGCGGGATGGCTGGCGGACCTGATCGGTTATAAGACCGAGGGTACCTACTCCATGCAAACGTCGTACATGAACTATTTCCGTTCGATTACCGATACGCATGCCAACGTTTCGAAGAACAAGATTTACACGTTCGCCGGCGACGGCTGGCACGATTCTAGTCCGATTTATCTCCTCGGAGGGCTGTACTTGTCGAAGTTCGGTTCGAACGACGGCGTCGTGACGGTCAGCAGCGCTCATAATCCGAAGGGCACCATGGTGAAGATCGGACCGTGGGACCACAAGGTGGTTCATAACGGCACGCCGATGTTCCCGCTAATCAAGCCTTATTTGACCGCCACAGCCACAACCGGATTGGCGGCGGAGACGGAAAGCAGCGTACAAAGTGCATCGCGGGAAATGAATCCGCTTGAGTCGGTTCAACCCGGCAGCACGCTGATTCGCGGAGGCAAGCATGACAGCACCGCCGTCGAGCGTTTTCTCGTCGAAAACAACGTGCGGAGCATCACGTTCGATTGGATTGCGGATCAACCGGCCGACCGTCTGGAATTGATTGCGCCAAGCGGCGAGAAAAGAACGGTCGACGTCAAGGTGGAGCAGGATCAGGAGCTGTTCAAAAACGGTTGGCACCATACGGCAGTCGTTGCCAAGCCGGAGCAGGGCGAGTGGACGCTGCAGGCGCAATCCAAAAAGCCTGGAGCGCATCTGCTGACGGTTCAATACGATTCGGCTCTTTCCGATTCGCTCAAGCTGACGACCAAAGACAAGCAAAAATTCCGTGTAGAAGCCGACGGCAACGGGGTGTCCTCCAACAAGCTCAACGTTCGTTACAATGTGAGCTTTATCCCTGAGCAAGGCAATCCGGGCAAAAAGCAAATTCAATCGTTGAAAAAACAAGCGGCGGCAGGCGCGAATAACGAATTGGATCTGACGGCGGCCCAAGAGCCGGGCGTTTACCAAACGTCCGTCGAAGTCCAAGGTGTGACGGCACAAGGCGTTCCGTTCGAAAGATCCCTGCTCCGTTCGGTCTATGTCGATAAACAGGGGGGAAGGCACTAACCGACGCCTATGACGATCGAAGTTTACGCAGTCCGGTTATCCGGAGAGCCCGGGGACGGCATCATGCAGCAGCTGTACGATTGCGTATCGGAGGAAAAGCAGGCGAAGGCCGCAAGATTGAAGCAGCCTGCGGACCGATGCAGAACGTTGGTCGGGGAAGCGCTGGCACGGTGGCTCATCGGGCAAAAATGGGGGCTTCGGCCCCCGGATATCCGGTATATCTATAATGCTTACGGAAAGCCGTCTCTGGACGGTTTTCCGAATGTTCATTTCAATGTATCCCACTCCGGCGAATGGGTCGTATGCGCCGTCTCGGAGCAGCCGGTAGGCGTCGATATCGAACAGCAGCAGTACATCGATTTTTCATGGTCCTATCATTATTTCGCCCCCGAAGAGGCATACGATTTGCAGCAGCGTCCGTTTGCGGAGCGGTTATCTTATTTTTACGATCTGTGGACTTTGAAAGAAAGCTTTATTAAACAAAGAGGGGTCGGACTTTCTCTTCCTTTGGACCGTTTCGCGGTCCGGGTCACGTCGGAGGGCAATCCTGTTCTGCTGCACAGCCCGGATTTGAAGGAGTACTGGTTCAAGCAGTATTCTGTGGACGGTCCGTACAAGCTGGCCGTGTGCGGGCATGAGCCCGATTTTACAGAAGAACTGATCGTTCTGCCGTTCGACAAGTTCATGGGCTCGCTGGACTCCTTGCAGCTTGTTCCGCAGGCGGTGCAATCCGGCGAGTATTAACTGTTTTTGAAGGTGCATCTGTTCGTATCATTCCACAACAAAGTAACGATTCGGCGTAGGAAGCTCAGCAGCCGGCGGTCGTTCGCACCTTCTGGCACATCAGAGCGCACCGGCTGCATCCTTAGATTGCGTGGTCTGACTAACGAATTTTCTAGACTAGGGGAGTGTCCATGTGAGCGAGAATACGAATCAACGATTTCCATTAACGCAAGCGCAGCTAAGAATTTGGTACACGGAAATGATGAACCCGGATACCACCTTAAACATGCTCTCTGAATCTTTGAAAATACAGGGAGGCCCCCTTGACGTAGACGTTTTAAAACAGGCGATTTATCATATCATCCGGCAAAATGACGCATTTCGGATCCGGATTGCGTTTGAAAATAACGAGCCGGTGCAGTGGTTCGAGCAGCCTGCGAATATTGTTCCCGAATGCGATTATGCGGAGGTTGACGGCTATGCGGAAGCGGAAGCGTGGACGGATCGTTTCAACCTGATTCCCATCGGCATGTTCGAGCCCCGATTGTATCATATTGTGATTCTGAAAGTTAACGAAAACGAGCATTGGGTCGTTTGCAAATTCAATCATATTATTTTGGATGGCATATCTTCGGATACGATGCTCCATCTGATCATGGAGTATTATATAGAGATTGCAAAAGGCAACGTTCCGGCGCATCGTGCGCAGAGCACTTACCTCGACTACATTCACGCCGATCAGGAATACGAGAAGTCGGACCGTTACCAGAAAGACAAGGAATACTGGCTGGACAAGTTTCGTACCTTGCCCGAGGTCATGGGCGTCAAGTCGTATTCCTCGTATGCCGTGAGCACCGAGGCCAAAAGAAAAAGCGTCGTGCTCAGCGGTACGTTTTACGAGAAATTAAAGGTTTTTAGCGAGCAGCATAACGTCAGTTTGTTTACTTTGTTTTTGGCCGTGCTGTACATCTACCTGTACAAAGCGACCGGAAATGAGGATATCTCGGTCGGCACGATTTTGGCTAACCGGACCTCGAAGAAAGAAAAAGAGACGCTCGGAATGTTCGCAAGCACGGTTGCGGGCCGAATATCGGTCGATCCGGACCAGACGCTGCTTTCCTTGCTGCAATACGTGTCCAAAGAACAGAAGTCGGATCTGCGCCACCAAAAATACCCTTATAACCAGCTCATTCAGGACTTGCGGGAGATTTACCCGAACAAGCAGGAGGTTCAAGATTTATTCCGTGTATCGATGGAGTACTTGCCGCTTCGACATGAGCATTACGATAACCTGAGCGTCCGGCATTACCCTAATTTTGGCGGCCATGAAGCGGGAGATTTTCTCGTGGACGTGTACGATTCCATCGACGATCAACAGATCGATCTGCACGTCAGCTACCGGGCTCAATTGTACGATGACGGCGAAGCGTCCCGGCTGGTCGACCAACTGCTTGCCATTATCACTCAAATCCTGGATCGCCCGGACCAGACGCTTCGCGAGTTGTCGCTGCTGAGCGAAGCCGAGAGAGAAAACATTTTGACCCGCTTCAACCCGCCTGCCGTTGACGATTCGCGGGAGCAGCTGCTGCCTTTGCGCTTTGAAGAGCAGGCGGCGAAGGCGCCAGAGCAGATCGCCGTCGTCGATAAGGACAAGCAATTGACCTACGGGGAGCTGAACGAGCGGGCGAACCGGCTTGCAGATGTACTGAGAGGCCTTGGGATCGGCAGGGAATCGATCGTCGGCATTTTGGCCGACCGTTCGGCGGAAACGCTCGTCGGCGTCATGGCGGTATGGAAAGCGGGAGGCGCCTATGTACCGCTCGATCCCGATTATCCGCAGGACCGCATCCAGTTTATGCTGGAGGATAGCGCTTCGACCGTGCTGCTGACGCAGACGGGGCTTAAAGACCGCGTCCAGGCTTGGCTGAAGCAGGATGCTGCGCTCCAGACCGTGCTTTGCCTTGATGACGAAGCGCTGTATGCCGGCGATCCGGCGAACGTCCCGAACGTGAACGAGCCGGACGATCTGGCCTACGTGATCTATACGTCGGGCACGACGGGCCGCCCGAAGGGCGTCATGATCGAGCACCGCAGCCTGACGAATACGGCGGCCGCCTATCGCCGGGAATACCGGCTTGACGAGTCCCCCGTGCGGTTGCTGCAGCTCGCCAGTTTCTCCTTTGACGTCTTCGTCGGGGACGTGGCGCGAACGCTGTATAACGGCGGGACGATGGTTCTCTGCCCGAAGGAGGATCGCATCGATCCGGCTCGCATGTATGGATGGATTCGCGACTACGGAATTACCGTTTTCGAATCGACGCCGGCGCTGATCGTTCCGTTTATGGACTATGTGGCCGAGAACGGGCTGGAGATGAGCTCGATGAAGCTGCTCATCACGAGCTCGGACAGCTGCAGCGTGTCCGATTACCGGGTGCTGCAGGAGCGCTATGGCTCGCAATTCCGCATTATTAACGCTTACGGCGTCACTGAGGCCGCCATCGATTCCAGCTTCTATGACGAGCCGCTCTCGAAGCTGCCGGATACGGGCAACGTGCCGATCGGCAAAGCGTGGCTGAACGCGAAGTTCTATATCGTCGATCCGCAGATGAAGCCCGTGCCTGTAGGATTTCTCGGCGAATTGTGCATCGGCGGCATCGGAGTGGCGCGCGGATATTTGAACCGTCCCGAGCTGACGGCAGAGAAATTTGTCGATAGCCCGTTCGCGCCGGGAGAGCGTTTGTACCGTACGGGAGATTTGGCCCGCTGGATGGAGGACGGCAACGTAGACTTTATCGGCCGGATCGACTATCAGGTGAAAATTCGCGGTTTCCGCATCGAGCTTGGCGAGATTGAGAGCGCGATGCTGCGTTTCGAGGGCGTTCGGCAGGCCATCGTGGTCGACCGCACGGACGAGCGAGGGCAAAAATATTTGGCGGGCTACGTCGCAGCCGAAGAAACGTTCAAGCTGGACGAGCTCCAAGCTTTCTTGAAGCAAGCCTTGCCTTCGCACATGGTGCCTTCGCGTTTGATGCGGCTGGAGCGGTTACCGTTAACGCCGAATGGCAAGATCGACCGGAAGGCGCTGCCGGTTCCGGACGGGATCGTACAGACCGGAGCGGAGTACGAAGCGCCAAGCACACCGCAGGAAATCAAGCTGGCCGGAATCTGGCAAGACGTGCTCGGCCTGGAGAAGATCGGCTTGAACGATAATTTCTTCGATCTTGGCGGCCATTCGCTGCGCGCGACCATTTTGGCGAGCAAAATACAGAAGGAAATGAATGTGGAGTTTCCGATGCGGGATGTGTTCCGCTTCTCTACGCTGGGGGAAATGGCCCAGGCGGTCGCCCGGATGGAGGAGAGTATTTATGAATCGATCCCGGCGGTTGAGGAACGGGAATATTACCCGGTATCTTCCGCGCAAAAACGGCTTTATATTTTGCGTCAATTGGACGGAGCGGAGCACATTTACAATATGCCCGTCGCGCTGATCATTGACGGACAGCTGGACCACGGGCGCGTGGAGCAAGCTTTTCGCGGGTTGATTGCGCGCCACGAGGCTTTGCGCACGGGCTTCGAGCTGGTGAACGGAGACCCGGTGCAGCGCGTATACCGCGAGGTGGAGTTTGCACTGGAGGTCGGACAGGCGAGCGAGGAGGAAGCCGGAGAGATCATCCAGCAATATGTCCGTCCGTTTGATTTGGAGCGCCCGCCGTTGCTTCGGGCAGGTCTGATTTCGCTCGGCCGGGAACGGCAAATTTTGCTGTTCGACGTGCACCATATCGTTTCCGATGGGATCTCCTTGAACATTTTATTGGACGAGTTGGTCCGGCTGTACCATGGGGAAGAGCTGCCGCCTTTGCGGGTGCAGTACAAGGATTATGCCGTGTGGCAGCAGTCCGATGCGAAGCGAGAACGGATGAAACGGCAGGAGGCGTATTGGACGAGCGTATTGGACGGCGAGCTTCCCGTGCTGGAGCTGCCGACGGACTACGCAAGACCGTCCGAGCGCAGCTATGAGGGGGATGAGCTTCGGTTTGTCATGGACAAAGCGAAGGCCGAACGACTGCTGCAAATCGCCGAGGATACCGGAGCTACGTTATATATGCTGCTGCTGGCGGCCTATACGATCTTGCTGCACAAATATTCGGGGCAGGAGGACGTGATCGTCGGTACGCCGATCGCGGGCAGAACGCATGCCGATGTGGAGCCGATCGTCGGAATGTTCGTCAATTCGCTCGCCATCCGCAGCTATCCGGCGGGCGACAAGCCGTTACTCTCCTATATCGAGGAGATCAAGGAAACGACGCTTCAAGCCTTCGAAAGTCAGGATTATCCGCTGGAGGAGCTGCTCGAAAAAGTTCAGGTCACGTGGGATCAGGGGCGGAATCCACTGTTCGATACGATGTTCGTGCTGCAAAATGCAGACGACCAAATCACGCATTTCGGCGAGCTTCCTGCAGAAGCCTATGCGTTCAAGCACACAATCGCCAAGTTCGACCTGACCTTGGAAATTACGCTGGAAAACGACGGGTTGAACGGTCTTTTTGAATACTGCACGAAACTGTTTACGCAAAATATGATCGACAATTTCGCTCAAGATTTTGTGGAAATCCTTTCCCAAATTTGCGAACGCCCCTATACCCTGATCAAGGACATTGCATTAAGCGGAAACGCGGAACAGGAGGAGATTTCGGCCGAGGCTATCGATTTTGTATTCTGACAAACCCAGACTTTCTACTATGGAAGGAGAACTAGAGAAGCGATGAAGGTAGCATTCGAGAGAGAAACCGCGTTCTGGAACAAGGTATTCGAAGGTGAAGAAAATACGCCTACGGCACTTCCTTACAGCAAAGCTCCGAATCAAGCTCCCGGCCTGGACCGGACGATGTCCGTCGCATTGTCCGGCGAGGTCTCCGAGCGGATCGTTCAAATGAGCAAAGGCGCGCCTTTGGCCGCCTATATGATTTTGCTGACGGGAGTCCAAAGCTTACTATACAAATATACAAGCAACAGCTCGATTTTGGTGGGGATGCCTGTCGTCACCAAGCCAAACGAGGCCCGGCGTCCCGTCAACCAATTGGTTATTCTCAGGGAAGAAGTCCGCGATGACAGCACCTTTAAAGCTTTGCTTGGCGGAGCGAAAACCTCGGTTACGGCTGCCATTAACCATCAGAACGTTCCGTTTCGCCTGATGGCGGAACGTCTGGAGCTGCAATATGCGGACGGCGTGCCTGTCGTCAACACGCTTGTTGCGTTGAAGCAGCTTCATATTACGGATTATCGGCAAAGCGCGGTTTCGGATGCGGTATTCGAATTTGAATTGGACAAGGATGCAGTCCGACTCCATTTAACATATAACGGGAATCTGTACACCGAATCGTTCATGGCGCAAACGGTCGACCATTTGAACCGGTTGTTTTCCGTCGTATTGTTCCAGCCGGATCTCGCGTTGGGACAGGTCGATCTGTTGTCGGAGACCGAGAAGCATCAATTGCTGGACATCTTCAATCAAACCGGCACGGATTATCCCCGGGACACCGCGATCCATCGGTTGTTCGAGGAGCAGGCGGAGCGCCGTCCGGATGCGGTGGCGGTTGCTTTCGAAGACCGGCAGCTGACGTACGGCGAGCTGAACGAGCGCGCCAACCGCCTGGCAAGAACGCTGCGGAACGCAGGCGTGCAGGCGGACCAACTGGTCGGCATTATGGTGGAGCGTTCGCTGGACATGATCGTGGGCATTATGGCCATTCTGAAAGCCGGCGGGGCGTATGTGCCGATCGATCCGGAATATCCGGAAGAGCGCATCCGTTACATGGTGGAGGATTCGGGTACACAGGTGCTGCTTTCGCAAGGGCATCTGCAGACGCGCGTTTCTTTTTCCGGCACATGGATTCGCCTTGACGGCGAGGAAGCTTACCATGAGGACGGCTCCAATCTGGAGCCTGTCAACGGTCCGGAGCATTTGACCTACGTGATCTACACGTCGGGTACGACGGGCAAGCCGAAAGGGAACTTAACGACGCACCGCAACATTATTCGCGTCGTCAAAAATACGAATTACGTCGACATTACCGAGCAGGATAAGCTGCTGCAATTGTCGAGCTATTCCTTCGACGGTTCGACCTTCGACATTTTCGGCGCTTTATTGAACGGAGCCAAGCTGGTCCTTGTGCCTAAGGAAACCGTGCTGGATGTGGCGAAATTGGCCGGTCTGATCGAGGAGCAGCAAATTTCGGTGATGTTCATTACGACCGCGTTTTTCAACGTTCTTGCCGATATGAATCCGGATTGCTTGCGTCATGCGCGCGCCGTTTTGTTCGGCGGGGAACGCGTGTCGGTCAGCCATGTGCGCAAAGCGCTCGGCCATTTGGGGCCGGGGAAAATCAAGCACGTGTACGGCCCGACGGAGAGCACGGTCTTTGCGACGAGCTACGATGTGCACGAAGTCGAAGACGGGGCTGTCAGCGTCCCGATCGGAGGCCCGATCAGCAACACGGCGATTTATATCGTAAATGGTCAAAACAAGCTGCAGCCGATCGGCGTGGCCGGTGAGCTATGCGTGGCTGGGGACGGCCTGGCCCGAGGCTACCTGAACCGTCCTGACCTGACGGCGGAGAAGTTCGCGGACAATCCGTTCGTTCCCGGGGAGCGGATGTACCGGACGGGAGACCTGGCCAGATGGCTGCCGGACGGCACGATTGAGTACGTCGGACGGATCGACGACCAGGTGAAAATCCGCGGTTTCCGGATTGAGCTTGGCGAAATCGAAGCGCACCTGCTGAAATTGGACGCTATCGAGAAGGCAACGGTCGTCGTACGGGAAAGCGCGAACGGCGAGAAGCAGCTGTGCGCTTATTACGTGGCGGATCGTTCGCTTCCGGCGAACGAAGTAAGAAGCACCCTGTCACAGGAGCTGCCTGCTTACATGCTTCCGTCCTATTTTGTGCAGCTGGAACAGATGCCGCTCACTACGAACGGTAAGGTCGACCGCAGAGCGCTGCCTGCGCCGGAAGAAAGCATGCAGACCGGCGTGGAGTTCGTGGAGCCACGGACGGAGCTGGAAGCCGGAATCGTTAAAATTTGGAAAGAAATTCTTAAGATAGAAAAAATAAGCGTCAAAGACAGTTTCTTCGAGCTTGGTGGCCATTCGCTGCGCGCGACGACCATGGTTAGCCGGCTTCACAAAGAGTTGAACATCAGCCTGCCGCTGCGGGACGTATTCCGGTATCCTACGGTCGAAAAGCTGGCCGAGGCCATCAGCGGAATGGGCGAGCAGGCATACAGCTCGATTCCTGCCGCGGAAGAACGGGAAGTTTATCCGCTATCGTCCGCGCAAAAGCGGCTCTACATTTTGCATCAGCTGGAAGGGGCCGAGCAAAGCTACAACATGCCAGGCGTGACGCTGCTCGAAGGAGCGCTCGACCGCAACCGGCTCGAAGAAGCGTTCCGGGTACTGATCGCGCGGCATGAGACGCTGCGAACCGCCTTCGAGATGATAGGCGGGGAGCCGATGCAGCGGATCTACCCCGAAGTGGAGTTTGCGGTAGAGCATATCCGGGCGAACGAGGAAGAAGCCGACGCAGCGGTGAAGCAATTTATCCGCGCCTTCGACTTGGCAAAGCCACCGCTCTTGCGGGTAGGCTTGATCGAGCTGGCGCCCGAACGCCATCTCTTGATGTTCGACACGCACCATATCGTGTCCGACGGGATTTCCATGGACGTTCTGGTGGAAGAGTTCGCCCGTCTGTACGGCGGGGAAGAGCTGCCGGCGCTGCGCATCCAGTATAAGGATTACGCCGTATGGCAGCAGTCCGAAGCGCAAAAAGAGCAGTTGAAGCGCCAGGAGTCCTACTGGCTTGAAGCGTTCCGCGGGGAACTGCCGGTGCTCGAAATGCCGACGGACTATGCCCGCCCTGCCGTGCAGAGCTATGACGGGAATGCGCTCCGCTTCGAGCTCGATGCGCAGAAACGGGAAGGCCTGCAGCGGATCGCGGCGGACAACGGCGCGACGCTGTACATGGTGCTGCTGGCCGCCTACACGATCCTGCTGCAAAAGTACACCGGCCAGGAGGACGTTGTCGTCGGTACGCCGATTGCGGGAAGAACGCACGGCGATCTGCAGCCGCTGATCGGGATGTTCGTCAATACGCTGGCGGTCCGCAACTATCCGGCGGCGGACAAAACGTTCCTCTCGTATTTGGAGGAAGTGAAGGAAACGACGCTTGGCGCGTTCGAACGCCAGGATTATCCGTTCGAAGAGCTGGTGGACAAGCTGAAGCTGGCCCGCGACTTGAGCCGCAATCCGCTCTTTGACACGATGTTTACTCTGCAAAATACGGAGAACAAGGAGTTCCACCTGCCGGGCTTGCAGCTTACGCCGTACCCGGTTGAAGAACATACGTCGAAATTCGACCTGAGCTTGGACATCATGGAAAGCGGCGACGGCTTCCTATGCGGGATCGAATACGCAACGGCGTTGTACAAGCGGGAAACGATCGAACGAATGGCGAAGCATTTCGAGCAATTGCTGGCGGCCATCGTGAACGATCCGGCGGTGAAAATCGCGTCGCTGGGCATCCTGACGGCGGAAGAGAAGGCGCAGATCGAGCATGTGTTCAACCCGGCCGCGCCGGATGCGCCGGAGAACGAAGCGTTCCACGCGCTGTTCGAGAAACAGGCGGAGCGTACGCCGGAGGCAATGGCGGTCGTCTGCGAAAACGACCGGCTGACGTACCGGGAGCTGAACGAACGGGCGAACCGTTTGGCGCGCACGCTGCAGGCTCAAGGCGTGAAGCCGAACCAACTGGTGGGCATTTTGGCCGACCGTTCGACCGATCTGCTTGTCGGCGCTATGGCGGTCTGGAAAGCGGGCGGCGCCTACGTGCCGCTGGACCCGGATTATCCGTCCGACCGCATCCAGTTCATGCTGGAGGACAGCGCAGCCTCGGTGCTGCTGACGCAAACGCATCTGCAGGAACGCGCACGGCAATGGGTGCAGGGAGAGCCGACGCTGCAAGCGGTGCTTTGCCTGGACGACGAAGCGGCGTATGCCGAAGACGCGTCGAACGTGGCGAACGTGAACGAGCCGCACGATCTGGCTTATGTGATCTATACGTCGGGTACGACGGGGCGTCCGAAGGGCGTGATGATCGAGCACCGCAGCCTGGTCAATACGGCGGCGGGATACCGCCGGGAGTATCGTCTGGATCAGTTCCCGGTACGGCTGCTGCAGCTGGCGAGCTTCTCGTTCGACGTGTTCGTCGGAGACATCGCGCGGACGCTGTACAACGGCGGCACAATGGTTATCTGCCCGAAAGACGACCGGATCGATCCGGCCCGTCTGCACTACTGGATCAGCGAAGAGAAGATCACGATCTTCGAATCGACGCCGGCGCTTATCGTGCCGTTCATGGACTATGTGGCCGAGCACGGGCTGGACATGAGCTCGATGGAGCTGCTGATTACCAGCTCCGACAGCTGCAGCGTGACGGATTACCGGGTGCTGCAGGAGCGCTTCGGCTCGCAGTTTAGAATTATCAACGCTTACGGGGTAACGGAAGCGGCGATCGATTCGAGCTTGTACGACGAGCCGCTGGACAAGCTGCCGGAGGCGGGGAACGTGCCGATCGGGAAAGCGGCGCTGAACGCCAAGTTCTACATCGTCGACGCGCACTTGAATCCGGTGCCGGTGGGCGTACTGGGCGAGCTGTGCATCGGCGGCATCGGAGTGGCGCGAGGCTACCTGAACCGTCCGGAGCTGACGGAAGAGAAGTTTGTGGACAGCCCGTTTGTCGAAGGCGAGCGTTTGTACCGGACGGGCGACTTGGCAAGGTGGATGCCGGACGGCAACGTGGACTTCATCGGCCGGATCGACAACCAGGCGAAAATCCGGGGGTACCGGATCGAGACGGGCGAGATCGAGACACAGATGCTGAAAGCGGAAGGCGTGGGGGAAGCGGTCGTCGTCGTCCGGGAGGATGCAAAAGGCCAGAAAGTGCTGTGCGCCTACTTCACGGCGGAGAGCGAGCTGAAGCTGAGCGAGCTGCGGAGCAGCCTGTCGCAGGAGCTGCCGGGGTACATGATCCCGTCGTACTTCATGCAGCTGGAGCAGCTGCCGCTGACGGCGAACGGAAAGATCGACCGCAAAGCGCTGCCGGCGCCGGATGCGAGCATGCAGACAGGCGTGGAATATGTCGCGCCGCGGACGCCGCAGGAGGAGAAGCTGGCCGACATCTGGCAGGAAGTGCTGGGGCTGGAGAAGGTGGGCATGAAGGACAACTTCTTCGAGCTGGGCGGCCATTCCCTGCGCGCGACGCTGCTGGTCGGCAAGGTGCATAAGGAGATGAACGTGGAGCTTCCGCTGCGGGACGTGTTCCGCTGCTCGACGGTGGAAGACATGGCCCAGGCGATTGCCCGGATGGAGGAGCAGGCATACGTTTCCATCCCGACGGTCGAGGAAAGGGAGTACTACCCGGTATCTTCTGCGCAGAAGCGTCTCTACATCCTGCACCAATTGGAAGGGGCGGAGCAAAGCTACAATATGACCGGCGAGCTGGTGCTCGAAGGGGCATTGGACCGCGCCCGATTGGAGGAAGCGTTCCGTGAGCTGATTGCGCGGCACGAGACGCTGCGCACGGGCTTCGAGCTGGTGAACGGGGAGCCGGTGCAGCGGGTGTACAAGGAAGTGGACTTCGCCGTCGAGCATTATCGGGCGAGCGAGGAAGAAGCCGGGGACATCGTACGCGGATTCGTGCGCACGTTTGACTTGGCGAAGGCGCCGCTCCTGCACGTAGGCTTGGTCGAGCTGGCGAAGGACCGGCACATCCTGCTGCTGGATATGCACCATATCGTCTCCGACGGCATGTCGACGGATGTGTTGACCGAAGAGTTCGGACGGTTGTACAACGGGGAAAGCTTGCTGCCGCTGCGCATTCAATACAAGGACTTTGCGGTATGGCAGCAGTCCGAAGCGCAGCAGGAGCTGGTGAAACGCCAAGAAGCCTACTGGCTGGACATGTTCCGTGGCGAATTGCCCGTGCTTGAAATGCCGACGGATTACCCGCGCCCTGCGGTGCGGAAATTCGAGGGAAGCACGCTTTCCTTCCGTCTGGACGCCGGGCTGAACGAGGCCTTGAAGCGGGTCGCGGCGGAAAGCGGAGCGACGCTGTACATGGTATTGCTGGCTGCGTACAACGTCATGTTGCAAAAATATACGGGTCAGGAAGACATCGTCATCGGCACGCCGATTGCGGGAAGAACGCACGGAGATCTGCAGCCGCTGATCGGGATGTTTGTTAACACGCTGGCCATCCGCAATTATCCGGCCGGCGGGAAAACGTTCCGTTCGTTCCTGGCCGAAGTGAAGGAAACGACCCTGGGAGCCTACGAGCATCAAAGCTACCCGTTTGAGGAACTGGTGGAGAAGCTGCAGGTGCCCCGGGATTTGAGCCGCAACCCGATTTTCGACGCGATGTTCGTTCTGCAAAATACGGAAAACGAGGAGCTTCAGCTTGACGGGCTTACGCTGGCTCCGTATCCGAGCGGCAATACGATCGCGAGATTCGATCTGACGCTGGACGTGACGGAAACCGGCAGCGGGCTGGAGTGCAACCTGGAATACGCGACCTCCTTGTATGCACGGGAAACGATCGAACGCATGGCGAAGCATTTGGAGCAATTGCTTACTGCGATCGCAAAGGCTCCGGAAGCGCCGATTGCCGCGCTGGAGATGCTGACGGCGGAGGAGCGGGCTCAGCTTCATCACGTGTTCAACGCTACGGCAGCAGACTATGAAGCGGACAAAACGATCCACCAATTGTTCGAGGAACAGGCGGAGCGCACGCCGGATCACCCGGCTGTTGTCTTCGAAGACCGGCAGCTGACGTACCGGGAATTGAACGAACGGGCGAACCGGTTGGCGCGCACGTTGCAGGCTCTGGGTGTGCGGAAGGATCAGCCTGTAGGACTCATGCTTGAGCGCTCTTTGGAAATGGTTGTGGGCATGTTTGCCGTCCTGAAAGCCGGAGGAGCCTATGTGCCGATTGATCCGGAATATCCGGAGGACCGCATCCGCTACATGCTGGAGGACTCGGGCGCGCAAGTGCTGCTGGCCCAGCGTCGTTTGCAGGAGCAAGTATCGTTTGACGGGAACGTCGTCACGGTGGATGACGAGCAGGCATACGCCGCAGATGGCTCGAATCTGGAGTCCGTCGCGGGTCCGAACGATTTGGCGTACATCATTTATACGTCGGGGACGACCGGCAAGCCGAAAGGAGTAATGCTCGAGCATCACGGGCTGTGCAGTTTAAAGCAGATGTTTGCGAACACCTTGCAAATGACCGGACAGGACCGGGTCGTTCAATTCGCCAGCCTGTCGTTCGACGCATCGTGCTGGGAAGTATTCCAAACGCTGTTCTTCGGCGCGACCTTGTACATCCCGACGAAGGAAACGATTCTGGATTATCAATGGTTCGAGCGGTACATGAGCGATAACGGCATTACGACCGCTACGCTGCCGCCGACCTATGCGGTCTACCTGAACCCGGACCACATGCCGGGCTTCAAAAAGCTGATCACGGCAGGCTCCGCATCATCCTTGGAGCTGCTACAGCAGTGGAAAGACAAAGTGAAATATTTCAACGCCTATGGTCCGACGGAGGACTCGATCTGCACGACCATTTGGACGCCTTCGACCGAAGACGTCAGCCAGCTGAAGTTGGTGCCGATCGGAGGTCCCGTCGTCAATCATCGGATTTATATTGTCGATGCGCATCATCAACAGGTGCCCGTCGGCGTGGCCGGCGAGCTGTGCGTTGCAGGCGTAGGTCTGGCGCGTGGCTATTTGAACCGTCCCGACCTGACGGCGGAGAAATTCGTGGACAATCCGTTCGAGCCGGGCGAGCGGATGTATCGGACGGGCGATTTGGCCAAGTGGCTGCCGGACGGAACGATCGAGTATTTGGGCCGAATCGACCATCAGGTCAAAATCCGCGGTTACCGGATTGAGCTCGGCGAGATCGAAGAGCAGTTGCTGAAAGTCGCGTCCGTTCAGGAAGCGATTGTCATCGCTCACGACGACGCAAGCGGACAGAAGCAACTGTGCGCGTACTTCGTAGCCGACCGGACGCTGTCGGTGGGTGAGCTGAGAGGGGAACTGTCCGGCGAGCTGCCGGGATACATGATCCCGTCGCACTTCGTACAGCTGGAGCGGATGCCGCTGACGCCGAACGGAAAGATCGACCGTAAGGCGCTGCCCGCTCCGCAAGGAAATGTTTCGGCGGGAGCCGACTACGTCGCGCCTCGGAGCGAGGAGGAAAAAGTGCTCGCCGCCGTATGGCAGGCGGTGCTGGGTGCCGAACGCGTCGGAGCAACGGATCACTTCTTCGAGCTCGGCGGAGATTCAATCAAGTCGATTCAGGTTTCGTCCCGCCTGCATCAGGCCGGGTACAAGCTGGAAATCCGTGACTTGTTCAAATATCCGACCGTCGCGCAGCTGAGCAAGCATATCCGGCCGGTGGCGCGGATGGCCGATCAAGGCGAGGTAAGCGGCGATGTCGCGCTGACGCCGATCCAGCACTGGTTCTTCGAGCAGCAGTTTGCCGAGCCGCATTACTTTAACCAATCGGTCATGCTGCACCGCAAGGACGGCTTCGACGAGGCGGCGATTCGCAAGGTGCTTCGGAAGCTTGTGGAGCATCACGATGCGCTGCGCATCGTATTCCGCAAGTCCGGGAACGGCTACATTGCATGGAACCGGGTGGTCGGAGACGGCGAGCTTTACGGTCTGGAAGTGGTCGATCTCAAAGGGGTCGAGGCGTCCGCGGAAGCGGTCGAAGCCAAAGCGAACGAAATCCAGGGCAGCATCGATCTGGAAGCGGGACCGCTTGTCAAAGCGGGGCTGTTCCAATGCGCAGATGGCGACCATCTGCTGATCGCCATCCATCATGGAGTGGTAGATGGCGTATCGTGGCGCATTTTGCTGGAGGATCTCGCCATCGCCTACGAGCAGACCGTTAAGGGAGAAGAGCTTCGTCTGCCTGCGAAAACGGATGCGTACCGCACTTGGTCCGAGCAGCTTGCGGCGTATGCGCAAAGTCCGGTTATGGACCGCGAGCTGGCCTATTGGCAGCGCATCGCGCAAACGAAGGTGCAGCCGCTGCCTAAGGACGAGCAGGTGGACGCTTCCTTGCAGCAGGATAGCGAATCCATTTCGGTAGAGTGGGCCCGCGAAGAAACGGAGCAGTTGTTGAAGGGCGTCCATCGCGCGTATAACACCGAAATCACCGATATTTTGTTGACGGCGTTGGGGCTGGCCGTACAGAAATGGAGCGGTCTCGACCGGGTGCTGGTGAACCTGGAAGGCCACGGCCGGGAGTCCATCATGACGGATATCGACATTACCCGCACCGTAGGCTGGTTTACGAGCAAATATCCGGTTGTGCTTGAGCTGGAGCAAGGCAAAGACCTGTCCTATCTGCTCAAGAAAACGAAAGAAGACCTGCGTCAAATCCCGAATAAAGGGATCGGCTACGGCATAGGCCGGTACTTGTCCGAAGCCAAGGACGATATCGCGTGGGGCGCGGAGCCGGAAGTCAGCTTCAACTATCTCGGACAATTCGATCAGGATCTGCAAAACAGCGACATCGGGGTATCGGCGCATACGGGCGGCAAGCAGTCGAGCGACCGTCAAAAGCGAAGCTTCGCGCTGGATATCAATGGCATGATTGCAGACGGAACGCTGTCGCTTGAACTGAGCTACAACGGCAAGGAATACCGCCGGGAGACGATGGAGCGTCTGGCCGCTTCGCTTCAGGAAAGCCTGCGCGACCTCATCGCTCACTGCGTTTCGAAAGAGCGGGCGGAATTGACGCCGAGCGACGTTCAGTTCAAAGGCCTGAGCGTGGAGGAGCTTGAGCAAATTTCCGGCCAAACGCAGCAGATCGGGGACATCGAGAACATCTATGCGCTTACGCCGATGCAAAAAGGGATGTGGTTCCACAACACCCTGAACCGGCATGGCGGCGCCTATATCGAGCAAACACTATTTAACGTTCAGGGCGCTCTGAATATCGAGCTGTTCGCCCGCAGCTGGAACGAGCTGGCGGCGCGGCATGCGGTGCTGCGCACCAACTTCCACAGCGGCTGGAGAGGGGAACCGCTGCAGATCGTCTACCGTTACAAGCCGGTTGAGTTTGCTTATGAGGACCTGCGCCATCTGGCCGAGGCCGAATGGAGCAAGTATCTCGATCAACTGGTGAACGAGGACAAAACCCGCGGCTTCGATCTGGAGCAGGATGCGCTGATGCGGGTGAAAGTCGTCCGTACGCAGGAAGAAAGCTTCCATGTGCTCTGGAGCTTCCATCATATTTTGATGGACGGCTGGTGCTTGCCTCTGATCGCCAAAGAGCTGTTCGACACGTACGAGGCTTACATGCACAACGATCTGTCCGAACGGCCTGCGGCTCCGTCCTACAGCCACTATATCGAATGGCTGGAGAAACAGGATGTGGAAGCGGCCGCCCGTTATTGGTCCGGGTACTTGGCAGGGTACGACAGCCAGACGACGCTGCCTCAAGATAAATTGCACAAAAAGGACGGAGAGTACGAGGGAGCCCATGTCCTCCGCCCGCTGGGCAATAGCTTGACCGAACGGATGAGTCGGATTGCCAAGCAGCATCAGGTGACCGTCAATACGTTGATGCAGGCAGTTTGGGGCGTTATTTTGCAGAAGTATAACGGAACGGACGATGCGGTATTCGGCAGCGTCGTTTCCGGAAGATCGGCGGAAATTCCGGGCATCGAAGAGATGATTGGGCTATTCATCAACACGATTCCGGTCCGCGTCTCCTGCGAGGCGGAGCAAAGCTTTGCCGACGTGATGAAGCGCGTGCAGGAAGCGGCCTTGGAGTCCGGACGCTACGACTACTATCCGCTGTACGAAATTCAGGCGCAGAGCGCCCAAAAGCAGGATCTGATCAGCCATATTATGGCCTTCGAGAACTTCCCGATGGACGAGCAGATCGAGCAGGCGGGCGGCGACGAGAACGGAAAGCTTAAGATTACGGATGTCGACATTGCGGAACAAACGAACTATGACTTTACTTTGGTCGTGATGCCGGGAGAAGAGCTTGTCGTCCGTTTCGATTACAATGCGTCCGTGTACGAGCAGTCTGCCATGGAGCGGCTGATGGGGCATCTTGTCTACGTGCTCGAACAGGTTACGGCGAACCCGAACACTCCCGTAAGCGAGCTGGAGCTGACGACCGAGGCGGAGAAAGCGGAGATTATCCACGTATTCAACAATACGGTGGCGGAATACGAGCAGGAACAAACGATTCACGGGCTGTTCGAAGAGCAAGCGCTGCGCAATCCGAATGCGGTGGCGGTTGTGTTCGAGCAATCGCAGCTTACGTACGGGGAACTGAACGAGCGGGCGAACCGTTTGGCGCGGACGCTGCGCGATGCCGGAGTGCGGCCGGATCAGTTGGTAGGCCTTATGGTCGAGCGCTCGCTGGAGATGGTCGTCGGCATGATGGCGATTATGAAAGCCGGCGGTGCCTATATTCCGATCGATCCGGAATATCCGGAGGACCGCATCCGGTACATGCTGGAGGATTCGGGTGCGCAAGTGCTGCTGACACAGCGTCATTTGCAGGAACGCGTATCGTTTGCCGGGACGTTTGTGGCGGTGGACGACGAGCAGGCTTACAGCGCAGACGGCTCGAATCTGAAGCCGGTCGTCGGACCGAATCATTTGGCGTACGTGATCTATACGTCGGGAACGACGGGCAAGCCGAAAGGGGTTATGGTCGAGCACCACGGCCTGTCCAACCTGAAGCTGATGTTTGCGAACACGTTGCAAATCACGGAGCGGGACCGCGTCGTGCAGTTTGCCAGTCTGTCATTTGATGCGTCGTGCTGGGAGATTTTCAAAGCGCTGTTCTTCGGCGCTGCGCTGTATATTCCGACATCTACGACGATTCTCGACTATCCGCTGTTTGAGAGCTATATGAACGAGAACGGCATTACGGCGACGATCCTGCCGCCGACTTACGCGGCTTACCTGAATCCGGACCGGATGCCAAGCCTGCAGAAGCTGATCACGGGCGGCTCGGCGGCTTCCGTCGAATTCGTTCAGCAGTGGAAAGACAAGGTGCGGTACTTCAACGCCTACGGGCCGACGGAAGCCTCGATCGTCACGTCGATTTGGGACGCGGCATCGGACGGTTTCGGAAATCGAAAGTCGGTACCGATCGGCCGGCCGCTTGCGAACCACCGCATTTACGTCGTGGATTCGCACAACCGGATGCTGCCTGTCGGCGTGGCCGGGGAGCTGTGCATCTCGGGCGTCGGGCTGGCACGGGGCTACTTGAACCGTTCCGAGCTGACGGCGGAAAAATTTGTCGACAATCCGTTTGAACCGGGTGAGCGGATGTACCGGACGGGCGACTTGGTTCGCTGGCTGCCGGACGGCAATCTCGAATACTTGGGCCGGATCGACCATCAGGTGAAAATTCGCGGCTACCGGATCGAGCTGGGAGAAGTGGAGACGCAGCTGGCGAAAGTCGACGCTGTTCAGGAAACGATTGTTCTCGCGCGCGAGGACGCAAACGGACAGCAGCAGCTCGTGGCTTACTTTGTAGCGCAAAGAGAGCTTTCGGCTGCGGAACTGAGAGCGGCGATGTCGCAGGAGCTGCCGAACTATATGATCCCGTCGTATTTCGTTCAGCTGGAGCAGATGCCGCTTACCCCGAACGGGAAGATCGACCGCAAAGCGCTGCCTACTCCGGAAGGAAGCATGCATGGGGGCGGAGCGTACGTCGCGCCGCGGACGCCGACGGAGGCCAAGCTGGCGCGCATCTGGCAGGACGTGCTCGGGCTGGAGAAGGTTGGCGTGAAGGACAACTTCTTCGAGCTGGGCGGACATTCGCTGCGTGCAACGGCATTGGCCAGCAAGGTACGCAAGGAACTGAATATGGAGCTTCCGCTGCGGCACATTTTCCAATTCCCGACGGTCGAGCAATTGGCGGAGGCGATCGGCCAACTGGAGCAGCAGGCATTCGATGCGATTCCTGTCGTCGAAGAACGGGAGTACTATCCGGTTTCCTCGGCTCAGAAACGTCTCTTTATCCTGCATCAGCTGGAAGGCGCGGCCCAAAGCTACAACATGCCGGGCGTGATGGGGCTCGAAGGAGCGCTGGACCGCGAGCGGTTCGAAGAGACGTTCCGCAAGCTGATTGCGCGTCATGAAACGCTGCGGACGGGCTTCGAGCTGGTGGACGGCGAGCCGGTACAGCGGATCTATCGGGAAGTGGAGTTTGCCGTCGAAACGGTTCAGGCCGGTGAAGAAGAAGCCAAAGCGATCGTGCGCGACTTCATTCGTCCGTTTGATCTGGCGAAGCCGCCGCTTTTGCGGGTAGGCTTGATCGAGCTGGCGCCCGAGCGGCACATCCTGATGCTGGATATGCATCACATTGTTTCCGACGGCGTCTCGGCGGATGTTCTGGTGGAAGAATTCGCCCGGCTGTATAGCGGGGAAGAGCTGCCGACGCTGCGCATCCAGTACAAGGATTATGCCGTATGGCAGCAGTCCGAAGCGCAAAAAGAGCAGTTGAAGCGCCAGGAGGCTTACTGGCTCGAAGCGTTCCGCGGGGAGCTGCCGGTGCTTGAAATGCCGACGGACTATGCCCGCCCTGCCGTGCAGAGCTATGCCGGCGATACGCTTGATTTCCGCATGAGTTCGGAAATCAGCGAAGGGTTGAAGCGGATCGCTGCGGAAAGCGGCGCGACGCTGTACATGGTGCTGCTTTCCGCCTACACGGTTCTGCTGCAAAAGTATACGGCTCAAGAGGATGTCGTCGTCGGTACGCCGATTGCGGGCAGAACCCATGCCGATCTGCAGCCGCTGATCGGGATGTTCGTCAATACGCTGGCGATCCGCAACTATCCGGCGGCGGACAAAACGTTCTTCTCGTATTTGGAGGAAGTGAAGGAAACGACGCTTGGCGCGTTTGAACACCAGACTTATCCGTTTGAAGAACTGGTGGACAAGCTGCAGATGGCTCGGGACTTGAGCCGCAATCCGCTCTTTGACACGATGTTTTCCTTGCAAAATACGGAAAACAAAGAGATGCATCTTCCGGGGCTTCACCTGACACCGTACCCGACCGAGTACGGCATGTCGAAATTCGACCTGAGCCTCGACGTGATGGAGGACAGCGCAGGCCTGGAGTGCAGTCTCGAATATGCAACAGCCTTGTACAAGCGGGAAACGATCGAACGAATGGCGAAGCATTTCGAGCAATTGCTGGCGGCCATCGTGAACGATCCGGCGGTGAAAATCGCGTCGCTGGGCATCCTGACGGCGGAAGAGAAGGCGCAGATCGAGCATGTGTTCAACCCGGCCGCGCCGGATGCGCCGGAGAACGAAGCGTTCCACGCGCTGTTCGAGAAACAGGCGGAGCGCACACCGGAGGCAATGGCGGTCGTCTACGAAAACGACCGACTGACGTACCGGGAGCTGAACGAACGGGCGAACCGTTTGGCGCGCACGCTGCAGGCTCAAGGCGTGAAGCCGAACCAACTGGTGGGCATTTTGGCCGACCGTTCGACCGATCTGCTCGTCGGCGCTATGGCGGTCTGGAAAGCGGGCGGCGCCTACGTGCCGCTGGACCCGGATTATCCGTCCGACCGCATCCAGTTCATGCTGGAGGACAGCGCAGCCTCGGTGCTGCTGACGCAAACGCATCTGCAGGAACGCGCACGGCAATGGGTGCAGGGAGAGCCGACGCTGCAAGCGGTGCTTTGCCTGGACGACGAAGCGGCGTATGCCGAAGACGCGTCGAACGTGGCGAACGTGAACGAGCCGCACGATCTGGCTTATGTGATCTATACGTCGGGTACGACGGGGCGTCCGAAGGGCGTGATGATCGAGCACCGCAGCCTGGTCAATACGGCGGCGGGATACCGCCGGGAGTATCGTCTGGATCAGTTCCCGGTACGGCTGCTGCAGCTGGCGAGCTTCTCGTTCGACGTGTTCGTCGGAGACATCGCGCGGACGCTGTACAACGGCGGCACAATGGTTATCTGCCCGAAAGACGACCGGATCGATCCGGCCCGTCTGCACTACTGGATCAGCGAAGAGAAGATCACGATCTTCGAATCGACGCCGGCGCTTATCGTGCCGTTCATGGACTATGTGGCCGAGCACGGGCTGGACATGAGCTCGATGGAGCTGCTGATCACAAGCTCCGACAGCTGCAGCGTGACGGACTATCGTGTGCTGCAAGAGCGATTCGGCTCGCAGTTTAGAATCATCAACGCTTACGGGGTAACGGAAGCGGCGATCGATTCGAGCTTGTACGACGAGCCGCTGGACAAGCTGCCGGAGGCGGGGAACGTGCCGATCGGGAAAGCGGCGCTGAACGCCAAGTTCTACATCGTCGACGCGCACTTGAATCCGGTGCCGGTGGGCGTACTGGGCGAGCTGTGCATCGGCGGCATCGGAGTGGCGCGAGGCTACCTGAACCGTCCGGAGCTGACGGAAGAGAAGTTTGTGGACAGCCCGTTTGTCGAAGGCGAGCGTTTGTACCGGACGGGCGACTTGGCAAGGTGGATGCCGGACGGCAACGTGGACTTCATCGGCCGGATCGACAACCAGGCGAAAATCCGGGGGTACCGGATCGAGACGGGCGAGATCGAGACGCAGATGCTGAAAGCGGAAGGCGTGCGGGAAGCGGTCGTCGTCGTCCGGGAGGATGCAAAAGGCCAGAAGGTGCTGTGCGCCTACTTCACGGCGGAGAGCGAGCTGAAGCTGAGCGAGCTGCGGAGCAGCCTGTCGCAGGAGCTGCCGGGGTACATGATCCCGTCGTACTTCATGCAGCTGGAGCAGCTGCCGCTGACGGCGAACGGAAAGATCGACCGCAAAGCGCTGCCGGCGCCGGATGCGAGCATGCAGACAGGCGTGGAATATGTCGCGCCGCGGACGCCGCAGGAGGAGAAGCTGGCCGACATCTGGCAGGAAGTGCTGGGGCTGGAGAAGGTGGGCATGAAGGACAACTTCTTCGAGCTGGGCGGCCATTCCCTGCGCGCGACGCTGCTGGTCGGCAAAGTGCATAAGGAGATGAACGTGGAGCTTCCGCTGCGGGACGTGTTCCGCTGCTCGACGGTGGAAGACATGGCCCAGGCGATTACCCGGATGGAGGAGCAGGCATACGTTTCCATCCCGACAGTCGAGGAGAGGGAGCATTATCCGGTATCTTCTGCGCAGAAGCGTCTCTACATCCTGCAGCAGCTGGAAGGAGCGGAGCAAACCTACAACATGCCGGAAATGCTGGTGCTCGATGGAGCGCTGGACCGCGGTCAGTTGGAGGAAGCGTTCCGTCAGCTGATCACGCGGCACGAGACGCTGCGTACGGGCTTCGAACTGGTGAACGGGGAGCCGGTGCAGCGGGTGTACAAGGGAGTGGACTTCGCCGTCGAGCATCATCGGGCGAGCGAGGAAGAAGCCGGAGACATCGTACGCGGATTCGTGCGCACGTTTGACTTGGCGAAGCCGCCGCTCCTGCGCGTAGGCTTGATCGAGCTGGCGAAGGACCGGCACGTTCTGATGCTGGATATGCACCACATCATCTCCGACGGTGTCTCGACGGATGTGTTGACCGAAGAGTTCGGGCGGTTGTACAACGGGGAAAGCCTGCTGCCGCTGCGCATTCAGTACAAGGACTACGCGGTATGGCAGCAGTCCGAAGCGCAGCAGGAGCTGATGAAACGGCAGGAGGCCTACTGGTTGGACGTATTCCGCGGCGAGCTGCCTGTGCTCGAGCTGCCGACGGATTACCCGCGCCCTGCGGTGCGGAAGTTCGAAGGAAGCCTGCTTCAGCGCCAGTTGGATCCGAAGCTCGGCGAAGGCCTGCAGCGGATCGCGGCGGAAAGCGGTGCAACGCTGTATATGGTGCTGCTGGCTGCCTACAAGGTGCTGCTGCAAAAATATACGGGTCAGGAAGACATCGTCGTCGGCACGCCGATCGCGGGAAGAACGCACGGCGATTTACAGCCGATCATCGGGATGTTTGTTAACACGTTGGCGATCCGCAGCTACCCGGACGGCAAGAAAACGTTCCGTTCATTCCTGGACGAAGTGAAGGAAATGATGCTGGCAGCCTACGAACATCAGAGCTACCCGTTCGAAGAGCTGGTGGAGAAAGCGCAGCCTGCCCGCGACTTAAGCCGAAACCCGCTGTTTGATACGTTGTTTGCGCTGCAAAACAAAGAGACCGGAGAGCTTCAGCTCGAAGGACTGCGGCTGACCCCGTATCCGGGCGAGCATACCGTGGCGAAATTCGACTTGAGCGTGGACGTTACGGAAGGCAGCGAAGGCTTGGAGTTGAGCATGGAATATGCGACCGCCCTGTACACAAGGGAAACGATCGAGCGGATGGCGAAGCATTTCGAGCAATTGCTTGCCGCCATCGTGCAGGCTCCGGAAGCGCCGCTTGCTTCGCTGGAGATGATCACGGCGGAAGAGAAGGAGCACATTCAGCGCGTGTTCAACGCTACGGCAGTCGACTATCCTTCGGACAAAACGATTCATCAACTGTTCGAGGAACAGGCGGAGTGCACGCCGAATCACCTTGCCGTTGCATTCGAGGGTAAGCAGCTGACGTACCGCGAGTTGAACGAACGGGCAAACCGGTTGGCTCGCACCTTGCGGGAAGCGGACGTGCAGCCGGATCAACTGGTAGGCCTGATGGTCGAGCGTTCTCTCGAAATGGTCGTTGGCATGATCGCGATCCTGAAAGCCGGAGGCGCTTATGTACCGATCGATCCGGATTATCCGGAGGACCGCATCCGGTACATGCTGGAAGATTCGGGTGCGAAGCTGCTGCTTGCCCAAGGGCATCTGCAGGACCGCGCGACGTTTGCCGGCAAGCTCATCAATTTGAACGACGAGGAAGCTTACCACGAGGACGGTTCCAATCTGGAGACGGTCAACGGTCCGGAGCATCTGACTTATGTGATCTACACGTCGGGAACAACGGGCAAGCCGAAAGGCGTCATGGTCGAGCACCGGAATGTCGTGCGGCTGGTTAAAAATACCAACTATGTAGAACTGAACGAACAGACGCATATTTTGCAAACCGGAGCGGTTGTATTCGACGCTTCGACCTTCGAAATATGGGGCGCGCTGCTGAACGGCGGAAGACTGTATGTGGTGCGTAACGAAACGATTCTGGACGCTTCGAGCCTGAAAAACGCGATTCAGCTGTACGGCATTAACACGATGTGGCTGACGGCGCCGCTGTATAACCAGCTTTCGCAGCAGGACAGCGGAATGTTCGCGGGACTGAAAGCCTTGATCGTCGGGGGAGACGTGCTCTCCGTACCGCATATTAATCGGGTTCTGCGCGAGCATGCGGGGCTAAGCATTGTCAACGGATACGGTCCGACGGAAAATACGACGTTCTCCACGACACATACGATTGTCGGCGAGCAGAAGGAAGCGGTGCCGATCGGCAAGCCGATCAACAACTCTACGGCGTACATCGTCGACAGCAAGCTGAGCCTGCTGCCTGTTGGAGTATGGGGTGAGCTGATCGTCGGCGGAGACGGCGTCGCGCGCGGCTATTTGAACCGGCCGGAGCTGACGGCGGAGAAATTTGTGGAAAGCTCCTTCCTCCCAGGCGAGCGCTTCTACCGGACGGGAGACCTGGCAAGATGGCTGCCGGACGGAACGTTGGAATATAAAGGCCGGATCGACGAGCAGGTGAAAATCCGCGGCTACCGGATCGAGCTGGGCGAGATCGAAGAGCAGCTGTTGAAACTGGCGTCCGTACAGGAAGCGACGGTTATCGCGCGCGAAGACGAAAGCGGGCAGAAGCAGCTGTGTGCCTACTACGTAGCGGACCGGGAGTTGACGGTCGGCGAGCTGAGAGCGGCATTATCTCAGGAGCTGCCGAACTATATGATTCCGTCGCACTTCGTGCCACTGGAGCGGATGCCGCTGACGCCGAACGGGAAGATCGACCGCAGAGCGCTGCCCGCACCGCAAGGAAACGCCCCTGTGGGAGTGGAGTATGTAGCGCCGCGGACCGAGCAGGAGAAGGCTTTGGCTGCCGTATGGCAGGCGGTGCTGGGGGCCGAGCGCGTCGGGGTGACGGATCACTTCTTCGAGCTTGGCGGAGACTCGATTAAATCGATTCAGGTGTCGTCCCGTTTGCATCAGGCCGGGTACAAGCTGGAAATCCGCGACTTGTTCAAATATCCGACCTTGGCGCAGCTTAGCCAGCATATTCAACCGGTGGCCCGCATGGTCGACCAGGGCGAAGTGACCGGAGAGGTCGGGCTGACGCCGATCCAACGCTGGTTCTTCGAACAGCCGTTAGCCGATCCGCATCACTTCAATCAGGCCTTCATGCTGCATCGGAAGGACCGCTTCGAAGAGGCGGCACTTCGCCAAGTGCTGCAGAAGCTTGCGGAGCATCACGATGCACTGCGTATCGTATTCCGCAAGGCGGAGAACGGCTATACCGCATGGAACCGGGCTATTGAAGAAGGCGAGCTGTACAGTCTGGAAGTGGTCGACTTCAAAGACGTCAAGTCTTGCGAGCAAGCGATCGAAGCCAAGGCGAACGAAATTCAGAGCAGCATCGACCTCGAAGCAGGACCGCTGTTTAAAGCGGGGCTGTTCCAATGCGCGGACGGCGATCATCTGCTTCTCGTCATTCACCATGGCGTCGTCGACGGCGTATCTTGGCGGATTCTGCTGGAGGATATCGCGCTCGGCTACGAACAGACGGCCAAAGGAGAAGAGGTTCGCCTTCCGGCGAAAACCGATTCGTTCCGTACGTGGTCCGATCAGCTCGCAGCGTATGCGCAAAGTCCGGCGATGGAAAACGAGCGGGCGTACTGGGAGCAAATTGCCCAAACCGCCGTGGCGCCGCTGCCCAAGGATAAGCAATCTGATCGTTCCTTACAGCAGGATAGCGAATCTATCACGATTCAATGGAGCCGTACGGAGACGGAGCAGCTCTTGAAGAAAGTCCACCGGGCGTACAATACGGAAATGAACGACATCCTGTTGACGGCGCTGGGCATGGCGGTGCAGAAATGGAGCGGCCTCGATCGTCTGCTGGTGAACCTGGAAGGACACGGCCGGGAATCCATCATGACGGATATCGATATTACGCGCACCGTGGGCTGGTTCACAAGCAAGTATCCGGTCCTGCTCCAGATGGAGCCGGGCAAAGGCTTGTCTACCCGGATCAAGAAAGTGAAAGAGGATCTGCGCCGAATTCCAAACAAGGGAATTGGATACGGCTTATGCCGCTACTTGTCCGCACAGCCGGATGGTACCGTATGGGGAGCGGAGCCGGAGATCAGCTTTAACTATCTCGGACAATTCGATCAGGATCTGTCCAATAACGATATCGGCTTATCGCCGTATTCGAGCGGTTCGGAAATGAGCGACCGGCAGGCCCGCAGCTTCGCCTTGGACATCAACGGCATGATCACGGACGGTTCGCTGGCGCTTGAGCTGAGCTACAGCCGGAAGGAATACCACCGCGAGACGGTGGAGGAGTTGGCCGGCATGCTGCAGGAAAGCCTGCAGGAAATCATCGCGCATTGCGCGGCGAAACAATGGGCGGAGCTGACGCCGAGCGATGTCCAGCTCAAAGGGCTCACCGTCGAGGAGTTGGAGCAGATTTCCGCGCAGACGCGCAACGTCGGGGAAATCGAGAACATCTATACACTTACGCCGATGCAAAAAGGCATGTGGTTCCACACAACCCTGGACAAGGAAGCTGGAGCGTATTTCGAGCAAATGCGCTTTACCGTGCAAGGAAGTCTGGATGCGGAGCTGTTTGCCAAAAGCTGGAACGACCTGGTCGCCCGTCACGCAATCCTGCGGACGAACTTCTTCAGCGGACCGCGAGGGGAGCCTCTGCAAATCGTCTACCGCGACAAGCGGATCGGATTCGTCTATGAAGATCTGAGCCATTTGCCGGCGGAAGAGCAGCAGGCGTCCGTCGAAAGGCTGGAGCAAGAAGACATCGCCCGCGGGTTTGATCTGGAGCAGGATGCGCTGGTACGCGTTGCGGTCATCCGCACACAGGAAACCAGCTACCGGGTGCTCTGGAGCTTCCATCATATCCTGATGGACGGCTGGTGCTTGCCTCTGGTCGTCAAAGAATTGTTTGAAACGTACGAGGCTTACGTTCAGGGCGATCGTCCCGAGCATAAGGCGGCACCGGCGTACAGCCAGTATATCGAATGGCTGGAGAAGCAGGACGGTGCAGCGGCATCCGCCTATTGGTCGGAGTACTTGGCGGGATACGAGAGTCAGACGGCGCTGCCTCAGGAGAAAGCGCAAAAACGAAGCGAAGGCTATGAGGCCGAGCATGTCGTTTGCCAGCTGGATAAAGAGCTAAGCGCTCGGATGAACCGGGTCGCGAAGCAGTGCCGGGTGACGGTGAATACGCTGATGCAAGCGGCATGGGGCGTCATTCTGCAGAAGTATAACACAACCGACGATGTGGTGTACGGCAGCGTTGTTTCGGGCCGACCGGCGGAAATTACGGGCATCGAAGAAATGATCGGGCTCTTTATTAACACGATCCCGGTTCGCGTTGTCTGCCAGCCGGAGGAAAGCTTTGCCGACGTGATGGGAAGAATGCAGGAGGCTGCGCTGGAATCCGGACGTTACGACTTCTATCCGCTGTATGAAATTCAGGCTCAAATCGCTCAAAAGCAAGAGCTGATCAACCATCTGCTGGTATTCGAAAACTACCCGATGGACGAACAGGTGGAGCAGGCGGGCGGCGACGATAGCGGTACGCTCTCGATTACGGACGTTGATGTGGCGGAGCATACGAACTATAACTTCACCGTGACGGTCTTCCCGGGAGACGAAATTGTCGTGCGTTTCGATTACAACGCGCTAGTTCTTGAACAGGCTGATATGGAGCGGCTGAAAGGGCACCTGCTGCATATGCTTGAGCAAATCGTCACCGACCCGCAAGCTTCCGTACGCGACTTGGAGTTGGCTACCGCGGCGGAGAAGTCGGAAATTATCCACGTGTTCAACGACACTGCTGCGGAGTATGCCCGGGAGCAGACGATTCACGGTCTGTTCGAGGAGCAGGCGGAGCGAACGCCGGATAAAGCGGCGGTCGTCTTCGAGAATACACAGCTCACCTACCGGGAGCTGAACGAGCGGGCAAACCGGCTGGCTCGGACGCTGAGAGCGGAGGGCGTGCAGGCGGATCAGCCGGTCGGATTGATGATCGAACGGTCGTTGGAGATGATCGTCGGCGTGTTTGCGATCATGAAAGCCGGGGGCGCCTACGTACCGATCGATCCGGAATATCCGGAAGACCGTATCCGGTACATGCTGGAAGACTCGGGTGCGCAAGTGCTGTTGACTCAGCGTCATTTGCTGGAACACGTTTCGTTCGCCGGGAAAGCCATCGCTGCGGATGACGAGCAGGCCTACAGTGAAGACGGCTCGAATCTGGAGCCGGTCGTCGGGCCGAATCATCTGGCGTACGTGATCTATACGTCGGGAACGACGGGCAAGCCGAAAGGGGTCATGGTCGAGCATCACGGGCTCTGCAGCTTGAAGCTCATGTTCGCCGAAACGCTGCGGATCACCGAGGAAGACCGGGTCGTACAATTTGCAAGCTTGTCGTTCGATGCTTCGTGCTGGGAAATTTACAAGGCGTTGTTCTTTGGCGCAACCTTGTATATCCCGGCCAAGGATACGATTCTGGACTATCCGCTGTTCGAAAGCTACATGAACGAGAACGGCATTACGGCAGCGATCCTGCCGCCGACCTATGCTGTCTACCTGAGCCCGGACCGCATGCCGAGCTTGAAGAAGCTCATTACGGGCGGCTCCGCCGCTTCGGTCGAATTCGTTCAGCAGTGGAAGGACAAGGTCCACTATTTCAATGCCTACGGACCGACGGAAGCTTCGATTGTAACGTCCGTATGGGTGGCTTCGTCCAACGGCTTCGATCTGAGATCGGTTCCGATCGGTCGTCCGATTGCGAATCACCAAATCTTTATTGTGGATTCGCAAAATCACATGCTGCCGGTCGGTGTGGCCGGAGAGCTGTGCATCTCGGGCGCAGGACTGGCGCGAGGTTATTTGAACCGTCCTGAGTTGACGGCGGAGAAATTCGTGGACAACCCGTTCCTGGCGGGCGAGCGGATGTACCGGACGGGCGATTTGGCCCGCTGGCTGCCGGATGGCAACATCGAGTATTTGGGCCGGATCGACCATCAGGTGAAAATCCGCGGCTATCGGATCGAATTAGGCGAGATCGAGGAGCAGCTTTTGAAAATCACTTCCGTTCAAGAAACGATTGTCATTGCTCGCGAAGACGCAAACGGGCAGCAACAGCTTTGCGCGTACTTCGTGGCAGAACGGGAACTGACGGTGAGCGAGCTGAGAGGCGCGTTATCGCAAGAGCTGCCGGGCTATATGATTCCGTCCTACTTCGTGCAGCTAGCGCAAATGCCGCTGACGCCGAACGGAAAGATCGACCGCAAGGCGCTGCCGGCGCCGGAAGGAAGCGTGCAGACGGGTGCCGATTTCGTAGAGCCGCGTACTCCGGTGGAAGCCGAATTGGTACGCATCTGGCAGGAAGTGCTCGGAACCGGGCCGATTAGCGTGAAGGACAATTTCTTCGAGCTGGGAGGCCACTCCTTGCGCGCAACGGTGCTGTCTAGCAAAGTGAACAAGGAGCTGAACGTCAATCTGCCGCTGCGGGACGTTTTCCGCTTCCCGACGGTTGAATCGTTGGCTCAGGTCATCGACGGGCTGGAGCGCGAGGAACACAGTGGCATCCCGGTGGTCGAAGAGCGGGAGTACTACCCGGTTTCCTCCGCACAGAAGCGGCTGTTCATTCTGCATCAGCTGGAAGGAGCGCAGCTAAGCTACAACATTCCGGGCTTCGTGACCCTCGAAGGACCGCTGGATCGCGACCGCTTCGAAAATGCCTTCCGTCAACTGATCGAGCGTCATGAGACGCTGCGTACCGGTTTTGAGATGGCAAGCGGCGAACCTGTTCAACGCGTATATAGCGAGGTCGAATTTGCCGTAGAGTACAGCAAAGCGACCCAGGAAGAAGCCGTGGAAATTGCGAAACGATTCGTCCGTCCGTTTGACTTGAGGAAGCCGCCTCTGCTTCGCGTAGGACTGGTCGAAGTGGAGCCGGAACGTCACATTCTGATGCTGGATATGCATCACATCATTTCGGACGGCGCCTCCGTGGGCATTTTGCAGGAGGAGTTCTCCAGACTGTATGCGGGCGAGAAACTGCCGCCTCTGCGGATTCAATACAAGGATTACGCCGCATGGCAGCAGTCCGAGGCGTATGCCCAACGCGTGAAGAAGCAGGAAGGGTACTGGCTGCAAGCCTTGGCGGGAGAACTGCCCGTCATCGAGCTGCCGACCGATTACGAAAGACCTGCCACCCGAAGCTTCGAGGGGGCGGAGCTTGAGTTTGAAGCCGACGAAGCTCTTACGCAGCGGCTGAACGAGCTGGCGGCCCATAGCGAAAGCACGCTGTATATGGTTCTGCTGTCTGCGTATACGGTACTGCTGTCCAAATACAGCGGACAGGAAGACATCATCGTCGGAACGCCGGTTGGCGGAAGAACGCACGCGGATGTCGAACCGGTCATCGGAATGTTTGTCAATACGCTGGCGATCCGCAACTATCCGGCGGGCGACAAAACGTTCCTCTCCTATCTGGAGGAGGTCAAAGAGACGACGCTGGGAGCCTTCGAGTATCAGGACTATCCGTTCGAAGAGCTTGTCGAACAGTTGAACGTGAAGCGGGATACGAGCCGAAATCCGGTGTTCGACACGATGTTCGTCTTGCAAAATACCGAGGATCGCGGAATTGAAGCGGATGCGCTCAGCCTGACTCCGTTCGTCTTCGATCAGACGGTCGCCGCGCAATTCGACCTGACCTTGTCGGTGGCCGAAGATGACGGCGCCATCCGCGGAAACTTCCAATATGCCGCCAAATTGTTCAAAGCGACCATGATCCGCAAAATGTCGAAGGATTTGTTGGCTGTCCTGAAGCAAATCTGCGAGAACCCGGAAATCCGGTTAAGCCAGATCCAATTGAATGGGCCCGAGAATGACAACAAAGATTCGTTAAACAGCATCGAATTCGCCTTCTAGTGGCTGGCCGAACCATTATTCGTTAGCACCTGACAGAGTGTGTGTCTGCGTTTCCGGACACACACTCCGGGTGTTTTGTACACATTACTTTAGGGGAGGTCTACGAATGAAATCGGTATTTGAGAAGGAAGAGGCTTATTGGACCGAAAAATTTGATGCCGAAGACAGCATATGCTGCCTGCCCTTTAGCGTTGCCTCAAATAAAGTCGTTCGATCGGATCTCGCAGCCAATCTGAGCGTCATCGAACGTCCGCTGCCGCCGGAGCTTTCGGCAAGAGTTTTGGCTCTTAGCAACGGATCCGACATGGCTGTGTATATGATTTTGCTGGCCTTGGTCAAAGGCATTTTACATACGTATGTGAACCGGGAAAATATTTTGGTCGGCATGCCCGCTTTCGTATCGCTTGACAAGGATAATCCGCCGGTCCACGAAGTGCTGATTCTTAAAAATCGCGTAGACGCCAAAAGCACATTGAAATCGCTGCTGGGTCAGATCAAAACGTCGATCAGCGAAGCTGTCGCGCACCAGAATATTCCGTTTAGAAAAATGGTCGGCCAATTGAATCTGCAATATACCGCCCATGACGTTCCGGTGATTAATACGCTGGTTTCGTTTGATAACATCCATACGGCGGCTTTCGAGCAAAGTGTATCGGCCGATACCCTGTTTCGGTTTCATGCCGAAAACGGCATGATCACGTTAAATCTGGGCTACGACCCGAACCGGTACGATCAAGCCTTGATGGACAGGATGATCGACCATCTATTTCGTTTGTCATCGGTTATTTTGTTTCAACCGGAGCTTGAGCTCGGCCAAACGGACCTGTTGTCCGAATCCGAGAAGCATCAGCTCCTTCATGCATTTAACGATACCGCGGCGGATTATCCGCGGGAGAAGACGCTTTACGGGCTGTTGGAGGAACAGGCGGAACGGGACCCGGAAGCCGTAGCGGTCCTTTTTGAAGAGGATCGGCTGACGTACGGAGAATTGAACGAACGGGCGAACCGGTTGGCGCGCACGTTGCGGGCGAAAGGGGTTCAGGCGGATCGGCTGGTAGGGATTATGGCCGAGCGCTCTCTTGAAATGGTCGTCGGCATTATGGCGATTTTGAAAGCCGGGGGAGCTTACGTGCCGATTGACCCGGAATATCCCGAGGAGCGCATTCGTTACATGCTGGAGGATTCGGGAGCGCAGGTCTTGCTGCTTCAGCGTCATTTGCGGGAAAAAGCGGCCTTTGACGGAGACATGTTGGAACTGGAAGACGAGGCGTCTTACCACCCCGACGGCTCGAATCCGGAGCCGGTTTCCGGCCCGCGCCATATGGCGTACGTGATCTACACGTCGGGCTCGACGGGCAAGCCGAAAGGGGTTATGGTCGAGCACCATTCGGTCGTCAACCGGATTCTGTGGATGCACAAGCGCTATCCGATCGGTGCGGCCGATACGATTCTGCAAAAAACCGCCTTTACCTTTGACGTATCCGTGTGGGAGCTGTTTTGGTGGTCCATGGTCGGTTCGAAGGTATGCATGCTGTCGGTAGGCGGAGAAAAAAATCCGGAGCGCATCGTAGAGACGATCGCGCGCTACGGCATTACCACGATGCATTTCGTACCGGCGATGCTGCACGTTTTCCTGGAATACGTCGAATCGCTGCCGGCTGCAACGGTCCTGGACAAGCTGAGGTCGCTGCGTCAGGTGTTTGCGAGCGGAGAAGCGCTGCCACCGCAGCATGTCGCCCGGTTCCAGAAGGCGATTTCGGCCGTGAACGGGGCGAAGCTGATCAACCTGTACGGGCCGACGGAAGCGACGGTAGACGTATCGTACTTCGATTGCGAGCCGGACGGGGACTATCCGATCATTCCGATCGGCAAGCCGATCGACAATACGCAGCTGTACATTATCAAGGAAGGAACGGGTCAGCTGCAGCCGATCGGCGTGGCCGGAGAGCTGTGCATCGCGGGCGTGGGCGTCGCCAGAGGCTACTTGAATCGCCCGGAACTGACGGCGGAGAAGTTTGTACGGAACCCGTTCGGAGCTTCGGCAGAAGAGCGGATGTACCGTACGGGCGACTTGGCCCGCTGGCTGCCGGACGGCAACATCGAATATTTGGGCCGTATGGATCATCAGGTGAAAATCCGGGGCTACCGTATTGAGCTTGGCGAAGTGGAAGCGCGGCTGTTGAAAGTGGAGGCGATCCAGGAGGCCGTCGTCATTGCGCGGGACAGCGAAAGTGGAGGCAAGCAGTTGTACGCCTACTTCGTGGCGAATCGGCCGTTAACGGTCAGCGAGCTGCGGGGGACGCTGGCACAAGGCATGCCGGCCTATATGATTCCGTCGTACTTTGCGCAGGTCGAGCGGATGCCGTTGACTCCCAACGGCAAGATCGACCGCAAGACGCTGATTGCCATGGAAGGAAAGCTGCAGACCGGATTGGAATATGTGGCGCCGCGGACGGCGCAGGAGGCGCAGCTCGCCCAAATCTGGCAAGAGGTTCTCGGTTTGGAGAAGGTTGGCGTGAAGGACAATTTCTTTGCCCTTGGCGGACATTCCTTGAACCTGATGCAGCTCGTTCAGCGGGTATATACCGAAACGGGGACCGAGCTCCCCATTCATAAGGTGTTTCAAAACCCTTCCGTGGAATCGATGGCGTACGAGATCTGGGAATCCGGGTCCGAAGGGGATAGCTGTCATTTCGTGAAGCTGAATAGTGAAGGGCCGGTGAACGTGTTCTGCTTCCCGCCGGGAAGCGGCTACGGCTTCAGCTATTTGGAATTGGCGAAGGCACTGGAAGGCCACTGCGCATTGTATGCGATCGACTTCATCGACGAGATCGAGGATTACGGCGACATGGTGGAACGATATGCGGACGAGGTGGTCCGCATTCAGGGGCAGTCGCCTTACGTATTGCTCGGCTATTCCGTAGGCGGCAACTTGATGTTTGAAGTGGCCAAGGCTCTGGAAAAAAGAGGCTGCCGCGTCTCGGATATGATCATGGTCGATTCCTTGATCAGACAGCTCGTTGCCGACGCCATGCCCGATGAAGAATTGGAAGACGACATTGTTGAAATTCTTGATCTGGTCGAAGGCATGAAAGACGGAGCGACGAGAAATCCGCTTATCCGCGACCGGGTTCAGCAAAAAGTAAGGGCCTATTTGACCTACGGGGATCAGTTGATTAACACCGGCATGGTGGAGGCGAACATTCACGGGCTGTATACGGAAGAAACCGAAGCCGTCATCCGGGAGCACCATGTGCCGACATGGAGCGCGGCTACCGGCCAAAGCTATAGAGAGTACCGGCTTGTCGGGGTTCATGCCAAAGTGCTTCATCCCGAGTCGATTGCCGAGAACGCACAAATACTTCAACAGATCGTCCGCCAAATTGCCGGACCGACGGGCGAAGTCCAAAAGGTGTTGCTCTAAAACGGAGCAACCCTTTGCCTGCCTTGAAAGGGGACAAATGGGTGGTACAAGAACGCAAACCTAGGTTGACCTTATGGAAGGCCGTCTCCTGGCTGTGGAAATTCGCGAAGCCTTACAGGGGATGGATGCTCCTCGGCATCGTCGCAGCGATGGCGGCGGCCGTCATCGAGGTGTGGACGGGCAGTTTGACCCAGCAGCTGACGTCCAGTGCGGAGAACGGGGCGGAGCAATCGGTCGTCCGCATCGTTTACATCGTTTTTACGATTATCCTGATCGGGGTTCCCGCCAAATTTTTTATGGTCTACGGAGTGGAAAAAAGCAGCGCCCTGGTCGTGAGAGATATCCGCAATCACCTGATGAACCATATAGGAAAATTACCTGTTCACTATCTGGAAAAACAACACTCCGGCGATGTTCTTTCGAGGCTAAGCAGCGATTTGCGGCTTATCCAGCAATTTTTGACCCGCGATTTGGCCCAATGGTTTTATCACCCGCTTCTGTTCATCGGCTGCTTCGTTTGTCTGATTTGGATTCAATGGCAGCTCGTGGTGTTCAGCTTGCTGCTGCTTCCCTTTTCCCTGCTGGCTTCCCAGTGGATCGGGAATCAATTGCGCCAGCTCACCGAAGAGGCTCAGGAAAATATGGGGCGGATGAACTCCAATCTGCAGGATACGCTGGGCGGCATGCCGATCGTTAAAAGTTACCTGCTATCGGGGATCATGTTTCGAGCGTATCAATCCCTGCTTCACCTGACGCTGCAAAAAAAATTGGCGTTGAAAAAAAGGGAGGCCTGGATTACTCCCGTTCTGTTTACGCTGATGATCAGCCCGATCGTCTTCTCGGTGATCTACGGAAGCTATTTAATTTCCAAGGGCTTGTTCAGCACGGGAGAGCTGGTTGCTTTTCTATACCTGCTGAATCTGTGCCTGGACCCGCTTGACCATATTCCGACACTCATTACGAGCTCATTTGAAATGAGCGGGGCGTTGAAAAGGGTAGTAGACATTGTGAACCAGCCCGCCGAAAACCAGGAGGGGCACGCGATTGCAAGAACGGAGCAGCCGCCCATCGAGTTCGATAACGTCAGCTTCGCTTATGAGCCGGATTCCCCGATTCTTCGGAACTTGAGCTTTACCGTGCCGAAAGGGAAGACGATTGCTTTGGTGGGAGCGAGCGGCGGGGGAAAAAGCACCGTATTCAAGCTTTTATGCGGCTTTTATTCCTTGCAGGAGGGTCAAGGGACGATCAAAGTATTCGGTCAACCGATTAAGAACTGTAATTTGACCGACCTGCGGTCTCATTTCTCCGTGATGACGCAGGATTCGTATTTGTTCGGCGGCACCGTCGCCGAAAATATCGCTTACGGCCGGGCCAACGCTTCGATGGATGAGGTGATCGAGGCCGCCAAGCTGGCCAATGCGCACTCTTTCATCATGGAGCTTCCGGAAGGGTATCAGACCGAGGTGGGCGAGCGGGGTGGATTTCTGTCCGGCGGCCAGCGACAGCGTATTGCCATTGCGCGCGCTTTTCTGAAGGACGCGCCCATTCTGCTGCTGGACGAGCCGACCTCCGCTCTGGATACGGAGTCGGAAATGTTCGTCCAGGAAGCGCTGAGCGTCCTGATGAAGGAAAGGACGACCATCGTCATTGCCCACCGGCTGTCTACCATCGAGAATGCGGATGAAATTTGGGTCATGGACCAGGGAGCGGTTGCTGAAGCGGGGAGTCACGCTCAACTGTTGGCCGAAAAAGGGCTGTATGCCCAATCGTACCATCAGGAATTTACAGCCGATGCTGGCAAGAACAGGGAGGTGGCTTATACGTGAATAGCGGCGTCATGCTCACCTATATGAAAGAGCTCGGCTACATGATGAGCTTCATGAATCCGCGGCGCAGAGTCCAATATTTCGTGGGGCTCGTCGTCAGCACGATCGTTCATACCTTGTTCTTCGTAGCGTTCAGCCTGGTAATTCAGCGTTTGGTCAATTTTGCCCAGACTCAGGATTCCAGTCTGATGTATCAGGCCTTTTACATATTGGGAGGCTCGCTGTTGATCGTCAATCTGATCGCCCCCGGGTTCACCTATATGTATCAGCGCAGCGTGGAATATACGATGGTCGATATCCGCGAGCGTATATACCGTAAGCTGTGCAGGCTTCGCGTCGGGTATCTGGAGCAGACGCATAACGGGGATTTGGTTTCGAGAATGACCAATGATGTCTCGACTCTGGAAATGACGTACACGAGCGTGTTTTTCGCGATCCTGCTGCAGCTCACGCTCAGTATAGGAGCCGTCGTGACGATGTTCGTCATGCACTGGCAATTGGCGAGCGCTTCGTTTGTACTGCTGCTCCTTTCCTTTGCGATCAGCATCCGGTTTGTCCGGCAAATTCGAACACTGTACGAGCAGTCGCTTAACCTGCTGGGCAAAATGACGGAGAAGTTTTCCGACTTTATCGGGGGGATCCAGCTTGTAAAGCTGTTCCATATCCGTCCGATTTTTGCCCAGTACGGCGAGTTGAACGAGCAGGTAACGAAGGTGGCCGCGCAAACCGCCACCAAAAACGGCATGCTGGCCGCAGTCAATCATTTCGTCAGCTATGTTACGTTCTGCGGCATGATTGTCGTCGGCGGGCTGCTGTACGCTCACGGCCTTATCGCCATGGGGACGGTGGTGGCGTTGGCGGTTCTTCAGATCAGCTTGACGCACGCGATTTTGAATTTCGGCACGTTTTTGTCGCAAGCGCAAAACTCGTTAGCCGGCGCACTTCGCATCAAAGAGGTTCTGGAGGAGCAGGACGAGCCCGAGCGCATCGGCCTTGGCGGGGAAGACCGGGTGTCGCCCGCCATGGTGGAGTTCCGCGACGTCGAATTTTCCTATCAAGCGGATAAAAAGGTGCTGTACGGCATGTCCATGCAGGTGTATCCGGGCCAAGTCGCGGCGATTGTCGGGGCAAGCGGCAGCGGCAAGAGCACGCTGATCAAATTGCTGCTGGGCTTTTACCCGGTTGACCGGGGAGAAATTATGCTGCAGGGCAAGTCGTTTGGTCACTACACCTTGGAGGAGATACGCGGGCAAATCGCCTATGTGCCACAAGACGCCTTTCTGTTCAGCGGAACGATCGAGGAAAACATTCGTTACGGCAATCCGCAGGCGACGACGGACGAGGTGATCGAGGCTGCCAAAGCGGCTTATGCGCATCATTTTATACAGGAGCTGCCCGAGCAGTACAACACCCAAGTAGGGGAGCGGGGAGCGTCACTATCGGGCGGGCAAAGACAGCGTATTGCCATTGCCAGGGCGATCCTGAAAAATGCACCGATCTTGCTGCTGGACGAGGCTACCTCCGCGCTCGATACCGAATCGGAATATTGGGTGCAGGAGGCGATGAACCGCTTGATGAAAGGGCGCACGACCATAATGATTGCCCATCGTTTAAGCACGGTGGAGAAAGCCGATTTCATTGTGGTGATGAACCAGGGCAGCGTGGTGGAGCAGGGCGCCCATCAACAATTGCTTGACCGCGGAGGCTATTACGCGAAGCTGTACGGATAGCTGAAAGGAATCCCTCGGGCGGGGTCAATTCCGACAGCCGCAAATGCACAAAACAGGCAGAGGCCGATAACGGCTCCTGCCTGTTTGTTATGCGCTGATGTGCAGCTTGCTGATTTATTTGCCCTGCTTCACTTCGTTCAAGAGCGAGAGGTCGAGGAATTTGCTCAGATCCAGCTCCTCTTTCTTCGCGTCCTTGATGTAGCCGGCCTCGATGGAGACGCGGGCCATTTCTTCGATCGCTTCCTTGCTGACGTCCGTCGTCAGATTCAAGTGGGAGATCGCCGCTTTAATCAAAGCGACATCCATTCCTTTTCCGCTGAGCGTTTTCAGCTGGTTGTTGATCAGTTCATACGCTTTGTCCGGATTTTTCTTGATAAAGTCGATCGCGTCCGCGTTGGCTTGAATAGCTCCCTTCGCCAGTTCGCGGTTGTCTTTCAGGAACTTGTCACCGGCAACGAGAATCGTGAGCGGATAATTGCCGTTGTTCGGCGGGATTTGATCCCACGGGGCGATCACTTTGCCGATACCTTCCTGCTCCATCTGCGTACCCCACGGCTCGGGAATGAGCGCCGCGTCGATTTCTTTCTGGCGCATCGCCACGAGCGTGTCCGCCGGAGCCCGGGCAATCAGCTGCACGCCGCTCTTGTCGGTCGTCACGTTCAGATTATTTTGCTTCAGCAGCAGGCGGAGCGAAATTTCGTTCGTGCTGCCTTTCGTCGGGATGGCGACGGTTTTGCCGACCAAATCCTTGACGCTGTTGATGCCGGAATCTTTGCCGGCCACAAGCACTGCGCCTCCGTTATTCGAACCGGAAATGACGCGGAAGTTTTTGCTTTTCAGGAACTGGTTCGTCGAAGGTCCGGGACCGACGAAGCCCAGGTCAATCTGATCCGTAGCCAGCGCGGTGGAGAAGTCGGACCCGTTGTCGAACGGCGTCACCTCGATCTTGACGTTCTCGCCCCAATATTTTTTGAACAAGCCTTGCTCCAGAGCGACATAGCCCGGCGCGTGGGTAACGTTCTTGAAGATGCCGAGCCGTACTGTTTTCGCCGCGGCCGGTTTGTTCGCTCCGGCGGCTCCGTCTTTTGGCGCTTCCGTTTTGCTTCCGCAGGCGGAAAGCGCAAGCGATGCGGTCAGAACGACCGCCAGCAGTGCAGACCACTTTTTCATCGTATCGTTTCTCTCCTTTGTTTAGCACCGGCCGTTTGGCCGTGCTGCCCCCGATAGGTTATTTTTTGCCGCTGATTAAGCCGTAGCGCAGTAATAGTTTATCCTCAAGCCGCTTGAAGCAAAAGTGGTCGGACACCGTGCCGAGCACGGCGATGATGATCACGATGCAGAGCATGAGCGCCGTATCCGCCAGATTGCGGCCGTCCTGCAGCAGCTGTCCGAGGCCGACGCCTTTGGCAATCAGCTCGCCCGCGACAAGCGCCCGCCAGGCAAAAGCCCAGGCGACGCGAACGCCGGTAATCATGTGAGGGAACGCGGCAGGAACCATGATTTGGTAAAACATTCGCATGCCGTCGCCGGTTCCCATCGTTTGCGCGGCCTTGATATAAATGGAAGGGATATTTTTGATCCCCGTCCGGCTGGCCATCGCCATCGTCCATGTGGCGCCCAGCATGGTGATGAATATGACCGAGAAATCGTTCATTCCGAACCAGATGATAGCAAAAGGCAGCCAGGCGATACTCGGAATCGTCTGCAGCGCCACGACCAGAAAGCCGATCGTGTCGTCGATTAAGCGGTACCGGGCGAACAGGAAGCCGAGCACCGTGCCGACCAGGATCGAGACGGCGAATGCGAGCAGAAGCCGCTTCAGACTTTGAAACGTCGCTTCAAGCAGTTGGCCGTGGACGAATCCGTCGTAGAACGCTTGAAACGTCTGGGTGACGGAAGGGAACTTCCAGCCCCAGTCGAATATTCTAAATCCCGCTTCCCACGCTATCAAGAGCAGAACCAGGAAGAGGCCCCTTCTTAATGCTGTACTCATCGCCCATCTCCTCCTTTACCACTTTTTCCAGCTCGTCGGCCAGCGCATCCATAATGCTGGCTTCCACGTGATGCAGGACGGAGTCGGCGTAATCGCGGGGACGCGCCGCCTGAACGGCGAATTCCTTCTTGATTTTCCCGGGACGGGTCGACATGACCAGCACGCGGTCCGACAAGATGACGGCTTCCCGGATGTTATGCGTAATGAACAGGATCGTTTTGCGCGTCCGCATCCAAATTTCTTCAAGCTCCTTGTGCAAAATGAGCCGGGTCTGTTCGTCCAGTGCCGCAAAAGGCTCATCCATCAGCAAAATTTCCGGGTCCATCGCCAGCGCCCGGGCAATGGCCGCTCGCTGTTTCATGCCGCCTGACAGCTCGTGCGGGTAGCGGTCCGCGAATTTGCTCAGGTGCACCGCTTTGATCTGCTCCATCGCCATTGCTTCGCGTTCCTTTTTGCCGATGCCTTTTTGCTTCAGTCCGAACGCAACGTTATCTAACACCGTCAGCCAAGGGAACAAGGCGTGCTCCTGAAAGACGACGACGCGGTCGGGTCCGGGTGCGCTGCAAGGCTTGCCGTTCACCGTAATGGTTCCCTGCTCGGCTTGCTCCAGGCCGGCGACCAAATTGAGCAGCGTGGATTTGCCGCATCCCGACGGGCCGAGCAGCGAGACGAATTCGCCCTTGCGGATCGTCAGGGAAACGTTGTCAATGGCGGTAAAACTGCCGCCGGTGCGCTGATGGAACGTCTTGCTGACGTCTTTGATTTCAATCAATGGGTTCACTCTCCTCGAAGAGACATGAGAAAACGCATAATCAACTATACCAACTTATTTTATAGGAATTAGGTGTATTGTCAACAACAAATTTTGCAGGATTTCGCGGTCTTTTGTCGAATGATAGAAGCAGACCACATTTTTCCTATTTTATAGAAAGGTATGGGTGTGAATGAAGCGAATGAAGCGAGTCGCGGTACTTGCCGCGATCATTAGCGGAGCGTTCGCCGCCGGCGTTTACGCCGAGGACGTTTTGCAGCGGGTTGACGCTTACCTGCGTCCCGATTTCAATCTCGTCCTGGACGGGGAGTCCGTCAAGCTGTCGGAATCGCCGCTGGTGTATAAGGACAAGAGTTACCTGCCGCTGGCTGATCTGACCCGGCTGCTTGGCGCCAACCTGCTTTGGAGAGAAGATACGAAGACGATCTACATCAACAGCCGGATCAATCCCGAGCAGAAGCCGGAGGATTCGAACCAGGAATACGAATCGATCGAGCTGTCCGACCCATACTCGATCCGGCTCAAATACCTTGGGGCGGAGTACCCGATGCTTCTCACGTATAACAAGAAGAACTTGTCCGCCTACGTCCCGTACTACCGGGAAGCCGACGTGAAACGGATGGGCATCGATACGAGCGGCTTGAAGAAAGCGCGGGAGCGCCTGACCGGTGTGGTGTACATCAATGAGCAGGAGCTGAAGAAGCGCTGGAGGCAGAACCCGGAGCAGGTGTACGCCACCAATGGCGACAATTACATCATCAACGGGGAAGTAAGCCCGAAAAAGATTGATACGCTGCGGACGTATATCAAAAATTCGCAGATGCTCAAGTATGGGGAAATGGTGTTCTACCAAAAAGCGGTGATTATCGACAAGCGCGAGGAAGAGGACGAGTACGATTACTTGTTCTACGAAACCGTACAGTTGCCAATCGCTCCAAACAGCCCTCCGCCGCCGAACGGAGGCGTGGTCAAGCGGTTTATGCTGGGTCGTCTGAAGCTGACTAAAAACAATGCTTCCTCCGAGCTTAGCTACATCGTCAACATGGTCGACCGCATAGATTTGCAGGAGGAAGCCAACAAACGGGGCACTCGTTAATCTTCGTGTTTCCAATAGAGAATGGCGATTTGCGTCCGGTCCCTCAGACCGAGCTTGCTCAAAATCTCCGATATGTAATTTTTGATCGTCCCTTCGCTCAGGAACAATTCCTGGGCGATTTCTTTATTGGACAATCCTTCCGCGATTTTCTCGACGACCTGCTTCTCCGTAGGGGTGAGGCCGTACGATTCGAACCTGGCAAAAGGGTCCTTGCGGCTCTGCGTCACTTGTTCCAAAGCCGCCTCCGGTTGCGCTTGCACGGGAGATTGGGGATGAATCCAGCCGGTCAGCTTGCGGGCAATATCCGGGTGGATGAGCCAGTTGCCTTGGTGAACCGTTTTAATGCCCTGCACGATACGGTCCGGCGGGATATTCTTGAGCAGGTAACCGCTTGCGCCGTTGCGCAGCGCCTCGACGATATAATCGTCATCGTCGAAGGTCGTCAGAATGAGCACGCGGGTATCGGGCGACGTCCGCTTGATGTTCAGCGTACCTTCGACCCCGGAGCAGTTAGGCATGCGAATATCCATCAGCACGACATCGGCGGTTTGTCCGTCGGTAAAAAAGCGGTGGGCTTCGTTTCCGTCGCCGCACGCTCCGACTACGCGTAGTTCCGGATCCAGCTCCAAAATCATTTTCATGCTTTCGCGGATAAACGGGTCGTCATCAACAATCAATACTCGAATCATGGCAGCAATACCCGCCTCCTCATGGTTGGAATCTTTCGTCGGTGCCTCTTATTACGCGCCGGGTGTCGGCACGAGGGTTGTGACGGCGAACCGGCCATCGGTTTGAATGCGGAGCTCTCCGCCTACCAGCCGCGTCCGTTCCTCCATGCCGCTGAGACCGAGTCCCCTGCCCACAGCGGTCGAATCCGGCAGCGTCCCGTTATTGGAAACGGTCATGGAGACGTTATCCTCCTCGAAGCTCAGCTCGATAAGCACCTCGGTAGCCTGCCCGTGACGAAGGGCGTTGGTCACGGCTTCTTGAGCATTCCGGTAAAGAACGATTTCAAGACTCGGGTAAAGCGGGCGGGGCATGCCGGCGATTTCGCAGCGAATTTGAAGCTGCGGATCGGCTGCGAAGTCCTCGATCAGCCGCTTGAGCGAGAAGCTCTGTCCCTCCTCCGCCGGCGGCTTCATCCGCCGGACCGTCCGCCGCAGCGTCTCCATCGCTTCCGTCAGCTGATCCCGAACGATCCGGGTCATCTCCATGCCTTTCTCCGGCTGCCCGGGCGAAATCCGGATGATCGCTTCCAGCATCATTTTCAGCCGGATCAGCTTATGTCCGAGATCGTCGTGAATTTCGTGCGAGATGCGGGTCCGCTCCTCCGTCTGCGCCAACTGCTCCACCTTGCCGGCGTATTCGACAAGTCTTCTGCGGGCGGCATCCAGCTCGTAGGCTTTGCTTCGCAATTCGTCGTACACTTGCTCCAGCTCCCGCTTCCGGTCGCCGGTTTCCGCCCAGCCGTACAGCAGCAGCGCGCCGGTGGCAAGCAGCAGATTGGCCGTAAGCTTCAGCTCCATGTCGGGATGGGCGGTGAGCGAACCGTTCAAAAGGACAACCTGCAGCGCAAGCAGAAACCAGCGGAGTCCCGAGCGCTCCTTCAGCATATAAGCCGTCAACGTGGAATAATGACAGGCGAACATCATCCCTTCCATTTGCAGGCTGAGCCAGGTGACGAACAGCATTTCGGCCGCAGCCGCCAAGTTCTGTGCCCGTCCCGGCAGCCAAGAGCGGCTTATTTCCGCAACGGCAAGCAGGACCAGCGTATAGAAAGCGAGCTGTCCGCTTCGTTCGAGCGGCAGCATATAAGCCGTGCTGACGGCGGGAAAAAGAATCAGTGCGTATCGCAGCAGTAAAAGCATCCCTTATGCGCCTCCATATGCGATTATATCATAAGGCGGGCCTTCGTGACTTTCGTCATTCCCAACAAATGACGAAAGCTACCTGCTTTACGTCATGAAGGACGGTACAATACAATCAAAGCACATCACCTTACAAGGAGCGGGCTCACGTGTCATTTATCGAAATCAAAGATGTCGTCAAACGGTACGGCGGCAACATTTCCGTAGATCATTTGAAATTAAGCATCCGGCAGGGGGAAGTATTCGGTCTGCTCGGGCCGAACGGAGCCGGGAAAAGCACCACGATCAAAATGCTCTGCGGGCTGCTCAAAATCGATCAAGGCGAAATGCGGATCGAAGGCATTTCCGTTGCCGCCAGTCCGCTCGAGATCAAGCGGAGGATCGGTCTCGTGCCGCAGGAGCTCGCGATATACGAAAACTTGACGGCCCGTGAAAACGTCACGTTTTTCGGTAAGCTGTACGGTCTGCGGGGAGAGCTGCTGCGCGAGCGGGTGCAGGAAGCGCTGGAGTTCGTAGGGCTGTCGGACCGTCAGGGCGAGAAGCCCGGCGCTTACTCGGGAGGGATGAAGCGGCGGCTGAACATCGCGTGCGCGATCATGCACCGGCCGAAGCTGATCATTATGGACGAGCCGACGGTCGGGATCGACCCGCAATCCCGCAACCATATCCTCGATTCGGTCCGCAAGCTGAATCAGATGGGCTCGACCATCATTTATACGAGCCATTATATGGAAGAGGTTGCCGCAATCAGCACGCGGGTCGGGATTATCGATCACGGCCACTTGATCGCCTGCGGCACGCAGGAGGATTTGCGGGCGCTCGTCTCCTCGGACGAGAAGCTGATCGTCAAAGTCGCCGAGGTCAAGGAAGAAGCTGTGGCCGAGCTGCAGGCGCATCCGCGCATCCAGCAAGTGGCGAGAAACGACCGGACGCTTGAAATTTATTTGCCGTCCTCGCCCAATTCGCTGCAGGACATCTTGTATATTTTATCGAAGCATCAGGTCGTCATTCAATCGCTGAGCCGCGTGGAACCGGACCTGGAGGCGCTGTTCCTGTCATTGACGGGGCGGACGCTTCGGGATTAGGGGGCGGAGAGCATGCGGATTTTATGGACCGTAGCATGTTACGAGCTTCTGCGGTTAAGCCGCATCAAAGTGGTGATGCTCGTTTTGTTTTTGCTGCCGCTGGTTCTGATCTTAATTCTGGGCTCGGCGCTCTCCAAGGAGTTTAAAGCGGAGGATGTCAAGATCACGCCCGTGAAGGTCGCCGTGGTGAATCTGGATCAGAGCCGGTGGAGCGAGCCGCTCAAGGCGTATTTGGACAATCCGAGAACCAAGGAAATCCTCCAGACGCAGGAATCGTCCAGCCGCGACGAAGCGGTGCGTGCGCTTCAAGAGGGAGGAGCCGAATACGGTCTGATCGTGCCTGAGGGCTTCGGGGAAGCTTTGCTGCAAGGAAAACCGGCTTCGTGGGAGCTGATTGCAGGGAAGGACCGGGGACAAAACCTGATCGCCGAGACGGCGCTGGAAAGCTATCTCGCTTACGCGAACAGCATGCAGGCTGCCGCCCTGACTTTGGGGCCGCAGGCCGTAATGACTCAGTTGGCAGATGCATCCGTTTATGCCGGCGTTTCGGAAACGTTCGTTGCGGAGGGCAGGCTGGGAAACGAGGGCAAGGAATATACGGCGCTTCAATATTATGCCGTCTCGATGCTCGTCATGTTCATGCTTTACGCCGGGATGACGGCATCCATCAGCCTGGTGAACGAGCGTGAGGATCACACGCTGTTCAGACTCGGCTCCATGCCGGTAACGATGAATCAGATCATGTTCGGGAAAATGCTCGGGAACGGCCTGCTGACCTTGATTCAGGCGTGTGTCATCATCGGTGTGACGCACTATGCGTATGGCGTCGACTGGGGGAATCGTCCGACCATCCTGCTTGCGGTATGTCTGGCCGTCACGCTGGCTTCGATGGCGCTGGCGATGTTAAGCTCGCTGTACTGCCGCAACATCAAGTCGGTGACGATGGCGTTCCAGATCGTCATTATGCTGATGACTTTTTTAAGCGGAGGCTTTGATCCGCAGTTAGGGGCACTTATGCGGATCGGGCAATTTACGGTCAATCATTGGGCCATGCAAAGCATCCTGCAGATGATGCTGGATGGAAAACCGCAGCTCGTGCTGCATCATGTTACGGTTTTGGCTGCGATCGCCGCCGCGCTGGCGGCCGTTGCCTTCGCGGCGTACCGGAAGGTGGGATACCGTGAATAGTCTCTTTATTGCCGTCAATTTAATCAAAAGGACGATCGGAAACCGGAGAGGCTTTCTTTTGTTTATCGTCGCCCCGGCTTTGATCGTGTCGCTCATTATCGGCTTTGCCGCGAAGCAGGACGAGAAGGCATCCGTCCTTTATATCAATGCGGACGAAGGGCCGGTAGGCCGGCATATTTTGCGGGAGCTTGAGCATACCGGCCGTTACCGGCTTTCCGCTGCGGCAACTCCCGACGCGATGCGGACGGCGGTAATCGAGCACAAAGCAGATGCCGCTTTCCTCATCCCCGAGGGCTTCTCCCAAGGGTTGAAGGAAGGCCGGGCCATGCGCGTCGAGCAGTTGGAGCTGTCCATGAGCGAGGCATCCTTCACGCTGCGGATGAGCTTGGACCAAACGATCCGCCGGGTGAGCACGGCAATGCGCGCGCTGGATGCTTCAGGTCAGGCGGACGACCGGCTGAATCTATTGCTGGAGCAGGTAGAGAAGCATCAGGTTCGTGCGACGCGCACCGACTACGGTTGGTACGCCAGTCCGGCGCTCGGCCTCGCTACGGGTATCCTGCTGATGTTCCTGATGGGGCTGGTCAACAGCTCCGTCGCTATCATGGTCGAAGACCGGAAGCAAAAAACGATGACCCGAATGTTTACGGCTCCCGTTCGCGCCTACGAAATCATGCTTGGCAATTTCCTCGGCAGCTTCGTGGTAGGCACGCTGCAAATCGTGCTCGTGTTGGCGTTTACCCGGTATGCGATGAACTTTTCGTACGGGCTGCCTTTCATGCAGCATCTGCTTGTGATGGAGTGCTTCCTGCTGGCGGTCATCGGCATCGGCAGCGCGGTGGCCGGATTGATTCGCAACAGTGAGAATATCGGCGCGGTCAACTCGATGGTTACGGCACCGACCTGCATGTTGGGGGGCTGCTTCTGGCCGGTATCGATCATGCCCGAGTTCATGCAGAAGCTGGCCAATTTCGTGCCGCAGACCTGGGCGATCGAGGCCATTCGCAGGCTCGGCTCGGGGCAAGGGCTGGGGGATGTCGCCATGCATCTGGGCGTGCTGGGACTGTTCGCTTTGGTGCTGCTCGGCATCGGCTCCGTCGTGATGAAGCCGGGCGAAACGGAAGCCGGCTAGCGGCGGGAGGCAATTAAAATATACGTCATAACGTCTTCGCCTTGGAGCGGAGGCGTTTTTTGTTTCGGAGGCAGCGCGACCACAAAAAAATAGGTTCAAAAAACGTTAAAAAAATCAATAATCCAAGTTGCTAAATCATATGATTCATAATAAGATAGAACTAAGAAACAGAATAGTCAGAAAATTCTATCAAAGAGATAAGCTTGTTCGACTAGCGTTCACGCCAATACACACGCCGGCAGCAGCACGGACCGAACCAGAAGACGTCGCTGTTCATTAAGCAAGATATCATCAAGGAGGGGATTGCCGTGAGCAAGAGTCATGAGGTGGAATATTGCAACCTTGAGTTACGGTTTGACCGTCGGCTAATCCGTAACTTCATCAAAACACTCATTCAAGAAGGCTACTCGCTCTATTGGAACGAGAGCGACCAACAGTTTATCGTCTCGATCCGTACCGGCCGCAAGCTGGTAAAGCTGCGGTTTCAGCGGATCGGCGAGCGGTATAAAATCGTGGGCAATTACTCCTTCAAAGACGAAAAGCTGGCGGAGCTGATGGAAAAGATGATCGGCGATACCCGCGGACACGCGGTAGTAAAGCGCTTTAAAGACCGGCAGATTCTGATTGAAAACATCATGTTCGGCGAAATCATCCGTATGGTTGAAATTTCGGGGGTGGAACATAAGGTGTTATTCCAAAAGGAACCAGTGGTCACGGTGGAAGAAATGATGCAGGCGTTCCGGTCCAGACGACCGGACGAACGGATTCCGGTACTGCGGCTGGAGTTGGATTACGAGCTGGCTACGCTGCATGATGCGATGCAGGAGGGAGACCGGGAAGCGGTCGAACGATGTAAGGAGAAGCTGATGGAACTCCGGCATGAGATGCTGCTGCTTGAAATGTAACTTCATAATATGGCTGCAGAAGGGCGTTGGCGGAACGTACCGCAGCGCAGCGAACAGCCGCTGAAGGCCTGTGCGGGATTGGGAGCACAGGCCTTTTTAACGTGTTATCAAATGGGCTAGGTCGCACGAATTCCTTCAAATGCGTTCATTACCAATTGCTGCACATAGGCATCGTCCAATGTTTCGCCTGTCACAAGCAAGCGATAGAAAATCGGTCCGTAAATGAGATCGATGCATAATCCGATATCGAGATTTTTTTTCAATTCCCCGCGCTGAATCCCTTTTTCCAGAAGCTGACTGGCCTCAAGCCGGCGGGGCTGGAAATATCGGGTTCGATAGGCTTCAGCCAATCCGGGATCAAACTGCCCTTCGCCTAATAACTCCGTAATGATGGTCCCCTCCCGACTTGTCAAAAACCGGGTTACATTCGTAGCGTGAATGAGAATATCGTTCAAGGTCGAGCCCGTATCAGGCACGGGTAACCTTGCCGTGGCGGCAAAAAGAAAACCATCCATAACAACGGCAGCCTTGTTAGGCCACCATTTATAAATCGTGGCTTTGCTGACTTTGGCGCGATCTGCAATTTTATCAACTGTGACCGCTGCAAAGCCATGTTCCAACAATAATTCATAGGAAGCGGAAAGGATAGAGTTTTGAGTTTCGACATTACGCGGCCGACCTCTTTTGCCGTGCACCGTAATCATCCCTTTCGTAAATTCACGTCTTACGCGCAAATATAAACTATACGTTCAGTATAACAATTATGGACAAAAAAGAAAAATTGAAACTGCCCATTTACAAAACTGTACGTTCAGTATATTATTGCATTATCAATTTAACAAACTATACGTTCAGTATTTAAAAAAACGATTAGGAGGGGATTGAGCACTAACATGAGGAAAAAGCCGCTTCAAATTATAGTTGCTGGGGATCGTTAGCCGTTTTTTTTGCTGGGACTGTTGAGCATTTATTTTTAAAAATAAGGAGCTGCCTAAGATGACTACGTTAAAAAATAAACAAGCCATCGAGAAAAATATTCCGACATGGTTGGCCATTCTTTTGGCGACGGCATGCGGTATCATTGTCGCTAATCTTTACTATGCACAGCCCTTGATCGGGTTAATCAGTTCTTCCATCGGACTCTCTGAAAGCAGCGCCGGCTTTATCGTAACGCTAACGCAGATCGGTTACGTTGTCGGCTTGCTATTTGTCGTACCTTTGGGAGATATTGTTGAAAACCGAAGGCTGATCGTCGTATCGTTACTTCTTACGGCAATAGCCCTCGCAGCAGCTGCTATGGCGAAACAGCCATTGCTTTTCTTAGGGGCTTCTCTTTTTATCGGGTTGGGTTCGGTTGCAGCCCAAGTACTTGTACCATTTGCTTCATACCTGGCAACAGAATCGACTCGCGGCCGTGTTGTCGGCAATATCATGAGCGGTTTGTTGCTTGGAATTATGCTATCGCGACCTTTGTCCAGTCTGGTAGCTGATTTCTTTGGCTGGCATGCCATATTCGCTTTGTCCGCCGCAGCCGTTGTTATTTTGGCGATCGTTCTGTCGAAAGTGCTGCCTGCAAGAAGGCCGAATACAAACACACGCTATGCAGCACTGCTTGCTTCGATGTGGCACCTGCTGCGAACGACCCCGATCTTACGCCGTCGCGCTGCATATCATGCGTGTGTATTTGCGACGTTCAGCTTATTTTGGACAACTGTTCCCTTACTGTTATCCAGCCCGGTTTTTCATTTTTCCCAGAAAGACATTGCGTTGTTCGCACTTGCCGGAGTCGCGGGTGCGGTAGCTGCCCCCATTGCCGGACGGCTGGCTGATCGCGGCTGGACGAGACCCGGAACATGGATAGCGCTCGCTACGGTCATCATTTCTGTTTTGCTGCCGCTCCTGATCCAAACCGGCTCAGCCATCGGAGTAGCCGTTCTGGTCATTTCAGCCATATTGCTGGACGCGGGAGTATCCGCCAATCTTGTGCTCGGACAACGCGCGATCTTTTCCTTGGGACCAGAAATTCGCAGTCGTTTGAACGGACTTTTCATGGCTATTTTCTTTTTTGGCGGAGCTATCGGTTCCTCAATTGGGGCATGGGCGTATGCCTCAGGGGGATGGAGTACAGCGTTATGGATCGGAATAGCTTTCCCGGTCGCTGCCATGCTTTATTTTGCCACAGAGAAGAAGTCATAAAAACGGCTTCGGACAAGCATTGGGACGAGTGAATTGAAATGCAACCGATTATTTCTATCATCGAAACGATCAGGATTAAATCTGGTTCATTAAATAAGATGGCCATTGGGCTGGCTTGAGCTTGTTGAGAAAATGGGCTTTTACAAAAATAGAGATGCAAACGGAAGTGGATACCCCACCTCCCTACGTCACCTCTATAACCTCATTTGACTACAAAAGAGATTCATCGATTTCATACATCGTACAAAAAGTCCGTTTTGTGTTGAATATACGCAAGAAAATAGCATTGTTAACGTGTGCATTTCTGTGTTATGATGAATGAGAGGTGGTCCCATGAGTGTTACGATCAAAGACATCGCCAAATTGGCCGGCGTGTCGCATACGACCGTTTCCCGGGCATTGAACGACAGCCCGCTGATCAACCCGGAAACGAAAGAGCGCATCAAAGCGATTGCGGGAAGCATGAACTATACTCCGAATTACAGCGCGCGAAGCTTGGTGCTGGATCGATCATACAATTTAGGGCTGTTTTTTACAACCTTGCATACCGGTACCTCCGCCGGATTTTTGTACGAAGCCATCAAAGGCGTAAATGACGTCATTAAAGACGATTACAACTTGATTGTCCGCGGGATTGACGATTACAAGAGCTTTCATAAGGTGAACCGCAAAAATTTCGACGGCATCATCGTCATGAGCCAAAGCGAAAGCGACCAGTCGTTCATCGAATATGCTTCGGACAAAGAAATTCCGCTTGTAGTGCTGAACCGGCCCGTCGAAAGCGTCCAAGTGATGAACTTCGTCCCGGACGACCAGAGCGGCGCTTACCGGCTTACGGAATATTTGGTGCAGCAGGGACACCGCGATATTGCCATCATCGAGGGGAAACAGGGCTTCAAATCGACGCAAGCCCGCCGCGACGGCTATCGCGAGGCGCTCCGCAAGCACGGGATTTCCGTACCGGAAGCGTATTACGTCAGCGGCAACTACGATCTGGAAAGCGGCCACGCGGCCATGAGCAAGCTGCTGGAGCTTCCCGACCGGCCGACCGCCGTCTTTTGCTGCAACGACGACATGGCGCTCGGTGCGGTGAAAGCCGTGACGGAGCGGGGCTTGTCGGTGCCGGAAGACATCTCGGTAGCAGGCTTCGACGACCACCTGTTCTCGGCTTTCATGTCGCCAGCGCTGACCACGGTTCGCAGGCCGATCGAAGAGCTGAGCCGGGCCGGGGCGGAGACGCTCCTGAAGTTCATCGAGACGAAGCATTCGGAAAAATCGGTCGTTCTATTCCATACGGAGCTGGTTATCCGCGACTCCGTCAAATCCTTATAATTCGTTTGGGGAGGCAAGTAACATGAGCGTACTCAGAACGCTTCTGCAAGACATCCCGATGCCGCAAATGGTCCGCATCCGTCAAAAATTCGACGGAACCCGGCTCGAGCGCCCGACCGAGGATTTGGAGCGCGAGCTGGCGAAGCCCGGCGCCATCGACCGGATCAAGCCGGGCCAGCAGGTGGCCGTGGCAGTAGGCAGCCGCGGCGTGGCGAACATCGCCGCCTTCACCCGGATGACGATCGATGCGATCAAACGGGCAGGCGCCCATCCGTTCATCGTCCCCTGCATGGGCAGCCACGGAGGCGCGACCGCCGAAGGACAGAAGGAAGTACTTCACCATCTCGGCGTTACGGAGGAAGCGATGGGGGTGCGGATCCGCTCGACGATGGAGGTCGTGCAGATCGACCAACTGCCGAACGGCCTTCCGGTTTACGTCGATAAATACGCATACGAGGCGGACGCCATCGTCGTCATCAACCGGGTGAAGCCGCACACCGCCTTCCGCGGCAAAATCGAAAGCGGCATTATGAAAATGATTTCCATCGGGCTCGGCAAGCAAAAAGGGGCGGAAGCGTGCCACCAGCTCGGCTTCAAATATATGGCTGAGAACGTGCCGGCTATGGCGCGGATTATGATCGAGAAGCTACCGATCCTGTTCGGCGTGGCGCTTGTGGAAAATGCATACGACGAAACGTGCATCGTCGAAGTGCTGCCCGCAGCTCAAGTGGAGGAACGCGAGATGGTGCTGCTCGAGATCGCCAAAGCCCGGCTGCCGAAAATTTTGTTTGATCAAATCGACGTGCTCGTCATCGATTACATCGGCAAAAACATCAGCGGCGACGGCATGGACCCGAACATCACCGGCCGTTATCCGACACCGTACGCACATGGCGGCCCCGACGTGTCCAAGATGGTCGTGCTCGATACGACGCCGGAGACGAAAGGCAACGCCAATGGCGTCGGCACGGCCGATTTCACGACGCAGCGGCTGGTCGACAAAATGGACCTGGCTGCGACCTACGCCAACGGGCTGACTTCCACCGTATGCGCGCCGACCAAAATCGCAACGACGCTCGAAAACGACCTGTACGCCATCAAAGCCGCGGTCAAAACTTGCAATATTTTGGATTATACCCAATGCCGGCTTGTGCGTATACGGGATACGCTGCATTTGGGCGAAATCGAGATTTCGGTCAATCTGCTTGAGGAAGCGAAGCTTCATCCGGATATCGAGATTTTGACCGAACCGTACGATCTGTCATTCAACAGCGAAGGGAATCTGGTATAAATGAGCGGTTTGTCTGTACCCAAGCCTTACATCATCGCCGCGGACATCGGCACGACGAGCACCAAGACGCTGGTGATCGACCGGAGCGGCCGCGTGCTTGCGTCCCATGCGGTGGAGTATCCGCTTTACACGCCCAAGCCGGATATGGCCGAGCAGGACCCGGAAGAAATTTATCAAGCGGTTCTTACCGCCATTCGCAAAGTCGTCCGCAAAGCGGCCATTTTGCCCGGACAAGTGCTGTGCGTCTCGTTCAGCTCGGCGATGCACAGCCTGATCGCGGTGGACCGCGATTTGACTCCGCTAACGCGCTGCATCACATGGGCCGACAACCGCAGTGTTGGCTACGTCAAAGTGCTGAAGGAAGAGCTGAACGGCCATGACATTTACCGGAACACGGGCACTCCGATTCATCCGATGTCGCCTCTGCTGAAGCTGATGTGGTTCAGGGACAATCGGCCGGATCTGTTCGAGCAGGCGTATAAGTTTATCGGCATCAAAGAATACGTGTTCGGCAAGCTGTTCGGCAAGCTGGTGATCGACTATTCGCTGGCAAGCTGCACTGGTCTCTTCAACCTGCGGGAGCTGGCGTGGGATAAGCAGGCGCTCGAAGCCTGTGGCGTCCGCCCCGAGCAGCTGTCGGAGCCCGTATCGACTACGCACGTGCTGCAAGGGCTGACTGTCGGGAATGCAGCCTCGATGGGGCTCTCGGCGGATACGCCTTTTGTCGTAGGCGCGTCCGACGGCGTGCTGGCCAACCTCGGCGTCGGCGCTTTCGAACCGGGTGTTTACGCGGTAACGATCGGGACCAGCGGCGCTGTTCGCGGCGTCGTGCGCGAGCCGATAACCGATCTGAAGGGCCGATTGTTCTGCTATGCGCTTAAGGAAGATTTCTGGGTCGTCGGAGGCGCGATCAACAATGGCGGCATCATGTTCCGCTGGGTCCGCGATCAGCTCGCCACGGCGGAAGCGGAAGAAGGACGCCGCAGAGGCATGGACCCGTACGACTATTTGACGTCTTTGGCGCGCGAGGTAGCTGCCGGCTCGGACGGACTTATCTTCCTGCCGCTGCTTACCGGCGAGCGGGCGCCGTACTGGAACGCGAACGCGCGCGGCGTATTTTTCGGATTATCGCTTTATCATCAGAAGAAGCATATGATCCGGGCGGTGCTGGAAGGTGTCATGTACCGGATTCATTCGGTCGTATCCGCGCTGGAGGAGCTCAGCGGCCCGACCCGGGAGGTACGCGCTTCCGGCGGCTTTGCCCGCTCTTCGTTCTGGCTCCAGATGATGGCCGACGTGCTGAACGCGAACGTCGCCGTGCCAAATACGATCGAAAGCTCCGGCCTCGGGGCGGCGCAGCTCGGCATGCTGGCGCTCGGCGAGATTAAGGATTTCTCCAGCGTTCACGATTGGATGCAGGTGGAGCAGTCGCTTCGCGCAAGTGAGCCGAACCACGAAGTATATCAACAGTTGACAAAAATTTATAATCGTGTGTACCATCAGTTGAAGGATGAGTTTGATGCCATCACCTCCTTTCAACAGATTCACACGCAATCTTAGGAGGCGTCGGGCCATGAACTTATTCGATTTATCGGGAAAAACGGCAGTTATCATCGGAGGCAACAGCACCTTAGGCGGCACGATGGGGATTGCGCTTGGCGGACACGGGGCGGATGTCGCGGTGGTCGGGCGCAATATGGAGAAATCCGAAGAAGTTGCGAAGCGGATCGAAGCGGCCGGCGGACGGGCCAAGTGCTTTTCGGCGGATGCGACGAATGCCGAGGACTTGAAGCGGGTGCTGTCCGAAGTGCTTGCGTGGACAGGGCGCTGCGATATTTTGATGAACTGTCCGGGCAAAAACAGCGCGACGCCGTTTTTTGACATTACGATGGACGAATGGGATTCGATTATGGAAGTGAATCTCAAAAGCGTCGTGTTGGCGTGTCAAATTTTTGGGAAGCATATGGTGGACAAAGGCGAAGGAGGCAGCATCATTAACATCTCCTCCGTATCTTCGGACCCGCCGCTGTCCAAAGTGTTCACGTACTCCGCTTCCAAAGCGGCGGTGAACAACGTCACCCAATTTCTGGCGCGCGAATTCGCTCCGGCGCGCGTGCGTGTCAATGCCATCATTCCGGGCTTCTTCCCGGCTGAGCAAAACCGCAAAATTTTGTCTCCCGAGCGTGTCGAATCCATCATGCGTCATACGCCGATGAATCGTTTCGGCGAAGCGGAAGAGCTTCAGGGCGCAGCCGTGTATCTGGCTTCGGAGAAAGCTTCGAGTTTCGTCACCGGCACGGTGCTGCGGGTGGACGGGGGCTTCGGAGCGATGACGATTTAAGGGTGGAAGCCAATTCCCAATCTGATTGCGGTGCAGCAATATCCATCTCCGGTCGCTCTTGAAAATGGATTCCTTGAATTTACCTTGCGGTAAGAATCCATTTTCAAAGGCAACACGCAGGCTCTTCGATGGATATTCTGACCTCCGTCTCTTGGGAGAAGTTCCAAACCCCCTAAATCGTCAAAATTAAAATAGAAAAAGGAAGGAAGAGAAACCACAATGTCCAAACAACAAGTCGGCGTTATCGGCCTTGCGGTCATGGGGAAAAACCTGGCTCTGAACATCGAAAGCAGAGGCTTCACGGTGTCCGTCTTCAACCGTTCGCGGGAGAAAACGGATGCGCTGCTCGCTGAAGCGCAAGGCAAGAAGCTGGTCGGTACATACAGCATCGAGGAATTCGTAGCTTCGCTCGAAACGCCTCGCAAAATTTTAATCATGGTGCAAGCGGGCCATGCGACGGACGACACGATTAACCAGTTGGTTCCTCATCTGGAAAAAGGCGATATTATCATCGACGGCGGCAACGCATTTTTCCCGGACACCCAGCGCCGCAACAAAGAGCTGGAAGCGCACGGCCTTCGCTTTATCGGTACCGGCGTATCCGGCGGGGAGGAAGGCGCGTTGAAAGGTCCTTCGATCATGCCGGGCGGGCAAAAGGACGCCTACGAGCTGGTCGCTCCGATTCTGACGGCCATTTCGGCCAAAGTGAACGGCGACCCTTGCTGCACCTACATCGGACCGGACGGCGCCGGCCATTACGTCAAGATGGTGCATAACGGCATCGAATACGGCGACATGCAGCTCATCTGCGAAGCGTACCATCTGCTCAAAGACGTGCTTGGCGTCAGCACGCAGGAGCTTCATGAGATTTTCGCCGATTGGAACAAGGGCGAGCTGGACAGCTACCTGATCGAAATCACAACCGACATTTTCACCAAATACGATCAGGAAACGGGCAAGCCGATGGTCGATGTCATTCTCGATTCCGCCGGCCAGAAGGGTACAGGCAAATGGACAAGCCAAAGCGCGCTTGATCTGGGCGTTCCGTTGTCCATCATTACCGAATCCGTCTTCTCCCGCTTCATCTCGGCCATGAAAGAAGAGCGCGTTGCGGCCAGCAAAGTGCTGAACGGACCGAAGCAAGCGGCTTTCGACGGCGACCGCGCGGCGTTTATCGAAGCGGTACGGAAGGCACTATATGCGAGCAAAATTTGCTCTTACGCGCAGGGCTTCGCCCAAATGAGAGCGGCAAGCGAGGAATACAACTGGAGCCTGGACTACGGCAGCATTGCGATGATTTTCCGCGGCGGCTGCATTATCCGCGCCCGTTTCCTGCAGAACATCAAGGATGCGTACGACCGCAATCCGGAGTTGAAAAACCTGCTGCTTGACGAATACTTCAAGGGCATCGTGGAGCAGTACCAAGACGCTTGGAGAAACGTCGTCGCAACGGCAATCACCCGCGGCGTGCCGGTTCCGGCCTTCGCTTCCGCGCTGGCTTACTACGACAGCTACCGGACCGAGCGTTTGCCGGCCAACCTGCTGCAAGCGCAGCGCGATTATTTCGGCGCGCATACCTTCAAGCGGGTCGACAAAGAAGGCACCTTCCACTTCCACTGGATGGAAAACTAAGCGGCTACAGGTGCCTTTTGATGCGATCCGGCTTGACCGGATGCAGACCGAAGGACGCTTCGTACAACCAGCTCTTAAGCCGGTCGGTCTCCATATCGTGGCCGCCTCGCCGCTGAATGAGCATCAAAGCGATTTCGGCAAAATATCGGAAGTTTTTAAGCAGCCGTGGCTGGGAAAGATCCGTCAAGTTCGGGTCTTCCTCGGCCACCTTTTTTTTAATATACTCCAGCATCCAGACGATTTCTTCTCGGCATAAGGGTCTTGTGGGATCCATGATTTGTTCCAGCTTGTGCTCGGTCCAGTAGGGACCGGCTGCGCTGGTTTGCGATAGGGCGCCTTGCGTCATATGACCGTGTTCTCCCTTCGGGAAATATGCATTAAACATCATGACTGATCTGGCTGGAATTTATTCACAACCATCTTATGTTTTTGCCAAACTTTCTATTCACACGGTGTCGGCTATGATATGATAGGGTCAGTTGAATGATGCGAAAGTCAGAGGTGCAGGGAAGTGGAATACTGTAACATCGTGTTGGTCGGTATGATGGGAACCGGCAAATCCTCCGTCGGACAAGCGCTCGCTTCGAGGCTGAACTGGGTGTATGAGGATACGGACGCTGCCATTGAGCGGGTACACGGAATGAGCATTACCCGAATGTTTGCAGAGCTCGGAGAGCCCTTCTTCCGCAAAGCGGAAAGCGAGACGATCGAACGGACGCTCCAAGGTCAGCATCAGGTGATAGCGACCGGAGGCGGGGCCGTTCTGGCAGAGCAAAACCGGATTCTTATGCAGCGCAGCGGTCTGGTTGTCGCGCTGAAGGCGTCCGCCGAAACGATCATCGAGCGGGTCCGGTCCGATCAAAGCCGTCCTTTGCTGCAAGGCGGAGTCGAAGACCGCGTACGCCACATTATGGAAAGCCGCAAGCACGCGTACGATTTTGCGGATCTCCATGTGGATACGGACGGCAAGACCGTCGGGCAGATCGTGGACGAGATTTGCAGCCGCTTGGAGCGGGAGCGGGCTTAAAGCTGCTCCCACTCCAGCATGCCGCCGGTCATGTTGACAAGCCCGGTGAAGCCTTGGGCTTCCAAATATTCAAGCGCCCGCCCGCTGCGATTGCCGCTGCGGCAGACGAGAATCGTTTCGCTGTGCTGCGGAATTTCGTCAAGGCGCTGAGGGATGTCCATCAAAGGAATATGCTTGGCTCCCGGGATCATGCCGAGCGCGACTTCTTCCGGTTCGCGCACGTCGATGAGGGTAAGCATTTCGCCGTTTTCAAGCCGTTGCTTGACTTCTTGCGGGGTAATCGTATGCATCAATACAGCCTCCTTCTCCTTCGGCTTGCGGCCGACTTGCCTTCATCATAAAAAGAAAACGGCAGCGTGTCAAACAAAGCGGAATGCCTGTCGTTGATGACGTTAATTTTGAATGGGGACGATATCGAATGACCGTACTTTATATAGGTCTGGCGGGAATTGCCGGAGCGCTGGCACGGTACGGATTGTCCTTTGCTATGAATCCGCAGCAGGTTACCTCGCTGCCGTGGGGAACGCTGCTGTGCAACCTGGCCGGCTGCCTGACACTTGGCTTTCTGGCCTATTTGCCCGGTTTGAAGCGGTATTCGAACCTTCGCGCCGCGTTGATGACCGGATTCGTCGGAGCGTTTACGACGTTCTCGACATTAAGCTGGGAGCTCGTATCGATGCTCCAGCAGCAGCTTTGGACGATCGCCGCGCTCTATTTTATCATCAGCCTGTGGGGCGGGCTCGGCTGCATTCGTCTCGGACGCCTGTTCGGTCTAAATTTGGCGGCGGTAAAAAGGGGTTCTGAGGAATGATGTCGAATACATTAGGAACGCTGCTGCTCGTAAGCGCAGGAGGCTTTGCCGGCGCCGTTGCAAGGTATTGGATCGGCAGCGGCATCGCGGAACGGCTTAAAACTTCTCTACCATACGGAACGCTGACGGTCAACCTTATCGGTTCGTTCTTGTTGGGCGTCTTGTGGGGAGGAGGGGCAGACGGCCGATTGATGGCGCTCCTTGGCAGCGGATTTATGGGGGCATTCACGACCTTTTCGACGCTAAAGCTGGAAAGCGAAGCGCTGATTAGCCAAGGCGAAAGCCGGACGGCCTGGCTGTATATGGGGCTGTCGTATACACTCGGTTTGTTGCTTGCTTATGCAGGCTATATCTTTTCACTTACATATATAAAGCTCTGACGGACAAGGAGAGATACTTTACGATGAAAGCCATTGTCAAACCGACCCCGCGTCTGGGCGGGACGATTAACGCTCTGTCTTCCAAAAACTACACGACCCGCTATTTGCTTATCGCTGCGCTTGCGGACGGGACGAGCACGGTGTACTTTCCGGCCCACAGCGAGGATAGCGACGCGATGCGCCGCTGCATCCGGGATTTGGGCGCCGTCCTGGAAGAGGACGACGAGAAGATGACAATCCGCGGCTTCGGCCGTCATCCGAAGCATGTGAGCGAGCTGAATGTCGGCAATGCCGGAGCGGTACTCCGCTTCTTGATGTCGGTCGCCGCTTTTTGCCCGGAGGTGACGTTCATAAACGCTTATCCGGATTCTCTCGGCAAACGCCCTCATGACGATCTGATCGACGCCTTGAAGCAGATGGGAGTCGAGGTAGAGCACCGTGAAGGAAAGCTGCCGATTACGATTCGGGGCGGCCATCCGCGGGGCGGCAAAATTACCGTTTCCGGGAATGTCAGCTCGCAATTTTTAAGCTCCTTGCTGTTCGTTGCTCCCTTGCTGGACGAGGATAGCGAGATTACGGTGCTGCACGATCTGAAATCGAAAATTATCGTCGGCCAGACGCTGGAAGTCATTGCCCAAGCGGGTGTGAAAATCGAAGCGTCCGACGATTTGATGCATTACAAAATTCCGGGCAAGCAGCAGTACAAGCCCCAAAACTACACGGTTCAGGGCGATTATCCGGGTTCTGCCGCCATCCTGGCCGCTGCGGCCGTGACGCATTCGGACGTGACGGTGCTTCATTTGGCTGAGCAAAGCAGGCAGGGCGAGCGGGCCGTTGTCGACGTGCTCCGCGCGATGGGTGTCGATCTTACCCACGAGAACGATGCCGTTCGGATTCGCGGCAATCAGAAGCTGATCGCAGGCGAATTCGACGGAGATCATTTCACCGACGGCGTGCTGGCGATGGTTGCGGCGGCGGTGTTTGCGGAAGGCACGTCCCGATTCTACAATGTAGAGAACCTGCGATACAAGGAATGCGACCGAATTACGGATTTTGTGAACGAGTTGCGCAAGGCCGGAGCGGATGTGGAGGAAAGACAAAGCGAGATTATCGTCCATGGGCGTCCGCAGGGCGTAACGGGCGGCGTCGAGATTAACGCGCACTACGACCACCGTGTCATCATGGCGCTTACTATCGTCGGCCTCCGTTCCGAGCAAGGCTTGATTATCAACGACGCGCATCATGTGGCCAAATCTTACCCTCATTACTTCGAGCATTTGCTGTCGCTCGGGGCGCAAATCGAACTGGTTCAAGAGTAAGGCGCTGCGCGCCGGCGTTGCTTAACCTATCATCATGATCGGCATGCTGATCGTAACGAGGCGGTGAAGGACGTGACCGTATTATGGAAAGGAATCCAGGTCACGCTTGCTTTATTTCTCATCACAGGGCTTCTCTTTGCCAGCGGCGTATTTGGCGTACTGCTTTACGCTAAACTAACGGGACAGACATGGTTCCGGGACCCGACCGTCGCCTACGCGGAGCAAGAAGCTGCCGCGGCCAAGACAGCCGCTAGCGCCGCCGCACCTCCTGCGGCGAAGCCGGTCGAGCGGCCGAAAAGCGTATTGTTGGAAGCGCCGCATATTCGGCAGCTGCCCGAGCTTCCTTCCGGATGCGAAGTGACGAGTCTTGCGATGCTGTTGCAATATTACGGCGTGAACAAATCCAAGATGGATTTGGTTCCCGAGATGAAAAAAGATCCGACCCCGATCCGTTATAACAAAAACGGCTCAATCGCTTTTTGGGGGAATCCGAACACCGGATTCGTCGGAGAGGTGACGGGCGCCGCCAAAGGGTTCGGGATCTACCATACCGCATTGTTCGAGCTGCTAAAGGCTTATGTTCCTACGGCGCAAGATCTGACCAAGGAACCGTTCTCGAAGCTTGAAGACCAATTGATTCAGGGAGTCCCGTCCGTCGTTTGGACGACGATCAACTATAAGGTTCCGGACAATTGGGTCGTGTGGGATACGCCGATCGGTCCGATCGAGACGACCTTTATGGAGCATGCGGTGCTGCTGGTCGGTTTTGACGAACAGTACGTATATGTCAACGACCCGCTTGCCGGCCAAAGCAACAAAAAAATCGACAAAGAAGCGTTTATGGCAACATGGGATGCGATGGGACGCCAAGCGATAAGCTATACGAAGGCGAAATAAATTCATGAAGCGAGGAGCGATTTGTCATGGCTTTTGAAAATCCACCGCGTGAACGAATCAAAGAACTATTGGCGGGAGCCGGCAACGTAGCGGTCGTCGGGCTGTCCGACAAGCCCGATCGCGTATCTTACATGGTTGCGGAAGCCATGCAGAAGAAAGGCTACCGCATTATCCCGGTCAATCCGACCGTAAGCGGAACGATTCTCGGGGAAACCTGCTACGCGTCGCTCAGCGATATTCCCGAACCAGTGGATATCGTGAACGTATTCCGCCGCAGCGAACAGGTCGTTCCCGTCGCCGAGGAAGCGGTAAAGATCGGGGCCAAGGTGTTCTGGCTGCAGCAGGGGATCTTTAACGAAGAAGCGGCGGATATTGCCCGCGCCGGCGGTCTTGAAGTGATTATGGACCGCTGCATCAAAGTAGAAGACTCGATTTTGTTGCCCGGAGGGAAATAATTTGTTCCGGTCAGACATTCGTCAATATTTATCGGTTTACTTGGTTATGGATCTCTCGGGCCACGAAGGGCGATCGGCGTTAGAGATTGCCCGGGCGGCACTGGAGGGCGGCGTAACGATGATCCAGCTTCGCGAGAAAAAAGCGCCTCTGTTCCGCGTCATCGAAGAAGGCAGAGCGCTGCGGGAGCTTTGCCGGGAATACGGCGTCCCTTTTCTGGTTAACGACCGGGTCGATGTGGCGCTCGCGCTAGACGCCGACGGCGTGCATGTCGGCCAGGACGATCTGCCGGGATCGGAAGCCCGCAAGCTGCTCGCCGAGGATAAGATCATCGGCATCTCCGCCAGCACGATGGCTGAAGCGGAGTGGGCCATAGCTCAAGGCGCAGATTATTTGGGCGTGGGCGCCGTCTATTCCACCCTTACCAAAGGGGATGCCGGGGCGCCGATAGGCACCGGGCTGATTTCGGAGATCAAGCAGCGTTGGCCGCATATTAGCATGGTCGGGATCGGGGGCATTGACGTTTCCAATGCGGCGCCCGTCATTCAGGCCGGCGCAGACGGAGTGGCCGTCGTATCGGCTATCGTTCGGCAAAGCGATCCTTGCTTGGCCGCCCGGCAGTTAAAGCGGGAAATTTGTCCCGGACAACCCTAAAAAAAAATAAACGCCAAGTAATAAAATAAATCCTCCTTGAAGACAATAAGAAAGGCTTCTGGAATGGAACGGAACAACGACCCAGCACCGGAAGACTTCCTATAATAACTTCGAGGAGGATTTTTTCGCATGTACCAACAAGGTTTCCAAAGCAGCTTTCAAAACCAATTGGGTACGGCCGGTCCTGCAAGCTCCCAATACTCCAAATACCAGCCGGTCGGATATGTACAATCCCAATACAACCAGTCCCTGAATCAATCCGGAATCAGCCAGCAATACGGAGCCGGGCAGCAATTCTCGCAATTCCAAAGCCCGCAAGCATATCACACGGCGAACTACCGCGGCAACCAACAAGGGCATGACGCCTATCTTCGCTCCGATTCCACGCAGCCGGCGCAAAGCCAATTCGGAATCGGCGCACCCCAATTCGGCGCTTCTTCTTTCGGAGCCGGACAACAGTTCTCGCAATATCAAAGCCCGCAATCGCCGCAATCGTATCACACGGCCAACTACCGCGGAGACCAGCAGGGCCATGACGCTTACCTGCGTTCGGATTCCACGCAGCCGGCACAAAGCCAATTCGGAATCGGCGCACCCCAATTCGGCGCGGCAAGCTTTGCAAGCCAAAATCAATTTGGCCAACAATTTGGCGTTTCCGGGCAGTCGTATTCCCAATTCCAAAGCCCGCAATCGTACCATCTGGCCAACTACCGTGGCAACCAACAAGGACATGACTCTTATCTTCGTTCCGATTCCAACCAACCGGCGCAAAGTCAATTTGGTATCGGCGCAGGCGGTATCAGCACAAGCGGTTTCGGCGCAAGCGGCGTGGGCTTTAACAGATTCTAATTTTAATCGGCAAGCAGCTTCGAACAGGCGGGCCCGGCAGGCCCGTCTTCTTTGTGTTTTCCCTGAACTTACGGTTTGACAAAAAACGGTTCTGAGCGTACCATCGTTAGTATGAAAGGGGGAACGGACCGATTTGAATTGGATGGGAAACTTGCAGCAGCTTGGCCGGTCGCTCATGATGCCGACCATTACCCTTCCCGTTGCCGCTATCTTGCTGCGCCTCGGTACCCTGCCTTGGGATCGGATTCATATGCCCCGCGTCGGGGAGATTTTATTGCTCTGCGGCACAACGATCTTTACGTATTTGCCGCTTATTTTTGCGGTCGGCGTCGCCCTGGGGTTGACGGAAAGCGCAGGAATCGCGGGCATGTCGGCGCTTATCGGCCATTACATGTTCAGCGAGGCGACGCAGCGTTACCTCGGCGATTCGTTTCAGCTCGGCGTTCCCGGCGGCATCCTGATCGGTTTGCTGGCGGCCGTCATTTATCATAGGGTTAAGCATATTCAGCTTCCCGAATCGATTCAATTTTTCGGCGGTCCCCGCATGGTGCCGCTGCTGATGGGGCTTGCCATCTTTTTATTAATTTTACTGATGATCCAATTCGGTCCTGCGCTCGAAACCGGGATGGAGAAGCTCACGAGTTTTATTCTGGGACTCGGCGGGTTCGGCGCATTTTTATACGGCATCATTCACCGACTTTTGGTCCCATCCGGACTGCATCACGTGTTCAACAACTTTTTCTGGTTTCAGCTCGGCGCTTATAACGATGCGCAAGGACAGCCGGTATTCGGCGACTTGCCCCGCTATTTTGCCGGAGACCCGACGGCGGGAATGTATATGGCCGGCCTGTATCCGATCATGATGTTCGCGCTGCCCGCCATTGCCTTGGCGATTATTCAGGAAGCGCGTGAGGATTTAAAGCCGAAAATTCGGACGACTTTCCTTACGGCGGCTTTCGCCTGCTTCTTAACCGGGGTGACCGAGCCGATCGAGTTCGCGTTTTTGTTCGTGGCACCGTATCTGTTTTTCGTGCATGCTATTCTTTCGGGATTGGCGATGTGGATCGCTTACGTGCTCGACATTCACCACGGCTTCTCTTATTCGGCGGGAGCGATCGATTACTTGATCAATCTGCACTTGTCGACACGCGGCCTGCTGCTGATTCCGATCGGGCTTGCTTACGGTTTCGTCTACTATGTGCTGTTCCGTTGGGCGATCCGCCGTTTCCGTATCCCGACACCGGGACGCGAGGAGGGCTCGCAGCTCGAAGAATGGGCCGGGGACATTCCGTACCGTTCGCCGCTCATTTTGCAGGCGCTTGGCGGCAAGGAAAACATCAAGAACATCGAAGCATGTATTACCCGCCTGCGGCTCACGCTGGTCAATGACCGGCAGATGGATGTGTCGGCGCTTCGGCTGCTCGGTGCGGCCGGCGTCATCCGTTTGGGCGGCGGCAACGTTCAGGTCGTGTTCGGCACGTATTCGGAATTGATCCGCGAAGAGATGATCAAGTCGATGCGCAAAGATATTCAGCAGGTGCTGTTCAGCTCGCCGATGCAGGGGCGGATGATCCCGTTGGAGGAAGTGCCGGACAAAATTTTCGCCGGCAAACTGGTGGGCAACGGCGTCGCCTTTTTCCCTGATAAAGGAGAGCTGGTATCGCCTGTAGCGGGTAAAATCATTCACGTGTACCCGACGCTTCACGCCCTCGGGATCGAGACGGAGCAAGGACTTCAAGTGCTCCTCCATATCGGAATCGATACGGCCGGCCTGCAGGGCAAATATTTTACCGCTTACGTGAAAGAAGGAGACCTGGTCGAACCCGGTCAACTGCTCGTCAGGTTCAATCTGCAGAAGGTGAAGAAAAATTGCAAGTCGCTCGCGACGCCTATGCTCATCACGAACGTCGATATGGTGAGATCATGGAGCTTCGCGCCTTACAAAGCCGTGAAGAAAGGACAGGCGTCGGTCATGTCCGTCATGCTGAAAAATACCGCTACAACAGGAGTTACAGGGGGAGGGAACGCTTATGGTTGAGGGGATCGGAGCTTCGTCGGGGATTGCGATGGGCAAAGCTTTCGTTATTCCAACCTGGGAATGGGACTTTCCCGAAAAGCTGATCGACGTTACGGACTTGGCGTACGAATTCGAAAGGTTGTATGACGGAATCCGCCATTCCAAGGACGAGATCGAACTGATCAAACAGGAATTCGTCAGCGTGCTGGGCGAGGAGCAGACGCAAATTTTCGACGCGCATCTGGCCATCTTGGAAGACCCGATATTCATGAACGAAGTGCAGGGGATCATGCAGCGGCAGTACAAAGCGGCGGAGGTTGCCGTCAAAGAAGCGATCGATAAGTTCGTAGGAATGTTCGATCTGCTTGACGACGGCTATATGAAGGAGCGCGCGCTCGATATTAAAGACGTCGGCAACCGGCTGCTCAAGCATCTGCTGGGAGCGCTCGAAGAGACGCTGCCGCCCAAGGATCAGCCCTACATTCTCGTAGCCAAAGAGCTGATTCCGTCTCAAATGGTGCATCTGGATGTGAATCTGGCGTTAGGGCTGGTAACGATGCTGGGCGGCAAAACGTCGCATGTGGCCATCATGGCCCGCGCGATGAGCGTGCCGTACGTTCTTGGGCTCGAGGGCAAGCTGCAAACGCCGATTCAAAACGGCGACTATCTGATCATCGACGGCGACGAGGGTGTCATCTATGTGAATCCGGCCGACGATGTGATCGAGAAGTACAAGGCGCGCAAGGAAACGTGGAAAGCCGTTCAGGAACAGCTGCAAAAGCTGGCCCATCTGCCTACCCGGACGGAGGACGGAAGGCAGATGCATTTGGCGGCCAATATCAGCTCGGTGAAGGAGCTGGAGCTGGTCATGAAGAACGGCGCTTCCGGCGTCGGCCTGTTCCGGACGGAATTTTTGTACATGGACCGCAGCAGCTTCCCCGAAGAAGAGGAGCAGTTTGCTGTATATCGTGAAGTGGCCGAGCGGCTGGGCGGCAAGCCGGTCGTCATTCGGACGCTGGACGTCGGAGGAGATAAGCATCTCGACTACCTGGCCCTGCCGGAGGAAGAGAATCCGTCGCTCGGTTACCGCGCGATCCGGATTATGCTGGACCGGACGGATTTGTTCAAAACGCAGCTTCGGGCTATTTTGCGGGCGAGTCATTACGGCTACGTTAAAATCCTGTATCCGATGATTTCTTCGCTAGACGAGCTGCGCCGAGCCAATGAAGTGCTGGAGGACGCGAAAAAGGAGCTTGCGGCCGAAGGAACCCCGTTTAGCTCAGATATTAAGGTTGGCATTATGATCGAGCTTCCGGCCGCGGTCATGATCTCCGATTTGCTTGCGCAAAAGGTCGACTTTTTCAGCATCGGAACGAATGATCTGGTCCAATACGTGCTGGCCGTCGACCGGATGAACGAAACGGTGGCGCATTTGTACGACCCGTTTCATCCGTCGGTGCTCCGCATGCTGAAGATTACGGCGGATCATGCCCACAAGCACGGGACGCATATCAGCGTATGCGGCGAGCTGGCAGGGGATGTCCGCGCTTTGCCGATTTGGATTGCGCTCGGCATTACCGACCTGAGCATGTCGGTGCAATCGATATTGAAGGTGAAAAACAGCCTGCTCCAAAGCAGACACAGCGACGGCGAGAAGATTTGGGAGGAGCTGGCCGGCTGTGCCAGCAGTGCCGAAGTGGTGACCGTCCTTACCAAATATTTGGAGACGGATATCGCTGATCAGTCGGGGCGCACACGACCCGCTTGCGGTTTCTCTTAAGCGTTGTTGACTTTATGATACTAGCCATAGTTGGGGGAGAATAGGATGAATCTTGCGGGACATAAAGTGCTTGCGTTTGTCGACGAAGAGTTTGAAGATCTGGAGATGTGGTACCCGGTGCTGCGGCTGCGGGAGTCCGGGCTTGAGGTACATCTGGCCGGCCCTAAGGTGGGTACCGTCTACCACGGAAAATATGGCGTTCCTCTGACGACCGAATATGCCTTGGACGAAGTGAAGTCTGAAGACTATATCGGGCTTTACGTGCCGGGAGGCTGGGCGCCGGACAAACTGCGCCGCTATGCTTCGGTGCTGCGGCTGACCCGAGAATTTCACGAAGCGGAAAAACCGATCGCGCACATTTGTCATGCCGGCTGGGTGCTCGTTTCGGCGAAAATATGCCAGGGCTACACGATGACTTCCACACCGGGCATCAAGGACGATCTTGAAAATGCGGGCGCAATTTGGGTCGATCAAGAAGTAGTGGTCGACCGGCACATTGTGTCCGGACGCAGACCTCCGGATCTTCCGGCGTTTACCAAAGCGTTCGTCGACCGTTTGGCGCAATATGCCGAGGAGCATAAAGGATGAACATGATCGTCAGGTGGCTGCCTTCCGTCCTGTGGATGGCAGTTATTTTTTATTTGTCCTCGCGGACCGGCGACGATCTTGGGGGATGGCTGGATGAAATCCGACTGATTATTCCTGCGATGGAAGGGTTCGATTGGGGTCATTTCGTTTCTTACTTTATATTGGCGTGGACTTATTTATGGGCACTTCGTCCGAAGCGGCTGACCTTCCTGGCGAAGTTCACGGTCGTGCTGCTGTGTGTGCTTTATGGGTTGACGGACGAATATCACCAATCGTTCGTACCCGGGCGCACGCCGGATATAATGGACATACGAAACGATGGGATTGGAGCCACTCTGGCGATGCTTGCGCTGTCGCTGCCTTTTGTCCGGCGCGCTTACGAGCGCCTGTGTGCTAAATATTACTAGCCTCGCGGCGGCAGGAGTTTGTTCGCGAAGGTAGAATATTTGTACATAAGCAGGATGGACGAATGTGCCGTCATAGACGACGGTGGCTCGTTTGTCGGGACCGTCGGAATCAACGGATTCCGATCGTTTGAGAAAGGTTTGGCGTTGCTGCCAAAAGGAGTGGTAGTTGTTGCATAAGCCGTGCAAGTGTGGAAAGGCTATGAGCATTCGTCTTCGTACCGTCATTTACCAGAACAAAGTCGAGATCGGGAACGTTCCGATTTTCTCGTGCGACACCTGCAACCGCAGCGAGGTGTTTGCCGAAGTGAAGCCGGAATTGACCGGACTCATCGGCAAGCTCGGCAGCGAGCCGGAGAAACAGGCGCTTCAATTTGACGATGTATGCGAAATCGCCCATTTGATGGTCAAAGTAACGGAGAAAAAAAGGGCAGCCGACCCTGTAGAGACAATAATCCAAGAAAGAATCAACGAACTGCTTGATCTGCTGCTGTTGGCCCAGTCGCTCGACGACGGAGGATGGATTGACGACGTCCGCAAAAGACTGTCGCAAATCGCCAAGCATTCGGTCACGGTACACGATTTTTGAAAGCCGCTGCTCCGCAGTTGGCTTTTTTTGTGTCTTTTTGATACTATATTCATAGGACTATGACCAATTCGTTGCGAAAACAAGCATTTTGTCGTATGATAAGGCTAAATGACATGATCGCATTATACTTTTTAAAACAATGGAGAGAATGGCCGTGACTGTGACAATTTATGATGTAGCCAGAGAAGCAGGCGTTTCCATGGCAACCGTTTCCAGGGTTGTCAACAATAACCCAAACGTGAAGCCGCAAACGCGCAAGAAGGTGTTTGAGGCGATTGAGCGTTTAGGCTACCGTCCGAATGCCGTAGCAAGAGGCTTAGCCAGCAAGAAAACGACAACGGTCGGCGTGGTCATTCCCGATATTTCCAATTCGATTTTTTCCGAGGTTGCGCGCGGCATCGAAGATATCGCGAATATGTATCACTACAATATTATTTTATCTAATGCGGACAAGAAGAAAGAAAAAGAAATCCGTGTGATTAACACCTTGCTGGAGAAGCAAGTGGATGGGCTGCTCTTCATGGGCGGGGCGATTACCGAGGAACACATTCAGGCATTCAAGACGTCTTCTGTACCGGTGGTGCTGTGTGCGACGGCGGATGAACAGCGGACGATTCCTTCGGTCGACATCGACCATGAGAAGGCGGCGTTTGATGCCGTGAACGTGTTGCTGGAGAACGGACACCGCGATATCGCCATGATTTCCGGTACTTTGCAGGATCCCGCCAACGGTTTTGCCCGTTACCAAGGATACAAGAAAGCGCTCGAAGCCGCGAACATTCCGCTGCGCGAAGAGCTGGTCCGCATCGGGAACTACCGCTATGAATCGGGTCTTGAAGTGACGAAGTACTTCCTGGAGTTGGACAACCGTCCTACGGCGATCTTTGCCGCAACGGACGAGATGGCGATCGGAGCGATTCACACGCTGCAGGATAACGGCTTGAAGGTTCCGGAAGATATGTCTGTCATCAGTGTGGACAACATTCGGATGGCTTCGATGGTTCGTCCGCTGCTGACAACGGTTGCTCAGCCGATGTACGACATCGGTGCCGTAGCGATGCGGCTGTTGACCAAGCTGATGAATAAAGAAACGAAGGATGCTTCGGAGCTGTCGCAGGTTATTTTGCCGCATGAAGTGATTTATAGAAATTCGGTGGCTCATCGCTAATATGAGCCACTTTCTTTTGTAAAAGGGGGATTCTGGGTTGACGTACGGTAAACTAGGCGTCATCGGCGCGATGAAGGAAGAAATTGAGCTGTTCCACGAGCATATGGAGCAGGTGCGGGAATCCGCGAAAGCAGGGATTACGTTCTACGAAGGCGTTTTCCACGGTAAAAGCATCGTTCTGTGCAAATCGGGCGTAGGCAAAGTGAATGCTGCCGTAACGACGCAGATTTTGATCGATACATACGGCGTGGAAGCCGTCATCTTCACCGGAGTGGCAGGGGCGGTCGACCCGTCGCTGAACGTCGGCGATATCGTGGTGTCGACGGAATGCCTTCAGCACGATATGGATGTAACGGCCCTTGGATTTCCGCGGGGGACGATTCCTTACGCGGCGACGTCGGTTTTTGCTGCTGATACGGGGCTGCGCAGCGCCGCGGCCGGAGCAAGCCGTGAGCTGTTCGGGGCGGTTAAGGAAGGACGGGTGCTTTCGGGCGACCAATTTATCGCCAGCCGGGAGACGGTCCAAATGCTGCATAAGGAACTCGAAGGCGCATGCGTCGAGATGGAGGGCGCGGCGGTCGCACAGGCTTGCTCCATGAACGGTATCCCGTTCGTCATCATTCGTTCCATGTCCGACAAGGCGGACGGATCGGCACACGTCAATTTTGCGGAATTCACCGTGCAGGCTTCCGAGAACTCATACCGCATCGTGGATCAGATTATCAAGCGTCTGTCATAGGTTTGACGGACACCGGAAGCGGTCCAAACCAGAGAAGTAGAAGGAGAGAATATAACGATGTCATCCGTAACGATGGAACAATTGGTCGCTTTGGCCAAGCACAGAGGCTTTATTTTCCCGGGCTCCGAAATTTATGGCGGTCTTGCCAATACATGGGACTACGGTCCGCTCGGCGTTGAGCTGAAGAATAACATTAAGCGCGCCTGGTGGAAAAAGTTCATTCAAGAATCCCCGTACAATGTCGGTCTCGACGCGGCTATTCTAATGAACCCTCAAGCTTGGGTCGCATCCGGTCATGTGGGCAACTTCAATGATCCAATGATCGACTGCAAGCAGTGTAAAGTGCGTCACCGCGCGGACAAATTGATTGAGAACGCCTTGGCGGAAAAAGGCATCGAGATGATCGTCGACGGCCTGTCGTTTGCCGAGATGGAGAAACTGATCGCCGAGCATAAAATCGTTTGCCCGGACTGCGGAGCATTGGATTACACCGAAATTCGCCAGTTTAACCTGATGTTCAAAACGTTCCAAGGCGTGACCGAATCGAGCGCGAATGTCGTTTATATGCGTCCGGAGACGGCGCAGGGCATTTTCGTCAACTTCAAGAACGTACAGCGCACCATGCGCAAAAAGCTGCCGTTCGGCATCGGCCAAATCGGCAAAAGCTTCCGGAACGAAATTACGCCGGGGAACTTCACTTTCCGTACGCGCGAGTTTGAACAAATGGAGCTCGAATTTTTCTGCAAGCCGGGCGAAGACCTGCAATGGTTCGAGTACTGGCGTGCGTTCTGCCGCGACTGGCTCTTGAGCCTTGGCATCACGGAAGCGAGCATCCGTTTGCGCGACCACTCGGACGACGAACTGTCCCATTATTCCAATGCGACGACAGACATCGAATACAAATTCCCGTTCGGCTGGGGCGAGCTGTGGGGTATCGCCGACCGCACGGATTACGATTTGAAGCAGCATATGAACCATTCCGGCGAAGATTTCAATTATATCGAGCAAGAAACAAACGAGCGGTATATTCCGTACTGCATCGAGCCGTCGCTGGGCGCGGACCGGGTAACGCTGGCGTTCCTGATTGACGCGTTCGAGGAGCAGAAGCTGGAAGGCGACGACAGCCGGACGGTACTGCATTTGCATCCGGCGCTGGCGCCTTATAAAGCGGCGATTTTCCCGCTCTCGAAGAAGCTGTCCGATGGGGCCAACCAAGTATTTGCCGATTTGGCGAAGCACTTCCTGGTCGATTATGACGAAGCCGGTTCGATCGGCAAGCGTTACCGCCGTCATGACGAGATCGGTACGCCGTTCTGCATTACGTACGATTTCGAGTCGGAGCAGGACGGTCAAGTGACCGTTCGCGACCGCGATACGATGGAGCAGACGCGGATGCCGATCAGCGAGCTCAAAGCGTTTATCGAGTCGAAAGTGCAGTTCTAATCTCCAAGACACGAAACAGCCCGCGCCAATATGGCCGCGGGCTGAGCTTTGAGAAAGTGGTCTATTGAGGTATTAGAGATGTACGAGGGGGTGGGGTATCTACTTCCGGTCGCTGCTCCACCCCGCAAAGTGAAGTGGAATCAGAGAAGCCAGTCCGAGTACTTTGCGGGGACCCCGGGTCTGCAGGAAATTTTTATCGAAAGCCGCTTAGTAGCGGTTATTTCCCGCAGACAAAGGCGAACGCTATCGCTCCTCCAGTAGATACCCACCTCCGTATGTTTCTTTATTTTTGTCAAAAATCACTTTCTCAACACTCTGAGCCCGCGCCAATATGGCCGCGGGCTGTTTGCATTTTTATGGAACGAACCAGGTGCTTGTACGGCAGGTATGCCGCGAAAACTGCACTGTTAATAAAGGATTAGGCCAAGTAAAGCGAAGCAATTTCTTTGGTGTGCCGGTTTTTCTCGGTAATTTCCCGCCGCCTCGGAATCGGATCCCAGGTGTGCACCGCGTCCAGCCACGTAGTTGGAAGCGCTTCACCACAATGCGGCTGCCACTTCGTTACCCAGTCGGCCGGGAGGGCCATCTCCGGGTTCTGCTCCAGCTGCTGGAGTAGGGGATGCTCGCTCATTTCCAGCCATAGAAGGCTCCAGGCCCTCGGAACGACGCGCCAAATATCGTAGCCTCCGCCGCCAAGCGCGACCCACCGGCCATGACAGTGCTCATGTGCCAGTCGGTGGATGATGCGCGGCATCGCCAGGTAAATTTCCATGCTGCAGTGAATATGAGCCAGCGGATCGTAGGCATGGGCATCACAGCCGTGTTGGGAAACGATAAGATCCGGTTTAAACTGCGCCGCTGTCTTGACAAGCACGTCCTCGAAGCATTCCAACCACGATTCATCCTCGGTAAAGGGCTCCATCGGCACGTTGATCGTCGTTCCGAAGCCCGTCCCGTCGCCGCGCTCGTTTACCGCTCCCGTACCGGGAAACAAATATTTGCCCGTTTCATGAATCGAGAACGTACAGGTGTCCGGGTCGGTGTAAAAGCTCCACTGAACGCCGTCGCCGTGATGCACGTCGGTATCGATGTACAGGACGCGCACGCCATACTTTCTCTTGGCATGCGCGATGGCTACGGCTGCATCGTTGTAGACGCAGAACCCCGCCCCTTTGTTCGGCATGGCATGGTGCAGCCCGCCTCCCAAATGCAGCGCGTGCCCGGCTTCTCCGCCGAGCACGGCATCGACCGCCCGAATCGAGCCTCCGACCAGAAAGGATGTGGCCTGGTGCATTCCCGGGAAAAAGGGCGTATCTTCCGTATCCAGCCCGTATTTTCCTGCCTGATGCAGCCACTCTTCTGCCGGCTGGTCGGCACTTAATGCCTTGACGGCATTGACATATTCCTGCGAATGCACCGCGCAAAGCTGCGTTTCGTCGGCCGCCATCGGCCGAATCAAGCTGTCGCCGGACAACGCTTTCGCCTTGCGCAGCAGGTCGACCGTCAGCACAAGTCGTTGCTGGTTAAACGGGTGACTGTCGTTGAACTTGTAGGCGACTTCATTCTCGTCGTAAACAAACAAAGCTTTTGCACTCATGCTATTCGCGCTCCCATCAGTACATAAACCGCTGCCGGAATCGAACCCGGTCGAATTGCTCCACGGAAGACAGCGGCACGTTTTTGCCGATGCGCACCATCAGGCAGTTGGCCGGATGAGAGCAGATTTCCGGATCGTCGGTAGCATACCAGACCATATCGACGCTTTTCATCAGCTTCTCCATCATATCCCGGTACTGCCAAACGGTAAGCCCGCTTTTTTCCAAGTCCCAATGCCAGTAATATTCGGTCGTAAACGTGATGACATTCTCAAGCTGTCCGTCCTCGAAGGCCAGTCGGATCAGCTTCTTACCAAGGCCAAGCCCCCGATAGTCGTCCGCCACCTCGATCGCGCCCAGCTCGACCAAGTCTTCCATATTTCCCTCCGACCAGCGTTCCATCTCGTCGGGATAATGGAATGTGACGTAGCCGACAATCTGCGTCGAAATCCTCGCCAGAACGATTCGTCCCTCCGGCAGCCCGGCAATTTCGACAAGCGCCTCGAACTGCTCTTTGGGCCTTCGGAACGCATCCAGATCCGGATGCATCGAATAGTCGCGGAGCTGCTCGGGCGGCACGGGGCCCTCCAGAATGATTTCGCCGTTCTGATACGGAATAACTTGGGAATGATACAATTTAACATGCTCCATCTGCGGCGATTCACTCCCTTCCAGAACTTCACTTTAAGAATAACAAAAAAATAGTCGGATAAAAAGTGTTGTGGTATAATATGTTTTAGTGCGTATGAAAGCGTTTCATCAAAGTGAAAAAAAGAGAGCTTTGGGGAGGAAATGGTCATGGATCATACGAATGTCGAAATCATTGCACCCGTAGCAACATCGCCCAACATGAAAAACTACGAGGAAGAACGCGCCCAATTTCAATGGGCGGATATCGAGAAAGCATTCACATGGTCCCAAACCGGTAAGGTGAACGTCGCTTATGAAGCGATTGACCGCCATGCCGATTCGCAGCGCGGAGACAAGATCGCTCTGTACTACAGCGATGACCGTCGAGACGAAAAGTACACGTTCAAGGAAATGAAAGCCCAATCCAACCGGTTCGGCAACATTCTGCGCAAGCTTGGCGTAGGGAAGGGCGACCGGGTCTTCATCTTCATGCCGCGCTCGCCGGAGCTTTACTTTGCCTTGTTCGGCACGATCAAAGTCGGAGCCGTGGTCGGTCCGTTGTTCGAAGCGTTCATGGAGACGGCCGTCAAGGATCGTCTGGAGGACAGCGAGGCCGTGGCGATCATTACGACGCCTTCGCAGCTTTCGCGTGTGCCCGTTCAAGACCTCCCGCATTTGAAGCATGTGATCTTGGTCGGAGAAGATCTGTCTTTATCCGAAGGCCAAGTCGATTATTATAAAGAAATGGCCGCCGCTTCCGAAGAGCTCGAGATCGTGTGGGTGGACCGCGAAGACGGATTGATCATTCACTATACATCCGGCTCCACCGGCAAGCCGAAAGGCGTATTCCACGTCCATAACGCCATGCTGCAGCATTACTATACCGGGCGTGTCGTGCTGGATCTTCAGGAGCAGGACATTTATTGGTGTACGGCGGACCCGGGCTGGGTTACCGGCACGTCTTACGGTATTTTTGCGCCATGGCTCAACGGTGCGACCAACGTCATCCGCGGAGGCCGTTTCTCTCCGCAGAACTGGTACGGCACGATCGAGAAATACAAGGTCACGGTATGGTACAGCGCACCGACGGCATTCCGCATGCTGATGGGCGCCGGCGACGATACAGTGAAACAGTTTGATTTGAGTTCCCTTCGTCACGTGCTCAGCGTAGGCGAACCGCTGAACCCGGAAGTCGTCCGGTGGGGACTGAAGGTGTACAATCAACGCATTCACGATACGTGGTGGATGACCGAAACAGGCGGACATCTCATCTGTAACTATCCGAGCATGGCGATCCGTCCGGGCTCGATGGGCAAGCCGATTCCAGGTGTCGAAGCGGCGATCATCGACGATGCAGGCAACGTGCTGCCGCCGTACCGCATGGGCAATCTGGCGATCAAGACGCCTTGGCCGTCGATGATGCGCAAAATTTGGAACAATCCGGCGAAATATGAAGAGTATTTCCGGATTTCGGGCTGGTACATTTCGGGCGATTCCGCCTATATGGACGAAGACGGCTACTTCTGGTTCCAGGGTCGCGTCGACGACGTCATCAATACGGCCGGGGAGCGCGTAGGTCCGTTCGAGGTGGAGAGCAAGCTGGTAGAACATCCGGCGGTTGCGGAAGCGGGGGTTATCGGGAAACCGGACCCGATGCGCGGCGAGATCATCAAAGCGTTCATTGCCCTGCGCGAAGGCTATACGCCGTCCGAAGAGCTGAAAACGGATATTTCCAAGTTCGTCAAAGAAGGCTTGTCCGCCCACGCCGCACCGCGTGAGATCGAATTCAAAGACAAGCTGCCGAAAACCCGCAGCGGCAAAATTATGCGCCGCGTGTTGAAAGCATGGGAGCTTAATTTGCCGACAGGCGACTTGTCGACCATCGAAGACTAGGAAGCTTGTCCGGTATTGGCTTTATATTGTTCATTAATCAAGGGAGGATTTCCGCTGCTTCAAGTAGCGGAAATCCTCCCTTTTTATTATCAAAAAAAGGGATACGAACCGAGCAAGTGGTTGTATCCCTCAGAGTGTTGAGAAACCCTAGATTTAGAAAATCTCAGACAAATAGAGGTGGGGGATGTCCCGTAAGAGTTTACGTCCGCCTTTGAAACCCGTGAAAATACCGCTAATTCTAATCAAGTTCACGGGTTTCAAGAGCGGCTGGAGGGACATACCCCACCGTCGTATGCAGAGAGTTTTCTACGCGAAGCGGGTTTTTCAACAAGCTTTGGGATACGAATCGTAGCGGTCCGTATCCCTTTTTTCACTGCTGCTATTTCTTAAACTTCACCGCCGCCGAAGGCTTGGATTCGCCGAATTCATTTGTGGCGGATACTTTGTAATAGCCGTCATAGGAGACGGCATAGTATTTGAATTGTGTTGCATTTGCTACCGTGCCGATTTTTTCGAACTTGCCGTTTTCTTTTTCGCTATAGTATACCGTATATTCCTTAACCTTTTCTTTGCTGGCATTGTCCTTCCAGTTCAGCTCGACGCCTCCGCCGGTGGACTTGGCCGACAAGCCGGTAGGCGCAGCCGGAGGCGTCTTGACGGGCGTCTGATCTTCCTTGCCGGTAGTTCCGCTGCCGGCGTTATGCTCCTTATTCGGTTCAGAACTGGTGCCCGTTTCCGAACCGCCTGTACCTTCGTTATTTTTTCCATCGCTCGGTTTGCTCTCCGGAGCGGTCTTCTGACCTCCATCCGGGGGGAGCGACGATAGATCGACGGACGTCCCGTCCGTGTAAGCCGCTTTGCTTGGTACGGATTCGTTACCGGCGACATCGACAGCGGTCACGTAATAACCGTACAGGTTTCCTCCGTTGACGGAATCCGTAAACTTCGCCTCGTCGCCGGCGATCACGACTTTGCTTACCCGTTGGTACGGTCCGTGATTCACGGAACGGTACAACCGGTAGCCGACGGTATCGGCGCTTGAGCTCGCTTGGAACGTGATGACGCTTGTGTCGCCTGCATGGGTCGCGACGACCGTCGTTGGTGCTGCCGGCGGATTTCCGTCGTCCGTCCGCGGATCGGTCTCGGCAGGCGCATCGTCCTGATAATCTTTGGGACGGTAAAAATCCAGGCTGCGGCGGCGGTCCGCTTTGACTCTTTCCATGGCGTTCGCCAGTTCTTTAAACAAAGTTCCGAGCGGTTTTTCCCGTTTGATCACGCTCTTCTGCTGAACAAATTCGCTTGGCGTTCCGTCTTGTGCGATATAATTGATTCCGTTATACGTAATAATCGGCAAGCTTACCATGACGTTGTCTTCTTCGGTCGGAACGAATTTTTTATTGAATACGTCCGTGACGAGCTTGCCCGCCTTCGAAGTCGCTTCGCTCGGCAGCTTCCCGGAAAGGCTTGAGACGGTCGCCTCGACGATATTTTCCGGCCGTTTGAACTCTTTTGTCGGGAACAGCTCCGGTTTTTTGTTAATCGCGTCATCTAGAACAAGTGCAAAAATATTTTTGGCCCGGTTCGTTCCGCCGGTTTTCTTGCTCAGCTTATGAATTGGCTGGTCATATCCAACCCAGACGCCAAGCGTAATGTCCGGCGTATAGCCCATAAACCAAGCATCGGCATCGTCCTGGGTCGAGCCGGTTTTGCCGACGATCGGCATTTTGCCGTAGTGCTTGAAATTTTTCATCAGATCGGTTGCTGTACCGGACGTAATGACGGTGCGCATCATATCGGTCATCAGATAAGCCGTCTGTTCGGAAAAAGCGGTTGTCGGCGTCAGCTGATGCTCGTAGACGACTTTTCCGTTGGAATCAGTAATTTTTCGGATCATGAACGCTTCGTTGAACTCGCCCTTGTTGCCGATCGTCGCATAGGCATTGGTCAGCTCTTTGACCGTTACTCCGTATTTCAAACCGCCGATAACGCCCGTCTGTGCTTGATAATCGTCCTTGGTAATGGAGACGATCCCCATCTTTTTGGCAAATTCCCAGGCTTCTTTAATGCCGACGACATCGACGAACAATTTGATCGCCGGAATGTTGTACGACTGGTTTAACGCCCGTCTGGCCGTGACGAGTCCGTGGTAGCCGTCGTCCCAGTTTTCCGGGATGTGAAAGCCTCTGCTGCCGTCCTTGAGAATGATCGGGACATCGTCGATGACCGAAGCCGGTTGAATGGCGCCCTTCTCCATGGCCGGCAAATAAGCGGCAATCGGCTTCATGGTCGATCCGGGCTGGCGGAGCGCTTGTGTCGCGTGATTCAACTGCTCCTTGAAAAAGTCGCGGCCTTCCATCATGCCGAGAATGGCTCCGGACTTGCTGTCCATCATAACGGCGCCGATTTGCTCGGTTCCTTTGACTTTATCGTCAGGAGTAAAGTTATTACCATCCTTCGCGATGTCGCGCATCGACTCGTAGATGTCTTTGTCGATCGTCGTATACACGTGATAGCCGCCTCGGGACAATTGGGCTTGTACGCTTTTCAGCGCCTCACTGTACGTCTCCGGATTGGCTTGCGGGTCCAGCTTCGGCTGTTGGACCGACAGCAGCGCCTTGGCCGCTTCTTTCTCCACCTCGATCATCAGGAAAGGGTAGGTGGAGTACGCTTTTTTGACACGCTCGGCAAGTGAGCCTTTCAAGTCAAACTGCAGCGCCTCTTGATACTGCTGCTCGTTGATTTTTCCTTCCTCCAGCATCCGCTTCAGCACAAGCTGCTGACGCTGAACCGCACGCTTGAAAGCGGCGCCGTCGACCTCGCCTTTGCTGGTGAAGGCCGAGAAGTTGCTCGGCTGCTGAGGCACACCGGCCAGGTAAGCGGCTTGCGCGATATTCAACTTGCTGAGATCGTCAATGTTGAATATCCCTTTGGCGGCGGCTTTAATGCCGTATAGGTTATAGCCGGACGAGCCGTTGCCATAAGGAATTTTGTTTAAATAGGCTAGCAGAATCTCATCCTTCGACATCAGGCGCTCCATACGCATGGCGAGCAAAATTTCTTTGGCTTTGCGACTGTCGGCTTTATCCAGCGTCAGGAAGACGCGTCTGGCGACCTGCTGCGTAATCGTGCTGCCGCCGGTCTGAACGTCTTCATTCAGCAGCTTTTGGATCACTGCACGGAGCGTTCCTTTGATGTCCACGCCGTGATGCTGATAAAAATCGTTGTCCTCGATCGCCAATACGGCGTCCAGCACCGGCTTGGGGATATCCTTCAAGCCTGCCATCCGCCGGTCTTCCTCGGTACGAAGCTGGCCGACTACCGTATCGTCGCGGAAATACACGAATCCGGTTAAGGCATCGTCCTGCATTTGCGCCATCATCGTTTCCTTGCTCCGAATCGGATCATCTTTAATTAGTGCGCTGACATAACCGAAAGCGGCGCCGGCCCCCAGCAACCCCGCAAACAAACCGGCGATAAAAAGCCACTTGATCGTATGTAGAGTATATTTGCCAGTTCTAAGCAAGATGACTTGATATCTCGGCCTTTTTTTTGTTGTCTCTTTCTCCATGAAAGCGAGTTCCTCCTGATTGGAAAACATTCCTTAAACATTATAGCATAAAAGAGCTCCGCTACACACCGCCGCAAATTTGTTCTCTATAGCGATTTGCTAATTTCGGCCTGATTTTGCCGCTTCGAACCCGGGGGTTTGACAATCGTTTTGGCCTTGTGATATAACTAGGGATAATTGTATACCGCTGAAATGCAGTGATGGACTTAGTAGGATAAGGAACTAAGCTTGCAGAGAGCCGGTGGATGGTGCAAACCGGCAGCCGACCTTAGACCGAATTACCGTCCGGAGCAGCGGAAGGGAACCGCGGAACGGCATGTCACAGCCGTCCGTCAGTAGCTTCCGATCGGGCAGCAGCCCGTTATCCGATGAAGTGAAAGCTTAGGCAACGATTTTCGGTGTAGGAACTATGGTTTCTTCTATAGATACCGTTTCGTTGGCCGGGCTTTAATTAGGGTGGTACCGCGAGCAAAGCCTTCTCGTCCCTTGGGATGAGAGGCTTTTTTTTATTTTTATTGCAAATTTAGAGACCAAGCAGGAGGAACGAGCAATGGCAAAATGGGAGCAACTGACACCGCAGCAGCAGCAGGAGGTGAACCGTCAGCTGGAGACGATTCGCCGCGGAGTCGTCGAGATCGTACCCGAGGATGAGTTGAAGCAGAAGGTCATCGACTCCGTCGCAACGGGAACTCCGCTCAAAGTAAAACTGGGACTTGATCCTTCGGCTCCCGATATTCATGTCGGCCATACGGTCGTGCTGCACAAGCTGCGCCAGTTTCAAAAGTTCGGCCACCAGGTACAGCTCATCATCGGCGATTTCACCGGACGGATCGGAGACCCGACAGGCAAATCCGAAACGCGCAAGCAGTTGACGGAAGAAGACGTGAAGCGCAATGCGGAGACGTACCAGAAACAAATTTACAAAATATTGGACCCGCAAAAAACGCAGCTGTTCTACAACTCCCAATGGCTCGGACCGCTCACGTTCGTCGATGTCGTTGAGCTGTCGGCCAAGCTGACGGTAGCGCGCATGCTGGAGCGGGACGATTTTTCCAGGCGCTATGCCGGCGGCCAGCCGATTCATATCCATGAGTTTTTCTACCCGCTGATGCAGGGCTACGACTCGGTGGCGCTGAAGAGCGATATTGAGCTGGGCGGAACGGACCAGAAGTTCAATCTGCTGATGGGACGCACCCTGCAAAAGGAGTACGGCGTCGATACGCAGGTGGCCATCATGAACCCGCTGCTTGAAGGGCTGGACGGCGTACAGAAGATGAGCAAGAGCCTCGGCAACTATATCGGAATCGACGAGGAGCCGAATGAAATTTACGGTAAAGCGATGTCCGTGCCGGACGAGCTGATGCTCAAATATTACGAGCTGGCGACCGACCTTTCGAACGAAGAGCTGCAGCAGCTTCGCGACGGGCTCGGCAACGGCACCGTTCATCCACGGGATGCCAAGATGCGGCTCGCTTACACCTTCGTCCGGATGTATCACGGACAGCAGGCTGCGGAAGAAGCGCAGCAGCACTTCGTGACCGTCTTCCAGCAGCGCGCGCTGCCGGAGGATATCCAGGAAGTAGTCTTGCCGCAGGAGGCGCTGGAAGACGGCAAAATCCGCATTGTAAAGCTGCTCGTCACGCTTGGTCTGCAAAGCTCGGGCAGCGAGGCGCGCCGGAGCGTGCAGCAGGGCGCGGTGAAGATCAACGAGGAGAAAATCGACGATCCGAACGCCGAGCTCACACCGCAGGGCGGCGAAATCGTGCAGGTCGGCAAGCGCAAATTCGCCCGCATTACGTTAGGGTAAGCATATAAGAAAAGGATGCTCCGCAAGTCTGTCTCGACTTCGGCGGAAGCATCCTTTTTTTCGGTATTCCGGCAGGGGAGGGCAGAGTCGCGGCGCAAAAAAAGCTGCTTCGCAGCAGGTTTCCCTGTTTGCAAAGCAGCTCTTCTACGATTAAAAATTAGCGGCTGTAGAACTCGACGATTTGTTTTTCGTCGATTTCTTGAGCGAGCTCGGAGCGCTCAGGCCAACGAACGTACTTGCCTTCCAATGCGCCTTCGTTGTATTCGAGGTAAGCCGGCAGGTAGTTGCGGTTTGCCAAAGCTTCTTTAACGGAAGACAGGTTGCGGCTTTTCTCGCGAAGGCCGATCACGTCGCCAGTGCTTACCGTGTAGGAAGCGATGTCGACTTTCTTGCCGTTAACTGTAATGTGACCGTGGGAAACCAATTGACGCGCGCCGGCGCGGGAGTTGGCGAAGCCCAGACGGTATACGAGGTTGTCCAAACGGCTTTCAAGCAGGAACATGAAGTTTTCGCCTGCGATCCCTTGCAGCTTGGTAGCTTTGTTGAACAGGTTGCGGAATTGCTTCTCGTTCAAGCCGTACATGTGGCGAAGTTTTTGTTTTTCTTGCAATTGAACGCCGTAGCCGGACATCTTCTTGCGTTGTCCCGGGCCATGCTGCCCCGGAGGGAAAGGACGTTTCAATTCTTTACCAGTACCGCTCAAGGAAATGCCGAGGCGGCGGCTTAATTTAAATTTAGGACCAGTGTAGCGTGCCATAAGTTGGGAAGCTCCTTTTATCAATAATTTGGTTAAGTTAATAAACGGGTGAAGCGTGTGCCCGATTTTGCCTGAAGCGTTTCTTAACGATCCGCACCCGACAAGAAGAACCAGCCGCGGTCCTGTCGGCAGCAAAATCATACAGAGGGTGACGCAAGCTTCCACCATAAGCACGGGCTGTCAGAGCAGCAATTCCAATGCTTATTCTCGACTTCTTATTTTATAAGATGGATATGGTTGTGTCAAGCATAGGAATATGGGGCTGGTTTACGAAAATATGCTTTTTTATTGCAAGCTATCGCTCCAATAGGTTCGTGATCGGAAGCAATTTCTGGTACAATATGATATGCGAAGGGAGGCTTGACCATTGGCCAATTGGAATGTCCACCAGTTGTCGGAAGCGCTCCGTTCTCTCGGATGGATAGGTCATGTCGCGGGGGCGCTGCTCGCTGTGCTGCAGACGCTGTTCCCCGTTGTGCCTTTTGTCTTGGTAGCCGGGGCTAACGTCTTGATTTTCGGGTTGTGGCGAGGGTTTCTGGTCAACTATGTGTTTGCTTGCCTTGGAGCGTTTATTGCGTATTATACGGCGAGAAATTACGGAAGGGCATGGGTACAGGGTAAGCTCGCGAAGTACGATTTCATCGAGCAATGGAGCGGGAGACTGGAGCGGCACGGACTTTGGTACATCGCAGCCAGCCGGATTATTCCGGTGATACCTTCCTTCGGCATCAACCTGGGCGCTGCGGTCATGAAGGTCAAACCAAGGGATTTTGTGATCGGCACGTTGATCGGCAAAGCGCCGATGATTTTCCTTGAATCGGTAATCGGGCACGACCTGCTCCATCTCGGCCGATACAAAGGAAGACTTTTTGCCGCATTAGCCTTGTTTTTCGTCCTGTTGATCATCGGGAATTATTACAAAAACAAATGGACCAAAAGCGGCAGCAAATTTTAACATTGGTAAATGGAAAAAGGAGAAGATTCGATGCGTGATCCCCGTTTAGAACAACTGGCTCGTAATCTTGTAGGTTATTCTTTGAATGTACAGCCCGGCGAAAGGGTTCTGATCGAGATGATCGGCTCCGAGCGGGAAATTGTCAAATGTCTCATACAAGAGGTGCATGCCCGTGGCGGCCATCCTTACGTGGAGCTGACGGACTATGCGATTACGGCGGCCGTGCTTCGTTCTGCGACGCCCGAGTTCCTGGAGCATTGGGCCGATATGCATCTGTCGCGAATGAAGGATATGGACTGTTATGTTGCGGTTCGCGCCGGCGAAAACGTAAGCGAGCTGTCCGACGTGCCAGAGGATAAGATGAAGCTTTACAAAAAAATTTACAGCCAAAAGGTGCACATGGAGCAGCGGATCAAGCATACGCGTTGGGTCGTGCTGCGTTATCCGAACGCGTCGATGGCGCAGCTCGCCGGCATGAGCACGGAAAAATTCGAAAATTTCTACTTCGACGTCTGTAACCTGGATTACGCTAAAATGTCCGATGCGATGACGCCGCTTCAGGAGCTGATGAACCGGACCGACCGCGTGCGCATCGTGGGGCCGGGGGAAACGGATATTTCCTTCTCGATCCAAGGCATCGGCTCCGTCAAATGCTGCGGCCGCCGCAACATTCCGGACGGCGAGCTGTATACCGCTCCGGTACGCGATTCCGTGAACGGCGTTATCGCCTATAATACGGTTTCCGAAAATTCCGGAGTTACGTTCGAGAACATCACCTTCCGGTTCGAGAACGGCAAAATCGTCGAGGCTACCGCAAACGATACCGCCCGGCTGAACAAAATTCTCGACACGGACGAAGGCGCCCGGTATATCGGGGAATTCAGCCTCGGGTTCAACCCGCATATTTTATACCCGATGAAGGATACGCTGTTTGACGAGAAAATCGATGGCAGTCTTCATTTCACGCCCGGCCAAGCGTATGAGCAGGCGGACAACGGCAACCGCTCCGCCGTTCATTGGGACCTGGTGCTTATTCAACGGCCGGAATTTGGCGGGGGCGAGATTTATTTTGACGACCGGTTGATCCGCAAGGACGGACGCTTCGTCATTCCGGAGCTGGAAGGGCTTAACCCGGAAAATTTAAAGTAATCGTAACGAAAATAGTGTTGCATGTTATTCCCTTCCACGGTATCATATTTGAAGAAAGCGATTTATCTTGTCCGTCACTAGACGCATGGAGGGATTTTGTATGCCAAACGCCAATAACGCCGCAATCGTGGAAATTTCTCAAACCGCCAATAAATTCAGATCTTCGATTGTTCTTCAGTATGATAACAAGTATATCGATGTCAAGAGCATTCTCGGCTTGTTTACGACGCTGCTCACATCCAGCAACTATGATCTTCATGTTCACGGACCGGATGCCGACGAAGCGAAGAAAGCGATGGCCGAAGTGTTCGCGAAGCACGGTCTTAAGATCAACAGCATTCAAGACTAATCCATACGATTTCCAGGTAAAGGCATTTTCGCGCAGGCGAAGATGCCTTTAGCTGTTTTTTGAGAATAATTCTCAAGGTAGGGCGCCTATCTTGGTCTATCGACTTGTGTATTGCGCCGTTTTCGACTAATATAAAACTATCGGCGTTTAAACGCCTGCTTCGGATAAGAACCGGGGCCGCATGTTCGTCCGGTTGACCGCCGGTGAACGCAAATGGTTGGATTACAGGGGGGGAGCACCATGTCGTCGGATGTGCTGCTCAGCTTGTCGCAGAAGGCCCTGCATCTGCTGCAAGAAGATGCGGACAAGATCGAGAAGCTGATTGAAGTGCAGATGGAAAACTTAACCACGCGCAAATGTCCTCTGTATGAAGAGGTGTTAGATACGCAAATTTACGGGTTGTCGCGGGAGATTGACTTTGCGATCCGGGCGGAGCTGATTACCGAGACGGCGGGCAAACTAATTTTGATGAAGCTGGAACGGAATGTAGCCCAGCTCTATGAGGCTATGAGTCAAAACAAAGAGTAACCTTCACTGGGAAGGTTACTCTTTGTTTTTTTGTATCTTATGGCTTCTACACCAAGAAGAACGCAATGCCGAGAATGATATAGACGACCAGCAGGAGCACGCCCTCGAACCATGTTGTGGCTCCGTCCTTGGAGATCGACTTGGCGATAAACGCGGCTACGCCGATGGCTATGATCTCGTAGGTCGTAAAGACGAGATCCATCGTTTTGCCGAAAAGGAGCGAGAGCAGCACCAACACAGGCGCGACGAACAGCGCAATTTGCAGGCTGCTGCCGACCGCGATTTCGACGGCGGCGCCCATCTTGTTTTTCCGGGCCATCATAACGGCGGCGCTGTGTTCCGCGGCATTGCCGACGATGGCAATCAGGAAGGCGCCTACGAACAGCTCGGATAGTCCGTATTGATGGCTGAACGGCTCCAGCGTATGTACGAGCCATTCGCTCTGAAAGGCGACCATGGCGGTGGCAACGATCAGAAATACGATAGATAAGCCTTTGGACCATGCCGCTTCCCCGTGCTCGACGACCTCGTCCGAGAGCTCGTTCTTATGTGTGATCATGGAGAAGACGAGCCAAAGCAGGTAAGCGATGATCAGGATCACCGATACGATGACGCTCAAATTGGACGTTTCCTGAGTGGTGAAGCTCCGGGCGAAAGCGGCGGGAATGAACAGCGCGATAACGGCCAATAGCATGAGCGATCCGTTGTGACCGGCCAATTTTACGTTGAAGGTCTGTTCCTTGAATTTCAATCCGCCGAGCAGCACGCTAAGTCCGAGCACCAGCAGCATGTTCCCGATAATGGAGCCGGTGATGCTGGCTTTGACGATATCGAACATCCCGTCTCTAACCAGAAAGATGGCGATGATAAGCTCTGCGGCATTGCCGAACGTCGCGTTCAAAAAACCGCCCAATCTTTCGCCGGCATAATGCGCTACGCTTTCTGTAGCTTTTCCCAGGAAACCGGCAACAAAAAGGATAGCGACCGCCGAGATTAAAAATTGTACCGTCGGGCTAAATGTGGGAGCTCCGACATAGTGGGCCACTGCACTTAGGGCGAAGCTTGCAAGCAAACCGATCGTAAAACCGTGGCGTTTCAAAAGGATCACCTCATGTGGTAAAGTATACCTAACTCGAATTAAACCTATTCTAATATAATCAATTTTCGGACAAAGTAAAATACTTTAGGGAGGAGTTTTTCATGGATCTATATTTAAAAGGTAAAAAAGCTGTCGTCACCGCTTCCAGCAAGGGATTGGGCCGGGCGATCGCTGAGCAGTTGGCCGCGGAAGGGGCCGATCTATTGCTCTGCAGCCGGGACGAGCAGACTGTAAGCGACGTAGCGGCCCAACTGGCGCAAAAATACGGCGTATCGGCCGTTGGCATGGCTGTCGATCTAAGCAGCCCCGAGCAAATCGGCTGGCTCGTCCAGCAGGCCGCCGACCGGTTCGGCCGGGTTGACGCTCTCGTGTGCAATGCCGGAGGGCCGCCAAGCGGCAGCTTCCTATCGCTGGACGAGGAGGCATGGCTCCATGCCATTCAAGTGAATCTCATGAGCGTTGTCAGGCTTGTAAAAGGCTTCCATCCGTTGATGAAGGAGCAGGGAGGACGGATCGTCACGGTTGCCTCGTCGTCGGTGAAAGTGCCGATTCCCGGTTTGGTGCTGTCCAATACGCTGCGGACGGGGATCGTCGGTCTAATAAAGACGTTATCGGTCGAGTGGGGTCCGGACGGAATTTTGCTGAACACCGTATGTCCCGGCCGAATCAGCACCGATCGTCTGGTTGAGCTGGATTCGGCCAAAGCGGCCCGCGATCAGGTGACGGTTGAAGAGATACGGGAGAGCATGGTCAAGGACATTCCGCTCGGCCGTTACGGCGAGCCGGAGGAGCTGGCTGCCACGGCGGCATTCCTGCTTTCGCCGCGCAACAGCTACATGACCGGTTCGGTCTTTTATGTCGACGGCGGGTCGGTTAAGGCCATTTAGAGGTATTTTCAGGCGGGGGATTATCGGCTTGGTTCGGCCTGTAGTTCCTGCGAAGTCGGGTGTTGTCGAAAACTGTCAAATGGTTGCGCGGTACATTTGCTTTCCCGCTTGGAAGTTATTACAATAGAGCTATAATCCTTGAAGGAGTGATCCTCATGAGCGAAGAAATTCAAACAGGTCTTATCCGCATTTCAGATGATGTCGTAGCGACTATTGCAGGATTGGCTGCGGTGGAGACTCCAGGGATTGCCGGCATGTCGGGAGGCATTTCCGAAGGATTGGCGAAGCGTCTCAGTGGCAAAAACGTGCAGAAGGGCGTTTCGGTGGAAGTGGGCCAAGTGGAAGCGGCTATCGATCTTCGTGTAATTGTTAATTTCGGAAGTAAAATCCATGAGGTTTGTCGGGATCTTCAAGAAAATGTGCGCGATGCGGTGGAGAACATGACCGGTTTGACGGTCGTTGAAGTCAATATTAAGGTTGAGGGCGTCGCATTTCGCGAGGAAGAGCAAGCTGTCGTGGAAGACCCGAATAACCGGGTCAAGTAAAAGCAAGAAAGAGAGCCTTGAATCAGGCTCTCTTTTTCGTTTCCCGTTCTTTTTCCGGTTTATTGTATTCCCGGGATATGCTGAGCAGAACGCCGAGGCTGGCCAGCGTCGTCAACATTGAAGTGCCGCCATAGCTGATTAGCGGCAGTGTGACGCCGGTCATCGGAATCGTATTGGTGACCCCGCCCATGTTGATGAACGCCTGAATGCCGATCATTCCGACGATCCCCACGCCCAGCAGCATCCCGAACGTATCCTGACAGCGGAGCGCTACGATCAGCCCTCGCCAAAGAAAAGCGAGATAAATCAGCAGAAAGAGGGCTGTGCCAATGAATCCGAGCTCCTCGCCAATGATGGCAAAAATAAAGTCGTTGTGCGCCTCCGGCAAATAGTGCAGCTTCTGCACGCTTTGTCCGAAGCCGGCGCCTGTCAGGCCGCCGTGTCCGAACGCATACAGCGATTGCATAAGTTGAAAGCCGGTTCCCTTCGGATCTTTGGTTGGGTCCCAATAAGCCGTGAACCGCGCAAAGTGATGACTGGTTCCGTCCGTAGCGATGTAATAAATCATGCCCACCATGGTCAAGAACACGATGCCGCCGGCACCCAAATAAAATACATGCTTGAGCTGCGCCCCGCCGACAACGATAATCAACATGGCGCAAAGGACCAGCACCATCGTGGAACCGAGATCGGGCTGCATCATAATCAGCGCGGAGATGAAACCGATCACAACGAGCGGCGGCATAAGCCCCCGTTTGAAGTCCTGGAACCGATCGCCTTTTTTGCTGATAATCGAAGCCAAATATACGATAATCACAAACTTGGCGAATTCGGTCGGCTGCAGGGAGAAGCCGAAGAAATTAAGCCAGCTCGTAGCGCCGTTCTTATCTTTACCGACAAGCGGAACGAGCAGAAGAAGCATCGAAACAACGAAAAGAGCCGGTACGACCCACTTCTGAAATTTCCGGAAATCCACATTCATGCAAAAAAACATAACGATCGTACCGAGACCGGCAAATATTGCCTGCTTCGCCGCCAAGTACCAGGGATCGTTAGCTCTATACGCCATGCTTGCGCTAAAAACAAACGCCAACCCGAAGCACACGAGCGAAAACGTCAAGAAGAGCAGCAAAAAATCAGGCGTTCCTCGTCGCGGGGCACTCATAGGGCCTCCGTCTACTGAGTCAGCTTGACTTTCAGTTCAGCGAGCTTGCCGCTAGCCGTTTTCATAATGTAGTCTGGAATGGCGGCCTGATAGTTAACGCCGTGCGGGAACGTCGCTTGGCCGATGTAGACATCTTCGACATAAAGAATGGCATAAGGCGATTCCAATTTTCCGGATTCTACGCGGGTATTGATGCGCAGGAAATAATCGTTCGTGGATTCGCGATCCGGCAACTGCAGATCGTACGTCGCGCGGTAATATTCCCATTGCCAACGTACGAAACCGAGCTGCTCCATCACTTCGTCCAAATGCGCAAGGTCGCTTTTTATGCCTTTAATTCCACTATTTTCAATGATCACAACAAAACCCTCCTAGAAATATGTACCTCGACTCTACGGTTAACCCTTTATTCATGATAGTATGTTTCCCTTTCTTGTGCAAGCCTAATGCACGGAGGGAAATTGCCTGCCAGAATAAAGATGTGAAATTCTTGTGACACATGGATGAAACCGTTTAAAGGATTTGATAAAATGATACTACATTTCAGCGAGCGCTAATTTAAAAAGCGCCGGACAGCGGTAAGAGGAGACGGAGGGGTACCTATGAAATCGATAGAAGAAACGCTGCGAGCGTCAGTGCCCGATATGATCGCTTGGCGCCGCAATTTGCATCAGCATCCCGAGCTTTCGTTCGAAGAATCGAAGACCGCGGCTTTTGTTGCGGACTTGTTGAAGCAGTGGGGGCTGGAAGTTCGGACGGGCGTTGGCGGGCACGGGATCGTAGCCAAGCTGCGCGGAGCATCGGACGGGCCGACGGTGGCGCTGAGAGCCGATATGGATGCGCTGCCGATCCAGGATGAAAAAAGCTGCGAGTACGCATCTTCGGTGCCGGGGGTAATGCACGCCTGCGGCCATGACGCCCATACGTCCGCTCTGCTCGGCGTCGCCAAAACCCTTAGCAGCCACCGGGAAGCGCTGAGCGGCAGCATCGTATTTATTTTTCAACCGGCGGAAGAGATGACCCCCGGCGGGGCGCTGGGGATGATCGAGGAAGGCGCGCTCGAGGGGGTCGATGTCATATATGGCATTCACTTGTGGACGCCGTTTGAGGTCGGCGCGGCTTATTGCAAGCCCGGTCCAATGATGGCGGCGGCGGATGAGTTTGTGATCGAGATCAAAGGAAAGGGCGGCCACGGCGGTCTGCCTCATGAGACGGTGGATAGCGTGTACGTCGCTTCGCAATTGGTCGTCAATTTGCAGTCAATCGTCAGCCGCAGCGCCGACCCGACGAAGCCCTGTGTCGTCAGCGTGGGATCGATACACAGCGGTACGAGCTTTAACGTGATTGCCGAATCCGCCGTGCTTAAAGGGACGGTCCGGACTTACGACTCCGCCCTGCGCATGCAGGTGAAAGAGCGGCTGGAGACGATCGTAAAGCAGACATGTCTGATGAACGGCGCAGCCTATACGATCGATTACAAGCTTGGTTATCCTCCCGTCGTCAACGATGCGAAGGAAGCCGAACGGTTTTACCGCGCGGCTGCATGGGCTATGGGCGAGGACGGTGGACGGACGGCGCCGCTCATTATGGCTGGAGAAGACTATGCCTATTACCTGGAAAAAATTCCAGGCTGCTTTATGTTCGTGGGCGCGGGCAATAAAACGAATGGTGTCGTGCATCCGCATCATCATCCAAAATTCGATATTGACGAAACGTCGATGGAAGACGCGGCCCGGTTATTTATCGGAATGATCCAAGAATATATGAAGGAAAATGGGACGAGAGCTTGACTGCATCTCCCGGGAAGTAACAACGGACGGGACGAATGGGAAGCCTGGGGAAAGGGGACTCTAAGCGTGCAGCGGCCTGGGGACTTTCTTGTCTTCGACGGAAAATTTGGCGGAGAGTTTCGGCAACAGGCTGCCAATTCCTTTTCTCAGGAGGGTGTTTTGCCATGAGTACCAGAACGCTTCGGGAAATTATGACGACCGATTGTTCGACGGTCACCTTGAAGGATAACGTATACGAGGCGGCCGTTAAGATGAAACAGGAAGATACGGGCTTTATTCCCGTCGTCGAAGAGAAGAAGCTGATCGGGGTATTGACGGACCGGGACCTTGTCATCCGCGGCTATGCCGAGAAGCGGGAAGGCTCCGCGGCGATTAAGCAGGTAATGAGCGACAGAGTCGTATCCGTACCGCCCGAGACGACGGTGGACGAAGCGGCCAAAATTATGGCTAAAGAACAAATCCGCCGGCTGCCGGTGGTGGAGAACGGCGAGTTGGTCGGGATCGTATCCATCGGAGACCTGGCCGTCCGCGACAAGTTCGAGGATGAAGCGGGCGAAGCGCTCAGCCAAATTTCCGAACAGGATAAGCAAACGGTGCATTAATCAGCAATCGTTCTTTCGTCCGCAAGGCCGGAGGAACGATTTTTTTTATTGTTTTGTTCACGTGTGCACTGTATAATGAAGGAGTCGAAAGCAGGTTAGTTAATTTAGGCAAGAACAATGTCATGAGAGGCGGGGAAACGATGAGCAAGGTACGATTCGGACTTATCGGAATCGGCAATATGGGGAAGGGCCATACGAATTATTTTGCCAAAAATGAAGTAGCCGGAGGCGAGCTGACCGCCATTGTGGATACGAACCCGGAACGTTTAGAATGGGTTCGCCAGCAGTACGGAGACCGGTTCCAGCTGTTTGATAATCTGGATTCGTTTTTTGCTTCGCAAGCCTTCGATGCCGTTCTCATCTGCACGCCGCACTACGATCACCCGAGCTTGGCAATCGCGGCATTCGAGCACGGCTATCATGTGCTGGTCGAGAAGCCGGCGGGCGTCTATACGAAACAGGTCCGCGAGATGAACGAAGCTGCCGCTCGGTCCGGTAAAGCATTCGGCATCATGTACAATCAGCGCACGAACCCGTTGTACCAAAAGCTGCGCGATCTCGTCTCCTCCGGAGAGCTTGGCGAAATCCGCCGCACCAATTGGATTATCACGAACTGGTACCGCTCCCAAAGCTATTACGATTCCGGCGGCTGGCGGGCTACCTGGGCAGGGGAAGGCGGAGGCGTTCTGCTTAACCAAGACCCGCACCAGCTCGATTTGTGGCAGTGGACGATCGATATGATGCCTAAACGGGTGCGTGCGTTTTGCCATTTCGGAAAATACCGCAATATCGAAGTCGAGGACGACGTGACTGCTTATGTGGAATACGAGAACGGAGCGACCGGTTTGTTCGTAACCACGACCGGCGAAGCCCCGGGTACGAACCGGTTCGAAGTTAGCGGAGACCGCGGCAAAATCGTCATCGAAGACGGCAAGTTGACGTTCTGGCGGCTGCGGGTGTCAGAGCCGGAGTTCAACCGCGATTTCAAGGGCGGCTTCGGAGCGCCGGAATGCTGGAAATGCGAGATTCCGGTAGGCTCCTCGGAAGGGGCGCAGCACAAAGGGATTACGCAAAATTTCGTCGATCACATTTTGCACGGTACGCCGCTGCTGGCGCCGGGAGAAGAAGGGATCAAAGGACTGACCCTTTCTAACGCGATGCATTTGTCCTCCTGGACCGACAATTGGGTCGATCTTCCGATCGACGAAGACTTGTATTATGAAAAGCTGCAGGAACGGATTCAAAGCTCCGCGTATAAAAAAGAAACCCGCAAGCTGGACCATATGGATGTCAGCGGAACTCATTAATTTAATAAGTAGGTATCAGCCAGAAGCGAAACGGTCCGGGCGAATGCGCCGGGACCGTTTTTTTCAGTCAAGATTTATTTATTGTCGGCCCACAGCCCTTTTTTCTTGCTGCGTGCCTCCCGCTCCAGCTTGACGAAGCTGTCCTGGAACATCACGTTAGGCGGTATGGACATCGTATTGGCGTAGCCTTCGCGGATCAGCGTTTCGTTAAACATCGAGGGCTCGCCTTGAATGAAGACATACCGGAGAAGCCGCCCGTACTTGTCTTTGTCTCCCGCGTCCGCAAAGAGGTATACCGTTTTGCCGGTCAGCTTCGATTTCGTGAATTGACTGGCTTCCTTTCCGTAATGTTCTACAGGGCTGTTCGGCTTCACGGTTTCAGGCGTGTTGACGCCGATTAAGCGGACTTTGTCCCCCGACTTCGTCTCGAACGTATCGCCGTCGACGACACGCTTGACCTCGATTACCGTCATTTTATGGTCCTTCAATGCGGGATACTGCTTCAAGATTTCCTTGGCGAAGGCGTCGCCGTCCGCCCCCGATTTCGAGCAGGCCGCAAGCAGCAGCACGATTGCCAAAATGAGCAGCCCCGCTATCGATTTTCTCCCCATGTTTCCCATGACTCCATACTCCTCTCTCATTTTTCCAATCACAAAAAGGCACGTCGTCTATTGTAGAGCTTCCCGCTTCTTGTTGCAAATGAGGCAGAGGCCGGATTTCCCGCGGATGTTTAAATCCCCCTTGCAACCCTCATACTAAAACTGACAGCTACAAGTGGAGGGATCGGTAGATGACATTTCATAAAGACCGCCCATTGATCGTGCAAACCGACTTTTGCGTACTGCTTGAAGTACGGCACCCGGCTTTCGAAGAAGCGCGGGCCGGACTCGCCAAGTTCGCGGATCTCGTCAAATCCCCGGAAAACATCCATACGTACCGCATGTCATCCCTTTCGCTCTGGAATGCCGCGGCGGCCGGGCTGACATCCGAGGAGATTATCGGTTTCCTGGACCGCCATGCGAAATTCGGCGTTCCAACGGGCGTAAAACAAGATATCCGGCGTTTCGTCGAACGATACGGTCTTGTTCGTATGGAAAGGCTGGGCGACGATTTGCTTCTCATCTCGGAAGACGTGGAAGCGATCAAGGAGATGGTATCTTTCCGTTCCTTGCGGTCGTACGGGCTGTGTCAGGTCGATTCGCAGACGCTTCGTTTTTCCGCCCGGTATCGGGGGCTTCTCAAGCAGGAGCTCGTTAAGCTCGGCTTTCCGGTCGAAGATTTGGCAGGCTACAGCCGGGGCGAATCGCTTCCTATCCGGCTTAGGGCGGAGGAGGCCGGAGGGCAGGCGTTCGAGCTGCGGGAATATCAGCGGTCGGCGGTCGATTCCTTTTATCGGGAAGGGAGCCTACATGGAGGCAGCGGTGTGTTGGTCCTGCCCTGCGGCGCCGGGAAAACGGTGATCGGCATCGCCGCGATGGGAAAGCTAAACTGTGCGACGCTGATTTTGACTTCAAACAGCACTTCGGTTCGACAATGGAAGAGGGAAATATTGGATAAAACGAACGTTACGGAAGACTTGGTCGGCGAATACACGGGAATGCAGAAAGAAGTGCGCCCGATTACGGTGGCCACCTATCAAATCCTGACGTACCGCAAATCGAAAGACGACCCGTTCGTCCATATGGACCTGTTTAACAAACGCGACTGGGGCCTGATCGTTTACGATGAGGTGCATTTGCTTCCGGCTCCGGTGTTTCGTGTTACGGCGGACATTCAGGCGACGCGCCGGCTTGGCTTGACGGCGACGCTGATCCGCGAGGACGGCCGGGAGGAGGATGTGTTCTCGCTGGTCGGGCCCAAGCGCTACGAGATGCCGTGGAAGGAGCTGGAGACGCAAGGCTGGATTGCCTCGGTCGAGTGCGTTGAGATCCGGGTTCCGATGGCGGACAAAGAGAAGGAAGCCTATCATGCCGCGGCGCCAAGACAGAAAATGCGGGAAGCCAGCGTCAACCCTGGCAAGCTGAAGGTCGTCCGCGAGCTGCTGGACAAGCATGACGGCGAGCAGATTTTAATTATCGGCCAATATTTGGAGCAGCTTCGCCGGCTCTCGGAAGCTACGAAGCTTCCTATGATAAGCGGCGAAATGCCTTACGAGGATCGGGAAGCGTTGTATTCCGGCTTTCGCGGCGGGACGGTTCCGGCGTTGATCGTATCCAAAGTAGCCAACTTCGCGGTCGATCTGCCCGATGCGACGGTGGCGATCCAAATATCGGGGAGTTTCGGATCGAGACAGGAGGAGGCACAGCGGCTCGGACGGATATTGCGGCCCAAGGCGGGCACGAACCGGGCGGTCTTCTACACGCTCGTCAGCGAGGATACGAAAGAACAGGAGTTCGCGCTGAACCGGCAGCTCTTCTTGATCGAGCAGGGCTACCGCTACCGGATCGAATGGGCGGACGGATCGAAGGAGGCGGTCTCGATATGAATTACGCGCAATTGCTGATGCGGATGCCCCACGAGCTGAAGAGCCGGCTGGAAGCCGAAACGGTCTATGCGCCGTGGCTTGGCCAAGGAGCATCGCTTGGTCAACTATGGACTGACCCCGTCGTGATGGAGACCGTCTGCAACCGGCTGGGCCGTTCCGAGCGTACGGTGCTTGAGGCGATTGTGCGGCGGATCGGCTGCGAGCCGTTTGACGATGTGGAATTGGAGCGGGCGGCAGCCGGTCCCTTGTCCGGGGCCGAGGTGAAAATGGGCTTGGCCGGATTGCTTCGCAGAGGCATCGTATTTTCGTTTCTCAAAACATGGGGAGAGCATCTGTATTTAATGCCCGAGGACGGTTTTGCTTGCTGGCAAACCGTTCTATTTCCCGACTTGCCCTCCGAGCTCGGCGAAGCGCCGGGAAGCGCGGGATTGAGCCCGGTTCCTGCCTTCCCCGGCGAGCCGAACCTGGCGCACGATCTGTTTCATTCGCTGGTATTTGCCGCGGAACAAGGGCTTAAGCTGACCAAAAACGGAACCTTGCACAAAAAGCTGCTTCAGAAATTGTCCGAACGGGTGCGACTCCGGGAAGAAGCTCTTGAGCCGCTTTCGCTGAAATATGCGTATGCCGATACGTATTCCCCGAAGATCGCGTTGGTGCTGGATATGCTTTTGCGCTTGCGGCTTATCGTTTCGGAAGACGTAGAGCTTAAGCTGGGCGTCGAAGCGGTAGACCTTTTTCTGGATCAGCCGCTGGCTGCGCAGATGCGCCGTTTGTACGGGGTTTGGAAAGTTCTGTCACTTCCTGCTTCTGCGTGGCTGCAGCATGCCGTGCTCCTTCTGGAGCGCGTAAACGGCGGGACATGGATAACGGCGGAGCAACTGCTGGAGCGGTTGGAGGCGTTCGGCTTACTGTCGGGGGCATTGGAGGGCGGGGAAAGAGCCGAGCGCACCCGGTATTTGCTCAGGCTGTGGCTGGAGCCGCTTGCTGCGCTGGGCTTTCTGGAACAAAGCTCCGATCCGATCTGCGGGCCAGGTGCCTACCGATGGACATTTTCACTCGGTTTGCGGGACGAGCCGGCCGGGGAGGATGAAGCGGAAGACGGCGGCTTTATGGTTCAGCCCGATTTTGATATCCTGGTACCGCCGGATGTCGCGGGCAAAGTGCGCTGGGAGCTTTGCTGCCTGGCCAATCTGGTGACGCGGGATCAGGTAAGTGTCTATAAATTGTCGAAGGAAAGCGTCAAGCGGGCTCTGGAGAATGGCCGTACGGCTGCGGAAATATGCGATTTTCTGCAGCGTCATGCGCTTTACGGCGTACCAGACCATGTGCGGTTAAGCATTGGGCAGTGGGCGAAGCCGTACGGCAAAACCGTCTTTACCCAAGCGCTGCTGCTTCGCTGCGGCGATGACGAAACCGCCCGGACGGTGGCCAAGCTGCCCGCCGCTTCCCCGTACGTGAAGGAAATGCTGAACGGACGGGATTTTCTTATTGCGGCCGAAGACGCGAAGCCGCTTACTGTTGTTTTGGAAAAAGCGGGCTTTATGCCTGGGCTACCCGCTATCCCGGCGGCGCAGGCGGGAACGGAGGGGGAAATGAGCGCAAGCCGCTTCCCGAAGCTATCCGCCGAACAGACCGCATCCATGAAGAACTTGCTTTCCGTCGAGCCCATGGACAAAGGGCTTATTTACTCGAGAAATTCCGTCGCTTTCCTCAGATTGCAGACACGGCTGCCGGAAGCCTCCGACGTTTATCCTTCTTTGCAGGATATTCCTCCGACGTGGCTCCGGGATTATCGGAACTATCATTTATCGACGCGCAAAGAAATCGTCGAAAAGGCGATCGAGATGCGGTCGGTGCTGCAAATCCGCAAAAATGGCACCGATTTTCGCATCGTTCCCCGCAAAGTGCAGGAAACGCGGGGAACCTGGTGCTTGACGGGACTCGGTCTATCCGGCGGTGCGCAGGACGAAACGTCGGAGGTACGCTGGCTGGCGGAGGAGTGGCAGGAAATGAGGCTGATTCTTCCCGGGATCAACGATAAATATTAATTCAGCACGACCGTCCTCAAGTATGGTATGATAAACATGTCTGACATGGTCTGACGAATCATACCTGATTGAAAGGACGGTGCTGCCGCATGGCGGTAACGGAGACGCATACGCTCGATATGTCTGCCATACTGCTTGGGTCATATGAGCTGGCTGACCGCATCAAGTTCTCCGCGGAAACGGCGGATTATTTATATTGGAAACAGCGCAAGGATGCCGACGAGGAAGTTCGGCAGTTGGTGAAGGAGTTTCTCAAAGCCAAGGAATTGTTCGAGGAGTGCGAACGCTTCGGGCATTTTCATCCGAATTATCATGAGGCGCTTGACCGGGTCAAGGCGGTTCAGGAGCGGCTTGAAGCTGTAGAATCCGTCCGGCGCTTCAAGCAAGCGGAGAAACGGTTGGACGACTTGTTGCACGACGTGTCGGAGATCATCGCGCGTTCCGTATCGGATACGATCAAGGTGCCTTCGAACGATCCGCTTGCAGCAGGGGGAGGCTGCTCCTCCGGAGGAAGCTGCAGCGGCAAGTGCGGTTAACAAACGATAAAACGGGCCCGGGGATATCCCGGGCCCGTGCTTTAGACGCGATGAAGTTGGAAGACCGGCCGGACGACGCCGACTTGATCGCCGCGGCGGTTGTTCACCGCCGGGTGGTGGAAGCTGGCAAGCTGCGCTGCCTCTTCGGCGCTAAGCAAACCGAGCTGGAGCAGCGATTCGGCAGCGGCGGGATAGATTGCGCGCCCGGCGCCGTCTTCGATTTTGACGGCAATGCCGATGCCCTGCTCCGGCACGGTAGCTGCATACAAGCCCTCGGCCCCCATTTTGCCGATGATGCGGCCTTGCGTCAGCTCGGCGAGGCGGGTATCGAATCTTTCGCTGCCGGCTACATAGAACGGCGCTTGCCGAATCGCTCCGATGATCGTACGGCAAGCCTCAGCGCGTTCCGGAGACAGGCCTTCCGGCCGCCCGAGCCGCGCGTAAGCGAATGCAAGCGAGGCCAACGGGACGGCAAAAACGGGCACTCCGCAGCCGTCGGTTCCAAGCGTGATGCTTTCCGGCGGGACCCCGCACATATCGGCGACCGTCCGGAGCATTTTTTGCTGGACAGGATGCTCGGGTGCGATATACTGTTGTATAGGAACATTCATGAGCTTGGCAAGCGCCAGCATGCCGGCATGCTTGCCGGAACAGTTGTTATGAAGCTGTCCGGGTTCGCGCCGCTCCCGCTTTATCGCATCGGCCGCGGGCTTATACATCGGCTCCTGCGGGCCGCAGCCTAGAGCGCTTTCATCCAGTCCCAGCTTTCGTAAAATCTCCAGAGCGGTCGCCGCATGCTCCGGTTCCCCTCCGTGCGAGGCGCAAAGCAGCGCCGTCTCCGATGGCGTCAATCCGAACCGTTCGCTTCCGCCGGCCTCCAACAGCGGGATGGCTTGCAGCAGCTTGGCTGTCGAGCGGGCATACGTGCAAAATTCCGGATTCCCGGCATACGCCAGCAGTTTCCGCTTGTTATCCACAACGGCGATATGGCCACGGTGTACGCTTTCGGTCATCGATCCGCGGGAGATTTCGACTAACAATTCATTTTCCGGTGTACCCATCGTTCATCGGTCCTTTCCTGATCCTATAGCAAACAGAAAGAAGGTCATTGTCCATGTTTACCGAGCGAAGCGGCATTATTGTCTGGGTAAGCGATTTGAAAGCAGCCGGCAAGCATTTGGAGAAATATGGAAATGTCCATTTTATTTCCAAAAGACTTCACTATGCCGCGATGTACGTTTATTCCAGCCGTCTGGACGAAACGATGAAGCAGCTTCAGAAGCTACCGTTTGTAAAAAAAGTGGAACGCTCGTATCGAAACGAGATCAAAACCGAGTATAACAGTAACGTTCCGGATAAGACAAGATTCTATTCCCTTTAACACGCAGCAAGAATATGAATATAGCTTACGATAGGAAAAGAGCTTCTGTGCGCAGATGCTCTTTTCCTTTTTGGCATGTGTGCTTTAGGCAAGCAGCAAGTTCCGGCTCCGGTTTCTAAAGTTTTTTTAATTTGATTCTCGGGTTGGAATAAGGCAAAATATAGGTAGCTTCATGTGTACATAGGGTAACGGAACTATTTTTGTAGGAAAGGGGTTGGGAAGTTGAACGGAGGGAAAGTCGACGGCCGGGAACGAAAAAACGTATCGCGCGACGGGCTGCTTAGAGGCAGGCCGATTGCGGATATCGTCGTCACCCATCACGCTCGCAGCCGATGGGTCGATCGGGTGGAAACGGAGAAGACGGGCTTTCACGACATTACGGCTTTTTTGTGGAGCAAGCTGAAGTCGAACTCGATCCAACCCTACTACAAAAACGAGCAGGATGTTTACCTGATCGATGAGGATTTGGTCATGGTCGCCGAATTTGTCAAGATGGACACAACGGAATCGGCGGGGGAACCGGAGGCGTACAAAATGATCGTCGTCACGTTCCTCGGGAGGATGTCGGAGACGATGGAGCTGCGGGATTTGCGCTCCTATTATTCCTGGCTCCGCCATTCGCGGCGCATGACACTGATCAAGAACAGCCGTAAACGAAGATAAGCTACAAAGATTCGAGCATGCCGGTAGTCGGCATGCTTTTTTAGCGCTTTCCCGCCCACAAGAAAACCTACTGCTATTCCGCGGTCGTCCATCCTCGAATAGCTTCGATGAAGGTTTTCTTAACGGTCGGGAAAGCAGAAGTTTTCGGCGAAGCCGAACGCTTTCCCGCCCACAAGAAAACCTACCGCTAATCCGCGGTCGCCCATCCTCGAATAGCTTCGATGAAGGTTTTCTTATATAATGAGGCTACAACGCTTGCGGAGGAGTCGTTATGGCGCTTAACTTTCATCAGCTTCATATTTTTCATACCGTTGCGGAGAAGGGGAGCTTCTCCTATGCCGCGCAGGCGCTGCATATGACACAGCCGGCGGTGACGATGCAGGTGCAGTCGCTTGAGGACTACTTCGGAACGAAGCTGTTCGTGCGGTCGACCAAGCGGGTCGAGCTGACCGAAGCCGGCCGGACGCTGCTGCCATTTGCGTCCCGCAGCATTGAGCTGATGAGGGAAACAGACATCCGGATGTCCAAATTCACGCATATGCTGGAAGGCCGGCTGCATCTGGGCGCGAGCTTAACGGTGGGGGAATACGTGTTGCCCCGGCTGCTCGGACCGTTCGGGCAAGAATATCCGAACATCTCCGTCAGCATGAAGGTCATCAATACGAAGCAAATTTTGGAGGAAGTGCTGAGTCATCAGTTAACCTTCGGCTTGGTGGAGGCCGAGGTGGATCATCCGGACGTGCATACGGAAGCCGTGTTGAATGACGAATTGAAGCTGATCGTGCCGAGGCGTCATCCGCTTACCGAACGTGAGCAGATCGGTATGGAGGAGCTTGCAAAATATCCGTTTATTTTGCGGGAACAGGGCTCGGGAACGCGCAAGGTGATGGAGGAGGAACTGGCCCGGGCCGGCTTCGATGTGTCCAACCTGAAAATCGTGATGGAGCTTGGCAGCACGGGGGCAGTGAAATCGGCCGTAGAGGCCGGACTCGGCATTTCGATCGTATCGCAATCCTCCGTCAAGCATGAAGCCGCACTCGGCGTATTGCAGGTGAAGAACGTCGAAGGGGTTTCCTTCGCCCGCAGTTTTCATGCCATTTACTTAAGCTCTACGCTGCTCCCCATCTCGGCCGTGACCTTCATGACCTTTTTGCGGGAGCGCGATTTAAGCCAGTGGTTATAACAGACTTGTGTGAGAAAAAAAGGGAGGTCTGTGGTTCTATGGCATTTGCAGATTTACATACGCATACGCTAGCATCGGACGGTACGAGGCCGCCTGCCGACAATGTCCGGCTGGCCGCCGAGGCGGGACTCGCTGCGGTAGCGATCACCGACCATGATACGGTCGGCGGACTCCGGGAGGCGATGGAAGCGGGCTTGAAGTACGGCATCGCTGTCGTGCCGGGCGTGGAGATCAGCACCATCCATGCCGGACAGGACATTCATGTGCTCGGCTATTGGATCGACGATACGGACCCTCAGTTTCTGGCGAGGCTTGCAGAGCTGAGAGAAGTGCGCAACCGGCGCAACGAGATGATTGTGAACAAGCTTCAGGAGCTGGGACTGTCCGTCACGATGGACGACGTGCTCGAATCGCTGCGGACCTCGAAAAAAGAGGGCGACACCGTAGGCCGTCCGCATATCGCCGATGCATTGGTGCGGAAAGGGTATGTAAGCTCGATGGCGGAAGCGTTCGACCGTTATTTGGCCAAAGGGGCGGCAGCCTATGTGAATCCGCCCCGCATCACCCCGCAGCAGGCGGTGGAGTGGATTCTGGAGGCCGGCGGAGCTCCGGTGCTGGCGCATCCGGGGCTGTACGGGCATGACGAGCTGATCCCGCTGCTTGCGGAAGTCGGGCTCGTCGGTGTGGAAGCATTCCATTCCGACCATACCCCGGACCAAGAAGCGCATTACGAAGCGTTGGCTGCCGAGCACGGTTTGTTGGTAACGGCAGGATCGGATTACCATGGCGAACGGGGCGGTGTCGTGTTCCATGCGCCGATCGGGGCGCGCCGCGTCGAAACAGATGTTATAAACAAACTATATAAACGGAAAGGAGTGCGGTTATGACCGTACGCAAAGCGATTATACCGGCTGCGGGTCTAGGTACCCGATTTTTACCGGCGACCAAAGCGCAGCCGAAGGAGATGCTGCCGATCGTCGACAAACCGGCGATTCAATATATTGTAGAGGAAGCTATCTCTTCCGGTATCGAAGATATTATGATTATTACCGGGCGCAATAAGCGGGCCATCGAAGACCATTTCGACAAATCGATGGAGCTTGAGATCATTCTCGAAGAAAAAGGAAATCAGGAGCTGCTCGGCATCGTCCAGTCCGTATCGAATCTCGCTGACGTTCATTACATTCGTCAGAAGCAGCCGCTCGGACTCGGTCACGCGGTGCTCTGCGCCCGCAAATTTATCGGCAATGAGCCGTTCGCCGTACTGCTGGGAGACGATATCATTCAATCGGAGCCGCCTTGCCTGAAGCAAATGATCGACCTGCACGAGGCGACGAACACGTCGGTGATCGCTTGCCAGGAAGTGCCCTGGGACGACGTAGACAAATACGGTATCATCTCGCCCTTGGCAGGGCAGCATTCGCATCGTTATATCGATGGCTTGATCGAGAAACCGGAACGCGGACAAGCCCCGTCCAACTGGGCGATTATCGGTCGGTATATTCTCACACCGGATATTTTCGATATACTTGAGCACAGCGAGCCCGGGCGCGGCGGCGAGATTCAATTGACCGACGCCCTGCAGGTGCTGAACCGGCTGCGGCAAATGGTGATGTTCCCATTACCAGGCCGTCGCTTTGATGTCGGCGATAAGCTGGGTTACCTCGAAGCGACGATCGAGATGGCACTGGAGCGGGAGGAGCTGCGCGGACCGTTCGAAAGTTATTTGCGCAAGCGGTTAGGCTTGTAGGAAGACCGTCCTTCTAGCGGTAACGTATCCGCCGAAGGGCGGTTTTTTATTTTGGGATGCTGTTGCATTGTGCCGCCAAAAAAATCGAGCACAATTGGAAAAAAGCGGGTATACTTGAGCTGTAGCTTTAGTCTTGATACGGAATCCTGTAGGCGCAAAGGATAAACGTGGAAGGGAACCGGGATTCATGTACCGGCTGGGAAAGAGGTTGAAATGAATGAACGGTAATCAAGCATTGCAGTACAGGCTGTGTCCGTACGAATCCGGGGGGGAGATCGTCGGAAGGGGGGCGCCGGCCGGAAGGCTTGAAGCACTACCGCAAGTTAGACCGGAAGACGGCGAGCTGGAGCTCTCGTATGACGAACAGACGCTGCAGCGGATTCTCGGGCTGCTGCACAAAGCATGCGGAATCGACTTCCAGAACTACAAACGAAGCAGCCTCATCCGGCGCATCGAACGCCGCATGGGCAGGCTGAACCTGACGGGGATGGAGGATTATGCGCAACTGTTGACAGACGAACCGGACGAGCTGCTCGAGCTGGGCAAAGATTTGCTTATCGGGGTGACGCATTTTTTTCGCGACCCGCGGGCATTCGAGACCATTCAGAAAAAGGTCATCCCCGCCATCGCAGAAAGCAGGCGGCACGAACGGCATATCCGCGTCTGGGTTGCGGGATGCTCTACCGGTGAAGAAGCTTATTCCCTCGCTATGCTGTTTCATCAATTCAACGAGAGCTCGGCGGAGCCTTATTCGGTCAAAATTTTCTCCACGGATCTGGACAAGGACGCGATCGCTGCGGCCAGTCAAGGCATCTATCCCGAAGCGGCGGTGACAAGCCTGCCGAAACCATGGCTGAGGCGGTATTTTACCCGAAACGGAGACCTGTATCACATCGATAAAGACATTCGCAAGATGGTCGTGTTTGCGCATCACAATATGGTTGAAGACCCGCCCTTCAGCCGCTTGGACCTGATCGCCTGCCGCAATCTGCTGATTTACCTGCAATCCGAGACGCAGCGGAAGGTGCTGTCGGCATTTCATTTCGCGCTTAATCCGGATGGGTTTATGTTTTTGGGACCGAGCGAAACGATCGGCCGGCTCACGCATTTATTTGTCCCCTATGACCGCAAGTGGAATATTTTCAGGAAGAAGCGGCCGCCGGGACCGGGGCCGGTGTTCGCAAGCGAGATCGACAAGGGCAACTCTGGCACTTTCCGGACACGTCCGACGGCAGCGGCAAGGCTGGGGCATCGGCAGTCGAAGGACCTGCAAAGCTTCATGAAAACGGACGAGTTGTATACGGCTTTCGTGGACGAGCATATGCCGCCTTGTATGGTGATCGACGAAAACAACGAAGTGATTCATCTCAGCGGCAACGTGAATCCTTATGTAACGCTGGCGAAGGGAAGGCCGAGCTGGAACGTCTACAAAATCGTCGAGGCTCATATTGCAGTCGCGATTGTAACGGCCACGCAAAAAGTCCGCAAAGAAAAGCGAACCATTTATTATAAAAATATGAAGGTAAGCGGCTCCGAGCTGTCGTCATCCGTTAACCTGATAGTGAAGCCGTTTTCATTGAAAAACAAAACATTCGACAAGCTGGTACTCGTTTTGTTCGAGAAGCCGGAGCATCCTGACAACCGGGTCCGGTCCGCCGACGAATTCGAAATCGAACCGAACGTTAATCATCGGATGATCGAGTTGGAGCAAGAGCTGCGGCAGGCGGAGGAGTCGCTACAGGCGACGATTGAAGAGCTGGAGACGTCCAACGAGGAGCTTCAAGCGACCAACGAAGAGCTGGTGGCGGCTAATGAAGAGCTTATGAGCACGAACGAAGAGCTTCAATCGGTGAACGAAGAGCTGGCTACGGTGAACTCGGAATACCGTTTTAAACTCCAGGAACTAACCGAAGTGAACGACGATATGGACAATTTTTTGACCAGTACCAGCATCGGGACGGTTTTCTTGGACACCGGCATGTGCATTCGCCGGTTTACGCCTGCCATCACGAAGGAAATCAATTTGCTTGAGATCGATTGCGGGCGTCCCTTTGGACACATCTCGCATAACTTCGATGACGACGGCATCTTAAGCAATGCCCAAAACGTGTTGAAGACGCTGATTCCCGTCGAACGGGAAATTCGGAGCCGAAGCGGGCTGTGGTACAGCATGCGCGTCCTGCCTTACCGTACGAACGATCATGTGATCAAAGGCATTGTCCTGACATTCGTGGATATCACGGAGCTGAAATCGGTCAACGAGCAGCTGCTTAAGCTTTCCTATGCTGTAGAGCAAAGCCCCTCCGTCACCGTCATTGCCGATACGGAGGGGAAGGTCCAATACGTAACCCCAAATTTACGGAAATGACCGAGTTCCAAATGGCCGAGGTGGTGGGCAGTTCCCTTCGCGAGCTGAATCAATGGGACGCCTCTTCTGCCTCGTTCGAGGAAATCTGGAGCATGCTCTCGTCCGGACACGAGTGGAAGGGCGAACTGGAATGCCGGCGCAAAAACGGGCCGAATTACTCGGAATCCGTCAAAATTTTTCCAATTAAAGATTGGGATGGCCGAGTTATTCATTATCTTAAAATCGCCGAGGACATTACGGAGCGGAAGCAAACGGAGGAATTGCTGCGGAAGTCGGAGATGCTGTCGGCCGTCGGCCAGCTTGCCGCCGGTATCGCGCATGAAATTCGCAATCCGCTGACCGCGCTCAAAGGCTTTACCAAGCTGATGGGCTCGGGAGGGCAGCACGGAAACTATTTGTCCATCATGGCGGCCGAGTTGGAGCGGATCGAAGAAATCGTCGGCGAACTGCTCGTGCTGGCGAAGCCGCAGGCGGCAGACTTTTTGCCGAAATCCGTGGCTTCGATTCTGCATGACGTCATTATGCTGCTTGACACGCAAGCCATCATCAGTAAGGTGATCATTGAAACGGCCATCGAGGATGAACTCCCGCTGGCAAGCTGCGTAGAAAACCAGTTGAAGCAAGTATTCATCAACGTGCTGAAAAACGGAGTGGAAGCGATGCCGGGAGGCGGTACGTTCCTCGTCAAGGCGGAAAAGTCGGAGCGGGGCAGCATACGCATCAGCTTTATCGACCAGGGCTGCGGCATTCCGGAGACCAAGCTGGCGAAGCTGGGACAACCGTTTTATACGACGAAAAACAAAGGAACGGGTCTCGGACTTATGGTCAGCTACAAAATTATTGAAAACCATCGCGGGTCCATGACCATAACGAGCAAGGAAGGGATCGGAACGACGGTCGTTATTGAACTTCCGGCGGTACCGTAAATGAACAAGCACCTGGTCCGCAAGACTGCGGATTCAGGTGCTTTTGCTCGCTATGCGGTTTACTTAATAGCAACCGGCAACTGCTTGATATTCCCCGGATCAGGTGTGACGAACAGCGTTTTTTGATGGTCGTAAATCACGAATCCCGGCTTGGCGCCGCTAGGCTTGCGCACGTGCCGGATGAGCGTATAATCGACCGGCACCTGACTCGATTCCTTGGCTTGGCTGAACCAGGCGGCAAGCTGGGCCGCTTCGTGCAAGGTAGCGTCGCCGAACTCGGCGCTGCGAATGACGACGTGAGAGCCCGGAATATCTTTCGTATGCAGCCACGTATCACCGGGGTGGGCAAGCCGGTTCGTTAAGTATTCGTTCTGCGTGTTGTTTTTGCCGACATAGATCGGGATGCCTTCGCTTGAAGTGTAGCAGGCCAAAGCCGGCTTTTGGTTCGACTTTTTTTTGCGTCCTTTTTTGCCGCGGTCCCGCACGTATCCTTGCTCCGTCAGCTCCTCGCGGATTTCCTCGATATCGGCCAATCCCGCGCTGGCAAGCTGTTGCAGCAAATTGTCCAAATAACGGATTTCCTCGTGCGCCTCGGTCATTTGCTGCTGAACGGCGATCAGGCTGTTTTTGCTTTTGGTATATTTTTTAAAATACCGCTGGGCATTCTCGGACGGCGTCAGCAGCGGGTCCAGCTCGATCGTGACGAGGCGCTGCTCTTCATCATAATAGTTCACGGCCTCGATCTGCTTGTCGCCTTTGCGAATTTGGTGCAGCGAAGCAGTAAGCAGCTCGCCCAGGATGCGGAAGCGATCCGCGCCGCGGGCGTCCTCCATCGTCTCTTCCAGCTTTTCCAGCTTTTTGATGTTTTTGCTTCGTTCGTTGCTGAGCAGCCGGAACAGATCGGCTACGCGCTGCTTTACGGTATCCCGCTCGGCCTTGTCTCCGTAATACGCCTCGAGGCAGGCGCTGATCGAGGCGAAACGCTGCGTCTCGCCCTGCACGTGGCTCAGCCCCGTAATGGAGAAAAACGTTTTGCCCGTTGACGCTTCTTCGACAATGACCGCTTCCGCCGCTCCAGCTTGCAGCTTTTCGGTGAGCTCCCGGAACGGAGCCCACAGCTTCGCGGGCATTTCGGACGGCAGAGGCAGGCTTCCTCCGTTGGCAGCGCGGTACACAAGCTCGCGGGCAACGAGCGGGCTGAACCCGCTAAAATGCCCAACGAGCGCTTGCTCCCAAAAGCGCGGGGAGGCGGGCTCATCAGCCGCCTCGGCCGCTTCGGCAAGGAGAGCGGTGAAACGTTCCTCATTCATTCCGAACGGAAGCAGCTTGTGCTGCTCCGGCGGCGCCGTGTAGACGCTGCCCGGCATGACGATGCGGTAGCTGCTGATCGCCGGCGTGACGTGATGAATGCCGTCGGTAATGATGCCGGTCGCCGGGTCCTTCAAAATAATATTGCTGTGGCGGCCCATAATTTCCACGACGATGGTTTTGAGGCTGAGGTCCCCTAGCTCGTCGCGCTGCCGGATGTTCAGATGCAGTATCCGTTCGAGGCCAGGCTGCTCGATCGATTCGATGATGCCTCCCTCGCAATGCTTGCGCAGCAGCATGCAGAACATGGGCGCTTCCAGCGGATTCAGGAAGCTCTGCCCGGTGAGGTGCACCCGGGGGTAGGTGGGGTTGGCGGACAGCAGCAGCTTCAGGTTGCGGCCGACCGCGCGGATTTGCAGGACGATATCGTTTTCCGATGGCATCTGCACTTTATTGATTCGGGCCCCGACGCAGCATTGCAGCTCGCGGGCCAGACTGTGAACGACGAGACCGTCGAAAGACATGCGGGACAACTCCATTCTTCATGCGCAAAAGCGATTTTTGAGTGCTACCCTCTATCATGCCATATTTTAAGGCAAATTTTAAGCTGTAAGACCCGGATGCCGTTTTCGGGCCCGTTTTTGTGGCCTGAGCCGACGGGAAGAGGGACGGTTCGTGTCAATATTGGCGAGGCTACCGTTTCCTCTTCCGGAGCCAATACAGCGCCGCCGCGATGACCGCGTTGCACAGCACAAGACCTGTCAGCGCGGGCGCGACGACCACGAAGCCGGAATCGCCGCCGAAATAAATGCTCCAGACGATCTTCAGAACGGCGATCAGATTCAGAACGAGCAGGCCGTACAGCCAGGACCGTTTCCAGAACGCATACGCGAGAGCGGCCATCGACCCGGGCACCAGCAGAGTCATCAATATTTTCGCCAAGTTCCAGTCCCCAAGCAAGTAATCCTGCTCCATTTGCAAAAATTGCTGCACGTGCGGGTCAACCGCGGTCGGTTTCGGAAACCAGAACATGCTGCTCAGCAGCAGAAGAAGCACGACAGCGATTCCTTTTAGGCTGCGCCTATAGGCGAAGAAACAGAACGGTAGAAGAAATAACGGGCGAATGTACCAACTCAACACGTTTTGATGTCGTTCATAAGCCCAGAAAAACCATTCCTCCAGCATTTGTATTTACCTCCCCGAACGATTCGTTGCGGCAATGCCGTTTTCCACGATCCGAAGCAGGCTGTCGATCGTCTTCATGGCCTGCTCCTCGCTATCGGACAAGGCTTGATCGGCGTAATGCTCTGCGACGTATACGCTTAGGAACGCAATCAAATCGGCAAGCACCGGCGGATCGACGTCGGGGGCGATCCGGCCCGATTCCTTTTGACGCTCAATGAGCTGAATGAAAAATTCGTTGCTTTTGGCCGCGGCATCGCCGGTTATTTCCCGTTTCAGCCCGGGATCGCGAAGCTTGGCGAAATCTCCCGCGATCGAAGCAAGCTTCGGATGCGCCCGGTAGAAGCGAATGCCGGAGACAAACAGCTCTCGCACCGTTTGCAGCAGATCATTCCGTTCGAGATCGCGGAAGGCTGCGGCCGAGAAGTCCGCCTTTTGACCGCCTATGACCTCCAGGACATGCCTGTAGAGGTCTTTTTTGTCTTCGAAATACTGGTAGAAGCTGCCTTTGGCAATACCGGTTTTCGCGACGATACGCGAAATGCTGGCTTTGGCGTACCCGAATTCGTAAAACTCTTCCACGGCTGCTTCGAAGATCAGGTTTCGCTTGTCGGCAGGCAAATTAAAGAATGTCGGATGCGGCATCAAACACAGCTCCTTTTGGATGTGACTGCACGGTCATATGACTATATAGTCATATTATACATCGTTTCCGCATTTTTTCAATTATTTGTGCGGCGAACGGAGAGCGGCCCCGGTATTCCTTTCCCAGGTGCTAATTTCCAGCTTGTCTGAATACATTTAACGTAGACAACCTTTTGGGAGGGAAAAAGCAGATGAGTCAGAAGAAGTGGTATCAAATGTCGACGGAAGAAACCCTGCAGTCGTCCGGGACAGAGCCTTCAAAAGGGCTGACTATGGAGGAATCGGAAAAGCGTCTGGCCGCACACGGCAAAAACGAGCTGGCGGAAGGACAAGGCGTGTCTCCCGTGACGCTGTTTTTGAACCAATTCAAAGACTTCATGGTGCTCGTGCTCGCCGGAGCGACGCTGGTCTCGGGTCTGCTGGGCGAATATTTGGACGCGGTCGCGATCATTGCGATTATTATCATGAACGGCATTCTTGGCTTCGTGCAGGAATTCCGGGCGGAACGATCGCTGCGGGCGCTGAAGGAGCTGTCGGCGCCGAACGCCAAGGTGCTGCGGGAGGGCCGCGTGGAGCTCATACCGGCAAGATGGCTTGTTCCCGGGGATATCGTCGTGCTGGAAAGCGGCGACCGGGTGCCGGCGGACGTCCGGTTCATTGAGACGAACGGCCTTTATGCGGAAGAGTCCGCGCTGACCGGGGAATCCGTACCGGTCGCCAAACATACGGCGCCGCTGGAGGGAGAAGACATCCCTCTGGGGGACCAGCGCAATGTAGGCTTTATGGGAACGATGCTGACGAGAGGAACGGCCAAAGGAGTCGTGGTCCGTACCGGTATGGCGACGGAGATGGGCAAGATCGCCGACCTGATCCAAAACACCGATGCCACCGAGACGCCTTTGCAGCACCGGCTCGAGCAGCTCGGCAAAATATTGATCATCGTCGCGCTAGCGCTGACGGTAATGGTCGTGGTTGCGGGCATCCTGCACGGACAGGAGCCGTACGGCATGTTCCTCGCCGGGGTGAGCCTGGCGGTTGCCGCGATTCCGGAGGGGCTGCCGGCGATCGTGACCATCGCGCTGGCGCTTGGGGTACAGCGGATGATTCAGCGCAGGGCGATCGTCCGCAAGCTGCCTTCCGTCGAGACGCTCGGCTGCGCTTCGGTCATCTGCTCGGACAAAACCGGCACGCTGACGCAAAATAAAATGGCCGTGACGCACTTGTGGACGGGCGGCGAGCTGCTTGAGGTGACGGGGAACGGCTACGACCCGCGCGGCGATATTTTGAAGCAGGGGCAGCACGTCGATGTGCGGAAAAATCAGATGCTGCGCCGGCTGCTGCAGGTTTCCGTGCTCTGCAACAACGCAGAGCTGCGGGAGGAGCGGGCGGAGTCCAAGACAAAACAGTCGGAAGCCGAGACGGAGGGCGTGTGGAACATCAAGGGCGATCCGACGGAGGGAGCGCTTGTCGTGCTCGGGGCCAAAGCCGGCGTCACGCAGCAATCGCTCGGAGGCTTGTATCGGCGCGTCGTGGAGTTCCCGTTCGATTCGGAGCGCAAGCGGATGTCGGTCATCGTCGAGCATCAGGGCGGCCGGATGGTCTGCACGAAGGGAGCGCCCGACGTCTTGGTGCAGCAGTGCGCCTACGTGCTGTGGGACGACAAAATCATCCCGTTCACTCCGACGCTCAAGCAGAAGGTGATGGCCGCGAACGAAGGGATGGCCAAAAACGCGCTCCGCGTGCTCGGCCTGGCTTACCGCGATTTGAAGCCGACGGAACGGAGCGAGGAAGAGACGGCGGTGGAAAGCCAGCTTGTTTTCGTCGGTCTGACCGGGATGATCGACCCGCCGCGCAAAGAAGCGCGGGAAGCGATTCTCAAATGCCGCAAGGCCGGCATCAAAACGGTCATGATCACCGGCGATCATCAGACGACGGCGGAAGCCATCGCCAGGCAGATCGGCATTTTGCCGCAGGACGGCCTCGCTCTGAACGGCCAGCAGCTTGGCGCGATGAGCGACGACGACCTGGATAAGCGAATCGGCGAGGTGTACGTGTACGCACGAGTGTCGCCGGAGCATAAGCTGCGCATCGTCAAATCGCTGCAGCGCCAAGGCCACGTCGTTGCGATGACCGGCGACGGCGTGAACGACGCGCCGGCGATCAAGGCGGCGGATATCGGCATCGCCATGGGGATCAGCGGGACGGACGTATCGAAGGAAGCATCCGCGCTCGTGCTCAGCGACGATAATTTTGCCACGATCGTCTCGGCTATCGAAGAAGGACGCGGGATTTACGAAAATATCCGCAAATTTATCCGCTACTTGCTCGCTTCGAATGTCGGCGAAATTTTGACGATGTTTCTCGCCATGCTGGCCGGGCTACCGCTGCCGCTCGTGCCGATTCAGATTTTATGGGTCAATCTGGTGACGGACGGCCTGCCGGCCATGGCGCTCGGTGTGGATCAGGCGGAGAAAGATCTGATGCAGCAGAAGCCCCGCATGGCCAAAGAAAATATTTTCGCTCGCCGCCTCGGGTGGAAAATTATCAGCCGTGGCATCCTGATCGGACTATGCACTCTGGCGGCGTTCTACATTACGCTCAAGCAGGGCGGGGACGGCTCGGGCGCGCTTATGAAGGCGCAGACGGTCGCTTTCGTCACGCTGGTTATGGCGCAGCTCATCCACGTGTTCGACTGCCGCAGCTCGCGCTCGATTTTTCACCGGAACCCGCTGCAGAACAAGTGGCTTGTGATGGCGGTCGTCTCTTCGCTGCTGCTGATGCTGCCGGTGCTTTATGTGGAGAAGCTTCAGCCGATTTTCAAGACGGTGCCGCTCGGTGTTGCGGATTGGGTGCTTGTGCTCGTATTTGCGGGCATTCCGACATTCCTGATGGGCATCGGAAGCCTGATGAGCAAGCCGCGAAAACGCAAGCCCGCGTCTTACGGAGGCGGCGGGGCGAAGGCGATGAAGCCGGTCATACGTTAAAGGGAATGGGAGCCGGACCCCTGCGAAAGCAGAGGGTTCGGCTATTTGCATTTTCGCCCGAATTCGGATAAAATTTTGCGGAACCGCTATGCATAGCTGCGAATTTGCGATATAGTAGGGTGTAAAACGCTGAAATGGGAGCCAAAACGATGAATTTCACGAAAATGCAAGGGTTGGGCAACGATTTTATCGTCTTGCACGGCCACAAGGAGCTGCCTGTGGATGCATCCGAGCAAGCGATCCGGTTGTGCGACCGCCATTTCGGCATCGGCGCGGACGGTCTTGTCTACCTGCTTCCTTCGGCAAAAGCCGATTATATGATGCGAATCATCAATTCCGACGGCTCGGAGGCGGAGCAATGCGGCAACGCCATCCGCTGTGCGGCCAAATATATTTACGATCACGAGCTTGTTCCCCGGGACAAGACGGAGCTGACGATCGAAACGATCGGAGCCGGGGCGCAGGCGGTGCAGCTGACGGTCAAGGAAGGGCGCGTCGCTGCGGTACGCGTCGATATGGGCGCGCCGGTATTGAACGGGCTCGAAGTTCCTACGACGATCGACGAGCCGCAGGTCATCGGGTATCCGGTCACCGTCGACGGACGCGAATTCCGGTTCACCGCCGTATCGATGGGCAACCCTCACTGCGTCATTTTTGTCGAGGATGCCGTTGGAACGGATCTGCACGCTTGGGGCCCAAAGCTCGAAACACACGCGCTGTTTCCACGTAAAATTAATGTAGAGTTTGCGACGGTCCAAAGGCGCGATTATGCCGATATGCGGGTGTGGGAACGCGGCGCGGGCCCGACGCTCGCCTGCGGAACGGGCGCCTGCGCCACGCTGGTGGCCGGGGTGCTTACCGGACAAATGGACCGGGAAGCGGTCATTTCCTTAAAAGGCGGCGAGCTTCAGATTGAATGGAACGAGTCGGATAACCATGTCTATATGACAGGACCGGCGGAAATCGTGTTTAAAGGAACGCTGTAAGGTCCATCATGGAGAGAAGGGAGATGCCGTTGGTGAAACCGGATTTGCGAGAAGCTCTCAGACGTCAGGTGCTGGTAGGGGACGGGGCCATGGGTACGTACCTGTATCAGATGGGTTTTCCTGTCGGCATTTCTTATGAAGAATTAAATTTGTTGGAGCCCGATGTCATTGTGGACGTGCATCGGCGTTATTATGAAGCGGGAGCGCGTTTAATCGAGACCAATACGTTCTCGGCGAACCGCGAAAAGCTGTCCAAATACGGGCTGGAGCAGGAGATGGAGGCGATCAACCGCGCCGGCGTCGAGCTGGCCAGAAAAGCGGTTGGAGACGACGCCTATGTTGTCGGCGCTATCGGCTCGATCCGGGCGGGCAAACGAAAAAATGTCCGCACCGCCAAGGTCAAGGAAGATATTCGCGACCAAATCGAGGTGCTTGTCGATACGCCGGTGGATGGGCTGCTGCTCGAGTCGTTCTACGATTTGGAGGAAATGTTGATCGCGCTGAAGCTGATCCGCAAGGTCAGCGAGCTCCCGGTCATTTGCCAGTTTGCCACCGAAGGCACGGGTTCGACGCATGATGGCATCCTGCTGACGGAAGCGTTCCGGAAACTGACGGCGGCCGGGGCCGACGTGGTCGGCTTCAATTGCCGGAGCGGTCCGAACGGGCTGATGCGTTCGCTCCAGCGGGTCGCCGGCATGGAAGGGGCGCCGCCGTTCTCGGTGTTCCCGAACGCAGGGATCGCCGACTATGTGGACGGACGGTATACTTATGCGGCTACTCCGCAATATTTCGGGGAAACCGCCCGGAAATTCGTCGACTTGGGAGCGCGCATCGTCGGCGGCTGCTGCGGCACGACGCCGGAGCATATCGCCGCTATGGCGCAGTCGCTTCACAACTATGCGCCCGATCCGGATGCTTTGCGCTTGCTGCAGGAAGTTGGCGAGGGAAGCGAGACCGGCCGCATTGTGACGCGTCTGCAGCCCGTATCGTCGCCTCCCGCTCCGGAGCCGAATCTCGCCGAGCTCGCGAAGGAGCGCTATACCGTCATCGTGGAGCTTGACCCGCCACGGGATCTGGACATCGAGAAGTTCATGCAGGGGGCGCAGGCGCTCAAAAATGCCGGAGTCGACGCGCTGACGATGGCGGACAATTCGCTCGCCGTCACACGGATGAGCAATCTGGCTCTCGGCAGTCTGGTGAAAGAGAGAATCGGCATGAAGCCGCTTATTCACATCGCCTGCCGGGACCGCAACATGATCGGCACCCAATCGCATATGATGGGGCTGCATGCGCTCGGCATCGACCATGTGCTGGCTGTGACGGGCGATCCGGCGAAATTCGGCGATTTGCCGGGTTCGAGCTCCGTGTACGATCTGACGTCGTTTGAGATCATCCGGATGATCAAGCAGTTGAACGAGGGCATCGCTTTTTCTGGCAAGTCGCTTAAGAAAAAAGCGAATTTCGTCGTAGGCGCCGCCTTCAATCCCAACGTCAAGCACTTGGATAAAGCGGTGCAGCGGCTTGAGCGTAAAATCGAGTCCGGCGCCGATTATATCATGACCCAGCCGGTCTATAATGCGGAGCTGATCGAGAAGGTGTACGAGGCGACAAAGCATCTGGACGTTCCGATCTTTATCGGCATTATGCCGCTCGCCAGCGGGGGCAACGCCGAATACCTGCACAATGAGGTTCCGGGCATTCAGCTATCGGACGAAGTCCGGCAGCGGATGAGCGGGCTCAAGGGCGAGGAAGGACGGGCCATGGGCGTGCAGATCGCCAAGGAACTTCTCGATGCGGCGATGCGTTATTTTAAAGGAATTTACCTGATGACGCCGTTCCTTGCCTACGAGATGACCGTACAGTTGACGGAGTACGTTTGGGAGAAAGCGCATCGGCTTGATTCCCACTTGTACCCACTATCAAAATGAATTAGAATAGGATAATGGATGTGAAGGCCATGGTCATCAGTATGACCGGCTTCGGACAAGCCGCACGTACGACGGACGGCTTCCGGATCCAGATTGACCTGAAATCGGTCAATCACCGTTACTGCGAGATCGTGGTACGGATGCCCCGGGAATTTGCCCGTTACGAGAACGCGGTTAAGGCCGCCGTTCAGCAGCATGTAAGGCGCGGGCGTGTCGATGCGTTCGTTACGGTTGAACGCGACCGCGACGTACCACAAGCCGTCGAGATCGATTGGAGCTTGGCGATGGGCTATGTCCAGGCGGCCGAACAGCTGCGGGAGCGGTTATCCCTTAAGGACGAGCTGAACCTGCGCGACTTGCTTGCCATTCCCGGCCTGGTTGCGATCGGGCAACATCAGGAGATGGCCGAGGAGCGGATGGAAGCGGAGCTCGTTGCCTGCGCAGTAGAAGCGGCTAGAGAGCTTTCGGACATGCGCGAAAAGGAAGGCGCCTTTCTTCAGAGCGATCTGATGCAGCGTATCGGGACGATGGAGCATTATTGCAGCACAGCGTCGGGGATCGCGCCTCAAGTGGTCCAAGACTATGCCGGCAAGCTCCGCGCCCGGATCGAAGAGCTTTTGCAGCAAGCGGCTCCGGACGAGCAGCGGCTTGCCATGGAGATCGCCGTCTTCGCCGACCGTGCCAGTATCGCCGAAGAGCTGACCCGTCTGCAGAGCCACTGCAAGCAGTTCCGGGAACTGTTGAAATCAACCGAACCGGTGGGCCGAAAACTCGATTTTCTCGTTCAGGAGATGAACCGGGAAGCGAATACGATCGGTTCCAAAGCGAATCATGCCCAGCTGGCCTCCGTGGTGGTCGACATGAAAGCGGAGCTCGAAAAAATGCGGGAGCAGATTCAAAATATCGAGTAATTTTAGTAATTAACTCTTTCTTTTGAAATGATTTTTGTTTGTTGCGGTTGGCGGAGAATAGAGGATCTGCCGGAGAGTCTACGTGCCGCCTTTGAAATCGGGTTCTTACCGCAAGGGAAGTTGATGAAGAACCCGATTTCAAGAGCGGCCGGAGGCAGATGCTGCTGATTCGCAGCCACTGACGAACAACCTCTCATTTTAAAAGAAAGTTCCAGGGGGAACCTATAACATGGCGATCAAACTAATCAACATCGGTTTCGGGAATATCGTATCTGCGAATCGAATCATTTCCATTGTCAGCCCGGAATCGGCACCGATCAAACGGATCATCCAAGAAGCGCGCGACCGCCATATGCTGATCGATGCGACTTACGGTCGCCGCACCCGCGCCGTCATTATCACGGACAGCGATCATGTCATTTTGTCCGCGGTACAGCCGGAAACGGTGGCGCATCGACTTTCCAATAAGGACGATGATCATGACGAGTAATGTAGGATATACCCCTGCGGATAAGGGAATTTTGATCGTGCTTTCCGGTCCTTCCGGCGTCGGCAAGGGTACCGTCTGTAAAGCGCTGCGGAACTGCGCGCCGGATATCGTGTATTCGGTCTCCGCGACAACGCGGGCTCCGCGGCAGGGCGAGATGGATGGGGTCAATTATTTCTTTAAGACCAGAGAACAATTCCAGCAAATGATTGCGCAGGACCAAATGCTGGAGTGGGCGGAATACGTAGGCAATTATTACGGAACGCCGCGCAAGTTTGTAGAAGAAACGCTGAACGCAGGCAAGGACATTATTTTGGAGATCGAAGTGCAGGGTGCGCTGAAGGTGAAGCAGAAGTTCCCGCAAGGGGTATTCCTTTTTCTGCTGCCTCCGTCGCTGCCGGAGCTTGAAAGCCGCATCGTCGGGCGCGGTACGGAATCCGAGGAAACGATTCGCAGCCGCATGTCGGTGGCGGTCGACGAGATCGCGATGATGGAGCATTACGATTACGCTATCGTCAACGATCAAGTAGACCTCGCCTGTTCTCGCATCCGCAGCATTTTGACGGCGGAGCACTGCCGCAAAGACAGGATGGTTTCCAAAATTCAACATTGGATGGCTGAGGTGAAAAAATAACATGTTGTATCCTTCAATCGACAAACTTTTGGACAAGGTAGATAGCAAATATTCGCTCGTAGTAGCGGCCGCCAAACGGGCGCGCATGCTGCGTGACGGTTCTAAAACCGAAGTAAAGCAAAAGAAGTCGCATAAATATGTAGGTCTGGCTCTGGAAGAAATCTATGAAGACCATATTTCCTACGAGAAATTGCAAAACAAAGAGTCCTTAAAGTAAACAACAACCCTCGTGGTTGTTATTTTTTTCGCAAGGATACGATTCATTGCCCGTAAGGGAAAGGAGCGATGCCCCATGTTGAACGGAAAAACGATCTTGCTCGGGGTCAGCGGCGGCATTGCCGCTTACAAAGGGGCGGCGGTGTGCAGCAAGCTGGCGCAGGCGGGAGCCGACGTGCGGGTGATCATGACGGAATCGGCGACCAAATTTGTGGCGCCGCTAACGTTCCAAACGTTGTCGAGACACGATGTCATCGTCGATACGTTCGACGAAAAGGACGCTTCCGTCGTATCGCATATCGATCTGGCCGACAGGGCGGACGTCGTCGTGATCGCCCCGGCCACCGCCAACGTCATCGGCAAAATCGCGCTGGGTCTCGCCGACGATATGCTCAGCACGACGCTATTGGCCACCACGGCGCCGATTCTCGTAGCTCCCGCCATGAACGTACATATGTATGCGCACCCGGCGGTACAGGCCAACATGCAGAAGCTGGCGGAGCGCGGCGTGCGGTTCATCGAGCCGGGCACGGGTCAGCTGGCTTGCGGCTACGTGGGCAAGGGCCGCTTGGCGGAGCCGGAAGAGATCGTGGCGGCGGTCGAACGTTTTTTTCAGGAGAAGCGGCTGCTTGAAGGCAGGCGTGTCCTGGTTACGGCCGGCGCAACGGTGGAACGGATTGACCCCGTCCGGTATTTGACCAACGATTCCTCGGGCAAAATGGGGTACGCGATCGCCGAGGAAGCGCAGCGGATGGGGGCGAACGTGACGCTCGTCACGGGCAAAGCTTCGATTGCCGCACCCGCCGGCGTGACCGTGGTCAAAGTCGAATCCGCGCTGGAAATGATGGAAGCGGTCCTTTCCCGACTGCCCGAGCAGGATGTGATTATCAAGGCGGCGGCCGTGGCCGATTACCGGCCCGCGGAGCAGGCGGAGCACAAAATCAAGAAAAGCGGAGACGAAATGACGATGCGGCTGGTGAAAAATCCGGATATCGCGCAAGCGGTCGGCGAACGGAAGAAACCGTCGCAGCTTCTCGTCGGTTTTGCGGCCGAAACGCAGCATTTGGAGACGTTTGCGCAAGAAAAGCTAAAGAAGAAGCGCTGCGATCTGCTGGTAGCCAACGACGTGACGATGGAAGGGGCAGGCTTCGGCACGGATACGAACGTCGTACGGATTTATGATTCCGAGGGGCTGGTTGAAGCGCTGCCTCTGATGTCGAAAGGACAAGTCGCGGCCAGATTGCTCGCGCTAGTTGCGGATCGTCTCGGAAAGGGGAGATGACCGACGAATGTACGCCAAAGTCATTGTGGATGTCCCGGCCCGGCCTACGAACCGGGCATTTGACTATATAGTACCGGAAACGATGCGGGACTACATCGCCGTGGGGAGCCGCGTCGGCGTTCCCTTCGGCCCGCGGACCGTACAAGGGTTTGTCGTGGAGCTTCACGAAGGAACGGACCTCGACCCGGAGAAGCTGAAGCCGATCCGCCAGACGTTGGACGTCACTCCTCCGCTAACCCCCGAGCTGGTAAAGCTGGGCCGCTGGATCAGCCGCACGTACCTTTGCCACGAAGTTATTGCGCTGCAAGCGATGATCCCCGGCGCGCTTAAGGCCAAGTACGAACGGCATGTTAAGGCGGCCGCCGACCTGGAGACCGAAGAAAAGCAGCCGGAGCTGCTGCCTCTGCTCCTCCCCGAGCAGGAAGAAATCCTCGCTTATGTCCGCAAGCACGAATCGGTCGAGCTGGAATCGCTGCTGCAAACATTTTCGGAAAAAGGCGCACTGATCAAGCAACTGCTGGAAGACGGACGGCTCACGGAAATTCAAATGGTCAAAGACCGGATGTCTACGAAAAAAGCGCTTTATGTGTTTCCGCCGAACGATCCCGACCAGTTGGAAGCGTGGCAAGCCGAGCTGCCGGCCCGCGCGGCCAAGCAAAAGCAGGTGCTCGCTTTTCTGCAGGAGCATCCCGAGCCGATCAAGCTGACGGAGCTGCTGACGAAGCTTCAAATCACTGCCGCGGCGGTCAAAGGGCTCGCCGAACGAGGCTGGCTTCGGCTGGAGGAAACCGAGGTGCAGCGCGATCCCTATGCGTCGCGCACCTTCAAGCCGACCTCACCGCTCCCGCTCACGCTCGAGCAGCAATCGGTATTCGAACGGATCAGGGAGGCGGCGCAAGGACGGACGCGGCGCGTCTTTTTGCTGCACGGCGTGACCGGCAGCGGCAAGACGGAGGTCTATCTCCAGTCGATCCAATCCTGCCTGGATCAAGGCCGAGAAGCGATCGTGCTCGTCCCGGAAATTTCACTTACGCCCCAGATGGTGGAGCGGTTCAAAGGAAGGTTCGGCAACCGGGTCGCCGTGCTGCACAGCCGTCTATCCAACGGCGAACGCTATGACGAATGGCGCAAAATCGTGCGCCGGGAAGTCAGCGTCGTGATAGGCGCGCGCTCGGCGATTTTCGCGCCATTTACGAATATTGGACTCATGATTATCGATGAAGAACACGAATCGACCTATAAGCAAGAAGAAAGCCCGAAATATCACGCCCGCGATGTGGCGATCGCCCGGGCGGGCGAGCACGGGGCCTCGGTCGTGCTGGGCTCCGCTACGCCATCGTTGGAAAGCATGTACCGTACCTCCGTCGAAGCCGCCGCTTTGGCAACCCCCGATCGTCCGGCATTCGAATTGCTTTCCATGCCTTCACGCGTCGAGGGAAGGCCGCTGCCGCGGGTGAACATCATTGATATGCGCGAGGAACTGAAGAGCGGCAACCGGTCGATGTTCAGCCGCGCTTTGTATAAAGCGATCGAAGATCGGTTACACAAGAAGGAACAGGTCGTCCTGCTGCTGAACCGGCGCGGGTACGCGACGTTCGTCATGTGCCGCACCTGCGGCTATGTGGCGGATTGTCCGCATTGCGATATCTCGCTGACGTACCATCAAAGCTCCAAGGCGATCCGCTGTCATTACTGCGGCTACGCGGAGCGCGAATTGGCCATCTGTCCGGACTGCGGCAGCGAGCATATCCGCCATTTCGGCACGGGAACGCAGCGGGTCGAGGAGGAGCTCGGCAAGCTGTTCCCAGGCATTCGCGTCATTCGCATGGACGTCGACACGACGACGGAAAAGGGCTCGCACGAAAAATGGCTTACGATGTTCCGCAACCGTCAGGCCGACGTGCTGCTCGGCACGCAGATGGTCGCCAAGGGGCTTGATTTTCCTTACGTGACGCTCGTCGGCGCGCTCGCTGCCGATTCCGTTCTGAACCTGCCCGATTTCCGTGCGGCCGAACGGTCGTTTCAGCTACTGACGCAGGTGGCGGGACGCGCCGGACGGCACGAGCTGCCCGGCGAGGTGTTCGTACAAACGTACACGCCGGAGCATTACAGCATTATGAGCGCGAGCAAGCATGATTATATGGGCTTTATGCGCAAAGAGATGCTGATGCGCAAGCTGCACAATTACCCGCCGTTTCACCGGCTCGTTTTGATTACGCTGTCGCACGAGCAGGTGCAGCTGCTGCTTCGCGCGGGCGAAATGCTGGCTTCCCGTCTCAAGGAGCTGGCGCAGACGATGCAAGCGGACGGAATCGAGCTGGAGGTGCTGGGGCCCGTCGCTTCACCGATTTCAAGGATCAAAGATAGATATCGGTTTCAATGCATGATAAAATATCGGGGAGAGACGGACATTTCCGCCTTGGTCCAGAAAGCGGCCGCCGTGCTTGACGATACCGTGAAGCAGCACAAGCTGACGGTGGCGATCGATGTCGATCCCCAAGTGTTAATGTAACGGAGCTGTCAACCGGCCCATGCGGCCGGAATATACATAACGTATCAGCCGGCTGCAGATTGGCCGGTTCATTCTCCTGAAATGAAAAGGATGGTGCTTATATATGGCAATCAAAATCATCGTGAAGGACCCGGACCCGGTGCTGCGTGAAAAATGCAAGCCCGTTCCCAAAATTACGCCGAACATTCATAAGCTGCTGAATGACATGGCGGATACGATGTACGATGCGGAGGGCGTAGGATTGGCCGCGCCGCAGATCGGCATTCTCAAGCGGGTAATCGTGATGGACGTCGGTGACGAGCACGGCTTGATCGAGCTGATCAATCCGGAGATCATCGAGCGAGAAGGGGAGCAGTTCGGACCGGAAGGCTGCTTAAGCATTCCCGGATTTACGGGCGATGTGAAGCGGGCTGCACATGTGAAGGTGAAAGGTCTGAACCGCAACGGCGATGAGATCGTCATTGAAGGGACCGAGCTGCTGGCCCGCTGTATTCAGCATGAGGTGGATCATCTAAACGGGGTGCTGTATACGGATTTGGCGGAAAAAATGTATCGCAGCGAGCAACAGGATCGTGATGACGCATGAAAGTGATTTTTATGGGCACGCCGGATTTCGCCGTGCCATCTCTGCAGACGCTGCTGAACGATAAAAATCTGGAAGTCGTCGCGGTCGTCACGCAGCCGGACCGTCCGGTCGGGCGCAAACGCGTGCTGACGCCGACCCCCGTCAAGGTCGAGGCGGAGAAGCACGGCCTGCCCGTGCTTCAGCCGGAACGGCTGCGCCGCCCGGAGTCCGTCGAGGCGATCCGCGCCCTGCAGCCGGATCTGATCGTGACGGCGGCCTTCGGACAAATTTTGCCGAAATCGGTACTCGAGCTGCCGAAGCTGGGCTGTATTAATATCCACGCGTCGCTGCTCCCCAAATACCGGGGTGGGGCGCCGATTCACTACGCCGTGATGAACGGCGACGCCGTCACCGGCGTCACGATCATGTACATGGCGGAAGGTCTGGATACCGGCGACATGATCAGCAAGATCGAGGTGCCGATCGAGGACAGCGATACGACCGGCACGATGTTCGACAAGCTGAGCTTGGCCGGAGCGAAGCTGCTGGAGGAGACGCTGCCGGATTTGCTGGCGGGCCGCGTGCAGCCGGTGCCGCAGAACGATGCGGAGGCGGTCTATTCGCCGAACATTACCCGCGAGCAGGAACTGATCGATTGGACTAAGCCGGCGGAGCAGCTATGGAATCTGGTGCGGGGGCTGCATCCCCGGCCGGGAGCTTATACGCTGTGGAACGGCGAAGTATTGAAAATATGGACGTGCGCCAAGCCCGCCGAGTCGGATCAAGTACCCGATGGCGTACAGCCGGGCACTGTGCTGGAAGCGGGAGAACGAGGAATCGCCGTAGCTACCGGACAAGGCGTTCTGTGGATCACGGAGCTGCAGCCGGCGGGCAAGAAGGCCATGGACGCCGCCGCGTTCGCGCGAAGCGGACAGCTGGCGCCGGGCACTGTGCTTGGGACATCGGGCGATTGAGCTGTGAGCTGCTATGAGCTATAGAAGAAAAGCGGAGGAATTATGAACGAAACGAATCAACCGTCCTCCGGACGGACCAAGCAGGCAGGAGCGGCAGGAGGCAAACGTACCGGCGGCTCGGCTTCGGGTGGAGCCCGGGGGAGCCGTCACGGGAATGCTCCCCGGGCAAGCAAAGGCCCGGCTCAAGGCTCGGCCAGGGAAGCGGCCCTCGACGTGCTGGTGCGGATCGAGCAGGACCGTTCGTACAGCAATTTGCTGCTCAACCAGACGCTGCAGAAGTACAAGCTGGACAAGCCGGATGCAGGGCTAGCGACCGAAATTGTATACGGAACGGTGCAGCGGCTCGGCACGATCGACTTTTTTTTGGAGCGGTTCGTCAGCAAAGGGCTGGCGAAGCTGCAGCCGTGGGTTCGCAACCTGCTGCGGCTGAGTTTTTACCAGCTGCACTATTTGGACCGGATTCCGGACCATGCGATCGTCAACGAAGCGGTCAATATCGCGAAGCGGCAGGGTCACCAAGGCATCTCCGGCATGGTCAACGGCGTGCTGCGCAGCGTGCTCCGCAGCAAAAGCGAGCTCGTCCTGCCCGCCGGGCTGCCGGCCGAGCGGCGCATCGCGCTTGCGCAGTCGCACCCGGAGTGGCTGGTACGGCGCTGGATCCGCGAGTTCGGCGAGCAGACGGCCGAACGGCTCTGCGAGGCCAACAACACGCCGCCGCGCGTGAGCCTTCGCGCGAATGCGCTGAAGCTCGGCCCGGACGAGCTGGCCGAGCGGCTGCGGCAAGGAGGGCTCGAAGCGGAGCCCTCCGCGGTTGCGCCCGCCGGCGTGATCGTGCGCGGCGGCGGCAACATGGCCCTCTCGCCGGACTACGCGGCGGGCCTGTATTCGGTCCAAGACGAGAGTTCCATGCTCGTCGCGGAATGGGTGGACCCGCAGCCGGGCGAGCGGGTGCTGGACTGCTGCGCCGCGCCCGGCGGCAAGACGACGCACCTTGCGGAGAAGATGGGCGACCGCGGCGAAATCGTCGCTTGCGACGTTCACGAGCATAAGCGGAAGCTCATCGAGGAGCAGGCGGAGCGCCTCGCGCTGCGGTCGATTCGGACGCTGACGGCGGACGCGCGCCAGCTGGCGGAGCATTTTGCCCCGGAAAGCTTCGATCGCATCCTGCTTGACGCTCCCTGCTCGGGGCTTGGCGTCATCCGTCGGAAGCCGGATATGAAGTGGAGCAAAAGCGAAGCGGAGCTAACGGAGATCTGCGATATCCAGCGGGAGCTGCTGGAGGCGGTACATCCGCTGCTGAAGCCGGGCGGTGTGCTTGTGTACAGCACATGCACGGTGGAGATGGCCGAGAACGAAGACATGATCCGCGAATTTTTGGCGAACCATCCTTCGTTTGAGGCGGAGCTGCCCGAAGTGCCGGAGACGCTCCAAGAGCGGCTGGACGTGGAACTTGCTGCGGTGCGGATTATGCCATACGATTACGGTTCAGACGGCTTTTTCATCGCCCGGCTGCGCAAGCGAGCATAGAACCGCAAAATGTGGTAAAATAAAACGTGGCCTTTTCGGCGGATTGTCCCCGAAAGGGCTTCACTATAGACTAAACAGGTTGTGATGCATACAATGAACGAAATAGAAACCAGATGGCAGCCGAAAAACGAAAAGCCGTACGTCTACGACTTTACCCTGGAGGATTGGCAGCAATGGGTCAAGGACAACGGAGAGGCGGGCTTTCGCGCCGGCCAAATTTTCGATTGGCTGTATGTGAAAAGAGTTTCAAGCTTCGACGAGATGACGAATCTTCCGAAAACGCTCAGGGATCGGCTTATGGAGCAGTTCGACTTCGTCACGCTCACGGAAGTGGCGCACTACCGTTCGAAGGACGGGACCGTCAAGTTTTTGTTCGAGCTTAGCGACGAGAATGCGATCGAAACGGTCATCATGAAGCACAGCTACGGGAACAGTATCTGCGTAACGACGCAGGTCGGCTGCCGGGTCGGCTGTACGTTCTGCGCCTCGACGCTTGGCGGGTTGAAGCGGAATTTGACGTCCGGCGAGATCATCGCTCAGGTCGTCAAAGCGCAGCAGCTCTTGGACGAAACGCAGGAGCGGGTCAGCAGCATCGTCATCATGGGAATCGGCGAGCCGTTCGAAAATTACGACGCGGTGATGAAGTTTCTCAAGGTGATGATCCATCCGAAGGGGCTGAATATCGGCCAGCGGCACATTACGGTATCGACGAGCGGCATCGTTCCGAACATTTACCGGTTTGCCGACGAGGATACGCAGATCAATTTGGCGATTTCGATCCATGCGCCGAACGATGCGCTGCGTTCCAAGCTGATGCCGGTCAACCGCCGCTATCCGTTTGCCGAGCTGATCGAAGCCTGTCAATATTACGTTGCAAAAACCGGACGGCGTATAACGTTCGAATACGCGCTGATGGGCGGCGTAAACGATCAGGCCGAACACGCGGAGGAGCTGGCGAAAGTATTAAAAGCATTTCCGATGGCGCACGTGAACTTGATTCCGGTCAATTTCGTTTCGGAGCGCGACTATGTGCGTACGCCCCGGAATGATATCTTCACGTTCCAACGCATTCTGGAACGCAACAAAATCAACGCCACCATACGCCGGGAGCAGGGCAGCGATATCGCGGCCGCCTGTGGGCAGCTGCGGGCGAAGCATATGGAGTCGGGTGCGAGGTGAAGCAAGCGATGCTGAGATTGGCTTATCAATCCGATATCGGCCGGGTGCGGGCGGTCAATGAGGACCGCGCAGCCGTTCAAGAGGACTTGAACGGCTGGACCCTCGCCATTGTCGCAGACGGCATGGGAGGCCATCAGGCCGGAGATATCGCAAGTCAAATGGCGGTGGAGCTTATCCCGCTGCAGGTAAAGTCCTTGGATCCGAACCGGTCGTCCGAGGAGCGGCAGCATAAATTGAAAGAAGCGATCGAAGCCGCCAACGATAACATTTTCGAATTTGCGTCCGGACGCGAAAATTACCACGGGATGGGGACGACCGTCGTTGCCGTGCTGGCGAACGACGAGCGGGCTGTCGTGGCGCATATCGGCGACAGCCGCGTATACCGGATTCACGACGGGCAGATCGAGCAGTTAACGGAGGATCATTCGCTTGTCAACGAGCTGGTCAAAAGCGGCCAGATCACGCGTGAGGAAGCGAGCCACCATCCGCGGCGCAACGTTCTGACGCGGGCGCTCGGCACCGAGCCGACGATCGAGGTGGATGTTCAGGAAATCGGTTGGAGCCCCGGAGATTTGCTGCTGCTGTGCAGCGACGGACTAAGCAGCCTGGTTGAGCCGGGCCAAATGCTCCAAACCGTGAAGGAGACGGACGGTTTGGAGCGCAAGGTGGACTGTTTGGTCCAGGCTGCGCTGGATGCCGGGGGCGACGACAACGTAACGGTGTTGCTGATCGAGAACGGGCCGGGTTCGGCGGTACATGACGACGGAGAAGCGGGGTGAGGAAGGAATGATCGGTAAGCAGCTTGGAGGACGCTACGAGATTTTGGGACGCGTCGGCGGCGGCGGAATGGCCATCGTATACAAAGGACTCGATATTTTATTGCATCGGCATGTCGCCGTGAAGGTACTGCGCCAGCAGTATGTGCACGACGAAGAATTCATTCAGCGTTTTCGCCGCGAAGCGCAAGCCGCAGCCTCCTTGTCGCATCCGAACGTAGTCAGTATATACGACGTCGGCCAAGAGGAAGACATCCATTACATCGTGATGGAGTATGTCGAGGGAACGAATTTGAACGAGCAGATTAAGGAAAAGGCTCCGCTGCAGGTGGAGGAAGCCGTTCATATTGCGGGCCAGATTTGCGACGCCCTCGATCACGCGCATCATAATCAAATCATTCATCGCGATATTAAGCCTCACAACATTTTGATCGGCAAAAACGGCCGCGTCAAAGTGACCGACTTCGGGATCGCCCGCGCGGTCACTTCTTCCACGATTACGCAGACCGGCTCCGTCGTCGGCTCGGTTCATTATTTTTCGCCCGAGCATGCCAAAGGAACGCCGACCGGCGAGCAATCGGACTTGTACTCTCTCGGGATTGTCATGTACCAGATGCTTACGGGCCGTCTGCCGTTTCTCGGCGAAAGTCCGATCAGCGTAGCCTTGAAGCACTTGCAAGAGGATGTCGAGGAGCCCCGTAAGGTAAACCCGCTCATCCCGCAAAGCGTGGAAAATATCATTCTGCGCGCGATGCGCAAAAGCACGTCCGAGCGGTACCGTTCGGCCAAAGACATGCTGAGCGACCTCGAGTCGTGCCTGCTGCCGCACCGCCGCAACGAGCCGAAAGTCAACTTTCTGGACGACGACGAGCTGGACGAGGAAAAGACGCGGGTCATGCCTGCGCTGCGGCCGGGACAATACGTCGTTGTGGAGGATGACGACGATGTGCCCCGCGCAAAGGAACCGGTTCCGCCCGAGAAGAAGAAAAAGGGCTGGGTCAAGCCGCTGGTCTGGTTCGTGGTACTTATGTCGCTCGTGGGCGGCATGTGGTATGCGGTCCAGTACGTGCAGGAGAAATTGTCGGTACAGCGGGTCGATATCCCGAATGTGGTGGATAAGCCGCTTGCTGAAGCCGAGAAAATCTTAAGGGATAGTAACCTCGTACCGGAAGTGGAGTTCCAGAAGGATGAGGTTAAGCCAAAAGATATCGTCATTCGGCAGAGCCAGTCGAATATGCAGGTTAATGCGGGCGCGACGATCAAGCTGACTGTCAGCGAGGGGCCCGAAAGTAAAAAAATGCCCGACGTAACCAAGCTGAAGCTGGCAGAAGCCAAAACGAAGCTGACCTCCCTTGGCTTTAAGCTGGAAAACATCAAGATCGATCAAAAATATATGGAAGCCGAACCGGAAACGGTGACGGCTCAGCAGCCTTCGCCCGATCAGACGTACACGAATCCTGCCGACGTAAAAGTCACGCTGGATGTCAGCAAAGGACGGGAAACGTTCAAAATGCCGAACCTGATCGGCATGACGGAGAATGAAGCCAAAACGACCCTTAGCGTCAAAAGTTTGAAGCTGGCCAAGGACGGCATCTCCCGTCAGCCGAGCTACAAGCAGAGCAAAGGCCGCGTAACCGAGCAGTTTCCGTTCGAGGCGAATGACGATGTAACTCCTGGTACGGAAATAACGCTGACCGTCAGCTCCGGTCTTCCGCCGGAAGCGGGACAGATGACCGTTCCCGTGCAGATTAAGCCGTCTAAGGAAGGGCAGGCGGGTACGGCCAAAGTCATTCTGAGCGATGCGACGGTCGAAAACGCGGAATACCAGAAGCTTACGAACGTAACCAAGACGGAAACGCTTGAAGTGAAGCTGGTCGTTTCGCCGGACAAAAATGCGACGATCCAGATTCGCGGGGATAACATTCAGAACGATTCGATGACGATCACCTATAAGGATTATCAAGATCAAAAAGGCGGCAAGACTCAGTCGAACGGTACCGGTACGCAGCAGAATACAGGCACCGGGACGAACGGCGGCGGCAAGACCGAGCCGCCGGCAACGCCGGCTTCCGGCACGGGGGCCGAGAGCGGCAAGCCGACGCAGCAGGGAAGCGGCGGAACGACGACGCCGCCGACCGGGCAGAACGGAGGCGCAGCGACGGCTCCGGCCGGGAATACGACAGGCACAGGAGGCAAGAATCCATAATGCCAACCGGGTTAATCGTGAAGGCGCTAAGCGGATACTATTACGTGCTTGCCGACGACGCGCAGACGACCGAATCGGTGCAATGCCGGGCGCGGGGGATTTTCAAGAAGCGCGGAATTTCGCCGCTCGTCGGCGACCGCGTGGTGTACGGGCTGACGGAGAACGGGGAAGGAACGGTCGACGAAATCCTTCCCCGCTCCTCCGAGCTGATCCGGCCGCCGGTGGCAAATATCGATTTGGCCGTACTGGTGTTCTCGGTGACCGAGCCGGCGCTTAATTTGCCGCTGCTGGACAAGTTTCTGGTCCATACGGAAAGCGCCGGACTCGATACGCTGATCTGTTTGACCAAGCATGATCTTCTGTCCGAAGGAAGTTTGTCTGACGGCGTTTCCGAGGAATTGGCGCCGGTGATCCGGCTCTACGAGTCGATCGGTTACCCCATGCTTGTGACAAGCGCCAAAGAAGGCATCGGCGTGAGCGAAGTATACGATCGGCTTGCGGGCCGCATCGGGGTGGTTGCGGGGCAGTCCGGCGTCGGGAAGTCGTCGCTGCTTAACGCCATGGTGCCGGGGCTGTCGCTCGAAACGAACGCAATCAGCATGAAGCTCGGCCGGGGCAAGCATACGACGCGCCACGTCGAGCTGATCCGGCTGCAGAACGGCGGACTTATCGCCGATACGCCGGGCTTTAGCCAGCTCGATTTTTTGCAGGTGGATGCGGAGGGGCTCAGCGGGGCGTTTCGGGAATTCGCGCCTTATGCCGCAGCCTGCCGCTTCCGCGGATGTCTGCATCTGCACGAACCGGGCTGCAAGGTTCAGGAAGCCAAAGAAACGGGCCATATCGCCACATCGAGGTACGACCATTACATTCAATTTTTGAACGAGATCAAAGACAAAAAAAGGAGGTACTGAGATGCTGCGTATTGCTCCTTCGATCTTATCCGCGAACTTCTCCAAGCTGGGCGAAGAAATTGCCGACGTCGAGCGCGGCGGGGCCGACTGGATTCACGTCGACGTGATGGATGGACATTTCGTGCCGAATATTACAATCGGACCGCTGGTGGTGGAGGCGATCCGTCCGATAACGAAATTACCGCTCGACGTGCATCTGATGATCGAGCAGCCGGATCGCTACATCACCTCGTTCGTTCAGGCGGGCGCAGACCTCATTTCGGTTCACGCCGAGGCATGCGTCCATCTGCACCGGACACTTCATTATATTAAGGAGCAGGGCGTCAAAGCCGGCGTCGTGCTGAATCCGGCCACTTCGCTCCATGCCCTGGAGTATGTGCTTGAGGAAGGTCTGCTCGACTACGTGCTGCTGATGACGGTCAACCCCGGCTTCGGCGGGCAAAAGTTTATCTCCGCCGTGTTGCCCAAAATCGCCGGACTGCGCCGCATGCTGGACGAGCACGGGCTTCAGCACGTGGACATCGAGGTTGACGGAGGCGTCAATACCGAGACGGCCAAGCTCGTTGCCGAAGCGGGCGCCAATGTGCTCGTTGCGGGGAATGCGGTGTTCAACCGGCCAGACCGCGCCGAGGCGATCCGCGCGATCCGGGAAGCCGGGAGCGGCCGGTAAATGCGGGCGCTTAAAATTTTTGCCTTCTGTTTACTATGCGCCGCCCTGCTGTTTGTGTTTTCCATTATCGACGGCGTGGTGAAGTTTGCATTTTCGCTGGGGGCGTTATATGTCGGTATCCAGTTTTTTAAGCGATACGAGACGCGCGGACCGCGCATTGCATTCGTCTTGACCACGATCTTATTCTACTTTATTTATACGGTATTCTACGCGTTGTATTTGGCAATTCAGCAGCAGCAGGCTGCGGTCTAAGAAAAAGAGCACGGGCATGCATAACCGGCCCGCGGTTCGCATACACATGGTTACAAAAGTACGGCTTCCGGCTTTTGTAGCCTTTTTTGTTTTTTCGGTGTCCGGAATTTGCATGGCACGTTTTGGGGAGCAGCGGAATATACTTTTAACGAGGTGGTTTACTGCGCGCATGGCTCGAGGTCGGCTTTGCGTCGCAAAGCCAAGCGATGCTGACTTTGCTGCGCAAAGTCTGGAGGGAGGGTGCAAAATGAAATTTTACACTATCAAGCTTCCGAAGTTTTTGGGTGGGTTTGTGAAAGCAGTACTTAATACATTCAGCAAAAACTGAAGGTACGCTCGATCATACTTAGGCGCCGGCTGCCGGGCTAGGGCGGGCGCTACACCCATGATCAACGGCTCAGCCGTCCTTGTCTTGCAAGACAAGGACGTTTTGTTAAGGTTGATGCGAATTCCTGCTTATCAACTAAAAAAAGCACCTGAGCCAGGTGCTTTTTGTCTGCGAACGCAGATTACACGCGAGTTACTTTTCCGGATTTCAGAGCTTTCGTGCTCACCCAAACGCGTTTCGGTTTGCCGTCGACCAGAATGCGAACCTTTTGAACGTTGACACCCCAAGTGCGTTTCGCTTTGTTGTTCGCATGGGATACGTGGTTGCCGGTACCCGGGCCTTTACCTGTGATAAAACATTTGCGGGACATTGATTACACCTCCTTAAAGCATACACGCTTCAAAAACACACTTAAACATCATATCACAGCGGCCTAAACGTCGTCAACGCAGCTTCTTCGTTTTCTTCCCCTGCGGCCCGAGTTTTATTTATTTCTTGCGGCGAATATAGTACAATGATTCGTAGTCCATGCTAATTTTGGGATCGAAGGAGCTGTATGGAGATGACAATCGAACTGGCTTCAGAATATGGAAAAATTTACGTTACGGACGAAGTAATCGCCGTACTTGCGGGTTCGGCGGCGCTGGACTGCTACGGACTTGTCGGGATGGCTTCGCGCAATCAATTCAAAGACGGTATTGCCGAACTGCTGCGCCGGGACAATTTGCGCCGGGGCGTCGAGGTTCACCGCGACGAGCAGGATGTCCTGACTATTGATTTATATATCGTCGTCAGCTATGGCACGAAAATTTCGGTCGTGGCGCATAACGTGCAGAGCAAAGTAAAATACATGCTCGGGGAAGTGGCGGGTCTGCAAGTGGCTAACGTGAACATTTTTGTCCAAGGTGTGAGGATTGCGGAATGAGACCTGTGATGACAGCGGTTGTGGCCGAAACATGTTATGGATCGCCGACAGGGTTATAGCGAAAGGGGAACGGTCTTTTTGAGTAAGCGCTTAAAAGAAATGAATGGACACGATTTCATCCGAATGGTAGAAGCGGGAGCGCATAGGCTGACGACGAACGCGGAGCGGGTCAATGCGCTCAACGTCTTTCCGGTACCGGACGGCGATACGGGCACGAATATGAATTTGACCTTGACTTCCGGGGTGGAAGAGCTTCGCCGCCGTCCGTCGGACCACTTGGGTAAAGCAGCGGAAGCGCTTGCTAAAGGCTTGCTGATGGGCGCCCGTGGCAACTCGGGCGTAATTCTGTCGCAGTTGTTCCGCGGTTTCGCCAAAGCCGTATCCGACCTGCCTTCGGCCAATGCCCAGCAGGTGGCTGCAGCGTTTCAGAACGGCGTGGATATGGCCTACAAAGCCGTCGTCAAGCCTGTGGAAGGTACGATTCTGACCGTAGCCAAGGAAGCGGCAAGGCAGGGCGTACAGACCGCCAAACGGCAGCCGGATGTCGCTGTCGTCATAGCGGAACTGCTGGATAAAGCGAAAGAGGCGCTGGCCAAAACGCCGGACATGCTTCCCGTTCTGAAGCAGGTGGGTGTCGTCGATTCGGGCGGACAGGGGCTTGTGTATATCTACGAGGGCTTTGTATCCGTTCTGGACATGGAGGAGGAAGCGCCGGCGGAGGAACCGGCCGATATGCCGTATGTTGCTTTTGGCGCGGTGCAGCCGCTGGAGGAGACGCTTGAGCCTGCGGCGACGCCGCTGGATTTTACCGGTCATGAGCGCGTTCAGGCGAAGCTGGCGACGGAGGATATCGAGTTCGGGTACTGCACGGAGTTTATGGTGACGCTGAACCCGGGCAAGCTGAACGGCCGCAAGTTTGACGAGGCCATGTTCCGCGAGGAGCTGTCCGCCTTCGGCGATTCCCTGCTTGTCGTGGCCGACGACGATCTAGTTAAAGTGCATATCCATGCCGAATTCCCAGGCAGCGTTATGAATTTGGCCCAGAACTACGGGGATCTCAGCCGGATCAAAATTGAAAATATGCGCGATCAGCACACGCATCTTCTGATGGAGGAGGCCGGACCGTCCGGCGCGGTCGCGGCATTGGCCAAGGCGACGCATTTGCTGGACGCGGCCAGAGAGCTTGAACTCGGCGAACCGTCCGTCCCTGCGGCGAACGATCCGTCCCGCCAGCTCAAGCCATACGGCTTTGTCGCCGTATCCGCAGGGGAAGGCATCTCCGGTATTTTCGGCAGCTTGGGCGTCGACCGGATTCTGCACGGCGGACAAACCATGAATCCGAGCACCGAAGATATCGTCCGCGCCGTCAGCGAGGTCGAAGCGAGAACCGTGTTCGTGCTTCCGAACAATTCGAACATCATCCTGGCTGCTCAGCAGGCTGTGGAGCTTGTGGAGGATAAGCAGGTTGTCGTTATTCCAAGCAAGTCGATTCCGCAAGGCATTGCCGCTGTCATCGCATTCCAGGAGGAGGCGGCTCCCGAAGAAAACATCGGTGAAATGGAGCAGGCGCTGCAGCAGGTACAGGCGGGTCAAATCACCCATGCCGTTCGCGACACGCAAATGGACGGGATCGATATTAAAGAGGGCGACTATATTGGCATTCACAACGGTCGCATCGTTTCCTCGGCTCCGGATCTCGTCGATTCCTGCAAAAAGCTGATTGACTCCATGCTGGATGCGGGTGCCGAGATCGTGACCCTGTATACCGGAGCAGACGCGGTGCAGGAGCAGACCGAGGAGCTTGTCGGGTATGTCGAACAAACGTATCAAGAGGTGGAAGTGGAAGTTCAGGACGGCGGACAGCCGCTCTATTACTACATTATTTCCGCAGAGTAAACGATTCGATTTCGACGCTATGTCTTATAGATCAAAATTTTGCAAAGAATTGAGGGAGGCTATTGAGCCAGGTTCGTATTGTAACGGACAGCACGGCGGATATTCCGGCCGACCTGCGGGAGCGGCTCGGCATTGAGATGGTGCCGCTTAAAGTATTGTTCGGCCCGGAGTCATTTCGCGACGGGGTCGATATGGGTCCGGAGCAATTTTATGACAAGCTGGCCTCGTCCGGAATTTTTCCTACTACATCGCAGCCGTCGCCGGCCGATTTCATTCAAGTGTACGAGAGGCTGGCGGACGAAGGCGCCGACTCGATCATCTCGATTCATTTGTCATCACAGATGAGCGGCACTTACCAGTCCGCCCTCGTGGCGAAATCGATGATCGACGAGAAGGCGGATATCGAGGTGGTGGACAGCCGTTCGGCTTCCTGCGCCATCGGCATGCTCGTCGTAGCTGCCGCGGAGGCGGCAAAACAGGGGAAGAGCAAGTCGGAAATTTTGGAACGGATTGCGTCGCTGCGCCAAAACATCGGGCTCTATTTTTTGGTGGATACGCTCGAGTATTTGCATAAGGGCGGACGGATCGGCAAGGCTGCGGCGCTCTTCGGCTCCTTGCTTAATATTAAGCCAATCCTGTCGGTCAACGATGACGGAGTCGTGTACTCCGTCGATAAGGTTCGTGGACAGAAGAAAGCGATGAACCGGATCGTCGAGCTGCTGCAGAAGGATTTTGCCGGCAAGCCGATCGATTTGATCATGGCTTATACGACCGGCCGCGAGACGGCGGAGGAATTTTTCTCGCTGCTGAAGCAGCATTTTGATGTAAAAAGCGTGCAATACACGCATATCGGGCCCGTCATCGGAGCGCATGTCGGACCCGGAACCGTAGCGGCCTTTGTCATACCGGGCTGATATGACCTTGGATCTTTATTCGCTTCCGGTCACGAAGGTGTCCGGCGTCAAAGGCAAGAAGCCCGAGGAGCTGCTTGCGCTCGGCATCTCGAGCGTCGGAGAGCTCCTCGATTATTATCCTTTCCGCTACGAGGATTACACGCTTCGCGATTTGACGCAGGTGAAGGACGGAGACCGGATTACGGTGCAGGGCACGGTCGCAGGGGTTCCCCAAGTGCAAATGTACGGGCGCACCAAATCGCGCATGACCTGCAAAATCGTGGTCGATCCGCTCTTCATTACGGCCGTCTGGTTCAACCGGCATTTCTTGAAGGACAAGCTGACAGCCGGTACGGATATCGTCTTGACCGGAAAATGGGACCAGAAGCGGCTGCACTTGACCGTGACGGAGGTAGAATTCCCGGGCCGCGGTACGTCGCAGACCGGTACGCTGCAGCCGGTTTATTCGGTGACGGGCTCGATCACGCAAAAATGGTTCCGGCAGACGACGAAGCAAGCGCTGCTGCAATTCGGCGACCTCATTCCCGAGGTGCTTCCGGGCAAGCTGCTGCGCAAATACAATCTGCTGCCACGCAAACAGGCGGTCGCTCTGCTGCATCTGCCGGGCAGTATGGAGCAGGGCCAGCGGGCGAGACGCCGGATGGTGTACGAGGAGCTGTTCTTGTTCCAGCTCAAGATGCAGGCGTACCGCACGCTGAATCACGAGCGGGCGGACGGGGTCGCGCACCCCGTAGATTTGCCGGCTGTCCGCGCGTTTGTACGTGCGCTGCCGTTCACGCTGACGGCTTCCCAGAAAAACGTGCTGGCCGAAATTCTTCATGATCTGCAGCAGCCTTTATGCATGAACCGTTTGCTGCAGGGTGATGTGGGCGCGGGAAAAACCGTTGTCGCGGCGGTGGCGCTTTTTGCCGTCGTCAAAGCCGGCTATCAAGGTGCACTAATGGTGCCGACGGAAATTCTTGCGGAACAGCACAAACGCTCGCTCGACCGCTTGTTCGAGCCGTACGGCATTCAGACGGCGCTGCTGACGGGCAGCTTGACGGAGCGGCAGCGCCGGGATGTGCTCGGCTCGCTGCAGATGGGGATGATCGACATCGTTGTCGGTACGCATGCACTCATTCAAGAGGATGTGTTTTTCCGCCGGCTCGGACTTGTTGTGACGGACGAGCAGCATCGCTTCGGCGTACAGCAGCGCAGCATTTTGCGCCGCAAAGGGATGAATCCGGACGTGCTCACGATGACGGCGACGCCGATCCCGCGGACGCTCGCGATTACCGCTTTTGGCGATATGGACGTCTCGACGCTGCGGGAGCTCCCTAAGGGACGCAAGCCGATTCAGACCTATGCGGTGACGCATAATATGCTGGAGCGCGTCCTTGGCTTTATTCGCCGCGAGGTGGCCGAAGGGCGGCAGGCGTATGTCATTTGTCCGCTGATCGAAGAATCTGAGAAGCTCGACGTGCAGAACGCGATTGACGTGCACGCGCAGCTTCAATTTGCTTTTCCGGAGTACAAAGTCGGGCTGCTGCACGGACGGATGGCCCCGGCGGAGAAGGACGATGTGATGCGCGAGTTCAGCCAAGGCCGGCTTCATGTACTGGTCTCGACGACCGTTATTGAGGTCGGCGTGGATGTGCCCAACGCGACGCTGATGGTCGTCTATGACGCCGACCGGTTCGGATTATCGCAGCTTCACCAGCTGCGGGGCCGGGTTGGACGGGGCGAGCACCAGTCGTACTGCGTGCTGATTGCCGATCCGAAGAACGAAGTCGGCAAGGAACGGCTGAAGGCGATGACGGACACGAACGACGGCTTCGAGATTGCGCGCCGCGACCTCGAATTGCGGGGACCTGGAGATTTTTTCGGGACGAAGCAGAGCGGGGTGCCGGATTTCCGGCTCGCCGACATGGTGACCGACTTCGAAGTGATGGAACAGGCAAGAGACGATGCAGCGGAGCTTGTCAAGCAGCCGGATTTTTGGACCGAGGCCGACTACGTGCCGCTCCGTCACTATTTGCAGCGCGAGCACATCTTCGAAAGCGAGATGCTCGATTAGACGATAGCCTGTTTGACGCTCTGCCTGCGGGGCGAGAGGGAAAGACAGCGCAAGAAATAGGTACACAAGGCCAAGCTCTCCGACATAGACTTACTGTATGGTGGTTGTAAGTCCTATAGCAAGAACGCGGAGGTGTGCGGCATGAGCTACACGCAGTACGGCTTTGACCCTGCGCAGGTCGAGCGGATCAAGCTGAAGATGAAAAATCCGGAGACGAAAGAACGGGTCAAAATGATTTTGCAGGGTGTTACGAAGTACGATTTGCAGGACCGCGTGAAGGTTCGTCGGTTCGTCGGCATGCTGACGAAGGTGCTCGGAGAAAGAGTTACCGAACAACAGACCGAGCAGCTCGTTCAGTTCGTTATCTCGCAAAAAATCGATCCGAACAATGCGTTTCATCTGATTAAACTGTGGAGCATGTTCCGCTAAGCGGGCATGTTCTTTTTTTTGTCGGAACGCCGGGCCCCGGCCCAATTGTCAAATGAAGCGGAGAAGGCTATAATGCTGATAGATTGCTAGATTGTGGAAGGGGGAACGATATACGATATGTCTACTTCGGAATCTTCATCTTCATCCAAAGACAAAGCAATGTCCCGCCGCGAGCTGCTGGCTACGATGGGCACGGCGACGGCCGGAATGATCCTGGCCGCCGGTACGGGCTGGAGCGGCACGGCCGCGGCGGAGCCGATGCCCAATCCGATGCAGAATCCGGGATTTCGCCCGGAATCGGTTGCCTGGATTAACGTAAAAAACTATGGAGCCCAAGGCTCGGGACGTTTGGATCAAAACGACGCGCCGGCGATTCAATCGGCCGTCGAAGCGGCGGCGCCTATGGGAGGGACCGTTTATTTTCCGCCCGGGCGCTACATTCTGCGATCCTCCATTATGCTGAGGCCGAATGTGCGTTTGGTGGGAGACGGGCCGGGCGCATCCATACTGAAAGCGGCTGAGTCGAATCTATCCATGGTGATGGGGCTCGGCACGAAGAAGAATGCGGTCGAGGGACTCGGTTTCGAAGGCATGGGCGCCTTATCGCTGGCAAATTTCAAGATGACGGAACGCGGCGTTTATTTTGAAAAATGCGAACACGTCTCCGTCCGGAATTGTCATTTCACTACTATCGTCAACGGTGTATGGTTCAACGACAGCCGGCATGTCTCGGTCAGCCAAAGCTCGTTCTCCCAGCTATTCGCTTACGAAAATTTTTACGAAGGTCATGGGATCTTTGCCGAGTCGGCGGCGAATTTCCGGCTGACGGATAACCGGTTTCATTTGTTGAAAAGACCCTGCATCTATATTTCCGCAGGCAGCTCGTATTCGATCGTCTCCGATAACGTGGCGCAGCAATGCGAAGATGCTTTTATCGTGATATCCTCCAAGCTGAAGCCGAGCTCGTACCATCGGATCGAAGGCAACATCTTGTCGGCGGAGGGGCTGGAAAACGGCGCTTATGCCGGCAAGCAGGGCATCGTGCTGCGCGATTACTGTACGGACAACGTGATCGTCCATAACCTCATTTCCCGGGCAAAAGAATCCGGCATCTCGCTGACGGGCGACGGCGCGGCAGACGACGAGCGGCCGTTCGGCAACATCGTTTCCGGCAACAAAATCGATCAGACGGAGCGCGGCATCGTCCTGCTGAACAGCGACGTCACTACGGTGACGGGCAACGATGTGCGCCGGGTCCAAACCGGCATTACGCTTGAAACATCCGGAAATGCCGACGGCTCCTTCAGCAGGCACAATCTCGTTACAGGCAATATGCTGTCCCGCTGTTCGGCGGCCGCCATCCAGATCGCCGGCAGCCGCTGCGAAAATAACACGGTATATGGCAATGCCGGTACGGGTAACGGCGAAACGCTGGCCGATCAAGGGAAGGATACGTCGAAGACGGGCTTTTAACCTCTGAAGCATATAATCCCGGAATCAAATAACTCGGCAAGCGAACAGCCGGTCGGAGAAATGAAACATCCCGACCGGCTGTCTGTCTTGCCACAAATCGTTTTATTTTGATGTGATTTAGATCACAAAGACACTCCGGGCGTCCTTGTATACTCTCTCATGAAGGTAACGAAATTCGCTATTTATGAAATGAGGGATAACGATGTTAAACGAACAGACGATCCGCATTATTCAATCGACGGCCCCGATTCTGGAATCGAAGGGGACTGAAGTAACGAAACGATTTTATGAAATTTTGTTCACCGAGCACCCCGAGCTGCTGAACGTCTTCAACCATACGAACCAAAAGCAGGGACGTCAGCAGACCGCGCTGGCTAATGCCGTATATGCCGCCGCCGTGCATATCGATAATTTGGCTGCCATTCTGCCTGTGGTGAAGCAGATCGGGCATAAGCACCGGAGCCTTGGAGTAAAGCCCGAGCATTATCCGATCGTGGGCCGGACGCTGCTGACGGCCATGCGGGAGGTGCTCGGCGAGGCAGCTACGGACGAGGTGCTTCAGGCGTGGGAAACCGCCTATGGCATCATTGCCGACGCCTTCATTGGCGTAGAGGCGGAAATGTATGTCCAGGCCGAGCGTCAGGCGGGCGGCTGGGAAGGATTCCGAGCGTTCCGGGTGGAGCGCAAGCAAAAGGAAAGCAGCGTCATTACGTCGTTTTATTTGGTTCCACTTGACGGCGGCGCGATTGCCTCGTTCGAGCCTGGGCAGTACGTCAGCGTGAAGCTGGAGATACCCGGCGAGACGTACACGCATATTCGGCAATACAGCTTGTCCGATGCGCCGGGGAAGCCGTATTACCGCATTTCCGTCAAACGTGAGGACGGTGCGCTGGACCGCCCGGCCGGCAAAGTGTCCGTCTACCTTCACGAGCACGTGAACGAAGGCGATACGCTATGGTTGACGGCTCCCGCCGGTGACTTTACGCTCGACACCTCCGACCTGCGCCCGGTCGTATTGCTCAGCGGCGGCGTCGGTCTAACTCCGCTGCTCAGCATGCTGAAAGCGCTTGGCGAAACGGCGCCGGACCGGCAGGTCACGTTTGTTCACGCAGCCCTGAACGGCGAGACGCACGCGATGCGCGCCGAGGTGGAAGAGCTGGCTCGCAGGCATCCGGGCTTTTCGTACCGTTTTTGTTACCAATCGCCGACCGCTGCCGATCGGACGGAGCAGACGTTTCATAAGGAGGGCTACATCGATCTGGAGTGGCTGCAATCCGTCGTTCCTTCGCCGGATGCGGCGTTCTATTTCTGCGGACCGGTGCCGTTCATGAAGACGGTCAACCGGATGCTGCAAGCATGGGGCGTACGCAAGGAGGACGCGCGTTACGAATTTTTCGGACCGTCGGGTTCGCTGGAGGAAGCCGGAGAACCAACGACTCCGGCACAGCGCTAAAATGCGGTTCAGATCAACAGAGGAACTGTATGCTTAGTGGTCAGCGCTTGTTATTGTCCCGGGCCTGCAAGGCGGTGCGGTTACTTGCTTGAGCGCGAAGCAAACGATTGACCGTCTCGCGGCGCAGCCCGATAAACTGGCCGATCTCTTCCTGTGTTAGCAGATCGGTCAAACGGGCCGGGGCAATATAGGCTTCGAACCAGGTTTGCAGCTTCGCCAGCTTGTCTGCCGGCGTAATCTGCGTCAGCTGATCGATTCGCTGCTGCATCATCCGCAGCTTGCTCTCCAGCAGCATGGCGATCTCAAGGCACGTTTGCGGTTCCCGCTGGAGCTTGGCATACCATTCTTGAGCGGGAAGCGTTTCGATCTCGCAGGTCATAAGCGCAATCGCGGTCCCGTAATATTCTTTCGGACTGATCAAGGAATGATGAGGAATCGTCTCGCCGGGAACGATAATATTGACCAAGACGGGATTTCCGTCCTCATGAATGCGGACAATCTTAAGCAGGCCGCTCTTGATGCGGTACAGCGGTCCGGTTTCTCCTTGGCGAAACAACGTTTCGCCTTTATGCAGCAGCATGCGTCTTCACCTTTGCTTCCATTTTCAGCGTTCCGTCTCTGCCGAGGCGGGACGCTTTTCTTTTTCCGATTATAGCACGATCTGAGGATATGCTCATAGTGAACTTGACCTAAGGAAGTGATCGGATCTTATTTATTTACAATAAATTCCATATTGTGTTGGCGAACTTACGGAGGCGGTTAGAATGATTGGAAAAGGCAAGGTGACAACTAAAATGACCGGGATCTTTTGATAGATAAGGAGTCCCGGTCTAAAGACAGTGTACGTCTTGATCAAAATAGCTAATATTAAGCACGTCAACTCATTAAGATTCATTTGCCGTATTGCTCTAGGCATTTTGCAACGTCTTTTACATAATTGGTTAAACGCACACTGATCTCCGATCGAACGACATCACGAACGATACCGAATCGTTCTTCGTAACCTCGGCATATGATTTTGTAATAAATAACGAGGTCGATCTGCTCGTCGTTCATCACTTTAATGTTTCGTTTGCTTAATTCCCGACGCAGCGAGTGCATTTCTTTATGGATTTGATTCATAACGGTTTGCGCAGCGATCAAATATAACCGCTTTAAGATATTTGTTGAGGCTCTTATTTCCTCAATATTCCGGTCAATCATGGTTAACATATGAGGCAGCAGAATGTAATCCCGAGCCATGGTGTATTCTTCAGGTGTCGGTCGAGAAGCTTTGGGTTCATTACGCGCCTCGTATTGCTCTATGTGTTCCGTGAGCGTCATTTTCGACTGCCAGCGGCCATTCCCGTCTAGTTTACTCATGCCCAATGACCCCCTATTTGAGCTGCCCTTTCAAATGCCTGAGCCGTTTTTAACAAGGACGATGCACGGATAATAGCCGTTGGTCCAAACCTCTCTTTTAGCGCATCGACTGCTTTTTCACGGCGAATCAACCGTTCTCGATCCTCAAATAAGTCAAGCTGATAAACGTTATCTCTCGAAAGGTCCGTGAGCGTAATATGCAAATGAGTAAGAGGCAGGCCCTTCCAGTGCTCCAAAAAGAGCGAGCGTATAACAGGGCCGATTTCATGTTCCAAATGGGTAGGACGCGGCAATGTTCTTTGCCTCCCGAAACCTGAAGACCGGTAGCCGTCGGTTTCCGCGGCTCCCACTGCAACGACTCTGCCCATATATCCGTAGCGCCTAGCACGGCGGCAAACCTCCACGATAAGTTCGATCATAAGCGGTTCAATATCTTCGATCGTTCGATAGGTCTGCCATTTTAATGCCCTGCCGTGGTTGATTACTTTAATTTGACTTCGCATTCCGGTGACAACGGGACTCGGGTCGATGCCGTTCGCCGTTTGCCAGTAATATTCCGCTTGAATGTCACTTTGCCGGCCCATCCGGAAACGCATCCGTTTTTTGAATTCACCGAGATCGAGACGCGCTATATCGCCAATGGTGTGTAAGCCCATTCGAGCAAAATGGGAAGTCATGCGCCCGGCTACCATAAACATTTGATGGACAGGCAGGGACCAAAGTTTTTGTTCGATATTGTCATGTGAAAGTTCAAATATACCTGTAGGATTCTTTTTTGCGAAATTATCCGTAGCCATTTTGGCAAGGATTTTGTTGGGGCCGATACCGACACGGGACCATACTCCGGTTGAAAGCTTTACCCGCGTTTGTATCAAACGGGCGATCTCTTCAGCAGAACCGAACAAGGCCAAAGATCCCGTCACATCGAGAAACTGTTCGTCGATGGAGAACGGTTCAACTTGATCTGTAATGGATTCGAAAATTTCCGTAATGAGTAGGGATACCGAGATATACGTTTGCATTCGTGGCCGTATGACGACCAAATCCGGGCATTTGGCCAGTGCTTCACCGACTCTTTCGGCCGTAGTCACACCGCGTGATTTTGCAACCGGACAGGCAGCTAAGATAATTCCACTTCTGCGTGCCGGATCCCCAACCGCAACGGGTTTATCTCGATATTCCGGGTGCGCTGCTTTTTCGATACTCGCGTAAAAACTTTGCCCATCTGCCATGAGAACAGTTCGTTGCATTTCATCACCTGCGAATATGTGTTCGTATATAACCATTATATACCGAACACACGTTCCTTATGCAAAGGTAAATAATTGAAATTGCCGGGAAGATGATAACAAGTACAGGGGATAAAATGCGGAGGAACCACCGAAGGATCAAAAATCCAGTGCGGTGGTTCTTTTTTTCTCTCGTCTCCTATGCCATCATTATAGATGGGGGCGATGAAGGATGTTCCAGGATTTCAAGCTCGTCGGTGACCGTCCGGTCGCGATACAAGTGAAAGAATACGTCAAACGTTTAATTATAAAAGGAGCGCTTCAGGCGGATCAGAAGCTGTCCTCCACACGAGAAATGAGCGGCCTGCTAAAGGTGAGCCGCAATACAGTCATTGCAGCCTATGAAGGCCTGGAGGATGACGGATTTACGTATGCGATTCCCGGCAAAGGCAGCTATGTGGCCGCTATGGTGGGCCACTTGGCTGCAGATCACGGAGGAGCTGACGGCTCCGCCGCCTGGCAGATCGACTGGAAGGCAAGAATGAACGAGTATGCTGTATCGGCTGTAGAGCTGGATAGGATGAAGCAGGGCATTCGCGCCAAAAAAGGAACCATCTCGTTCACAAGCATCGCTCCGGATGAGCAGCTGTTTGATCTGGGGGATGTAAGGCGAGCCTTTATGGATCGGATGGCAATCGAAGGGCAGGTGCTGCTCAACTACGGCTATGCCAAGGGCTACAAGCCGCTGATCGATTACCTGATGCGTTATATGGAGAATAAGGGCGTCGATATAAGCGGCAAGGATATGCTGATTACAAGCGGGTTTACAGAAGGCTTTGACATTGTGCTGTCGGCACTGCGCCCTTCTGCGCGCCGCGGAGCGGTGATTTGTGAAAATCCGACCCATCATACAGCGATCAAAAATTTGAAGCTGCAAGGATTTGAGATTACCGGCATTCCGATGGAGCGTGACGGTATGGATGTGGAGCAGCTTGAGGCGGTATTGCGGAAGCAGACAAACAGCTTCGATCTGGCCTATTTGACTCCTTCCTATCACAATCCCACAGGCATCGTCATGTCGCCGGCGAAGCGCAGCGCCGTTATGAAAATAATGATGCGCTATCAGATTCCGGTGATCGAGGATGGATTCAATGAGGAGCTGCGCTACTCGGGAGCGCATGTTGCGCCATTAATAGCGGCAGCAGGGCAAGGGAACGGAGTAATCTATATTGGCAGCCTCTCCAAAGTGCTGTTCCCTGGCTTGCGAGTGGGGTGGGTGCTTGGAGACCGGGCGCTGATCGACAATCTGGAAAGCATAAAACGTGCACGCACCATTCATACATCAACAATCGATCAATCGATATTATATCAATATTTGCTCAATGGAAATTTTGATAAATATATAAAAAAAGCACGTATGGAATATAAGCGCAAATATGAGCTGACGAAGGCATGCTGTGAAGCGCATCTCCCTGAGGCGCAGCTGTCTGGCGACGGGGGCTTGCATTTGTTCCTTACCTTCCCGTCAGGAGTAAGTACACGCCAGCTGCTGGAAGCTTGCACAGAACAGGGTGTTATTTTTACACCGGGAGACAAGTTTTTTATTCATGAAGGCGAAGGGACGAATACATTGCGGCTTGGTTTTTCACGAGTAACGGATGAAAATATCGAGCGGGGGATTCAGATCATCGGCAAACAGGCGCGCAGCTTTCTTAAGGCATAACGATTTTTAAAAATGAGGTGTCATATGAAGATTGGCGTTATTATGGGTGGTATTTCCTCTGAGCGTGAGGTTTCTCTGCAGACAGGTCAAGAGATGATCCATCATTTGGATCGCAGCCGATATGAAGTGGTTCCAATTGTGATCGAGCAGCGGGCGGATTTAATCGCGCAGGTTCAGCAGGCAGGCATCGATCTCGCGCTGCTGGCGCTGCATGGCCAGTATGGCGAGGACGGCACGGTGCAGGGAGCGCTGGAGACACTGGGCATTCCATATACAGGCAGCGGTGTCCTGGCAAGCAGCCTATGCATGAATAAGCAGCTGTCCAAGATGCTGCTGAAGGCAGCGGGTGTGCATACGCCTGCAGGCCTTCACTGGCAGGGGATGGACGATTATGATCCGCAGGCGGTGGGGCAGCTGGGTTACCCGGTTATTGTGAAGCCGAATATGGGGGGATCCAGCATCGGCATCCAGCTTGTGCATAATGAGAAGGAGCTGCTGCCGGCTGTTCAGGAGGCTTGCAGTTTGGATCAGGTGATCTTGATTGAGCCTTATATTAAAGGGACGGAGCTTACCTGCTCGATTGTGGATGGCGAGGCATTACCGTTTATCGGCATTCGCTCCGCTCATTCGGAGTGGTTCGACTACAAAGCGAAATATGAGGCCGGCGGCGCTGAGGAGAAGGTGATCCAGCTTCCTCCCGTGATTGAGCAGCGTGTGCGCGAGGCGGCGCTTGCCAGCTACCGGCTGCTGCAGTGCAAGGTCTATGCAAGGATCGATATGATTGTGTGTCAGGATGTTCCTTACGTGCTGGAAGTAAATACCTTACCGGGAATGACCGCCAATAGCCTGCTTCCGAAGAGCGCAGCTGCAGCAGGTATGACCTTTACACAGCTGCTGGACCGTATTATTGCCAGCTCGCTCCATGAGCGGAAACAGGAATGGGGGATGGGGCATTATGTTTAGTGAAGATAGTACAGGGCGGTTTTTATCCTCGCGTGTACGGGATATTCGGCCATCGGGAATTCGCGCTTTTTTTGATCTGAATGCAGCAGGCGGAGATACAATCGCTCTTGGAGTCGGAGAACCGGATTTCGTTACACCGGAAAAGGTACGTGAAGCTTGCTTTCAGGCATTGCGGGAAGGGCAGACGAAATATACCTCAAATGCCGGCTTGATCGAGCTGCGGGAGGAGCTTGCGGCTTATTTTGCCAGCAGCTTCGCGCTTTCCTACGACCCCGGGCAGGAAATCATCGTGACGGTAGGGAGCAGTGAAGCCGTCGACCTGGCGCTGCGGGCAGTGATCAATCCGGGTGATGAGGTGCTGATTCCGGCCCCAAGCTATATCGCCTATGAACCGATTACCCATCTGCATGGCGGTAAAATCGTGGAGGTGGCGGCTACGGCAGAGGAGAAGTTCAAGCTGACCCCGCAAGCACTGCAAGCGGCGATTACGCCTCATTCCAAGGCTTTGATGATCAATTATCCGTGTAATCCGACCGGAACAGTTATGACAAAGCAGGATTGGCTGTCGATTGCAGAGCTCATTATCAAACATAATTTGGTTGTCATTTCGGATGAAGTTTATGCCGAGCTGACTTATGGGAGAAAGCATGTCAGTATCGCCTCCTTGCCGGGCATGAAGGAGCGTACGATTGTCATCAGCGGCTTTTCCAAAGCGTTCGCGATGACAGGCTGGCGGGTAGGCTATGCTTGCGGCCCGCGCGAGTTGATAGCCGGTATGCTGAAAATCCACCAGTACACGGCCATGTGCGCCCCTACCCTTGCACAGATCGGCGCGCTCGAATCATTGCGTCATGGCTTGGCTGCCAAGGATGAGATGATGACGAGCTACAATGAACGCCGCAAGCTGTTTGTAGCCGGCTTGAATGCAATCGGGCTGTCCTGTCACGAGCCTGAGGGGGCTTTCTATACCTTCCCTTCCATTGCTTCTACTGGGATGTCATCTGAGCAGTTCGCTCTTCGGCTGCTGGAGGAAGCAAAGGTGGCGGTCGTGCCGGGACATGTATTCGGATCGGGCGGAGAGGGTTTTATTCGCTGCTCCTATGCAACCTCGCTCATCGATTTGGAGAAGGCGCTGGAGCGGATGGGAAGGTTTATGCAGGTGATGCAGCCGGTTTGATGAAACTATCACCATTCACTTCAACTTCACTAGTTTGAAGCTCTTGTAAAGGAACATTCGGCATTTGCTTCGTCAAAAAACCTCCGGAATCAAAATCCGGAGGTTTGTATGGCTGTTTTTCGCAGGCGAGGGTCGAAGCAATCCTAGCTGTCTATGCTTTCCGTTTCCTTCGCTTCGAACAATTCGTCAATCACGAATTTATAATCGTAATAATCGGTTTTCACGACTTTATATTTGGAAGTGAAGCTCTTTGTTTTACGGCTGCCATCGCCGTAAGAGATGTTGTACTTCTCCGATGTCGTAACGATGAAGGTGGAATCGTCCAGTTTTTCTGCCGACTTGGCTTCGGCAAGGGTCATGGATTCCTTGATCTCTTTGCTTTTCAGGTATTGCATGTAATTGGCCTGTTCTTGGTGTTTTTTTGAACTCAAATACGGCGTCACTACCTGGATGTTGTCTGAGGAGAGGGCCCACATATTTTTCGTCAGGAAAATCTCGACCATCATCTTGGCCTTTTCCGCATCGCCGGATGGCTTCGCCGGACTCTCTGGAAGCGGTTTGGGAGTGATCTCGCTTTTAGTTAGATCGGCGGATTCGGCCCCCGTCAATTCCACATACTTGGCCAGCATGTTGGCGGCTTCGGTTGCATGACTTTTTTGCTCGGCCCCCCTTTTTTCCAAATACTTTCTATTGGACTCTGCGTTATCGGCAGCCTTGTAGGCAGCGTTGATAAATTCGCGGGGATATGTATTCTTTTGCGCCAGTTGCTTGTTTGTCTTGATGTCGGAGATATTGTCTTCGTAACTGCTTTCGTTATATTTATAACTATCTGCAGCCTCATGCGCAGCTTGCATTTCCGTCAAATATTTGCCGCGGTAGGTCAAAGCATCGACGAACTTGGATTGAAGATCCTTTAATTTCGGCGATAAAACTATGCTCAGCACTTCGTCCTTAAGCTTGTTGTTTTTTTCGATGAGAGTGTCAACTGTGTTATAAAAGACATAATTTTTGTCGTCTGGTTTCTTTAACTGTCTGATTTCCGAATCGATGAACGGATCAACCATTTTTTTGCAAAACCATTTTTAGGGCAAAATAAATAAATGCTGCCCCTACGGATACATTCAAAACTTGAAGTACCAAAGGCGAAATGAATTCACGAGTCAAACTGCCCATGAATGCCACCAGAGTTAAAAAGAATATTGCTGCAAACCATGCTCCAAAACCGAATACATAAATATCATTCCGTTTCATATTTTCTTCGGCTACCTTGCTTGAAAATACACCTGCCCAAAAAATGACAGTTAGAGGATTCGATGCCGTCAGAAGGATTGCATAGACAAATGCATGGTTTGTATCCCCAAAGTCTGCAATACCGAAGCTGGGCAGGAGACGAATATCAATCAGGCTAAACACCAGGTTCAATCCAAACATAAATAAGACGGCGGCCCCGAACAGTCTCATACCCGATCTAATATTTTGTTTCTCCATAACAGTTGCGATGCCGAGAATGGCGGCCACAATAAAGAGCCCGTCCATGAAAGTAACACCGAGTACGCCGGTCTCGGCCGCGAAAAATCCTCGCAATGAAGCTATTTGAAATATAAAAATACAAATGGGGCCTACGGCCAATTGTAACATCATTCCAAATTTGAACCCTTTAGCAAAAATGTTTAGCACCTCTTTAAATATTTATATTTTCTTTCAAGGAAGAAAGAGAGATGATGGTATTGCTTTTAAGTACACCCTTGATGTTCTTTAACGTATTGGAAATAAAATGTTCCAACGCCCGAGTATCTTCCACAAGGACTTTTAACAAATAATCATATTCGCCGGCAACATGATGGCATTCCAGGACAGAACTGCATTGAACAATAGACTTTCTGAACTCCTCGATATGCTCGGTTTGATCAATATTGACAAAAATAAAGGACATTAGCTTGCAGTTCGTCTTCATCCGATTAATTTTTATGGTGTAGGCTTCTATGATTTCCGCTTCTTCCATTTTTCGAATTCGTTCCGATACGGCCGGAATGGACAGATTTACTCTTTTGCTTATTTCGGAAGCCGTCATCCTGCTGTTTTCTTTTAGAGCATCAAGTATCGTTAAATCAATTGCGTCCAAAATAACCACCTCGTAATTAAATTTATAAATATAATTATAATCATGAATTTTATTTTTTAAATATTATCATAAAAAACATTCAATTTTTAAGTAATTCGTAATTGGATGTTTATTTAATAAACTAAAGCAAGGTGGATTTAACGCTATACTTAAAAAATAAAGCCGCCGGCTCCGGGCCGACGGCTTTGCTGATAACAAAATTTGTTTTATTGCATGGATTGCAAATGCTCGGCGAGACGATCCCAGGTTTCGGTGACTCCTTGCTCCATCCCCATATCGATAACGGTTTTGAGCGCTTCGGCAGAAGGGTATTGGGCCCGGTTGACAAGCTTCGTCTTGCCTTCGAACTCTGTGAAAGTCATCGTAATGAGAGGCGCAGGCATTCCTTCCGCTTCATTGCCGTCGGCATCCGAGAAGTAATCCACGTAGACGATTTTCTCCGCTTCGACGATTTCCTGATACACGGCTTTGCCCCAAGATTCGAATCCGTAAAAATCGCCCTGGTTCTGATCGATACATTTCATACAGTAATGCCAGATGCCGCCTGGACGAAAATCAACGTTGCAAACCGTAAGCGTCCAGCCGCGCGGTCCCCACCAGTGCTTGAGATGCTCGGCCTGTGAGAACGCTTTAAATACAAGCTCGCGCGGCGCATTGAACACACGCTCCAGAATAAGTTCCTGACCTTCTACCTTGATCGTCATTGGGTTCGACATCCAAATTCCTCCTAATGTACTTTTCGGTACGCGTTACCCCTGGTGTCTTGTTTCGTTTGTCGGTACCGTTATCTTGTTTTAAATATACCTTAGATGGAATATTCCTGTCAAGGAATATTTGGAGCGTAATTTTAACGAGTGGGGAAGCCGCAGCAAGATGAAAAGTTTGTCCCAAGGAGTCGGACAAAGCGGGAATATACAAGCCTGCCGGACATAAAATGAAGCATAAGATTATTCTAAGCGGTTGCCCCCGGAGGATTTATGGTTAAAAAATCGGTCTCGATCTTGCAAATTGCAGCCACATATGCTGGGACAGTGGTGGGAGCCGGATTTGCTTCCGGTCAGTCGATTATGCAGTTTTTTACGGTCTACGGGACATGGGGAGCCGTAGGCATCTTGATCAGTACGTTTCTTTTTATGTGGATTGGAACCAGGATGATGGTTTTGGCGCATAGGATCCAGGCTTTTTCTTATCAGGAGCTTAACATCTATCTTTTCGGCAGCTTGTTCGGCAAAATCGCCAATGCTGCGACGTTCGCGATTTTATTCGGGATGACTTCGGTGATGCTGTCGGGCGCCGGCTCCATTTTTGAGGAACAGCTTCGTCTGCCGTATCAGTGGGGCATTGTTATCAGCATCGTCCTTTGTTATCTGGTGATGACCAGAGACATGCAGGGAATTTTGGCGGTAAATTCGGTGGTAGTGCCTCTAATGCTTTGTTTCATGCTTCTCATTGCTTTGCAGGTGTTCGGAGAAAGCGGGGCGGCTCCAAGCATCGGTTGGCGAAACCTGCCATGGTGTGACCTAACTTGGCTGATTAGCCCGTTTGCCTACGCGGCATTGAATTTTGCCTTTGTCCAAGCGGTGATGGTGCCTCTCGGCAGCGAGGTACAGGACGAAAGCGCCTTGAAATGGGGCGGTTTCTGGGGTGGCGTAGCCCTTGGATTCATGCTGCTGATCAGCCACTGGGCCATGAATTCCAGGATGCCGGAAATTGCAGCGTTCGATATTCCGATGGCCGAAATTATTCGGGATCTGGGCGGAGCGGTTCATATTTTGTTTCTGTTGGTCATCTACGGGGAAATTTTTACGACGATCATCGGCAACGTATTCGGGATCGCGCGTCAAATTCAAAGCCTGTTCGTTCTCCCGACCCACTGGCTGGTGTTAACGATTCTGCTCGGAAGCTTTCTGATCAGCCAGATCGGCTATACTCCGCTGCTTTCTTACCTTTATCCTCTGTTCGGCTATCTCGGGATGATCCTGCTTCTTTTCTTGGCGTTTAAAAGGATGCCCGGATAGTAGCCGCTTATTTAAAAAATTCATCCGAAGCGCTGAGCCATGGATTGTTCATTGGTGCGGCGCTTTTTTCACGCTTATGCAAGCTAATCGGCGGGGTATGTGTCATGAAAGGGCAGGCGTCCGGGAGTTAATTGTGTTGGCTTATTGGATTTTCTAACATTCTCTTAACATTCTCGATAAGTTCAAAGATAAGAGGCATAGGCCTCTTTTTTTGTTGCTTCACTGAATCCGGGGCAAATTTTGCTTGACGTACCGCGTCAGAACCCTATAATCGATTTTGGATGCAGCTTCCGGGCCGGGGGATAAACCGCACTGGCGGACTGCGAATCCTTTTCCCACGTTGTACGTATATGTTTGGTGAATCTCCGTGAGAAGGGCCCGTTTCCGAGAGAGAGAAAAGGAGTGCTGAAGCATGATGACACGATTGGAATACCGTTTGTATGCCGAGGGCAGCGAGACGTTCCCGCTGCTGTATTATTATGACCGGATCGGCCGGGACGAGGTCGCTTTGCGATTTGCGTGCGACTATTTTATTAAGGACGGCAAGGTGTACGAGAAAACCTCGTGCGCTGTGGAGCCGGAATGTTATGTCGTTTATGTGCAGGAAGCGCTTGACGAGCGGACGATGCTATGGAGCAAGCCGGAAGGTCCCCGCGGCGTTCGCATGGAGCTGAGGGAATATCGCGAATGGACGGCAGATTACCGGCTGGTGCATACGTTTACATTTCCCGATACGCTGGAGGCGATGCTGAACCTTCAGGCGAATTATTTGTATGCGGAGGGCCGGGAATGGCAGCGCACTTCCGCCGAAATCGACGAAGACCGGGAGACGTATGTATATTACGCCGTGCCGGTGTAGCCGCAATTCAAACCGGGAAAAACAGGAGTGACGAAAAATGGAACAGCAAAAAAGCAGCAGGACACGCAAACTGGTAGCGCTGTTCGTGGCGTCGACACTGGTGCTCGGCGGTACGGCGGGCTGCTCCGATTCGAAATGTACCGACCGTAACGGGGACGGTTACTGTGACGACAGCAGCAGCGGTTCGTCCGGAGGGCGTTACTACGGCGGCTCGGGGTCGAGCAGCAGCTCCTACAAAGGATCTTCGGGCAGCTCTTCCGGGATCAGCAAAGGAGGCATCGGCGGCAGCGGCAGTTCAAGCTCCTAGCGTCAGAGCTGCCATGGGCGGTCCGACGATGACAAAAAGCAACGAGCAGAGAGGAGGCGTGCGGACATGAGCATGGCAAAGACGCTGCGGCCGGACGCTTCTTATGAGGAACGCCGGGAAGCGATCTATGGGCCGCTGCGGCAAGAAGGTATATTTACATGGGACTGCTTATACGATCAGGAATATGCGCTCGCCGGCTTATACCGGTTGGAGCGTGCGCAGTTAGAAGAAATGCGCGGAGCCGCCGAAGCGTTAGGATGTATCTATGCCAAGACCGTCCGGATCGTCCAGCAGGGCGAACCGGCGCTTTTGGCTGAACTGGGACTGCCTCCCGCGTCGTTCGGCGCCATCCGTCTCCGGTTCGATGAAGACATCCCGACGCTGATCGGGCGGTTCGATTTTGCCTTGACGCCGCAAGGGCTCAAGATGCTTGAGTTTAACAGCGATACGCCGACAGGGATCGTCGAAGCCTTTCATGCGAACGGCCGGGTGTGCGCCGCCTATGGCGAAGAAGATCCGAACGAAGGCTGCAGCGGGGATTTCCGCCAGGCGTTCAAGCGGATGCTTGACCTGTACCGCGAAGCGGGCTATGCGTCCGAGCATGTCGTCTTCAGCTCGCTGGATTGGCATGAGGAAGATGCCGGAACGACTCGCTATCTTCTGAAGCAATCCGGGATTGACGGCGCTGAATTTGCAGCGCTATCCGACCTCCGCGTGGAGGGAGACCGGATATGGGTGCAGCCCAAAGCCGGTGACGAAGAAGCGGTGAGATGTCCGATCGATGTGTTGTACCGGCTGCATGCGATCGAGAAGCTGGCTGAAGACCGGGATACGGACGGCTATCCGACCGGTGAGCATGTGCTGGAATTAATAGCGGACGGCAAGCTGGCGATCATTAATCCGCCCTCGGGGTTCGCCGCCCAGACGAAGGCGGTCCAGGCGCTGATCTGGAATTTGCATCAAGCGGGGGAGTTTTACACGGAAGAGGAGCATGAGACGATCGAAGCCTACATGCTGCCGACGTTTATGGAGCCGTGCTTCCCCGAAGGCACGCCTTATGTGGTGAAGCCGATTCTTGGACGCGAAGGCAGCGGGGTCACGATCTATGCGGAAAGCGGAGATATTGCAGAGGCGAGCGGGGAAGACGAATACGGGGATCAGCCGATGGTCTACCAGCAATATGCCGAGCTGCCCCACATCCGGGTGGAAACGTTAAACGGCCCGTACGACGGCCGGCTGCTCTGGGGCTGCTTTTTGATCGGTGGCCGAAGCTCTGCCGTCATTGCGCGCGTCGGCGGGAGCATTACGAACAATTTGTCCTATTATTTGCCATCGTCGGTCATAGGCTAGACCTGCAGATAAGTACAGCCTGACATTACAACATTTATTGGGGAGTTGGAGTTCGTTGGATCAGTTTGGGAATATTCTTAACTTTTTGATGTATTTGGGCGTGACCGTCCCGCTTATGGGACTCGGTATTTTGTTTTTCAACCTGACGACGCCGTACAATGAATTTGCGCTCATCCGGGAGGGCGGCGATTTGTCCGATCCGTCCAAAGCGGCTGCCGCCAAAGCTGCGGCATACGATCTTGGAGGCAAAATTATCGGTCAAGTGCTCGTTCTTGCGTCCGCCGTATATCATTCGGTCGGTCTCGTCGATTTAATCGTCTGGGGGCTCATCGGGATCGCGTTCCAGATTATCGTGTTCTACTTGTTCGAACTGCTGACCCCGTTTAAAGTGCTGGCCGAAATTCCGAAGGGCAATGTGTCTGTTGGTATTTTTTCGTTTTGTTTGAGCCTGGCGTCGGGTCTGCTGCTAGCGTCGTTAATCAGCTATTGATTGATCGGCTACATAAAGTTTTGTTCCGAAGGAGGCTGTGCTCAACGTCATGCTAAAGCTGAATAACATTCACCATGCCGCGGTCATTTGCTCGGACTACGCGAAGTCGAAGCATTTTTACGTCCACGTGCTCGGATTGACGGTCATTCGGGAAACGTACCGGGCGGAACGCCAGTCGTATAAGCTCGATCTGCAGGTCGGCGAAGGTCATCAGATCGAACTGTTCTCGTTCCCGAATGCGCCGGAGCGGCCAAGCTATCCGGAAGCAAGAGGTCTGAGGCATCTGGCCTTCGAGGTTGACGACCTCGAAACGGCTGTCAAGGCTCTGGAAGCCAAAGAAATCGCCGTGGAGCCAATTCGTGTCGACGAGACTACGGGAAAACGATTTACGTTCTTTTTCGATCCGGACCGGCTCCCCTTGGAGCTGTACGAAAAATAGAGTAACGCAAGAAGCAAGACTCGTGCGCTGTGCACGGGTCTTTTTTTTGCAAGCCGGGTTTGGTTACGTATAAAAATGGGTAAAAAGTTGTAAGTTTAGTTCGACTTAGTTCAAAAAGCTCATGAAAATCTAACAAGGACCTAAAAGATTCCAAACATAACTTTGTTAAGCTTACCTTATCATCACAGAAGCTCTTGGGCGCAAGGGGACAATGATGGAGGTGCAGCGTATGGAAGGAAGATTTTCGGTAGGAGTCATGTTCGGGGTGTTGCTGAGCGTTCCGCTGTGGCTGTCGGTGGTCGGCTGGTTCAGACTGGTCATGGACGGCATCGCGTTGTTTATTTAAATCATAGCCATCGGCCGGAGGGGCCGATGGTTTCTTTGTGTGTTGAAGCTTTTTTCTTGGCGGAATTCGTTATTTTTTGACTTTAAAATGAACGACGGCGCTGTACAGCATTTTCCCGGCATTCGGATCGAACACCACTTGATGGCTGATCGAGAAAACATCCAGCAGCAGCGCTTTGTTATTCTCGATTTGCGCGTCGATTTTGGTTTCGAGCGTTTTCAAATCGTAAGCTTCGAAAAATTCAATTTTATTCTCGATTCTGTCTAAAGTAAAACTCATCGTCATTCGCTCCCGGCTGCGTATTTTGGCTTAAACTAAATCTACCAAGCTCTGTCTTTGATTGCAACTGCGCAGGAGAGCTGCCTTTATGGAAAGAAGGGCTCGATTGCGCTCTTCGTTTATTAGGCAGTAGGACTTGGGTCTGTCGTTCTATGTTGTTGAATTTGTGGAGAAAAGTAATTTCGTGTTAGATCATGGACTATATTGTAATTTTTTAAGTAATATATTATTATTACTATATATTTACTATTCATATAATTCCAATTACTATGAGTGGATTACATAGTCCGTTATGATCTGTCGGCCATGCGATCATATTAACGCAATCGCTTACATCAAGTTCCCCGCATCGCGTCATATCTTTTGAAAGCTACAGGACACCGAAGACATGCGCAACGTGTCCTTTCCTCTACTTGACTCCTTCAATTCTACTGACAGCAAGATCGAACATGGATGGCATTCGTAGAATATCGGCATATATAGACTCGTTACGAGTTTATATAAAAACATGGGATAGAAAGGAGGATATGCAATACTCACAAGAAATTCCGCAAACGGGATCACAGCTTTATTTTAGGTGGAGAGGAGGTTTGATCGAACGGACAATTGCGAACGATTGAAAGGGTAATGCCTGATCGTAGTATCCTTACCGACCCCAAAAATAAGGAGGTAACATATATGATACAGCTTCGTTTACCCCATCATTCCCTATCCAAACTGCTCGTTGCCAGCGGCATGATGCTGCTGATGGCCATTATCATGCTGTTGTTCTCGGACCGGGCTTTTGCCCATGGTTATGTTGAATCGCCGGGCGGCCGCGCCTATTTGTGCAAGCTGGGGCAAAATAAGAACTGCGGAGCGATTATTTATGAGCCGCAAAGTCTGGAAGCGCCGAAAGGATTCCCGCAGGCCGGGCCTGCCGACGGCAAAATCGCCAGCGCAGCCGGAGCTTTTCCGGAGCTTGACCAGCAATCCGCTACACGTTGGGCAAAGGTCCCGATGACGGCAGGTACGAAAACGTTTACATGGAAGCTGACTGCCGCTCATGCGACTTCCAGCTGGAAGTATTACATTACGAAGCAAAACTGGGATCAGAACGCCCCGCTTAGCCGGGCTTCGTTCGACCTTACGCCGTTCTGCTCGGTAAATTACGGCGGAAAGCAGCCTCCTTCCACGTATTCCGATACGTGCAACGTTCCTAGCCGTACCGGATATCAAGTCATCCTGGCTGTTTGGGAAATTGCCGATACGGCCAATGCTTTCTATAATGTTATCGACGTGAATTTCGGAGGAGATTCTGGGGATACGCAACCTCCCACTGCACCGACGGGCTTAAGCGCTTCCAATCTTACAGCTACGAGCGTATCGCTGGCATGGAACGCATCGAGCGATAACGTCGGAGTGTCCGGCTACAAAATTTATAACGGCTCGACGCTGATTGCCGCCGTCTCCGGCTCGACTTTAAATTACAACGTTACGGGGCTGACTTCGAATACATCCTATACGTTTACGGTTCGCGCCGAGGATGCCGCAGGCAACGCCTCCGGCGCAAGCAACGCCGTCACGGTGACGACTCCGGCCGTACCTGTAGACAATGAGGCGCCTACAGCTCCAACCGGCTTGCATGTGATGGGCACGCCGACTTCCTCCAGCGTTCATCTGATGTGGAGCGCATCGACGGATAATGTCGGAGTAACGGGCTACCGGGTCTATCGTGGAACGACTTTAGTGACTACGGTTTCGGGGACGACGCTCGAATATACGGTTACCGGGCTGACGCCCGATACGTCCTATACGTTTACGGTTCGCGCGATTGACGCTGCCGGCAACGTATCGGCCGACAGCAATGCCGTAAATGCCAAGACGGCTTCCGGTCCGGCGGTTTCCGCATGGGCGCCGAACACGGCTTACACGGTAGGCACGCTTGTCACGTACAACGGCAAAACGTACGAGTGCCGTCAGGCCCACACTTCGCTGGTCGGCTGGGAGCCGCCCAACGCAGCTTCGCTGTGGTTGTTGAAGTAATCGGACAAGATTTATTAACAAGGATAGTTTGTCAGAATCAACTTCTGGCGGGCTATCCTTTTCCATTTAGCGAGACACCTGCTGGCACTATTCCATGGACCTCTTTCTCAACAAGCTCAGCGCCTAAAGGGTGCTTTTTTGTTTTGGACAAACCAACCATTCGAGCCCGTTTCGCGACACTTCCTTCATAAGAATACACAGTATTGCAATTGGGACTCATCTCCTATTATGCACGTTTCTGTTTCGTAACATCGTTATCTTCTCTCCGATGTGCATCATTATGCTGTATTATCCAGTATAAACCAAATGGACTATTGCGTGTTCGTATTTTGTTCGTATATAATACAAACAAATGTTCTCATTTGGAGGCGAACGTGAATGGAAAGATACATTGGCCATATTATTGAAGTTATTTATTTGGATATCGACAATAAGACCAAGCAGCGGAGAATTGAGGTGTTGACGGTTGAGAACGGTATCGTCAAAGCATTTTGTCATCAACGGCAAGCGCTGCGGATGATTCGGATCGAAAATATTTTAGCTGTGAAGCAGGTTTCCGTGTCATCGAGGGTATCATGAGCTGATGCACTGTAGGGTCCGACAACCGTCGAAAGCTAGAACATAAAAGTAGGATTAAGATGAAAATGGCAGATAATTGAATTTGCAGACGTGATCGGAGTGGAATTCGTTGATGACAGATGTTGAAAAGAACGTACTTCGAATCCTGTGGAATTTATACAAAACAGCTTGGGTAAGGCCTGACGTTAAAAGGATTTCATGGTTATCCGGACGTACGGTGGAGCAACTACGAAAAATTGTATTGTGCCTCGTCAAGGATGGTTATGTAGAAGTTCGCAGGGATGAGCTTCGGGTCATACAAGGCTTGGAGCAAAGGGCACCTCAGTAGACAGCCATGGATTGAAGATGGATTGGAAGAGGAGATGAAAATCATGATAGGCTTACCGACGTTAAGCAAAAAACACGCTGCGCAACGCCCGGCAAGAGACGAATTTGAATTGGAGGAGCTGGGTGACCGATTGTTCGAGGCTCAAGAAGAGGGGACCGAGATTTTTTTGACCGTGTGGGGGACGGATGAGCAGGTGCGGGGACGAATCACCAACATGGACCCACGAACCCGGCTGGTACATATAGAGCGTGACGGCGATACGCTGAAAGTTCCTTATTTGGATATCATGAAAGTGGAGAGCCCAAGGGATTGATCCTTGGGCTTTCGTGCTAGGGAGAATTTTTTTACATAATGTCGAATTTGTGGAGTTGTATGAGTTCGTGATACGATAGGTAAAAAATGTAAAGGAGACAGGCCATGAAGAAATATCTCGGACTCCTTGCCCTGGTGATAATGATCATGAATGCAGGCTGTATGCAAGCAAAACCCCCAGAAGTAGCGGCATCTCCAGAACAGAATACCGTACCGGTTTCGACTCCACAAGAAACAGCAAAAGAAGCAGTGAAGCAGCCTGTGTCTACGAATGTAGAGTCTGCTTTTACGAAAGCGGAGCAGCACCCTGAAAAGATTCTGATCGATGTGATTAACTCGGCGAAGGAGACACTAGATGTTGCGATCCACAGCATTACGCATCCGGATATTGTAGCAGCTATCCGGGATGCAAAGAAACGCGGCGTAGCAGTACGTGTGATTACGGACAAGACTCAATCCGAAGGGAAAACGCAGGGAGAGGCATTGAAGATCCTTGGCAGCGCCGGGATTCCTATGAAGATCAACAGCCATAGTGGCCTGATGCACTTGAAGGTGACGATCGCGGACAAGAAGGTCGTAACCACCGGCTCGTATAACTACTCCAAGGCCGCTAGCACAACGAATGATGAGGTCCTGGTCGTGATTCGGGAGGAAGGGGCAGCAAAAACATTTTCAGATGAATTCGAGAAAATGTGGAATGATACGAAGGGTTTTAAAACGATTGAGAAGAAAATCGCGAAGAAATAATTAACGAAACTCTGTTAGATCTAAAACTTTGAAAATGCTGTCCATGACCAGACAAAAAACTCCCAAGAAGAATATGGTTGTGCCGTGCCTCTTAAGTTTTTTCCTTAGTCGCAGTTCGTATTGTTGGTCTGTTTCCCCGGGCTGCTGTACTCCTTTAACTACTTTAATATTGTAAGATTTTCTGAAAGAGAGCAAAAAATACATAATGCCGGCAATTATTAATAACAAAGCAATAATTAATAACATGATGTACCTCCTCGTAGAATAAATACCAGCAATGTAATATCGGCATCCAAAGAGTTTATATTTACCCTGTATTTTCAAAATTAATGAGTAATTATTTTAAAATTTTTCCGACGGTTGATTTGAAACTATAAGCCTAATCCCAGAGGCATATTTACTTATAAATATTTAAAGGTAATATTAAACTATAAATCCATAATTTACATTAATTATTCGCGGAACGAAGGAACACGGACAAGGCGCCGTCCGTTTCCGATATAACGTATGCAGCTTAACGATTTCAAATCTAATATGCGGGAGGGTTTGAGATAAGCTTTAACTTTCAAGGGCAAGGGTTAAAAAAGTTAGTCGCATTACTTCTGAGAGCAGTTTGTTTCACGGGCTTGGGCACGAGGGAGGCTTTGGCCTGGCCCTCTGAGACTTTTTGGGATTGCTGCGATAAGCTTTATGACTATCAAGCAGCCGATCTGGTGCCCGGACTTTCAACGTACCAGAACACTGTTCACCTTAATGTTCCCGAACTGAACGTAATTTCATATCATTACAAGGATACTAGAACGGAAAAACCCTTTGATTATTCATACACGGAAATTTTACTTTCACATGACGACGGGGGTCATGAACACAAGTTGCTTCTATGAATGTCCGTGCAGGGGGCGAAGCCGGAGGAGAGCTGATTGCGCCGAAATCGGATTCTTGTTTTCTTACTATATAATGTTGGGCCTGGAGTTCCGACAACGCATGTAACGGCTCAGGTTACTTACGCACATTAAAATGATCAGACCTGGCTAAACGGGTTGCCCTGCTGTTCGTGATACAAAATGTATCTATTTGCGGATCATAAATATCATGCCGCTGCCAATACAGGCTGGTACAGTGTTCATCTTATATTTTAAATTGTCTATACTTTATTTTTTGAAGGGAGTTTTATATGAAAAAAATTGTATCTTTGGCTTTGCTGTCGGCATTAGTTATTAGCTCCATTGCACCAGCTGCATATGGAGAACATGTTAAAAAGCGTGAAGAATGCTTATATGTTGATACCGTAGAAGATGTGTACAAGAACGAAAACGATGTTCCGGAGGAACTTGAATTCTGGTATGGCAAGTGTAGTGGTATTTTGAAAAAATATAAACAACGTTATGAGCCACAATATGGTGGCTGGGTTGGTACGTATAGAGGGTGGCTTTATTACCCTGAGATATGATAAGCGAGGGTCTACATCCCACTAGTTAGATCCCGGAGGCAGGGCCCGCCTATCGTAATATGGAAGAAGGGCGACTGCGTCCTGCTGGAATTATTGCTTGAGGTGGCTTCAACTCTATGATAGAAAAAGAAGTAAAACGTCCTATTGGGACGATGCAAATTGCTGTTAATGGCAGCAGTTTTGCGACGTCCCATTTTTATTCTCTTATCTCGCTTCCCCAAGAAAGCGACCAGATATTAAACAAACCCTTTTTGATCAAGGGGTGTTAAATAAAATCGGGGCCCGTCTCACGACGAGCCCCTTTCATGGGAGAGGAGAAACCGGACGAAGAGCTTATGGGGAACGTAAGTCTTCTCCGCGGTTGTCTACGACATTTTCGGATGTCGATGATATAAGGATGATCCTTTTTGCAGAAAGATATACATCCGCTGGCAAAATTTTTTTGGATTTTTTGTGCAAAAGATTCCGTTTGTGATACGATATCAATATTAAGTTGGCGGAAAGAAGGCTATACAGCATGAGAGTCATATCGGGAAGTGCCAAAGGGCGGCCGCTGAAGGCGGTACCGGGCATGGGGACCCGGCCCACGACGGATAAAGTGAAAGAAGCGGTATTCAGCATGATCGGCCCTTATTTCGACGGCGGACAAGTGCTGGATTTGTTTGCGGGCACGGGAGGGCTGAGTATCGAAGCGTTGAGCCGGGGGATGGACCATGCCGTGCTCACGGACGTTGACAAAAAAGCCATCGACACGATTCGTCACAATCTTCAGGCGACCGGGATGACGGAGCGGGCCGAAGTGTACCGCAATGATGCGATGCGCGCGCTCAAAGCGCTTTCCAAGCGGGAAGCGCGTTTTGATCTGGTGTTTTTGGACCCACCGTACAAGCTGAAGGTGATCGGGGAGCTGCTGGAGGAGCTGCAGCAGGGCGGATTGCTGGCCGACGGAGCGCGGATCGTGGTCGAGCATGACGCGGAGGATCGCCATGAGGGGGACTTCGGGAAGCTCGAGTGGCTGAGGCGGGCCGAGTATGGGGATACTGCCATTACGATTTACCGTACCCGCTCCGAGGGTAAAGAGATTTAAACTCGACAATAGAGGGAGCTGACTGTACCAATGAATCCGATTATCGAGATTGGAGATCACCCCGGGATGCGGGTGGCTGTGTATCCCGGCAGCTTTGATCCGGTGACGAACGGGCATCTGGATATTATTCATCGCGCGGCTAAGGTGTTCGATAAGCTGATCGTTGCCGTGCTCAATAATACGAGCAAAAATCCGCTGTTTTCGGTGGAGGAGCGGACGGAGCTGCTGCGGCAGGCGACCAGAGACTTGCCGAACGTCGAGATCGACAGCTTCCGGGATTTGCTCATTAATTATATGAAGCAAAAAAACGCGCACCTCATCGTAAGAGGACTGCGCGCGGTTTCCGATTTTGAATACGAGCTGCAGTTGGCCTCGACCAACCGCAAGCTGTGCGAAGACATCGAAACGTTCTTTATGACGTCGACGCCGAAATACTCGTATTTAAGCTCCAGCATTGTGAAAGAAATCGCCCGTTTCCATGGACCCGTGGTCGATTTGGTTCCGCCGGAAGTGGAGCGGGCCTTACGTGGTAAATACGGCAGCGGAAGCTTGTAGCTCGGAAGGAAAGCTTACCGCTGATGGCGGCGGCGATGGAAGAGAAAAGCGGCAAATACCGAAAGCACGAGCAGGACAAGCAGCATTGTGCCGAACTGCAGCATCATCGGGCTGACCAAGGGCCACAGACTGTCGTGCTCGAAAGACCAGCCGCTGCGAACCGCGGTATAGTGCGCAAGCACGGGCTGTTCTCCGCCCAGCGAATCGGTGAGCGGCTTCCAAGCTAAGCAGGTAAGCACAAAAGCAATCCCGCCGTGCTCAAGCCGGGAGCGCAGAAAGCGCAGGTAACGCAAGTCGGAAGCCGCGGTCAAGCTTTTGACTTGGGCGTGCGTGGACAAGCCTCCCCACGAGAGCAGCAGACTGAGCAGCGCATACGGCAAGGCCGACGAAGCTGCTTCTGTATATTGCGACAAGGCATACGCTCCGAGATGCGGTTCGAAAAAGCCGGCCAGCAGCGCTTGGGCAAGCGTCAGAGCGTTGTCGCGGTTAAGCCCAAGTGCGGAGGCGAGGGAAGCGGCAGCGGAGACAAGCCCCGAAAGCGAAACGGCGTGAAGCAGCACGGAGAACATCATCATGCATCCGCCGATCAAAAAAAGCTGCTGAACGCTTGACGTCACCGAATCTCCCAGCAGCTTCCCGAACGTCCGGCCGTCGCGCGTCCGGGCGTCTTGAAATGCGTCGAAGCTTCGGCTGAGCCATCCTGAGCCCCCCTTGTCCCGTGATTTTAATTTCGGCGGTGGATGAGGTGCCGGGGCGTTGCGAAAGCGGTGAAGCATGGCCAAGAGCAGCGTAGAGGCATAATGGATGACCGCAAGCGCAAGTCCGGCCGTCGCGCTTTGCAGGAAGCCGACGCCGACCACGCTTACGAGGAAGACCGGATTCAGCAGGTGAGAGACCGAGAGCAGCCGCTCTCCTTCGTCGCGGGTCAGCGTGCCGTCCTTACGAAGCTGGCCCACGGCTGCGGCACCGGCCGGCATGCCTGCCGTGAAGCCGAGCGCGACGATCCAGCCGGCGACTCCCGGGAGCCTGAACAAAAGGCGCAGCAGCGGCTCGAGCAGTACGCCAAGTCCGTGCAGTACGCCCATCCCGCGCAGCAGCTCGGTTACGATCAGAAAGGGCAGCAGGGCCGGGAAGACCAGCTTCCACCAGAGCTGCAGCCCCTGGAGCGACGAGCGAAACGCTTCGTCGGGAAATGCGATGATGCTGACGACAAGAGCAAGCGCGGCGGCGCCAAGCAGCAGCGTCGTAAAGCGCGGGGAGAAGAGAACCTGTAACCGTTGCATCCGATTCATCACTCCAGCTTGGGGTAGTGGTACATGTTTACGCTTTGTCCGCATGGAATAGACCTGACAGGCGTACGCTACTTATAGAGATACGACATTTGCGAACGGCTGGGGGGACAGCTACCAATGGGAGAGGCTAGACACATGAAACGCGCGTCACGCGTCGTTTTTTCCGTTTTTACAGCGATAGCGCTTTTGTACGTTGTTTATTTTATGCCTTTGCCGCTCTACATTTTTAAACCGGGGACGGCCGAGGATATTCATCCGATGGTTCACGTCAAGCAGGCTTCGGAGGAAAAAGGCAAGTTCATGCTGACCACGGTGCAGGTGGCCGATGCAACCGTATTCGGCTATTTGATGTCCTACATCCGGCCCTACGAAGAGCTGCGCCTGAAGCGGGATCTGCTCCGCAACAACGAGTCCGAGGCGGAATATTCGCAGCGGCAGGAAGTGGTCATGCTCACCTCGCAGGCGGATGCGATTCAGGCGGTGTATAACCGGCTGAAAATTCCTTACCATATCAGCAAGGATGGCGTCGTCATCCAGCAGGTGTATCCGAATGTCCCGGCGCATGACTTGCTTCAGGCAGGCGATACCCTCGTGAAAATCGACGACAAACCGATTCAAACGATGGAAGAGGTGCGAGGCGGCGTCGCAGGCAAAAAAGCGGGGGACACCGTCTCGGTCAGCTACAAGCGCAAAGGCGTGATCCAGACGAAGGATATTGCTGTGGCCGCGCTGCCTGCCGACCCAAGCGCACAACAACCGGCAGACGCCGCACCCGCAGCTTCGCGGGTCGGGCTCGGGGTCGTCTTGGCGGAATTGCACAGTGTGAAGGCCGAGTCGGAAGAGCAGCAGGTTACCATTCAAGCGGGAGACATTGGAGGGCCGTCGGCGGGCCTGATGTTTTCGCTGGAAATCTATAACCGGCTGGCGCCCGGCGATATTACGAAAGGCTACAAGGTGGCGGGAACCGGGGAGATCGATCCAGAAGGCCATGTCGGCGTCATCGGGGGCATTCAGCATAAAATCGTAGCGGCCGATCGGGCGGGTGCCGAAATCTTTTTCAGCCCCGCGGATTATAAAGCTCCGACCGGGCAGACGATCCCCAATTATTCGGACGCGAAGAAGCGTGCCGACGAATTGGGGACCAAGATGACCGTCGTTCCGGTGGCTACGATGGGCGAAGCATTGGATTATTTGGCGAAGCTGCCGGCGAAAACGGGAAGTTAAGTTATTAATCCGTCACAATGACCGGCGGTTCGTAGTAATCCGCGAACCAATCGCGGGGAGTAGGCGTTTCATATCCGAGCGCATAGACAGAGGTAGCGCGAATATCCATCGCGAGCAGCGGCGAAAGCGTGTCCGTTACTTTGGTGACGACGGGCACCTTCGCCGTTGTTTTCATTCGTCGGAGCAGCTCCCTCCCTTTGGGACGGAAGCCCAGCACGCGCAGGTACGGCACGCCTCGGCTGAGTATTTCAGCAGAGAGCTCTTCTTTGGTGTGATTCAGCAAAATACGCAGCAAGGTACGCTGCAGCTTGGTCCGCGTATAGCGCTTCGTTTTGAGCCGGTCCAGCAGCGAAGCGACATAGCCCTCTCCAGGAGCTGCCGTCTCGGTCAGGGCCTGCCGAATGCGGTGCTCCAGCCCTTCCGTGACCTCATGGAAGGTCGCTAGCTGCTCCGGAGTATGGTGCATGAGCTGCAGCATCAGGGGCTTCGCAAAGCGTTCCCAATCGACCGGAGCGCGTCCGGCCTGCCATTCCCGCTCCAAAACATCCAGCGTTGCCGTAGGCGCATAAGGACGGAGGGCATGCAAAGTACGTTCCTCAAAAAGCAGCTTGCGCAGAGCGGTAGCACTTGCAATACGCCCGTCCGTAATGTCGGTCTGATTGTATTCGGCTTTCATCCTTGCAATCGTTTGCGGCCGGATGCCGCTGCGAAGCCGCTGCAGGGCGATCAGGTAATGCAGCCCGAGCGTATTGTTCGGCTTGGCGAGCTCGCTTTCTGCGCCCGGTACGAACTGCGCTACGGCGCGGCTGTAGGCGGCCGGATACGGGACGCCGGCTTTCAGCTCCTGCTGCAGCAGCTCCCGCAGCGGAGCGGGCTCGTCCTGCAAAACATCGGCTGCTGCTTCGAGCCAGCTGATGTCGCCGCTTTCGCTGCCGAAGCAAAGGCTGTCGACGAGCCCGGTAGCGTCGAGCGCGGAGACGGCGCCGAAGGCGAACCATTCCGCCGGCTGGGCGCTATAAGCGACCGGCAGCTCCAGGACGAGGTCGGCTCCCATGCGGAGCGCCATCTCGGCCCGCGCCCATTTGTTCACGACCGCCGGTTCGCCGCGCTGGAGAAAATTCCCGCTCATGATGCAAATCGCGCTGTCCGCTCCCGTTACCTTTTTCGATTGTTGGTAATGATAGTAGTGACCGTTATGCAGCGGGTTGTATTCGACGACAAGGCCGACGGTTGACATGCGGAAGATTCCTCCCGTTCAGGGTTTCAGGCTTCTTTTGCCATTACGATTATGATTAATCACTATAGCATGAACTGAAAATGTTGACAAAATGGAACCGAAGTCGATATAATAATCTTTGTTTGTTTGGGGTGATACTCATGTTTATACATTTGAAAGATTTGGCATCCAAAGGTACGATCCGGATCGAAGGCACGGAAGATTTGACAGGCATTCTGCCGAAGTCCGGAAGTCTGCTCGGGTACGGCCCGCTGCAGGTGCGTTTGGAAGCTCGGGACAAGGCCGGCACGGCCGAAGTCACCGGCGAACTGGACATTGACGTGGAGCAATCGTGCTCGCGCTGCTTGTCCCCGGTCGGACAGCATTTGACGATTCCGTTTCATGAGACGTTTGTGAAGGGCGAAGAGCAAGAGCTGGAAGAGTCCGAGGATGAGGAACAGGACGAGGAAGACGTGTTGTATGTCTCCGAGGACCGGTTTGAGCTGAAGCCCTATTTGGCGGAAAGCGTCCTGATGGCGCTGCCGTTCATCCCGCTGTGCAGTGAAAATTGTCAAGGACTGTGTCCCGTGTGCGGAACGAACCGGAACGAAAAGGCTTGCGAATGCAAGACGGAGAAGGTGGACCCGCGTTTGGCCGGACTTGCGGATTTTTTTAAAGACCGATCGTAACCAGGAACGCAGGCTGAATTCGTTGAAGGAGGTGGGAAATATGGCAGTACCTCAAAGGAGAACATCCAAAACGCGCCGCGACAAGCGTCGTACTCATTTTAAATTGGAAGTACCGGGCATGGTAAAGTGTGACAATTGCGGTGAATTGAAATTGGCTCACCGAGTTTGCAAGGTTTGCGGTCAATACAAGAAAAGAGAGATTATTAGCCAATAATCTCCCTGCAGACAAAAGAGATAGTACTCCACCTTTGGGTGCAGTGCTATTTTTTTTGTTTGCCTGCGCTTCCCTTTTCAAGCAGAATCCAGTATACTTTGCTTTGTGACTTGGTCATAAGAGATAGTGACATGTCATATGCATCAGGTGGGGGCCTCCCTAGTTCAAGCTAAAAAAGGTGGTGCTCGTTATCGAACGCCTTCCGAAACGACAGCGCCAGCAGCAGTTGGCCAAAGCGATCGAAGAAAACCCGTTTATAACGGATGAAGAGTTGACGAAGCTGTTTCAAGTCAGCATCCAGACGATTCGGCTGGACCGGCTCGAGCTTGGCATTCCCGAGCTGCGCGAGCGGATGAAGCTGATGGCGGAGCAATCGTACGATCAGGTGCGTTCGCTTCCGCTGCATGAAGTCATCGGGGATGTCATTGATCTGCAGCTCGACAAGAGCGGCATTTCCATGTTCGAAATTCGAGAAGAGCATGTGTTCTCCCGGACGAAAATCGCCCGGGGTCATCATATATTTTCTCAGGCCAATTCCTTGGCCGTTGCGCTAATCAACGATAAGGTGGCGCTGACCGCCGCTGCGGACATCCGCTTCGTGCGGCAGGTCCGATTGCAGGAGAAGTGCATTGCCAAGGCTTATGTCCGTTCGATCTCCAAAGGCAAGGCGAAGGTCGAAGTTTTTACATACGTCGGAGACGAAGTGGTATTCCAAGGGAATTTCATCATTTATCATGCGAGCAAAGATCGGCATGAAGGAGGAGAGCTTCATGCGGATAGCGATTGACGCGATGGGCGGAGACCATGCGCCGCAGGCAGCGGTGGATGGCGCGATCGCGGCGGCCGAAGAATGGCCAGATACGACGATTGTGCTGGTTGGAGATACAAGCGTGCTGGAGCCATTGCTTCAAGGCAAGAAGCTTGCGAATCTGGAGTTGAGACACGCAAGCGAGACGATCGAAGCGGATGACGAGCCGGTTAAAGCGGTGCGGCGCAAAAAAGACGCTTCGATGGTCGTGGCCGGCCGTATGGTGAAGGAGCAGGAAGTAGGCGCCATGATCTCGGCGGGCAATACGGGAGCGTTGATGACGACGGGCCTCCTGGTCGTCGGCCGGATCAAAGGGATCGAACGTCCGGCGCTTGCGCCGATGCTGCCGACGGTTGACGGGGAAGGGATTCTTGCGCTCGACCTTGGAGCGAATATGGACGCGACGGCGGAGCATCTGGTGCAGTACGCCATCATGGGCAGTTTGTATCGAAGCAAGGTGCATGGGTTGGCCGAGCCCCGCGTCGGTCTCCTTAACGTGGGCACGGAAGCGATGAAAGGCAATGAATTGACGAAGGCGGCTTTTCCGCTGCTTGAGCAAGCGCCGATCCACTTCATAGGCAACGTGGAGTCGCGCGACGTGCTCCGGAAGCCTTGCGACGTTATCGTATGCGATGGCTTTGCGGGGAATATTATGCTTAAATCGATGGAAGGGGCGGCCTCGGTCATCTTTTCCGTCTTAAAAGAACAATTTATGCGTACGTGGTACACGAAGCTAGCGGCGGCGGCGGTGAAGAAGGGCCTCGGCCAATTGGGTAAAAAAATGGATTACACGGAACATGGCGCAGCGCCTCTGCTGGGCATTAACGGTCTGGTGCTCAAAAGCCACGGTTCGTCCAACGGCGTAGCTTTTAAAAATGCGGTGCGTCAAGCCCGGGTCGCTTTGAAAAACGATTTGGTCCGCAGCATTTCTGCGGAAATCAGCAACGGGAGCGAGTAATTATGAATAGCAGCTTAAAGCCTGTAGGCATTCTCGGAACGGGAAAATATGTGCCTGAGAAGGTACTGACCAATTTCGAGCTGGAACAAATGGTGGACACAAACGACGAATGGATCGTCACCCGTACCGGCATCCGTGAACGCCGCATCGCTTCCACGGAGCAAGCGTCGTCGGACTTGGCCTATGAAGCTTCGAAAATCGCTCTGCAGAACGCGGGCATCGCGCCGGAAGAGATCGATTTAATTATCGTGGCGACCGTTACCCCGGATATGGCGTTTCCGTCGACGGCATGTATTTTGCAGGACAAGCTAGGAGCCAAAAAAGCGGCCGCCTTCGATCTGTCGGCAGCTTGCTCGGGATTTATCTACAGCTTGGCCAACGCCTCGAATTTCATCGCCACCGGAACCTATAAATATGCGCTTGTCGTAGGCGCGGAATGCTTGTCTAAAATTACGGACTACACCGACCGGAACACATGTATTTTGTTCGGAGACGGTGCAGGCGCGGTTGTGCTCGGAGCGGTGCCGGAAGGCCGCGGGTTTAAATCGTTCGAGCTTGGCGCGGACGGCGCGGGCGGCACGCTGCTGAATGTCGCTGCTGGCGGCTCCCGCTGCCCGGCATCGCCGCAGAGTCTGGAAGGTAAGCAGCATTTCATCTACATGGCCGGCAGCGAGGTGTTCAAATTCGCCGTCCGCATTATGGGGAGCGCCGCGGAAGAGGCGCTGCGCAAGGCAGGAATCGACAAGTCCGAGGTGGATTTGCTCGTACCGCATCAGGCGAATATCCGCATCATTCAGTCCGCGCTGCAAAAGCTGAATTTGAGCGAGGACAAATGCATGATCAACTTGCACAAATACGGCAACGTGTCGGCCGGATCGATTCCGATCGCTCTTGCGGAGGCGGCGGAGTCCGGACGGGTCAAAGAGGGCGACTGTCTGGTGCTCGTCGGCTTCGGCGGGGGCTTGACTTGGGGCGCTTCCGTCTTGGTATGGTAAATGTTCCGGATATGGAATTGAATCTAGATAGCTTTGTGCAGGACCGGCCGTTTCGGTCCGCCTGAACGGCTTGCAGTCAGCAATAAAGGAGAATCAGACATGGGTAAAATCGCATTCGTATTCCCGGGTCAAGGGGCCCAGGCGGTAGGGATGGGGAAAGACGTTTATGAAGCGGATGCCGCCGCGCGGGGTATTTTCGAATCGGCCGACAAGGCGCTCGGCTTCCCCCTCAGCCGCATCGTCTTCGATGGTCCGGAGGAAGAGCTGAAGCTTACCGTTAATACGCAGCCTGCGCTGCTTACAACCAGCATAGCCTACCTGGAGTTGTTTCGTGCGCGCCATGGCCTTCAGCCGGATTATACCGCCGGGCACAGTCTCGGAGAGTACAGTGCGCTGGTGGCTGCAGGCGTGCTAAGCTTTGAAGACGCGGTCCGTACGGTACGTGCACGCGGCGAGTTTATGGAGCAGGCGGTGCCAAGTGGACAAGGCGCTATGGCAGCCGTGCTCGGCGCCGAGCGCGAAGCGCTGCGGCAGCTGTGCTCGGACATCAGCGGGCAAGGAAGCGTCGTCGAGCTTGCGAACCTGAACTGCCCGGGACAGATCGTTGTTTCCGGCAGCAAAGAAGGGGTGCAGGCCCTCGCCGAACGCGGCAAAGAAGCCGGCGCGAAACGCGTGATTCCGCTTGAGGTTAGCGGGCCGTTTCATTCATCGTTGATGAAACCCGCTTCCGAGCGTCTTGGCGGCGTGCTGGAGTCCGTTGAAATGAAAGCGGCGGCTGTTCCGGTCGTTGCCAACGTGACGGCGCTGCCGGTGCAGGAACCGGCCGAAATTAAGCAGCTGTTGATCGATCAAGTACATTCCTCCGTGCTGTGGGAAGACAGCGTTGCATGGCTGCTCGGGCAGGGCGTGGACACATTTGTCGAAATCGGCAGCGGCACCGTTCTGGCAGGGCTGATCAAGAAGATCGACCGCAGCGCGAAAGTGTATTCCATCAACAGTCTGGAAGCCATCGAGAAATTTCAGCTGGAAACGACGGAATAAACGATTATTCATGGGAGGGATTAGCGCATGCTAACGGGTAAGGTAGCACTGGTTACCGGCGCCTCTCGCGGCATCGGCCGGGCCATCGCCATCGGGCTCGCGGAAGCGGGGGCCGATGTGGTCGTCAACTACGCGGGCAGCGAAGCGGCAGCGGCGGAAGTTGTGCAGGCCATCGAAGCGCTGGGACGGAAGTCGTTTAAGGTGAAGGCGAACGTCGGTTCCGTGCAGGAAGTCGAAGAGATGTTCAAGCTCGTCCTGGAAGCGTTCGGCCGAATCGATATTTTGGTCAATAACGCGGGAATTACGCGGGATAACCTGATTATGCGCATGAAGGAAGAGGAGTTCGATCAAGTGATCGAGACGAATCTGAAAGGCGTATTCAACTGTGTAAAAGCGGCTACGCGCCCGATGATGAAGCAGCGTTTCGGCCGGATCGTCAACATCTCGTCCGTTGTCGGAGCGACGGGGAACGCCGGGCAAATGAACTATGCCGCTGCCAAAGCAGGCGTCATCGGGATGACCAAGTCGGCGGCGAAGGAGCTTGCTTCCCGCGGCATCACCGTCAACTGTGTGGCGCCCGGCTTCATCGAGACCGATATGACCGACAAGCTGTCGGAAGATCAGCGCTCGCAGCTCATGACGCAAATTCCGCTCGCGCGTCTCGGCCGGCCGGAGGACATTGCCAAGGCGGTGGTATTCCTGGCGTCCGACGATTCATCCTATATGACGGGACAAACGCTTCATGTCGACGGCGGCATGTATATGTAGCGCGGCTTGCGGCAACAATGGGCGGAGGTGCGGGCAATTGAATCGCACTGCCAGAGTTGCCGCAAAAATTGAATTTTTTGGCGAAAATCGTTTCTTTTCGCACTCAGCGAGGCTTTACTATGGCATTTTGTCCATAAGTTAAGTATAATACCAAAGAGGAGGTGAACCGGATGTCCGACGTTTTGGATCGCGTAAAACGCATCGTTGTGGACCGTCTCGGCGTTGACGAAGCGGAAGTGACCCTTGAGGCTTCTTTTAAAGATGATTTAGGTGCCGATTCTCTCGATGTCGTGGAATTGGTTATGGAATTGGAAGATGAGTTTGATATGGAAATCTCTGATGAAGATGCAGAGAAGATCACTACTGTAGGTCAAGTAGTTGAGTACATAAAATCTCATACGTAAATGCATAAGTCCCGTTTTTCTTGGATAAACGGGACTTATCTCCATTCCGTGCCTAACTGCGCGTTAGCAAGCTTACCCCCTTACGAATGAAGTACATAACGAAGGTTATTTACGATAGAGGTGAATTACAGCATGAAACAAAGAGTCGTTATTACGGGTCTCGGCGTGATGTCTGCGCTTGGACGCGATCTTGAAACCTTTTGGGGGAACCTGATGTCCGGAAAATCCGGCGTCAGCGCAATTGAATCGTTTGACGTCAGCGAATATCCGACACGGATCGCCGCCGAAATTAAAGATTTCAATCCGGAAGATTACATTGACAAAAAAGAAGCACGCCGCATGGACCGCTTCGTGCAATTTGCCGTAGCAGCCACCATGACAGCGTTGAAGGATGCAGGGCTGAATGTGAAAGAAGATACCGATCCGGAACGGGTCGGCGTTTATGTCGGTTCGGGGATCGGCGGCTTGTCGACTTGGGAAGAGCAGCATAAGATTTTGCTCGAAAAGGGACCGAAGCGGGTCAGCCCGTTCTTTATTCCGATGATGATCGCCAATATGGCGTCAGGGCAAATCTCGATGATAACGGGAGCCAAAGGACCGAACAGCACGGCTGTAACCGCCTGTGCGACAGGTACGCACTCCATTGGAGACGCCTTCAAGACGATCCTTCGCGGCGATGCGGACGTCATGATCTGCGGCGGCGCGGAAGCGACGATCAGCCCGACGGGCGTTGCAGGCTTTTGCGCGCTGCGCGCCATGTCGACCCGCAACGACGAGCCGGAAAAAGCGAGCCGTCCGTTCGATACGGATCGCGACGGGTTTGTCATGGGCGAAGGCGCCGGCGTTCTCATTCTGGAATCGTTGGAGCATGCGCAGAAGCGCGGAGCCCGCATTTACGGCGAAGTGATCGGCTACGGCATGAGCGGAGACGCGCATCATATGACCGATCCGGATCCGGACGGTGCTGCCCGCTGCATGGTCAAAGCCGTGAAAGACGCTGGCATTCCGTTTGAAGCGATCGATTATATCAACGCGCACGGCACTTCGACGCCGATCGGCGACAAATCGGAGACGACCGCAATTAAGCAGGCGTTCGGCGAGCACGCTTACAAGCTGGCCGTCAGCTCGACCAAGTCGATGACGGGTCACTTGCTTGGCGCAGCGGGGGGCGTGGAAGCGCTCATCTGCGCACTGGCCTTGAAGCATGGCGTTATCCCGCCGACGATCAATCTCGACAATCAGGATCCCGAATGCGATCTGGATTACGTGCCGAATACGCCGCGCCCGTCCGATCTGCAAATCGTGATGTCGAACTCGTTCGGCTTCGGCGGCCACAACGCAACGGTCATCCTGCAAAAGTACGAGGCTTAAGGGCATAGACTTCACGGGGTTGGCCAAACTATAACATTGTTTCGTGGAGTTGGTTGTATGTATTCAATCTCCACGAAACAAATTGCTTATACGAAGGTGATTAGATATGCATCGCAACTTAAAACAGCTGCAAGCGGACCTGGGGATTTCATTCCGGCGTCCCGACCTTCTACGGCAGGCATTTACGCATTCTTCCTACGTGAACGAGCATCGCATCGGCCAATGCAAGGACAACGAGCGGCTGGAGTTTCTCGGCGACGCTGTCCTGGAGCTGACCGTATCGGAATATTTGTTCGACAAATATCCGGATCGCACGGAAGGCGAATTGACCAAATTGCGGGCCTCCATCGTCTGTGAGCCCTCGCTCGTCGGCTTCGCCGAGCAGCTCGACTTCGGATCTTATGTGCTGCTCGGCAAAGGAGAGGAGCTGACCGGCGGTCGAACCCGTCCGGCACTACTCGCAGATGTGTTCGAATCGTTCATCGGTGCACTTTACTTGGACCAAGGTTTGGAGCCGGTGCGCGCTTTTCTTAGCCGCCATATGTTTCCAAGCCTGCCTCAGCAAGGGCGTCTGTTAACGGCGGATTACAAAACGATTCTGCAAGAGCATACCCAGCAGCATAATATGGGCCCCTTGGAATACAAAATCGTAGACGAACGCGGACCTGCGCACGAGCGGGAGTTCGCGGCGGAAGTATATCTTCATGAGGAAATGCTCGGTCGGGGACTCGGCCGCTCCAAGAAGGAAGCGGAGCAGCACGCGGCCGCCGAAGCGCTCACGAAGCTAGAGGTCAAGGTGGATCAGCCATAAAGCAAGTTCGCAGAAGGTGACGGCCGTATAGCGGGCCGTCACTCTTTTTTTTGCAGGAAAACGTGACTGTTTGTCGAAAACGATCTCGTTCAGGTTCAGACGACAGCCAGTCAATCGCAGCCTGCGAGTAGATCGCCGAACTGTTGTATGGGACGGTATCTACTATAGGTCCGGAATATGGTACAATAGCCGTAAGAGGTGAGCCAAGTTGTTTTTGAAACGTATCGAGCTCTCGGGCTTCAAATCGTTTGCCGATCGGACCGAGCTGGAATTCGTTCAAGGAATTACGGCGGTGGTCGGGCCGAACGGCAGCGGAAAAAGCAATATCTCCGACGGCATCCGCTGGGTGCTTGGCGAACAAAGCGCCAAGTCGCTGCGCGGAGGCAAGATGGAAGATATTATTTTCGCCGGAAGCGATGCCCGCAAAGCGGTCAATTACGGCGAAGTTTCGCTGACGCTCGATAATGCGAGCCAGTCGCTGCCGCTGGATTACAGCGAAGTGACGGTTACCCGGCGCGTGCATCGCAGCGGGGAAAGCGAATATATGATCAACAAGCAGCCCTGCCGGCTCAAGGATATTACCGAGCTCTTTATGGACACGGGGATCGGGAAGGAAGCTTACTCGATTATCGGGCAGGGGCGCATTGAAGAAATTTTGAGCACGAAATCGGAAGACCGCCGAGGTATTTTTGAAGAAGCTTCGGGGATCGTCAAATATAAATCGCGCAAGCGCGAAACGGAAAAGAAGCTGCAGGAAACGGAGCAAAATTTGCTGCGCATCCACGATCTGGTGTCGGAGCTGGAAGACCAGCTGGATCCGCTGCGCGTGCAATCGGAGAAGGCAGTGCGCTTCAAGGAGCTGAAAGAAGAGCTCAAATCCAGCGAGATCGCGATGTATGTCCATCAGATCGAGCAAATTTACGCAAGCTGGACGGAGACGAACGCACAGCTTGAGAAGCTTCGCGAATCGCAGCGTGAATTGTCCGGCGTGATCAGCAAGCAGGACGCCGAGCTGGAGAAGGAACGCTGGGAAACACGGCGGCTGGAGGAAGAGATTGAAGGATTGCAGCAGCACCTGCTCCAGCTCAGTGAGGATTTTGAGAAATGCGAAGGCCAGGGCGAGGTGTTGAAGGAGCGGAAAAAAAACTACGCTTCCAATAAAAACCAGATTCGGCTTTCTGTCGTCCAGCAAGAGCAGCGGGTGCTTGATAAAGAGGCTGAAATTGCTCAACTGCGCAACAAAATTGCGGTGATCGGAGCGGAGCTTGCGGAGACGCAGGTCAGGCTGAAAGCCGAGGAAGACCGGCTGCTCGGCGTGACGGGAGGCATCAGCAGCGCGGAGGAAGAGCGGCTGAAGGGCGAGCTGCTCGAAGTGCTGAACGACTCCGCCAATGCCCGCAATGAAGCGCGGTATGCCGAGCAGCAGCTTGAAGCGCTTGGCCGCCGGCTGGACCGGCTCGACGACGAGCACCGCAAGTGGCAGGAGCAGCAGGAGAGCATCGCGGAGCGCAAGGCGGCTCTGGAGAAGAAGCTCGAAGAAGCCGTGGCCGAGATCGCGGAGGTGCGGAATCAGTATTTGGAGCTCAGCCAAGGATTGAAATCGAAGCAGACGCTTTCGGAAGAGGCGCAGGCCGCCGTCCGCAAGTGGGAGCAGAAGATCGATTCCATGGTGTCGCGGCGCGATACGATGCGCGAGATGGCGAACGACTATGACGGCTTTATGCATGGCGTCAAGGAAGTGCTGAAGGCGAAGGACCGCGGCGATCTGCGCGGCATTCGCGGCGCGGTGGCGGAGCTCGTCAAGGTGCCAGCCCATGTGGAGGTTGCCATGGAGACGGCGCTGGGCGGAGCGCTTCAGCACATCGTCGTGGATAACGAGGCGAACGGCAGGGATGCGATCGCTTTCCTGAAGCGCCGGCAGCTCGGCCGGGCGACATTTTTGCCGCTGGACGTTATTCGCAGCCGGTCCATTCCGGAGGGCGAACAGCGCCAGATTCAAGGGATGGAAGGCTTTGTCGGCATCGCCGTCGATTTGGTGCAATTTGAAGATACGTACCGGCAAATTGCCGGCAGCTTGCTCGGCAATGTCATCATTGCGAATACGCTGGAGGTTGCTAACCGGATCGCGGCCCGGGTGCAGTACCGGTACCGCGTCGTCACGCTGGAGGGCGATGTCGTGAACCCCGGCGGCTCGATGAGCGGGGGCAGCCAGCAGAAGAAAACGACCAGTCTTCTGAGCCGTCAACGGCAAATTGAAGATATGGATAAGGACATTTCACTGTCCGAAACCCAACTGAAAAGCTTCCGGGCCAAAGCGGAGGAGCTGCGCCGCGAAATCGGCGAAACGACGCGCAAGCTGGACGAGCTGCGGGTGGAAGGCGAGAACCGGCGGATCGAGGAGCAGCAGATTCGCGCCTCGCTTGAGCCGTTGGAGCATGAAGCGAAGCAGGTGGCCCAGCAGCTTGCGCTGTACGGCGCCGACGGCGAAACGCTGGCGGCCGAGCGCAGCGATCTGGAGCGCCGCCGGACGGAAGCTCTTGAGGCGCAGGAGCGGCTGCAGCGGCAGGAGGCCGAGCTGCAGCAGGCGATCCGCGACGCCGAAATCCGCCGCAAGGCGAGCGAGTCGGAGAAGGAGGAGCTGCAAACGCAGCTCACGGATCTGAAGGTGAAGGTGGCGGCGCAATCGCAGGAGAAGCAGTCGCTGCACGAGCAGGAGCGTCGTTCCCGCAATGAGCTGGAGACGATCAAGCACGAGCTGGAAACGAACTGCGAGCTGGAGCGGCAGCTCGACTCCGACATGGCGAATCACGAGCAGGAATCCGTGCAGCAGATCGAGCAGTTGAACGATCTGAAGCTGAAGAAGCAGCAATGCGCGGAGCAGCTGGACATGAAGCGCGCGGAGCGGGCGCAATGGGTGGCCAAGCTCGAAGCCGAGGAAAGCAAAACCAAGGAGCAGCGCACCCAGCTCAGGCAGATCGAAGAACAGCTCCATCAGACGGAGGTTCGGGTGAACCGCTTGGACGTGGAGCTGGAGAACCTGCTCAAAAAGCTCTCCGAAGATTACGAGCTCAGCTATGAGTTGGCGAAAGAGCGCTATCCCGTGCCGGAGGATGTGCTGGGCACCCAAAATAAAGTTCGCGAGCTGAAGCGCGAAATCGCCATTCTCGGGGAAGTCAACCTCGGGGCGATTGAAGAGTATCAGCGTGTTAACGAGCGATACTTGTTTTTGGCGGAGCAGAAGAACGATCTGGTGGAGGCCAAAACAGCGCTTTATCTCGTGATCCGCGAGATGGACGAGGAGATGGGAAGACGGTTCCGCTCCACGTTCGATGCGATCCGTTCGCATTTTGTCGTCGTCTTCGGCAAGCTGTTCGGCGGCGGCCGGGCCGACCTCATTTTGTCGGAGCCGGACAATTTGCTTGATACGGGCATTGAGATCGTAGCGCAGCCTCCGGGTAAAAAGCTGCAAAATTTGCAGCTGCTCTCCGGCGGCGAACGGGCGCTGACGGCCATTGCGCTGCTGTTCTCGATCATCCGCGTCAAACCCGTGCCGTTCTGCGTGCTGGACGAGGTCGAAGCGGCGCTGGACGAGGCGAACGTGACGCGCTTTGCCGAATATTTGCGCGAATTTTCGATGTCGACGCAATTTATCGTCGTAACGCATCGCAAAGGCACGATGGAGGAAGCCGACGTGCTGTACGGCGTGACGATGGAAGAGGGCGGCGTTTCGAAGCTCGTATCCGTCCGTCTGGAAGATGACGAAGCCATTATGGAAGCCGGCTGATGCCGATATATTGAGATTGAGGTAGGTGCCCCGTGAGCTTTTTTAAACGATTGAAAGAAGCGATTTCGACCAAAGCCGAAACGGTGACGAATAAATTCAAGGAAGGCTTGGCCAAAACGAGAGACGTGTTTGTCGAGCGCGTAGAGGATCTGTTCTCCCGCCGCAAAAAAATCGACGAGGATTTTTATGAGGAACTGGAGGAAATTCTGATCGGCGCCGATGTGGGCGTGAACACGGTGCTGAAGCTGATCGAGGATCTGCGGGCCGAAGTCCGCAAACGCAAAATCGAGAACCCGAGCGAGCTGCAGCCGATTTTGTCCGAGATGCTGATCGCGCTGCTCAAAGGGCAGGAGCAAACCGGGCTGCGCATGGCCGAATCCGGCCTCACGGTCATTTTGTTCGTAGGCGTCAACGGCGTCGGCAAAACGACGACGATCGGCAAAATGGCGCATATGCTGAAATCCCAGGGTAAAAAAGTGCTGCTTGCCGCCGGAGATACGTTCCGTGCCGGAGCGATCGAGCAGCTGGAAGAATGGGGACGCCGCGTAGGCGTCGACGTGATCAAGCAGCAGGCGGGATCGGACCCGGCAGCGGTCATGTACGACGCGCTGCATGCGGCCAAATCGCGCGGCGTGGACGTGCTGCTCTGCGATACGGCGGGCCGGCTGCAGAACAAAGTCAACCTGATGGAAGAGCTGAATAAAATTTACCGCGTCATCCGCCGCGAGGTGCCGGAAGCGCCGCACGAAGTGCTGTTGGTGCTCGATGCGACGACCGGACAGAACGCTTTGCAGCAGGCGAAGCTGTTCGATGAGAAATCCGGTCTGAGCGGCCTGGTGCTGACCAAGCTGGACGGAACGGCAAAAGGTGGCATTGTCGTCGCGATCCGTCAGGAGCTGAAGCTGCCGGTCAAATTCGTCGGCCTCGGCGAGAAAATGGACGATCTGCAAGCGTTCGACTCCGATCAGTTCGTGCATGCGCTGTTCAGCAAATGGATTGCCGAGTCGGAAAAAGAAGAGGAAAAAGCCGGTCAATAAGCCGGCTTTTTGCCTGACAAGGAGAAAAGCTTGACATCCCTCTTCAGTTTCAGTATGATAAGTGAGGTTGATTTGCTGTAAAGTGTTTTACCTTAACGGGGGTGAGGCACGAATGACGGAGGAAAATGTCCTTCAAAAGACGAATCGGATTAATCTGCTGTTCGATTTCTATGAGCGGCTGCTGACGGAAAAGCAGCAAATGTTTTTGAAGCATTATTTTCACGATGATTATTCGCTTGGCGAGATCGCATCGGAATTCAGCATCAGCCGTCAAGCGGTTTACGAACATATTAAACGGGCCGAATCGGTACTTGAGGATTGCGAAGGCAAGCTGCGGCTTCTGGAGAAGCATGAAGAACGGCAGCGGCTTCTGCGGCAGCTTGAGGCGCTTAGCGGCAGTCTGCCGGAGCCTCAACGCATGGAGATTCAGGCCGTTGTGGAAAAGCTTAACGAATTGGACTAACATATTCCCTCCGAAAGGTGGTGACGACCTGTGGCATTCGAAGGACTATCCAGCCGGCTGCAAAGTGTATTCAGTAAGCTAAGAGGAAAAGGCAAGCTGACCGAGGACGATGTAAACGAGGCGCTGCGGGAAGTACGGCTTGCGCTGCTTGAGGCGGATGTCAACTTTAAGGTCGTCAAGGAATTCATCGCCAAGGTGAAGGAACGGGCGATCGGGCAAGAAGTGCTGCAAAGCTTTACTCCGGCGATGGTTGTCGTCGATATTGTAAATAAAGAGCTGACGGCCTTGATGGGCGGGACGCAAAGCAAGCTGGCGCGGGCGAACAAGCCGCCGACGGTCATTATGATGGTCGGTCTGCAGGGCGCGGGGAAAACGACGACGACCGGCAAGCTCGCGAAGCTGTTGCTCCAGCAAAACCACCGGCCGCTGCTGGCGGCAGGCGACATTTACCGTCCGGCTGCGATCAAACAGCTTCAAGTGCTGGGCGAGCAGCTGAAGGTTCCGGTGTTCTCGCTGGGCGACAAAGTAAGCCCGGTTGAGATTGCGAAGCAGGCGCTGCAGCATGCGAAGGATCATAACAACGATTATTTGATCGTCGATACCGCGGGCCGTCTTCACATCGATGAAAGCTTGATGGACGAATTGAAACAAATCGTCGAAGCGGTCAGCCCCGACGAGATTTTGCTGGTGGTCGACGCGATGACAGGGCAAGACGCGGTCAACGTAGCCGAAAGCTTCCATAAACAACTGGAGCTGACGGGTGTCGTACTGACGAAACTCGACGGCGATACACGCGGGGGTGCGGCGATTTCGGTCAAAGCCGTTACCGGCTGCCCGATCAAGTTTGCCGCGATGGGCGAGAAGCTGGATGCGCTCGAACCGTTCCATCCGGAGCGGATGGCTTCGCGGATTCTTGGCATGGGCGATATGCTCACCCTGATTGAGAAAGCGCAAGCGAGCATCGACGCCGACAAGGCGAAGGAAATGGAACGCAAGCTGCGTACCGCGGAATTCACATTTGACGATTTCCTGGAGCAGATGGAGCAGGTCAAGAAGCTGGGTCCGTTGGACCAATTGCTCGACATGCTGCCGGGCGCAGGTAAGATCAAGGGCATGAAAGACGTCAAAGTCGACGATAAGCAAATGTCTCGCGTCGCTGCGATCGTCAAATCGATGACGAAAGAAGAACGGCAAAATCCGGATCTGCTCAGTCCGAGCCGACGCAAGCGTCTGGCTGCGGGCAGCGGCAATTCCGTGCAGGATGTCAACCGGTTTATCAAGCAGTTCGAAGATATGCGCAAGATGATGAAGCAGTTCTCCGGCATGATGGGGCCCAAAGGGGCCAAGCAGCTGAAGAACCTCAAGAAGCTCGGACGCGGGATGAAATTCCCGTTTTGAGATAAACGATATTTAACTCTATTGAGGAGGTGATATACATGGCAACTCGCATTCGTCTGAAGCGTATGGGTGCTCACAAAGCTCCTTTCTACCGCGTGGTGGTTTCGGATTCCCGTTCCCCGCGTGACGGTCGTTTCATTGAAGAGATTGGCACATACAATCCGGTTGCTCAACCAGCCGTTGTGAATATCGACGAGGAAAAAGCACTGAAATGGCTCCAAAACGGTGCACAAGCTTCCGATACGGTTCGCAGCCTGTTCAGCAAAGCTGGCATTTTGACAAAATTTCACGAGTCTAAACTGCAGAAGTAATCTGTAAGATTCGGAGGGTACGATGAAGGATCTTATTACCGTTATCGCCAAGGCGTTGGTGGATCATCCTGAAGAAGTACGCGTGAATACGGTCGAGGATGACCGCAGCATTACATTTGAGCTGTCGGTACACCCTGACGATGTCGGCAAGGTGATCGGCAAGCAAGGACGTATTGCCAAGGCGCTTCGCACCGTAGTCACATCCGCTGCAGTGAAAGAACCGAAACGTGTTTCGGTTGAAATCGTGTCATAAGGGAAACATGAGAGTTAGGAGCTGATCCTAACTCTTTTCTCTTCCTATAAGCTCCTATTCCAAACCCGGGAGGGTCCTATGAGCGAAAAGTTGTATACGGTTGGAAAGATTGTCAATACGCATGGCATCCGCGGCGAGCTTAAAATCGTACCGGAAACGCATTTTCCGGACGAGCGCTTTGCCAAAGGCAGCAAGCTGGTCTTTGTCCATCCCGAGCAAGGGACGCAGCTCCCTGTTACGGTAGAAGCGGCCCGAGAGCAAAAAAACATGTTCATCATCAAATTCCAGGGCTTCACAAACATCAACGAAGTGGAAAAATATAAAGGCTGGCTGTTAAAAGTCGAAGAACAATACTTATCCGAGCTTCCCGAAGACGAGTACTACTATCACGAAATTATCGGCTGTACAGTCATTACGGAAGAAGGCGAAGAGTTGGGTGCGATCTCGGAAATTTTGTCGCCCGGAGCGAATGACGTATGGGTCATCAAGCGTCCGGCCGGCAAACCGCTGCTGCTTCCTTATATCGACGATGTCGTGCTGAACGTCGACATAAACGAGAAGAAGGTTACGGTCCGCCTGATGGAAGGCTTGCTTGACCTATGAGAATCGATGTGCTGACGCTTTTTCCAGCGATGTTCGACGGGGTCTTTACTTCGAGTATTTTGGGGAAGGCACGGGAAAAAGGCTTAGTCGAGCTAAATACGGTCAATTTCCGGGATTACGCGAACAACAAGCACAATACGGTGGACGACTATCCGTACGGGGGCGGAGGCGGAATGGTGCTGAAGCCGGAGCCGCTGTTCGCCGCGGTTGAAGATGTAACCTCCGGTCTGGAATCGAAGCCCCGCGTGATTCTGATGTGTCCTCAAGGCGAGCCGTTCTCACAGAAAAAGGCTGAGGAGCTTGCGGCGGAGCGGCATTTGATCTTCATCTGCGGACACTACGAGGGCTATGACGAGCGAATCCGCGAGCACTTGGTGACGGACGAGCTGTCCATCGGCGATTATGTGCTGACCGGGGGAGAGCTGCCGGCGATGGTCGTGATCGACAGCGTCGTACGTTTGCTTCCCGGCGTGCTGGGCAACGAAACATCGGCGGTGACGGATTCGTTCAGCACCGGACTGCTGGAATACCCTCATTATACCCGACCTGCGAATTTCCGCGGCTGGGAGGTTCCCGAAGTGCTGATCTCCGGCCACCATGGGAATATCGAAGAGTGGCGCAGAAAGCAGTCGCTGGAGCGCACATGGAAGAAACGTCCGGATTTGCTGGAAGGGATCGGGCTCACGCCTAAAGAGCGCCGCTGGCTTGACGAATGGGAAGCGCAGGAGCGTTTAGGACGGGATGTCCCCGGTAAGCCGGAATGACAGGCCTCAGGAAAAACCGTTTTGCGTCATGCGCAGAAGCATGAGCCAAGGCGGTTTTTTAATTTGGAGGCATTGCCAATAAAAGAACTGGTTGTGTTTCCCTCGACTTTATGCTATGATATAAAACGTTGTGGCAATTTGCTTGAATACGGTGGTCCTCTGCGCGTGACATCGAAGAACCGACATCTAATAGCAGCGGCATGAACACCTGTGTGGAAGGAGGGAGTCATCCATGAACTTGATCCAAGAGATTACGAAGGAACAACTGCGCAGCGACATTCCGAGCTTTCGTCCTGGCGACACTTTGAAAGTGTATGTTAAGGTTATCGAGGGTTCGCGCGAGCGTGTCCAGCTGTTCGAGGGCGTTGTTATTAAGCGCCGCGGCGGCGGAATCAGCGAAACGTTCACAGTAAGAAAAATTTCTTACGGTGTCGGCGTTGAGAGAACGTTCCCGATTCATACTCCAAAGATCGATAAGATTGAAGTGGCTCGCCGTGGTAAAGTCCGTCGCGCGAAGCTCTACTATCTTCGCGGTCTGCGCGGTAAAGCAGCAAGAATTCAAGAGATTCGATAACGAAAACAAAGGGGCTTGCACACCAAGTCCCTTTTCGTTTTTTACCCACTCTGGCGAAAGGGCAGGAAAGCTAATGGAGCAGGATCAAACCGTAGAAAAAACGAATCCCGTCAAAAATGAAGCTTGGGAATGGATCAAAGCGCTGCTGATTGCGGCGGCCCTCGTGTTTTTTATACGCTGGCTCGTTTTCGCCCCGTTCATTGTGGAAGGGCCTTCCATGGAGCCGAATTTCTATACGGGAGAGCGGCTCATCGTCAATAAGTTTATTTACAAGTTCGGGAAGCCGGAGCACGGGGAAGTCGTCGTGTTTCATGCGACCAAAGATAAAGATTACATAAAGCGCGTCATTGCCTTGCCGGGCCAAAAGGTTAAAGTCGAGGGCGACAAGGTGTATGTGGACAACCAATTGGTGGACGAAACCTATCTGAAGCCGGCGTTGGATAAAGCGGCCTCGGAAGGGAGACCCTATAACACAAGAAATTTCCCGGAGCAGACAGTTCCCGAGGGCAGCGTATTCGTGATGGGCGACAACCGTTCGAACAGCTCGGATAGCCGCGACCCGTCTGTAGGCTTTGTCAATTATGATAAAATTGTCGGACGTGCCGACCTGATATTCTGGCCGTTCAATAAAATTAGCCTGGTTCATTTCAATAGTCCGAACCGGCAGTAGGTAAACAGATTGAGGTGACTCAGATGACGATCCAATGGTTTCCGGGTCACATGACACGGGCAAGGCGGCAAATCCAAGAGAAGCTGAAGCTGATTGATATGGCGATCGAGCTTTTGGATGCGCGGGTACCGTTATCCAGCCGAAACCCGATGATCGATGAAATATTGCAAAATAAACCGCGATTGGTTCTGCTGAACAAACACGATTTGGCGGACCCGGAAGTTACCCGGCAGTGGATTGAGTTTTTCGCCGAACAAGGGTTGAAAGCGATACCTATCGATTCCGTAGGCGGCAATCCGGTGAAAGAAATTATGCAGCGCAGCAAGGAGCTGCTGTCGGAGAAAATTCAGGCGCAGCTGCGCAAAGGGATGAATCCGAGAGCGATCCGCGCGTTGATTGTCGGAATTCCGAATGTCGGAAAATCGACCCTGATCAACCGGATGGCCGGACGTAAAATCGCCGCAACCGGAGACAAGCCGGGGGTAACCAAAGGTCAGCAGTGGATTAAAGTCGGCACTGAGATGGAGCTGCTCGATACGCCCGGGATTTTGTGGCCGAAGTTTGAAGATCAGTCGGTCGGTCTGCGTTTGGCAGCGACCGGAGCGATTAAGGAAGAGATTTTGCAGGTGGAGGAAATTGCTCTGTTCGCCATGCGTTACTTGACTGAGCATTACGCACAAGCGGTCAAAGAACGGTTTGGCGTAGAAGAGGTTCCGCAAGACCCGGCGGATACCGATGCGATTGTGGCTCTGATGGAAGCCGTAGGCCGCAAGCGCGGCGCGCTGATGAGCGGAGGACGGGTGGATCTGGAGAAGGCCTCACTGGCCATTCTGCGCGAGCTGAGGGCGGGCAAGCTGGGACGCATTAGTCTCGAAGCGCCTGACGATGCCGCTACAACCTGACCATGAATGAATAGCCATAAACGCCGCAACGCGCGCTGTGAGAGGCACGGCGCGCATCGGGAACGATATAAAATTTATCCTGCAAGAGCGAATTCGTAAAGGAACGAATCGCTCTTTTTTATTTGAAATTTAGTCGAGCAAATAAACGGGATCGTCAACGGTAACGGTTCCGGTCCGAATGACTCTGGCATACACCCCAAAACAGGCATCTAGATGCTTGGCAATATGCTTTAGGAAGGTCGGGTTTACGGTATTGTGATCCGGATCTACGTTTACCATGCTGCATCGGTGGCATTTTTTGTATATCTCCAGTTTCGTATCTCCGATTTGGACGGTTTTCCCGATCCAATCAAATTCCTCAAAGGGCTGCGGATCGTCGTAACGAATGACGAAGTTGGGCCTGAACCTGCGCATGTCGGTTTCCACGCCAATGATTTTTTCCAGCTCGGCCAGAGAAACATCCGTAGTAATCAAAATGCTTGCTTCATCAACCCCCAGCAGGTCGTCATACTTGGAGGAATACTTCCGGGGAGAAATTTCCCGCGGAGAAACGACGGCCCGAATTTCTTCAAAAAGCTCCTCGTCCCATTGAAATATCCGGCCGTCGGGGGCCGTTACCTGGATTGGCGGAAATTCGTTGTCCGATCTGTCGGCGATGTATTTGCTGGAGTAAGCGAGCAGCTTAGGAACAAATTTGGCGTTCAGCTTTTTGTTGGACCGGGAAGCATCGGTTGAACGCGTATGATCGATAAAGGCGTACCCTCTGTCTCCGTATAATCCGTACCGCTCGATATCGACCGCGGTCAGGCGCTCCCCTTGAAAGGACTTAACGGGATACCGGTAAATGGCTTGAATGACACCAATGGATTTCAATGCGAGCCCCTCCCTGAAATGAACGCTTGTGAACTTAATGCTTCTCCCCGTTTAGGCAAAATCATGGGTCTCGGGATCATACCAATCCCCGCCAAGCATGACACGCTTCACTTGCAGCCCCTCCGGCTCCAGCACGACAAGGTCCGCGTCATACCCGGCTTTTAAAAGCCCCTTGTTGTGCAGCTTTACGATTCCCGCCGGAATCGAGGTCGCGTGCTTCACCGCCTCCGGTAACGATTTGCCGTGCTTCTGCACGAGATTTCGTACCGATTGCACCAAAGGAATGGTGCTTCCGGCAATCGTGCCGTCGGCGAAGCGGGCAGCCCCTTGCTTGACGTGTACCTCCAGTCCGGCCAAATGGTAGACGCCGTCCGTCATTCCCGCGGCGCGCATGGAATCCGTAATTACACAGACGCGGTCCTGCTTCAGTCTTAAAATCAATTCCACTGCTGCCGGATGCAGATGATACCCGTCTACATTGATTTCGGTGCTAAGCTCGTCGTGCAGAAACACCGCCCCCACAACCCCAGGTTCCCGATGATGAAACGGACGCATGGCATTGCAGCAGTGGACGGCATGGGAAACTCCCCACCCGATGGCAGTCCGCACCTGATCGTAGGTAGCGTCGGAATGTCCGCAAGCGGCGATGATGTTTTGCTCCAAGGCATAAGCGACAGCCTCCTGGGCTCCTTCCAGTTCGGGGGCAAGCGTCAGCATGCGAATGAGTCCGGGGAAGCGGGCAGTCCATTCGCGCAGCCATGCGGTCTGCGGGCTGCAAATCCACTGCGGGTGCTGGGCGCCCGGCCATTTGGAACTGAGGAACGGCCCTTCGAGATGGACGCCCTGGATCACCTGGCCGATGCGCTCCGTTTGCTGAACGGAAAAAGCGGCGGCAAGCGCGCGATCAATGTCCGGCTTCGGGGCCGTCAAGGTGGTGGCGAGAATCGAGGTGGTGCCATGGGCGAGATAGTAGCGGAGCATCCGAATCAGGCTGTCGGCGCTGCCGTCCATGACATCCGCGCCAGCGCCGCCGTGAAGATGAATGTCGATCAAGCCTGGGGTCAGGTATGCCTTACCGAAATCAAGCACGGGGGCGTCGGTAAAATCAGGCTGCGGAATAACTTCCGTAGGCGTTACTTCTTCGGGGAATACACTTGCGATCCGGCCCTGCTCGACAGTGACATAACCGCTAAAAGGCTCTTTGCCGCTCCCGTCGAGAATCGTCCCTTTGAGCACCAGCCGGCCGGCGCCCCGTTTGCGCTCCGTCATGTGCAACGCCTCCATTTGCTCTTAGTTTAGTCCTTCCTTTTTTGGCGCACCATGGTGTAGGTTTCTTCCAACTGCATGACGGCGTCGGTAAAGTTACGGCTGATCATGGACATGTATAAAATATCGATCACATGGGTTTGCGCCAGGCGCGAACCGATGTCGCCCCGTTTCATCCCCGCTTCGGTCGCCGTGACCCAAAGCCCGATATCCGCCATCTGATGAAGCGGATTGTTGCCGACCTGCGTGATGCTGATTACCGTGGCCCCGTGCTCCTTGGCCATCGCAGCCACTTCGAGCGTTTCCTTTGTTTTGCCGGAATAAGAGATAGCAACCAGCACATCCCCTGGCTGAAGCATGACGCCCGAAAGCAGCATGACTTGAGGATCGCTGTAAACAAAGCTCCACCGGTTCAGGCGAATCCACTTGAAAGAGGCGTCCATCGCGACGAAAGAAGAGCTGCCTACGCCGAAAAAAGCTGTTTTCGAAGCGTTCAGCAGCGCGGTAACAGCCCGGTCGACCTGTTCGGGGGAAAGAACCTGCGCGGTATCCTCGATACATTTCTTCGCCCAACAGGTAAGCTGTTGAATCACTTGGGCGGAATCCATACCGGGACGAATATCGTCAAAATGGTCGTCTGTCTTCGGAATGGCGGCCGCGGCGGAAAGCAGCGCGAACTTTAGCTCGCGGTATCCGCTGAAGCCGGCGCGCTGGGCAAGCCGGGCGACCGTCGCTACGCTGGTTTCGGTGTCCTCGGCGAGCTTTTGCACGGAAATTTGGCTAATTTGCTGCTGGTGTTTGAGGATATACTCGGCTACCCGTTTTTCAGCCGGATGCAGCGTATCGAGCATGCTTTGCAGCAATACACCGGCATTGTTCATGACCTTCACCTGCTTGTGATTTATTCATTGACGTAATATAATTCCTCGCAATATAATAATATACGTAATAATGTTACATATCAATGTTTTTTTGTATTTATACAAGTTTGGAGGGATAAGCGATGAGAATAAAGTTTGAAGGGCAAACGGAAGAGCTGTCTGCCGGGATTGGGCTGTTGGCGGAGGAATTGCGGTTTACGCTGTCGGATGACGGAATTCCGGTGCATGTGGAGCGGACGCCGAATGTGCTGGAGGTTCGTCTGGAACAAGGGCATGGAACGATCCGCTATGGGAAAAAGCATGAATTTTTTCGCGCTCTAGGATTGTTTATTCAGCATTACGGCGAGAAAGAATCGTTCCATATCAAGGAGCATCCGCAGTTCGATGCGATCGGACCGCAGTTCGACTTGTCCCGCAATGCGGTATTGACGGTAGACAGCTTTAAAGAATGGATACGCAAACTCGCACTGATGGGGCTCAATTCGATGGTTCTTTACATGGAAGACGTGTACGAGCTGGAGGGCGAGCCTTATTTCGGCTACATGCGGGGGAGATATTCGTTCTCCGAGTTGAAAGCGATTGACGACTACGCCGACATCTTTGGCATCGAAGCTTATCCCAGCATCCAGACTTACGCGCATCTGGAGGAGTTTTTGAAATGGGAGCAGGCGGCGCATTACAGGGACACGAGAGGCGTGCTGCTGTCCGAATACGAGCCGACGTACGAGCTGATTGAGAAAATGCTTGCAGCTGCAACCGCTCCGTTTCGCAGTAAAAAGGTGAACATCGGCATGGACGAAGCGGAGGAACTGGGAAGAGGGAAATACCTGGACCGTTTCGGTTACAAGGACCGGTTCGACGTGATGATCCGGCACTTATCCAAGGTGCGCGAAATTGCGCACAAGCTCGGCTTGGAGCCGTGCATGTACGGAGATATGTTTTTGAAGATGGCTTCCAAGGCCGAGGGCGATCATTACGTGTTCGTGAAAAACGTGGAGCTTCCCGAGGAAATGGTGAGCGTGATTCCGAGCGACGTACGGTTAGTTTACTGGGACTTTTTCCATACGGAAGAAAAGGACTATTCGTATCTGATTGATCTTCATCGTCAATTGGACCGAGGTCAAAATCCGATTTTCCTTGGCGGCATCTGGACGTGGAACTGCTTTGGTACGAACTACGGGCTTTCTTTGAAAACGTCCGAGGCAGCTTTGAAAGCCTGCAAAAAAGAGGGCGTGAAGCAAGTGCATGCGGCCATGTGGGGCGACGATGGCATGGAAAATAACCACTTCAATGCGCTGCTCGGCATTCAATTGTATGCGGAACATGCTTACGCGGAGGAAGTGAACACGGAACAATTGCATCAAAGAGTGAAGTTTTGTACGGGCATTGATGCGGAGACGTTTCTCAATCTGAAATATTTGGATGAAACGCCGGGGAGCGTGCCGGACAATACGGAGCAGAGCAATCCGTCCAAGTTTTTGCTGTGGCAGGATGTGCTGTTGGGGTTGTTTGACAAGCAGATCGAGGGTTTGGAGCTGTCGGAGCATTATGCGCAGTTGGAACAAGCGATTCATGAGCGACGCAATCCGGAGGCGGATCTTGATTATTTGTTCGAGGTGCCGGAACAATTGTGCAGGGTGCTGGCGTTAAAAAGCCAATTGGGCATTGACCTGAAGCAGGCTTACGACAACGGTCAACTGGAAAAGCTTAAAGATGCGGCCCTGAATGTGCTTCCCGAGCTTTCCCGACGCGTCAACGCGCTGCGGATCGCCCATCGGAACCAATGGCACGCGATGTATAAGCCTTTTGGATGGGAAGTGCTCGATATCCGGTATGGCGGCATTCTGACAAGGCTGGAGAGCACAAGCGCGCGACTGCTGGATTATGCGGAGGGCAGAGTCGATAAACTCGAGGAATTGGAACAGGAGCGGTTGGTGTTCGGCCAGCGCAATCGTTTTAACAACAAAGGCGCAGGCTGGAGCAGCTATTATTTTCGAATTGCTTCGCCGAATGTGTTTTTCCATGTGCTGCCGATATTTTGACCGAAAAAAAAGCGCGCTTGGTTTTCAAGAGTCCGCCTCTGCGTTATGGCGCAAGAGGCTTTTCTAATTTTCAACCCTCAATGAACAACGGTTCTCTTAGTAAAAATTATACATTTTAAATCCATAAAAACCTATTGATCCAATGGGAAATATTTGATAATATCCTTTTAATAAATAGTGTTTACTATTTATTGGATTAGTAGAAAAAGTTTCCCTGATGGAGGTTAGGGGAAACCGGGGATGGAGAATAAACCATAAAAAGGAGTGAATGCTTGGCGAGCATACGAGAAATAGTGACGGCGATAAAGATTCGCCGGTCTGCAACACAGTCGGCGAAAGGATGAAGAGACATACGATAGGGAGAACCGGGATGAAAACAAGAAAGCTTTTTGGCTTTGAAAAAGCATTTTTCGTCAGTTTTATTGCGACGGCGATTCCTGTCATTATTCAGGTGCTTATGTTGTCGTCGCGGAATTTGTCGGATGTCCTTATGGTCGGGACGTTGGGACAAACCGAAGTGGCTGCGGTCGGTATTGTCAGCAAAGCGATGATGATTCCGATCGTGCTGCTAGTCGGCCTCAGCAGCGGTTGCGGCGTTCTGGCCGCCCAATATTGGGGAGCGAACAATCTTTCCGGTGTCAAAGGAATTCTGGGTCTCAGCTTCGGGATGGCGTTTGTGCTTGTCGTGCTGCCGGTTCTGCTCTTCTTTACCGCCAATCCGGCGGTCGTTATGGGGCTGGCCACATCCGATAGCCATCTTGCCGATATCGCATCGAAGTTTTTGGGCGTCATTTCGTTAAGCGTCATTTTTTTAGCGATTGTCAATGTGTTTGGCGTCGGTCTTCGAGCCATCGGACAAGCTTCCACAGCGATGTACTTCAGCATCGGAGGCGTCGCTTTGAATGTGCTGCTCAACTACCTGCTTATTTTTGGAAAGTTCGGGTTTCCCCAGTTAGGCATCATGGGGGCTGCCTATGCTACGCTGATCAGCAGTGTGGCGGAGGCCTTGCTGCTCACCGCAATGATTTACTTCACAAAACACCCCCTGGCGTTCGTTCCGAACGATTTCATCCGTTATATCACCAAAGATCGTTTAATACAGTTTGTCCGAATATCCGTGCTGGCTACCGTCAACGGCTTTATCTGGTCTACGGGTATCTTCTTGTATCATGTCATTTACGGAAAGATCAGCACTGAAGCGTTGGCTATTATGTCGATGATGGCGACCGTCGATTCTTTCAGTGCCGCTTTTGAGCAAGGATGCGCAACGGCGACGGCCGTGCTCCTGGGACATACTCTTGGACAACAACGCTTTAATGCGGTAATTGAACAAGCTAAAGGGATGCTCATGATCAGTCTTTTGCTGTCGTTGGCGCTGGGATCGCTGCTGTTGTTGTTTTATCGTCCGATCATCGGGTTGTACGGGGCGATCGACGACTCGTTAATCGATACGGCGTTCCAAGTGTATATGATCATGGCGCTCACGTTTTGGCTGAAAACGATCAATGCCGTCGGGATTAGCGGGGTGCTGCGCAGCGGAGGAGACTTGCAGGCGGGACTGGTGATTGATTTTACCGGACAATGGCTGATAGGCATTCCGCTTGCTTTAGTGGGCGCATTCGTCTTGAAGTGGAGCTTGCCGCAAATTTTTATTCTGGTCATCATGGAAGATCTTGTGAAGGCATGCATGACGCTTTACCGCATCCGGCAAGGCAAATGGGTTCGGAACCTTGTCACGGTTAAGACGCGCGAGCAGACGTATTCGGCGATGTAATATTGAAAATTATTTTGAGGTGAAGCGATCGTGGAAATGCTGGACAGATTAGTGAAACTTTATGAACTGCCTCCGTTGGAGGACTATATTAATGTGCTGCGCGAGAAGGGCATCCTGGTGCGCCGTCCGAGAGCTTATGAAAAAAATCAGGTGCTGGAATGGGTACAAACCAATTTTAGCAAAGGCTGGATGAGCGAGTGCGACGTCACGTTTTCCAATTCTCCGGTCAGCAGCTTTATCGCCACCCGGGACGGCGAAATTATCGGGTTTGCTTGCTACGAGGCGACATACCGGAATTTTTTCGGTCCGATCGGAGTGGGCGAGGCTTATCGGGGCGGACAGGTAGGCAAAGCGCTGCTGCTGCATTGCTTGCATGCGATGGCGGATATGGGCTACGCCTATGCCATTATAGGCGGTCCCAAGGAGGCGGCTCCATTCTATGCGCGGGTTGTGGGCGCTATCGATATCGAAGGGTCGAATCCGGGGATTTATATCGACAGATTGCGTGGAAAAGATAGTTAGAAAAAGGAGTGGGCGAGAAGCGATGATGAACCTTAATCATGCCGATTTGGTTGTCGCCGGCGGAGGCTTGTCGGGAAGCCGGGTGGTCATTCATGTATTGAACCGATTGCTGGAAACGGGCAAAGAAGCGGGAGAAAAGCCGATTGAAATCGTCGTGATTGACCGTTTCGGCGAATTCGGACGCGGGATTCCTTACGGGAAACAAAGCCCATCCGGATTTTTGCTGATTGAACCGGCTGCCCAATCGACGCCGAAACCGTTTCGGGACTGGCTGTCGCTGCATTATAAGGAGCTGGTCCATGAAGGCGTCCATCATGAAGATCGATTGCTGCAGGCTTGGATATTTCGATACAAGGTGCAGCTCGAAAGCGGGCAGGTAGACGAGCTTTATGTGCCCCGGAAGCTGTTCGGCTTCTACATCGAGCACTTGCTTCGCCAAACGGTGCAACTGGCGGAAGAGCGAAATTTGGCCAAGGTTGGGTTCGTTACAGGAGAGGTAACGGATGTCGAGCCGGAGGCATCCGGCTTTAAAATCCGGCTGGCTGACGATTCAAGCTTTCAAAGCCGGGCGTTCGTGCTGGCAACGGGATGCATTCCGCGCAGCAATAGCTGCGGATTGAGCGTGGACGAGGGGTACATCCACGATTTGTACGAGGATGCCTATGCCGGTCTGGAACAGACGGTTGCGAAGCGCGCCAAAGTGTTCGGCCGGAAGCTGGACATCTTGGTCGCAGGCTCGAACGCTTCGGCGATTGAGGTGATCTATTTTTTGTCGAACCGTGCGGAGCTGCTCTCTGCCGTGCGCAGCATCAATGTCGTTTCCTCAAGCGGGTATTTGCCGGGCGGCGTCTTCGAAGGCGAAGAGAACGAAGCTCTGACGTCAGGCGGCCAGCGTCCGTCGGCGCGCGAGTACATCGAGATCGCTGCCCGCTTTGTAGCGGAAGGGCTTGTCACCGCCACGCAAGCAAAAATTGTCCATTTTGACAGCAAGGCAGACGGGCGGTTGTATATCGAAGCGGATGGACTGGAGGGGAGAATCGAGCTGACGGCGGATATCGTGGTGAACTGCACCGGAGCGGGACGCGTGAACCGGACGGATTCCCCGTTGATTAGCAATTTGCGGGCGCGCGAAAATCATTTTAAAATGAACGCTTCCTTGCGGGGCTTCCAATTGCGGCCGAATTCTTACGAGCTTGAGGGAGCGGACAACGGCTTTGTCATCGGCCCTTTATTGAACCAGGATGCTCTTGAAACCCACGTGGAAAGTATACTGGCCGTGTACCGGGTGGCGGAGGAATTAGGCAACGTCTTGTACGAACGATTATCCGAGACGGCGATGGCATCGAAGGGTTAGCGACGATCCGACCCGAGGACCTCGTGCTTTCGGAGAGGAAGCGAACGCCTCTCCTTTTTATTTTCCTCTTGGAAGGGAGAGTTACGATGATCATCTATCAATTGCCTTCGCGGGAACGACAACTCGCGCTCACGTTCGACGACGGTCCGAATCCGGTCTATACTCCGCAAATTCTGGATTTGTTTAAGAAGCACCACGCTTATGCCACTTTTTTCGTTATTGGCTCCTATGCCAAGCAGTACCCGGACCTCCTTTGCCGTATTGTTGAAGAAGGGCACGAAATAGGAAACCATACGTACAGCCACCCTGCTTTGCCCGAATGCGAAAGACAGGATGTTTATAACGAGCTGGAAACGACGAACGGAATTATTCGAGAAATTACAGGAATCGAGCCTGCCTTGTTTCGCCCCCCTTTTGGCGAATTCAATAAGCATACCGTCGAGGCGGCCGATCGGCTCGGGCTCCATACGGTGATATGGCCGGATCATCAAAACACGAAGGACTGGAGTCTCCCAGGCGCCGACACGATTGTGGAGCGGGTGCTGGAAACGCTGCAAACGGGCGATATTATTTTATTTCACGACGGCAGCGGAGACGATCCGGACGAGGACCGCAGCCAGACGGTGCAGGCCATCGAAATGCTGCTTCCGCATTTGATTGGGAATAACTACAAATTGGTAACTGTGTCCCAAATGATGCGCAGTTATAATGAAGCGATGATTTTGCAAGTATAGGAGTTTTCATATCCAATAATGAATATTTATTCAAAAATATGTATTTATATAAATGCGCTCCGTTCTCCTCTCTTGCAGCCGAGTTCGGCAATAGCGTTCATGGACTTGATTATGGTTTTCCATAATCGGGTCCTTTTTGTTTTTTTTGAGGCGGCCGTAATGGACAGGCCCTGAAAATTTTTGGTTGGAAAGAAGAAACAAAACGGCTGTGCGCGACGTCCTGTATTTATAGTTACAGCTGCTGAAAGGCGGGAGAAAATGAACGGAATGCACGGATGGAAAGTACGGATGCGGGTGGCCGTTGTCACCGCTTTGTTCGGCATCGGATTGCTCAGTGCTTGCAATTACGAGGCGGGAATAGATTTTGCCGCCGGAAAACGGACTTGGGGCCAGCCGCAGCAACTTCGGGCGGAAGATATTACAAGCCTGCTCATTACCGATTCGTCGGGCAATACAGGTTCGATCGTTTCCCGGGATGCGATCGGACAGTTTCTCGAAGCGATACAGGAAGCGACTGCGGAGACGGCCAAGCTGGACATTCGGCCCCCCGACATGTCGATCGCTTTGAGCTTGAAGGATGGCAGAGAGCATCTGCTGTACTTTTGGCTTGCGCAAAATAACGACCGTTTGTTCGTGGATCTGGGTCGTTCCGCAGAGTACTATACGTTGACGGCAGAAGGAAAAAAAGTAATTTTACATTTATTGGACGAAACGAGAAAAAGCTTGAATTCGCGGTTTTATGCGTAAGGGGATAGGCAGGTCCCGAATCCTGCGGTATAATGGAACATCATGGCGAATGACAAGGTCGAATTTTGGTGCAGGAAATGCGGGTGAGGAAATGCTGGAATACGAACAAGAGCTCTGGGGTCGAGGAAGGACGCTCGTGGCCGGAGTTGACGAGGTCGGACGGGGCTGCTTATTCGGTGATGTGGTGGCTGCGGCGATTATTTTGCCAAAAGGCCTTGTGCTCGAAGGCGTCGACGATTCGAAAAAGTTAAGCGAGAAAAAGCGGGAAGCGTTGTATGATTTGATCCAGCAGGAGGCGCTATCCATCGGAATCGGGATGGCGGACGTCGACACGATCGAACGGATCAATATTAAGCAGGCAGCACGGCTCGCAATGAAACGTGCGGTCGAACAACTGGACCCCATTCCCGATTCGCTGCTTGTCGATGCCGAGAAAGTCGATGTGGACGTGGAGCAGCTTGCCGTTATACACGGTGATGCTTTAAGCCAGTCGATCGCAGCCGCTTCCATTATTGCGAAGGTGACACGGGACCGCATGTGCCTGCAATGGGATATGAAATTTCCGGAGTACGGCATTGCGATACATAAAGGATATGCGACAAAAATGCATCGGGAGCGTCTGGCGGAATATGGCCCGTCGCCAATGCATCGCAAAACGTTTCTAAGAAACATCGTTTACGAACAGCAGGTGCTGTTCTAGTCGCTGCAAGTCCGCGCTGAAAAAAGCCCGGCGGTCAGCCGATATATATAATGAACCGGAAATGCAGCCGGCAGGGAGACGTTCAAGCGGTGCCCAGGCCGGCTTTATTTGTATAGATGGAAGGAGCGGCAGCGATGAATATCAGCGGATTGATCCGGGGATTGGCGGGCGACGCACAGGCGGCGGAGCCGAAAGCTTTGGAGCTGAAGGTCGGGCAAGTGGTGAAGGGCATGGTGCTTCAGGTTGGACCGGAGCAAGATGCTGTGGTCAACATCGGCGGGGTGCAGGTACGAGCACAGCTCGAAGCGCCGCTGAAGCCGGGGGAAGTGACAATGCTTCAAGTGCAGCCGGAATCGTCGGGCGGACAGGTGGTCCTTAAGCCGCTGCAGTCGAGCGTGCAAATATCGGACGGATCTCTCGCGGATATCGTGAAAACGATGGGACTCCCTGATTCTCCGGCAAACCGGCAGTTGGTGCAGCTTTTGCATCAGGCCGGAGTAACGTTGACGAAGGAGAATGTGCAGGCGTTTGCGAAGCTGCAGGCTCAAATGCCTCCGAATATGCCGCAAGAAGCATGGCTTTCTTCGGCTGTTATCGCGTTTCAAAAAGGACTGCCGCTAACTCCGGAGACGGTCGCTTCGGTGCGGCAGGCGGTGCAGGGGCCGCCGTTTCATGAGGTTTTGGATCAGCTCGGACAGCTTGCAGGACGCGAGCTGGATGGCAACGCTTCGCTGTCGCCGCAAAGCCGTGAGCTGCTGCAAAACGTGCGGCAGCTTGTTCAACAGCTTCGCGATACGGCGACTTTGTTGATCGGGGCGAAACCCAACGGTGGAGAGGGGACGCCAGCCGGGGCGCAGCCGGGAGCGAGCGCAGGCGCAGGGGCGCAAGCCGGGGCGCAGCCGGGAGCGGGCGCAAGCGCGGGAGCGCAGGCAGCGGCGCAGCCGGGAGCGAGCGCAGGCGCGGGAGCGCAAGCGGCGGCGCAGCCGGGGGCGGGCGCAGGCGCAGCGCAAGCAGTGGCGCAGCCGGGAGCGGGCGCAGGCGCGGGAGCGCAAGCGGCGGCGCAGCCGGGGGCGAGCGCAGGCGCGGGAGCGGCAGCAGGGCAGCCGGGAGCGAGCGCAGGCGCGGGAGCGCAAGCGGCGGCGCAGCCGGGAGCGAGCGCAGGCGCGGGAGCGCAAGCAGCGGCGCAGCCGGGGGCGAGCGCAGGCGCGGGAGCGCAAGCAGCGGCGCAGCCGGGAGCGAGCGCAGGCGCGGGAGCGCAAGCGGCCGCGCAGCCGGGAGTGGGCGCAGGCGCGGGAGCGCAAGCAGCGGCGCAGCCGGGAGCGGGCGCAGGCGCGGGAGCGCAGGCAGCGGCGCAGCCGGGGGCGAGCGCAGGCGCGGGAGCGCAAGCAGCGGCGCAGCCGGGAGCGGGCGCAGGCGCGGGAGCGCAGGCAGCGGCGCAGCCGGGAGCGGGCGCAGGCGCGGGAGCGCAAGCGGCGGCGCAGCCGGGGGCGGGCGCAGGCGCGGGAGCGCAGGCAGCGGCGCAGCCGGGAGCGAGCGCAGGCCCGGGAGCGCAAGCGGCGGCGCAGCCGGGAGCGGGCGCAGGCGCGGGAGCGCCAGCAGCGGCGCAGCCGGGAGCGGGCGCAGGCGCAGGAGCGCAAGCAGCGGCGCAGCCGGGGGCGAGCGCAGGCGCGGGAGCGCAAGCGGCGGCGCAGCCGGTACAAGCGCCGCAAGAGGGCGGCAACTTGATCGGGCGCCTTATGAAAACGCTTGGCATCGAACATGAGCATCAGGCGATGAAGCTGCTGGAGCGGACCATGCCGGATGCTCCGCAGTCGGGATTGTCTCACGCATCAGTCGGTGCGCAAGCCGACTTTGCCAAATCGGCAGATACGCTCAAAAGCCTGCTGATGCAGCTGTCGCAGGCTTCCGATGCTCCGCAAGGCTTGAAGGACGCGGCCCAGCAGGCGGTGCAGCAAATTACCGGACAGCAGCTCATGTTGAGCGCCGACCGGAATGCGATGCTTTCCCATCTCACGCTGTTTGTGCCGATCATGCATGCCGGCGGCGAACAGACGGCTGCGGTTCATATTCAATCGCGTAAAGGCAAAAACGGCAGCCTGGACGCCAGCAACTGTCGGCTTGTGTTCGATCTGCGCATGAAAATGCTTGGAGATACCATGGTTGACGTGCAGGTCGTAAACGGCATTGTCAGCCTGCATGTTCATAACGATTCGCCCTTTACGCAGGAGCTGCTGGAAGCGCACAAAGAGGAGATTGCGGCCGGACTTGCGTCCATCGGCTATCAATTTATATCGATGAAATACAGCCCGTATCCGACGAAAGCCGTTCAGGAGGGCAATGAAGCCGTTTCGGCTTTTGCCGAGACTCTTAACCATCCCGGAGCCGGTCGCCTGCCGAACACATACTCGCAAAAACCGTATAAGGGAATGGATATTCGGATATGAAGGAGAAACCAGTCGGGTTAAAAAAAGCGGTGGCCCTAAAGTACGCCCCCGAAATGTCGGATGCCCCGAAGGTTATCGCCAAAGGGAAGGGCAGGGTCGCCGAGCAAATTATGGAGAAAGCCAAGGAAAGCGGAGTTCCGATTCAGGAAGACGCCTCCCTGGTCGAAGTATTGTCCAAGCTTGACTTGGATCAAGAGATACCGCCGGAGCTTTATAAACTGGTCGCCGAGGTGCTTAGTTATATTTACCGTTCGGATCAACGGGCCAAAGAATGGAGGAGCGATGTCCGATGAAGGAAACCCGGCTCAGCCGCAAGGAGCTCGGAGCCCTCGGCGAAGCGGCAGCGGCCGATCATTTGCTGAGGCAAGGATTGAAGCTTCGGGCCCGAAACTGGCGCTGCCGGACCGGCGAAATCGACTTGATTGCCGAGGATCGCGAGATCTTGGTTTTTATCGAGGTACGGACCCGCAGCATAGGCGGGACCTTCGGCACGCCGCAGGAGTCGGTCCATGCGCGCAAGCAGCGGCAGGTGATGGAGACCGCTCAAGTATACATGCATATGCAGCGGCTCCAGGACAAGCAAGTCCGTTTCGACGTGATCTCGATCCAAACGGACCCGGCGGGCGCCGTCCGGGAGCTCGAGCATATCCGCAACGCTTTTTAACCGAAAAGCGTATGCGGATTTATTTTTTTATCGAGCACCCGATACTGCAGCGCCTCGGCCACATGATCTGCCCGGATCTCGGACTGCCCTTCCAGATCGGCGATTGTACGCGCGATTTTCAGAATCCGGTCATGCGCGCGCACGCTCAAACCGAGCACTGCAAATGACCGCTCCAGCAGCTGCGCGGAGGGAGGGTCCAGTATCACATGCTCCCTCAGCTTTTTGCCGTTAAGCTCACTATTAAACATGATGCCTGACTCAGCGTATCGGTGCTTTTGGATTTCGTGCGCCCGCTCCACGGCGTCGCGCATTTCGGAAGACGACAAAGGCTGCTGCGGTCCGCGTAAGTCCTTATACTCGATTCTTGGCACTTCGACGTGCAGATCGATCCGGTCCAAGAGCGGCCCGGAAATTTTCGCGCGATAATGCGATATTTTAAGCGGACTGCATACGCAGTCATGCTGATCGCTCGCCGCCCCCCAATACCCGCAAGGACACGGATTCATCGAGGCTGCGAGTAGAAAATGCGCGGGGAACCGGTAAACGGCCCGCGCGCGGCCGATGGTCACGAACCGGTCCTCCATCGGTTGGCGCAGCACTTCCAGGGCGACCCGGGAAAACTCCGGAAGCTCGTCCAGAAAAAGTACGCCGCGATGCGCCAAGCTTACTTCACCGGGCTTGGGGATGCCCCCGCCTCCCACAAGGCCTCCGGCGGAAATCGTATGGTGAGGCATCCGAAACGGTCGCTCACGGATGAGCTGCCGCCGGTCGGCAAATTTTCCCGAAGCGCTGTAAATTTTCGTGACGTCCAGCGACTCCGAATCGCTCATGGGCGGCAAAATGGTAGGGAGTCTTTTGGCCAGCATCGTTTTGCCGGTCCCTGGAGGACCCATAAGGATGAAATTATGCATGCCGGCCGCGCTGATCATGAGCGCCCGTTTGACATGGAGCTGTCCGCTGACGTCCGCATAATCGTCCTCCGCTTTTCTCGTTTCCCGAGAAGCAGCCGTTTTGGGACCGGACAATAACCCGCTTCCCGCTAAAGATAGCATCGGCCCGGGATTCAATTCCTCGGCTCCGTCAGTAACAGCCCCTTCCGCATTTCCCTCAGAGCGCCGAAACTGACTCAAATGCCGAACGCAGCGAACCTCGCATCCTCCGATCCAAGCGGCTTCTTCCGCATTTTCCGTCGGTACGATCACACGCGCTATTCCTTGTTCCCTGGCCGTTGCTATCATCGATAAGACGCCGGGGACCGACCGGACGGAACCGTCCAGAGCAAGCTCCCCGATAATCAACGTATCGCTTAGCGCTTCGTCCGGCAGTTGTCCGCTCGTTTGGAGAACGCCGAGGGCGATGGCCAAGTCGAAGGCAGAGCCTTCTTTGCGCAAATCCGCCGGCGCCAGATTTACCGTGATCCGCTGCAATGGGAACGTAAACCCGCAATTTTTAATCGCGGTCCGAACACGCTCCATCGATTCTTTGATGGCCACATCGGGGAGCCCGACAATCATCATTTGCGGCAAACCGTTGCTCAGATCCACCTCGACTTCGACCAGCTTTCCGTCCACGCCATGCAGACAAGCGCTTACCACTTTTCCGTACATAAAAAACACACCTTTCCTATGTCGATTCATGGCGAAAGGTGCTTCCTTATCGGCCGTACTAACTTACCTGTTATTGTAATATGTCCCCTCGTCCTGTGCAACCGAATTGTACCGATCCGGGACGTTCCCGGATAAAAAATCAACAATTGGCAAAAATACTCGATGAGGTGAACATGAGATGCAGGAAAAACCTTACTTTTGTCCGAACTGCCGTTCCAACCGGGTCAAATTTAGCATGATCTCGAGCTTCTCCCAATCTTTTCTCAAGGATGCGATTTCCGGAACCGTCCAGGAGGTGACAGAACCGCAGCGCATCGACGAAACCGAACCGACCATTCAATGCATGGTATGCAGCTTTACTGGAAACGAAATGCGTTTTGTAAAGCAAGCGGAACGGGAGCCTCGGGCGGGAATGCCGGCCAATCCGACTTATTATTAACAGGAACTGCGCGCGGCGCATCTATTTCGGTATGCAGAGTATCGGGGAAGATGCGCTTTTTACATGTTTCGCGGCCGCGCATGGTTAATTTTCCAAATAACTATTCTTTTCGACGCTTATAAAAAAGATGTATCAAATATTTAACACAAAATATAAGGAAACCGCTCGAAAAAAGTGGTACAATGATAAAGGTTTGCCGTTTAGGACATGCTAATGTTTGGCAACCGGACTTTATTAGCGAGTGGACTCGTCCCGAGCTTGGGAAGGGTCGATTCCATATAGTAAGTCATTACTGATAGGAGGATTTTGCTAAATGAATATCCATGAGTATCAAGGCAAAGCAGTGCTGAAACAGTACGGGGTTGCCGTACCGGAAGGAAAAGTGGCTTTCACGGTAGACGAAGCGGTGGAAGCGGCCAAATCGCTGGGTACTCCCGTAGTTGTCGTCAAAGCGCAAATTCACGCCGGCGGCCGCGGTAAAGCGGGCGGTGTCAAAGTTGCCAAGAACCTCGACGAAGTTCGTACATACGCACAGGAAATCCTGGGTAAAGTCCTCGTTACGCATCAAACCGGTCCGGAAGGCAAAGAAGTAAAACGCCTCCTGATCGAGCAAGGCTGCGATATTAAGAAAGAATACTACATCGGTCTCGTGGTCGACCGCGCTACGGGCCGCGTCGTCATGATGGCTTCCGAAGAAGGCGGAACGGAGATCGAAGAAGTAGCCGCCCACACTCCGGAAAAAATCTTCAAAGAAGTAATCGATCCGGCTGTCGGTTTGCAAGCGTTTCAAGCGCGCAAGTTGGCTTATGCCATCAATATTCCGGGCGAGCTCGTAGGCAAAGCCGTTAAATTCATGATAGCTTTGTATACCGCTTTCGTTGAGAAAGATTGCTCTATCGCCGAAATCAACCCGCTCGTCGTTACGGGTGACGGCAACGTTATGGCGCTTGACGCGAAGTTGAACTTCGACTCCAACGCGCTGTTCCGTCATAAAGACATCGTCGAGTTGCGCGACTTGGACGAAGAGGACGCAAAAGAAATCGAAGCTTCCAAATTCGACCTGAGCTACATCGCGCTCGACGGCAATATCGGCTGCATGGTTAACGGCGCAGGTCTGGCCATGGCGACGATGGATATCATCAAATACTATGGCGGCGAACCGGCCAACTTCCTCGATGTAGGGGGCGGCGCTACGAAAGAGAAAGTAACCGAAGCGTTCAAAATCATCTTGTCCGACGAGAATGTAAAAGGAATTTTCGTTAACATTTTCGGCGGCATTATGAAGTGCGACATTATCGCTGAAGGCGTTGTGGCTGCAGCGAAGGAACTGGGTCTGGACCGTCCGCTTGTCGTACGTCTGGAAGGCACGAACGTGGATCTCGGCAAAAAGATTTTGAACGAATCCGGTTTGAACATCGTAGCAGCCGATTCGATGGCCGACGGCGCACAAAAAATCGTTGCGTTGGTGAAGTAATTTCTCTTTCCGAAGCAGCACCTTTCTTCTTCCATACTATTAGAGGATGTGAATTTTAACCATGTCTATTTTGGTTGATAAAAATACAAAGGTCATCACTCAGAACATGACAGGCAAGACAGGCATGTTCCATACGCTGGGCGGCCTGGAGTACGGCACGCAAATGGTAGCCGGCGCGGTTCCGGGCAAAGGCGGCTCGAATGTTGATTTCACGCTGGAAAACGGTACGACGGTAACTCTTCCGGTGTACAACACCGTTCTGGAAGCGAAAAATGCGACCGGCGCTACCGCTTCGGTTATCTATGTTCCGCCGGCTTTCGCTGCGGATTCGATCATGGAAGCCGTGGACGCCGAGCTCGATCTCGTCATCTGCATCACCGAAGGTATTCCGGTGCTTGATATGGTCAAAGTCAGCCGTTACATGGAAGGCAAAAAGACCCGTTTGATCGGGCCGAACTGCCCAGGTGTCATCACTCCGGGCGAGTGCAAAATCGGCATCATGCCGGGTTACATCCATACGCCGGGTCATGTCGGCGTCGTATCCCGAAGCGGAACGCTGACTTACGAAGCGGTACATCAGCTGACGACTCGCGGCATCGGCCAATCGTCTGCCGTAGGAATCGGCGGCGACCCGGTAAAAGGCTCCGAGTTCATCGATATCTTGAAGCTGTTCAATGAAGATCCGGACACTTATGCCGTCATCATGATCGGTGAAATCGGCGGTTCCGCAGAAGAAGAAGCGGCAGAGTGGATCGCAGCGAACATGAAGAAGCCGGTTGTCGGCTTCATCGGTGGTCAAACAGCGCCTCCAGGAAAACGGATGGGCCACGCGGGCGCTATCATTTCCGGCGGCAAAGGAACGGCAGCGGAGAAAGTCGCAACGATGGAACGCTGCGGTATCAAAGTAGCGCCGACACCTTCCGAAATGGGCTCCACTCTGGTGAGCGTATTGGAAGAAAAAGGCCTGCTCGAAAAGTGCATCACCAAAAAGTAAGCAGCCTTTCGCATCAATGAAGAGATGGCAAGCAGCCTCTCAAATCCGTATGAGATACGGGTTTGAGAGGCTTTTTTGTTTTTTGGCTATACCTTACAAATGAAGAAAGTTGTTTCTGACCAAAGGAGTGAGCTATACTATATGGACAACCGAAGTATGCTATTTGCCTTGCATCATATGGAAGGTATCGGTTCTAAGACGATTGGCCGGCTGATGCGGCAATTTCCGCGGTTATGCGATATCCTTTCGCTTAGCTATGCCGATTGGCTCGAATTTGGCCTGACCCCGGTCCGGGCCGAACAAATGGTTAGGGGACTCGGCAGTTTAACCGAAGCCCAACTGGACGCCAAGCGATCCCGTTACGAGGAGCTGCACATCGAATGGGTGGTCCTGGGGGATGACCGTTATCCGTCGATGCTTTTGGAGACGGCCGACCCGCCTTGGATTTTGTATTACCGTGGGCAAATGGATATCGTAAACCAACCGTGCATTGCTATAGTCGGCACGCGCACTCCGACCGCTTACGGGAAAATGACGGCCGAGCGTCTGGCCGAATCGTTATCTACAGCAGGCGTATGCGTGGTAAGCGGGCTCGCCCGGGGGATTGACAGCGCAGCCCACGAAGGAGCTTTGCGCAGCCACGGGGGTACGATAGCCGTGCTGGGCTGCAGTATCGAGACGGTGTACCCGCCCGAGAACAAATCTTTATACCGTAAAATTTCCGAATGCGGGCTGCTTCTTTCCGAATACCCGCTCGGCACAAGGCCGCATCCCGGCTTGTTTCCGCAGCGCAACCGCATTATTGCCGGCCTGAGCCTCGGAGTTGTCGTAGTTGAAGCGGCCCTGAGAAGCGGCTCCCTGATCACGGTGGATCAGGCATTGGAAGCTTCGCGTGACGTGTTTGCCGTTCCGGGCCCGATCTCCTCTCCCAAGAGCGAAGGTACGCTATCCCTGCTGAAGCAGGGCGCCAAGCTGGTAACCGGAGCCGCAGACATCTTGGAGGAGTATGCAGGCCGGATATCCTTGGATCAAAAGGCATACATTATGAATACAACGGAAGCTAAGCCTGTCTTGTCTGAGGATGAGCAAAAAATAGTTGACATGCTTCAAATCCGTCCGCTTACGATCGACGAATTGCTTTCGCAAAGCCAATTTACCTTTGGACATTTGCATTCAGTTCTGATAAATTTACTAATGACGCGCAGGATCGTCGAACTACCGGGTTCGGTGTACGCCGTACCTTGATGGTCATACATATTTCCATTGTCGAAGGGGGCAAGACCCTATGGCCGATTCGTTAGTCATTGTGGAGTCACCCGCAAAAGCCAAAACGATCAGCAAATATTTAGGAAGCAAATATATTGTAAAAGCATCGATGGGGCATATTCGGGATTTGCCGAAGAGCCAGATCGGGGTCGAAGTCAAGAAAAACTTTGAACCGAAATATATTACGATCCGGGGCAAAGGCTCCGTACTCAAAGAGCTTAAAGACGCAAGCAAACGCGTGAAAAAAGTATATCTGGCAGCGGACCCTGATCGCGAAGGCGAGGCGATTGCCTGGCATTTGGCTCATTATCTTGAGCTTTCCGATCAGGAAGCGTGCCGTGTCGTGTTCAACGAGATCACGAAGCAGGCGGTCAAGGATGCATTCAAGACCCCACGCAAAATAAATCAGGATCTGGTGAACGCGCAGCAAGCCCGGCGCATATTGGACCGGCTGGTAGGCTACAAAATCAGCCCGCTGCTGTGGAAGAAGGTCAAGAAAGGGTTATCGGCCGGCCGGGTGCAATCCGTGGCTGTAAAGCTGATCTATGACCGTGAGAACGAGATTAAAGCGTTCGTGCCCGAAGAATATTGGACCATTACGGCCAAATTGTCCTCCGGAAAAGCGGATTTTGAAGCGAAGTTCTACAGCTTGGACGGCGAAAAGAAAGAGCTGAAGAACGAAGCGGAAGTGAACGCTGTCTTGGCCGCGCTTCAGAAGGCCGATTTTATTGTAAGCGAAGTCAAGGAAAAGGAGCGTCTCCGCAATCCGTCCCCTCCGTTCATTACAAGCTCGCTTCAGCAGGAGGCGGCCCGGAAATTAAACTTTCGCGCGGCCAAGACGATGTCGGTAGCACAACAATTATATGAAGGAATCGATCTCGGCAGCGAAGGTACGGTCGGCTTGATTACGTATATGCGTACGGATTCGACGCGGATTTCCCCTGTGGCCCAGGAAGAAGCCAAAGACTACATCGTGCAAAAATTCGGGGAGTCCTTTTATCCCGAAACGCCGCGCGTCTATACGAAGAAGAATACGAACGCGCAGGATGCGCACGAAGCGATTCGTCCGAGCTCGGTGCTGCGCGAACCGGATCAGATCAAAGCGTACTTGAGCCGCGATCAATATCGCCTCTACAAGCTCGTTTGGGAGCGCTTCGTTGCAAGCCAGATGGCTTCCGCGGTCTTGGATACGATGACCGTCGATTTAACGGCCGCCAACACGATTTTCCGGGCCGTCGGTTCGAAGGTGAAGTTCCACGGCTTTATGAAGGTGTACGTGGAAGGTAACGACGATGCTGCGGCAGACACAGGGGATGACGATAAGCTGCTCCCGCCTCTGAAAGAAGGGGACAAGGTGAAAAAGCAGCAGATCGATCCGAAGCAGCATTTTACGCAGCCTCCGCCGCGTTTTACGGAAGCGCGATTGGTTAAAGCGTTGGAAGAAATGGGCATCGGACGCCCGAGCACCTACGCTCCGACGCTCGAAACCATCCAAAAGCGCGGTTATGTGGCTATAGAGGAAAAGAAATTTGTGCCGACCGAGCTCGGCGAGCTGGTTATTCAGCTAATGATCGAATTTTTCCCGGAAATTCTGGACGTGGATTTCACCGCCCACATGGAAGAGGGATTGGACCACATCGAGGAAGGGAAAGAAGATTGGGTCCGCGTGCTGAGCGAGTTTTACGAGTCGTTCGAGAAGCGGCTTGAAGTGGCCGAGGAAGAGATGGAGAAGGTCGAGATTCAAGACGAGGTTTCCGATGAGATTTGCGAGAAATGCGGCCGTCATTTCGTCTACAAGATGGGGCGCTTCGGCAAGTTTCTGGCCTGCTCCGGTTTCCCGGATTGCCGCAATACGAAGCCGATCGTCAAGGATACCGGCGTCACCTGTCCGAATTGCCACGAAGGGAAAATCATCGAACGGCGCAGCAAAAAAGGGCGCATCTTCTATGGATGCGACCGCTATCCGGAATGCGATTTCGTCTCGTGGGATAAACCTGTGGGGCACCCGTGTCCGAAGTGCGGCGCGATGCTCGTCGAAAAGCGAAACAAATCAGGAACGTTCACCCAATGCGTGTCCTGCGACTTTAGAGAAGAAGCGAAAGAAGAGCAAGATCAGGACTAACTTGTCATCTGGCTTCATATAGGAGGAACGGAAGTTGACTGTCTTACCGAAAGTGACTGTCATCGGCGCGGGCTTGGCTGGAAGCGAAGCTGCGTGGCAAATCGCAAGCCAAGGCGTACCGGTGGTTTTATACGAAATGCGTCCCGTGAAAAAAACGCCTGCGCACATCTCTGATCAATTTGCCGAGCTCGTCTGCAGCAATTCGCTGCGGGCGAACGGATTGACGAATGCGGTGGGCGTATTGAAGGAAGAAATGCGCATTCTGAACTCGTTAATATTGCGCGCAGCCGACAAGCATGCCGTTCCGGCCGGCGGGGCGCTTGCCGTCGACCGGGATGGCTTCTCGGGCGAGGTAACGTCCTTGCTGCGCAACCACCCGCTGATCGAGGTGCGCAACGAGGAGCTGGAGTCGCTTCCCGAAGGAATTGTCGTCGTTGCGACCGGACCGCTGACCTCGCCTGCGCTTTCCAAGCATTTGCAGGAGCTGACGGGCGAGGAGTACCTATACTTCTATGACGCGGCAGCGCCGATTGTGGAAAAAGAATCGATCGATATGAGCAAGGTTTACCTCGCCTCCCGTTACGATAAGGGCGAGGCAGCCTATCTGAACTGCCCAATGACCGAAGAGGAGTTTACGGTGTTCTATGAAGCCTTGATCTCTGCGGAAACGGCGCCGGTGAAGGAGTTCGAGAAAGAAATTTATTTCGAAGGCTGCATGCCGATCGAAGTCATGGCGAAGCGCGGCCGGCAAACCGTCTTATTCGGTCCGATGAAGCCCGTAGGACTGATCAATCCGCATACGGGCGAATTGCCTTACGCGGTCGTTCAACTGCGTCAGGATAACGCGGCCGGTACGCTCTATAATTTAGTAGGTTTTCAGACCCACTTGAAATGGGGCGAACAGAAACGGGTACTTTCCCTTATTCCCGGATTGGAAAACGCGGAGTTTGTCCGTTACGGCGTCATGCACCGCAATACGTTCATTAATTCGCCTAGACTGCTGCGCCCTACTTACCAATTTACAGATCGGGACAGCCTGTTCTTTGCCGGACAGATGACCGGTGTGGAAGGATACGTCGAATCGGCTGCTTCGGGCCTCATTGCAGGCATGAACGCAGCGCGTTACGCCAAAGGTCAGGAGCTGTTCGTACTGCCTCCGGATACCGCGCTTGGCAGCATGGCGCAATACATCACGACGGCAGATTTCAAGCATTTTCAGCCGATGAACGCCAATTTCGGGCTATTCGCGCCGCTTGACGAGAAGATCAAGAACAAGAAGCTTAAATATGAGAAAATTGCTATGCGAGCAATTGAGAAAATTCAGAATTTTTCACAAAACCTATACAATTCGCCTTGTAAATAAAACATGTACTGTGTTACGATAGATCCGAATATTATCTTGCTCCGGTTACGGAGCCCTCGCCAAACTAAGCTTGAAACAGCTTAGTTTTCGTCTTGTAGACCACTAATTTATGCATCAACGAAGTTCCGGAAGCCCGCAGCGAGTGCTATTGTGGGCGGAAAAGCGCTTAATCCGAAGCTTTTCTTTACAATGGAGGAGGAATATCGGGCCCATGGAGCAATTTCACGCCACGACGATTTTTGCCGTCCGCCATCAGGGCAAGGGCGCTATTGCAGGGGACGGACAAGTGACCTTCGGCAACAGCATGGTCATGAAAAGTCAAGCCAAAAAAGTGAGAAGATTGTATCGCGGCAACGTCATAGCCGGGTTTGCCGGCTCGGTCGCCGATGCGATTACATTATTTGAGAAGTTCGAGGCGAAGTTGGAGGAGCATCACGGCAATTTGCAGCGCTCTGCCGTCGAACTGACCAAAGATTGGCGTCAGGATCGCGTGCTGCGCAGACTGGAAGCCATGATGATCGTGATGGATCGAAGCGGGCTGCTGCTTTTGTCCGGCAACGGGGAAATCATCGAGCCGGACGATGGCATTCTGGCGATCGGTTCCGGGGGCAGCTTTGCGCTCGCCGCCGGCCGGGCGCTTCACCGTTATGCGCCGCAGATGAGCGCGAAGGAAATCGCCCATGCCGCGCTTACGATGGCGGCTGAGATTTGCGTGTTTACGAATCACAATATCATTGTCGAAGAAATCGAATGATCCAGGAGGTTATGACGTTGAAGCAAATAGCCTTAACCCCCAGAGAAATCGTAGCCGAATTGGATAAGTATATCGTCGGACAGAAGCAGGCCAAGAAGTCCGTTGCCGTCGCGCTGCGCAACCGGTATCGCCGGAGCCTGCTCGAAGAATCGCTTCGCGACGAGATCGCACCGAAAAACCTGCTAATGATCGGACCGACCGGTGTCGGCAAGACGGAAATCGCCCGCCGCATGGCAAAGCTGGTCAATGCGCCGTTTATCAAAGTCGAGGCGACCAAATTCACGGAAGTCGGATACGTCGGACGCGATGTTGAGTCGATGGTCCGGGACTTGGTGGAAACGTCGATCCGCATGGTAAAAGCGGAGAAAACCGATAAGCTTAAAGACCGTGCGGAGCAAATGGTTCACGACCGGATCGTATCCATCCTTGTACCTAGTCCGTCCAAGCATCGGGGTCAGCGCAATCCGCTGGAAATGCTGTTTGGCCAGCAGAATGCAGGCCATACGGATACGGAGCCGGAAACGGATTCGTCACTTACGTCCCAGAGGCAGGAAGTTAGGGAACGTCTTCTGCGCGGTGAGCTTGAGAATCAAGTGATCGAAATCGAGGTGGAGGATAGCTCTCCTTCGATGTTCGATATGCTGGCGGGACAGGGCAACGATCAAGCGGGGATGAATATGCAGGAGTTGTTCGGAAGCCTGATGCCGAAGCGGACGAAGAAACGCAAGCTCCCGATCAAAGAAGCGCGCAAAGTGCTGCTTCAAGAGGAGGCCCAAAAGCTGCTGGATATGGACGAAGTGATCCAGGAAGCGGTAAAGCGGGCCGAGCAGGGAGGCATCATTTTCATCGACGAGATCGATAAGATATGCAGCTCCAGCCGCGGCAGTGGGCCGGACGTCTCACGCGAGGGCGTGCAACGGGACATTTTACCTATTGTCGAAGGATCGACCGTCATGACCAAATACGGCCCTGTAAAAACGGATTATATTCTGTTTGTAGCGGCAGGGGCATTCCATATCGCGAAACCGTCGGATTTGATTCCCGAGCTACAGGGACGTTTTCCGATTCGGGTCGAACTGAGCAGCTTATCGGAGCAGGACTTTGTGCTCATATTGAAGGAGCCGAAAAATGCATTAACCAAACAATATACGGCGCTGCTGGAAACGGAAGGGATTCGCGTCGAGTTTTCCGACGAAGCGATTCTGGAAATTGCCCGGATTGCCGCTGACGTGAATCAGAATACCGATAACATCGGCGCCCGCCGTTTGCATACCATTTTAGAGAAATTGCTGGAAGATTTGTCCTTCGAAGCGCCGGAAATCACGCTTGAGCAAATCGTAATCTCACCGGAGTATGTCAGGGAAAAGCTGTCCGGCATCGTGCAGAACCGGGATCTCAGCCAGTACATTTTGTAATGTCAACTTTGGAGGCAAGACTAATGACACTTTTGATGAAAACCAGAAGGCTGAATAAACTGCTGCAAAAGGAAGCGGGGAACCCGGTCAGCTTTATGGATATGGCCGCGGTGCTGAGCGATATTTTGCAGGCGGATATATTTGTCGTCAGTCGGAGAGGAAAGGTGCTGGGGAGCGCGTTCACAACGCCCGTATTCGAGGCTGGCGTGAACGAAACGTTGCTGCAGGAAAACCGATTTCCGTCCGAATACAACCAGCTTTTGCTCAAGGTGGAGGAGACGTCGTCCAACCTGGATGCAGGCAGCGAATTCGATATCTTTCGACAAATTTCGTCTGATTCAGGCTTTTACATGACGATTGTTCCGATTATCGGCGGCGGCGAACGTTTGGGAACGCTTGTTCTTACGAAACGCAACGGCAAGTTTATCGATGACGATTTGATTTTGGCGGAATATGGATCAACTGTTGTGGCGATGGAGATTTTGCGTGAAAAAGCGGAGCAGATTGAGATCGAAGCCCGGGGCAAAGCGGTCGTTCAGGTGGCGGTCGGTTCGTTGTCCTTCAGCGAGCTGGAAGCGGTCGAACATATTTTCGAGCAGCTCGAAGGGTCTGAAGGACTCCTTGTAGCCAGCAAAATCGCGGATCGCGTAGGGATTACCCGTTCGGTGATTGTCAACGCCCTGCGCAAGCTGGAAAGCGCCGGTGTCATTGAAACGCGTTCGCTTGGCATGAAGGGAACGTACATTCGTGTTTTGAACGATCAATTGATGGCTGGAATCCAAAGCGTGAAAGCGTAGCCAACATTCTCAAAAACGTGAAATAATTAACATTTCGGGCTCTATATGCAAATATAGGGCTTTTTTCATATTGTATTCACTTCCAAGATCTCTCAATATAGATGTAGTTCTCGTTTACTACATTTTACGACAAACCGTATTGTATTTTTTTTATGTTTAGATGTCGAAGGAAGGAGGATATTACGTTATCTTGTTGAATAACTAGATTCAGAATCATCCTTGGAAAGTGGGAGTCAACGCATGAATATTTTAAACAAACCCTCATTTCAAACGCTGGAGCGTGCCTTAGATGCCGCCGCAGTTAGGCAGAAAGTGATTGCCGACAATGTGGCAAATGTCGACACGCCCTTTTTCAAACGGTCGGAAGTTCGTTTTGAAGAACTGCTGCAGCAGGAAATGAACGGAGCCGGGATTGAAGGGTATCGGACCGACCCAAGGCATTTTTATATCGGCCGCCCGCCAAAGCCGGAGCCACAAATCGTTCGTGACAACCAATCCATGATTAACAACAACTTGAATAACGTCGATATCGATTACGAAATGGCGCTCATGGCCAAAAACCAGCTTCGATACAACGTAATGGTCCAGCAAGTCAGCGGCGAGATCAAAAAAATCAGAACAGCTATCGGCGGGAGAGTGTAACGGATGAGACTTACAAACGGATTTGACATCAGTTCTTCCGCACTAACAGCGCAGCGCTTTCGGATGGACGTTATTTCGTCCAACATCGCCAATGCGGATTCGACAAGAGCGCAGATGGTAAACGGCAAATGGGTCCCGTATCAGCGCAAACTGGTGTCTTTCGAACCAAAACAGCAAAATTTCGGCGAGTCGCTTGCCAATGCCATGTCCGGTAAAAATTCGGGAGCCGGGGACGGCGTACGGGTAACTCAAGTGATCCAAGATCCTTCTCCTTTTAGACAGCATTACGACCCGACGCATCCGGATGCGGACGAGAACGGCATGGTACTTTTGCCCAATGTGGACATTTTGAAAGAAATGGTCGATATGATCTCGGCTACCCGGTCCTACGAAGCCAACGTCACCGCACTGAACGCTTCCAAGGCTTTGATCGGGAAAGCGTTGGAAATCGGGAAATAGTTAACGAAAAGGAGTAATAATGATGATCGAATCCCTGAAATTGCAGCAGCCGCAGCAGATTGCCGGCGCCGTTCAACCCAAAATAACAAGCGCATCCGAAGTTACGGACCAATTCGGAAAATTTTTGAGCGACGCCATCGCCGATTTGAATGATAAGCAGTCCGCCGCCGATGCAATGAAAGGCCAGTTCGTCACAGGAGAAATCTCCGACGTGCATCAACTGATGATCGCCTCTGAAAAAGCGTCCTTGGGATTAGAGCTCACGGTTCAAGTGCGAAACAAAGTCATCGAGGCTTATCAAGAAATCATGAGAACGCAAATCTAATCTTCAAACGTACCTGAAGAGGGTTCATCAGATGGGGTGAAACAGTGAACGAAAATGTGCTCCAATATTGGAACCGAACGAAACAATATTGGAATCAATTCAGCAAAACGCAAAAGTGGACTGTTATCGCAACTGTGATTTTAGTCATACTGACGGTAGGTATTATTAGTTATAATTTTTCTAAAACCGAGTACGCCTTGGCTTACACGAACTTGCAGCCTAGCGACGCGGCGGCCATTAAAGCGTACTTGGACGGCGCCAAAATCCCGTATCAGCTCAGCGAAGACGGAAAAAGCATCGGCGTTCCGCGCAGTCAAGTCGCCAGTGTCAAGCTTGCCGTCGAATCGCAAGGCTTGAACAAAAACGGTAACGTCGGCTATGGTGCCTTCAGCCAAAGCAGCACCTTCGGCACTACGGACAGAGAATTCGATGTCAAATACGTCAATGCCGTTCAAGGCGAGCTGCAGCAGCTCATCAACTCGAACAATGCGATCGCAAGCTCGAAAGTATTGATCAGCTTGCCACAGGAAAGCTTGTTCTTGCGGAAGGGGGAGCAACCGGAGAAAGCATCGGCCTCCGTCGTGCTTGATATCAAGCCGGGCTATACGCTTGATCAAGCCAAGGTCGATACGATGTACAACTTGGTTTCTCACAGCATCAAAGGGCTGCCGGTCGAGAACATTACGATTTCCGATCAAAACGGCGATCTGCTTGAGTACTCCAAAGCGAACGGCAAAGTAAGCGGAGCTTCCAATCTTGCTTTACAGCAATTCGAAATCAACAACAAGTTCAGAAACGATGTGCAGCGCAACGTGCAACAAATGCTCGGCTCCATTCTCGGCCGGGACAAAGTGATCGTAAGTGTGTTCTCTACGATGAACTTCGATCAGACAAGACGCAAAGAGCAGTTGGTGACCGCGCCGAATACGGTAGACCAAACCGGGCTCGATATTTCCATTCAAGAGATCCAAAAGAACTATACGAGCGACGGCAGCGCAGGGACCTCCGGCGTACCGGGAACGGGCGCGACGGATGTACCGGGATATCCGGGAAGCAGCAACAACGGAAAGACGAATTCCGAAGAGGTGCAAAAAACGGTAAACCGGGAAGTCAACCGGATTACGAACGAAATTGAGATGACGCCCTACATAGTAAAAGATTTAACCATTAATGTCGGCATTGAACCGCCCGATCCGCAAAATCCGAACTCGCTTACGCCAGAGACGGTGAATGAGATCCGGAAAATCCTTATCAACGTCGTGCGTGCAGGCTTGGCCGATAACAAGCCACAGATAACGGACACAGAGCTTGATAAAAAGGTAACCGTGTTTCCGCACACGTTCGCTAAAACGAACGAAACCCAGGGAACGAGCACGAATTCGATGCTGCTCTACGGTGCACTCGGCGGATTGGCTCTTGCATTGCTTGGCGGAGGCGCCTACTGGTTTATGCGCAGACGCAAGGCGCAGCAAGAGGAAGAAGAAGAGATCCTGGACGAGTCGCCGCGAGTGGAATTCCCGACCATCGATATCGATAACTTGAACAATGAAAATCAAGTGCGCAAGCAGCTGGAACAGCTTGCCAAGAAAAAACCGGAAGAATTTGTTAATCTGCTCCGCACTTGGTTAGTAGACGAATAGAGGTGTGCAACACTTGGCTAAAGTACAGCAACCGGGTTTAACGGGGCGACAAAAAGCCGCAATTCTTTTGATTAGTTTGGGTCCGGAAGTGTCCGCTCAAATTTTTAAACATCTGCGTGACGAAGAAATTGAGCAGCTCACTTTGGAAATAGCCAATGTCAGGAAAGTTGACAACGCCGAAAAAGAAGCGATCTTGGCAGAGTTCCATCAAATTTGCTTAGCCCAAGAATTCATATCGCAAGGCGGTATCACGTATGCGAAAGAGATTTTGGAGAAAGCGCTCGGATCTCAAAAAGCATTGGATATCATCAATCGGTTGACGGCGACGCTTCAAGTGAGACCTTTCGATTTTGCCCGGAAAGCCGATCCTGCTCAAATCTTGAACTTCATCCAGAATGAAAATTCGCAAACCATTGCTCTGGTTCTCGCGTACCTGCAGCCGGAGCAAGCCTCCATCATCCTGTCCTCGCTTCCTCAGGAGAAACAGGCAGACGTGGCTAAACGGGTTGCCCTGATGGACAGCACGTCGCCGGAGGTCATCAGCCAAGTCGAGCGGGTACTTGAGCAGAAGCTTTCCGCCACGGTTACGCAGGACTATACGAATGCCGGCGGGATTTCGGCCGTCGTTCAAATTTTGAACGGCGTCGACCGCGGGACAGAGCGTACGATCCTCGATTCGCTCGAGATTCAGGATCCTGAGCTTGCCGAGGAAATCAAGAAGCGGATGTTCGTATTCGAAGACATTGTCAACATCGACAACCGCTCGATTCAACGGATTATCCGCGACATCGAGAATGCCGATCTTCAGCTGGCGCTTAAAGTGGCCAGTGAAGAAGTTCGGGAAGCCATTTTCAAAAACATGTCCAAGCGGATGGCCGAAACGTTCCGGGAAGAAATGGAATACATGGGTCCGGTTCGGCTGCGTGACGTCGAAGAAGCACAAACTCGCATCGTAGCTACGATCAGGCGTTTGGAAGAAGCCGGTGAAATCATCATCGCCCGTGGCGGAGGAGATGATATTATTGTCTAATGTCATCAAATCATTTCAATATGTAGCTATGGAAGACAGCAAGCTTGTAGAGCCTCCGGCCCCTCCCGTTCTCAAACAAGAACCGCTGCAAGACGGCGAACTGACGGAGGAACAACAGCTCGAGCTCGACAATCTGATGCAGATGAAGGACCAAATTCTTCAAGACGCCGAATCGTTTGCCGAAGAGCAAGTTCGAGGCGCCATGGATGAGGCCGCAGCCATCAGACAACAGGCCCAGGCCGAAATTGAAGCTTGGTGGGACGAGCGCAGACAGCTGGATCAGGAAACGATCGAGCAAGCGATGGACCGGGGCTTCGAGCAAGGTTACCAGGAAGGGCTGGCCAGAGCCGAAGCGGAGCTTCGCCAGCAATACGACAGCATGCTGCAGGAAGCATCGCAAATCTTGGAACAATCGTACTTATTAAAGCAGCAGATCATTCAAGAGTCCGAACCGTTTTTGATCGAGCTTAGCTGCTCGATTGCCGAGAAAATCGTCGACCGCCAGCTGACGCTGGAATCCGAATGGGTCATCGAACTGATCCAAAAGGTACTGTCACGGCGAAGAGAAAAGGGAATTATTGCGCTTTGCGTATCGCCTTCTCAATTCTCCTATATACAAGACGCACGAGAAGAACTTTTGTTGCACTTAGATTCGCAAGCGGAGCTACAAATTATTCCGGATGCTTCGGTACAAGATCGCGGATGCGTTATTCGGTCTTCCTTCGGAAGCATCGACGCCCGCATCGACACGCAGCTGAACGAAATCAAGAATGCGCTTCGGCAAGTGGCGCTGCGAAGCGAGGGATCTTAGATCATGCAGGTGCCATCCGCGCAGAAATACATAGAGCATTTAAGTCAAATCGACCCGGTGCGCGTAAACGGAAAAGTCACTCAAGTCATTGGATTAACGGTTGAATCGGAGGGACCGGATGCGAGCATCGGCGATGTATGCTACATCTATCCGTTCAAATCGAACCAGCCGCTGAAAGCGGAAGTTGTCGGCTTTAAGAACAACAAGGTTATTCTTATGCCGCTCGGCGAGCTTCATGCGATCGGTCCAGGCTGCGATGTGGTCGGTACCGGCAAACCGCTGACGGTGCAGGTAGGACACGAGTTGCTCGGCAAAGTGCTGGACGGGCTCGGTCAACCGCTCGACGGAACGTTTTTGCCGTCGCGCATGACACAATATTCTACTAATAATATACCTAACAATCCGTTAAAACGGCCGCGCGTTCTAGATCCGATCAGCGTCGGTGTACGCTGCATCGACGGTTTGCTGACGATAGGCAAGGGACAGCGCGTCGGTATTTTCGCCGGGTCCGGTGTCGGTAAAAGTACGCTGATGGGAATGATCGCCCGCAATACGTCAGCCGACGTGAATGTGATTGCGCTTATCGGAGAACGCGGCAGAGAGGTGCTCGATTTTATCGAACGCGATCTCGGTCCCGAAGGGCTGGCCCGTTCGGTTGTCATTGTTGCAACGTCGGATCAACCAGCGCTTATCCGGATCAAGGGTGCGCTGATCGCTACGACGATCGCCGAATTTTTTCGCGATCGCGGGATGAACGTGATGCTGATGATGGACTCGGTGACCCGGTTTGCCATGGCACAGCGTGAAGTCGGCTTGGCGGTAGGCGAACCTCCTGCAACTCGCGGTTATACGCCTTCCGTATTCGCGACGCTCCCTAAGCTGCTGGAGCGGTCGGGCACCGGACCCAAGGGTTCCATTACGGCCTTTTACACGGTTCTTGTCGACGGGGATGATATGAATGAGCCAATTGCGGATGCTGTACGGGGAATACTGGATGGTCATATCGTGTTGAACCGTAACATAGCCAACCGCGGGCACTACCCCGCTATCGACGTTCTTGCCAGCGTTAGCCGGGTGATGAAAGAAATTGTTCCTCACGAGCAACAGCTTGCGGCCGAGAACTTGAAAAGATTGCTATCTGTGTATAAAGATTCGGAGGATCTGATCAATATCGGGGCGTACCAGCGAGGATCAAATTCAGAAATTGATCAATCTCTCGACTCTATACAAGCGATATGGGATTATACGCGACAACGCGTCACGGAGAAGCTGACATACGCGGAAGCGCAGGAAAGGCTAATTCGAGAATTTTACAGGGGATGAGAAGGAGCATGCGGTTTCGATACGCTTTTCAAAAAATCGTTGATTTGAAGATGAACGAGAAAACGCAAGCGGAATGGATGCTGTCCGAAGCGATCGGTAAGATGCGTGCAGAGGAATCTTCTCTGGCCGAACTGGAGAAAGCCAAGCACGAGATGCAGGAGGAGCTGCACAAGTCTTCCAGCCAAGTAACGACGGTATCCAACCTGCTCATGATGCAAAGTTACGTGAACCATATTGACGGTCGCATTCAGCTCAAGCATCGGGATGTGCAAGCAGCCAAAACGATCGTACAGCTCAAACAGGACGATTTAACCGGTAAGATGATTGAAGAAAAAGTTTGGACGAAAGCGAAAGAAAGAGCGTTTCAGCATTTTTCTACCGAGGTTTTGAAGAATGAACAAAATCAATTGGACGAAATGGCGACGAATCGTTTTAAACGGCTTTCGTAATTCATGAAAATGCGGGAGGTGAGGAAGTGGCAAACACAGATACGGAGCAGTCCTCCTCTTACGGAGCTATGGAGCGGTTTTTAATATGGTTCCTGATCCCTTTTGTTTTTACAGCTGTACTGCTCGGTGTTCTGTTGACGATTTTTGATTATGATGTGATGAACAACGTCCTTCGGGCAGCCAATAAAATTCCTATCGTAAACAGCATCATCCCGGACCCGAAAACGAAGGAGACGGCAGACAAGCAGGAAACGGCTCAATCTGCCGGGACCGAGTCGTCCGCTCCGGCACAGGAGAATGCGAATGCCGGTACGACGGCCAAGCTTCAGGAATTGGAGCAGGCGCTGAAAAAGGCGGAGGCCTCGCTGCAGCAGCGGGATGAGACGATAAAGGAATTGCAGCTCAAGAACAGTACATTGGAAGAAAGCGCAAAAAGCAAGACTTTGAGCGACGAGGAATATGCGCATCAAATTCAACAGCTTGCTACCATGTATGCGAAGATGTCGCCGAGCAAATCGGCACCGATTATGGAGAACTTAACCTCCAAAGAATTGGTTTTGGTGCTTGGGATGATGAAACCGGACGAGCGCGTAAAGGTGCTGGAGAAGATGGACCCGAAGAAGGCTGCTGACGCCTCGATTCTGCTGAAGGACCAAACGAACGTAAGGGATACGGAAATTGCAGCCCTGCAGGAACGCTTGAAAGAATTGGCGTCGCAGAGCAAGCAGCCCGCAGACAAGCTGAGCAAAGACGATTTGGGCAGCACGTTTTCGAATATGACGCCCAAAAGTGCGGCTACCGTCTTGATGGAAATGCAGAAATCGAATCCCGACAAAGTGATCTCCATCTTGAGTTCTATGGACAGCGGCGGACGCTCCAGAATTTTGGCGGCCATATCGGATCAGTCCAAAGAAACCGCAGCGCTGATCTCGGCCCGACTGGTTCAATAAATACAATGGAAAGGAGGTGAAAAAAGATGGAAATTTCAACACAAACTCCTGTGGCCGCATCTGCCGGGACATCCGCTGCCGGATCGAACGCTTCCGCCAGTACGGGGAGCGCAGCCGGAGGGGCCGGATCCTTCTCGTCGGCTCTAAACGGAATGATGACAGGCGATGCTTCCGGAGCGGGAGCCACCACCGCAGGAACCGCCGGCTTGTCGGCAATTGCTCAGTTGATCGCTCCTTTGATTGCCGCGCTCCCGCAGACGGCGGATCAAGCTCAGGCTCAAACGGCTCAACAAATCGACGGCTTAATCCAACTGCTCGACTCGGCAAAAGGCGAGGATGCGAACGCGCTGATAAACAACCCGGATTTGCAAGCCTGGTTGCTGCAGCTTCAAGCGCTGCTTGCAGCACTTCCCTTGAGTCAGCCGGAGAACGGTCAAACGGCTGTTCCAACAGGCGAAGGAAACAACGCGGAAGAGAGTGCGGATGCGCTTAATCCGCTGCTGTTTATTCCTTTGACGCCTACGGTGGATACGCCTGCGGGGTCGGAGACGGATGAACTTGGCGCGATACAGCAGCCCAAAGCGCTGACGGCACAGGAAGCCGCCGCCATTTTGAAACAGTTGAAAGACCTGGTAGCGGAAGGGAAAACAGACTCGAAGCTTCAGCAAGCGGTGAAAGAGTTGCCGGCTGTTCTGTTGTCGGCCGCGTCCAAATTAAGCGAACTGCAAAAACCTAGCGCCGATCAACGCCGTGTTTCTTCTACTATACAGACTGCAGCGACAGCGGAAGCAGCTCCATCCTCGGATGCCGGGAAGCTTGTCCAAGTGGTCTCCAGCCCGGTGCAAAAGCTCGAAGCGCTTACAGCGAAGGCGGCGATGGTACAGCTTCATATGGATCCGCCGAAAGCCGACGAAGGGCCTCTGTTTGAACCGTTAAACGCGGGAATGGCAGACAGTACGGAAAGTCAGCCGATGCCGCTGCACGAATACATTAAGCAGCAAGGCAATCATGCGCAGATAAAAGCGCCGGTTGTACAGATGCAGGCAGCTACTTTTTCGGAGGACATGACGCAGTTTGTCGTTCGTTCCATATTTATGGGAACGTCGGCAGACGGGATGACCGAGGCTAAAATTTCGTTGTATCCTCAGCATCTCGGACATGTCGAAGTTAAATTGACCATGCATAACGGACAACTGATTGCCCAGTTCGTAGCGGACAGCTTGGCCGGTAAGGAAATGCTGGAGAGCCAGTTATCGCAGTTGAGAACGACACTGCAAAGTCAGGGCATCCAGGTGGAGAAGCTCGAAGTAAGTCAGAGCCAGAACTACCAGTCCGGCATGTTCCAGGAAGGACGCCAGCAGCAGCAGTCCGGACAATCCTCCAAGCAGCAGAAAGCGGCCAGCGGCCGAATTGCCGCGATGGAAGACGAGTTGAAGGAAGAAGCGATGACTTCGAGCACCGCAGGCAGTCTGGGAACCGGATCGATTGACGTTACGGCCTAAGTAAGCTTACACCGATGGAGCAGGGGGTGAAACCGTGCCCGATTCAAATGTCAGCACCAGAAATATATGGCCGTATTACGCCAAAGGAAATATTCAGAACGCCGGCAAGGCCGATGAAAAAGGGAAATTGGGACAAGATGAATTCCTTAAAATTCTGATGACCCAATTGCAAAACCAGGATCCGACGCAGCCGCTGCAGGATAAAGAATTCATCGCTCAGATGGCTCAATTTACATCCGTCGAGCAGCTCGCCAAAATGAGTTCGGAAATGAAAATGCTTCGGCAGTCGCTTGGATTTGCATCCAGTTTGATTGGTAAAAAGGTTACCTACACCTACGTTGACAAAAACAACAAATCTATCGTCAAAACCGGAACTGTGGAGTCCATCCTTATGAAGAAGGACGAGCAGTACGCAAAAATTAACGGCGACGAAGTGAAGATGGATCAGATCAGCCAGATTTCCAATCCGGAGGTAACTCCATGACGGATCGAATAACGGTTGGTCGCCTGTTTCCGAATGCCGTGGCGCCGCAGCCCGTACGACGAACGGACCCGGAACCGAGGGTTCAGACAACCTCGTTCGATGCGATGCTGCAAAATCAGCTCGTGCGGTTCAGTCATCACGCGGAAGAACGTTTGCGGCAGCGGGGCATTCAGCTTGGGCCCGAGCAGCTTGTCAAGCTTAACACCGCGATTGACAAAGCCGCGAGCAAAGGGGCAAAGGATTCGTTGATGCTGATCAACGATACCGCTCTGATCGTCAACATCAAGAATCGCACGGTAGTTACAGCTATGGACGGAGCATCGATGAAGGACAACGTATTTACCCAAATCGACTCGGCCATGATTATTTCGTAGCGATAGGCCGGCCCGAATTTCGGAGGCCGAGGTTGTGGACCGACTGAAACAACCGAAGAACGAGTGTTATAGAACTTGCTGTAACTAACGTTAATTACATCATCATTGACAACTGTTTTCATCCATCGATGCGCAGTTGCAATATGGGAGGATAACTATCGATGTTAAGATCGCTTTATTCCGGCGTTTCGGGTATGAGAGGCTTTCAAACAAAGCTTGACGTCATCGGCAACAACATCGCAAACGTGAATACGTACGGCTTCAAAGCCGGACGCGTAGCGTTCAAAGACATCATGAGCCAAAAGATTTCAGGCGTAACGGCCCCGACGGATACGGTTGGCGGCGTTAATGCCAAACAAATCGGACTTGGCGTGACGGTTGGCGCTATCGATACTCTCCACACCCCGGGCAGCGCCCAAACAACGAATAAAATAACGGATTTGCGTATTGACGGAGACGGGTTCTTCCTTGTGTCACCAACTACTGATGTAAATGGGCAGCCGCTCCTTACACGTGCCGGTAACTTTGATCTGGATGCCCAACGTCGTCTCGTTACGGCGGACGGTATGTTTGTTTTGAACACCGGAGGTACAGCTGTGGCGCTGGAAGAGACCGTTACCGCATTCTCGATTTCGCAGTCCGGCGAAATTATCGCCATCGGAGCTGACGGGGCTGCAACGCCGACAAATCAGTTCATCGCCGTTGCCAAAGTAACAAATCCTGGCGGGTTGGAGAAAATCGGAGGCAACCTGTACCGGACGACGCCAAACTCGAATACGGAAGCAATCGACCCGAACGGATCCACGGCAAACAACCCAACTACGGGAACCGGCGCTATCATCTCCGGTCAGCTTGAAATGTCCAACGTGGATTTAACGTCCGAATTTACGGAAATGATTGTCGCTCAGCGCGGCTTCCAGTCCAACTCGAGAATTATTACTACATCCGACGAAGTGCTTCAAGAAGTCGTCAATCTGAAACGATAGTTTGCTTCAAGGGGGAGTAATTCTCCCCCGATTTTATCCTTTCGGAGGTAACCGATGGTCCGCCTGACACGGCTTAATGGGAAAGCAATCGTCCTGAACGCGCTTTTGATCGAATCAATCGAAGAAACGCCGGACACTATGATCACGCTGGTGACCGGTAAAAAAATCATGGTGCTCGAGCCGGTGGCGGAAGTAATGGACACCGTACACCGCTTTTTGCAAACCGTAGGTCTTGTCGGCGGTACGGTTAAGAGCCTGAATTCGGAGGGGTCGTAAGTTGTTTAAAAGCAGAATTTTCATAATGGTTGTTGCTATTCTTATTGCGATTACATTGATATTGACGGCTGCGTTCGTACTGTGGAACTATATGGATAAAGCGAATCAGAACCCTCAAGAGCAGGCGCAAAGTTCTGCCCGCGACGTAAAACAAGCCAAAAAGCTGACCCCGGATGAGGTCAAGCAAAATACAGTCATCATGAAAGACGTGCTTACCAATTTGGCCGGGGGCAATGGCAAATTCATTAAATTGAGCTTTGCCTTTGAACTGGAAAATAAGAAGGCCAAGGAAGAGTTTGAGAAGTTGGACAGCCAAATGAAGGCCATTGTCATTCAAACGCTATCCGATATGACACCGGAGCAAGTATCGGGAAGCAAAGGCTTCGACAATCTCACTTCCGCCCTTATGAATAAAATGAACCCGCTTCTCCAATCGGGAAAAATGAATCAAATCTTGATTACGGATTTCGTACTCCAATAACTACATAGCATGATGCAGCAGTTCAAAGGAGGTGACGCTAATGGTTGATGTTCTTTCACAGAATGAGATTGACGCCCTGCTAGCGGCGCTTTCTTCAGGGGAAATGGATGCGGAGGAGCTTAAAAAGGAAGAGACGCAGAAAAAAATACGGGTGTACGATTTTAAACGTGCCGTGCGTTTCTCCAAGGATCATATCCGGAGCTTAACCCGAATTCATGAAAACTTTGCCCGATATTTGACGACGTATTTTTCCGCTCAGCTTAGAACCTTTGTCCAGATCAACGTAGTGCAGGTTGAACAGCTGCCTTACGACGAATTCATCCGGTCCATTCCGAAGATGACGATTCTCAACATTTTTGAAGCGGAGCCGTTGGAAGGCCGCATGGTGCTTGAGGTTCACCCGAACGTAGCCTTTGCGATGCTGGATCGGCTGTTAGGCGGAGCGGGGACATCGCCAACGAAGATCAATGCGTTGACCGAGATCGAGACCATTGTCATCGAACGGATTTTCAGCCGGGCCTTCGACAGTTTGCAGGAGGCTTGGAAGACGGTTATCGATTTGTCTCCGCGACTGGAAGCGCTCGAAACGAATCCGCAGTTTATGCAGATCGTATCGCCTAACGAAACGATCGCGCTGATCTCGCTCAGCACCAAAATCGGCGACACGACCGGGATGATCAACCTGTGTATCCCGCATGTCGTCATCGAACCGATTATGCCGAGACTATCGGTGCACCATTGGTTCGTTTCCCAGAAAAAAACAAGCGCGCCGGAGGAGCTTACGGCTCTCCAGTCCAGACTGCATAAAGCGAAACTGCCGATTATCGCGGAGTTGGGTTCTTCCCAAATTTCCGTGAGGGAGTTTTTGAACCTCAACGCCGGGGATGTCATCACGCTTGGTAAATCCGTGAACGAGCCGTTGGACATTCGCATAGGGGAAAAGTTGAAGTTTTACGGCAGTCCCGGAACGACGCGAGGCAAGCTGGCTGTCCAAATCAGCGAGATTGTCCAAGAAGAAGGAGTGGAAGAGAATGACGAATAACAAGGATTATTTGTCTCAAGAAGAGATCGATGCGCTATTGAGACAATCGGGTGATGGCGAATCCTCCGCTATTTCCGAGTTTGTTCCTCAAGTAGAAGATTATTTGTCTTCTTTGGAGCAAGATGCGCTTGGCGAAATCGGAAACATTACATTCGGAAGCGCGGCTACTGCACTTTCCACCCTGCTTGGCAAAAAGGTGGATATTACGACTCCAAAAGTATCCATCATCGCTCAGTCTGAACTCGCCGACGAGTTTCCGAAGCCGCACGTGGCTGTCCATGTGAACTACGTCGACGGCTTTCATGGGATCAACCTTCTGGTGATTAAAACCCGGGATGCCCAGGTTATCGCCGATTTGATGATGGGCGGAGACGGAACGGGACAAACGGAAGAGCTTAGCGAAATTCATATCAGCGCGGTTCAAGAAGCGATGAACCAAATGATGGGTTCGTCCGCTACATCGATGTCGACGATCTTCAACCGGTTTGTCAATATTTCGCCGCCGGGAATCGACATATTAAATTTAGCGTCAGGGGAAGGAACTGCCTCCCTGCCTCCAGAAGATGTATTTATCAAAATCTCTTTCCGACTGACGATCGGCGACCTGATTGATTCGACCATCATGCAGCTGCTGCCGGTCCCTTTCGCCAGAGAGATGGTGTCTACTTTAATGGGAGGTGGAGACGCAATAGAGGAACCTGCACCGGCGCCTGCACAATCCGCGCCCGTTTCCCAACCGGTCCCGGAACAGCCAGCCTTTGCCGCGCCGAGCGCCTTCGGACAAGATCCTTATTCGCAGCCTCCGGCAGGGCATCAACCGCCGCCGCAGCACGGTTATCAGCAGCCGGTTTACCAGCCGCCGATGACTCCGCCTGCAGCGCAAGCTTATCCGCCGCAGCCGGCCAACTACGGTGTTCCGACGGCACGGGGAGTAAACGTCCAACCGGCTCAATTCGCCAATTTCAGTCACCCGCAGCTATCCCCTGCAGAAGATACGAACTTGAATCTGCTGCTGGACATCCCGCTTAAAGTGACGGTCGAACTGGGTCGTACGCATAAGGTCATTAAGGACATTCTCGAATTGTCTCAAGGATCGATCATCGAACTGGACAAGCTGGCCGGGGAACCTGTCGATATTTTAGTCAATAACAAATTGATCGCTAAAGGCGAAGTCGTCGTCATTGACGAAAACTTCGGTGTCCGCGTGACGGATATTGTGAATCAATGGGATCGGATTCAAAAATTACAATAATAATCAACCAACAAGATTACTTAAGCATCCTATAGGAGGAATGGTTACCCATGGCAAACCGTATTTTGATTGTAGACGACGCAGCATTTATGAGAATGATGATTCGAGATATTTTAACGAAAAATGGCTATGAAGTTGTCGGAGAAGCAAACGACGGCGCACAAGCGATTGAAAAATTTAAAGAGCTCCGCCCCGATCTGGTTACGATGGACATCACGATGCCGGAAATGGACGGTATCCATGCGCTTAAAGAAATCAAGAAGCTTGATGGAAATGCCAAGGTCATTATGTGCTCTGCTATGGGGCAGCAGGCTATGGTTATCGATGCGATCCAGGCAGGCGCCAAAGATTTCATCGTGAAGCCGTTTCAGGCGGACCGTGTTATTGAAGCGATCAAGAAAACCTTGGGATAATTTCAACCAGGGTCGAACGATGGGTCTTGCGCAAATTGAAAGGAAAGTGAAATGTTGAGAAGACTCATAGCCAAGTTATCGTCCGGTGTTGCCATGGTTTGGATGCAAACAGCAGTATGGCCTGCTGCTGTTTGTTTCGCGGAATCGGAGAACCCGGCCCCTTCTGGGGCGGGAATGCTGGGCACACCGGATCGACTTGTAACGGAAGGTAGTTCAGGGGGCACGTTCTGGATGATCTTCCAAGTCCTTTTTTTTCTTTTACTTATTATCGGAATTTTTCTGGTCATCGTGAAGATGATTTCGCAGAAAAATAAATTTTTATCCGGGCGGTCGATACGTTCCTTGGGTGGGCTGCCGCTCGGACAAAATAAATCGATTCAAGTTGTCGAAATCGGCCGTTCGCTTTATATCGTCGGAGTGGGGGAGAACATTCAACTGCTCGAAAAGATCGAGGACGAAACCGAGGTCGCTTTGATTACGGAGCTGATGTCTTCCGGCCCGGCGTTTGCGGGCCCGACCTTCGATTCCATCGGAGGCTGGCTCAAAAAGCTTCGCAACAAGCCGGCAATCGAAGAAGACATAGAAGTGACAGCCTCGTTCCAAGAGGTGTTTCACACAAAAATCCAGCATATGTCGGATCAGAAGAAACAAATGGAACAGCTGCTCAAGCAAGACACTAATTCAGATCGGTTGAATGATAAATGATGAAATTCAATAAGAGGCTCATTTTCCTGCTGATTCTTCTTGTTCTGTGCGGTTCGCTCGCAAGTACTGCCTATGCGGCCGATCCGATTCCCGGAATCAACATCGATATCGGGACATCCGACAATACGCAGGGGGCTTCGAGCGCCATTACCATCGTGCTGCTGATTACCATTCTCAGCATCGCTCCGGCCATTCTGATTCTGATGACCAGCTTTACCCGAATTGTCATCGTGCTCGGCTTTGTCCGGACGTCGCTCGGTACGCAGCAAATGCCGCCGAACCAAATGCTGATAGGTCTTGCGTTATTTCTGACCTTTTTCATCATGGCGCCAACGCTTGGAGACATCAACCAAACGGCTGTGCAGCCCTATCTTAAGGGAGAGCTGACCCAGACGGCAGCGCTGGAGAAAGCATCCGTTTCGATCAAGAAGTTCATGTTTCAGCATACCCGGGAGAAAGATTTGAAGCTGTTCCTGGATTACAGCAAGGCGCCACGGCCAAGCGGAGTGGAAGATACACCGCTTACGGCACTTGTTCCTGCTTATGCGATTAGCGAGTTAAAGACGGCGTTTCAGATGGGCTTTATGATCTTTATTCCGTTTTTGGTCATTGATATGGTCATTGCCAGTACGCTGATGGCGATGGGGATGATGATGCTGCCGCCGGTAATGATTTCGTTGCCGTTCAAAATCTTGCTGTTCATTCTTGTGGACGGTTGGTATCTCGTCGTTCGTTCGCTTCTGCTCAGTTACAATACATAGACGGACCAGCCGGGAGGAGAGCACTTTGAGCTCGGAATTTGTAATCAGATTAGCCGGAGAAGCGGTATACACCACGCTTAAAGCCAGCGCTCCGATGATGGTGCTGGCGCTGGCGGTCGGCTTGATCATCAGTGTATTTCAAGCGACGACGCAAATCCAGGAGCAGACCCTTGCCTTTGTTCCGAAAATCGTCGTTGTGCTGCTTGCGATACTTATATTCGGTCCTTGGATACTGACGACACTCGTTGATTTTACCTATAATCTGTTGAATAACCTGTATAAATACGTGGGATAGGTTGTGGGTGAAATGGAGTGGGTTTTGCAGTATCTTCCCGGATTTTTGTTGTTTTTTTGTCGGATTTCTTCGTTTTTTGTCGTCGCTCCCGTATTTGCGGCCCGTAATGTGCCGATGCAGCTGAAGGTAGGGCTATCGTTTTTCGTTGCTTTCATTACGTTCTTCAGCATCGGGCTGACGACGCCGGTGGCTATGGATTCACTGTATATTCTTTCCGTTGTCCGGGAAGTGTTTGTGGGATTAAGCCTCGGTTTCATAGCGTATATGTTCTTTCAGGTCGTTCAGATCTCCGGTGCCTTCATCGACCTTCAGATGGGGTTCGGTATAGCGAACGTGATCGATCCGCTAACAGGAGCGCAAAGTCCGATTCTGGGCAACTTGAAGTACATGATCGCCATGCTGCTGTTTTTAAGCTTCAACGGTCATCATTACTTGCTCGAAGGAATCATGCGAAGCTACGAATGGATTCCTTTGAACAACGATTTGTTTGTTAAAAATTATAACGGTCAGCTTTCGGACTTTATGCTGAAGACGTTCTCTCAAGTATTTGCTATTAGTTTTCAAATGGCGGCGCCGCTTGTCGTCGCAATGTTTCTGACCGATGTCGGTCTTGGGCTTCTCGCTCGGGTAGCCCCGCAGTTCAACATTTTCGTCATCGGGATTCCGGTGAAGATTATCGTTGGTTTTATTCTGCTGCTTCTCTTGTTTCCGGGATACGAATTGATCTACAAAGAGAAATTCTCGACCATGCTGGAAACGATGGCCAAGTTTTTCGGATTGTTCGCTGGCAGTTAGCGTGTGAGGAGGCAGGCCGTGGCTGCATTACGTTTAAAGCTGGATTTGCAATTGTTCTCGGGAGAGAAAACGGAAGCGGCAACGCCTAAGAAAAAACAAGAAGCCCGCAAAAAAGGGCAAGTGGCCAAAAGCATGGAAGTGCCGGCCGCCTTCATCTTGTTTTTCTCCTTCTTATCGTTTTTCTTGTTCGGAGGCTACATGAAAGAGCGACTCGTCGGTTTGTTTCGCTCGATCTTTATCGATTTTCTCAATATGAACGTCACCATGGATAACAGTATGGTGTTATTCGAAAAGATCGCCACACAGATGTTTTTGATTCTTGGTCCGATTTTTTTGATCTCGATGGTCATCGGCGTTGTCGGTAATTATGTGCAGATCGGCTTTTTGTTTACGGGCGAACCGCTCATGATGAAATTCAGCAAAATTAACCCTCTCGAAGGGGCAAAGCGGCTGTTCTCCATGCGGGCCATCGTCGATTTTCTCAAATCGGTGCTCAAGATGACGGTCATCGGCGTTGTTGTTTATTCGACGCTAATGGCGGAAAAGGACAACATACTGCAGCTTGCGCGGCTGCCGCTGGAAGAAATCATCGCTTTCACCGCCTCCTTGACACTGCAATTGGGAATTAAAATCGGTTTGATTTTGATCGTCATGTCAATTTTGGATTACATTTATCAGCGTTATGAGTATGAGAAGAGCTTGCGGATGTCCAAGCAGGATATTAAAGACGAATATAAGAAAACGGAAGGGGATCCGCTGATTAAAGGGAAGATCCGCGAGAAGCAGCGCCGCATGGCACTGCAGCGGATGATGCAGGACGTTCCTAAAGCGGACGTCGTCATCACGAACCCGACGCATTTTGCCGTCGCGCTTCAATACGATGCCTCCAAGATGCAGGCGCCTACCGTTATCGCCAAGGGGACCGATTATATCGCCTTGAAGATAAGGCAGATTGCCAAGGATAACGGCATCATAACGATGGAAAACAAACCGCTCGCCCGCGCTTTATACGCGCAGGTTGAGATCGGAGAATCGATACCGGCCGATATGTTTCAGGCCGTAGCCGAGGTGCTGGCATACGTATACAAAGTTAAAGGAAAAGCGAACTAATCCCGGAAAGGAGGACACCCTGCAATGAAAGCAAAAGACCTGGTCGTGCTGATCGGCGTGATCGGCATCGTTCTGATGATGGTCGTCCCGCTGCCGATATGGTTGCTGGATGTCCTGCTGATTATCAACATATCGGCTGCTCTTATGATCATTTTGATCGGCATGAACACACAGGACGCGCTTCAGTTCTCCATTTTTCCGTCGCTCCTGCTCATCACCACCTTGTTCCGGCTTGCGCTGAACGTATCGACAACAAGAAACATTTTGGCCCATGGGGACGCGGGCAACGTGGTCAGCACCTTCGGATCGTTCGTTGCCCAGGGTAACATTGTCGTCGGCTTTGTGGTATTTATCATTTTGGTGCTGGTGCAGTTTATCGTCATTACCAAAGGCTCGGAGCGGGTTGCCGAGGTAGCCGCACGGTTTACGCTCGACGCGATGCCGGGGAAACAGATGAGTATCGACGCGGATTTGAACGCAGGGCTGATCAACGAACAGCAGGCCAGAGAACGACGCGAGAAAATTTCGCGCGAGGCCGACTTTTACGGCGCGATGGACGGTGCGAGCAAATTCGTCAAAGGGGATGCGATCGCGGGTATTATCATGCTGCTGATCAATATCATCGGCGGTTTGATTATCGGAATGGCGATGAAAGGAATGTCGCTTAGTGAAGCGGGAGCGCTCTATTCGATCCTGACGATCGGGGACGGTCTCGTCAGCCAAATTCCGGCGCTGCTGATCTCTACCGCAGCGGGGATTATTGTGACGAGGGCGGCTTCCGAAGGAAACTTGGCGCATGATTTGACATCGCAGATCTTTTCTTATCCGAAGCTGCTTTATATTGTAGCGGGAACGATTACAGCGTTGGGCATTTTCACGCCGATCCATCTGATCACTACATTGCCGATCGCTGCCGTGCTTGCATTCGCAGCTTACAAAATGCAGCAGACGATGAACCGCAAGCAAGCTGCTGAAGTTCAGCTTGAGGAGGAACAGCAGATCGAAGAAGTACGAAGCCCCGAAAGTGTCATCGGCTTGCTGCAGGTCGATCCGATCGAGTTCGAATTCGGCTACGGACTTATCCCGCTGGCGGATACGCAGCAGGGCGGAGACCTGCTCGATCGCGTCATTCTCATTCGCAGACAGTGCGCGCTCGAGCTCGGAATCGTCGTACCGGTGATCCGGATTCGCGATAATATTCAACTGCGTCCGAACGAATATGTCATAAAAATTAAAGGCAATACGGTCGCACGCGGCGATTTGCTACTGGGTCACTACTTGGCGATGAGTCCAGGAATCGATGACGATTCGATTACAGGGATCGATACGCTGGAGCCGGCCTTCGGGCTGCCGGCGCTATGGATTGACGAACCGACTAAAGAACGGGCCGAGCTTTCCGGCTACACGGTTGTCGATCCGCCATCCGTCGTAGCGACGCATTTGACGGAAATTATTAAAAAGCATGCTCACGAGCTGCTGGGCCGCCAGGAAACGAAGGCGCTTATCGAGAACGTCAAGGAGCATCACCCGGCGCTGGTCGACGATTTAATCCCGAACGTTCTGTCGATTGGCGACGTACAAAAAGTGCTGGTCAAGCTGCTTCGCGAAAAAATATCCGTCCGCGATCTCGTCACCATTTTGGAGACGCTCGCCGATTACGGTACGTATACGAAGGATCCGGAAGTGCTGACGGAATATGTCCGGCAGGGGTTATCCAGACAAATTACGCAGCAGTACACGATCGGTGGCGAGTCGCTGAAGGTCATTACCGTCGGGCCGACGCTCGAGAAAAAAATTGCGGAGTCGGTACAACAGTCCGACCAAGGCAGCTATCTCGCGCTCGATCCGACGTCCAGCCAAGTGATCTATCAGAAGGTTACCGATCAAGTAACCAAGCTGCTTCAAGCAGGTCAGCAGCCAATCGTTCTCACCTCGCCCACCATTCGCATGTACTTGAGGCAGCTGCTTGAACGCACGATGCAGGACATTCCGGTCTTATCTTACAGCGAGCTGGAACCGAGCGTTGAAATTCAGAGCATGGGGGTTGTTAATCTATGAGAGTGAAGCGGTATGTCGTAGACTCCATGCCGGATGCCCTGCAAAAAATTCGCACGGACCTCGGGAAAGACGCTGTCATCATCAATACGAAAGAAATTCGTTCCGGCGGATTTCTCGGCATGTTTTCGAAGAAAAAGATCGAAGTGATTGCTGCCACGGATTCGGCAGCCGGAAGCGGACAACCGGCTACCGGCAGGTCGGCCACCGCTACCTTGGCGAAGCCGGCTGCCCCGGCGGCTAATACGCTTGTGGGGAGTACGGCTGCAACTGCCGCTTACGGGGTGCAGCGGGAACGGGAGCGGGAAGTGCAGCCGACGCTTTCGTTTCCCGAAGTGCCGGACGTGCTCCCGGCAAGCCCGCCTCCTCAGGCCGGTCCTGTTGGGTCTCCGCCGGCATCCGTCAGCAGCAGAGCAAAGGAAGATACGCTGCTTGAAGAGATCAAGCAAATGAAAGAAATGATGCAGAAGCTTTCTTCACAGCGTATGCCGGAGGCAGCCCAAGATCCGGTTTTAGTGGAACTGGAGCGCCGGCTGCTCGATCAGGAGATCGACTCGCAGATGGTTCAGGAGCTTCTGGCCCGGGTATCGGAGGAAGCCGAAGCCGAGGACATTCCGATCACGGAACAATTCGCGGTCCATTCTCTCCGGAACCAGCTCCAAACGCTGCTTCAGTCGCAGGACGGCAAAGGGATCGCTTCCGATACCCGAATCGCTCATTTTGTCGGGCCTACAGGCGTCGGCAAAACGACGACGATTGCCAAGCTGGCTGCGGAACAAGTGCTGAAGCACCGCCGCAAGGTCGGGTTCATCACCTCGGATACGTACCGCATTGCCGCGGTGGAGCAGCTCAAGACGTACGCTACCATTTTGAACGTTCCGCTTGAGGTTGTGTTTTCCCCGCTGGATTTGAACAAGGCACTCGAGAATTTGAAAGACTGCGACCTTATTTTTATGGATACGGCCGGTCGGAACTTCCGCAACGAGATGTACGTTTCGGAGCTCAATGCACTGCTTCAATCCGGAGGGAAGAGTGAAACGTTCCTGGTGCTCAGCCTAACGACCAAATATAAAGATATGAAGGCCATTACATACAACTTCAGCAAGTTCAAATTAGACAAAGTATTGTTTACGAAAAGGGACGAGACCGATTCGTACGGCGCCGTCGTTAACCTGATCCGCGATTTCGGATTGCAGACTTCTTATATCGCCAACGGACAGAGCGTTCCCGACGATATCGAGGAGTTGAACGAGAGGCAGCTGATCGATTGGATTCTGGAGGATAACAACCATGAATGATCAGGCACAAGAGCTTCGGAATCTGATCAGGCATCGAGCCAACTCCGCAGAAAAGCCGACACGCATTCTCGCTGTCACAAGCGGTAAGGGCGGGGTCGGCAAATCGAACTTTACACTTAATTTTGCTCTTGCGCTTCAAAAAAAAGGGTTCAAGGTACTTGTTTTCGACGCCGATATCGGTCTGGCCAATATCGACGTGCTGATGGGAATTACGCCGAAGTACAATTTGTATCATTTATTGAAAAAAGAAAAGACGATTTGGGATATCATTCATAAGGGTTATAACAATTTGCAATTCATCGCAGGCGGATCCGGTTTTAACGACCTGATTCGGCTGTCCGAGGAACAATTGGATTATTTTCAAGAGCAAATCGGCCAGCTGAACGGACATGCGGACTTTATTATTTTCGATACGGGGGCCGGGTTGTCCAAAGAAACGCTCAAGTTTATCGTTGCCGCACAAGAAACGATCGTGGTGACGACGCCAGAGCCGACCTCGATTACCGATGCGTATGCCATTATCAAAATGGTAAGCGCGATGGATTACGACATTCGCTTCCGGCTGGTCGTCAATCGGGTGACCGATTGGCGGGAAGGCAGGCAAACCGCCGAAAAGATCAGTATGGTCGCCAAGCAATTTTTGAATCTGGACATTCCAACAATCGGCTACGTGCTTGATGATGCTGCGGTATCCAAGGCCGTAAAAAAGCAGGTGCCTTTTACCGTAGCTTTTCCGTCGAGCGGCGCATCCAAATCGATCTACGATCTGACCGATGATTTTATTGCGAACCAAAAGCCGGCGGAAATGAGCTCGGGGGCGGTCAAAGGCTTCTTGAACCGAATGATTAAGCTGCTTAAATAAAAGAGAACGTCCTCCGACCTTCAGATTTCAGACACAACGCAGAGGAGTGAAACGTATGCAGCCTTATGATGTGCTTGTGGTGGATGACTCGGTTTTTATGAGAAAAATCATCACCGACCTTATATCGGGGGACCCGGCGCTGCGGGTAGTAGGAACCGCAAAAAACGGCAAGGAAGCCGTCGAGCTGGTCAAAAAATTGAATCCCCATGCTGTCACCATGGATATTGAGATGCCGGAAATGAACGGGTTGGATGCGCTTCGCGCGATCATGAATGAGCACCCGGTTCCGGTCATCATGTTAAGCAGTCTGACCCAGGAAGGCGCGGCGGAGACCATCAAAGCGCTCGAATGGGGGGCTGTCGATTTCGTCGGAAAACCGTCGGGTTCGATTTCACTCGATTTGCATAAAGTCAAGCAATTGCTGCTCGAAAAACTGCACATCGCGGTAAAAACGAACATGCGCAAGCTGTCTCGTTCCGCGTTGAGCAAGCCGTCGCTGAAAGCGCCGGAGGTGCCGAAAGATCCGCGGCCGTTCTCGGAACCGGCCCCAAGGATGGAACGGCGCCCCGCTACAGGTACGGCTGGATTCGAACATATCGTCGCCATCGGCACCTCGACCGGGGGGCCTCGGGCGCTGCATCAGGTGTTGTCCGATTTCCCGGAGTACTTTCCCGCTCCGGTCGTTATCGTCCAGCATATGCCTCCTAACTTTACCAAGTCGCTGGCGCAGCGGCTCGATTCCGTTTCAAGGCTGCGGGTGGTTGAGGCGGAAGCCGGCATGATTTTGGAGAGCGGCACCGCTTATATCGCCCCTGGCGGCTATCATATGACCGTCGCTCGCAATGGGAACCATTCTTACAAGATCCATCTGACTAAAGAAGATCCGCGCGGCGGACACCGGCCGTCGGTGGACGTGCTTTTCGAATCGCTGTTGCCGATGAGGGAGCTTAAACGCCACATCGTGCTCATGACCGGTATGGGCTCCGACGGAGCCAGAGGGATGCTGGCGCTGAAGCAATCCGGAGCCGTAACGACGATTGCCGAATCGGAGGACACCTGCATCGTTTACGGGATGCCCCGTGCGGCGGTGGAGCTGAATTGCGTAACGCATGTGCTCCCCCAGCAGGAAATTACCGCGAAGCTGGTACAAGCCGTCGCCCGCGAGCCCTGACTTCCGGGTAAGCCTTGATAGAGCAATTACCATGATGGAGGTGTAGATATGGAAATGAATCAATACCTCTCGATGTTTATCGATGAGTCGAGAGATCACTTGCAAGCGATGAACGAACAGATGCTCAGTCTGGAGAGCAGCCCGGAAGACATCACGATCGTGCAAAATATTTTTCGGTCGGCGCATACGTTGAAAGGAATGTCGGCGACGATGGGATTCGAAGATCTGGCGTCGCTGACTCACGAGATGGAGAATGTGCTGGACCTCGTCCGCAACCATAAGCTGAAGATGGATTCGTTTATTTTCGACTGCCTGTTCAAAAGTCTGGATTCCTTGGAATCCATGGTTGAGAACATCATTCAAGGCGGTACAGGCCAAGCGGACGTAACCGAAATCGTTGCCGCGCTGAAGTCCATCGTTTCCGGCGATTACACCAAGAGCGGCGGAGCCGGAGGCACGACCGCCAAAGCGGCGCCAACAACTATCGCCGGGGGAGAGCTTGACGAATTTCAATATTCGATTCTTCTCCAGTCCATCGAAGCGGGTATTCCTGTACTTCGCCTGGAAGTAACGGTTCGACAAGATTGCGTGTTAAAAGCGGCGCGCGCTTATATGGTGTTCAACGTGCTCGAGCAGAACGGGGAGGTCATCAAGTCCAATCCTTCCGTGGAAGATATCGAGCAGGAGCGATTTGATCAATCGTTCGTCGTTTATTACATATCCCAAATCGACAGCGATGAGCTGCAAAAGCAAGTCGCGAGCGTATCCGAAATCGATAAAGCGGACGTCATCGTTTTGGATCAGACCAAGCTGACTGAGCTTATGAGTCCGCCTTCCGGGTCCAACGCAGCGGCCGCGCAGGCGCAAGCCGAGACAGCCGCCGCATCGACGCAGGAAGCGCCGAAGCAGGAAGCCAAAAAAGCGCCTGCTGCAGGCGGTGCCCCTGTAGCCGGACGCACGATCCGCGTCGACATCGAGCGGCTTGATACGCTGATGAACCTGTTCAGCGAGTTGTTGATCGATCGGGTACGGTTGGAGCAGCTTGCCAGCGAAATTCGCCGCAGCGAACTGACGGAAACCGTCGAGCATATGTCACGGGTCAGCAGCGATTTGCAAAATATCGTACTGAAGCTGCGCATGGTGCCGATCGATACCGTCTTTAACCGTTTCCCGCGCATGATCCGGGATGTCGCGAAGACGCTGGACAAAAAGGTAGATCTGATCATCACCGGCGCCGATACTGAATTGGACCGGACGGTCATCGACGAAATCGGCGATCCGTTGGTGCACTTGCTCCGGAATGCCGTCGACCATGGCGTGGAGCCGTCTGCCGAGCGCGTTGCCATCGGAAAGCCCGAGACCGGAACGATTCATCTGCGCGCGTATCATAGCGGAAACCATGTGTTTATCGAGATCGAGGAAGACGGACGCGGCATCAACCGGGACAAAGTGTTGAAAAAAGCTCTGGAAAACAACGTTTTGACCAAGGAACAAGCCGAGCGCATTACGGATGACGAGGTCAATCAGTTGATTTTTGCCTCCGGCTTCAGCACCGCGGATAAAATATCGGACATCTCCGGCCGCGGGGTCGGACTTGATGTCGTGAAGACGAAGATTCAAAGTCTCGGCGGACAAGTCCAAGTTGATTCGGTATGGGGGAAAGGTTCCAAATTTTCCGTTCAGCTGCCGCTGACGCTGTCGATTATCTCGGCGATGCTGATCCGGCTCAATAACGAGAAGTACGCTATTCCGCTTTCTTCCATTGTGGAAACGATGGCTGTCCGTCAAGAACAGATTCGCTCGGTTCACGGCAATCGCATGGTCGAGTACCGTACCGGGGTTATCCCGCTCGTATCCTTGGCCGATCTGTTCGATGTGCCGGGAGGTACGAATATTTCCGAGAACGAGACGCAAGTGGTCATCATACGCAAAGGCGATAAAATGGCTGCGCTCGTCGTCGACGAATTTATCGGCCAGCAGGAAATCGTGCTGAAGACGCTCGGCAAATATTTGACCAAGCTGTTTGCGGTTTCCGGTGCAACCATTCTGGGAGACGGACAAGTCGCGTTAATTATCGATACGAATGCCTTGATTAAATAGCGGGACGCAAAGACGGCTACATTCACGCGATAACTTAAGGAGGCTGCGAGTATGGGAGAAGAATTGAAAGTCATCGTGTTTACTTTAGGAAAGGAAGAATACGGGGTAGAGGTCGAGAAGGTCCGCACCATTGAACGGATGCAGCCGATGACCAGGGTTCCGAAAACGCCCGAATTTGTCAAAGGCGTTATCAATTTGCGCGGTGTTGTTACCCCCGTCATCGATCTGCGCGGCCGCTTCGGATTTCCGGAGACCGAGTATACCGACAACTCGCGGATCATTATCGTTGCCGTCGGCGACATCGAAGTCGGCCTGATTGTCGATTCGGCCAACGACGTCATCGATGTGGATTCGGATCATATCGACGATCCGCCGGAAATCGTAGGCGGCATTAAGGCCAAGTATCTTCACGGGATTGCCAAAGTAGGCGAAAGCCGGCTGCTTGTGCTGCTGAACCTGAAGGAAGTATTGACCAAGAGCGAGATCGTTCAACTGGAGAATGTAGAGGAGTAGGCCTAGTGGAAGCATTTAATTCTTTTGCCGATTTTCAAATGGATGTGCTGAAGGAAGTCGGAAATATCGGTGCCGGACATGCGGCTACTGCGCTCTCGCAACTGCTCGATAAGCCTGTAGATATGCTTGTGCCCAAAGTGCGAATGGTTCCTTTCGAGGAAATCGCGGACAGCGTAGGAGGAGCCGAGGAAGCCGTTATCGCTATATTTCTGAGAGTCGAAGGGGAAACGCCGGGAAATTTATTCTTTATCCTGAAGTTCGAGTCGGCCAAGAAGCTTCTTCGTAACTTGGTCGGAATGGACGCGGTGGAAGACGAAGAGTACTCCGAAATGGAGTTGTCCGCGCTCAACGAGATCGGCAACATTTTGGCGGGCTCGTACTTGTCGTCCCTGGCGGATTTCACACAGCTGAACATGCAGCCGACCGTTCCTTCGCTTGCGATTGATATGGCGGGAGCCATTCTGAGCTACGGCCTGCTCCAATTCGGTCAAATGGGGGACCAGGCGCTCTTGATCGACACGAAGTTTCTGGACGGAAGCGATGAGGTGGAAGGGCATTTCTTCCTCATCCCGGACCCGGAGTCCTTCGAACGTATTTTCGTTGCTTTGGGAGTGCATACTCCATGATCCAAGACAATCTGATTAAAGTAGGAATGGCCGACCTGAACGTCGCTCACTTGACCGGTGTGCTCAAGACGACGGGGCTCGGTTCCTGCGTGGGCGTTACCTTGTTCGATGCCAAGGCCAAAGTAGCCGGAATGGCCCACGTCATGCTGCCGACCTCGGATATTGCCAGAGAAGGAAAGTTGAACATCGCGAAATATGCAGATACGGCAATCCCCGAAATGATTCGCCTGATGGAGGATCTTGGGGCTCAAGTGAAGCGCATGGTTGCCAAAATGGCCGGTGGAGCACAAATGTTCGCATTCGGCTCCCAATCGGACACGATGCGGATTGGACCGCGGAATGTCGAGTCCTGCAAGGAAATGCTCAGCCGGTACCAGATCCCGATTATTGCCGAAGATACCGGCGGCAATTACGGGCGAACCATCGAATTCGACTGCGAATCCGGTATGCTCATGATTCGCAGCGTACAACACGGAGTGAAGGAATTGTAAACCTATGATCGGATCGATACGTTGGAACTTTATCGTAGGAGCCGCGGCATTCGTCATTACCTTTGCATTGTCGATCACCGACAATATTTGGCTGACTACCTTGATTCGCAGCTTCTACAGCTTTGTCCTGATGTTTGTAATCGTATTTTTGTTCCGTTGGCTGCTTGGCACGGTTGCTGGATTGGCGGGCGCTCCGATTCCTGAGCATTCGGAAGAAGAGGATGAGCTTAAAGGAACGGCGGTCGATGTTGTAACGCCCGATCAGGATGCGGAGCTGCATCAGATGCTGAAACCGTCGCCGGGTCCGAAGGACGCCGCGGAGACCGATTTTTCCCCGCTGAATCCGCCGAAGCTCTCAACGAAGATACAAGGGAGTCCTGACGAATTGGCACAGGCGGTTCGCCGAATGTCTGAAGAATAAGGATGGTGACCATCTGTCATGATCGCGCAAAAATCCCATTTGGCGAATATCGATGTTTGGAAGCAATGGAGAGAAGACAGACAATTGAAAGCGAAGCAGGCGCTCATCGAAACGTATTTGCCGTTGGTCGATTACGTTTCGGGTCGTCTTTCCATCGGTCTGCCTAAAAACGTTTCGAAAGAAGATTTATCGAGCTGCGGTATTATGGGCTTGATCGATGCCATCGAAAAGTTCGACTACGAGCGGGGACTGCAATTTGAAACGTATGCCTCCTGGCGTATTCGCGGAGCGATGATCGACGGGCTCCGTCAAGGCGACTGGGTTCCCCGTTCCGTGAGGGAGAAGGCCAAGAAGATCGAGGACGCTTATCAAAAGCTCGAACAGCAATACTTGCGTTCCGTAACCGATAGTGAAATCAGCTCTTATCTGGATGTCAGCGAACAGGAATTTCAACAGATGGTACAGGAGATCGCAGTGACGACCGTCTGTTCGATCGACGATCCTATCCGGGAGGAAGATTCGGAGACACGGCTTTCTTTGTTAATTGACGAAAAGGTGAAAAGTCCGGAATCCAAAGTAAATGAAGTATATTTAAAGGAAACGTTAGCTAAAGCTATCGAACGGTTGACGGAAAAAGAGCGGACCGTCGTATCCCTCTTTTATTACGAAGAATTGTCTTTAAGCGAGATCGCCGAAGTCATGAATCTTTCCCCATCCAGAATATCACAGCTGCACTCAAAAGCGATTCTGCGGTTAAAAGGTTCTTTGAGCCGTCATAAGTCGCAGCTATTTTATGACTAAGGGGTCGGAAAGTGGGGAGAATGATGGCCGATCTGGCGATGCCGCTCAGCTATTATATGGATATTTCGTTGTCCGACGACAAGCTGTTCGCTTACCTCAAGTTTGCGAATTGCGAGGATTCGTTCCGCGTTACCAAAGGACAGCTTATGGAATTGATTGCCTCGTATCACATCGTATACGGCATAGATGAGGAGAAAATCGCCGCGATTGTAGACGATCCAAAGGCGTTCTTCTTCTCTCAGACGGTGATCGCCGAAGGCGATGCGCCGAAGAATGGTCAGGACGGGCGTGTCCAGATGATGTACGATTTGGACGACAAATCCAAACGCCCGGCCGAGCTGGAGGACGGCAAGGTCGATTATAAAGAAGTGACAACGATCCATAACGTGAAAAAGGGGCAGTTGATCGCCCAAAAAATTCCGGCCGCCTTGGGCGTCCCGGGACGCGCGGTAACCGGGGAAACGCTTTTTGCGAAGGACGGGAAGGATGCGCGCCTCAAGCTTGGCAAAAATGTCGTGACCGACCCGGAGCAGACGGCCATTTATGCAGCCATTGACGGAATGGTCACCAAGACGGACCGGGATAAAATCAATGTTTTTCCGATCTTTGAAGTGAACGGGGATGTCGACTATAATGTCGGAAATATTGATTTTGTCGGGTCCGTCGTCATCCGCGGCAACGTGCTGCCGGGCTTTCGCATCAAAGCGGCGGGAGATATCCGCATTACAGGTAGCGTGGACGCCGCAGAGTTGGAGGCAGCTGGCTCCATTGAGATCAGCGCGGGAATCCTTGGGCATAACAAAGGAACGATTCGTGCCGGAAAACGGGTAAAAAGCTCTTTCATCCAGGATGCCAATGTCGCAGCGGGAGAAGAAGTGCTGGTCAGCCAAAGCATTATGCATTCTCAAGTACGCGCGGGAAATCAAGTTGTATGCAAAGGCACCAAGGGACTGATTGTCGGAGGAATGATTCAAGCGGGCGACGCAGTCATTGCCCGGACGATCGGTAACTCTATGTCGACGGCTACGGTCATCGAAGTCGGGGTCTTGCCGGAGCTCCGCAACGAGCTTCAGCAGCTTCGTATCCAGCAAAGAGCTTTGAGCGAGAACCTGGATAAGACGGATAAGGCGCTTGTGCTGCTCGACCAATTGGCAGCCACGGGGCAGCTTGGGCCGGACAAAGTGGCGATGCGGGTTAAGCTGAACCATACCAAGAAACAGGTTACGGAAGAAATTGCGAGCTCCAGAGAGCGAATGCTGGAAATTGAGAGATCGCTTGAGGACTCGGAAAAAGCAAAGGTCGAAGTCATTGCCAACGCCTACAGCGGAACGAAAATCGTGATCGGCCGATATACCAAATTCATTAAAGATACTTCTCCCCGCGTTAGGTTTCAACTGATCGACGGAGATATCGCGATGCTTCCTATCGTATAAAGGCTGACGTACGCGTACAGTTCGAAGGAGGGGATGCCGGTGAGCATGAAACCGGTTGAAATGCAGTTTGCACTTCATAAGAACGACGAAGCCGGTTTGAAGCAGCATCAAATGGTGCAAAAGCGAGTGGAAGACCAGGCCATGCTGAACAGCTCCAACGAGAAGTCGACGATAAAAGAGCGTCAGGTCAGCGCCAAGATGGAGGAAACCGGCCAAGCTTCGATCAAAGACGATCAGTCGGGCCGTTCGGGCGAACGGGACTCCCGAGGGGGCGGGGAGGCCAAGAAGTCGGCCGAGGAAGCCAAACAGGCGCAGGGCGGCACCGGACCGGAGCATCCGTTCAAGGGGCATCATATCGACTTGACCTTATAACTATTATGTTGTGAAACTAGGTGAATGCAATTGGACCAACCTTGGGTATACATCGTGCTGGTCGGGCTTCTAATCGTGGTCTATGCAAAGATTATCCCGCGAAAATCTGAAGGAACGGCCAAGCCCGACGGTGCCATTGTCAAAGAGATGGAACAGGCGATGGATCACTTGGCTATGGAGCTTGAGGAGCAGAACAAAGCGCTGATCGAGCTGTTCTCCGGGACGAAACAAACTTACGAGGAGCAGGCGGCTAAACTGACCTCGCGTGTGGAAACGCTTGAAAAGCAATGTCAGGAGCTGCGGCACGAACTGGGCAGGTTGACGTTCTCGGAGGAGCAGCGGCGCCTGTCCCTTCAAGGAGACGCGTCGAAGCCGCGAGAGGCGTTGGAAGCGAGCGCCGGGGCCGCGGTACCGCCGGCCTATACAGAGCCCGCCGCACCCGACGCGCAGCCGGTAGCAGCGAACAAAGCTGCGATGAATATGAAGGAGCGTTACGGCGAGCTGTTCGAATTGTACGAGTCCGGCAAATCGACGGACTATATCGCTAAGAAGCTGGGTATGAACAAAGGGGAAATCAGTCTGATCCTGCAGCTTGCCAAACAGGAGGAACGGTCCAATGCTTAAGAACAAATCGCTTCTGTACGGGCTCGGCACCGGTTTGATTTTGGGTGCCGTTCTGCTTCAGCTGATGAATGCGGTTGCTCCATCGAGCAGCGCCGCTCCCAAGCAGCCCGCGGCAGGACAGGCGCCCGAGGAAATGGACCGCGTCCGGCTTAAGGAAGTTGCTTCTACCTATTTTAATGTGTACGACAAAAGTCAAAAGCTGTACGACCAGCCGCAGGTCGATGCCTTGATTGCGCAGAAGCTAAAAGAAGAGAGAGACAAGCAAGCCGCACAACCGCAGTCTGCCGTGCCCGATAAGGAAACGTACATTTATGTCTCCAAAGGCATGACTGCGGCCCAAGTTGCTGATTTGCTGCAGCAGAGCGGCGTTATTGCCGACCGGAATGCCTTTGTAGATACGATGAAACAAAAGCAGATGAACGACAAAATCATCTCGGGCGCGCATGTATTCAAGGGGTCCCAAGAGCTGACGCAAGTTATAACCAATTTAACGACACCTTAAAACGATCAGACTCGGGCGGGCGGGGTCTGACTTTGTCTTTTTTCATCGAACTGCCGCGGGTGTTGCATACGGTTGTCAGTTATGGTATAGTAATTTTCGGTGTTAAAAACCACACGTCGGTTAATTCCGGTAATGGTGCTCCCACTGGCTTCGGCAGATGCTTTCAAGCGTCTTGGCCAAGGAGTTTTACCGGGAGATGCGATCGGCGGAGGAAACCACAAAAACCAATTTAGAGGAGGTGCGTGAGGATGGCAGTTATCTCCATGAAACAGCTGCTCGAAGCTGGGGTACACTTCGGTCACCAAACCCGTCGTTGGAACCCGAAAATGGATCGATACATCTTCACCGAAAGAAACGGAATTTACATCATCGACCTGCAAAAAACGGTCAAAAAAGTTGAGGAAGCTTACAACTTCGTCAAGTCCGTAGCCGCAGAGAACGGCACGATCTTGTTCGTAGGTACGAAAAAGCAAGCTCAGGATTCGGTTAAAGAAGAAGCTGAGCGCTGCGGAATGTACTACATCAACCAACGTTGGCTCGGCGGTACGCTGACTAACTTCCAAACGATCCAAAAACGGATCAACCGTTTGCATGAGCTGGAAAAATGGGAGCAAGACGGCACGTTCGAAGTGCTGCCGAAAAAAGAAGTTATTATTCTTCGCAAAGAAAAAGATCGTCTTGAGAAATTCTTGGGCGGCATCTCCCATATGAAAGGTCTGCCAAGCGCACTGTTCGTCATCGACCCGCGCAAAGAGCGCATTGCCGTTGCGGAAGCACGCAAGCTTGGTATTCCGATCGTTGGTATCGTAGACACGAACTGCGATCCGGACGAAATTGACTACGTGATCCCGGGTAACGACGACGCAATCCGTGCCGTGAAATTGCTGACGGCTAAAATTGCGGACGCGGTTATCGAAGCTCACCAAGGCGAAGAGACTTCAGCTTAATGCATTGAATACGAGAAAGGGTGGTTTAAAGGTGCAAAATCCTTTCACCGCCCTTTTTTTGGGAATACATAATACATTCCAAGGAGGCCAAATCATGGCAGTTAGTGCAGCAGCAGTAAAAGAATTGCGCGATAAAACAGGAGCAGGCATGCTCGATTGTAAAAAAGCATTGGAAGAAGCAAATGGCGACTTGACAAAAGCAGCCGAAATTCTGCGTGAAAAAGGTCTTTCCGCGGCAGCTAACAAAGCAGGCCGGATCGCAACGGAAGGCATGATCGAGTCCTACATTCACGCCGGCGGCAAAATCGGCGTATTGGTTGAAGTGAACAGCGAAACCGACTTCGTTGCGAAAAACGAGCAGTTCAGAACGTTTGTTCGCGACGTTGCTTTGCACATTGCAGCTTCCAACCCGAAATTCCTGCGCCGTGATGAAGTTCCGCAAGAAGCGCTGGATAAAGAGCGCGAAATCTTGACGAACCAAGCGCTGAACGAAGGGAAGCCGGAAAAAATCGTCGAGAAAATCGTCGAAGGCCGTCTGGCGAAATACTACGAGGAATACTGCCTGCTTGAGCAGCCTTTCGTAAAAGACCCGGACAAAACTGTAGAAGAAGTATTGAAAGAAAACATCGCAACGATCGGCGAAAACTTGTCGATCCGCCGCTTCGTTCGTTTCGAGCTCGGAGAAGGCCTGGAGAAGAAACAAGAAAACTTCGCTGAAGAAGTTATGTCCCAAGTTAAACTGTAATCCAACAAGATAAATGCAAGGTAACGAGGAACACGCTGTGTTCCTTGTTTTTTAAAAGAAAGCTTTAGCGGTCTGATCGAAATGGAGGGGTTGGAGCTTGGAACGTCCGATTTATAAAAGAGTCATTTTGAAATTAAGCGGAGAAGCGTTAGCCGGACAACAAGGTTACGGCATCGACTCCGAGATGATTTCGTCCATCGCCCAGCAGGTGAAGGAAGTAGTGGATCTTCAGGTGGAAGTCGCCATCGTCGTTGGCGGCGGCAACATCTGGCGCGGCATTGCCGGAAGCGCAAAAGGCATTGACCGGGCAACCGCAGACTACATGGGTATGCTGGCTACGGTGATGAACTCGCTGGCGCTGCAGGATGCGCTGGAAACGATCGGCGTACCGACACGAGTACAAACGTCCATCACGATGCAGCAGGTTGCAGAACCGTACATCCGCAGAAGAGCGATCCGGCACTTGGAAAAGGGCAGGGTTGTCATTTTTGCGGCAGGAACGGGCAATCCGTATTTCTCGACGGATACGACCGCGGCGCTTAGAGCAGCCGAAATCGAAGCGGAAGTGATCTTGATGGCGAAGAACAAAGTCGACGGCGTCTACACCGCCGATCCGTTCAAAGACGCCACCGCGCAAAAATTCGAAACGCTGACCTACCTCGAAGTGCTTAACAAAAACCTTGGCGTTATGGACTCGACCGCATCCTCCTTATGCATGGACAACAATATTCCGCTGGTCGTCTTCTCGATTACGGAAAGCGGCAATATCAAGCGCGTCGTAGTTGGGGAGAAGATCGGCACGATCGTAAAAGGGAGTGTGTAATCTATGCCGCAATCTATTAAAAAAAGTGCGGAAGAACGCATGGAAAAAGCGATCGGCGCGCTGAAGAAGGAGCTGGCTTCGCTTCGTGCGGGGCGTGCGACTCCTGCCCTGCTGGATCGCGTTCAAGTCGAATACTACGGTTCTATGACACCGGTCAACCAGCTGGCGAACATTAATACGCCGGATTCCCGCACGCTGATGATTCAGCCGTGGGACAAAAGCTCGGTTGCCGCTATCGAAAAAGCGATTATGAAATCCGATCTCGGATTGACGCCATCCAACGACGGCAGCGCGATCCGTATCGTCATTCCGGCTTTGACGGAAGAGCGCCGTTCCGAGCTCGTCAAAATGACGCGCAAGTTCGGCGAAGAAGCGAAAGTGGCGATCCGCAACATCCGCCGCGACGCGAACGACGATATCAAAAAACTGGAGAAGACGGGTATTTCGGAAGATGAGTCCCGCCGTCATCAGGACGACATCCAGAAGTTTACGGACAAGCATATCGCGGAAGTCGATAAAGTACTGGCTGCCAAAGAAAAAGAAATCATGGAAGTGTAACCGGTAAAGACCCCCTTATTCGAGGGGGCTTTTAGTCTTTCCTGATGGGGGATTCAGACATGATGTCATTCAAAAAATGGTTTGGAAGCAAGCCGGAAGGAGAGCAAACCGCTCTCAAGCTGGATGCGGACAACATTCCGAACCATGTGGCCGTCATCATGGACGGTAATGGCCGATGGGCACAAAAGCGGGGACTGCCGCGGGTGGCAGGCCACCATTCAGGTATGAAAAACGTAAAAAAAATTACGATGGCCGCAAACAGCATCGGTGTGAAGGTGCTGACTATGTATGCTTTTTCCACGGAAAATTGGAAGAGACCGAAGGAAGAAGTCGACTACTTGATGAAGCTGCCGATGGAATTTTTTCCGAAAGAAATCGACGAGCTGATTGCAAATAATGTCCAGATCCGTATGACGGGCTGGCAGGAAGATCTGCCTGACTTTACGCTGAAAGCGGTTCAGGACGCGATCGATCAAACGAAAAATAATACCGGCCTCATTTTGAACTTTGCGTTGAATTATGGAAGCCGTAAAGAAATGCTTAAGGGCATTCAGCGGCTCGCTCAGGATATGAAAGAAAATAAAGTGGCCGCGGACGAAGTGGACGAGGCGCTTTTCTCCAAATATTTGTTAACCGATCCGCTCCCGGACCCCGATCTGCTAATACGCACCAGCGGAGAGCTTCGGATCAGCAACTTTATGCTCTGGCAGTTAGCCTATTCAGAGCTTTATTTTACGGATTTGTGCTGGCCTGAATTTACAGAGCCGCATTTCTACGACGCTATCGGGGAATATCAGCGCCGCGCCAGGAGATACGGCGGTTTATAGCGGCCGTTGACAACAGGTAGGGGCAGTTCGGTTTATGTCCGTCTGCCAGCATAAACGATGGAGGAATCGATTTGAAGCAGCGAATTGTCACAGGAGTCGTGGCAGGGCTCGCCTTTTTCATCCTGTTGTATTTGGGAGGCTATTGGTTTGCCGGTTTAATCCTGGCCCTGTCGCTGATCGGATACGACGAGTTTTTGCGGATGAACGGTCTTAATAAGAACAAAGCGATCTCGATTTTAGGCTCTCTAGGAGTGATCGGCCTTGTCATACCTTGGCAGGAGGCAGGGATTTCGATGGAGCGCTTGATTTGGTTGTTTTTGTTTATTTTACTGGCCGTTACCGTTATTTCGAAGAATAAAATTACGATCGATCATGTGACTACGGCATTTTTGGGCATGGTGTACGTCGGTATCGGCTTTCATTACATGGTGGAGACGCGCTGGTTGGCTGAGAACGGGCTTTATTGGACGCTGCTCGTATTTTTGTGCATTTGGTCAACGGATTCCGGCGCATATTTTACCGGATCGATGATTGGAAAAACACCGCTCTGGCCTACCATTAGTCCGAAAAAATCCGTCGAGGGAGCTATTGGCGGCACGGCGTTGTCCATTGTCGTTGCACTCGGCTTTGCCTGGTACCGTCCGGACCTGCTTAGTTTTGCGCAAGCGATTTGGATCGGCCTCGTTATTGCGATTGTTGGTCAGATGGGCGACTTGATTCAATCCGCTTATAAGCGGGTGAAGGGCATCAAGGATACGGGAACGATTCTGCCGGGACATGGCGGCGTGCTTGATCGGACCGACAGCTGGCTGATCGTGTTTCCCTTCCTCCATTTAGCGGCTCTGCTCCCGCACGTATAAATATTGCCCCGAGGTGAACGTTGGTGAAAAAAGTCAGTATTCTAGGGTCGACCGGTTCCGTTGGGACTCAGACCTTGGATGTCATATCGCATTACCCGGAACGTTTCGAGGTGGAAGGGCTTGCTGGCGGTTATAATATCCCGCTCTTGCTCGAGCAAATCGAGCGCTTTCGTCCCCGCAAAGTATCCGTTGCGACGAAGGAAGCGGCGGAGCAGCTGCGTGCGGCAACGAAATCGGACGTTCAGGTGCTATACGGTGAAGAGGGGCTGCACGAAATTGCGGCAGGCACCGATGCCGAGCTAGTCGTCACCGCGATTGTCGGTAGCCAAGGACTTAAGCCGACGCTGGCCGCGATCGAAGCGGGCAAGCACATCGGTATTGCCAACAAGGAGACGTTAGTTAGCGCAGGGCATCTCGTTACGGAATTGGCGCAGCGCCGCGGCGTCGCTTTGCTTCCGGTTGATAGCGAGCATTCCGCCATATTCCAATGCTTGAACGGAGAATCACGGGAACGCGTACATAAAATTACGTTAACCGCTTCCGGGGGATCGTTTCGCGACCGCACCCGGGAAGAGCTTGCTCATGTAACTGTTGAAGATGCGCTCAAGCATCCGAATTGGTCGATGGGCGCGAAAATCACGATCGACTCGGCGACGATGGCGAACAAAGGGCTGGAAGTGATCGAAGCCCACTGGCTGTTCGGTTTGCCGTACGACCAAATTGAGGTGCTGATTCATCCCGAAAGTATTATCCATTCGTTCGTCGAGTACGTAGACTACAGCATCATCGCCCAATTGGGGATGCCGGATATGCGGGTGCCGATTCAGTACGCGCTGACTTATCCGGACCGGATGGCGACGCCTTCCGAACGTTTGCGTTTATCCGATGTCGGGAAGCTGCAGTTTCGCGAGATGGATTTCGACCGTTATCCGTGTCTGCGGATGGCGTACGAAAGCGGACGGACGGGCGGCTCCATGCCTACCGTGTATAATGCGGCAAATGAAGTTGCGGTCGAACGGTTCTTAAGAGGGGGAATTTCATTCCTGGCCATCGAAGAGGTGATTGCCAAGGTCATGGACAAGCATTCCCCGGTCCCGGCCCCGGATTTATCCGCCATTTTGGAGATCGATCAGTGGGCCAGGGAACAGGCGAGGAGCTTGGACTAAACTGGGCCGTTTAAAGATGCGACGCCAGGGCATCTTTCGGCGAAGCCGCTCATATGTTCATATCATGAGTCCCGGCTTGTATTCCCTTTGAGATTAATGTTAATCTTAAAGGAAGGCTTCGGACGATTTTTCATGCAGCCAATAACATTTGCCCATAACTTGGATATGAACATTTGCGACTTAAGGAGGCCGTACACCCATTGGCTAACATCCAGAACGTATTTCAAATTGTTCTTTTGTTTTTTGTTCTAGTTACGATTCACGAGTGGGGACATTTTTACTTTGCCAAGCGCGCGGGCATTCTCGTTCGCGAATTCGCTATCGGCTTCGGTCCCAAGCTTCTCTCCTTCAAGCGCGGAGAAACACGGTATACGCTTAGGCTTCTTCCAATCGGCGGTTTCGTCCGAATGGCCGGAGAAGATCCGGAAATCGTTCAGATCAATCAGGGCCAGCGGATCGCCGTGCAGTTGGAGGACAATCAGGTTACGCACATTTACTTGAATGAGTTCGAAAGCCGCCGGGATGCGATTGAAGGTGTCGTCGAGCAGATCGATCTGGAGAAAGATTTGTTCGTCCGTCTGGATGTCGACGGGGAGATTGAACGTTATTCGATTCATCCTCAGGCAATGATGGTGACTAAGGAAAAGGAAACCCAGATTGCCCCGTGGGACCGCCAGTTCGGGAGCAAGACGGTAGGACAGCGCGCGATGGCTATCTTTGCCGGACCGCTGATGAATTTTATTCTTGCGTTGGCGCTTTTTGTAACCTTTGTGTTCGTTGCAGGAGTGCCCAACCGGGTGAAAATTCAGGAAACCGTTCCGGCTTCCGCTGCGGAGAAAGCGGGATTGCAGTCGGGGGACATTATCCTTCAGGTGGATCATGTGCAAATCGGCTCCGACCGCAGCAAGTTGACGAATTTGATTCAACAATCTCCGAATAAACCGATGGTCTGGATCGTTGAGCGCAACAAGGAGCAGATCCGTAAAGAAGTGACTCCGCTCATGGACAAAGACGGCGTGATTCGCGTCGGCGTCTCGCTGCTGACCGAAACGCGGCCTGCCACGGCGCTGGAAGGATTTACCGGAGGTTGGCACAGCCTTGCTTCCGCAACGACCATCATCATGGACGGTTTTGGCAAGCTGGCGACGCTTCAGGTAAAAATGGACGATTTGGGTGGTCCGGTGAGGATCGTCGAATTTACAAGCGAGCAGGCTAGCGCAGGGTTTGCCCAATACATCTCGTGGATGGCTATTATGAGTCTTTATTTGGGACTGTTCAATCTGCTGCCGATCCCGGCGCTGGACGGAAGCCGGCTTGTGTTTTTGCTGCTGGAGGCGCTCCGCGGCAAGCCTGTCGATCCGAGCAGGGAAAGCATGGTGCATTTTGTCGGCTTTGCGATGCTGATGCTGCTTATGATCGCCGTCACTTATAACGATATATTACGTTTGATTAAAGGATAACGAATTGCCGTCCGTAGGGGGAAAACAGAACGATGTCGAACCAAAAGCAAGACAAACAGTTTGTGAAAGAGATTACGCCGCAGGGCGAGGATTTCTCCCGCTGGTATATTGATGTCATTAAAAAGGCCGATCTCATGAGCTACTCGCCGGTCCGGGGATGCATCGTATTTAAACCGGACGGGTACGAGCTTTGGGAAAATATTCAGCGGGAGCTGGACCGCCGCTTTAAGGAAACGGGACACCGCAACGCTTATTTTCCGCTGTTCATTCCCGAGAGCTTTTTCCAAAAAGAAAAAGAGCACGTGGAAGGGTTCAACCCGGAGCTGCCGTGGGTAACGGAAGCAGGGGGCGAGAAGCTCGAAGAGCGGCTGGCGATTCGCCCGACGTCCGAGACGATGATCGGTCACATGTACGCGGAGTGGATTAATTCTTACCGCGACCTGCCGCTCTTGATCAACCAGTGGGCCAACGTGGTCCGTTGGGAAAAGCGGACGCTGCCGTTCTTGCGCACAAGCGAATTTTTATGGCAGGAAGGCCATACGGCTCATGAGGACGAGGCCGATGCGCGCAAAGAAACGATGCAGATGCTTGAAATTTATCGTTCTTTCGCCGAAGAGTTCTTAGCAATTCCGGTTATTATGGGCCAGAAGACGCCTTCCGAGAAGTTCGCGGGCGCCGTCGATACGTATTCCATCGAAGCGATGATGAAGGACGGCAAAGCAGTACAAGCGGGGACTTCCCACTATTTGGGCACGAATTTCGCCGTGGCATTCGATATCAAATATTTGGATCGCGAGAACCAGCATCAGTTCTGCCATACGACTTCCTGGGGCGTAAGTACCCGTCTCATCGGAGCTTTGATCATGGTCCACGGCGACGACCGCGGCTTAGCTTTGCCGCCAAAGATCGCACCGACGCAAGTCATCATGATTCCGATCGGCCCTCCGAAGACGAGAGAGCAGGTTGTCGGCCGCGTAGACGAGCTGTATGCCCAGTTGAAGCAGGCTGGCGTACGCGCGAAAGTGGACGATCGTCCGGACCAAAGTCCGGGTTGGAAATTTAACGAATATGAAATGCGCGGCGTACCGATTCGCGTCGAGCTGGGACCGCGGGATATGGAAAACGGGCAAGTGGTCTTAGTGTCCCGGATTACCGGAGAGAAGCGTGTCGTCCAGCAAGACCAATTTGTGGAAGAAGTGCAAAAATTGTTGACGGAAACGCAGCAGGAAATGTATGATCGAGCCAAGCGGTTCCGCGACGAAAGTATGACTGAAGCAGATACGGTGGACGAGCTGAAATCGTTCCTCGAGCAAAAACGCGGCTTCGCGTTGTCGGGCTGGTGCGGATCCGCAGCCTGCGAAGCGCAGGTCAAAGAAGAGGCCGGCGCTACGAGCCGCAACATTCCGTTTGAGCCGGGCGTATCCAAGCCCAAATGTCTCGTCTGCGGCGAAGACGCCAAGCACACCGTCGTCTTCGGCAAATCGTATTAACATCATCTTTTCTACTAACGCCATGTAAATAGGAGTTTGTGTTTGCTTTTGATTGTAAAGTATTGTTTTCACAGCCCTAGGAAAAGTGTTGCCACGGAGAGTGAAACGGCCGCCTTTGAAATCAAGTTGCTACCTTGTAGGTTTTTATAGGATATGGCAACTTGATTTCAAGAGCGGTGGAGTGGTAATACTTTTCCGACTCGGCCAGTAGAAACAAACTTTTCCACTTAGCTGAACAAACGCCTAACCTTTTACATAAGGGGCAACGGGAAAGCAACACTCCTTTTGCCCCTTTCATCGTTTTACGGGGGAGGAGCACCATGAGCAATGACAGTACGGCGCTGAAACGGGACCGCTTTGAAATGCTGATGCAGCAGGCCAGTGTACCGGCGGATGTGGTTCGGTCTTTTTTTTCGGACGGGTATATCGATAAAGTGGAAACGAGCCGCAAAAACAGGGAATGGACGTTTCATATCGTCAAAACTCAAGTGGTGCCGCAAGATATTTACCGTTCCTTCTGCAAAATGATCCGAGACAAGTTCTCGCACATCGCAGCTATTCGTTTCGTGTTACAATACACGCCGGATGTGAAGCCGGAAGAAGTAGCGCACGAATACTGGAGCATGTTTCTCGAATGGGTGCAGCGGGAAGCGGCATCGATTAACGGCTGGATGACCAAGGCCAAAATTGAAACGAACGGGAATGTGCTTACGCTTTATTTGTTGGATACGATCGGCTTGGAATTGGCTAAGAAAAAAAATATTGGCGGACTGATTCAACAATATTTCAGCAGATTTTTCGGCGTCGATTTTCATGTAAAGTATGCGGTCAGCGATTCTCGGGAAGAAGAGCTGCAGAGATTCTCGAAGCAGATTGAGCAGGAAGAGAAAGAAGTGACGATCAATATCTTGACGGCCGTGGAGGCGGAGAACGAAGCGGAGGCGCAGCAGGATGCGGAGCTGAAGCTCATGGTCGGTTACGACATTAAAGATCCGGCCGTTCCACTGCAGGACGTCAGGGACGAAGAGAAGAAAGTTACGGTACAAGGTACGGTCTTCGGCCTGGACACGAAAGAGCTTAAGAATGGCAGCACGCTGTTCATGTTCAACGTTACCGACTTTTCTGATTCGATCATGGTCAAGGCGTTTGCCAAAACGAAAGAAGATGTTAAAATTTACAGCCTGATCACGAACGGCAAGTGGCTGAAGCTGCGCGGCCGGGTTGAGTACGACCGGTTTATGCAGATCCCCGAGCTTGTGATGATTCCATCCGACGTCAATGAAATCGTCGCACCGCCGGACCGTAAGGACGATGCGGAAGAGAAGCGGGTGGAATTTCACCTTCATACTGCGATGTCCACCATGGACGGAATCACGCCGGTCGACCAATACATCAAAACGGCGGCCAAATGGGGCCATAAAGCGATTGCGGTGACCGACCACAGCGGTATTCAATGCTTCCCGGAAGCGTATAAGGCCGCGAAGAAAAACGGCATCAAGGTCATCTACGGTTTGGAAGCCAACGTTGTTGACGATTCCGTACAGGTCGTTATGAATCCGACGGAGATTAATCTCACCGATGCGGAATACGTTATTTTCGACATCGAGACTACAGGGTTGTCTGTCACCAGCAACAAAATTATCGAACTTGCCGGTGTCCGTATGAAGGACGGTAAAGAAATCGACCGTTTTGCCACGTTCATCGATCCGCATGAGCGGATTCCATATAACATTCAGCAGCTCACTAACATTACGGACGACATGGTTAAGGGTGCGCCCGAGCTGGAGGACATGCTGCCCAAGTTTATCGAGTTCGTTGGAGACAGCGTTCTGGTAGCGCACAATGCGCGATTCGATATCGGGTTCATTCAAGCGAACTGCAAACGGCTCGGTTTGCCCGAAGTGACCAATCCCGTGCTGGATACGCTTGAGCTTGCCCGGTTGCTGTTCCCGACGCTTAAAAACCACCGGCTGAACACGCTATCCGATAAATTCAAAGTCAGCTTGGACAACCATCACCGGGCGATCGACGACTCGATTGCGCTTGGGCACGTACTGTTTCACCTGTTGAAAGAAGCAGGGGACCGCGGCTATAAGCAGCTGGCGCGTTTGAACGACGAGGTCGGCAAAAACCTTAAAACGCAGCGGCCGTTCCATTGCTGCATTTATGCCAAAGATATGGTTGGCAAAAAAAATCTGTTCAGCCTTGTATCTCTTTCGCATACGCAGTATTTTCATCGGGTTGCCTGCATTCCGAAGAGCAAGCTGCAGGAAATGCGCGAAGGCTTGATCATCGCTTCGGGCTGCGAAAAGGGCGAGTTTTACGAAACGGTGCTGAACAAATCGGTTGAAGAAGCGGAAATGATCGCAGAATTTTACGACGTGCTTGAAATTCAGCCGATTGGCGTAAACATGCACTTGGTGGACAAAGGCTTGGTTGGCAGCCCGGCACAGCTGGAGGATGCCAACCGCAAAATTGTCCAAATCGGTCGCAAGCTTGGCAAGCCTGTTATTGCGACGGGCAACGTGCATTATTTGCATCCGCGGGAAAAAATATACCGTGACATCACCATTCACGGGATTACCGGCTTCAGCCCGCTTAAGGATATCCGCAAGCCGGACGTCCACCTTCGCACAACGAAAGAAATGCTTGCAGAATTTGAATATTTGGGGAAAGAAACGGCTTACGAGGTCGTTGTGAAAAATACGTCGGAGCTGGCCGACCGGTTCGAGGAGTTGGAGCTGTTTCCGACCAAGCTGTTCACGCCGATTATCGAAGGGGCGGATGATGAGATCCGCAACACCTGCTACGATACGGCGAAGCAGATTTACGGAGACCCGCTGCCGGAGGTTATCGTAGCGCGACTGGAGAAGGAGCTCGTGCCGATTATCAAGTATGGCTTCTCGGCCAACTATCTGATCTCCGAGCGGCTCGTAAAGAAGTCGAACGCCGACGGCTATCTCGTCGGTTCGCGGGGCTCGGTCGGTTCCTCGGTCGTAGCGACGTTCCTCGGCATTTCCGAGGTTAATCCGCTGCCGCCTCATTACATTTGCAAATCGTGCAAGCACAGCGAATGGATTCTCGACGGATCGATCCCCAGCGGCTTCGACTTGCCGGACAAAAACTGTCCGAACTGCGGGGAAAAGCTGAAAGGGGAAGGCCAGGACATTCCGTTCGAAACGTTCCTCGGCTTCAAGGGCGACAAAGTTCCCGATATCGACTTGAACTTTTCCGGCGAATACCAGCCGCACGCGCACAACTATACCAAAGTGCTGTTTGGCGAAAAAAGCGTGTTCCGGGCGGGTACAATCGGTACGGTTGCAGAAAAAACGGCATTCGGTTTTGTAAAGAAATATGAAGAAGACCAGGGCAAAAAGTGGCGCGGCGCGGAGTTGAACCGGCTGGCTTCCGGCTGCACGGGCGTAAAGCGAAGCACCGGCCAGCATCCCGGCGGAATCGTAGTCGTACCGGATTACATTGACGTCGACGATATCACTCCGGTGCAGTATCCGGCCGACGATACAAGCGCCGAGTGGAAAACGACGCATTTCGATTATCACGCCTTCGACGCCAACTTGCTGAAGCTCGATATTCTGGGACACGATGATCCAACCATGATGCGGATGCTGCAGGATTTGACAGGTGTCGATCCGACGACCATTCCGATGAACGATCCGAAAGTCATGAGCATGTTTAACTCTGTGGACGCGCTCGGCGTGACGCCGGAGCAGATCCGGACGCCGGTGGCGACCTACGGGGTGCCGGAGATGGGGACGAAGTTCGTGCGTCAGATGCTTGAGGAAGCGAAGCCGTCCAGCTTTGCGGACTTGCTGCAAATTTCGGGTCTTTCCCACGGAACCGGCGTTTGGCTCGGCAATGCGCAGGAGCTGATCCGAAAAGGCATCTGCACGATTAAGACGGTGATCGGGTGCCGCGACGATATCATGCTGTATTTAATCTATAAAGCGGGTATGGACGCGGGGCTGGCATTTAAAATCACCGAGAGCGTGCGGAAAGGGAAAGGGCTCACCGACGAGTGGAAAGAAGATATGAAGAAGCATAACGTTCCTCTGTGGTATATCGATTCGTGCGAAAAGATCGAGTACATGTTTCCGAAGGCGCATGCTTCCGCTTACGTTATTTCCGCGGTGCGCACCGCATACTTTAAGCTTTATTACCCTATTGCTTACTATGCGACTTATTTTTCCGTCCGTGCGCAGGATTTCGAGATTGAGCTGCTGTGCCAAGGCTACGACGCGATTTTGCGCAAGCTGATCGAAATTGAGGAAAAAGGGTTCCAGGCGATGCCGAAAGAGAAGAGCATGATCTCCATTCTCGAAATGGCGCTGGAGATGACGGCCCGCGGCTTTTCGTTTAAGCCGATCGATTTGTACAAATCGGACGCGACAAAGTTTCTTATCGAAGACGACTCGCTTATTCCGCCGTTTTCCGCCATTGCGGGGATCGGGGAGAACGCGGCGAAGAATATCGCGGCCGCCAAAAACGACGGACCGTTCTTATCGATTGAGGACTTTCAGACCCGAAGCAAGGCGTCGAAGACGATCGTCGAAATTCTTAACGGCATGGGCTGTTTTCGCGGCCTTCCGGAGACGAACCAACTTTCGCTGTTTTAGAATCCCGAAAAAGTCTTCTTTGCTTCCTCAGGCGCCTTTTTACGCCTTATTGCATGATCTCTTTACTTATGGTATAATCTTCTTCGGTAGCAATGTAATATCTCGTGACCAAAGAGTGGGGAAACCCACTCTTTACATTTTGTATAAGGCCCCGAAGCGAGTAAAGCGTTGGTTCGGCGCAAATGTGCGCTAAGCGGTCAGCCGTTTAAGCTGGCCCGGACGTGGAGTGAAGACGTTGGATTGAACGGATTTTGGATTTTAGGGGTATGGGATTGTGAGTTTTTTGCCCCGATCCTTACCTCTACCAGGCAAAATTGAAGGCTCGGGGTAAAACGTGTCTGAGTATCAGCCAATCGCGATTTCCCGGCAGCGCGCACTGAACGAAGCTTTAACGAATTTACCTTTTAACGTCCAACCAACTACTTTCAATCGCTTTTTACCAGATTAAGGAGGAACGCACGTTTGAGCACAAACATCAAATCCACTGTGGAAGAGCTGGTTCGCCCCTTTTTGGACGAAAACGGATTTGAGCTGGTCGACATCGAATATGTAAAAGAAGGCGGCAACTGGTTTTTGCGGGTATATGTGGATAAAGAAGGCGGCATCGATATCGATGACTGCGGCCGCATCAGCGAATACCTCAGCGCCAAGCTGGACGAGAAGGACCCTATCGAATCGGCTTACTTCCTGGAAGTGTCTTCACCCGGGGCGGAGCGTCCGCTCAAGAAGCCTCAGGACTATCGTAAAGCCATTGGCGAGCATGTCTTCGTAACGACGTACGAGCCGGTAAACGGTTTGAAGGAATTCGAAGGCACGCTTGTGTCGTACGACGAACAAACGGTTGTCGTCGAGGTCGGCAAGAAAAAGCACGAAATCCCGTGTGACAAAGTGGCCGGCGCCAGACTCGCCATCAAATTCTAGGCTCGATCTGCCAATGCGTCGGGCGGCTCGTATTTTATGAGAGGGGGAACTCCATTCAAATGAACATGGATTTTATCGAAGCGCTAAACGAAATCGAAAAGGAGAAAGGCATCGCCAAAGACGTGCTGATCGACGCGATTGAAGCAGCGCTGATTTCGAGCTATAAGCGCAATTTTAATACCGCGCAAAACGTGCGCGTGGACATCAACCGCCATACGGGTCTCATCAAAGTATACGCCCGCAAAACGGTTGTCGACGACGTGCTTGATCCGCGGATGGAGATTTCGCTCTTCGCTGCAAGAGAAATGAACCAAAACTATCAGCTGAACGACATCGTCGAGATTGAGGTTACTCCTCGTGATTTCGGCCGTATCGCGGCTCAGACGGCGAAACAGGTCGTCACGCAGCGGATCCGCGAAGCGGAGCGCGGGCTGATCTACAATGCCTATGTCGATAAAGAAGAAGACATTGTCAACGGCATCGTGCAGCGTCAAGACACGCGCAACCTGTATATCGATTTGGGCAAAATCGAAGCGGTCATGCCGTTGAACGAACTGATGCCCACCGACAAATTCAAGCACGGAGACCGCATTAAAGCGTATATCACCAAGGTCGAAAATACGACCAAGGGGCCGCAGATCATTTTGTCCCGTACGCACCCGGGGCTGCTGAAACGGTTATTCGAGCTGGAAGTTCCGGAAATTTTCCAAGGGGTCGTCGAGATTCGTTCCGTCGCCCGCGAAGCCGGCTTCCGTTCCAAGATCGCCGTATACTCCCGCAATCCGGAAGTTGATCCGGTCGGTTCTTGCGTCGGGCCGAAGGGCATGCGCGTGCAAACGATCGTCGGCGAGCTGAAGGGCGAGAAAATCGATATCGTCCGTTGGATGGAAAGTGTGGAGGAATATGTTGCCAACGCGCTCAGCCCGTCCAAGGTGCTGGAGGTGCAAGTGTTCGAAGCCGAGAAAATGGCCCGGGTCATCGTGCCGGACTATCAGCTGTCGCTTGCCATCGGCATTAAAGGGCAAAATGCGCGGCTGGCCGCCAAACTGACCGGCTGGAAAATCGACATTAAGAGCGAGACGCAAGCCGAGCAGGAATACGGCCGACCGAAGACATATGCTGAAGAAATGCACCAGGATTCCGTCAGTATCGATTAATTCGCAGACATCGGTCTGACGGCCATGCGGGAGGGGGATGATCCGATGAAACAAAGAAAAATACCTCTGCGTAAATGCGTAGCCTGCCAGCAGATGATGCCTAAGAAAGAACTAATCCGCGTGGTGAAAACGCCGAATGATGAATTGCTCATCGATTTGACGGGAAAAAAAGCCGGCCGCGGCGCCTATTTGTGCGGTAAACTATCCTGCTTCAAGCTGGCCAAGAAATCGCGTGCGCTGGATCGCGCACTGAAATCGTCGGTCAGTCCGGATATTTACGACGCTCTCGAGCAGGATTTTATTAAAGTGGAAGACGAATTTATTGCCGGAAAAGACGCGGTGGATGATGAACAAGAATAGCGACAAATTTTTCTCGAATCTGGGGCTCGCCATGCGGGCGGGAAAGCTGGTTACCGGTGAAGATATGGTGATCGAATCGGTCCGAAGCGGCGAAACGAAGCTTGTGATCGTGGCCGAGGACGCTTCCGCAGGCACCTTCAAGAAAGTGAACGATAAGTGCATTTATTATCAAGTTCCTATCCATCAGTACGGCCGTCGGGATCAGCTTGGAGCCAGTATCGGTAAAGAAGCGCGAGTCGTCATTGGGGTAAACGATGCGGGATTTGCGCGGATGTTGTTGAAGCAGTTAGATCGTACGGAGGTGGACGGTATTGACCAAACAAGACAACAATAAAGACAAACTCAGAGTGTACGAATATGCCAAATCTTTAAATATGAGCAGTAAAGAGATCATCACAATTTTAAAAAGACTGGATATTCCGGTCAACAATCATATGAGCGTAATGGAGAATGATGCGGTGTCGAGTGTAGAGAAATTTTTCAGAGACGTTAAAGCCAATGCAGCAGCAAAGCGGAGCGAAGGCGGAGCCAAAACAGGGGATAAGCCGTCCAATCGTCCGGAATCCAAACAACAAACCGTAGCGGCACAGCCGAAACCGGAACAGCGCCCGCAAACGGCGCAAGTACAATCGGCTACACCTAAGCAAAACAACAGTGAGGGACAAAACAGACCGCAAGGTCAAGGTGGCGAAAGCCGTCAAGGCCAAGGACAGTCCCGCCAGGGCGATCGCCAAGGAAATGATCGTAATCGCGGCGGCCAAGGAGGCCAAGGCGGCGGTAATCGTGGAGGTCAAGGTCAAGGAGGCCAAGGTGGCGGCTATCGCGGCGGTCAAGGCCAGGGTCAAGGAGGCCAAGGCGGCGGCTATCGCGGCGGTCAAGGCCAGGGTCAAGGAGGCCAAGGCGGCGGTTATCGCGGCGGTCAAGGCCAGGGTCAAGGAGGCCAAGGCGGCGGTTATCGCGGCGGTCAAGGCCAAGGTCAAGGAGGCCAAGGCGGCGGTTATCGCGGCGGTCAAGGCCAAGGTCAAGGAGGCCAAGGCGGCGGCTATCGCGGCGGTCAAGGCCAGGGTCAAGGAGGCCAAGGCGGCGGTTATCGCGGCGGTCAAGGTCAGGGCCAAGGCGGTGGCAATCGTGGAGGTCAAGGCGGAGGTCAACAGGGCCAGCGCCCAGATCAACGCAGAGGCGGCGGCTTCGAGCAGCGCAATAACAGCGGCAACCGCCAGGCGTCCATTCCTCCGAAGCCGACGGCAGCTACTATCGGTATGGATGTAGACGATTCGGCAGCCAACAGAGGCGCGAAGAAATCGAAACCGAATAATAATAATAAACGTTTTGAAGATAACCGAGGCGGCGGAAGAGGCCAACAAAACCGCGGCAGAGCCCAAGGCCGGGGCGGCAGGAATCAGGAGCCTCCGAAACCGAAAATCGATAATACGCCGAAGAAAATTATCGTGCGTGGAACGATGACTGTCGGCGAGATGGCCAAAGCGCTGCATAAGGATGCTTCCGAAGTCATTAAGAAGCTTCTGTTCCTTGGCGTTATGGCAACTATCAATCAGGAGCTTGATTTGGATGCGATCCAACTGCTTGCATCCGATTACGGTGTGGAAGTCGAGCTGAAAATTCCGGTCGAGGAAGACAAATTCGAACAATTCGAAGAACAGGACGAAGAAGCGGATCTCATGGAGCGTCCTCCAGTGGTGACCATCATGGGTCACGTCGACCACGGAAAAACGACTCTGCTTGATGCAATCCGCAAGACAAGCGTAACCGAAGGCGAAGCGGGCGGTATCACGCAGCATATCGGCGCTTACCAGGTAGAAACTCACAACAAAAAGATTACGTTCCTTGATACGCCGGGTCACGAAGCGTTTACGTCCATGCGTGCCCGCGGCGCACAGGTGACGGATATCACCATTATCGTGGTTGCTGCCGATGACGGCGTCATGCCGCAAACGGTAGAGGCGATCAGTCACGCCAAAGCGGCGAAAGTGCCGATTATCGTTGCGGTGAACAAAATCGATAAGCCGGATGCGAACCCGGACCGGGTGAAGCAAGAGTTGACCGAATACGAGCTTGTTCCTGAAGAGTGGGGCGGCGATACGATTTTCTGCAACATTTCCGCGAAGCAAGGGATCGGGCTGGAAAATCTGCTTGATATGATTTTGCTTGTCGCCGAAGTTCAGGAGCTTAAAGCCAATCCGAACAAGCGTGCTAGAGGTACGGTCATCGAGGCCGAGCTGGACAAAGGCAAAGGGCCGGTGGCGCGCATCTTGATCCAACACGGAACGCTTAAAGTTGGCGACAGCTTCGTCGCAGGCGTCTGCTTCGGACGTGTGCGGGCCATGATGAACGACAAAGGACGCAAGCTGAAAGAAGCCGGGCCTTCGACGCCGGTGGAAATTACCGGTTTGACCGAAGTGCCTCAAGCCGGCGATCCATTCCTGGTCTTCGAGGACGAGCGCAAAGCGAGAGATATCGCTGAGAAGCGTGCCATCACACTGCGTCAATCCGAGATGGGAGCAAACGCCCGCGTTACGCTGGACGATCTGTACAAACAGATTAAAGAAGGCGAAGTTAAGGATCTTAACGTCATCATTAAAGCGGACGTTCAAGGTTCTGCCGAGGCGCTCAAAGGCTCCTTGGAAAAAATCGACGTCGAAGGCGCGCGCGTTAAAATTTTGCATAGCGGCGTAGGGGCTATCACCGAGTCCGACGTTATTCTGGCATCGGCTTCCAATGCGATCGTCATCGGCTTTAACGTCCGTCCGGAGCCGCAAGCGAAAAACACGGCCGAGCAGGAAAAAGTCGATATTCGTCTGCACAGCATCATTTACAAAGTCATGGAAGAAATCGAGCAAGCGATGAAGGGGCTTCTCGATCCGGAATATAAAGAAGTCGTTATCGGGCATGCCGAAGTCCGCAACATCTTTAAAGTGTCCAAGGTCGGCACGATTGCGGGCTGCATGGTGACGGACGGCAAAATCGTCCGCTCCGCCGAAGTACGGATTGTCCGCAGCGGAATCGTCGTATTCGAAGGCAAGATCGACTCGCTGAAACGATTCAAGGATGATGCGAAAGAAGTGGCCCAAGGCTACGAATGCGGTATATCTTTGGAGCGTTTTAATGATCTTAAAGAGGGAGACACGATTGAAGCCTTCGTTATGGAAACTGTAGAGAGGTGATCCGCTATGGCAAAAATTCGCGTGGGCAGAGTCGGGGAACAAATCAAGAAGGAATTAAGCCAGATCATTCAATCCGAACTGAAAGACCCGCGCATCGGTTTCATTACCGTGACCGGCGTCGATGTGACGAATGATTTTTCCCAGGCCAAAGTATACTTGAGCGTGCTTGGCAGCGACGAACAGAAGGAAGAAACGCTGAAGGCACTCGCCCGCGGCACCGGCTTTATCCGTTCCGAGCTCGGCAAACGAATTCGGATGCGCAAAATTCCGGAATTGCTGTTTAAATTCGATGCCTCGATCGATTACGGCAGCAAGATCGAAACGCTCATTCACCAAATTAACGATGGGAATGCGGAAGCATGACCGCAGCGGAATATGCCGTTCAGCTTCAAGCGGCGGCCGGGTTTATCCGCGAGCAGGATGATTTTCTGGTCGTATCTCACGTGCAACCCGACGGTGATGCCGCCGGGTCCACGTTTGCGGTCGCTTGGATGCTTCAGTCGTTAAACAAACGTTTCACACTGATCAACGAAGGCCGGATCCCGGAAAAGTTCATGTATATGGCCGGGCCTTATTCGGTCATCGAATATGAGAAAGCTCCGCCCGAACGCACGTTTGTGGCGGTGATCTCGGTCGATTGCGCGGATTTCGGACGCATCGGCTCGGTAAGCGAATGCTTCGAGCCGGAGCGGAAGCTGCTGAACATCGATCATCATGCCACCAATGACGGTTTCGGAACCGTCAATCTCGTGCGTTCCGATGCCGCGGCTACCGTGGAAGTGCTGTACGACCTGGCGCTGGAGCTAAACCTGGAGTTCACGCCGGAGCTGAACGATTGTATTTATACCGGTTTACTGACGGACACGGGAGGTTTCCGTTATTCCAATACGACGCCGAAAGTGATGCAGATCGCGGCAGATATGCTGGCGCGCGGTGTGAAGGGGCACGAGCTTGCCGAAAGGCTGCTCGAAACGATGACGCTCGGTCAGGTATCCTTGCTGAAGCGAAGTCTCAATACGTTGTCCTTTGCCCATGACAACAAGGTTGCCTGGCTGTCCGTCTCTTTGGACGATTTGTCGGCTACCGATGCATCCAGCGAAGATATGGACGGACTCGTCAACTATGCCCGCAATGTCGAAGGGGTTGAAGTCGGCATGCTGTTTAAGGAAAAAGAGCCCGGAATCGTTAAAGTCAGCTTCCGTTCCGGAGGCTTGGCTGATGTCGCGGCACTTGCGCAAAAATTCGGAGGCGGCGGGCATGTCAAAGCAGCCGGTTGTACGATTCGCGGTTCGATGTCCGAAGCGGTTGAGCGAGTCGTTCGGGAAGTAGGGATGGCGCTCGCATGACAACGGAATTGGAAGGCATTTTGCCCGTATGGAAGCCGAAAGGCTTCACTTCCCACGATGTGGTGGCTAAAGTGCGCCGCATCGTTAGAATCAAGCGGATCGGCCATACGGGAACGCTTGATCCTCAAGTGACAGGAGTCCTGCCGCTTTGCATCGGCAGGGCGACCCGGCTTGTCGAGTACATCCAGGAGCTGCCGAAAGCGTACGAAGCGACTCTGCTTTTGGGACTTGCTACCGATACGGAGGACTTGTCGGGGGAAGTGCTGGAGCAGGTGGAGCGCCTTGGAGAACGGTTGACGCCGGAACAAGTGACTGCGGCGGTCTTACGCTTTATCGGCGACATCGAACAGGTGCCGCCGATGTATTCTGCCGTCAAGGTAGATGGCAAACGATTGTATGAGCTGGCGCGGCAGGGCGTTCAAGTGGAGCGGAAGTCCCGGACGGTTACCATTTACGGCATCGATGTGCTGGAGACGGACTGGTCGGGAGATTATCCGCAAGTCAAGTTTCGCGTTAACTGCTCCAAGGGAACGTATATTCGTACGCTGTGTGCAGATATTGGACAAGCTCTCGGCGTTCCAGCCGTTATGGCGGAGCTGGTGCGAACCTCGACCGGACATATCGGGCCGGAACGATGCCTGACGCTTGAACAGATCGAAGCTCTTCACAAAAACGGAGAGCTTGCCGGGCGGTTGATTCCGATGGAGCAGGCGGTTGCCCATTTGCCGGCCGTCCGGCTTTCTTCCGTTCAAGCACAGAAGGCGCTGCAGGGTCAGAAAATTCGCGTCAGTGAGGGGCAGAAGGATGCATTAAACGCCTTTTCGTCCAACGGCGAGCGGGCGGTCGCCTGCTTCACGGAAGAAACGGGCGCGTTAGTCGGGCTTTTTGAATGGGATTCGGAGCTGGGATTGCTGCTGCCGGTTAAAATATTTTCTTGAGCTTGAGCGGTCAAACGCACCAAAGAAATGTAGGTGAAGGATACATCATGGAAACGGTACAGCTATCGTATCCGCTGCCGCAGGACGGCCGTCCGGACGACTCCGCCAAGGTGCTGGCGATCGGGGATTTCGACGGCGTTCACCTCGGTCACCGGGAAGTGATTCGGAGGGCGGTCGAGCGCGGGGCCGAGCTTCAACTGCCGGCTGCCATCATGACGTTTCATCCGCATCCCAGACAAGTGCTTGGGATGGACAAATACACCAAGCTGCTTTCGCCGCTCGCGGCCAAGCAGGAATTGCTGCGGCAGCTTCAGGTCGATGCGACCTATGTCGTGAATTTCAGCGAATCGTTTATGCGCGTAACGCCCGAACAGTTTGTCGAGCACATGCTTGTGCCGATGAAGGTCCGTACGGTTTTCGTCGGATTTGACTTCACCTTCGGCTACAAGGGCGCAGGGACGCCGGATACGCTGTGCGATTTGGCCAAGGGGAGATTTGCGGTCGAGGTGATTCGTCCGTTTCACAGGAACGGCGAGAAAGTCAGCAGCACGTTGATTCGCGAATGCTTGCTTCGCGGCGATATTGCTGAAGCGAATGCGCTGCTTGCCCGGCCTTACCGGCTGGAAGGGACGGTCGTGCACGGAGATGGGCGGGGCCGTACCATCGGTTTCCCGACCGCGAATCTTGAGGTGAGCCAGCCTTACGTTATTCCGGCCAATGGCGTCTATGCCGTACAGGTCACTGTCGGGGGCTGCAAAGTAGGCGGAGTCATGAATGTCGGGGTGAAGCCTACCTTCGTCACCGGCCTGACGCAGCCTGCGCTGGAGGCGCATTTGTTCGATTTTCACGAAACGATCTACGGAGAGAACGTACAGGTGGAACTGCTGGCGTTTATTCGCGAAGAACGGAGATTCGCTTCGGTTCAAGAGCTGATTTCCCAGATCGGTCAAGATGCGGATCAAGCGCGTTCGATTCTTGCGGCTCGAAAAACGATTCAAAACTCGTAATTTTATTTTACTTTTATAAACAAACTATGGTATACTATGAAACGTTGTCGATTCAACATGCATCGCATGAGGAATACAGGACATCGCATGAACCTTGGCATGGAGAATCGAGTACTCCATCGGTCTCTGGGCCACAGGGGATATACTTATTATTTTCGGAGGTGACTCAATCATGGCATTGACACAAGAACGCAAGCAGGAACTGATCCAAACGCACAAAACGCATGAAAGCGACACTGGATCTCCAGAAGTACAAGTTGCAATTCTTACGGAAAACATCGTAAACCTGACCAGCCACTTGAAGACGCACAAGAAAGATCATCATTCTCGTCGCGGTCTGCTCAAAATGGTCGGCCAACGCCGTAAGCTTCTGACGTACTTGAAAAACAAAGACGTCAAACGTTACAGCGCTTTGATCGAAAAACTCGGTCTGCGCCGTTAATTCAGCCTTACAACTAAAGCAACCACGTTTGTCCTTTGTGCACGCCGGAACGCCTGGCGTACGGATGCACGGGCTGCGGGGTTGCTTTTTTAAAATATCGGGATAGCCTTGTTTGGCAGCTTGTTCGAGTAGGGCTGATCGTTGTCGCACATTGCAGGAGGCCGCACTTCTTTTGGGTTACTATTTTCATAAAAAGAAGGAAATACTGACTAATATGCAGAATGGTTAAGGAAGACCGGCGTTTTGGCGATCCGGCGGCAAGTCTGCCCGATTGGTCGCCAAGCAATGGCGGTAGTGCGGGGATCCCGGCTTCGAGCGATTAATTGTACATAATGAAATCCGGGTATGAAATTTCAAAAGCTTTGAATGAAAATTGAGGAGGTTGAATATGGAGAAACAAGTGCAGATGGATCTCGGCGGACGTCCGTTGATTCTGGAAACCGGACGTCTGGCGAAGCAGGCGAACGGGGCTGTCGTTGCGCGCTACGGCGAAACCGTCGTACTTTGTACGGTAACGGCTTCCGCCGAGCCGAAAGATTTGGATTTTTTCCCTCTAACCGTGAACTACGAGGAGCGTCTTTATTCGGTAGGTAAAATCCCCGGAGGCTTTATTAAAAGGGAAGGACGCCCTAGTGAGAAAGCGATTTTGTCCAGCCGGTTGACGGACCGTCCGATTCGTCCGTTGTTTCCGGAAGGCTTCCGAAATGACGTGCAGATCGTTGCGATCGTCATGAGTGTGGATCAGGAATGCGCGCCGGAAATTGCGGCCATGATCGGAACCTCCGCAGCGCTCAGCATTTCTGACGTGCCGTTTAACGGTCCGGTGGGCGGCGTCATTGTTGGACGGGTGGACGGGCAGTTCGTCATTAACCCGACCCTCGAGCAGTCGGAAAAAAGCGATATCCACCTCGTCGTGGCAGGCACGAAGGATGCTATCATGATGGTTGAAGCCGGTGCGGAAGAAGTGCCGGAGGAAGTGATGCTGGAAGCGATCATGTTCGGTCATGACGAAATCCGCAAAATCGTTGCCGTACAGGACCAATTCGTGCAGGAAGTCGGCAAGCCGAAAATGGAAGTTAAGCTTCACAGCGTCGATAGCGACGTAAACCAAGCGGTTCGCGAGTTCGCTCAAGCCCGTCTGGTGGAAGCGGTCAAAATTCCGGAGAAGCATGCAAGACAAGATGCGATCGACGCGATCAATAACGAAGCGAAAGAGCATTTTGCCGCGGTCTACGCCGAAACGCCGGAGAAAATGGCCGACGTCAAAGAAACGCTGTACGATATCGTGAAAGAAGAAGTGCGCCGCTTGATTACGCATGATAAAGTTCGTCCGGACGGACGCGGGCTCGATGAAATCAGACCGATCGAATGCGACATCAACCTGCTGCCGCGTACGCACGGCTCCGGCTTGTTTACCCGCGGCCAAACGCAGGCACTCAGCGTATGTACGCTCGGAGCGCTTGGCGACGTGCAAATTCTCGACGGTCTCGACCTGGAAGAATCGAAGCGATTTATGCATCATTACAATTTCCCGCCGTTCAGCGTAGGCGAAGCCCGACCGCTGCGTGCGCCGGGACGGCGCGAAATCGGACACGGGGCGCTCGGCGAACGTGCGCTGGAGCCGGTTATTCCTTCCGAAGCCGATTTCCCGTATACGATCCGTCTGGTTTCCGAGGTGCTGGAATCGAACGGCTCGACTTCGCAGGCGAGCATTTGCGCGAGCACGCTGGCGATGATGGATGCAGGCGTTCCGATCAAAGCTCCGGTAGCGGGCGTAGCTATGGGTCTGATCAAAGACGGGGAGCATTACTCGATCTTGACGGACATCCAGGGGATGGAAGACCACCTTGGCGACATGGACTTTAAAGTGGCAGGTACCGCCAAAGGGGTTACCGCTCTGCAGATGGATATCAAAATCGACGGCATCGACCGGGCCATTTTGACGGACGCGTTGGAGCAGGCGAAAAAAGGCCGCATGCACATTTTGAACAAAATGCTGGATCGCATTTCGCAGCCGAAATCGGACCTGTCGCCTTATGCGCCGAAAATCGTCACGATGCAGATCAACCCGGACAAGATCCGCGATGTCATCGGAGCAGGCGGCAAAATCATCAACAAGATCATCGAAGAAACCGGCGTAAAAATCGACATCGAGCAGGATGGCCGCGTCTTCATCGCTTCGTCCAACAGCGAGATGAACGAAAAAGCGCGTCAAATCATCGAAGGCATCGTCCGCGAGGTGATCGTTGGGGAAACGTACCTCGGCACCGTGAAGCGGATCGAAAAGTTCGGCGCCTTCGTCGAAATTTTACCGGGCAAAGAAGGCTTGGTGCACATTTCCCAACTGTCGACCGAGCGGGTAGGCAAGGTGGAAGATGTCGTCAAGATCGGCGATACGATTACCGTGAAAGTAACGGAGATCGACAACCAAGGCCGCGTCAATTTGTCGCGTAAAGCGGTATTAACGGCACAAGTGCCAGCCCAAACCTAATTTAACGCTTGACTTTTCAAGCGAGCATGCAGAAAGAGCCAGAGCAGTCTGTCTCTTTTTTGTTTGCCCGAAAATCCAGATTTCAGCCGCGGCGCTCTCTCTACGTTGGTCTAAACCTGTCCTGCGGGGCATAAGATGGGGACAAACAGGTGTGGACAGGAGAATGGGCATGAAACGCAAACGATGGTTAGCTGCGTCATTATGCTTTGGAGCTCTGCTGCTCGGCTTGCAGTTCTCTCCGGCGGTCGACCGATTCGTACAGCATGCCAGAGAGAAGAACAGTCATGAACGGGCTGCAAACGATGTACGGACGCTGTCTTCTCTGCTGTCGCTTAGGGCATGGAGTGACGATGGGGGAGAACGGCGGGCCAGAGTGCTTGAGAGAATCAAGGCCGAGGCGGCGAAGCGCAATATCCCGCCGGTGAACGCCAAGATCGACCGCGTATGGAAAGCGATACCGGGATACAACGGGCTTGAGGTCGATGTCGAGAAGTCGCTGGAGCTGGCGGAGCGGCAGTCGTTTCCTGCAACGCTGCAGCTCGTGTTCCGCGAAGTGCCGCCTCAAGTCAATCTGGATCAGCTCGGACCGAATCCGATCTACAAGGGCAACCCGGCGAAGCCGATGGCAGCGCTCATGATCAACGTGGCGTGGGGCGACGAGTATTTGCCGCGAATGCTGGACGTTCTCCGTAAGGAGCAGGTGCATGCGACCTTTTTTTTCGACGGGATGTGGCTGAAAAAAAATATTCCGACTGCCCGCAAAATTATGGAGGAAGGACACGAAGTCTCCAATCATGCCTACTCTCACCGGGACATGAGCAAGCTCAGCCGGACGCAAACCGCTGCCGAGATCAGCAAGACCGAGACGATGCTGAAGCAGGAATTGGGCGTGCAGAACCGTCTGTTCGCGCCGCCCTCGGGCGATTACAATCAAATGACTGTAGACGTCGCGCATGAGATGAACCTGCGCACCATTTTGTGGACGATCGATACGGTAGATTGGAAAAAGCCGGAGCCGTCTTCCATCGTGCATAAAGTCGCTACACGGATCGAGCCCGGCTCGCTGATCCTGATGCATCCTACGTCTTCGAGCAGCGCCGCGCTGCTGGGCATGATACGCGCCATCCGGGCCAAAGGGCTGTCTTTGGGCACCGTCAGCGAGGTAATCTCGCCCGCGCGCGTTCCGAAGGTTGAGTCCGCCGGACAATAATGGTAATATCAGAATGTTATACCTGTGCAGGGGAATCAAGACTTCGCCGTACCGAGGAGGCTTAAAGCGTTTGGACAAATACACATTAACCAACGGACTGCGGCTCGTCATCGAGAAAATTCCGACGTGCCGCTCCGTTGCTTTCGGCATCTGGGTCAAAACCGGATCGCGCAGCGAAAACGAGATGAACAACGGCATTTCGCATTTTATCGAGCATATGCTCTTTAAGGGCACGGACAAATACACCGCCAAAGATATCGCCGAAATTTTCGACGGCATCGGAGGCAACGTGAACGCCTTCACTTCCAAGGAGTACACGTGCTATTATTGCAAGGTGCTGGACGAGCATCTGCCGCTCGCGGTGGAAGTGCTCTCCGATATGTTTTTCGGTTCGGTCTTCGATGAGATGGAATTGGAAAAAGAAAAAAATGTTATTTATGAAGAAATCGCGATGTATGAAGATACCCCAGACGATATGGTGCATGATCTGATTGCCCGGGCCGCTTTCGGCGGGCATTCGCTCGGACGTACCATCATCGGCACGCAAAGCAATCTGGCGGCGATGACCTCCGATACGCTCAAGGAGTATATGAAGTCGCAGTATACGATTGCCAATACGGTCATCAGCATCGCCGGCAACATAAACGACGATGTCGTCGGCTTGATCGAGAAGCATTTCGGCAGCTTTGCGAATGCGGGCTCGCAGGCCTCGCTTGAGCCTTTGGCGTTCCGGAGCGATTCCGAGTACCATCAGAAGAAAACCGAGCAAAACCATATTTGCTTATCGCTGCCGGGGCTGGCTGCGAAGGATGACCGGCTGTATGCGATGATCCTGCTGAACAATGCGATCGGCGGCGGCATGAGCTCCCGGTTATTCCAGGAAATCCGCGAGAAACGCGGGCTGGCCTACTCGGTATATTCCTATCATTCTTCCTACCAGGACGGGGGGCTGTTTACCGTCTATACCGGTACGGCGCCTAAGCAGACCGAAGAAGTGCTTAAGGTGACACTTGAGCTGCTGGCCGACATCAAGGAGAAGGGATTGACCCCGACCGAGCTGAAGAAGGGCAAGGAACAGATGAAGGGCAGCTTGATTTTAAGCCTGGAGAGCACCAGCAGCCGGATGAACCGGATCGGGAAAAACGAGTTGATGCTGGGCAGGCATTACAATCTGGATGAAATGATACAGCGTATCGAAAGCGTGGAGATGGAGCAAGTTCAAGCGCTGACGGCGGAGATGCTGTCCGTTCCGTTTGCATTGGCTATGGTCGGGCAGACGAATGATGCCATCGCCGGATTTAGGAGGGATCAGCTTGTCTGAACGAATCGAAGTGTTAATTAAACGGCTGCCGGGGAATGAAGATATCGCGCTGCCGCAAAAAATGTCCGAGCTGGCCAGCGGCTTCGACCTGTATGCGGCCGTAAGCGAGCCGGTCGATCTCGGGCCGGGCGAACGGGCGCTCATTCCGACCGGATTTGCGCTTGCCATGCCGGCAGGGCTGGAAGCCCAGATCCGTCCGCGAAGCGGGCTTGCTTTTAAACACGGGATCACATCCTTGAACACGCCGGGCACGATCGATGCCGATTACCGCGGCGAAGTCAAGGTGCTGCTGATCAATCATGGCAAAGAAACATTCACCATCAACCGTAACGAGCGCATCGCGCAAATGGTGTTCCAGACGGTGCCGCTTATTACGCTGACCGAGGTAAGCGAACTGGACGAGACGGAACGCGGAGCGGGTGGCTTCGGGCATACGGGAACAAAATAAGGAAGACGGACGATCAAAGCGCTTTTCGTCAGGCCGGCAATTCGGCCTGACGGAAGAGCGCTTTTTTGTTGGCCGCCGAACGATGCATGCCGCCGTCGTTTGGGGCTTGATCTGCTGGAACCCATCTCTGGGCTGTCGCATAAGATGATTTATCGAGAGCGACATGGAAAGAGGTGAGAATGAATGCTGACCGGGATTCAAGTAGCGTTGATCGGCGGCGATGCCAGACAGCTCGAAGTGATTCATAAATGCTCCGAACTCGACGCATCCGTCGTCTTGTTCGGCTTTGATAATTTGCAGAACGGTTCAAGCGGGATTACCAAAGCAGAATTGACGCCCGAAGCGCTTGTGGCTTTGGATGCCGTCATTTTGCCTGCCGTTGGAACGGACGATCAAGGAAATGTGGACAGTCTGTTTTCATCCAAGGAATTGCGACTTACCCATGAACATATAGCTGCTCTGCCGAAACATGCCATCGTCTTTACGGGCATGGCCAAACCTTACTTACGCGAATTATGCTCGAACGAAGGCATCGGGCTGATCGAATTGTTCGACCGTGACGATGTGGCGATTTACAACTCCATTCCGACAGCCGAAGGCGCGGTGATGATGGCGATTCAGAACACGGATATCACCATTCACGGCTCGGAATCCATGGTGCTTGGCTTCGGAAGAACCGGAGCAACGCTTGCCCGCACGCTGCAAGGCATGGGCGCGAAGGTCAGGGTAGGCGTCAACAAGCCGGAATATTTTGCTCGCGCGATCGAGATGGGAATGAACCCCTTTTATACGCAAGAGCTTATTTCCCACGTATCCCAAGTGGATTTGCTGTTCAACACCATCCCGGCCATGGTGGTCACCGCTCAAGTCATCGCCAATATTCCGCATCGCGGGATTATTATCGATCTTGCCTCCAAGCCGGGCGGAACCGATTTCCGCTATGCCGAAAAACGCGGGGTGAAGGCGATGCTTGCGCCGGGGCTGCCCGGGATTGTCGCCCCGAAGACGGCCGGGCGCATCATTGGCGATACGATAACCCGCATCATCATGGAGGACGCAAGACGAAGGAGGAACGGGGAATGAATTGGGATCAATTGACGGTGGGCTTCGCATTGACCGGCTCTCATTGCACGTTTGAAGAAACGATGCCGCAAATCCGGCGCTTTGTCGATGCCGGGGCCAAAGTCGTGCCCATCGTATCCAATACAATCATGACCACGGACACGCGTTTCGGCACATCGGCAAATTGGCAAAAAGAGTTGAAAGAGATCACAGGAAATGATATTATTTCTTCAATTGTAGATGCAGAACCGCTCGGTCCTTCGAAACTCCTCGACATAATGGTGATTGCTCCCTGTACCGGGAATACGACCAGCAAGCTTGCTAACGCCATGACGGAAAGTCCCGTGCTGATGGCGGCCAAAGCGCAGATGCGCAACGGGAGACCACTCGTGCTGGCGATTTCGACAAATGACGGATTGGGACTGAACGCCACGAATATCGGTAAGCTTCTGATTACCAAAAACATTTATTTCGTCCCGTTCGGACAGGATGCGCCGACGGTCAAGCCGAATTCGCTTGTGGCGCGCATGGATTTGATTATGGAAGCTTGCGAGGCGGCCCTTCAGGGCAAGCAGCTGCAGCCGATGCTGATTGAACGGTTTCATTACTGATCCTGCATTTTTTATCATTTATCTTTAGGGGAGAGGACAATACATGTCGAATCAAAAGTTGTTTAACGTCGCAGTAGTAGGCGCGACAGGTGCCGTAGGAGAACAGATCCTCCGTTTGCTGGCTGAACGGAATTTCCCCATTCAAGAGTTGAAGCTCTTGTCCTCGGCCCGGTCCGCAGGCAAGAAACTTCAGTTCAAAGGCCGTGAAGTGACGATTGAAGAAGCAACGCCGGACAGCTTTAAAGGCGTGGACATTGCCCTGTTCAGTGCAGGAGGCGACGTCAGCCGGGCACTGGTTCCGGAGGCGATCAAGCACGGAACCGTATGTATCGACAATACCAGCGCGTTCCGGATGGACCCGGAAACGCCGCTTGTCGTGCCTGAGGTAAATATCGACAAAGTCAGCGACCACAAAGGCGTGATTGCCAACCCGAACTGCTCTACGATTCAAATGGTGCAAACGCTGAAGCCGCTTTACGACCGTTTCGGCATTTCCCGCATCATCGTTTCCACTTACCAAGCCGTATCCGGCGCAGGCGCCAGCGCGATTAACGAGATGCTTCGCCAGTCTCGCGAAGTGCTGGAAGGAAACGCAGTGGAGCCGCAAATTTTGCCGGTAGGCTCTTTGCCGGTCAAGCATCAAATCGCATTCAACGCTATTCCGCAAATCGACAAATTTGTGGACAATGGCTTTACTTACGAAGAAATGAAAATGATCAACGAAACGAAAAAAATCATGGGCGACGAAACGCTGGAAGTCACCGCGACTTGCGTGCGGATTCCGGTCGTTTACGGCCATTCCGAATCGGTTTATGTCGAGCTTAAGCAAGATTTCGACATCGAAGAGGTGAAACGCCTGCTGGCTGACGCACCAGGGATCGTGGTACAGGATAACGCTGCCGAACAGCTGTATCCGCTGGCTACGGATGCGACAGGTAAGCTGGAAACGTTCGTCGGCCGTATTCGCCGCGATCTTAGCAACCCGAGAGCCCTCAATCTGTGGATCGTATCCGACAACCTGCTCAAGGGAGCGGCTTGGAATGCCGTTCAAATTGCCGAATACATCGCGATCGAGCAGCAATAAATGGAACTAAACTGGCTTTCTGAGACACTCAGGAAGCCAGAATTTTGCTATTAACTATGGCACATGGACAAGGGGAGAGATCACATGAGGATCTTGGTGCAAAAATTCGGAGGCACATCTCTTTCCACAGCCGAGGCTAGAACACACGTTATTGAACACATCCAAGATGCTTTGAACCAAGAATACAAAACGGTTGTTGTTGTTTCGGCTATGGGTCGCAGAGGGGAACCTTACGCAACGGACACGCTACTGGATTGGATTGGGCAAAATGGAAATAAGCTGCCTGCGCGCGAACGGGATATGCTGCTATGCTGCGGCGAATTCATCTCGGCCGCTACGCTGTGCAGTCTACTGAACGCCGAGGGGATTCCAGCCGTTGCTTTAACCGGCGCGCAAGCGGGAATCTTAACGAATGACGAACACGGCAATGCTCAAATCGTGACGATTCGGCCAGGGCGTATGCTCGAACTGCTGGAGCAGGGGAATGTCGTCATCGTCGCCGGATTTCAAGGCGAGACGGCGACAGGCGATTTCACGACGCTCGGCCGGGGCGGAAGCGACACGTCGGCTACCGCGCTTGGAGCGGCTTTAAATGCGGAGCTTGTCGAAATTTTCACCGATGTGAGCGGTATTTTGACGGCAGATCCGCGGATCGTGGAAGAAGCAAGACCGCTTTCGGTCGTCTCTTATATGGAAATCTGCAACATGGCACATTTAGGCGCGAAGGTCATTCATCCCAGAGCGGTAGAGGTCGCTATGAATGCGGGAATTCCGGTAAGGGTGCGCTCCACGTTTTCCAAGGATAAAGGAACGCTTGTTACGCATGCCGATGCGCTTCGGAGCGAATCGGGCGCCGTGCAGGACCGGTTTGTGACGGGCATCGCTCACGTGCCGAATATCTCGCAAATTCGGGTAGCGCCTCAGGAAGGCAGCTACGATCTGCAGCTTAACGTATTTAAAGCGATGGCGCGGCAGCGAATCAGCGTCGATTTTATTAACGTCAACCCGTCTGGCGTCGTGTACACGGTCTTTGATCATGAGGCGGAGCGGGCAGCCGAAACGCTTCAAGGAATGGGCTATACGCCGCACATCACGCCGAACTGCGCAAAAGTTTCGATCATCGGGGCGGGAATGAACGGCGTACCTGGTATTATGGCCCACATTGTCGAAGCGCTTACGGAAGAAGACATCCAAATTCTGCAATCTGCCGATTCGAATACGACCATCTGGGTATTGGTGCAAGGTGACGACATGGTCAAAGCCGTTCGTGCGCTGCACCGCAAATTCGAGCTCCATAGATAACGCATAATGTTTTAGGGGGAGACAACACGTGGATTTTGGCACAATGATAACCGCCATGGTTACTCCGTTCGATGACAAGCTTAACATCGACTGGACGCAATTTGAGAACGTGATGGACTACTTGATCGAAGAGCAGCAAAGCGACAGTCTCGTTATCTGCGGCACAACCGGCGAATCTCCTACACTAACGGAAGAAGAGAAGCTCGAAAGTTTTCAAAGGGCCGTAAAGTATGCGCGCGGCCGCTGCAAAATTATTGCAGGGACCGGCAGCTACGATACCGCTCATTCCATTCATTTGTCGCAAGCGGCCGAAAAGCTTGGTGTCGATGCGCTGCTTCTGGTAGCGCCGTACTACAATCGGCCTTCGCAAGAAGGATTGTATCAGCATTACAAAGCCATTGCCGAGTCGGTTAACATCCCGATCATCCTTTATAACGTGCCCGGACGGACCGGTGTCAATATCGAGCCGGAAACGACGATTCGTTTATCGCACATTCCGAACATTGTTGCGACGAAGGATTGCACGGATACGGACCAGTTGACGCAGATCATTACCGGTGCCGCCCCGGGCTTTCTTGTCTACAGCGGCGACGACAGCGCCACGCTCCCCGCTTTGGCGGTCGGAGCGCGGGGAATTGTCAGCGTTGCGAGCCATGTGATCGGCAAAGAAATGAGAACGATGATCGATTGCTATTTGCAGGGCGAAGTAAGAGAGGCGGCGAGGCTTCATGGTCAACTGCTTCCGATATTCCGCGGGCTGTTCTTATGCCCTCACCGCGTACCGAGCCCGGCTCCGGTCAAGCATGCGCTTAGCCTGAAAGGACTGCGCGTGGGCGGGGTTCGCCTGCCGCTCGTGGACGTCACGGAACAAGAAAAACAATTTATCTCTTCGCTTTTTGCCTAAGCTTTACGACAACCGGTGCCTTTGCGGCATCGGTTTTTTTGTTTTGGGAATAATACGCTTTACGCAAGGTGGATGGCCGATTGACCGGCTCACTTGTAAAGAGTCATTTTTTTCATGTATAATGATGTCAAGTGACTGGTGCGGTTAAAATTTGGTTTTGAATAATCATATGGAAATCGTCGTCAATTACATTGAGGAGGTTTAGTTACTTGTCCAAGAAAAATATAGACAAATTAACGATTTTCGCCCTGGGCGGCGTGGGTGAAATCGGGAAGAACATGTATGTCGTTCAATACGCGAACGATATTGTAGTCGTAGACTGCGGATTGAAATTTCCGGAGGAAGATATGCTCGGGATCGATATCGTCATTCCCGATATTTCTTACTTAACGGAAAATCGCGATAAAGTGCGCGGAATCGTCATTACACACGGCCACGAGGATCATATCGGCGGTTTGCCTTACGTTCTTAAGCACCTGAACGTTCCGGTGTATGGAACAAGGCTGACGATGGGTCTGATCGAGATGAAGCTGAAGGAAGCGAATCTGCTCGGGGAAACGAAACGGATCGTTATTACGGCCGAATCGGAATTGAAGCTCGGCTGCATGACGGCAACGCTCTTTAAGACGAACCATAGTATTCCCGACTCGGTAGGGGTATGCTTGGAGACGCCTGAAGGCAACGTGGTTCATACCGGCGACTTCAAGTTCGACCAGACGCCGGTTAACGAGCAGTATGCAGATCTTCACCAAATGGCAGCGATCGGCCGCAAAGGCGTCATTGCACTGTTATCGGATAGTACGAACGCGGAGCGTCCGGGCTATACCGGTTCGGAGCGCAGCGTAGGCGCGGAAATCGAAGACGTATTCCGCAAAGCGAAGCAGCGTGTCGTTATCGCGACCTTCGCCTCCAACATTCATCGGATTCAGCAGGTCATTGACGCGTGCGAATCGACCCGCCGCAAGCTGACCGTGATCGGGCGGAGCATGGTGAATGTCGTGAGCATCGCCAGCGAACTGGGCTACTTGCGTATTCCGGATGGCATGTTGATCGAACCGGAGGAAGTGAACAAACTCGCGGCCGATCGTGTAGCCATTTTATCTACAGGGTCCCAGGGCGAGCCGATGTCGGCGCTGACCCGGATGGCCCGCTCCACGCATCGCAAGATGGACATTTTGCCGGGCGATACCGTCATCATTGCCGCTACGCCTATTCCCGGGAATGAACGGTATGTAGGGCGTACGGTGGACGAATTGATGCGCATAGGCGCACATGTCATTTACGGGCCTGGCTCGATCACAGGGGTACACGTATCCGGACACGGCAGCCAGGAAGAATTAAAGCTGATGCTGAATATCATGCGTCCGAAATATTTTATCCCGATTCACGGGGAGTACCGGATGCTTCGCCAGCACGGGATGCTTGCCGAATCGGTCGGCATCGCCCGCGAAGATATTTTTATCGTCGATAACGGCGATACGGTGGAAATTCAGGACGGCGTTGCCCGCAAAGGTTCCAAAGTACCGGCAGGCAACGTTCTCATCGACGGTCTCGGTGTCGGGGACGTAGGCAACATCGTGCTGCGCGACCGCAAGCTGTTGTCCCAAGACGGCATTCTGGTCGTCGTCGTAACGCTCAGTAAGCAGGACGGGACGATTCTGTCCGGTCCGGACATCATCTCCCGCGGCTTCGTATACGTACGGGAGTCGGAAGGACTGCTGGAAGAAGCGAACCGGATCGTGACAAGCACGCTCCATCGCTTAATGAACGAAAATGTCAATGAGTGGGCTTCACTCAAAACCCATGTCAAAGACGCACTCGGCCGATTTTTATATGAGCAAACCCGAAGAAGACCGATGATTTTGCCAATCATCATGGAAGTGTAAAACTTCCCACCAGTCATACGAACTCACTTGAGGATAGAGTGTATAAGAAGCGTTTTTTGCAAAGACCACGTAAGCGGGGGAAATCTCCTCACGGTTACGCGGTCTTTTTTCGTATATCCGTGCTCGGACCCGCATAGTTTTGCACGGGTGCACCATACTAACAAGGACATTTCAGCTAACGGAGGGATGTTCTTCATGCAATCCAATGATAAACAAGAGCAGCAGCCGGTGCAGCCGCCCCAAGCGCCGACGACGGAAGAAGGACGCAAAAGCGCAACGGTCGATGCGATTCAGCAGTTGGGGCAGACAGCCGCGCCTACCACTGAATCCAACATTTTTTGCATGACCATTATCGGGCAGGTGGAGGGCCATATCGTTCTGCCGCCGCAAAACAAGACGACCAAATACGAGCATTTGATTCCGCAGCTTGTAGCCGCGGAGCAGAACGCGAAAATCGAAGGCGTGCTTATTATTTTGAATACGGTAGGCGGAGACGTGGAAGCCGGGCTGGCAATCGCCGAGATGATCTCTACGTTGTCCAAACCGACGGTAACGCTTGTACTCGGCGGAGGGCACAGTATCGGAGTTCCGATTGCCGTCTCGGCCAACTATTCGATCATTGCCGAAACGGCGACGATGACCATTCATCCGATCCGTCTGAACGGTCTGGTGATCGGCGTTCCCCAGACCTTCGAATATTTGGACAAAATGCAGGAGCGGGTTATCCGGTTCGTCACCCGGCATTCCCGGGTAGACGAAGAAAAATTCAAAGAACTGATGTTCAAAACGGGCGAGCTCACGCGCGACATCGGTACGACGGTCATCGGTGCGGATGCCGTGAGATACGGACTCATCGATTCGCTGGGGGGCATTGGGGAAGCCATCCGCAAGCTCAACGCCCTGATCGACGAGCGGCGCGCCGGCAATGGAGGAGGCATGATCCAATGATTCATTATTCGATCCTGCCGCTGGAAACCGTCTACGAAGGAATCGAAGCGATGAAGTCGTCTACCGTCGATATTGTAATGAACGGGGTCAGGATGCAGGTTGAGCCGGTCAACGCACAACAGGCAAAGATCGTCCGTCTGATCAGTTGCAACCCGCAGGATTTTTTGAACCCCCAATACGCTCCCGGACGAATGATCGAGTTTCAGCCGATGGTACGGGAAGCCGGCGAATAGAGCTGATCGATACGATTTCTCGCTCCTGATTTTCTGGAGGGGAATATATTTTCGCATTCTTCGTTTAGCTTCACCCCAGTTTATGGTATAATGAAGGCTCGGGGGTGAGCGGCCTTGGCCAGGAAAAGGAAAAAGGGCAAGGGAATCAAATCAAATCTCAAATTTGAACTGTACGGCATCGTTATTTTGATTTTTTCGATCATCGCTTTATCCCGTGAAGGTTCGGTAGCCCGTTCGTTGACCTATCTGTTTCGGTTTGTGATCGGAACTTGGGATTTTCTCATTCCGCTCGTGTTTATATACGCCGGATTGTACGCGATGATGAAAAGGGAATGGCCGGTGTGGCGGACGCACCGCAAGCTCGGGGTGCTTCTGATCATCCTGTCGCTGCTGCTGATGAGCCATATCAGCCTGTTCTCGCAGCTTTACCCGAAAGGGAATTTCACGGAAGGCCAAGTGCTGTCCCAAACTTGGGCGAGCATGGTAGACGGACTAGATCCGACGGAAAAAGGAATGGCGATCTTGACCGACGGCGTCGGCGGGGGAATGATCGGGGCGGTGCTCTATGCGGTGCTGCACTTTTTGTTCAGCAACCTGGGCGCCCGTCTAATTCAATACACGCTGTTCGTCGTAGGATTCATTCTCATTACGGGATTGTCAGTCGGCGATATCATGAACAAATTCAGCGGGCGCAAGCCGTTTGCCGAGACGCTGCTTGGCCAATACATAAAGCGCAAGCTGCTGGAAAGAAACCGCGCGAAGGCGGCCGCCGCGAGCGCGCAGCGCAAGAAGAAGCCGTCGGTCGCAGCGGTCTATGTGCCGCCGCCGGAGGACGAGTTCGACGAAGAGACGTTGAAGCCGGAGCGCAAGGAACGGAAGCCGGGAAAAATGCGCAGTCTGTTCTTCGAGCTGCTTAATCCGTCTGAAACGCAGGAAAAGAACAAGGCGGAGGGGAAGCCGAAAAAGGGGCGCGTTCAACCGGAAAAGGAAGAAGAAACGGTCACGGTCTATTCGGCGGGGCAGGATTCATACGACAACGATTCGGACTTCCCGGAGCAGCATATCCCTTACGAAGAAGATCATGAACCGGCAATCCCGGTTATCCGCGATTTTCAAGAGCAGGTTCATCAGGAAGCGGCGCGCACATCCGATAGCCCCGCTTCCGCTGAGAATGCCGCAGACCCCAAACCTGATCCGGTGGCTAAGGAGCAAGAAGGAGCGGAAGGTGCGGACGATTTTGACATTAAAAACAAACCGCTCGCTATCCCGTACGAGCTGCCTTCCTTGCAGCTGCTGGCCAAGCCCGCTTCGGGCAAAGGAAGCGACTCGCTGGATTACAAGGCGGTTGCCCGCAAGCTGGAAGCGACGCTCGAAAGCTTCGGCGTGCGAGCAAAGGTGCTGGAGGTCGTCCGCGGCCCTGCAGTTACCCGTTACGAAATTCAGCCGGACGTCGGCGTGAAGGTAAGCCGCATTGTCAGCTTGACGGATGATATCGCCCTCGCTCTGGCTGCAAAGGATATCCGTATGGAAGCGCCGATTCCGGGCAAGTCCGCCATCGGGATTGAGGTGCCGAATACCGAGGTATCCGTGGTCACGATGCGCGAAGTTATGGAAAGCCCGGCCTTTCAGGACGCGGCGTCCAAATTGTCCATCACGCTGGGACGCGATATTTCCGGGCAGCCGATCGTCGGCAATCTCGCACGAATGCCGCACATGCTCGTCGCAGGGGCGACCGGCTCGGGGAAATCCGTTTGTATTAACGGGATCATCACGAGCGTTCTTTATAAAGCAAAGCCCGATGAAGTCAAATTTCTGATGATCGACCCGAAGATGGTCGAGCTGAACGTTTACAACGGCATTCCGCACCTGCTGGCTCCGGTTGTAACCGATCCGAAGCGGGCCTCGCTTGCGCTCAAAAAAGTCGTCGTGGAGATGGAAAAGCGGTACGAGCTTTTCTCCAAAAGCGGGACGCGCAATATCGAAGGCTACAACTCGATGCTGGTAGAAACGCAGACGGGGGCACCGCTGCCTTATATCGTCGTCATCGTGGACGAGTTGGCCGACCTGATGATGGTTGCGGCCAACGACGTGGAGGATGCGATCTGCCGCCTTGCCCAGATGGCGCGTGCGGCAGGCATCCACCTCATCATCGCTACGCAGCGGCCGTCGGTCGACGTCATTACCGGCGTTATCAAAGCGAACATTCCGTCGCGGATCGCTTTCGGCGTCTCCTCGCAGGTAGACTCGCGGACAATCCTTGATTCTGCGGGCGCGGAGAAGCTGCTTGGCCGTGGAGATATGCTTTACTTGCCGATGGGCGCTTCGAAGCCTGTCCGGGTTCAGGGAGCCTTCCTCTCCGATCAGGAGGTGGAAGCGGTCGTTGGCTTCGTCCGGACCCAGGGGCAGGCGGAATACGTGGAAGACATGGTTCCGCATGTCGAAGATAAGCAAGAAGAGACGGAAACGTTTGAGGACGAATTGTACGATCAGGCGGTCCAAATTATTCTTGAAGCGAAGCAAGCGTCCGTATCCCTGCTTCAGCGCCGCATGCGCGTCGGTTATACGCGTGCCGCCCGGTTGATCGATACGATGGAAGCGCGCGGCATCGTAGGTCCGTACGAGGGCAGCAAGCCGCGTGAAGTCTTGATGTCGCTTGAGCAGTATCAAATGAACCGAATGAGCTCCTGAGCGGCTTCCGAATGTATTATCCAGGCCCAGCGATTCCCAGTTTAGGCTGAATAGAAGCTGACTCCCTTTCTCATAATAACCTTAAAAAGGTTGCCGCAACGAAGGCGGGAAAGGTGAGGTTGCCAGAATGAATAAACGATTGATCTTCATTACGCTTGGCCTGGTATTTATTCTGTTCGCCGGACTTCAGCTCAAGCAGCATCTGAAGGTGCAGCAGACATTCAGCAAGAACGAAATCCGCTACGGAGCGTCCGGCACAGCCGACGTCTACGAGCTCCAAGGCCGTTTGAAGCATCTCGGGTTTTATTACGGCAAAGTGGATGGCGATTTCGGCTATCAGACCTTAAAGTCGCTCAAATGGTTCCAGTCCGAATTCGGGTTGAAGGTCGACGGCATCGCCGGGGACAAATCGAAGCTGAAGCTGTGGGAAGCGACGAAAGGATGGAAGGCGAAAGCCGAAGAGCTGCCTCCTTGGGTAACAGGTGCCGGACGAGGGCAAGTCGCCGAAGGCGGAGTCGCACCTGAAAGCGTTGCGCCGCCGGCGAACGCTGGCATACCGCGTTCCAATCGGCTCGGTCTTTCCGAAGAGGACCTGAACTTGATGGCGAATGCGGTACACGGCGAGGCACGCGGGGAGCCGTATATCGGCCAAGTCGCCGTTGCCGCCGTTATTCTCAATCGCGTCAAATCGCCAAGCTTTCCAAATACGGTCTCGGGCGTCATTTTCCAGCCTGGAGCGTTTACGGCCGTAGCGGACGGACAAATATGGCTGACGCCGAACGAAACGTCCCGCAAGGCGGTTCAAGACGCGCTGAACGGGTCGGACCCCTCCGGCGGATGCATTTATTATTTCAACCCGGTAACGGCCACGTCCAAGTGGATTTGGTCCCGTCCGCAAGTCAAACAAATTGGCAAACATATTTTTTGCAAATAGCGCATGTAGTAGAAGTAACCATCTTCACGGTTGCTTCTTCTGTTTATAGAGGAATATAATGGAATATACCCGGGAAGGCGGAAGTGAAGCCATGATGATGAGAGGAGTTGTTTCGTCTTTGAAGCAAATACAATTCGAACGGGGAACGGTGCAGGGCGTGCGTGTGCACGTGCTGCCGACGGAGCAGTTCAAAACTTATGCATTATCGGTCTATGTGGGCAGTCCGCTTCAGGAGGATACGGTTACGCCTAACGCGCTTATTCCTTTTGTGCTGCGGCGCGGCAGCAAGGCCTACCCGGAAACGAAGCAGTTTCGCGAGAAGCTGGACGATTTGTATGGGGCCGGATTCGGGTTTGACGTGTACAAGCGCGGGGATTACCAGATGCTTCAATTCCGCATGGATGTCATTCAGGACGATTTCGTTTCCAGTCCGCAGCCGCTGCTTGATCAAGCCATTCAATTTTTGGGTGAGGCGATTACACAGCCGGCGATGGAAGGCGGAACCTTGGTCCGCAAATATATCGATTCCGAGAAAACGACGCTGCAGAAGCGGTTGGAATCCATCGTTAACGACAAAATCCGCTATGCTGCGGAACGGTGCATCGCCGAAATGTGCAGCAACGAGCCTTACCGGCTCCATCCGCTCGGCGCAATCGACCGTATCCCTTCGATTGAGGCTGAAGGTTTAACCGAACGGTATGAAGCCCTGCTGCGGCAGTCGCCGATTGATATTTATGTGGTAGGCAATACGAATCTGGAACAGGTGCTGCCCTTAATCGAGCGCTATTTTGCTGCCAGAAAGGAACGATCTTCGGATTACTCACTCAGAGCCGAGCACCGCAGTGTCGGTCAAGTAAAGGAAGTCGTCGAGCGTCTCGATGTCAATCAAGGGAAGCTGAATATGGGGCTTCGCGTGCGAACCTCGTATGCGGACGATTCGTACCCTTCGGCGCTGCTCTATAACGGTATTTTGGGAGGATATCCGCATTCCAAGCTGTTCACCAACGTCCGCGAAAAGGCGAGCTTGGCTTATTACGCCTCCTCCCGCTTGGACGGGCACAAAGGAATTCTGACGATCCAATCGGGCATCGAAATCGCAAATTACGAGAAGGCCGTCTCGATTATTAAGGAGCAGCTGAAAGCGATGGAAGAGGGGCAAATCAGCGATACGGAGCTGCAGCAGACGAAAGCGATGATTACGGGACATTTGCGCGAGCTTCAGGATTCGGCCTTCGAGTTGATCGCTTTCGATTTCAACAACCGTCTGTCCGGCGCCGATCGTACGGTTCCGGCATTGATCGAAGCGGTGGAGCAAACGGACAAAGAGCAGATCCGCCGGATGGCCCGCCAGGTGCAACTGGATACGATATATTTTTTACGTGACAACAAAGGGGGGCAATAAATGCGCACGATCCCTTATCCGCATGTGAAGGAAACGCTGTACGCCGAAGAACTTCCGAACGGACTGAGCGTTTTTGTTTTACCGAAGGAAGGCTTCCAGAAAACGTATGCCACCTTTACGACAAAGTACGGTTCAATCGATAACGATTTTCAGGTCGAAGGCGAAGCGCGGCGCAAAGTGCCCGACGGCATCGCGCACTTTTTGGAGCACAAGATGTTCGAGGAGCCGACAGGGGACATCTTTTCCGTGTTCGCTGCCCAAGGGGCTTCCGCCAATGCGTTCACAAGCTTCGACCGCACGGCTTATTTATTTTCCGCGACCGAGCACATCGAGGACAACTTGTCGACGCTGCTTAACTTTGTGCAAAATCCGTATTTTACAGATGCGAACGTTGAGAAGGAAAAGGGCATTATCGGTCAGGAGATCAATATGTACCGGGATAATCCGGACTGGCGGGCGTATTTCGGATTGATCGAAACGATGTACCATAAGCATCCGGTACATATCGATATCGCCGGAACGATCGAATCCATCGCTGAAATTACAAAAGAAATGCTGTACGAGTGTTACCATACGTTTTATCATCCGAGCAATATGAGCTTGTTTGTCGTAGGCGGGGTCAACCCGCAAGAAATTATGGAACTCGTCAAACAGAACCAGGCGGGGAAAACGTTCAGGCCGCAGGGATCGATCAATCGTTTTTTTGAAGACGAGCCGCACCAAGTGAAGGCCGCGCGCAAAGTGACCGTGCTGCCGGTCTCGCTGCCCAAGTGTTTGTTCGGCTGCAAGGAGCCGGGCCAGTCTTTGCGGGGGCGGGAGCTGCTGAAGCGGGAGCTGACTATGAAGGTGCTGCTTGACGTGCTGGTTAGCCCCAGCTCGGCGATTTATCAAAAGCTGTACGACGAGCAGCTGATTTCCGACAGCTTCGGCTCCGAGTATAATATTGCCGAAAATTATGCATTCACAGTGATCGGCGGAGATACGAAAGACCCCGAACGTTTGATCGGCCGCGTGCAGGAAGAAATCGACCGGATAAAAACGGACGGCATTGCCTCCGCCGATTTCGAGCGCAGCAAGAAGAAAAAAATCGGCGCTTTCCTGCGCCAACTCAATTCGCCTGAAGCGATCGCCAATGAATTTACGAAGTACCGGTTTAAGGGAATCGATTTGTTCGATATCCTGCCGGTGTATGAAGAGCTGACCTTGGAAGATGTGAACGAGCGGCTGCGCGCGCATTTCGATTGGAGCCGTCTGGCGGCTTCCATTGTGACTAGTGAAGCGAATGGAACCTAGTCATTGCAAGCCGTTTCCGGAGCAAACGGTGCTCGTCACGGGGGCGAGCCGCGGGATTGGCGCCGCGATCGCCTGCCGCTTTGCTTCGGTCGGCATGAATGTAGTTATTCATTACCTGAATTCGCACGAAGGGGCGAACGAAACGGCCCGCAGCTGTATGAAGCTGGGTAGCCGCGTGTTAACGGTAACGGCAGACCTGCGGTCGAGGGAGCAGATCGAACGGATGCAGGAAAAGCTGGCGCAGCACGATCTCGTTCCGGATATTTTGGTCAACAATGCGGGCATTTCCCACTATGGCCTGTTCTCCGATCTGGAGGAGTCCCAATGGGATGAAATCATGGACATTAATTTGAAGGGCGCGTTTCTGATGACGCGTCAATTTATGCCGGCGATGATCCGTCAAAAGTACGGCAGAATCATCAACGTATCCTCAATTTGGGGCATCTCCGGCGCTTCCTGCGAGGTCGCCTATTCGACCGCCAAGGGCGGCATCAATGCTTTTACGAAGGCGTTGGCGAAGGAGCTTGCCCCTTCCGGGGTCACCGTGAACGCCGTCGCTCCCGGCGCGGTCGATACGTTGATGATGGCAGGCTTTGACGAGCGGGAGAAAGAGATGATCGAGAACGATATTCCCGTCGGCCGCTTCGGCAAGCCCGATGAAATCGCGTCGCTTGTCTACTTCCTTGCGCTTCCCGAATCCGGCTACATCACGGGTCAAATCATCAGTCCCAACGGGGGCTGGCTGACCTGACGGCCCGTATAAATCCTTACCGAAATGCAAACATTAACGTCGTAACGACATTCATTTCGATAAGGAGGATGCATACATGGCTACGATGCTCAAGGTGTTCGATCGTTGGAAAGAATTTTTGGGAGAGCGTGTAGAGCAAGCGGAACGGGCAGGGATGACGGAAGAGACCATCTCGCAGCTGGCTTTTCAAATCGGTGAATTTTTGTCTGACAAAATCGATCCGGAAAATAAAGAAGAACGCGTACTGAAAGATCTGTGGGACGTATGCGACGAAGAAGAGCGCAAGGTCCTGGCACGGGCAATGGTCAAACTGGCTAAAGCACATCATTAATTATCCGGAATTTTACATGAGCCTCCTTTCCAGGGAGGCTTTTCTCTTGTTTCCTGCTGCGGCCGCTTGCCGCATTGGCTTCGCGGCCGGTTTTCTTATATACTGGTATAGACGAACGGGAGAAAGAGGTTGAACCGCAAGTGAAGAAGCTGAAACGTTTGTTTGTAGGAATAGGCATTCTAGGTTTGCTTAGCGGCTGCGGCAAGAACATCCCGGCGATCGATCCTGCCTTGCTTCAAGCAAAATCGTCGATTCTCGTCGTAACGGGGCAGGAAATGCCGGACAATGTGAAAACCGCCCTGCAAACGGCACTCATCAATTGGCGGGATAAAAAGCAGACGGCCTTCGAATGGATGGACAATACGACCGCGCTGACCGAAGAGCAGCTGTCCAAAATTAAAACCAGATCTTATGACTATATCCTTGTTGCCGGACATAATTTAGTACAAAATACGCTTCCGGCCGCCGCGGGCATCCCGGAACGTAAGTGGGTGATGCTGGACGACCAACTGGCGAGGCAATCCCCGGTGGTAGGCGGAAGCAACATCATGGTAAAGCTGGTCCCGGAGGACCGGTTCCGGAAGGAATGGAGCGAATGGGTAGGGCTGCAGCTTGATAATGGCCGGGCGATCGAATGGGTGACGACTTCGGCTTACCCGATTCCGTCCGAATGGGCGCCTTCCGAAGAAGCGGAATATATCAATTTGGCCGACGCCGAAGGCTGGTATACGCAGTTTCAATTCCAGGTACACAGTCATGGGCCCGCGTGGATCGCAGTATTCGCTCCGCTGGAAGCGGCGCAATTACAGAAATTGAAGACTATGCAGGTTCCGGTGATCAATATGGCCTCTACCGGCATTGAGCTGCAGTGGGGAGGAATTCTTGCGTCCATCGAAGACATGTTGGCCAAAAAAGCATGGACGCCGGGGATTCAGCCGTATTCGGACGCCGAAGCGAAAATCAATAAAAATTTGTGACTTTATGCCCTGAAACGGGGAGGATTTTATCGAATATTGTAGAATTCTTTTGTAACCAATCACAAACCTAGGATCGGAGAACGACGGATGATAATCGAATCAAACGAAATCAAGCAGTGGTACATGGAATACCGCATCCACAAAAACCGTCCGGGGCTTCTCGGGGATATCGCCTCCCTGATGGGGATGCTCGATATCAATATCGTCACCATCAATGGGGTAGATAACCGTACCCGCGGCATGCTTTTGCAGACGAACGATGAAGAAAAAGTTGAATTAATGGGTAAAATGTTGAAAAAAGTGGATAATATAACTATAACGGCATTGCGCCCGCCCAAGCTGGTCGATATTCTTGCCGTCCGTCACGGCCGCTATATCGAGCGGGACTCCGATGACCGGAAAACGTTCCGCTTCACCAGGGACGAACTGGGACTTTTGGTCGATTTTCTGGGCGAGCTGTTCAAACGTGACGGCAACCATGTCGTCGGGCTGCGCGGGATGCCTCGCGTCGGCAAGACCGAGTCGATTATCGCCGGAAGCGTCTGCTCCAACAAGCGGTGGACGTTCGTCTCTTCGACCTTGCTCCGCCAAACCGTGCGCAGCCAGCTTTCCGAGGATGAAATGAATCCGAACAACGTATTTATTATCGACGGGATCGTCTCGACGCTCCGTTCCAACGAAAAGCATCATATGCTGCTGCAGGAAATAATGGCGATGCCTTCCACCAAGGTGATCGAGCATCCGGATATTTTCATCCGGGAATCGCAGTACACCTACGATCATTTTGACTGCATCGTGGAGCTTAGAAATACACCGGACGAAGAAATTACATACGAGACGTTCACTGCCGGATTTGACGAATATTAATGCCCTGTCCAGGTTCTGAGCGTCGGAAAGGGGTGACCACGTGTCCGATCTGGGTCAATTGCTAAGAAAAGCCAGAGTCGAAAAGAAAATATCTCTCGATGACTTGCAGGAAACAACCAAGATTCGCAAACGGTATCTGGAAGCGATTGAGGACGGCAACTATAAAGTGCTGCCCGGGAATTTTTACGTCCGGGCTTTTATAAAGAGCTATGCCGAAGCGGTGGGGCTAGACCCGAATGAAGTATTGAACATGTATCAGAATGTCATCCCGCAACCGGAGCCGGAGCAAATCGAACCGATCCGCACCAAGCGGACCACCCGCAATACAGAATGGCTCGGGAAGTGGGCGTCCAATGTGATGGTCATTTCCTTCATCGTGCTTATTCTTGGGGTCATCTATTACTACATGAGCCAAAGCTATACCGGCAACACAAATGATGCGACCAAAGATTTGCCGAAGAAAATTACCGAAAAGGTCGAGCCCGCCGCCCAGAAGCCCGATCCCGGAAATGCCGGAGCGAATGGAGCTAACGGAACGAATGGAGCGCTTGTGGATAACAAGCCGGTGCAGGTGCCTACGCCGCCCCCGACACCGCCTCCGACGACGGAGGTCAAGCTGGTCAAAAGCGAGCGGGGAACCGATTATTACGCAGTTACGGGTACGGATAAGCTGAAAATCGAAATGAAAGTGACCGGGGATTCCTGCTGGGTCGAAGTCGATTCGCCGCCTGGCCCGAATAAAACGGTGATCGACTCCATGACGTTCAAAAACGGGGAAACGAAAACGTGGGAGTTGACCGATACGGCTTTCTTGATTTTCGGAAAAGCCAATGCCGTCGAGTTGAGCGTTAACGGCTCGCCGGTTGTCGTAGGCGATCAGCCGAACGTGAAAAAAATTCAAGTCGATATTCAAAAGTCATAGCATAAACCGCCGGCAAAACGGAAATACTGGACATCGTATACATCTGTTAACTTTTGCCTGAAGGATGTGCCACATAACTGCCAATTGGATGGTTGCCGGGCTTGGCGTCCTGTTCAGCATGCTCGGCTTGTATTTGACGCCGGATGCTTGGGGCTACGGCATTTTTTGGTTTCGGTTTGGCCCACATCCTGTTGGGTCTTCTTGACATGTTTTGCCGAAAGGCCGATAGCGACAACGCTTAAGTTTTCGGCGCATTCGAACAATACGGCTTCAAGACACGCGAAAGCTTTGTGCTGAGGGTGTCTTTTTTGTTACAATAGAGGGCGTGGAATTTAGATATGAAAGGGGAGCGGATTTTGTGAGCAGTGAAAACTCGTTTGATATCGTATCGAAGCTGGATCTTCAGGAGATGAACAACGCCATAAACCAGGCGGAAAAGGAGATCGCGACACGCTTTGATTTCAAAGGAAGCAAGAGCAGCATCTCGTTGGAGAAAGAAGAGCTGATGGTCATCTCCGACGACGATTTCAAGCTTCAAAACGTATTGGACATTTTGCAGTCCAAGATGGCGAAGCGCGGCATATCGCTTAAAAATTTGGATTACGGCAAGGTCGAGCCCGCCGCAGGCAGTACGGTGCGTCAACGGATTAAAGTCAAGCAGGGGATCGATCAAGACAACGCCAAAAAAATCAACGTGCTGATCCGCGATTCCAAACTGAAGGTGAAAAGCCAGATTCAAGGGGACCAAATTCGGGTAACCGGAAAAAGCAAAGACGACCTGCAGCAGGTGATGGCGCTGCTCCGGAAGGCGGATCTTTCGCTCGATCTTCAGTTTATCAATTTCAGGTAAGGCCAAAGAACGGTTCGGCTGCCTTACGGAAACGGGTCCGTAAGGTATTTTTGCTGCTTTTGACACCTTTTCACACGGTATATTATACTTGAACCAAACCGTTTAGTAGTAAAAGGTACTAACCATGGTGGAGGATTCTAGACATGACAGAGAAAGTGAAAGTGGTTACCTTAGGATGTGAGAAGAACCTGGTCGATTCGGAGATCATGTCCGGGCTTGTGCATGAGCGCGGGTATTCCCTGGTGAACGATAAAGAAGAAGCGACCATCATTATTGTAAATACATGCGGCTTTATCGACGCGGCCAAAGAGGAATCGGTCAATACGATTCTCGATTTGGCGGAGCTGAAGCAGACGGCCAGTCTCAAGGCGCTGATCGTATCGGGCTGTCTGACCCAGCGCTATAAGGAAGAGTTGATGAAGGAGATGCCGGAGATCGACGGAATCGTCGGCACCGGAGATTTCCATAATATCAACGACATTATCGACCAGGCGCTGGTCGGCCGCAAGCCTGTAATGGTCGGCAATCCGGTGTTCAACTACGAGCAAAAGCTGCCGAGACGAATGGCGACTCCGCGCTATACGGCTTATGTGAAAATTGCGGAGGGCTGCGACAACGCCTGTACGTTCTGCAGCATTCCGATCATGCGGGGCAAGTTCCGCAGCCGTTCCGTTGAATCGATTCTTGACGAAGTGGCCCAGTTGGCATCGCAGGGTGTCCGGGAGATCAGCCTGATCGCGCAGGATTCGACCAACTACGGGACAGATCTGTACGATACGTTCATGCTGCCGGAGCTGATGAACCGGGTAAGCGCCGTGCCGGGCATCGAATGGGTGCGGCTGCATTACGCGTATCCCGGCTTCTTTACGGACGAGCTGATCGACGTCATCGCGAACAACCCTAAAGTGTGCAAATACGTCGATATGCCTTTGCAGCATAGTGAAGACAGCATCTTGAAGCGGATGCGGCGTCCGGGACGTCAGCGGGACGCACGGGAACTGATCCGCAAAATCCGTGACCGCATTCCGGGTGTATCGCTTCGCACGTCGCTTATTGTCGGTTTCCCAGGAGAAACGGAAGAAGATTTCGAGAATCTGAAATCGTTTATCAGCGAAGTGAAATTCGACCGTCTAGGCGTGTTCACTTATTCCAAGGAGGAAGATACGCCGGCTTCCCGTCTGCCGGACCAAGTGCCGGACGATGTCAAAGAATACCGCTCGAACGTGCTCATGGAGCTGCAGCGCGAAATTGCAAACGAGCGCAACGGCGAGCGGATCGGTCAAGTGATCGACGTGTTGATCGAAAAATACGACGGGCGCAACGACGTCTACGTCGGCCGTTCGCAGTACGATGCTCCCGAGATCGACGGGGAAGTGTTTGTCGGCGGCGGGGAGCTCAAAATCGGCGAAATTGCCAAGGTTCGCATTACCCACTCCTTCGAGTTTGACTTGTCCGGGGAGGTCGTGGCATGAATCTGGCCAACCGGATCACTCTGGTGAGAATATTTCTGGTTCCGATCATCATGTTATTTCTGCTCGTCAACGTTAAGTTTCCGCACATTCGCATCGAGCAGTTCAGCATTACGTACAACCAGATTATCGCGGCGCTGATCTTTATCATAGCCGCCAGCACCGACAGTTTGGACGGATATATCGCCAGAAAACGGAAGCTTGTCACCAATTTGGGCAAGCTTCTCGATCCGCTGGCCGACAAGCTTTTGGTGTCTGCCGTATTGATCTCGCTCGTTGAAATGAACAAGGTTGACGCTTGGATCGTCATTGTGATCATCAGCCGCGAGTTCGCCGTCACCGGCTTGCGGCAAATCGCTTTGCTCGAAGGGTCCGTCATAGCGGCCAGCAAATGGGGGAAATGGAAGACGGCGGCGCAGATTACGGCCATTATCGCACTGCTTATCAACAATTTTCCGTTTGCGTTCATCAACTTCCGCTTTGATATCGTGGCCAGTTGGATTGCCGCTATCATTACGATTTATTCGGGCTTCGACTATTTTATCAAAAACAAGCATGTCATTAATTTTAGCGATCAAAAACAGTAGGGAAAGCCTATTGTTTTTGTGCTGTTTGGAGGCGTACCGTGAGAGCTGAGATCATAGCCGTCGGCACCGAGCTGCTGATGGGACAAATCGTAAATACGAATGCGCAGTACTTAGCCAAAGGCCTTGCGGATATCGGCGTGGGCGTTTATTTCCAGACGGTCGTCGGCGACAACGTCTCGCGGATCAAAGAGTCGCTGCATCTCGCCAAGGGCCGTGCGGATCTCATTATTTGCACGGGCGGACTCGGACCGACGCAGGACGATTTGACAAAGGACATGCTGGGCGAGGTGCTCGGGCAAAAGCTTGTCATTCATGAGCCTTCAATGAATAAGATGACCGAGATGTTCCAGCGGCGGGGCATCCCGATGGTGGAAAGCAATGCGCGGCAGGCGCTGATGCTGGAGCAAAGCGATCCGCTGCCGAACGATACGGGGCTTGCGGTAGGCGTTGCGGTGACGCACGAGGGTACACATTACATTTTGCTGCCCGGCCCGCCCAAAGAAATGAAGCCGATGTTCGACGGGTATGCCAAGCCTTGGATTGAGTCCAAGATGGATCACGTGCAGCCGCTTTACTCGGTCATGCTGAAGTTCGCGGGGATCGGAGAGTCGGCACTGGAGCATGCCCTGATCGATTTAATCGAAGCCCAGACGGACCCGACCATCGCCCCGTATGCCAAGGAGGGCGAGGTGGCGATCCGGCTTACGACGCGCGCTTCTTCGCCTGACGAGGCGATGACCAGACTGCGTCCGCTGGAAGCGGAAATCCGGGGCCGGCTGGACGAGCATATTTACGCGGCGGAGGACCTTACCCTGGAGCAGCAGGTGCTGCATATGCTTGCGGAGAGCGGGCAAAAGCTGGCCGTAGCCGAGAGCTGCACGGGGGGCCTGCTCAGCGATCTGCTGACAGCCGTTCCGGGGAGCTCGCAATCATTTTTGGGCGGCGTCATTTGCTACTCCTCGGCATTAAAGCATAAGCTGCTTGGCGTGCCGATGGAGCTGTTGGAAGGACCGGACGCGCCGGGTGCCGTCAGTGAGGAGACCGCGGCGGAGCTTGCGCGCAATACGCTTCGTTTGCTGGAAGCGGACGTTGCCGTATCGGTTACCGGCGTCGCAGGGCCGGGCGAGACGGAAGACAAGCCGGTCGGCTTGGTCTACGTAGGTCTCGCGCACCGGAGCGGTCAAGTCTTTGCCGTCAAGCTCCAGCTGTCCGGCAACCGCGAAACGATCAAGCTGCGGGCAGCGAAAAGCGCACTCTATCATTTGTGGAAAACGATAAAATCATAGTTGCCAGAATACCCAGAATAAAGTATAATAGATGTTAGCGGAAGAACCGTAACATTTTGAACCAAACGTGTTACGGTTTTTCTTTTGCCAAGCAAGCGAATGTATGTTCGGAAAAATGCTTGTCAGCCGATTTAAAACACGGTAATATGGTATCAGCAGATAAATCAAAAAGGACGTGATTCTTTTGTCAGATCGGCGCGCAGCCTTGGAAAATGCCCTTCGTCAAATTGAAAAGCAATTCGGGAAAGGTTCGATCATGAAATTGGGCGAATCGACCCACATGCAGGTAGAGACGATCCCGAGCGGATCGCTGGCCTTGGATATTGCCCTGGGTATCGGCGGATTTCCGCGAGGTAGAATTATAGAGGTGTACGGACCGGAATCGTCCGGTAAAACGACGGTAGCGCTTCACGCCATCGCCGAAGTTCAGAAAATCGGCGGCACCGCGGCGTTCATCGATGCGGAGCACGCGCTGGACCCGTTGTATGCGAGCAAGCTTGGCATCAACATCGACGAGTTGCTTCTCTCCCAGCCCGATACGGGCGAGCAGGCGCTGGAAATTGCGGAAGCGCTGGTACGCAGCGGCGCGGTCGACATCATTGTCATCGACTCGGTTGCGGCTCTCGTACCGAAGGCCGAAATCGAAGGCGAGATGGGGGACTCCCACGTCGGCTTGCAAGCCCGCCTTATGTCGCAGGCGCTGCGGAAGCTGTCCGGGGCAATCAACAAGTCAAAAACGATCGCTATCTTTATCAACCAATTGCGCGAGAAGGTCGGCGTTATGTTCGGCAACCCGGAAACGACTCCAGGGGGCCGCGCGCTCAAGTTTTATTCGTCCGTCAGGCTTGACGTACGCCGCGTAGAGACGATTAAGCAAGGCAATGATATGGTCGGTAACCGGACCCGGATCAAAGTCGTTAAGAACAAAGTAGCGCCTCCGTTCAAGCAAGCGGATATCGATATTATGTACGGCGAAGGCATTTCCAGGGAAGGCAGTATCGTCGATATCGCCACCGAGATGGATGTCATCCAGAAGAGCGGCGCATGGTATTCTTACAATAACGACCGTCTCGGCCAAGGACGTGAAAATGCGAAGCAGTTCCTTAAGGAAAACTCGCATATTGCGGATGTCATCGAGAAGAAAATTCGCGAGAATAGCAACCTGATTCCGGTAGTAGGGCCGAATACGGATGACGACGAAGAAGACGAAGAATTGGCGCTGTTTGAAGAGCAAGAATAAACGTTCCGGCACCTTTAATCCAGATTAAAGGTGCCTTTGCCATTTTCAAGGGAGGTACTTGGATTCATGACCGAGCAGGAAAGGCCGCAGCTTCAATCAGGGCTGATTACGAAGGTGGAACGGCAGCGCAGGGGGCCGCACCGTTATAACATTTATATCGACGAGACCTTTGCGTTCTCGGTCCATGAGGACTTGATGATCAAGCACAGGCTGCTCAAAGGCGAAGCCGTCGAAGCGGCGCAACTTGAGCAGATATTGGCCGAGGACGAAGCGCATAAAGCTTATTTGGATGCGATCCGTCTGCTGTCCAGCCGGCTCCGCTCCGAACATGAAATGAAGGCCCGGCTAAAGCAAAAAGGGTACACGCCGGAAATCACGGCATCGACGGTTGAGCGTCTGGCGAAGGAAGGCTACTTGAACGACGAGCAATTTGCCGAACAGCTCGCCAAACAGCGCCTCGAATCGCAAAAAAAAGGGCGGCATTGGATCAAGCAGGAGCTGCAGCAAAAAGGAATTCGAAAAGATCATATTCAAGCGGCGATGGAGCAGGTGGACGAAGAAACTGAATTTGCGATGGCATACAGTCTTGCCTCGAAACGGTATCGTTCGGAGTTGGAGAAAGATCCGGTGAAGGCAAGGCGGAAAATTGCCGGTTTCTTGCAGCGTCGGGGCTATCCGGGAACGGTCGTTAGCAAAGTGCTGGCGCGTTTGCCTCGAAAAGGACCGGAGGGGGATTGGGACGAAGAGATGTTCCCGGAGGAAGAGCAATTTTAGCAAATATGGAAAACGTAATCATGCGACGGGCGGAATATCGATTCATTCGGACCGAACACCTTGACAAGCTTCTTTGTCAAAAGATAAAATAATCATGTAAATGCGATACACAGAATCTTCCTGAACAGCCCGAGGGAGATTCGAACAAAGTAAAATCGCCAATTTTTACTTTTTACTAGCGCTTGTAGAATGGATTAAACAACCTGATTATCCCAAGCTTACCCCTTGGAGAAACAACGAGGAGGTGAACTGGATGCCTATGACAGTCATCTGGATCATAGTCGTTCTCGTTGTTGGTGCTCTATGCTTCGGGATCGGTTATTTTATCCGCAAGTCCCTTGCAGAGGCGAAGATTTCCAGTGCTGAACATGCTGCCGAGCAGATCAAGGAAAATGCCCGTAAAGAGGCAGAAGCACTGAAGAAAGAAGCGGTTCTGGAGGCGAAAGACGAGATTCACAAGCTCAGAACCGAAGCTGAAAAAGACATTCGTGACCGTCGAAATGAAACTCAACGACAAGAGAGACGATTGTTGCAAAAAGAGGAATCGCTGGATAAAAAATTAGAATCTCTTGAGAAAAAAGAGGAGCAGGTCGCCAACAAGGAGAAACGAATCGAAGAAACCCAAACGCAAATTGATCAGATTTATAAAGATCAAGTTGCCGAGCTGGAGCGAATTTCTGCGTTGACGATGGACGATGCCAAACAAATCATTTTGACCAACGTAGAGCAGGAAGTTCGCCATGAAACCGCTCAATTGATCAAGGAAATCGAACAGCAAGCCAAAGAAGAAGGCGACAAAAAGGCCAGAGAAATCATCACTCTCGCTATTCAACGCTGTGCGGCCGACCATGTGGCCGAAACGACCGTATCGGTCGTAGCGCTTCCGAATGAAGAGATGAAAGGCCGGATCATCGGCCGCGAAGGCCGCAATATCCGGGCGCTGGAGACGCTCACCGGTATCGATTTGATCATCGACGACACGCCGGAAGCCGTCATTCTGTCCGGGTTTGACCCGATTCGTCGGGAAATCGCCCGAACTTCCCTTGAGAAGCTTGTAGCGGACGGACGAATCCATCCGGCCCGCATTGAAGAAATGGTCGAGAAGTCCCGCAAGGAAGTCGACGAGCGGATCCGCGAATACGGGGAGCAAGCAACGTTCGAAACCGGCGTACACGGACTTCACCCCGACTTGATCAAAATTTTGGGCCGACTCAAATTCCGTACAAGCTACGGTCAAAACGTGCTCAAGCATTCCATGGAAGTGGCTTACCTCGCCGGACTGATGGCAGGAGAACTCGGAGAAGACGTGACATTGGCGAAACGTGCCGGTCTCCTTCATGACATCGGGAAAGCATTGGATCACGAAGTGGAAGGCTCTCACGTCGAGATTGGCGTTGAGATCGCCAAGAAGTACAAGGAGCATCCGGTGGTCATTAACAGTATCGCCTCGCATCACGGCGACTGTGAAGCGACTTCGGTCATCGCTATGCTGGTCGGCGCAGCTGATGCGCTGTCTGCAGCAAGACCGGGCGCGCGCCGTGAAACGCTCGAAACGTACATCAAAAGGCTCGAGAAGCTCGAAGAGATCTCCGAATCGTTCGAAGGCGTCGAGAAATCGTATGCGATCCAAGCCGGACGCGAAGTGCGCGTAATGGTTCAACCTGAAAAGGTGGACGATACCGAGGCATTCCGACTGGCAAGAGACATTACGAAGAAAATCGAAAGCGAGCTCGATTATCCGGGTCACATCAAGGTCACGGTCATTCGGGAAACGCGCGCTGTAGAATACGCCAAATAATTGCATACACTACAGAGGGAAGTGGCGATTTTGCCACTTCCCTCTCTAATTCAGCGGAAAGTTGCAGTAAATTTAAAGTGAGGTAGGGGGAGAGTCCGATGAAAATACTGTTCATTGGAGATATTGTCGGTTCGGTCGGCCGAAAAGCGTTGAAAACGTGCTTGCCGACCCTCAAAAATAAATATAACCCGCACTGGATTATCGCGAACGGAGAGAACGCGGCGGCAGGGCGGGGCATCACGGCCGCTATCGCCAAAGACTTCTTCGAGCTTGGCGTGCATGGGATCACGATGGGCAATCATACGTGGGACCAGAAGGAAATTTTCGATTTTATCGACAAGGAAGACCGAATGGTCCGGCCGGCCAATTTCCCGCAGGGAACGCCCGGCAAAGGGATGACGTTTATTAAAGTAAAGGACATCGAGCTGGCCCTCATCAATTTGCAGGGACGCACCTTTTTGCCGCCGCTCGATTGTCCGTTTGAGAAAGCGACTGAGCTGGTAGAGCAGGCCAAAAAGAGAACGAAGTACGTCTTTGTGGATTTTCATGCCGAGGCGACTTCGGAGAAGCTGGCGATGGGCTGGCATTTGGACGGTAAAGTATCCGCCGTCGTCGGGACGCACACGCACGTGCAGACGAACGACGAACGGCTGCTGTCTCAAGGCACGGCTTATGTGACGGATGTAGGGATGGTCGGCCCGCGGGACGGTATTCTCGGGATGGAGCGAAACGCCGTGCTGCAAAAATTTAAAACCCAGCTTCCCGTACGCTTTGTCGTGGACGAAGGCAAATGGCATTTTCATGCCGTCAGCATTGAGTTGGACCCGGCTACAGGGCTCGGAAAAAAGATCCAATTGATTCGCATGGATGAAGACACGATCTTGTTCGATTGAATTGACGGACAATTCAAATATTTTCGAAAATACCATCTTCGGGTAGAAGGAATTAACCGCAAATTCCTAGAATATGATTAGTACTGGAAGCAATCATCATTCCCGAGGAGGTACTTTTCATGGAAGTATTAAAAGTGTCAGCAAAATCCAACCCAAATTCCGTCGCAGGCGCGTTGGCTGGAGTATTGCGTGAACGCGGGGCTGCTGAGCTCCAGGCCATCGGGGCAGGGGCCCTCAACCAAGCGATCAAGGCCGTAGCCATCGCGCGAGGATTTGTGGCTCCCAGCGGGGTTGATTTGATCTGCATACCAGCGTTTACCGATATTGTGATCGACGGCGAAGACCGGACAGCCATTAAGCTGATTGTAGAACCTAGATAATGGCTTTGCAGCTTATAACCGAATGACCAAAGCACCTGTTTACTTATGTAGACAGGTTTTTTTTGGTTTCATTTCATTTTGGCCCAGTGTGAAGTCTGCTCCCAAGGAGGGGATAGCCGATGCATGTTATCGACGGGCACTGTGATGCTTTGCTCAAAATGGTTGAGGACCCTGGCATTGATTTTTTCGGACCTCATGCGAGCGCATTGGACGTATCTTATGCGAAAATGACGCAAGGGGGCGTAAAACTGCAATTTTTTGCGATTTACTTGCCTGAACGTATAACTCAGCCGCAATTTGACCATTACTTGGAATATATAAATATTTTTTATCAGAAAGTGGTGCGGGATCCGCGCATGCGGCAGGTTAAAAACCGTGCCGATTTGGAAGCGGTGCTGACGGGCAATCAGACCGGAGCGATGCTCACGCTCGAAGGCGCGGATGCGCTACAGGGGAATCCCTTATATCTTCGGACGTTATATCATCTGGGCGTCCGAATGATCGGAACGACATGGAATTACGCCAATTGGGCTGCCGATGGGGTGCTAGAGCCTAGGCAGGGCGGATTTACGCGGCGCGGCAAAACGTTTATTAAAGACTGCAACGATTTGGGTATGCTATTGGATGCGTCCTATTTGTCCGAGGCGGCGTTCTGGGATTTGACGGCGGCTTCGGCCAAGCCGTTCGTGGCGACGCATTCCAATGCAAGAGCCGTGTGCGGACATCCGAGAAACTTGAACAACGGGCAAATCCGGGAAATTGTCCGGAGGGACGGACGCATCGGCGTAACGTTCGTTCCCTGGTTCGTGCAGCAAGGCCGTCAAGCATCCATTGACGGTGTCCTGCAGCATGTCGAGCATATTTGCTCGCTGGAGGGCAGCGGCCAGCTTGTGCTCGGTTCGGATTTTGACGGCATCGATCAATGGATTCCGGGACTGGAGCATGCGGGGAAGATCCCGTACCTGACGGAAGCTTTGCTTAGACGTTTTCCAGAAGAGCTGGTGAGAGGGATCATGTACCGCAACTGGTTTACGTTCCTGCATCGTCATTTGCCCATTCATTAAAAATTAACATCTGATTTGTAGATATAAGACAACTAAATTATTCTCTAATCGATATGGATTTGATCTAAAAAAGCTATCTATGCATTTTGTCGAAAACCCTTGCTTTTTACGTGTATTAGTCATAGAATTTGATGAGACAACTGAAAGATTTTTTTTATATGAAATCAATCTTTACAGTTCATGGTTTAGCTGCATGTCAGCGAATTTAAAAGGAGTGGACAACGTTGATTAGCCAATTATCTTGGAAGGTCGGAGGACAACAGGGGGAAGGCGTGGAAAGTACCGACAAAATCTTTTCCACGGCATTGACCAGACTGGGGTACTACTTGTACGGGTACCGTCATTTTTCCTCGCGGATCAAAGGCGGCCACACAAACAATAAAATCAGAATCAGTACGAAACCGATTCGCTCCATTTCCGACGATTTGGACATTCTCGTGGCCTTTGACCAAGAAACGATTGATGTGAATGCGCACGAGCTGCGCGAGAACGGCGTAATCATCGCCGACGCAAAGGTTAATCCGGTCGTTCCGGAAGGCGTTAAAGCAAGACTGTTCCCGGTGCCGATTACGGCGATTGCGGAAGAGCTTGGCACTTCCTTGTTTAAGAATATGGCTGCTTCCGGCGCATCTTGGGCTTTGCTTGGTTTGCCGCTTGAAGTGTTTAATAAAGCAGTAGAAGAAGAGTTCGGCCGCAAAGGCGCTGCCGTGGTGGAGAAGAACGTGGAAGCGGTTCGCAAAGCTGCCGAGTTCGTTCTCGAATTGACGGGCGGTCCGCTGCCGGAGTTCCAGTTGGAGCCTGCCGACGGCAAGCAAAAGCTGTTCATGATCGGTAACGACGCTATCGCTCTTGGCGCAGTCGCCGCAGGTTGCCGCTTCATGCCTGCCTACCCGATCACGCCGGCTTCCGAAATTATGGAATACCTGATCAAGACGCTGCCGAAATTCGGCGGAACGGTTATCCAAACCGAAGACGAGATCGCAGCATGTACGATGGCCATTGGGGCCAACTACGGCGGCGTTCGCGCCCTGACGGCTTCCGCAGGCCCTGGTCTTTCCTTGATGATGGAAGCGATCGGCTTGGCCGGTATGACGGAAACGCCTATCGTTATCGTCGATACGCAGCGCGGCGGTCCAAGTACGGGACTTCCGACGAAGCAGGAGCAATCCGACGTGCTTGCCATGATTCACGGGACGCACGGCGAAATTCCGAAAATCGTTCTGTCGCCTTCGACCATCGAAGAGTGCTTCTACGATGCGATCGAAGCGTTCAACTTGGCGGAAGAATATCAGGTTCCGGTTATTTTGCTGACGGACCTGCAGCTTTCCTTGGGTAAACAAACAAGCGAATTGCTCGATTACAATAAAATCCAGATCAAACGCGGCGAGCTGCAAACGGGCGAACTGCCTGCTCTGGCTGAGAACCAAATGTTTAAACGCTACGAATTCACCGAGAACGGTGTTTCCAAACGTTCGGTGCCGGGTCAAAAATACGGCATCCACCATGTAACCGGGGTTGAGCACGCCGAAGACGGACGTCCGTCGGAAAGCCCGGTTAACCGTAAGAAAATGATGGACAAACGTTTGGGAAAAATGAAGCACTTGAAAGTAACCAATCCGATTCTGGTTGATGCTCCTCATGAAGAGCCGGATCTGCTCATCATCGGTATGGGCTCCACGGGCGGCACGATTGACGAAGCAAGACGTCGTCTGGATGACAAAGGGTTGAAAACGAACCACATCACCGTTCGTTTGCTGCATCCGTTCCCAGTTGAAGAGATCAAGCCGTACCTGGAAAAAGCGAAAACGGTCGTTGTTGTTGAAAACAATGCTACCGCTCAGCTCGCTTCCTTGATTAAGCTGAACGTTGGCTACGCCGATAAAATTAAAAGCATGTTGAAATATGACGGTAATCCGTTCTTGCCTGCCGAAATCACTAAATACTGTCAGGAGTTGAACCTTGTATGGCAACGTTAAAAGATTTCCGTAACAATATCAAACCGAACTGGTGCCCAGGTTGCGGCGACTTCTCCGTGCAAGCGGCTATCCAAAGAGCGGCTGCCAATGTCGGTCTGGAACCGGAACAGCTTGCGGTTGTCTCAGGGATCGGCTGTTCCGGCCGGATTTCCGGATACATCAACGCTTACGGATTCCACGGTGTTCACGGACGTTCGTTGCCAATCGCGCAAGGTCTCAAAATGGCTAACCGCGAGCTGACTGTCATCGCCGCAGGCGGCGACGGTGACGGCTTCGCAATCGGGATGGGTCATACGGTTCATGCGATCCGCCGGAACATCAACATCACTTATATCGTTATGGATAACCAAATTTACGGCTTGACCAAAGGTCAAACGTCGCCCCGCAGCGCCGAGGGCTTCAAGACGAAATCGACGCCCTCCGGCTCCATCGAGTCCGCATTGTCGCCGCTTGAAGTAGCGCTGGCTGCAGGAGCTACGTTTATCGGTCAATCGTTCTCCAGCAACTTGAAACAGCTGACTTCCTTGATCGAAGAAGGCATGAAGCATGAAGGCTTCTCCTTCATCAACGTGTTCAGCCCGTGTGTAACCTTCAACAAAGTGAACACGTACGAGTGGTTCAAAGAGCATATCGTCGATCTGGAAGAAACGCCGGACTACGATGCTTCCAACCGTGTTGCAGCCATGACGAAAATCATGGAAACGAACAGCCTCGTGACAGGACTTATCTACCAAGACAAGAGCAGAAAAAGCTACGAGGATATGGTTGCAGGCTTCAAGCCGGAAGGTCTTGCGAAGCAAAATATTCAAATCACCGAGCAAGAGTTTGAAAAATTGGTGGCGGAATTCAAATAATTTTTCGAAATTTCTTAAGCATACGGCCTAGAGCCGTATGCTTTTTTTATGTCGTGCGGGTATAATAGACTTGAGCTTCATGGAATCTTTTGCATAAGAGAGGGGCACATGGAAATGAAACAAGTACCGATCGGCGTTTCCGCCAGACATATTCATTTGTCGAAAGAACATATTGCTTTGCTTTTTGGCGCAGGGTATGAATTAAAGGAGATGAAGGCACTATCGCAGCCGGGGCAGTACGCTGCCGAGGAAACGGTCGCGGTCGTCGGACCTAAAGGCCGTTTCGACAAGGTTCGCATTTTAGGACCGGCTCGCAGCAAATCCCAGCTTGAAGTATCCCGTACCGATGCGTTCGCTCTCGGGGTGAATCCGCCCGTACGCGAGTCCGGCCATATCGATGGTACGCCCGGGATTAAGGTCATCGGCCCGGCCGGCGAAGTGGAACTGCAGGAAGGCGTCATCGTAGCGGCACGCCATATTCATTTTCATACGGACGATGCGGCTAAGTGGGGCATTGCGGATAAACAGGAGCTTACCGTGCGCGTCGAAGGAGAGCGCGGCGTAACGTTTGAGCATGTGATTGCCCGGGTATCCGATCAATTCGCGTTGGACATGCATATCGATACCGACGAAGCGAACGCGGCCGGAATTAAAACCGGCGATATCGGCGTTATTTTAGCCTAAAAAGTCCGGTGAATAAAAAGCGGAGGAGCGGAATCGTTCTGGAGAAGCGGTAGCGTTCGCCTTTGTCTCCGGATTCTAACCACTAAGTGGGTTATTAGATTAAAGAATACGGGGACAAGAGCGATCGGAAGAATGATGCCGCTCACGTAGCGGGCTTTTATTCACCGGACTACTACCCACCCATGAATTTCTTTGAAATGCAGGCTGCAAGCATGATATAATGAAAGGTATGATCTTTGCAGCATACTGCAAGCTTCAGGAGGAATTCATTTCATGACGACAAAAAATAAATCCGAGAAAGATTACTCGATATATTTCCAGCCGCCGTCTCTCAGCGATGCGAAGAAGCGGGGGAAAGAAGACATTCAAGTGCATTACGATTTCGACATCCCGGAAGAGATGCGCGAGATCGGCAAGGACAAGTATTACTTGATTCAAACGTACGGCTGTCAAATGAACGAACACGACACCGAGACGATCAAAGGGTTGCTGGAGCAGATGGGCTACCGGTCCACCGATGACCGCAAGCAGGCGGACATCATTCTGCTCAACACCTGTGCCGTACGGGAAAATGCGGAAGATAAAGTGTTTGGCGAGCTAGGCCATCTCAAGCATCTGAAGATCGAGAAGCCGTCGCTCATCCTGGGCGTATGCGGCTGTATGTCGCAGGAAGAATCGGTCGTGAACCGGATTTTGAAGAAGCATCCATTCGTCGATCTGATCTTCGGCACGCATAACATCCATCGTTTGCCGTTCCTGTTGAAGGAAGCGATGTTCAGCAAGGAAATGGTGATCGAGGTATGGTCCAAAGAAGGCGACATCATCGAAAACCTGCCGAAGAAGCGCGAAGGCATCAAAGCGTGGGTCAACATCATGTACGGCTGCGACAAGTTCTGTACGTACTGTATCGTGCCGTATACGCGGGGCAAGGAGCGCAGCCGCCTTCCGCAGGACGTGATTGCCGAAGTACGCGACTTGGCGCGTCAGGGTTTCAAGGAAATCATGCTGCTCGGTCAGAACGTAAACGCCTACGGCAAAGATTTCGACGATATGAAATACGGGCTCGGCGATTTGATGGACGAAGTCCGCAAGATCGACATTCCACGTGTCCGCTTCACGACGTCACACCCGCGTGATTTTGACGACCGTTTGATCGAGGTGCTGGCCCAAAAAGGCAACCTGATGGAGCATATCCATCTACCGGTGCAGTCGGGCAGCAACGAGATTTTGAAGCGGATGAGCCGCAAATATACGCGCGAGCATTACCTGGAGCTGGTCGCCAAAATCAAAAAGGCGATTCCGGATGTCGTTCTGACGACGGATATTATCGTAGGTTTTCCGGGCGAAACCGACGAGCAGTTCGAGGAAACAATCTCGCTCGTGCAGGAAGTTGGCTACGACAGCGCTTATACGTTCATCTATTCCCCGCGGGAAGGTACGCCGGCGGCGGGCATGGAGGATAACGTGCCTTATGAGGTGAAGCGGGACCGTCTCATTCGTTTGAACGACGTGCTCAACGTCTACGCCAAGCAGAGCAATGAGCGGCTGAAAGGACAGACGCTGGAAGTGCTGGTTGAGGGCGAAAGCAAGAACAATGCCGCCGTATTGGCCGGTCGGACTCGCACGAACAAGCTCGTTCATTTCGAAGGGCCGAAGGAATTGGTAGGGCGGTTTGTCCAAGTGAAAATAACGGAAACCCCGACATTCTACATCAAAGGCGAATTGGTCGGAGAAGCCGTGGCTCAATAAATCGAATGCAGGGGCGTGACGAATCCTAATGGCAGAGCAAAAATATACGAATTGCGGCATGGAGCTGTATACGAATACGGAAATGATCGTGCGTGAAGACATTTTGGGTAAAGCGAAGGAGCTGGCAGGTCTGCTGGCTACCTCGAGCGAGGTTCAGTTTTTCCAGCAGGCGGAGCAGCAAATTGCCGGTAACGATCACATCCAGACGTTGATTAGCGCGATCAAAAAGAAGCAGAAGGAAATCGTCGCTTTCGAGTCGTTCGAGAATAAGAAGATGGTTGAAAAAATCGAGAAGGAAATCGACGAGCTGCAGGATCAGCTCGACTCGATCCCGATTGTGAGCCAATTCAAGCAGTCGCAGGAAGATATCAATTACTTGCTTCAGCTTGTCATGAGCGTCATTCGCGATACCATCTCCGATACGATTACGGTAGAACAAGGAACCGTAGCCCGTTCAGGATGCAGCGAGTAAACAACATTATACCGATGCGCAGTTAGTTTTGAGAACCGGCTTGCAGCCCTGGAGGGGGGAGGCAGGCCGGTTTTTTGTCGGTTTCGGCTGGTATAATGTGCCGTCCGGCGGAGGGGCTATTTCGTTTGCCTCCGAATTCAGTTTGGGCGTCGGGTGTGCTACAATAATCGGGAGAGTGTGCGGATTGAGGTGAACGATTGTTGGAGAAAGACGTATTGACCCGGTTTGGCGTATCCATGCCGGAGGAACTGATCAAGCAGTTTGATCAATATATCGCGGAGCAGGGGTACACGAACCGATCGGAAGCGATCCGGGATCTTGTGCGTAAAGTGCTACTGGAGCCGGGCGGCTTGAAGGCCGATCAGCTCGTAGCGGGTACGATCGTCATGGTGTACGATCACCATGCGGCCGATCTTCCTTTGCAGCTTATCGAGCTACAGCATAATTACCATCACGACATTATTTCGACGATGCATGTCCATCTGAATCACGATCAATGTCTCGAAATCATTGTCGTTCGCGGCTTACTGTCTAGGCTTCGGGAACTGCAGCACAAGATTCAAGTACAGAAGGGCGTGCTTTACGCCGAGCTTTCCGTCACGTATTTGGACGAGCGGGGGACCGGACAGGATCACGCCGATGCCGCGGAGCATCATCATAGCTAGCCTCCTTTAAACCGGCGGTCGTTTCTTTGTACGCAAAGAAGCGGCGGCCGATTTTATTTTCACAATATCGATTTAAAAAAAGTGAAGGAACGACCGATAAACTTAGGGTATGGAAAAGAAAGGCGTTTTTCATAGGCCATTAACAATGGAAAAGAGGTAACCGGGAATGACGAAGATTGGTATTGATCTGGGGACGACGAACAGTCTGGTTGCTTATTGGACGGAAGACGGTCCCGCTATGATTCCGAATGTGCTCGGGGAGCGTTTGACCCCTTCCATAGTCAGTGTGGACGAAAACGGCGAGATTCTGGTCGGTCAAATCGCAAAAGAACGATTAATAACGCATCCGGATCTTACCGCGGCCACCTTCAAGCGCTATATGGGAACGGAGAAGACGTATCGTCTGGGCCCGTATACTTTTTCTCCGGAAGAGCTGTCTTCGTTCGTCATCAGATCGCTTAAGGCGGATGCGGAGGCTTTTTTCGGCCATCCCGTGACGGAGGCAGTAATCAGTGTTCCGGCTTATTTCAATGATACCCAGCGCAAGGCGACGAAGCGTGCGGCTGAAATTGCGGGCTTAAAGGTGGAGCGGCTCATCAGCGAGCCGACGGCTGCGGCGATCTCCTACGGTCTTCATCAGCAGCAGGATAATACCAAGTTTCTCGTCTTTGACTTGGGCGGCGGCACGTTCGATGTCTCCATCCTGGAATTTTTCGAGGGCGTGATGGAAGTGCAGTCGATAGCCGGTGACAATTATTTGGGCGGAGAAGATTTTACCCAACTGCTTGTATCTTACTTTATCGAAACCCATGGGATTGATTTTCAAGAGCTGGATTTTAAAGCCCATTCCGCACTGTTCAAGCAGGCTGAACTATGCAAAAGGTTCTTAGGTACGGACAACGAAGGGAAGATGAGCTTCACGCTGGAAGATCGTACATACGAGACGACTTTGAACCGCAACGATTTTGAGAAAATTGCCGGGCAGCTGATTTTGCGTCTGCGTCATCCGATTGAGCGCGCGCTGCGGGACGCTTCCTTGTCCCCGGACGATCTGGATGCCGTCATTTTGATCGGAGGGGCGACCCGAATGCCAATCATCAAGTCGGTGGTAGGCAAAATGTTCGGCCGGCTGCCTTTCACTCAGATCAATCCCGATGAGGCCGTTGCCTTGGGGGCGGCCGTTCAAGTCGCGCTGATGGAAAGAAAAGAGGCTTTGAAAGAGGTCGTTCTGACGGACGTATGTCCTTATACCCTCGGTATCGAAACCTCGAAATGGATGGGGGAAGGGAAGTACGACCACGGCCACTTCTCTCCGATTATTGAACGGAACACCCCGATCCCTGTCAGTAAAGTGAGGACGTATTGTACGCTTAACGATAACCAGAAAGAGATTAGTGTGGATGTGTATCAAGGGGAAGGCCGGCGGGTGGAAAATAACTTGAAGCTGGGCGAGCTGATGGCCGAGGTGCCTCCGGATAAGGCCGGCGAGCAATCCATAGACGTCCGGTTTACGTATGATATTAACGGTATTCTGGAGGTCGAAGTCACTACGGTCAGCACTGGTGCGAAGAAGATGATGATCATCGAGAAAAATCCGGGCAAGCTGTCGGAATTGGAAATTCAGGAAAGATTGAACCAGTTGAAAGATATTAAAATCCATCCCCGCGAAAGAACGGAGAACCGGCTGCTGCTGGCCAAGGGAGAACGGCTGTACGAGGAAGCGCTGGGGGAGAAGCGGTCGGAAATCTCGTCTCTGCTGGTAGAGTTTGAACGGGTTCTTGCCTCTCAAAACGAACAGGAGATCAAAAAAGCTTCCTCCGCACTGAGAAAGAAGCTGGAGCATTTCGAGAGGTGGCGTGACTACTAATGTCGGTATGGGAAATACTGGGTATCGAGCCGACGCATGAGGTATCGGCGATTAAGAAAGCTTATGCCGCTAAGCTGAAAGTCCATCATCCTGAGGATGATCCGACCGGTTATCAGCAGCTAAGGGAAGCGTACGATCAGGCGATCAAGCTGGCGAAGCGGCAGCAGAAACAGACGAGTCGATCGAACGAAGAGACGGAAGCTTTCGAAACCTTAGATGTTGGACAGGAAACCGGAACCGAATTGGAAGATATCGCAGAGCATAAGGAAGACGAACTGTATGATGAAGACGACGGACCGCAGCGTATTCCCCGTATGGTCATTTGGCAAGATCCGGGGAAGGGAATAGACGACCCCGGAAGCCAAGTAGAGCATTTTATGGAGCGGGTAAAGAAGCTTTACGGCAAATTTCCGTCGCGAATCGATCCGAAACAATGGGCGGAGCTGTTGAATTCCGACGCCGTATGGAACATCAACCAGCAAAACGGCATTTCCGGCAGGCTGCTTGATTTTTTGGAAGAACATTATTTTTTGCCTAAAGAGGTTTGGAAGCTTCTGGACAGCGCGTTTCATTGGAATGGACTAATTGCGGAAGACAAGGAAAGCTTCTTGGAACAATACCCCCAAGTATACAATTACGCTTTTTCGGAATCGTACGAAGCGGCAAACATGGGGTATTCCCTTCTGCTGGGTGCGGGGGAGATCGATCATGAAGCCTATCTTCATTATCGTGAGGAAGCCTGGTTGGCTTTGATGAATAATGATTTGGCGGCTGCCAATCAGTCGTTGCTGAAAGCGGGGGAGCTTTTCGATGCGGACCCGGACGTGATCCGTTTGGAGGCCGAATACGGCTGGCGCAGCGGAGAGTCGGAGAGGATGCTTGCCGTGAGCAATCGTCTGATCCGGTTGTGTCCCGACCAGATAGACGGCTATTTATACCGTTCGCGCATTTGGATGCAGTATGGAAAGCTGCCTGAGGCGGTTCAAGACCTGCAGCGCATTCTTGAGCAATTTCCGGATCACATGCTTGCGCTATCGCTGGCTGGGACCTGCTATAAAAGACTGGGTGATCTGGAAAAGGCCAAGGAGAGGTTTCAACGAATCCTTGCATTGGATGCGAACGATATCGAAGCGGTTTTGGCTTTGGCGGAAATTAATGCACTGACCATAAAAGACCTAAGAGCACGGCGTGTAAAAGGCAGCGGACGCGTCATCAGGCAGCTTTACCGGGAATTGGGAAAAACGCCTTTGCTTAAGCAATTGAAGAAAGCGGCTTATTTTTTTGTTTCCTATAAATGGTTCAGCTTGATTTGCATTGTGGCGCTGCATTTTTGGATAGCGAGTTCGTTTGTGAAGCATACGGGGGAAACGCCCTTAGCTTATTTGAGCGAAATGGTGAGGCCGCTCAAAATCACGAACGTATCTTCCGCGTCCAAATGGGAGCTTCTGCCTCCGGAAGCGGCCGCCGTGCGGATAAAGCTTACCGATGCGTCTTATATGGCTATTCAAGAAGTAAAGGCTAAAGACGACAGCGGTCAGGAGAAGACGAAGTACCTTTCTTTGGACGAGGCTAAGAAGCAGGGACTTCAATCGAACATTACGGGCCATCTCAGCATGGGCTATCTCGATGGAAAAGCAATCCTTGTAGTCGGCAATTACAAGCAGGCCAAAGAAATATATGATTTTCAAAGGATAGAACTGGAAGGAACCGTTCGTTCCATGCCTGATGAGCTGAAGACAGAAATCGAGAATTGGCAAACCCGGAGCTCGAAGAGCGGGATTTCGAAGCCGTTCCCGACACCGGACAAATATATCGACGCCACAACGAAGCCGAGCAAGAAGGCTCTCCCAAGCCTGCCATTGCGGATTTATTTTTATTTGTTCATCTTAGGGTTGTTTTATGTTTCGGTGCTGCGGGAGCTGCGGAGGGTTAGCAAGTTCCTTTTCAACTATACCTGATGGAGAAACGGAGGGAGAGAACATGTATATGACTGATACGGTAGCTCAGAAGGCCATGAACGATTACGTTGAGGCGATGACTTCGTTATGTATCGTCGGGAAATTCGGTGACTATTTTTTGCACAATCCCGAGATGATCTTCGAGCGGCGAAGCATTTTACGGGGGCTGTTCAGGTTTTGGAACATCGAAAATGCAGCGGACCTTAAACAAAATATAGAGTGGACGATAGCGGAAGGATCCAGAAAGGAATTTGCGGAGCTGTACAGTAGGCTATCATCCGTTTCGGAGGCCGAACGAGCTTCGATCGGACAGAATACCGACGATCCTACACGCAAACATAGGCTGTCCGTTGTCACGCAATATTTGTGGCGCATGCCAACCGCCGGCATAGCGGCGCACGATTATTCCATGGCGGTATACAGAGCCTGTGCCGGACGGAAGCTGGGTTATTTAACGGAACAGGAGAAGTGGGCTTATATCGAAAAGGTCATCCCAATGGTGAAGGGTGATTTTTCCAGTTGGAAGGATTACCTGTATAGCTTTCACGTGGGCGCCGTCTTTACATCCCATCTCTTGAATGGAGATTATGTAAGCCAAAACAGCGTATTGCTGACGAAGCTGCTATTTTCGCGCAACGATTCCTTTTGGAGGGCCAGCTTGGGCTAGTCCCTTGGAGCGGAAAGGAAGCATGCTGTCCTATGCAAATATGGAACATACTAGATATCCAACCGACGAATGATCTATCCGTCATCAAAAAGGCTTATGCGCGGAAATTAAAGCAGCACCATCCCGAGGACGATCCGGAAGGCTACCAGCGGCTTCGGGAAGCCTACGATCAAGCGGTTCGTGCGGCCAAAAGAAATATTAAGCTCGATTCATTTCGTGATTTTACGGAGGAGGCTGCCGCCGAGCGAGAAGAAAGCGGGCAAAGCGATCCCGGACAAGACGAACAAAAAGAGGAAGACAAGCCGGTTGTTATTCCCTCCCGGATGCTGTTTGCGGAGTCCGGTTACGAGGAACGGGAAGAGGCAGGCCAGCCGGTTGTCGTCCCTTCCCGGATGTTGTTCGCGGAGCCTACTCCTATCGTACGCACCGCCGAACAGCGGTTAAACGAGTTCATGGAGAAAGTGACCCTCATGTACCGCGACATCGCGCAAAGGATCGAAATCGACTCGTGGCTGAAGCTGCTCAATGACGATATCATGTGGGATGTCAAGCTTCAACGTGAGGTGCGTCAACAAATGACCGTGTTTTTGAATCGGAATCCCCATTTGCCGAGGGACATCTGGCAGCTGCTCGAAAGCAGCTTTTGCTTGAAAGAAAGGGTGCGGGACGACCGCGAATCGTTTTCCAGGCAGTTTCCCAACGTGTTTCTTCATGTGTTTGCCGATCCGTACTACGCCACGAGCCTGCGCTTCTCTTTCCTTACCAAGGCGGGCGGCATCGATTGCGAGGCTTTTCTGAGGTATCGGCTGGGCGCGCTGCTGGCTTTGAAACATAATCACATGGAACAAGCGGAAGAGATGCTAAACCGGGCATATGAGTTGTTTCCCGACGATCCGGACCTGCTGCGGCTGCAAGCAGAATATTTTCTCCGGCTTGGCAGCTTGAGCCGTGCGCTGACAGCCATTGACCGCAGTATGGCTTTGACTCCCGACGATCCAGAGCTGTGTTGGTATCGTGCCCGAATTTATGTTAAAAGCAACCGGCTGACCGAGGCGATTCACGATGTGAAATACTTTCTTTCTCTCAATCCGGGTCATCTCGGCGCGTTGTCTCTTGCGGCAAAATGCTATACAAAGCTGGGAGATCCGGCATCCGCACGCGATATGTACCTTCGTCTGCTGGAACTGCAGCCTGACGACATCGAAGCGCTTGTATGTCTCGCCGAAGGCGCTCATCCGGAGACCGGACCGACGAGCTTGCCAGCGTCACCTGCGGAACATGCGGCTTCACGCCTTCCGGAACAACAAGCTGGGGTTAATAAATCGTCGTTTTTTTCTATAAAAAACTTGCCTTTAATATTGGTATTGGGCTGGTTCTTCTTATTCTTAATTCGGATGTTGTTTCGTTAGAATTTTCCCTGTTATGAGCAAAGAAAGGAGGCCCGTCCGCTTCGTCATGGATTATTACGATCCCGAGGTTCGCGCTCAATTGGCGCTGTATGGTCACGCCATGTCTTCCTTGTGCATGAAAGGGCAGATGGCTTTCGCGCTGGCTAAAAACATGCAGGCGGTGTTCGAAAACAAGCGGCGTCTTCAAAGTGCGTTAGAGCTGTGGGAAATTGAAAATTCTGCCGCATTGAAATCTGAGCTTCAGTGGCTGCTCGAAACCGGAGTGCGGAAAGAATTCGAAGATTTCCAAATGCTGTTATCGGGGCTTGGCGACACGGAACGACGCGGCTATTTGAAATCGCTCCCTTCGGGTGGAGCCCATACGGGCAAGCAGCACGTCGCGGCCTATTATTTAACGCGTCTGCCCGCGAAGGGGATTGCGGCATTCGACTATTCTTGGTGTGTCTATTTATGCTGCGCCGGCTATCGTCTTGGCTATTTGCCCGAAGAGGACCAATGGAGAATCGTCGCTATGTGCGTCAGACATGCCCGAATCGCTTATGCAAGCTGGAAGGACTATATCATTGGTTTTGCGGCGGGCGCCGACTTCCATCAAGCTTCCCCTTCCTTAGACCATGTGAAAAAATACAAGGATTTTTTCGTGAAGCTGCTTACGGTACCAGAGAGTCCTTTGGGTCAGGTTAACTTGAGGTAGGTTCAAAAACGATCAGCGCGGCTGCTCTCCGTTTCTATTCATCACGGAGTGGCCGCGTTTCTTTGTCATGAAAATCGCCGCTCGTCCATATAGTTTAACAATGACCGGCTGCTGGGGCCTCAATCGGAATGGAGTGAGACGCGAATGAGCGGACAAGCGGATTTGAGCCGGATTACGCTGCATGTTACCGGTATGACGTGTGCGGCTTGCGCCGCGCGCATCGAGAAGGCGGTCGGCAAAATGGAAGGCGTGGCGGAGGTCGGCGTCAATATTGCTTTAGAGCGGGCGGTCGTCCTGCTGGATACGAAGCGGGTCCGGGCAGAGGAAGTCGCAGCCCGGATCGAACAACTCGGATATAGCGTCCGTCCGCTGCATCCGGCCGATGGGAAAATCAACGGCCATAGCAACGAGGAAATTCGTCGCAGCCGGGCGATGTTCCTGCTTTCGCTTGCTTTTACGCTGCCTTTCTTCTGGGCGATGGTCCCGCATCATGTTGGTTCTTCCTCGCCCTGGGTGCCCGAGCTGCTGGCGAACCCATGGTTTCAGCTTGCGCTTGCCGTTCCGGTGCAGTTCGGTTTCGGTCTCCCTTTTTACATCCGGGCCTACGAAGCTTTGAAAAACGGAAGCGCGAATATGGATGTGCTGATTGTACTGGGCACGTCAACGGCCTTTTTGTATAGTCATTATTTGTTGTTTCATCCCGGGCAGGTCATGACGGGTAGCGGGCACCATAGCCCATACTATTTCGATACGAGCACCATGATTATTACGATCGTATGGCTTGGCCGATGGATCGAAGCGTCCGCCCGGAAGCGTACGGCGGATAGCCTCTCGCAGCTTCATGCGATGCAGACGGACACGGCTTGCATGCTGATCCCGGACGGCGAACGCCGGGTCCCGGTAAGTACGTTGAAAGAGGGCGACCTGCTCCGCGTCCGTCCCGGTGAGCGGGTGCCTCTCGACGGCATCGTCGTGCAGGGGACATCCGCGGTGGACGAATCGCTAATAACCGGGGAAAGCATGCCTGTGATCAAACGAAAAGGAGACCGCGTCATCGGCGGAACCTTGAACGGTTCCGGCGTGCTGGAAATCCGCGTCCTGCGAACCGGCGGTCAAAGCACGGTAGCCCGGATGATTCGGATGGTGGAAGAAGCGCAGAATGGGAAAGCGCCGATTCAACGCGTTGCCGACAAAATTGCTGCGGTGTTTGTTCCGGTCATTGCCGTGACGGCCGTGTGCACCTTTTTGTACTGGTACGGATTAGGCGAGCCGGGTGCTGCGGGCGGGGCTTTGGAGAAGGCCATTGCCGTGCTGCTGATTGCTTGTCCATGCGCTTTGGGACTGGCGACGCCGGTATCCATTCTGGTCGCATCGGGCCGGGCGGCTCAGAAGGGGATCGTTTACAAGGAAGGGGCCGCACTGGAGCGGCTTCATCAAACGGACATTCTTCTGTTCGATAAAACGGGGACCGTGACGTTCGGGGCACCCAAGGTGACCGATGTGATTGCCGCAGAAGGCGAAACGCAGGCTACGCTGTTGAGCAAGCTCGCGGGCGCGGAACAGCTCTCCGAGCATCCGCTCTCGCGTGCGGTTGTTGAAGAGGCCGAGAGGCGGGGATTGCGGGTGCCTGACTGCGGCAGTTTCTTGGCCGTTCCCGGCTGCGGGGTTCGGGCGGAGGTGCACGGACGCGGGATCGTCGCGGGAACTCGGCGTTGGCTGGAGGAGCAGGGCATCCCTTTTGCGGAAACGGAAAAGGTTACCGGTCTGCTGCGCAGCCAAGGGAAGCAGTTGATCTATGTGGCGGTGGACGGCCGTCCGGCCGGGGTCGTCGCTCTCGCCGATACGCTTCGGCCGACGGCGGCATCGGCGCTGCGGCAGCTCAAACAGCAGGGAATGGACATCCGGCTGGTAACCGGAGATCATGCTGCGGCGGCCAAAGCGGTTGCGGAACGGCTTGGGAATGTGCCGTATTACGCGGATATGCTTCCGGACCAGAAGCTCGGGCTCATCCGCCGGTTGCAGAGCAAAGGGAAGCGGGTGACCATGGTCGGTGACGGCGTAAACGACGCGCCGGCGCTCGCGGCAGCGGATATTGGCGTAGCCGTCGGCAACGGAACGGATGTGGCCAAGGCAGCGGCTGATGTGCACTTGTTAAAAAGCGACTTGAAAGCGATGGCCGACGCCGTGAGGATCAGCCGAAAGACGATGATAAATATTTACCAGAATATGGTGTTATCTTTCTGCTATAACGCTTTGGCGATTCCTGCTGCCTTAAGCGGCCATTTGGCGCCGTGGATGGCCTGTACGGCAATGGCTTTAAGCTCTTTGACGGTAATTATTAACGCACTTCGACTGAAACGGGTGTAATTCCCTTATTCCAAGCGAAGAAGGCGGGGAAGAAAAGATGGCGATCGGCGTTCACGATCTGACGCTGGCTTGGCTTGCTGGATTGCTCGGCGCGCCGCACTGTATCGGGATGTGCGGCGCGACCGTCTCCGGCTTTGCGCTGCAAGCGAAGACGAGTCCGCTGCGATCCGTATTGGCTTACAATGCCGGCCGAATTGTTACCTACGCCGCGCTCGGGGCGTTTATGGGCGCGGTCGGCTCGTTCGTCGATGGTGCGGGGAAGCTGGCGAATGTGCAGGGGACAGCGAGCTTATTGGGCGGCTGTCTTATTTTGCTGTGGGCTTTGCGGCGTATCGCCCTCCCGCTACATAGATTGGACCCGCATCGGCTGCCGCTTGTCCGGCGGCTTACGGCGCGGTACCGGACGGCTGAGGAGGCCGGAGCCGCCGTCGTTAGCGGTCTGCTGCTCGGATTCCTTCCCTGCGGGTTGACCTATGCCATGGAAATGAATGCGGCGGCAAGCGCAAGTCCGCTGCATGGCTTGCTGCTTATGCTGTTGTTCGGTTTGGGCACCGTGCCTGCGCTGGTCTCCGTAGGACTGTTTGCGGGCAAATTAAACAAGCGGCTGCGGAGCAAGGCCGCAATGGCCGGCCAATTCGTAGCCGTCTGGATCGGAGTGCTGTCCGTACTGCGGGGCTTGGCTGCGGCCGGATGGATTCCCAGTGTTCATCCCTGGCTTTGGTGATAAATTGTAAGGGATTGTCCGCAAAACCGCCATAAATGAAGTGAAAAATAGCCCCGGGGAGTCATAGGCACACGCCGGACGATTCGATACAGTGGAAGCAGGCTAGGGAAAAAACGGATATTATCGGACGGCGGCAAAAGGAAACCGGACCCGGAGCGATTTGTCTCCGACGGTCATCGACACGTCGGCAACGGACGAGCCCGCCATAAGCGGAATGCCTTCGCCGACGTACCGGCCGGCCTCCGTTTCTGTCAGGATAAAGGGGCTCACTCCGCACAGCATTTGCGGCATCGAGATGGTGGCAGTCCCGATAGCGCCGCTCACCGGCCGGCCCGCCGAGTCGCGAAGCGTGACGGTAAACGTGCCGGGTTTCAGCGCTGTGGCCGGACTCGGGTGAAGCGACACTTGAATGTGGTAACCTTCTACCATAAAATCCGAGGCCGGAGGGAACTTCGGAGGGGTGGCGGCGAATTGCCGGAAACCGAACCAAGTCCCCGCGACGATCATGGCGCCGAGGCCGAAGAGGCGAAGCCAAGCGATGTTGGGCATAGCGGCCGTATCCCTGCCTTTCCGGGGTAGTATCGTTTCATATGTATCCCGGGTCAAGCTCCAATATTCCTCAAAACAAAGGTGGTAATGGTCATGAAGCGAGCCTGGATCCCATTGGCAGCCGGTTTGCTATTATTAGCCGGACTTGCAACGGCTTGCGGCGGGGACAAAAGCGTTGCGCCGGCGGGTACCCCCTCCAAATCGGCAGCGGGCGAAGCGACTAGCGCGGAGGCGATTTACAAGGCGAATTGCGTCTCCTGTCACGGGGCCGATCTCTCGGGTAAAGTCGGGCCCAATCTTCAGAAGACGGGGGCCAAGCTGAGCCAAGAACAAATCACGGCCAAGATTCAGAACGGGGGCGGAGGAATGCCCTCCTACAAAAGTACGTTGAAGGAGCCGGAAATTCAGGCATTGACGGAGTGGTTGTCCGCCAAGAAGTAAACGAAGGGAGCGCGTCCCGCCGAGCGGGCGGCTCTCTTTTTTTGGCTAACCTGGAGGAGAGAAGGCGGTATAGCGGCGGCCGTTTCATGAAATTGTCAAGGTTATTGCAGCAGCGGAGTGTTTTTCCGTTGGAAATTGTGGTATTTTGGTAAGCAAACGGTTAAACTATACTGTTGATTCGAAAGGGGTTTGAACAGAAGCTATGGCAACTATCATTTTGATCGTTTGCTTGCTTGTTATGGGCACGTTTTTCAGCTTGGCTTTCGTGTGGCTGTTTCAGAAAAAAAAGGGACTTGCCATCAGCTTTACGATTCTGGGCCTCGTAAGCGCATTCGTGTTCTATTACGCCATTTTTCAGGGCTGGCTTGAGCTGCCGGAGCAGTACGGATGAGCGACGGACGCAAGCGTGCTGACGTTCTTCCGGGCGCCGAGGTGCTCATCGTCCTGAAGCAGGATCAGCGGACGGGAAAGCTGACGCGCGGCATCGTGAAGGATCTGCTGACGAATTCGGCGACGCATCCGCACGGCATCAAGGTGCGTTTGACGGACGGACAAGTCGGCCGGGTCAAGGAAATCGTCAATTCGGCAACCCCGAAGCCGGAACAGAAATAATCGTGCCTCTCCCCGCGTATCCTGTAGCATCTGCGATAATAAAGCGAAGGGGAGAGCGCTTTTATGTCAGTTTGTCCGCTTCCGCCGGTGCCGTATGTTCCGCAGCCGCCGGCTCATGCCCACGCGTTCATAGGCTTGACCTCTGCGGCATGGGGGCATATCCATCGAATCGAGATGTTCGTCTATGCAACGAACGGAGACGGAACGGACGGGCATGTTCATAGGTATCAAGGGTATACAAGTACCGTTTCCGGCCACTTTCACCGTTTCATCGGGATGACGGGACCGCCGATTATGCTGCCGGACGGCTCCCATTATCATGAGATCGACGCGCTGACGGACGACGAGCCGTTCGAGTTTAAGGAAAATTATTACAAGACCGTGCTATCGGTCAAAAGGCACGCGCACAAGTTTGCCGGACGAACGGGAACGGGGATCGGCTATGAGCCTCCGGGCTGGTGAGTTATTTTTCTGACGCGGATTTGGATGATCCGGGTCTTTTTTTGTTGGCCTTGTTTGCTCTGAAATTCAATGTATTCGGATCGATATTATAAACATAAATCCATTATGATTGAAACTAAGAAAATTAAGATAAATCTCAGCTTATTCCATAGGGCTGATTTAGTTGTATTTACGGTCATTTAGAAAAAGGGATGAAAAACATTATTCCAAAATGAATTAAAGTGAGGTATACTTAAATGGACAACAGGGAACGGGGGGAGCAGGATGAAATCATGGCTGAGGAAACTGAAGCCGCTGGGGTCGATCTTTTGGACCTTTTGCAAAATCAGTCCGGTCACATTCGGCGGCGGTTACGCGATGATCCCTGTCATGGAACGGGAGGTCGTCGGCAAACGGCGCTGGATTGAACCCGACGAGATCAGCGGCGTCTTATCGATAGCCGGATCCGCTCCGGGCGGTGTGGGCGTCAATGCGGCGGCGTTCATCGGTTACCGGCTGGCCGGGGTGCCGGGAGCCGCGGTGGCGGTCGGCGGAATGACGCTGCCGGCTTTTTTGATCGTATTTTTACTGAGTCTTGTGTTTCGAGAGCTCTATGACCTGCCGAAAGTGGCTGCGGCCTTTCAAGGCATTCAAGCGGCGATTGCCGCCTTGATCATCATTTCGGCGTATAACATGGGGAAAAGCTCCGTTGTGGACCGTACGACATTGGCTACGGCGGCTTTCACGGTCGTGCTGCTGCTTGTTTTTCATGTGCATCCGATGCTGGTTATTTTGATCGGACTCGTGATCGGGCATCTGCTTGTCCGCATGAAACGAAAGCTCGGCTATCGCGCGTTCGAACCTAAGAAAGAGGAACCTCCGGCGGCCGGAAATGGCTATAAATATGCGGATTACTTTATTGCGGACGGGATTTAAAACGGGGTGACGGTTATGCTATGGAGTCTGTTTGCAGTATTTCTTAAAATCGGTCTTGTCTCGTTCGGCGGAGGGTATGCGATGATTCCGCTGATTCGGCATGAGGTGCTGCTCCACGGCTGGATGGAGGAGCGGCAGTTTACGGATACCGTCGCGTTGGCGGGGATGGCTCCCGGACCGATTGCGACGAACAGCGCCACCTTAATCGGCTACGAAGCCGCCGGCGTTCCCGGAGCGATCCTGTCGACGCTTGGCATGGTGCTGCCGTCGCTGGCCATTATCGTGCTCATCGCCGCGTTCTTTTTCCGCATGCAGCAGCGGCAGTGGGTCAAAGCGACGTTCTACGGGCTGAAGCCGGTAGTGACCGGGATGATCGTTTACGCGGCGATTCACTTCAGCTTGCCGGGAAACGGAGGCGATTGGATGAGCTGGCATACGGTCGGGATGTTGATTATTTTGGCGGTATGTCTCGGCGCTTTGATCAAATACCGCTTGCATCCGCTCGCGGTGATCGTTCTCTCGGGCGTGCTCGGAATCGCCTTTTTTCAATAAATCCAGAATAGTACAAGGATGTACCCCGTTATGGGGCTCAGAGTGTTGAGAAAGTGGGCTTTTACCAAAATAGAGATGCATACGAAGGTGGGGTATCTACTGGAGGAGCGATAGCGTTCGCCTTTGTCTGCGGGAAATACCCGCTGTTAAGCGGCTCCTAATGAAAATTTCCTGCAGACAACAGCGACCGGAAGTAGATACCTCACCCCCTCGTAAACCGCTATCCCCTTATTGACCACTTTCCCAACAAGCTCAGCCCCGTTATGGGGCTTTCTTTGTGCGGTTGTGGTACAATAAAAACCGAATTTGCCGTACGTTGGAGTGAACAAATATGGGAGAACTGCCGATAGATCGCGTTTTAACGCAGTTGAAGGAGGAGCTGGACAAGCACACGAATGCCGTACTGGTAGCGCCGCCCGGCGCAGGCAAGACGACCCGCGTGCCGCTTGCGCTGCTGGAAGAGCCATGGGTGGCCGGACGCAAAATTGTGATGCTGGAGCCGCGCCGGCTGGCTGCGAGAGCCGCTGCCCGGTACATGGCGTCCCGGCTCGGAGAGCAAGTCGGCGAAACGGTAGGCTACCGGGTCCGGCTGGATACGAAGGTCGGACCGAAAACACGCATCGAAGTCATCACGGAAGGCGTGCTTACGCGTCTGCTGCAGGCCGATCCCGCGCTTGAGGATGTGGCCGTCGTTATTTTTGACGAATTCCATGAACGAAGCTTGCATGCGGATCTGGGCTTGGCGTTTGCTTTGGAGTCGCAAGCGGTGCTGCGGGACGACCTGCGCATCCTGGTCATGTCGGCTACGCTGGATGCGGCTCCGGTCGCCACGCTGATGCGCGATGCGCCGGTTGTGGTCAGCGAGGGCCGCAGTTATCCCGTAGAGACGCGGTATTTAAGCAAGCCTGTGGAAGGAAAGCTGGAGCTGGCGGTAACAGCGTGCATCCGTCAGGCGCTGGCTGCCGAAGAAGGGGATTTGTTGGCATTTTTGCCTGGAGCGGGGGAAATTCGGCGCGTGGAACGGCAGCTGCTTGAAGCGGGACTCGGTCCGCAGGTGCGGATCGCTCCGCTGTTTGGGCAGCTTGCTCAAGGGGAGCAGGACGCAGCTATCGCGCCGAGCGTGCCGGGGCAGCGCAAGGTCGTGCTCGCTACCTCCATTGCCGAATCGAGCTTAACCGTAGAAGGGGTGCGCATCGTCGTCGACGGCGGCCGGATGCGCGTGCCGCGGTTCTCGCCCCGGACGGGCATGACGCGGCTGGAGACGGTCATCGTCTCACGGGATTCGGCGGATCAGCGCCGCGGGCGCGCAGGACGTACGTCTCCCGGCGTGTGTTACCGGCTCTGGACGGAGCAGGAGGACCGCCGGCTGGCGCCTCAACGGGCGCCCGAGATCATGGAAGCGGATCTGGCCGCTCTTGCGCTTGAGCTTGCCGCTTGGGGCGTCGCCGATCCGGCGCAGCTCGCTTGGCTGACGCAACCGCCTGCAGCCGCTTTTGGTCAGGCGGTTGCGCTTCTGAAGCAGCTCGGCGCGCTGGGGGACGACGGAGCGATTACTGTGCACGGCCGCCGCATGGCCGAGCTTGGCGTATCGCCCAGGCTCGCGCACATGATGCTGCGGGCGGTGCCGCTCGGGCTTGGCGGGCTAGCCTGTGAGCTGGCTGCGCTACTAAGCGACCGCGACCTGCTGCGTTCCCAGCCGGACTCGCCCAATGCGGACCTGCGGCTGCGCGTGGAGGCGCTTCGCGGAGCGGGCGGCGCCGTACAGGCGGCAGATCCGGCGGCCCGCCGCCGAATCGCGGCGGAGGCCGAGCAGGGGAAGCGTGCGCTAGGCCTGCCGCTTGAGCAAAGAGACGAAGTGAACGCCTGCGGAATGCTGCTTGCTTTCGCCTATCCCGACCGGATCGCGCAAAATAAAGGAAGCGGGCGCTTCCTGCTGAGTGGAGGCAGGGGAGGTTCGTTTTCGGGTCCTCAGCCGCTCTATGGCGAGAAATATTTGGTCGTTGCGGAGCTGGATGATCAAGGGGCGGACGGCCGCATCGATCAGGCGGCTCCGATCTCGGAGGAGCAGCTGCACCGGGTGTTCGCGGGCGATATCGAAACGGAGATCGCAGTCGCGTGGGACCGGGCGGCTCAAGCGGTCCGTGCCCGCAAACGGGAGAAGCTCGGCGCGCTTATCTTGCGGGAGGTGCCTGTGGAAGCCCCGGACCCGGAGCAGGTGCTGAACGCGCTGCTTGAGGGTATTACGGCTGAAGGCTTGTCCATTCTGCCGTGGACCAAAGCGGCGAAGCAGCTGCGCGAACGCATCGGCTTCATGCACAGGGTGGACCCGGCTTGGCCTGATGTTTCCGACGAGGCGCTGCTCGCGGGGCTGAAGGAGTGGCTCGGCCCGCATCTGTACGGGCTCAAAAGCCGGGATGACTTGCAGCGGCTCTCGATGGCCGCGATTCTGGACGGCATGCTCCCGTGGCCGCAGCGGCAACAGCTCGACGACTTCGTGCCGACGCACATAACGGTGCCGAGCGGCTCGCGGATCCCGGTCGATTACAGCGATCCGGCGTCGCCGGTGCTGGCCGTGAGGCTCCAGGAGTTGTTCGGCCTGCGGGAAACGCCGCGCATCGGGGGTGGCAAGGTGCCGCTGCTGCTGCATCTGCTTTCCCCGGCACATCGGCCGGTACAGGTCACGCGCGATTTGGCGAGCTTTTGGCAGGACGCCTATTTTGAAGTGAAGAAGGATTTGAAGGGCCGCTATCCGAAGCACGTATGGCCGGACGATCCGCTCACGGCTTTGCCAACCAACCGTGCCAAGCCGCGCATATAACTCGCTTTAGCTTTAGAAGGACAAACAAAAGAGGCGGTACCATGTCCGTTCCATCCGGCTATCCTGCCGGGCGGGAAGGGAGACATGGGCCGCCTCTTTCGCCGTTTTATTTCCAATTCCGATACCCTTGGGACTGGCCGATTCTCACAAGGATCCAGCCGAAGTAAATGATGGCTCCGGCCAAGATCAGGCTGATGAACTTCGGCAGCCAGAAGATGATGAGCGATGCGCCCGCGAGCATGACCAAGCCGCTGCACACGCGCTTGAGCGTCGTATCTGCCGTTCTCCACAGCCAGTAGCCGAAGGCGATCATAGCTAGAGCAAAAATATACCCGAATAATCCGCTGATGCCGCCCCAACCGATCAATCCGATGATGCCAATCCCCATCAGGACGAAGCCGCCTATCGTCTGTATGTTCCATTTCAACTTCATCGTCGTCACCTGACTTTCGTTCGTTTAGATCTTGTCTCTATTGTATACGAATTGCATGTCCGGTAAAACCGTCCGAAGGCGGTACGGAAGCTGGACTTTAGTCGGGGAGACCGGGCGAATGGGAGCAATCCGGCTTTTGCCACAGATTCGACACGGAATGACATACGAAACTGGGAAAATGGCGGCTTGGATAGGCGAGCGGCGAGCTTTTTTTATAGGGCTGGGTTATAATGGAGGAAAAAATGCAGCGGAAGAGGACGACATGACGACGAATCAAGCGATACAAGAAGAAGCGGCGACGTTTGTAACGTCGTGCTATGAAGAGTTGGGCAAAAGCGGGGAGCAAACGCGTCGGCGGCTCGCGGAGGTTCGGGAAGAGCTCTCCCGGCGCGGAACTTACGAGCTTACCTACGAGGAGCTTGCACATGGTGCGAGAATGGCTTGGCGAAACAGCAACCGCTGCATCGGCAGGTTATTCTGGCCGTCGTTAAACGTGTTTGACGAGAGAGGTCTGGAGCAGGAAGACGACATTGCGGAAGCGATATTCCGCCATATCGCCTATGGGACCAACGGCGGCATGATCAGGCCGTCGATCACGGTGTTTGCGTCAGAAACGGACGAGCGGCATATCCGCATCTGGAACCATCAGCTGATCCGCTATGCCGGGTATGAAACCGGGAACGGGATCGTGGGCGATCCGGCCTCCGTCCGGTTCACGAAGGCTTGCATGAGCCTGGGCTGGAGAGGAGCGGGCACGCCGTTCGACGTGCTGCCGCTGGTCGTCCAAGTGAACGGGCGGCAGCCCCGGTGGTATCCGATTCCCGACAATTTGGTGCTTGAGGTGCCCATTCAACACCCGGAATACGATTCGTTCGCCGGGCTGGGACTTAAATGGTACGCCGTTCCGTTTATTTCCGACATGATGTTGGATATTGGCGGCATCCGGTTTACGGCGGCGCCGTTCAACGGCTGGTACATGGGAACGGAGATCGGCGCGCGCAATCTGGCTGATCCGGACCGTTACCATATGCTGCCGAAGGTGGCCGAGCTGCTGAAGCTGGATACGTCGACCAACGTATCCTTGTGGAAGGACAGAGCGCTGGTCGAGCTGAATGCAGCGGTTCTTCATTCCTTTAAGTCGGCGGGAGTCAGCATCATAGATCATCATACGGCGGCGGAGCAGTTCCGGCGGTTCGAGCAGCAGGAAGAGCGGAGCGGCCGCCCGTTAACCGGGGATTGGACGTGGCTGATTCCTCCGGTTTCGCCGGCGGCGACGCATATTTTTCACCGGTCCTACGACGATCGCATCGTCAAGCCGAATTATTTCCGCCAAGCTTGCCCGTACAATAATACGGACGTCGGCGAAGCCGGGGCACAATCGGACCCGTCGGCCGATGTGCCGACCAGAGGCTGAGGAGCGGTCACATGTCCATTTCTTACAGACCGCGGCTTTTCTTATTGTCCGGCATGGCGACGGCGCCGAATTTTATGGAAACATTCGGAGAGCAGCTGTGCCGCAGGCTGGAGGCGAATGGTTTCCAGCCGGAGTACCGGCTGCTGTTCCCTTACGGCGACTGGAGCCGAGGAACTGCAGCTCAGATGTTGGAAATCTACCGGGATCTGCGGTTGCGACCGCAGGCGGCCGCGCGCTCGATCGGAGGCCGCAGGGCGGCGGAGGCGATCCGCAGCGTATTCAGCGGCGACCTTCCCGTCCTGATCGGCCACAGCGGAGGCGGAGTGGCCGGTGTGCATGCGGCCGAATTGCTGCGCCCGGCGCTTTCCCTGCCGGGTATCCTGACGGTGCAGATCGGTTCGCCGAAATGTCCGGTAAGCCCCGCAGGCCGGGAACGGGCGCTTTACATACGCGGCATCGGCGCGAAGGGGGGCGACCCGATTGCCCGACTCGGTTCGTGGGGCGGCTGGGTAACGGGAGACTCCGGGCTTCGTCACCGGTTCCGGTACGACCGCTTCAAGCATGCGCCGGCGTATCGGATCAACCTGGCATTGACGGGCGGGCATCCGGATTATTTTCGCGGCCACGAGCCGTTCGTCAATCCGGACGGACGCACCAATCTGCAGATTGTCGCCGATTATACGACGGCTTGGCTGCTAGAGCGATGGGGATCAGAAAAGGGGGCTTGACATTTTTTTTAAATATGTCATAATGACATTATCGAAAGGATAGAGTTGCTAGTCTATCTTAATACATACGCATGGAAAGGGAAGGTGCCCTTATGAAAGCTCTCGTTGTGATCGATTATACGGTCGATTTCGTTACCGGCAAGCTGCCGTGCGGGCAGCCGGCGATCGATTTGGAGCAGAGAATCGCCGAATTGACGGAACGGTTTGTCGAAGGGGGCGATCTGATCGTCATGGCCGTCGACCTTCATGAGGAAAATGACGCGTACCATCCGGAACACAAGCTGTTTCCGCGGCATAACATCCGCGATACGGAGGGCCGCAAGCTGTACGGCCGCCTTCACGACGTCTATTCGTCGCGTCAGGACCTCATTTATTGGATGGACAAAACGAGGTACAGCGCCTTCTGCGGGACGGATCTGGAGCTGCGGCTGCGGGCCCGCGGCATCGACGAGGTGCACCTGATCGGGGTCTGTACGGACATTTGCGTGCTGCATACCGCCGTGGATGCCTATAATAAAGGGTATAAAATCGTTGTTCATGAGGACGCGGTCGCGAGCTTCAATCCGGCCGGACACGAATGGGCACTGACTCATTTTAAGAACGTGCTGGGCGCCGAAGTCGTCCGCGCTGCGGATAAAAACGTCTAATGAAGCGAGAGGGGAACTAACGATGAGCTGCGACAATTTGACGCTTCATACGGATAAATATCAAATCAACATGATGTACGCCCACTGGTTCAACGGCTCGATGGACCGTAAGGCGGTGTTCGAGGCTTACTTCCGCAAGCTGCCGTTCGGCAACGGATATGCCGTGTTTGCCGGCCTGCAGCGCATCGTCGAGTATATACAGCACCTGCAATTCGACGAAGCGTCGATCCAATACTTGGCGGAACAGGAGGAGAATTACGACCCGGCCTTTCTGGAAAAGCTGCGCCAGTTCCGGTTTACCGGTTCGTTATGGTCGGTGGAGGAAGGATCGCTGGTGTTTCCGAACGAGCCGCTGATCCGGGTCGAAGCGAGCGTATTTGAAGCGCAGCTGCTGGAGACGGCAATCTTGAACTTCATGAACTACCAGACGCTGATCGCAACCAAGGCGTCGCGCATCCGGCAGGTCGCCCCGGACGATGTGCTGATGGAATTCGGCACGCGGCGGGCCCAGGAGGCGGATGCCGCGGTATGGGGTGCGCGGGCGACTTATATCGCCGGCTTCGATGCCACTTCGAACATGAGAGCGGGTATGATGTTCGGCATTCCGACGAAGGGTACGCACGCGCACGCTTGGGTGCAGGACCACGATTCGGAGGAAGAGGCGTTCCGAAAATTCTCGGCCGCGCTGCCTGATCAGGTCACGCTGCTGGTCGACACGTACGATACGATCAAAAGCGGCGTGCCGCATGCGATTGAAACGGCCAAATGGCTGCAAAGCCAGGGCAAACGGATGAGCGCGATCCGGCTCGACAGCGGGGACTTGGCTTATCTGTCGAAAACGGCGCGCGCGATGCTGGACGAAGCGGGGCTGCAGGATGTCAAAATCGTCGCTTCCAATGATTTGGACGAGAACATTATTTTCAACCTGAAAGCCCAAGGGGCGAGAATCGACAGCTGGGGAGTCGGCACGAAGCTGATTACGGCGGCCGATCAGCCCGCGCTGGGCGGTGTGTACAAGCTGGTGGCCCGCGAGCGGGAGGATGGTTTCGTACCGGTCATCAAAATTTCGGGCAATCCGGAAAAAGTAACGACACCGGGCATTAAGGACGTTTACCGCATCGTCAATCGCGAGACCAACAAGGCGATGGCGGACTATATCGCGCTGACGGACGAAGAGGATGTACAGCAAGGCAAGCCGCTGAAGCTGTTCGACCCGGTGCACCCTTATATTTCGAAAACGGTCAAGCAATACGAAGCGCAGCCGATGCTTCGTCCGATTTTTACGAATGGCAAGCAGGTGTACGAACTTCCCACGCTGGAGACCATCCGCGAGCATCACCGGAATCAGCTGACCTTATTCTGGCCGGAATATTTGCGCAAGCTGAATCCGGAAGTGTATCCCGTCGACCTGAGTCCCAAAGCTTGGGATCAGAAGATGGAGCTGATTCGCAAACATAAAGAATAGGACGGCGTATGCAGCCTTACTCTCATCGGAGCCTGAAAAAGTCAGGCTCCTTTTTGCGTTCCGGTAAAAAAAGATGGTTCGTTTCGAAATGTTATAGTATTATTATCCATATAAGTTTTATTGTGTATTATTTGTATTGTTTTACTCATGTATTTACTAAAATTTTCGGGAGGAAGCGGAAATGCTGTTCGAAACACAAAATCGGCAAATCACCGTCATGATCGTGTTAGGCTTGCTAATCAGTACGATTTTTCCCTTTTCGGTTTCAGCCGGTGTTGAAAAAACAAAAACACCGACCATGGACGGTGATCTCTATGATAACGACCCCTATTTAAGAGGCTGGTCCGAACCGGATGCTACAGTGATTTTCCAGCGGTCGGATGGGACCTACAAGGTGGGGACGGCCAAATGGGATGGCGAGTACATGATCTATCACGCCTCCTATAGGTGGCCATGGATACTCAAAGGCGGGGAGCAGTTGGCCCTTTCGGCACAGGCTCCGGGAAAAACGGTTAGCGATACCGTGTATATCCCCGTGCTGCCATCGGTGCAGACGTCTAAGCCGACCGTCACAGGGAATGTCTATGCAAATGGCGGGTGGCTTAGCGGCACAACGGAACCGGGTAAGCTCGTATATATTACACTGAAAAATAATTCCGGAGACGTGGTAGGGAACGCTTCAACGGAATCCGGCTTTTATACGATGCAAGTCAAGCCGTCTTACCCTATAACCGCCAGGGAAAAGCTACAATTGGTAGCTAAAGCAGTGGGCGCCGGGATAAGGGAAAGCGACCCGGTCACGGTTACGGTCTTGCCGCTAAAAGGAAAAACGGCGGCTCCTACTATAGCGGGGGGCGTCTATGAACGCTCGTTGAAGGGGCTCACCGAGCCTGGGTCCGTCGTAACGATCCAGCGAGCCAACGGCTTGGAGTCTCAAGTAACGGCATCAAGGGAAGACGGAGCGTTCTCCGTAAACTTGGGCAGTGATTCGTACATATTGGGAGAAAAGCTGAAATTAACGGCAACAGCTTATGGTAAAACGGTTAGCGATCCGGTATATGCCATTGTTCAGCCCTCCCCCAAAAGCTCAGTCCCGACCGTATCGGGAAATGTTTATTCGAATGGCCCATGGATTAGCGGCAGTACGGAACCGAATACGCGCGTTTTCGTGCAATTGAAAAAAGCAGACGGAACTCTTGTCCTAGGGGATTGGACAACTAACGGATCGTATTCTATGAAAAGTCTGCGGACCGTCCCTATGGAAAAGCTGTATGTAACGGCCATGGCCGACGGGAAAAAGGAGAGCGACCCGGTTCCAGTAACCGCCATCCCGACCGTGGGGAAAACGGAGGCGCCAACAGTAATCGGTCATGTAGACGCAGTAAACGGGATTCTCACCGGGAAAGCCGAACCCGAATCGGAAATAACAATAAGACGGCCGAACGATAAGCTTCATAGCCAGCCCTCCAATACGGACGGTTCCTTTTCCATAGATCTGCATTGGTATGAGCTCCGCGTCGGCGAGCAGTTAACGGTCACGGCGGAAACGGTTGGGAAAGGGATCAGCGATGAGGTTCCTCTTATCGTTCAGCCGGCGCCGTAAATCAACGGATCAGTCTAGATAACGAGTGTTTGGATGGAATGCCAGTACCCTTTTGTGACGGGTGCGTTTTAAAACTGATAAACTTGCGAGATTGGAGCCTGCAACATGTCAGGCTCCTTTTTTAATGCTCGCCTTTTCACGTTCCGGCTGTTTCGACCGGATGCTACGATTCGTTAAATACATACACTTAAAAAACACATTGATTATGTAACATAAACTTGATACAGCTTGTTGCATGGGATTACGTCGGAATCAAATCAGACCCGCCAAAAGACCATTCCAGGAGGTGAAGAAACGAAATGAACATCACCGTCGAACAAGTGCTGTCCATTTATCCGTTGTCCGAAGGAAAGCTTGTTGCCGGACAAAGCGGTGCGTCGCGCCTCGTGAAGTCGGTTAAAGTCATGGATACGCCGGATATTGCCGATTGGATCAAGGAAGGCGAGATGGTATTCACGACCGCTAATTTGATGAAAGACGTCCCGGATGACGCTATTCCTCTGCTTCGCAAGTTGAACCAGCGCCGCTCGGCCGGACTCGGAATTAAGATCGGCCGCTTTTGGGACGATGTACCCGAACCGATCCTTGAAGAAGCCAACCGCCTCGATTTCCCTCTGATCAAATTACCTTACGAATGTTCTTTTTCCGACCATTTGCACGGACTGTTTCATGTCGAAATGCAATATCATACACAAATTCTTCACACCGTGCTCGACAAACAAAAGAGACTGATGCAATTCGCACTTAGGCCGGATCGGATAAACCATTTTTTTCAGAAGCTTCTGGGGATCTTAGGGTATCCGATCGCCGTTGTCGGTTCCCGCGGTCAACTTGTATTCAATGCGACTTCTTTCGGAGCTTCGCAGCTGCTGCACGGCTGGCCGTGGAAGAAAGAAGCGCAGTGGGCGTTTGTGGAAGAGAGCCGATGTTTTCGTGTCCCGCTTACGGAGCACGAGGAGTGTATCGGCTATATGGTCATTTTTCCGGAGAATCCCCTTCCGGTACAGGTGGAGGAAGAGTTGTTTCTGCAAACGGCGGAGATCATTTCGTATCATATGGGAGTGATCTTCAATGAATACCGCAACCATGCGGCGCAAAACGATCTGGGGGCGCTGTTGGGCCGGTATTTGCGGGGGAGCGGCACGATTGAAGCGCTGACGGAAGAAGCGGCCCGGCAGGGGATTCCGCTGTTTCAAGGCGCGTATCGCGGACTGCTTACCCTCGTATCGCCGGAAGCGGGCTGCGGGGAGAAGGAGAGGCTGCTGCGGAATATCCGCGAGGAAATGCAGTATCACCCGGAGCTCAAGGAGATGGCCGTTATTCATTTTTACATCCAAGAGGGCTTGTTCTCCATCTTTCTGGTCGATGCCCCCGGGGCGGACGGGAAGTTGACCGACTTGCTGCGTTCGTGTCTGCGCGGGGTGCTGCAGGAGGACTGCGGCGCTCCGCTTCGGATCTGCGTCAGCAATAAGAAGAACAGGCCGGGCCAACTGCGGGATGCTTACAAAGAATGCTTGGAGACGTCCCGGCTGGCTGACCGGCTCGGCATTCGGGATGCCGTGGTACAGTTCGGGTCGGTCGAGCTCGCGTACTTGTTCCAGCATGTCCCCAGGGAGCACATGCAGATATACGTCAACGAGGTGCTGGAGATGCTCTTGAAGAAGGACCCGGAATACTCGCAGGAAATGCTGCGTACGCTGGAAACGTTCATCGAGAACGACGGGCAAGTTAACGAGACGGCCAAACAGCTGCTGATTCACCGCAATACGGCAGCTTACCGGCTGGAGAAGGTTGGCGAGCTGCTGGAAGTCGATTACAAAAAAATTAATGATCTGCTTCGCTTGAAGCTGGCTTTTACTTTTAGACAAATGCTGAAGCCGATGTAAACCGTCCCGCTATTGCGTTGTAAGGAAGCTGCTGTCCGACCGGCTCAATCAAGCGCCCCGGCCGGATTCCGAATCCGGCTGGCGGCCGCTGCAGATGCAGGAACGGACTTCCAGAGTGTGAAGGAATTACTTGACATATTTTAGCGAGAAGGCTTACAATTTTAACAAGCGCCGCTTGCAGGGCAAGGACGCAGAAGACATCTTTACTGATAAAGGCAAACCTGTTGAAAAGCGGGGACGCAAAGCTCCGGGTCTAAGGCATAAGTTATGCGATGACGGCCGAGCCGCCAAAGAGGGATGCATCTTAAACGTACGCACCGTTCCGTTTAAGATTGCGGGGCTATTTGTCATGCACCGCATGAACAAACGAGAAACCTGCGTATTTTCCCGCTTAAGGAAAAAATGGGCATGCAAACGTTTTCCCCTCCTTGGAATTGCAGTATAATACAGTCAACTTTATATACTCTTTCCACTACTAAGTAACGGAGGCGTGTCATGCGAGTTCACGAAATTGTTATTTCCGATGATCTGCGGCCCGAATATTTGCAGCAAATCGTGCAGTATGCCAACCAATACCGTTCCGACATTAAAATCCGTTTCGAGGCGGAGTGTATGCAGCTCGATGCCAAGAGCATCCTCGGGATGATGTTCATTCCGATCCGGCGCGGGACGAGATTGACGATCCAGACGAAAGGCGCCGACGAAGAGGAAGCGATCGAGATGATGAGCTCTATGCTGGAGAACAAGGAGCGTCAAGTATGATCTTGCCGAATGGAGGCGTCGGGGCCGGCTCCGACCATGCGGAGCGGCTTGTCCGCAGCTACCGCCGGTTGACGGGAAACGAGCTGCTTCCGGGACCGGAAAGCTCCGGCAGCTGGGCCGAGCGGTTGTTCCTGTCGCCGATTGTCGTGCTGTCCCATGGGATCGAGGACGATCCGGTGTTGAACTACGGCAACCAAGCGGCGCTGTCTTTGTGGGAGATGGATTGGGAGACGTTCACCCGTACCCCGTCGAGGTATACGGCGGAAGAGATGGAGCGCACGCAGCGCGAGCAGTTGTTGAAGAAGGTGCAGGAGCAAGGATATGCCGACGATTACACCGGAATCCGCATCTCCCGCAGCGGACGAAGATTTTATATTAAGAAGGCTACGGTTTGGAATATCACGGATGAGGATGGCCGCTATGCAGGGCAAGCCGCCTGCTTCTCCGAATTCGAATATTGTTGACACATCCCCGTCCGTCCGGCGGGGATTTCTTGTGTATGGAACCCGTTGTCGTTCATATCCAGTTTATATTTCTGTTGTATGATAAGTCCTAGCAGAAGGAAGTTGAACATCAGAAAGGCGGTTGACGAAGCAGATGAGCAGAATCATGGTTGTCGACGACGATCCGCATATCCGCGAACTGGTTAAAGTATGCTTGCGTCAGGAAGGCTTTACGGTGCATGAAGCCGCCCACGGGCAGGAGGCGCTCGACAAGCTGGAAACGTTCAAGGCGGATTTGGTCATTCTCGATATTATGATGCCGCATATGGACGGCTGGGAGCTGTGCCGTCAGCTTCGGCGGCTTTACGATTTGCCGCTGCTCATGCTGACGGCGATCGGCGAGACGAAGCAGAAGGTCAAGGGCTTCGAGCTAGGCACCGACGATTATCTTGTGAAGCCGTTTGAACCGGCAGAGCTGATCGTCCGTGTGAAGGCGCTGTTGAAGCGGTACCGGATCGCTTCGTCGCAGACGCTGCAGGTCGGCGAACTGGCGATGAACCGTCTTACATATGAGCTTTCCGTAGGTCAGGGGAACATTACGCTTCCGCTCAAGGAATTTGAGCTGCTGTTCAAGCTGGCCAGCTATCCCGGCAAAACGTTCTCGCGCGATCAGTTGATCGAAGATATCTGGGGCTACGACTATGACGGAGGCGAGCGGACCGTCGACGTCCATGTGAACCGTCTGCGCGAACGGTTTCCCGAGGAACGGCATTCGTTCAAGATCAGCACGGTCCGGGGGCTCGGCTACCGGTTGGAGTTGCGGGCATAGAGCAGAGGACCGGCTGAGAACGGCTTCGAATTGACAGATCGGCAGAAGTACATGTCCTACACGGCTGGTCAAGCCGGATGAAACAAGCGAAGAGAGCAGAATGGAGGAGCGCCGCTCCGAAGTTCTGCTCTTTACTTTTGTGAAAGTTAATGTACGCCGAACCGGGAAAACAGCTGCCAGATTAGCTCGCGTCGGCTTTTGACACCGGTTTTCTCGAAAATCGACTTCAGATGATCCTGAACCGTGTAAGGGGAAATGTGAAGCGAGCGGGCTAGTTCTTTCGTAGATAAGCCTCTGACGAGCCGGTCGAGAATGTGCTTTTCCCGTTCCGACAAGCCGTATGCTTCCGCAATAAGAGGGAGCATGTCGGACGGTTTGGCCGGTTCGAACAAGACGGCCAGCTGCGCCGCAGTTGAAGAACCGCTTAGCCGGCTTGCCCGGATCGTCAGGTAGGGGCCTTGAGGCAGGCGGATGCACACTTTTGCCGGCGATGTGCTCTCTCCGGCGGCAGCGGGTTCCCATAGGGCGCGGGAGCAGACTGCCCGGATCGGTCTTGGCAACGTCCCGTCGTCAATGCGTTCCCATTGCCGCAGCTCCGCCAGCCAGCGATCCGCAGCCATGTTGGAGGAGACGGTGGCGAACCGGTCGGATAGCACTAAAATGCCCGGGCCTTCTTCCATCCAAGCGATCTCCTCGGGGGGCAGGGCGAGGCTTGTTTTTCGCAATTGAAAGGCAATCGAGGGGACAAGCGAAGAAATGAATTTGCGCTCCTCCTCTTGGAAAACCGGACGGTCCGAACGGCGGAACAGCGTCAAATACCCCCAACATGCTCCTTCGTATACAAGCGCGGCACGCAGTTCGTCATGGAACCCCGCAGGAAGCAGCACTTCCCGGTAGCGCGAGCTTCTCTCCAACTGGCCCTCCGTCGCTCCGCTCAAGGTAGCGACGGGATCGGCCGCATGAACCAGGCGGTCGTACGTGTTAACATCTCCGCGCGAATATTCAAATTCGAACAGTCGATGATGGATCGCCTCGACGCCCGCCTCGGTAACCGCGCCTGTGGATAGCAAGGTCTGCGGATCGACAGCGGTGCAGCAAGCGGCATCGAACGGCACGACTGCACGCAATTGTTCAATCAGCGCGGTCCTGTACTCTTGCGACGAAGAGGCGGTCTGACCAAGTTTTGTTATCGTTTGCTTAAAGCCTTCCACCCGTGTATTCATAAACGTCTCCCGATTTTATTGTATAAATAACAAGCGAACAATCCCATATTTGTGGGATGCAGAGTGTTGAGAAAGTGTCAATTGAGATAATAGAGGTTACGAGGGGGCAGGGTATCCACTTCCGACCGCTGTTGTCATCGGGAAATTTGATTGGAAGCCGTTGGTTAGAGGACATTTCCCGAAGACAAAGGCGGCCGCTATCGCTTCTCCAGTGGATACCCCGCCTCCGTATGCATCTCTATTTTTGTAAAAGCTGGTTTCTCAACAAGCTCAATCCCATATTTGTGGGATGGCGCTTTCGCTGTGTGTCCATATAATTGAGAATAATTCTTACTCTTAGTTTACAGGACACAGAAGGAGTTGGAAAGAACATGAGGAGGGATGAGAATGAACGATAAGCATATCCCGATGAGCTGGGATCACCCGCAGGTAGAACGGTATGAAGAGACCATTGCCTTGAAAATTCCGGGCTACGCTCATATGTATGAGATGACGGACCGCCTGATCGCGGCATACATGAATACGACTCAACCGAACGAGGGGGACCGCGCTGCGAAGCTGCTGATTGTTGGCGCCGGAGGCGGTCAAGAGCTTGTGACGTTCGGAAGCCGGCACCAGGACTGGTCGTTTACAGGGATCGATCCTTCCGCCCGCATGCTGGAAATCGCGAAGGCACGGGTAGAGCGGGCCGGGCTCTCGGATCGGGTATCGTTCGTTCAGGGCACAATACAGCAGCTTCCCGAAGGACACGCATTCACTTACGATGCCGCTGCTTGCATGCTGGTGCTGCATTTTGTAAGCGGGCGATCGCAGAAGAAGGAGCTGCTCTGCCAGATCGCGGAGCGCCTCAAGCCTGGTGCGCCGTTATGTCTCGCTTCGATCAACGGGGAACCGGGTACGGCTGCATTTGAGATGCAAATGCAGGCTTGGAGGAGCCACATGCTGGATAACGGCATTTCCGAGCAGGAATGGGAACGGTTCGCGGCCTCCATCGGCCGGGAATCCGATCCGGTTTCCTCTTCCAGCGTGCTGGAGCTTTTGGGCGAGGCGGGATTTATCCAGCCGGTCCGTTATTTTGGGTCTTATTTTGTGGAAGCTTGGTGCGCGGTCAAACAATAAAACAAAGGAAAGGCGGGAACCGCATGAAGAATAAGATCGTGGTAGTGGGCGGATATGGCCATGTGGGGACAACCATTTGCAAGCAATTGGGCGAGCGATACCCCGGCCAGGTGTTTGCCGCAGGGAGAAGCGCGGAGCGAGCGGAACGGCTCAGCCGGGAAACCGGCGGGAAGGTGAAGCCTCTGGCGCTGGATATCCGCAATCCAGCCGATTCGGACGTTCTGAACGACGCCAAGCTGGTGATCATGTGTCTGGATCAGACGGATACGGCTTTCGTCCGGTCCTGCTTCCGAAACGGGACGCATTATATCGATGTATCCGCGAACGGCGCTTTTTTGACCCAAGTGGAACGGTGCGGACCGGAGGCTGCAGCGCACGGCGTAACGGCCGTACTGAGCATCGGCCTTGCACCGGGCTTAACGAATTTGCTTGCGCTTGAGGCAAGCAAGCTGTTGGAGCAAGTCCACGAGATCGATATTACGATCATGCTTGGGTTAGGGGATCGGCACGGCGAAGCTGCGATCGCATGGACCGTCGATAATCTGAATGCCCGCTTTGAAGTGATCCGGAACAACCGCAGCGTCGCGGTAAAAAGCTTCACGGACGGGCGGGTTGCAGATTTCGGAACGGATTTTGGGCGCAAAAAAGCGTACCGGTTTCCTTTTTCCGACCAGCAAACGATAGCCCGTACGCTTAATGTACCGACCGTTTCCACGCGCCTCTGCTTTGACTCGGCTATGGTGACCGCTCTGGCGGCTGGATTGCGGGCGACGGGAGCAGCCGGCTTTTTGAAGGTGGGTTGGGTCCGTCAGGCGGCGATTTCAGGTATCGGAAAGCTGCATTTCGGAGAAGAACGTTTTGCCGTCAAGGTGGATGCGCGAGGCAGCAAAGGGAATAAAGACGCCTATGTGGAGTGCTTCCTGCAAGGAATCCGTCAGTCGGACATGACAGCGAAGGTGGCTGTGTCGATAGCCGATGCCCTTTGCCGCAAGGATTTCCCGTATGGCGTATTTCACATCGAGCAATTGTTCGAGCTGGGCGATATGCGCGATTGGCTGACGAAGGAAGCGGCTGTCGAGATCCGCTTGGACGGAAATCTGCATTCGACGGTATGAGTTGAAATGTGCTACGGCTACACGGGGAAGGTTACGATTGTTGTGTAAAGAAGGGGGGCATGCTTGAGTTCTGCCTCAAGCTAATGCCCCCATCTCTTCATTTGCGCGTTGCCCGATCGTACATCGTAACCAGTTCTTCCGCGTAGCGGTCGATTTCGAAGTGATCGTTCTTGGCCAGTTGATATCCGGCTGCGTCAATCGCACTTCGCAGCGTTACCGCCATAAACCTTTTTGAAAAGCTTCTGAAGGTACCCTCCACTTCTTGTCCATATTGAAAGATTTCTTCAAGCGGTCCATAAATCGCCTCATCCTGCTCGGCAAAGCGCAATTCGCCTCGTTCATTGCGATCGTTCGTCACGATTTCTATAACTGCCGCCACATGTTTCCGGTTCTCTTTGATAAAAAGTAAATTCGATACAATATAGGCTCGCAACATGTCGATGGCATTGTCGGGATTTTGCATATGCTTTTCCATGAATAAGGCGGCTTTCTGATATAAATCGACAACGACTCCCGTCATCAATTCCTCTTTGTCCGAGAAGTGATACGTGATGACCCCTTTACTGACGGTTGCCTTTTGTGCGATCTTTCCGATCGATGTATTCGCATACCCGATTTCGGTGATGACATCGATGGTGCATTCAACAATAACTTAACGCAAGCTCCGCGCACCTGACAAAGGAACACTATCCAGAGACAAACGGCTGTGATAAAATTACCTATTGTCAGAACGGCTTCGGAATCGGATACCAGAGCGGAAGGACAGATTGGCATTGAACAGAACGTTAGTCATCAGCGACATTCACGGGAGCTACGAGAGCTTCGACGCGCTGTTGCGCGCTGCGGAGTATAACGCCCGCCAGGATCGGCTCATTCTGCTTGGAGATTATGTGGATCGCGGGCCCAGAAGCAAGGACGTCGTCGAACGGGTGATGACCATGGTTCGGGAAGACGGGGTCATCGCGCTGCGGGGCAATCACGATCAACGCTTTGTCGACGTCGTAACAGGCCCGTGCGAAGAGAACGAAGAGATGAAATTTTTAAAATACGGCGGAGTGCAGACGCTTGCTAGCTATTATGCCCCTTTTGAATCGAACGAAGGGGCCGGCCGGGAACGTACCGAGTGCGCCAAAGAATGGGTTCGGTCGGAGTATGGGCATCACTTGGCTTTTTTGGGCAGCCTGCCTTTGTTTTACGAGGACGAGCGGTTCATTTATGTCCATGCGGGCTTGAACCCGGCGTATCCCAACTGGAAGGAACAGCCTGCCCGGGATATGATCTGGATACGCGAACCGTTTTACAGCCATCCGACCGTGGTCGAGAAAACAGTCATTTTCGGGCATACGAGAACCTCGTCTCTGCACGATTCTCCCGGCGTATGGTTCGGCGGCGACAAAATCGGTATCGACGGCGGCTGCGTCTACGGACAGCAGTTGAACTGTCTGGTCATCGACGAGAACGGAGGCTTCACGACGTATCACGTGGAAGGGACGAATTGGGAAAGATGAACGAAACTTATGCTCTGGAATCGATGAACGCCGGCGACGGCGAGCATCTGCTCACCTTGGCTCGCAGCGTCGGTTGGAACTTTTCTGAGGCGCAGCCCGATTTGTATTTGCGAACGGGTCCGGTATTTGGGCATCGGGACAGGGGAAAGTGGATTTCGTGCGCGGGATTTTATGTGTACGGCCAGGAACTGGTCTCCATCGGCCATCTTATCGTCGATCCGGCATATCAAGGAAAAGGGCTGGGAAAACGTCTGATGCTCCATTACCTGTCGGAAGCGGAAAAGAGGGACTTGGCGGTTACGCTCGTTTCGACAAAGTCCGGGTTTCCGCTGTATACTTCGCTCGGCTTTCAAACGGTTGGGTACGCCCACAGATTTCAGTACGACGTTCCTTTGGAAAGCCCACAGCAGGAACAAACTCCTGGCGACGGAGATATGGTGCCGCTGAATGAAGCCGTGCTGCCCGAGGCGATCGAGCTGGATCGGGCGGCCACGGGCGTCCGACGCGAGCGCGTGCTTCATTCCATCGATCATCATAAAATCGGCGGATGGGCTGTACGCGATTCATCAGGCGCAATCCAGGGCTATGGCTTCGCCCGGGCGAAGGATGACATCTTGGTCGTGGGTCCTCTTGTTTCGGCAGACGAGGATATGGCTATCCGGCTGCTGAAGGCGCTTATAGCGGGATGGCGGGGGCAGATTCAGCTGGATGTTCCGGGCATTCAAGCCTCTTTTCAAGAGCGGCTCCGCGGGCTGGATTTTCGGGAGGTTTCCGTTTCGCCGCAAATGCTGCTCGGGGCTTCGTCTTTGCCCGGACGGCGGGGGCTGCTGTTCGTGCTTGCCGACCCTGCATTCGGATAGAAGCTCGGACATGGCTTTTTCCGGTGAAATCGGAGTCCATTTGACCGGAGTTCAAAATCATAGTTGACAAATTGGAATACTCTGTATAGTATAAAAACATCAAATGAACGAATCGTGCCAGGTTGCTGACCGTACGAACGGAGGCCCTTGTTTCATTCTGCGCAAGCGGAACGAAGCAAGGGCTTTTCCTTTGTTGCGACCGTGATGGCATCCCGTAGAAAGGCAGGAAACCAGTCGTGTCCTTCAGCTATGTCTCGCATTTGGATTGTCCGAAATGCAAAGCGAAGTATTCCTCCCAAGCGGCGGTTCAATTATGCTCCTGCGGTTCGCCGCTGCTCGCCAGCTACGATCTGGAGGAATTGAAATCGTCGCTGGACCGCTCCGAGCTGGCGGGAAGAACCGAACGGAGTCTTTGGCGTTACCACGAATTGCTCCCGGTAGAGCGTGCGGACCACGTAGTGACGTTAGGCGAGGGATTCACCCCGCTCCTGCGGATGCCGAAGCTCGGCAGCGGAATGGGCATTCCTCACCTGCTTATGAAAGACGAGGGGATTACTCCGACCGGCTCGTTCAAGGCCCGGGGCGCAGCCGTTGGCGTCTCCAAAGCAAAGGAGCTTGGCGTGCGCGAGCTGGCGATGCCGACGAACGGCAACGCCGGAGCGGCTTGGGCGCTGTATGCGGCCAGAGCCGGCATCCGGGCAACGATCGTGATGCCGGCGGACGCTCCGGAGATTACACGCAAAGAATGTGCCGCCGCCGGGGCGCGTCTTTACTTGGTCGACGGCTTGATTAGCAATGCGGGTAAAATCGTTGCCCAGGCGATCGCGGAAGAAGGCCTGTACGATGCGTCGACGTTAAAGGAGCCGTACCGGATCGAGGGCAAAAAAACGATGGGCCTCGAAATCGCGGAGCAATTAAACTGGCGGCTGCCTGACGTCATTCTGTATCCGACAGGCGGCGGTGTCGGCTTGATCGGTATCTTTAAAGCGTTCCGGGAGCTTCAGGCGCTGGGTTGGGTCCAAGGCAAGCTGCCGAAACTGGTCGCCGTCCAAGCGGAGGGTTGTGCTCCGATTGTTCAAGCGTGGAAGGAGAAGAAAGCCGAATCGGCGTTCTGGCCTGCTTCCTCCACGGTTGCCTTTGGCATTAATGTCCCCAAAGCGCTCGGCGATTTTCTCGTGCTGGACGCGATCTACCGGACGGACGGCTGCGCGGTGGCGGTCGATGACAGGACCTTGCTGCGCGAGCAGCTCCGGATTGCCGGGGAGGAGGGGGCCTTTATATGCCCGGAGGGCGCAGCGGCGTTCGCGGCCGCCCGTTTGCTGCGGAGCAGCGGTTGGATTCGGGAGGAAGAGACCGTCGTCGTATTGAACACCGGCTCCGGGGTGAAATACCCGAATACGGTTCAGGCAGCCCCGCCTGTACTGCAGCCGGGCGAACGGCTGACTGGCCGGACTGACCACGAGGGCGGACAGGAGCGATTACCGTTGACATGACACTCGATACCGCATTCATGCTCGACCATCTGCCGGACTTTGGCCATGCGGCACTCGTGACGCTTGCCGTCGCCGGAATCGCCATCGTCGCTTCGCTGCTCGTGGCTGCGCTGAACTCGGCCGTTATCTTTTTCCGGGTACGCGGGCTGACCCGGGTTGTGCGCACCTACGTCGAGCTTGCAAGGAATACGCCGCTGCTGATTCAGCTGTTTTTCGTTTATTTTGCGCTGCCGTCTCTGGGCATCCATCTGTCCAATTACGTCACGGCGGTACTCGCGCTGATGTTCCTCGGCGGCGGGTATTTCACGGAAGTGTTCCGCGCCGGGGTCGAGGCCGTATCCCGAAGCCAGACGGAATCGGGGCTGGCGCTCGGCCTGTCCCGCTGGCAGCTGTTTCGCATGATCGTTCTGCCCCAAGCGCTGCGGATTGCGACGCCGTCCTTGTTTGCGAATTTTATTTTTCTGCTGAAAGAAACGACGGTCGTTTCCGCGGTAGCCATCCCTGAAATTTTGTACACCACCACGAACTACATCGCGCTCTATTACAAAACCTACGAAATGCTTCTGTTGATGACTTTCCTGTATGCGCTGCTTTTCCTACCGCTGTCTTTCTTGCTTACATGGGTGGAAAGGAGGTTCCGGCATGGCCAGTTCGGGATTTGATCTCTTGCTCGTATCGCTTCCCCAACTCGGCAAGGGCTTGCTTCAGACGTTAACCCTAGCGCTGTACTGCATCGTGTGCAGCACGTTCGGCGGCCTTGTGTTCGGTGTTCTTCGGGCTTCCCGTAGCCGCTGGCTGGGTGTGCTTACCCGGACGTATCTGGAGCTGTTCCGGTCGATTCCGATTTTGGTCTGGCTGTTTTTCTTTTTCTTCGGTCTGCCGATCTTCTTCGGCATCGACCTGCCCGGCTTCGCCTGCGCCGTTCTGGTGCTGTCGCTGTGGGGGATGACGGAGGTCGGTGAGGTGGTCCGCGGCGCCTTGATCTCGCTGCCCAAGGGGCAGAAGGAAGCGGGGCAATCGATCGGTCTGAGTCCGGTGCAGCTTTATGTCTACGTCCTGCTTCCGCAGGCTCTGCGCCGCATGATTCCGCCCGTCATCAACGTGTATACCCGCATCGTCAAAACGACGTCGCTCGCCGTCCTGATCGGCGTTACGGAAATCATCAAGACGGGGCAGCAAATTATCGAACGGACGGGAGAGTCCGTGCTGATCTACGGCACGTTGTTCCTGCTTTATTTTGCGCTTTGCTATCCGTTGTCCGTCTTATCCAGAAAACTGGAAAACAAATTGCGGAGAGGAGGAGAGGCGGGTGTCCGGGATTTTGTTTGAACTGACGAAGGTAAGCAAAGCGTTCGACCGGAATTGGGTGCTGCGAGACATCGACCTTCAGATTGCCAAAGGCGAGGTGGTCGTCATCCTCGGGCCGAGCGGCTGCGGCAAGAGCACCTTGCTGCGGTGCCTGAACGGGCTGGAAACGGCTCAAACCGGCAGCATCCGGTTTTGCGGACAGGGGCTGACTTCGGGGAATGTCCGCTGGCAGCACATCAGGCAGCAGATCGGCATGGTATTTCAGAGCTACCATCTGTTCCCGCACTTGACCGTTCTTGAAAATATCGTGCTCGGTCCGGTCAAGGCCCAGCGCCGGTCCAAGCGGGAAGCCGAGGCTCAGGCGGAGAAGCTGCTTGAGCGAGTGGGGCTGCTCGATAAGAAGCACGCCTACCCGAGGCAGCTTTCGGGCGGTCAGCAGCAGAGAATTGCCATTGTGCGGGCGCTGTGCATGAACCCGGAGGTCATTCTCTTCGACGAGGTCACGGCGGCGCTGGACCCCGAGATGGTCAAGGAGGTGCTGGAGGTTATGCTCGGTCTGGCCGAGCAGGGCATGACGATGGTGATCGTTACCCATGAAATGGGCTTTGCCCGGGCCGTAGCCGACCGGATCGTCTTCATGGACGAAGGGAGAATCTGCGAGACGGGCTCGCCGGATACGTTTTTTTCGAAACCGAAAACGGAGCGGGCCCGGCGCTTTTTGGACAAATTTTTGCTTGTGGAGACATGGAAAGGGAGAGAGAGCGGATGATAAAAAAGAGAAACATATCCTTATTGGTTTTAAGCTTGGTTTTCGGATTGCTTGCCGCCTGCGGTACGGGCGGAAAGGCGACGAACGATCCGAAGCCGGGAGCCGCTTCGGAGCCGAAGCAGGCAGGCGCGCTGCAAAAAATCAAAGACCGCGGCAAGCTGATCGTCGGCGTCTTTTCGGATAAGCCTCCGTTCGGCTTTACGGACGAGAAGGGCAAGCTTGTCGGCTTCGATAACGATTTGGCGAGACGGTTCGCCAAAGATCTCCTCGGCGATGAAAGCAAAATCGAGTTCGTCGTCGTCGAACCGGCAAGCCGCATCCCGTTCCTGCAAAGCGACAAGGTCGACCTCATCGTCGCCAACATGACGGTGACCGAGGAGCGGAAGCAGGCGGTCGATTTCACCAACCCGAATTTGAAGGCGGCGACGCAGGTCATCGTCCGCGACGATAGCGGCATCAAGTCGCTGGCCGATTTGAAAGGGAAAAAGGCGATCGTCACGAAAGGAACGACCGCCGATATTTTCCTGACCAAAAACCGGCCGGACGTCGAATTGATCAAATTTGAGAAAAACACCGAGTCGCTTCAAGCGCTCAAGGACGGACGGAGCCCCGCTTACGCCCAAGACAGCCTGATCTTGTTGAGCTGGGTGCGCAAAAATCCCGGCTTCACGGTACTTCCCGAGAAGCTGGAGAAAGAAGCCCCGATCGCTCCGGCGGTGAAAAAAGGAAACAACGAGCTGCGGGAATGGGTCAATCAGGAGCTGGAGGCGCTGGGGAAGGAAAAATTTCTGCTGCAGCTCTACGACAAATACGTCAGGGCGGAGCTCGGTCCGGACGTAAATCCGAACGAAATTATCGTCGAAGGCGGCAAGTGGCAATAGCAGACAGCAAAGGTAACCAAGCCCAGGTATATTAGGGCTTGGTTTTTGATTTAGTCCCCTCTGCGGGGCTTGTCAAACGGCTTCCTCCTGCAAGGCGGCGACCAACTGCGGGTGAAGCGTACGGCTGGCGGCTGCAATTCCGCCGGGACCTTGCCCGAACGGACGGCCTTCCGTATTCGTGACCGTGCCTCCGGCTTCCTGTACCAGCAACGCGCCGGGCAGCCAATCGAAGGTATCATTGCCGTGCTCCCAGTAGGCGTCCAGCCTCCCGCTTGCGACATAAGCGAGCTGAAGCGACACGGAGCCCATCATCCGGGTGATCATCGAACGGGACATGACCCGGGAAATCCCCTGAACCGTCTGCGCCAGTGTGCCGTCTTTGGAAACCAGGGTAGGGTGGGAGGTGGCGACGATGGCATGCTTCAGCTCCTGCTTTTTGCCGGCGCCAATCCGCACCCCGTTTAAATAAGCGCCTTCGCCCCGCACTGCATGAAACAGCTCGCGCTGGCACGGGTCGTATACGGCGGAAAAGACCAGAACGCCGTCCCGGATCAGGCAGAGCGCCGTAGACCAGAACGTGAAGCCTTGGAAAAAGTGAAACGCCCCATCCATCGGATCGCAGATCCAGCAATCCCCTGAACGTATGGCGTGCCGCTGCTCTTCCAGATCGAACTCGCCGTCGGACCAGCGGATGGTCGGGTAGTTCGCTTGCAGCGCGGAGCGAATGGTTTCCTCGGCTTGGCCGTTAAGCTGCCGAAACCGCTGTGCAAGCTCCTCGAAATCGTGCGGCGGGGTTCCTTGCATCTCCGCAAATTTCGCATACAGGTCGTCTCCGACCTCTTTCATAAGTCCTATGCAAAAAGCAATATCGATCCCAGTCATCAATTATCCCATCCTTTGTTTTTCATAATAATAGGCAAGCGGCTTTTCATAGTTTTCACTGTACGTCGCAGCCACCGCCAACCTTTTAAAGTGGTATTAATAAATACTACTTTAAAAAATCATGTCAGGTCAAGTGCTCGTGCAATGGAAGCTTAGTTGACGAAAGCGCTTGCGACACGAAACTTTCAAGCCCAAAGCCCTATGCGAGTCAGGTATAAACTGGTATACTGAATTGTGGAAATAGTATAACTTTTCAATCATGAGGGGAGTTGAACAGATGAGAGTTCTACCGAAAATGAACGACCTCGGCTTCTTTGAAATTCGGCTCGAATCCATCGGCGGTTTGGGAGCCAACCTGGCGGGGAAAATGCTTGCGGAGGCTGGCGTCGTTGGCAGCGGGTTCAACGGCGTGAGCTTTTCTTCTTACGGTTCGGAGAAAAAAGGCTCGCCGGTTAAGGCGCATATCCGTTTTTGCGACATAAATACGAATATTCGCGATACGACTCCAGTGGAACGTCCGCATGTCGTAGGCATTTTTCATGAGAACTTGTCGAAAACGGTCAACGTGATCAGCGGCATTTACGAGGACAGCCTGGTTCTGGTCAATTCGGCCAAAAGTCCGGAAGCCCTTAAAGAGAAAATGAAACTGATCGGCGGCACCATTGCGGTGGTCGATGCAACCGGCATTGCGCTTGAGGAGAAAAACCGCGTCAACATGGCGATGTTGGGCAGTCTGTTCCGGCTGTGCGACTTCCTCGATTTCGAACACATGAAAGGCATCATCCGCAAGTCGCTGGAGAAAAAATACCCCGGCGCGGTCGAGCCTGCCCTGCGAACGTTCCAGCGTGGCTATGACGAAGTGCAGTTCCAGACGTACGCGCTGCCGGAGGGTGTGGAGATGCCGCTGCCGAAACGGTGGGATATTCCGGTGTACGGTTACGAGACCCAGCCGATCGGCGGGATGGTGGTGAATCCGGGGAACAGCATTCTGAAGGACCTCAGCATATCGCGCAGCGGGATGATGCCGCATTTTGACGACGAGAAATGCATTCACTGCGCGGCCTGTGACACCGCCTGTCCCGACTTTTGCTTCGTGTGGGACGAACAGCCGGACAAGAAAGGACGTCCGCAAATGTTCCTCCAAGGCATCGACTATCAGTACTGCAAAGGCTGCCTGAAATGCGTCGTCGCCTGTCCGACCGAGGCGCTGTCCTCCAACCGCGAGACGGAAGGCTACGGGGAAGAGCATCGCGTGCCGCATCGTTTCAGCTTGGCCCAGTAAGACAAATCACTGTTAGCAGGGAGAGGTGAACCAAACTAATGGCTATTGAGATTAACAAAGAGGTCAGCGAAGGTACGGTCGAGCAGCGGATGGTTTACGAATCCGGCAACGAGATGGCGGCTTATGCGGCTCACCAAATCAACTACCATATTATGGGTTATTTCCCGATTTCGCCGTCGACGGAGGTCGCGCAGTTCCTCGATCTGATGAAGGCGAACGGCCAGCACGACATCAAGCTGATTCCGGCGGACGGCGAGCACGGCTCGGCAGGGATTTGCTACGGTGCTTCCACCGCGGGTGGACGCGTGTTCAACGCGACCAGCGCGAACGGTTACTTGTACATGCTGGAGCAGATGCCGGTACAATCCGGGACCCGGTTCCCGATGGTTTTGAACCTCGTCTGCCGTTCGGTATCCGGACCCCTGAACATCCACGGCGACCACTCGGATTTGTACTACGCGCTCAATACGGGCTGGCCGATCCTGATGTGCCGCGATCCGCAAGCCGTTTACGATATGAACATTATGGCCATCAAGCTGGCCGAAGATCCGGAGGTTCGCCTGCCGGTCATCGTCGCTTCCGACGGTTATTTCACTTCCCACCAAAAACGCCGCGTGCAAACGTTCGCCCACAAATCGGACGTGCATGCCTTTATCGGCGAGCAGCCGAAGCAGTTCCCGCACGTGCTTGACCGTAATAATCCGATTACGGTAGGACCTTACATGAACGAGCCGGATTACATCAACAACTGCTATCAGCAGTCCGTTGCGATGTACAATGCCGGGGAAGTGTTCGACCGCATCCGTCAAGAATACCGGGTGCTGACGGGCCGCGATTATCCGATTCTCGACCTGTACCGGATGGAAGATGCCGAAGTGGCGGTATTCCTGATGAACTCGTCGTCCGAGATCATTAAAGATGTCGTTGACCAACTGCGGGCCAAAGGCATCAAAGCCGGCTCGATCGCACCGAATATGATTCGCCCGTTCCCGCAGAAGCAGATTGCCGAAGCGCTTAAAAACGTCAAAGCCGTCACCATCGGCGACCGCGCGGATTCGTACGGGGCTTACGGCGGAAACATGACGATGGAAATCAAAGCGGCTCTGTTCACGGAAGGCAACCGCGATACGATGGTCATCAGCCGGATTTACGGGCTGGGCGGCAAAGACTTCTACGCCGAGGACGGTCATCACCTGTTCGAATTGGCGATCGAAGCGGTTCAAAAAGGCCGGGTCGACGTTCCGTTCGATTATTACGGACATACGCCGGGCGATCCCGACAAGAAGCCGCAGCGTGTCATTGAGCCGATGAAATACGAGGATTTGAAGACCGGATTGATTACGGTCGACAAAGACGAGACGACGGGCCAATTGAAAGTGAAGGTTCCGCCGATCCGCCAGCTGACCAAGAAGCCGAAGCGGCTTGCGCCGGGGCACGGGGCCTGTCCGGGCTGCGGTATTTTCTCCGGTCTGGAGCTGTTCTTCAAAGGGATCGAAGGAGATATCGTGGCGCTGTTCCATACCGGCTGCGCGATGGTTGTAACGACGGGGTATCCGTATTCTTCGCATAAAGCGACTTACATTCACAACTTGTTCCAAAGCGGCGCGGCAACGCTCTCCGGCGCCGTGGAAATGTTCTGGGAGCGCAAACGCCGCGGCGAGCTGGAGCATCTGAACCTGCCGGACGACTTCACGTTCGTCATGATCACCGGCGACGGCGGGATGGATATCGGGATGGGCCCGGCCATCGGCGCTGCGCTGCGCAATCATAAAATGATCATTCTCGAATACGATAACGAAGGCTACATGAATACCGGCGCGCAGCTGTCCTATTCGACGCCGCTCGGCCACCGGACCTCCACGTCCAACGTCGGGAAGCATCAGGGCGGCAAGCTGTTCCATCATAAAGATACGCCGCAGATTATGGCTGCGACGAACATTCCTTACGTGTTCACCGGGTCCGAAGCGAACCCGCAGGATTTGCTGAAAAAAGCCGCCAAAGCGCAGTACTATGCGCAGAACGAGGGTCTGGTTTACGGCAAAATCCTCATCACCTGTCCGCTCAACTGGCTGTCCGAGGAACAAATCGGGCAATCGCTGATCGATCAAGCCGTCAACTCCTGCTTCTTCCCGCTGTACGAAGTGGAGAACGGCGTAACGACGATCACGTTCAATCCGGAAGAGAAGAACAAGCGGATTCCGGTCGGCGACTGGTTGAAAAATATGGGCAAGACGAAGCACCTGACGAAGCCCGAATACGCGGAGGCGCTGCAATCGTTCGAGAACGAAGTCGAACGCCGCTGGAGCCGTCTCAAGGCGAAGCACGAAAATCCTTACCTGTAAAAAGGTAAGGCCGGCACGAACCTCAGGCGCAAACTCGTACTGTTGAGCTTGCGCCTTTTCATTTTCAGAACCGATGCGGAGGATATTCGATGCCTTATGTACTGAGACATGCCGATTCCGGCGAAATCGCCGCATGCATTCAAAAAAACATATACGATTTCGATTATTTCGGCGTCAAACAGTGGGAGGCCGAAGGGCAGGCCGAGGCGGACAAGCATTCGTTTCTGGAGAGCATCGGGTATGATCACCCCCAGGATTGGCATATCCTTCTAATCAAAGAGGATCGTGTCAAGCTCTGCAACGTGAAGCTGAAGAACGATCCGTCGCGTCGGGTGCGTCTGAGCGGGGACGGCCAGCTGACCGTTCATTCCGCCTCCGAACGAATATAAAACGGGGAATGGTAGTTTTGATGAAAACAAACCCTTTTGCCGATTTCGAAGCGGCGGGTACCGAGCAGGAGCTGGCCGCCTTTCGGGAATCGATTCAAAGACAGGGCTTTACCGCTTTCCGGCTGCTGCTTGAAGGCTTCCGGGATCGTCTGAAGCAATTTACGGACGGTGACATGGAGTCCGTGAACGAATTATTAGAGCGGGCCCGGCAGTTGTTTCCCAAGCCGGAGACGTTCAGCCCGTCCTGGGTCAACATATGGGATGAATTCGAGCGGATGGCCGCATACAAGCAAACGGTGCTGGAGACCATTCCGGCCGAAGAGCGCGAAGGGGAGTGGCAGGTGCTGCTTGATAACCCGTACACGAATTCGGATCTTGTATGCTATCCTGGACTTAGCTTTTTGGAGGGGGCGTATTTATACGCGTACTTCCGCAGCGACCTGAAGCAGAACGAATATATCCGGCTGCAAAAAATTCAAAATCTCGTGATGGCTTTCGGCAGCGAGCGGCAGGAAGCCGCGAACCAAAATAAAGAAGGTTAAATTTGGGCGATTTAGGAGTATAGAGGAAAACCGGAATTTGAGCGGGAAACCGTTTCGAATTCCGGTTTTTCGTGTGGAGAAAAATGCGCCTTATCGTTACATCCGTTCTGCGAGCTTCAACGCGAACAGCTCCAAATAATGCTGATCCGTCTCGTCGAAACGATTTTTCTCCGGGCTATCGATGTCCAGCACACCGATCAGGCGCTCGCCATGAAGAATCGGAACGACGATTTCCGACTGCGAGGCCGCGTCACAGGCGATGTGGCCGGGAAATTGATGAACGTCTGCGACGCGAACCGTTTCCCGGAGGCTGGCTGCGCGGCCGCAGACGCCCTTGTCGAGCGGAATGCGCACGCAGGCGGGCAAGCCTTGAAAAGGCCCGAGCACCAGTTCCCCGTCCTCGAATAAATAAAACCCGACCCAGTTGATCCGCTCCAGAAACTGGTTCAGCAGCGCGGCAGCGTTGGCCAGGTTGGCGATCCGATTCGGCTCATCTTCGATAAGCGCGGACAATTGGGAAATGAGCAGGGTGTAATTTTCCTCGCGCGTTCCCGTATAGGCAGAGGCATGAAACATAAACGACGACTCCTTTTTTTTGGCGGCAGATTACGCTGAAATTAGCATATTTTCTATGGGACGTCAAGGCGCCGGATCATGACTCGACGGTGATCTTTGCATACGGAATACGGTCGGGCTGGAATGGTTACCCTGTATACAAACGGCTGCAGGAGAACGTATGACGCAATCTATTCTGGTCATTGAAGACGAAGAACATATCGCCCGGGTGTTGACGCTTGAGCTCGAACACGAGGGCTACGAGGTCGAGACGGCGCATGACGGCCGGGAAGGGGCCAGACTGGCTACTTCCAAGCCTTGGAGCCTTATTTTGCTCGATGTTATGCTTCCGGAATGGAACGGACTGGAAGTGCTGCGGCGCATCCGTCAAGCCAATGCGGAGGTGCCTGTCATTTTGCTGACGGCCCGCGATGCGACACCGGATATTGTCAGCGGGTTCGACCAAGGAGCGAACGACTACATTACGAAGCCGTTCGTCATCGAAGAGCTGCTGGCGCGCGTCCGCAATCTGATCGGGCTGACGAACCGTCAGAAGCCGGATACCGACACGCTGTGCGCGGCAGACTTGACCGTCGATCTTAAAGCGCGAAAAGTGACGCGCGGAGACAACCCGATTGAGCTGACGCCGAAGGAGTTCGACTTGCTGCAATATTTGATTCAGCACAAAGGGCACGTCCTGACGAGAGAGCAAATTATTTCCGACGTGTGGGGCTACGATTTCGTAGGCGACACCAACATAGTAGACGTCTATATCCGCTATTTGCGCCAGAAGATCGACAAAGGCTATCAGCCCAAGCTGATCAAGACCGCGCGAGGCGTCGGCTACGAGCTGACGGACCCCGAGCCATGAGCCTGCGGACGCGATTGATGCTGCTGTCGGGCTTATGGATTTTGCTGATTGTCATCTTTTTCAACTGGTTCATCTATTACTATATTTTGAAGAAGACGACGGATAACGAAGTGCGGCAGCTGTGGAATAAAGCGAAAATCATTTTGCGCGATACGGAGATCCATCATCCGGCCAATTGGAGTTCCGGGCTGCTGCAACAATATTTGGAGCCCGACTCGCTCATTCGAATTATTGCGCCGGACGGTGCCGTGCGCGCACAAGTGTCGGCAAGCGAGGAACTGCCAGCCCACCCGGCGACATACCGGACGCAGTATCACACTGTCGTGCAGAACGAGCTGGGCCTGCTTATTTTGTTCATTCAAGTGCCGATTGTCGCTAAAAACAACGTGCAGATCGGGCTGCTGGAGCTTGGAAAGGGGCTAAACGTCGTCGCCGCCTTTATGGAGCTTCTGGTTGCGGGACTAACGGTGACGACGGGCAGCGTGCTGCTCTTTTCGCCGCTCGTCGGTTTTTTCTATACGAAGGTACTCGTCCATCCGATCCGTCAATTGCTGGAGACGATGCGAACGATCCGAAGCAAAGGAAATTTTATTCTGCTCAGCCCTCAGTTCACGACAAAAAAGGACGAGCTGGGCGAGCTCGGCCGAACGTTTAACGAGATGATCATGCGTTTGCAGGAGAACGACCGAAGACAGAAGCATTTTGTTGCGGACGCCTCGCACGAGCTGAAGACACCGCTGACCGTCATCGAGAGCTATACGTCGCTGCTTCGCCGATGGGGAGGTCAGGACCCTGCCATCCGGCAGGAAGCGCTGAATGCGATTCATTCGGAAACCGTGCGCCTCAAAGGGCTCATCGACGCTCTGCTGCGGCTGGCGGAGGTGGAGCGTCACGCGCAAACGGAGCTGCACCCCGTCCGCATCGCGGAACTGATCCGCTCGACTGCCGAGCAAATGCGCCAGGCGTTCGGAAGAGATATCGTCGTCCGCATCGGTTCGGAGGAGATACAATGCAGCGGCGATGAGGCGAGGCTGAAGCAGCTGCTGATCATCCTGCTGGACAATGCGATCAAGTACAGCCGGAAGAACGTATTCGTCGAATGCGATGAGGAGGAGCGCTACGTTGTTATCCGGGTGATGGATCAAGGAATGGGAATCCCGTCCGGGGAGCTTCCTCTGCTGTTCGAACGGTTCTATCGCGTGGATAAAGCGAGAAGCCGCGGCACCGGAGGATCGGGTCTGGGCCTTGCGATAGCGAAGCAAATTGTCGAGCTGCATCAAGGCTCGATCCGCTTGGACAGCGAGGAAGGGAAGGGGACGACGGCGACGGTCAAACTTCCAAAATCATCCTTGACAGCGTTTTAATAAGAACAAAATGAGAGTTTTCTCATGAACTTTTAATAAACGGCTCTGAAGCGCCGGGCGGCAGGCCTTAAGCGGAGTTTGGCGGAAAAAGCTGCGTTTTCATCTGTGCTATAGTGGGGTACAGGCAATCAGCCAAACCTTACTTCAAGGAGGACGTTACAGATGAAACAACTGTTTGGAAAACGCTGGGGGAACATGGTACTGTCGATCGGCCTGTGCACGGCTTTTCTGTTCGGCAGCACGCTCGCGGCTCCGGCCAATAGTGCTTACGCGTATTCCGCATCCAAAGCGCAAAGCATTATTTCCACAGGGAAAAGCTACCTGCACACCCCTTACAAGTTCGGTGCGCGCGTCGGTAACACCAAAGCATTCGACTGCTCTTCTTTCACGGCGACGATCTACGGCAAATACGGTGTGAAGCTGCCGCGTACGTCTAAAGCTCAATCCAAAGTCGGCACCTATGTGCCAAAAAGCCAATTGAAGCCGGGAGACCTGGTCTTCTTCTACTCCCCGATTCATCATGTTGCGGTTTATATAGGCAACGGGAAAATTATGCACACGTACGGCAAACCGGGCGTCACGATCTCCGATCTGAACAGCGGCTGGTGGAGCAAGCATTATAAGACGGCACGCCGCGTACTCTAATCTCCAACAATCGTATGAACAAAAGCCGCCGTCCCCGGGTTTCCGGGAAGCAGCGGCTTTTTACGCTTTAGGTCATCTCTGTCCTGCCGGTCTGGGCGGCGACGGCTTCCCGTTCGTTCGAGCGGAGGAACATCCATACCCCGGACAACAGGACGAAGCCGGCGGCGGCTTGCATCCACGTGATGCTCTCGCCAAGCAGCAGGTAGGCCAAAATCGTTGCGCCCAGTGGCTCCCCGAGGACGCTCATCGATACGGATTCGGGACGCATATACTTCAGCAGCCAGTTGAACAGATAGTGGCCGAACAGCGTCGGAACGACGGCCAGAAGCAGGAAAATGCCCCATTCTCTAGAATCGTAGCCGGTAAAAGGCAATCCTGCAGCCAAATTGTACACGGCGAGTACCAGCGCGGCAAGCACAAAGACGAAGAAACTGAAGACAAAGGCGGGAATGCGCTTCAGCATGCTTTTGGCCAGCAGAATTTGCACGGCCATCGCCGCCGTTCCGAGCAGGGACAGCAGGTCGCCGAGCAGCGCTTCTCCGGTTAGCCCCCAGTCGCCCCATCCGATCATGGCCGCGCCCAGAATCGCAACCGCCATGCTGAGCACGGCTAGCAGATTCGTCCGTTGGCCGAGGAACAGGCACGCGCCGATCAGGACGAAGACAGGCTCCAGTGAGAGGATTGCGGTCGAGCTTGCGACCGTCGTCAGGTTGAGCGATTCCATCCAAAACAAGAAATGGAGGCCGAGCGCAACGCCGGACCAGAACAGGCCCGCCCAGTCGCTTAGACGCAGCTGTGCCACCTCGCGGCGGTAACGCAGCAGCAAAGGCAGCAAGATCGCCGCGGTCAGCAACAGCCGGTACATCGCAATGACAGAAGCCGAAGCATGGGACCAGCGGACAAAAATCGCTGAAAAAGAAATCGCAACGATGCCGATCATAAGCAGAAACGGCAAAGGAACGGGAAAACGTTTCGCAGCATTCATCAGGCTAACTCTCCATTTCATAACGGTCGGTGACAGGCACATTGCTCTATTATAGCACCGGATTCGCGACTCTTACAGGGTCAGAATTGAAAAATCGGGCAAAGCATGAGAACGTCTGCAAAGTTGGACTTTTATTCCCAATTGTGATATGAAAGAATGTAGGCCGGACTTAGGAACGGACGCATCACAATAGGGGGGAATTGGAAATATGTCCCGGCGTTTTGTTATCGAGGCGGTGCTAGTAGCCGTATATGGTGAACTCATGGCGCCAAGCCGCCCGGTGGAATATTTGATTCCGTATTCGACGATATTGGAATTATACGAGATGAAAGACAGCCCCGAGCCGGTCATGCCGGACACGGATGACGACGCTCATGTCAAAGGGAAAATCGGGGAGCTCATCGCCTTTTTCGACGACTCGTTCAATAAGAAGAAGCTGGAGCGTGCGCTTGCCGCCCCATGGCGCCCAAGTCCGCCGCTGCCGATCAACGAGAATGTGACGTTCACGGTCATCAATGCCGTGGATAATGCCCAATACGGGGAATCGTTCGATCCGATCGAAACCGAAGTCGTGCTGACCTCCCTGCGGGAGAAAGCGCCTATTTTGACGGACCAGCTTGAATTGATGGAGAAAATCATTCAGGCCGAGGTTCCCGTTCAAGTGTATGACGTGTACGATTTTGAATTCGCCGTCGAAGACGGAATTACCGCAGACGATTTGATGAAGCCGTAACCGCCGCGTCGCGCTCAGCGACCAAAAGTGCATGCCGGAATCCCGATCGAGGGATGCCGCCGCCGACAGGTCAACCGGATTTGCCCGGTTGGCTTTTTTGCTTTTTTCGCGCAGGCTGTCACAAACCGGCCCCTCCGTTCGCCATAAGGGTAGAATGCGAAAAAGAGCGAGAGGGTGGATCATCATGGAAAGCAAAACAATCGTTGTTGTCGGCGGAGGCTACGCCGGTCTGAATGCGGTCCGGGCGCTGCAAAAGCAATATGCCCATGCAAAACAAAAGGTTCGGTTGATCCTGATTGATAAGGAGCCGTACCACTTGAGAAAGGTGCTGTTGTTTAAGGCAGCCGTCGGGGAGCCGGAGCTTCGGGTACCGTTCTCCTGCTATTTTGGCGATGAGGTGACCTGCATTACCGCTGCGCTAACCTCCGTGAAGGCGAGCCACCGTACGATTCAAGTCACTTATCCGGACGGCACGACGGGCGCACTGCCCTACGACCGGCTGGTCCTTGCGCTGGGCAGCATCGTCGTCTCGCCTCCGCCCGAGCAGGGAGGCATCCCGCTGACGAGCGTCGCGGCCGCCGAACAAATCCGAAATGAGCTGAAGCGAAAAGTGGAACAGGCGCGGTTGGAGCGGGAGCCCGCGCGGCAAAAAAGCCTGCTGTCCGTCGCGGTCGTCGGTGGCGGCATCACGGGGATGGAGGCTTCGGCGGAAATCGCTTATTGGTTGAAGCGGGAGGCGGAACAGGCCGGGCTCGATCCTCGCTTGGCCGAGGTGCATCTCGTCCATTCGGGGAAACGGCTGATGGACAATGCCCCCGCCGTTGTCGGACGCAAGGCCGAGAGCAGGCTCGGCCGCGTCGGGGTGAACGTGCTGTACGGCGTCCGGGGCACGAAGCATGCAGACGGCGTGCTGCATTTGAGCGACGGCTCCAAGCTGTCTGCGGGCGTATGCGTCTGGACGTTGGGACTCAAGCCGAATCCGGTGCTGAAGCAGCTCGGGCTGCCGACGGAAGCCGACGGCAGATTGACCGTAGATGCCCATTACCGCGTTAAGGGTACAAGAGACATTTATGCGATTGGCGACGGGGCGCGAATTATTGACCCCCGTACAGGCCAAGAGGACGCCATGACGTGCAAAGAGGCGATTCCGCAGGCGCAGCGGCTGGCCAAGATTATTGCGGCCGATATGGAAGGAAAGGAAGGACCGAAGCATCGGGCGTTCATGACGCTGTACTGCATCGGACTCGGTCCCGAGGACGGATTGTTCTGGATGCGCCAATGGGGGATGAACCTGATTTTGACTGGAAAGGCGGGATTGTTCGTCCGGAATGCGACATGGGATTCGGCAAGCTTGATCGGCGGGGATCTCCGGCACAAGCTGGCAGAGCGGCATGCAGCAAAAGCTGAAATTTAATCCAATCGATGGTACAATAGAAATAGGACTATAGCGAGGTTCCCCTTCAGGTTAACGTGCTCTTGCTGCGATGCGGCATCACGTCGGGCTGGAAGGGGAGTTTTTTGTGGAAGGAGAACCTGGATGAAAGGTTATGTTGTGACCGGCGCTTCCAAAGGGTTAGGACTGGCGCTGACCCGCCGCTTGCTCGCTGCCGGGCACCGCGTCATCGGAATTTCACGGACCGCTGCGGATACGGCGGATTCCGGCGACCGTACGGACGGAGCAGTAATCCGGAGGAAGGCCGAGCATTATGCATACGATTTGAAACGCGTGGACGGAATAGAGGCACTGATCGCGACTATCGTTCGATCGCTTGAAAAGGAGCCGCTCGACGCCCTCACGCTGATCAATAACGCGGGCATGCTGGAGCCGATCATGCCGCTGGATCAGGCGGATAGCTTCACGCTGACGGAGCAGATGAACGTCAATCTTCTGGCCCCGATGCTGCTGATGTCCGCTTTTATCCGGGCGACGAAGGATTGCCCCGCCTCGACGGCCAGAACGATCGTCAATATTTCTTCCGGCGCGGGGAAAAAGCCGTATTCCGGCTGGAGCGGCTACTGCGTCACCAAGGCCGGGCTGGATATGCTGACGCGCTGCGTCGGGCTGGAGCAAGGCGACGGTCCGCAGGCGGTGAAGGTCGTCTCGATCGCGCCCGGCGTCGTGGATACGGGCATGCAGGAGTTGATCCGCGGGACGGAGCCTGACCGGTTCCCGGAGGTGGAGCGCTTTGTAGGGCTGAAGCAAACGGGCGGACTGTATACGCCGGATGAGGCGGCCGAGCGAATCATAAACGTGGTGGAGGGCGGACGGTTCGCTCAGGGAGACGTGCTGGATATCCGCCATTTGCCGCAGGCGTAAAGCCATGCTGCGAAAGGGGAAGTTACCTTGTTTGACCCGACGATATTCGATAATTTAAAAGTAGTGCTCGAAGGACACTTGTACGATTTGGATGCGGAACAAACGATCCGGGTCATCGGCCGCGAGGATTTCATCGATCTGGCCAGCATGAAACGGATATTCAGCATGCGCATCCGACGCGACGAAGGCTGCTGCCAAGCGGAAATCAGCATGACCAGCGTGTTGTCCGATTTTGCGGGGGAACGGTTCCGGCTCGTCGAACCCGGCGAGCGGCCCGGCGCCAAGCTGGTGCTCCGACTGGACATGCCGCTCAGCCACTGCGAGCACGCGGCTGAGCTCCACCGGTCCATGACGGACCGGTGGGCGGAGGAAGCCCGGGTCCGCCACGAAAGGTCGGCGGAATTCGTTCCGGACGACGGGCTTTCGGATGAAAAAGGCACTTACCGCATACATATCGAGTTTATCCGTAAAATCGATGAAAGCCATATCGGCGATATGGAAAGCCTGCTTACCCATCTGGTCGACAGCTTAGTCGATGCGGACGAGATTGGCGAGCGGAAGAGGAGGGCCCGCGACAGCGAATAAAAACAGCCGGAGCTCGGTATACTACGATCTGGATAAGGAGGGAAGATCATGGCGAGAATTGCAGTGGAAAACAGCTTGCAGGATGTAAAGGACGCGCTGCAGCAGAGCGGGCATGAAGTCGTATCCGTCGATAACGCGAATTTGCAAAATTGCGACTGCTGCGTTATTTCCGGACAGGACAAGGACGTACTGGGCATCGCGGAAATCGCAACGAAAGCTTCCGTTATCAATGCTCAAGGCATGACATCCGACCAGATTGTCGAACGAGTGAACCAAAGCTTAAGCTGATTCGCCCCGCTTCGCCAGCCATTGGCGGACATACCGAAAGGACCGGATTCTATCGAAACCGGTCTTTTTTTACATTGCTCCCAAAGGTCATCTTCGAAGCTCTGCGCCATCCAGAGTACTCATTTATCAACGCAGTCGATCATAAAATAGATTAATTCATTTTTCCAGGGTGGGACGGAAATATGATCTATCGAAACCAACAAGCCGGGCTGCCTGTTTCTTATGAAGAATGGGAGTACAGGGCGCGTCAGCTTTTGGCGAACGGTCCGTTTGATTACATAGCGGGAGGGTCGGGTGCGGAATACACGCTGCGCGCCAACCGCAAAGCATTCGAACGCTGGCAAATCGAACCGCGAGTTCTTATTGACGTATCCAAACGGGACTTGACCGTATCTTTGTTGGGCCGGACTTTATCGAGCCCGATTCTCCTCGCGCCGATCAGCGTGCAGTCCGCCGCCCATCGAGAGGCAGAACTGTCAACAGCCAAGGCGGCGGCAGCGTTGGGGGTTCCCTTCATTCTCAGTACTGTCTCATCCCGTACCATGGAAGATGTGGCGGCCGTTATGGGAAAGTCCCCCAGATGGTTCCAATTGTTCTGGGCAAGCGACCCCGATGTCACGGCAAGCATGGTTCGCCGGGCCGAAGCGGCAGGCTATTCGGCGATTGTAGTAACCGTGGATCTGCCTATGCTGGGTTGGCGGGAAAAAGATCGGCGCAATGGATATTTTCCGTTTCTGCAGGGCGAAGGAATAGCCAATTATCTTTCCGATCCCGTATTTCGGGCTAAACTTCCGAGTTCGTCCAAGAACAAAATGCAGGATGCCATCCGTTATTTTGCAAGCATCTTCTTTAACCCGGGCTTAACCTGGAACGATCTTCCTTTTCTCCGCAAACATACGAAGCTTCCCATTTTACTCAAAGGCATCATGCATCCCGCCGATGCGGGGCTGGCTCTGCGTCATGGCGTCGACGGCATCATCGTATCCAATCATGGAGGCAGACAGCTTGACGGAGCCATGGCGGCGATCGACGTATTGCCGAAGGTTTGCGATATCGTGCAAGGGCGCATTCCCGTGCTGATGGATAGCGGCATTCGCCGCGGCGCCGATGTCGCGAAAGCGCTGGCGCTTGGAGCAAAAGCGGTGCTGCTGGGCCGCCCTTATATATATGGATTGGCCGTTGCGGGCGAGGAAGGGGTTAGACAAGTAATCGAGAATCTGTTAAACGACTTTGAAGTGACCATGGCTCTGTCGGGAAGAACGTCCGTTTCTGAAATGGACCGGTCTCTTTTACGATATGAAAAGGGTGATGCGTATTGAATGCTAATGCCTCCTACGAGCAGTCAGCGTGGTTTGAGCATCGTTTTTGGCTGCAAATATTGGGAGATCATGCCCGTTTTATATTCGGGTCGTTACCCCGCAAGGAGGAGTCGGAAGCGGGCAAAGCCGGCCAATTTATTCATGTATTCGACCTGCTGTTGGAGGAAGCCCGCAAAGATTTATCGGGGAACGAGCTGATGGTCTTAAACCGGCAGGCAAACGTGTATGCTCAAGAGCTTAGGGCATTCAAGCTTCATCTGATCAAGCGTCATTTAACCGGTACCCTTGAAGTGCCACCCACCTTTTTAAACCACATGGTGAACGAAGCGGAAGAATATTTGCGGCTGCTTCAATTTCTGTTGTCCGGTACAGCTCCTCCTCTGCTTCCCCCGATTCATCACCACCTTTTATGGCTATCCGATGCGGCCGTCCATGCCGAAGGTATTTCGCGTTCCCTTGACTTGGTAGAACAAGATATTATTGCAAAAAGCGAGCAATTCACCAGACACTTTCATTCATTTTATTTAAAAGCGATTGAACTCGCAGGGTATTTGCGCTCCAACGTATCGCATTTTCCGGCTTTGTCCCGGTTCAATCATCAGGTGGCGCTTGAGATCTTCTTGTTTAAACGATTTCTGCAGGAACTGGAAGAGCTGGATTTAAGCGAGCAATTGCTGGGTACTTTATCTCCTTTGCTCACGGATCATATGGCCAGGGAAGAATGTTATTACTTAATCAAGCTGGCCGAAGGGTCCGGGGGGAAAGCGCCGGACTGCAATCCTGCCCATCCCCGCCCTGGATCAATCCGTTAACCCGACTCCCCCTTCCGGTTGAAGGGGATTTTTTGCATAGATCTGATTTGTCGGGCGCACATTAATTTTGTTAAAAAATGCAGCGAGGAAGGGCTTGGGATTGATGAACTGGAGAAAATGGGGCCTTATTCTGGGCATAGCCGCCGTTTTCATTTTGTTGAACGTATCGCTTACTTTATGGAAAGAAGGAAAGCTGGCCGTCCGCAGCGCGGCCGGAGAAGAGTTATTCCCGCCCCATCAGGAGCATACGGGAAATGAACCGGCCTATGATCTTTGGGGACGGAGCTTCACTTCAAAAGAAGCGGAGCAGCTGATGAAAACGGAGGAAGGACGCGCCTTGTTATCGCCGCAAAATGGTGCGGTTAAAATAGACGATGCTTTGCTGCAGTTAGGAAAAAAAGCGTTTTATAACGAAACGTTCGGCAATGAAGTTTTTATAACGGACATTATGGGCGCTTTTGACGGCCCGATTACGCTGGCCAATGTGAAAAAAGCGGTGGAAGAGCTCATGGGGCAAGGGACGGATAATTTACAGGTTGAGTTGGCCAAAACCGTGACGATTGGCGGGAAAACCTTTTACAAAGGGGCGAAAATCAATACGGGTCTGGATGTTGCCAAAGGAACGAACGAAGTTTTGGGTATGCCGATTAAATATTCGAAAGGCAAAGCAAGAGCCGGTATTACTTGTCTCGCTTGTCATTCCACGGTGGATCGCACAACCAAGCGGATCATTGACGGCGTGCCCAACGCCGATCTGAATGCAGGAATGTTCATCGCGTTTGCAACCAATTCGGCAGCGTATTTTACGCATACGGATATCACGTCCGTTCAGAAATATATCAAGGACCCGGGCCGAACGGTTGTAACGAGCGACGGGAAAAGGGAAGCGCTGCCCGATATTCAAGCGTTGGAAGAAGCCGTCGATTCGAATGCGTTAAAATGGCCCTTGGGCAATTTCGATTCGACGATCGATATGGCAAGCAATCCCGCGCAAATTCCGGATTCTTTTACCAAGGGAGATTTTCCTTATGGTTGGAGCGGACATGCCATGGCCGGGCCGTTTAAAGGTCTAAGCACCTTTAACAATAACGTGCATGCGCAAAATTCGGACTCTCTTACCCAGTCGGAAGTAAGCCGCGAGCTTTTCGGAATCGACAAGGAAGTGTACATCGCAACTATCCTGCAGAACGCGGCCGATCCGCAATTCCGCTATGATCCGGGAAAAGGAACGAAGCCGTCGGCGTTTTTTGCTACAGTAGACCCGACTCCGGGTACGCCGGGCGTCAATGAAGTGATTTTGCCTCCGTCGTTCCCTAAAGCCACTTTGGTAGCTCCCGACGGTCTGATCGTCAGTTCGCCGGGATCGAAGGTCAACGAGCAAAATAATGCCATGTCCGCGTGGCAAAACGCCCTTGTCCCGCCAAAACCGCCCATGAAGCTGGGAGCCGACAAGGTTGAGCTGGGAAAAACGGTATTTAAAAAAGCCCAGTGCATATCATGCCATGCCGGGGAGTATCTGACCAATAACCGGATTGTTCCTTCCGGAATGATCGGGACGGACCTGTCGCGGGCGCTCGCGTTAAAGAAAACGGAAAAAATTTGGGGGGAAGCCACGCTCTATTCGCCGGATACGCCGGTTCCCGTTCCGAAGGGCGCGCGGATTTTAAAAGTTCCCACGGCCCATTTGGATCCGGAACAAATCAAGCTGGGGTTTGCCCGCGGGGATTCGAAGGGCGGTTATAAGACGGTCTCGTTAAACGGGCTCTACTGGACCGCTCCTTACCTTCATGACGGCGGGGTTGCCGCGGGGGCGGATGCGGACAAGCAATTAGGCTTGCCCGGAACCCTGATGCAGGGCATACCAGCCCATCCTTACAATAGCTTGAGGGCTTTAGTCGATCGGAAATTAAGAGAGAAAGTCATTGCCGCTAACCGGTCGGCCGGGCTCGAACAAGTTCACGTGCAGGGAATCGGTCACGAATATTGGGTGGATTCCTCCACAGGCTTTACGAAGCAGCAGCAGGAAGCTCTGATCGAGTATTTGCTGTCGATCAACCATTGACCGGAAAGAAAACGACAGACAGAAATATTCCTGTCTGTCCAACCCGCCTGTAACGGAGGCGGGTTTTTGCCGTGGAATTGCAAGAGCCGCCGGGAGAAGCTTCGATGGCGAGCGCTGGAATCGTAGGCAGCCTTATCGCGGTGACTTTTGGCGCTTCGCGATTTCTTGCGTAACGACGAAAGCCAGATCTTCGTTGCCGAACATGGATAGGACGCCAAGCAGCGTTTCGTCCGGCACTTCCCCGGCTTCCTCCTTCGGCACGGTCAGCTCCAGCGCTTGCTGCAGCGCGGTGTTCGCTTCCTGCTGCGGGTAGGCGCGCTCATACAGCAGGGCGGGATCGAGGCCGTGGTTGATGCACCACTGGGCGAACGCGAGAATCATAATATTTTCGTCCCGCTGATAATTGCGGATGACTTGCTCTTCGATTTCTTTGCGGTTCATTGAAAAATCTCCTTCTAAGCGGTAAGATGGGTTCATTATATCGAAAGTTCAGGTGGGTTCACAATGATTCTTAACGAAAAAATTAAAGCGTCCGAAGTTCATTTGACCGGAGTCGACGGCGAAGATTTCGGCATCGTCCCTACTGCCGAAGCGTTGGCGATGGCCCGGAAGCTCAAGGTCGACTTGGTGTGCACGTCGCTCATGAGCAGTCCGCCGCCGTGCAAGCTGATCCGCGCCGGGGCGGCCAAAGAGGAGGCGCAGCAAGACCGAAAGCGCGAGCGGGCGCCGAAGCTGAAGGAAATTCGGCTGACGGCGCAGATCGAGGAGCACGATTATGAGACGAAGAAACAGCAGGCCGACCGGATTTTGAAATCCGGGGACGCCGTCCAATTCGTCGTGCGGATTCAAGGCAAGGAAGGGGCCCAAGCCAAAGCGCTGCTCGAATCGCTGCTGAACGATTTGGCCGCGAGCGGGCGCAAGAAAACGGGCATCCAGGTTAGCGGGAAGCAAGCGGCCGTTCAAGTCGATCCGTTGACCGACTAAAGCTGCCGGGATCGTTTGCCGCAGGGACGGATTTTTTAGCTTCAACTAAATTTGGATATTTACACCTCTTTTGGGATTGCGGTAGGATGGAAGGGATCGTAATCTGGAAGGAGTTTTCCATATGGAATACGGAATGAACAAAAATCGGGACAACTGGAACGACCGGGCACCGGTGCATGAGCAATCCGAGTTTTACGACGTGGCGTCGTTTCTGGCCGGCCGTTCGTCTCTCTTGTCGGTCGAGCTGGACGAATTGGGCGACGTGGCGGGGAAGTCGATGCTGCATCTGCAGTGCCATTTCGGACAGGACAGCTTATCCTGGGCCAGGTTCGGAGCGCGGGTGACCGGGGTCGATTTTGCCGAAGAAGCGGTTAAGCTGGCCCGCTCGCTGAACGACAAACTGGGGCTGGACGCCCGGTTCGTATGCGCGAATGTGTACGATGTGCCTCAGGCGCTGCCGGAGGAAACGTTCGACATCGTGTTCACGTCTTACGGCGTTCTGTGCTGGCTGCCGGACTTGACGCGGTGGGCGGAAATCATCTACGAGAAGCTGAAGCCCGGCGGCACTTTTTATATTGCCGAAGGTCATCCGATTGCCGATATTTTCGAAATGGTCGACGGAGAGCTGCGTATGGTTTATTCGTATTTCGAAGGCGAAGCGATCGTGATCGATATTGAGGGTACGTATGCCGACCGGAACGCCAAGATCAACAATTCCGTCACCTACGAATGGGCGCATTCGCTGGGCTCCATCGTGACCGCGCTGATTCAAGCCGGGCTGCGCATCGAATTCGTTCATGAGTTTCCCTTCTGCATGTATGAGAAGTTTCCGGGGCTGATGGAGAAAGGCGAGGACGGCTGGTGGAGAATGAAAGGGAAGGAGTTTATCCCGATGCTGTTCTCGATCCGGGCGACCAAACCGGCAGAAGCTTGAACGGCTGCATCGTCATGGTGCGGGGGAGTTGATGCGTATGGAAAATAAAGCTTTGTATATGGAAACGCTCAGGCACTATTGGCCCGAGCTGCCGCTGCGTGAGGTCGAGGCCATCGAGTCCGGTCAAAACAACGATGTGCTGCTGGTCAATGGCGAGTGGATTTTCCGATTTCCCAAATATGCGGAAGGGATCGAGCGGCTTCGCTACGAAGTCGGGCTTCTGAACACCGTGAAAGAGCGGGTGTCGATCTCGGTCCCTGCCCCGGCGAAGTGGAATCTCCAATCCGAGCGGATCGGCAGCGTGTTTGTCGGCTACCCGAGAATTCCCGGGGAACCGTTATTGGACGGGCAATGGAATGAGCTGGTGAGCGCGGGTGTTCCCATGGTTCGCGGGATTGCCCGGCAGTTTGCCGCCTTTTTGAACGAATTGCACAGCGTACATGCCGATGCATGGGGAGAGTCCGGGCCGGAGTATGACGGTTACCGCGAATGGTCGGACCTGTTCGAACGCATTCGGGACAAGCTGTATCCTCATATGAACCGGGAGGCGCAGCGGTGGACGGAGCGGCACTTTGCGAGCTTTCTCGGCAACGGGTCCAACTTTCGAATAGTGCCGGTGCTCGTTCACGGCGACTTCGGGGGCTCGAACATCCTTTACGATCCGAAGCGGTGCGAAATTAGCGGCATTCTCGATTTCGGTTCGTCCGGCCCGGGGGACCCGGCGGTGGATTATGCGGGGCTGCTCGCTTCTTATGGGGAGCCGTTTTTGCAGCATATGATCGAGCTTGACCCGGATATAGAAGGGCTGCTGGATCGGGTGAAATTTTATCAAGGGACGTTCGCGCTGCAGGAAGCGCTGTTCGGCTTGGAGAACGACGACCCCGAAGCGTTTCGCGACGGGATCGAAGCTTATAGATAAGCAGTACAGAGGCGGAGAAGCGGCACATGGTTTCATGAGGTGGGGTCAAACAGTTATCTTCCAAGGTAACTGTTTTTTTGTTTTTTCATCCGCTAGTAAAAAATAGGCTTGCAAAAACTAATATCATTAGTTATTATAAAGCTAATGATATTAGTTATTTAACTAAGGGGAGATATAACGATGCAAATCAAACAAGAATTGACCGTCTACCAACTGACGTTTATGCCGCGTATTTTTCCGGTAAATTGTTACTTTGTCGAAGAGGACGACGGCTTGACATTGATCGATGCGGCTCTCCCGTATAGTGCCAAAGGAATTCTTCAAGCGGCACAAACCATCGGGAAGCCGATTACGCGGATTGTCTTGACCCACGCACACGACGATCATGTCGGCGCACTCGATCCGTTGAAGCGAGCGCTGCCCGACGTTCCGGTGCATATTTCCGCCCGGGATGCGCGGTTGCTGACGGGCGATGTCACGCTGGAGCCGGGCGAGCCGGATACTCCAATCCGCGGCGGAGTGCCGAAGAACGTGCAGACGCGCGCCGACGTGCTGCTTCAGGACGGCGACCGGATCGGATCGCTGCTGGCTGTAGCGGCCCCCGGACATACGCCGGGCTCGATGGCTTTCCTGGACACCCGTAACCGGGCTTTGATTGCAGGCGACGCGTTCCAGACAAGAGGCGGCATCGCCGTATCGGGTCAAGTTCGGCCTTGGTTTCCGTTCCCGGCGATGGCTACCTGGAGCAAGGAGCTTGCGCTGGAGAGCGCCCGCAAGCTTCAGGAGCATCGGCCTTTGCTGCTCGCCGTAGGGCACGGGAGCATGCTCAGCCGTCCTGAAGAAGCGATCGGCCGCGCCATTGCCGAGGCCGATCGCAGACTGCCCGTCGTTGCGAAAAGGAGCGTGTAAACGATGTCGCCAAGAATCGGTCTCGATCTGCCTACGATCCTGCAAGCCGCGGTTGAAATCGCCGATATCCGCGGCCTGGAGGAAGTCACGCTGGCTTCGCTCGCTCAGAAGCTGGATGTTCGGTCCCCCTCTCTCTATAATCACGTGAACGGATTAAGCGGGCTGCGCAGCAAGCTGGCCGTTCACGGCTTGGAGCAACTGCTGCACGTCATGACGCAGGCCGTTGTCGGCCGCTCGGGTGACGATGCGGTACGCGAGTTGGGCAAAGCTTACGTGGCTTTTGCCCGCGCGCATCCGGGCTTATACGATGCGACACTCCGCGCTCCCGACCCGCAGGACGAGGAGGTGCGGCGCTTGGCCGGCGAAACGGTCGATCTCGTGGTCCGTGCGCTGCAGGCGTACGAGCTGAAGGACGATGCGGCGCTTCATGCCGTACGCGGATTGCGCAGCCTCCTGCACGGCTTCTCATCGCTTGAGCAGCGCGGCGGATTCGGGCTGCCGCTCGATCTCGACGTCAGCTTCCGGCTGCTGCTCGACACCTTTCTTGCGGGTCTGCACGAGATGAAGCGAAGGGCGAAGGCGGAGGCAAAGCCCAATTAAGAGGGAGGAAACCGGCATGAGCTTTATCGTCTTCGTGCTTTTATTCACGGTTGGGTGCGGGTGGCTGGACGCCAAAGCTAAAGCTAAAGCAAGCTCGTACCCAAAAAAGGAGGGCTAGGTCATGTTCGCAGGACATTTCGGACTAGCCGCGGCAGTCAAGGCCAAAATCCCGAACGTTCCGCTGTGGGCGCTTATGCTGAGTACGCAGCTGTTGGACGTTGTTTTCGTGCCCTTACTGCTGTCTGGGGTGGAGACGTTGGAGCCTGTTGCAGGCGAAGGCTACGGAGGTAGCCTGATTCACGCGGATTACACGCATTCCCTGGCCGGAGCCTTGCTGCTTGCGTTTCTTGCCGGTTGGGGAGCCGGAAAGCTGTGGGGGAGACGGGGAGGGGTGGCGATCGGTTCGGTCGTATTCAGCCACTGGCTGCTCGATCTGTTCGTACACCGGCCCGATATGCCTCTTTTTCCGGGGAATGCAGGCGGCTTTCCGCTGCTCGGGCTCGGCTTGTGGCAGGTCCCGCCGGTAAGCATCGTGCTGGAATCCGTCTTGGTCTTGCTCGGTGCCGTGCTGTATTTTCGGTCGGTTACGGCGGTGGCGGAACGACCCCGTCGAGGATGGGCCATTGCGGCGGGCGGTATCATGGGCTTGTTGTTAACCCTTTCGCTTGTAACAGACGTGTTTGGTTAAAGAAAGGAAGAGGAGGCTTGCATCTCATGTTGGCAGGAGATGGGAAGTCTCCTTTTTACTTGTTTCCAATAACTTGAATTTTCGTTATAATCACATCCATAGGCACCTCAAAAGTTAAGGGATTACCAGGTGACCGAAGAACAAGCCTACCCCGGAGATACGGACCGCTGGTATATCATGAGCAAGCGGTAATGCCGATACCGGAACCTAAACAGAAAAAGGAGCTGATCGGATGATTGCAACTTTCATTCACACGATAACCGGATTTCTTTCCATGGATTTATACGGGGCGGTTTTTCCCTTGTTGGCGGTCGCTTTCGTCTTCATTGCCGTATGTTATTTGATCGATAAAGGTATCCGCAGACAGTCCCGATAAAAGCGCATCATTCATCAAGTCGTGCTTGCCGGATATCCGGATCGGGAGTATAATGGTTTCTTTAGTCATTCCGATTTATATAGAAATAGAGAGGGAGAGAGAAACGTGAACGCTGGGATCGGTTACGGGCTGCTGGCTTACCTTGCCTGGGGCCTTTTGCCGCTGTTTTGGAAAACCTTTATTTCCGTATCGTCGGGAGAAATATTAGGTCACCGCGTCGTGTGGTCCTTTGTATTCGTTGCGCTGCTGCTGATGATCGGCGGCCGTTGGAAGGCTTTGAAAAGCGCTTTTTCCGAGCGCAAAAATGTTTTGCCGATGGTGGGGTGCTCCCTGCTGATCAGTCTCAACTGGCTTATCTACATCTGGGCTGTCAACCACGACCGCGTTGTTGAAACGAGCCTGGGCTATTACATCAACCCGCTGATCAGCGTGCTGCTTGGGGTCTGTTTCTTGGGCGAAAGGCTTCGTGCGGTACAATGGACGGCCATGGCGCTTGCTACGGTCGGAGTAACCGTTCTGACCTTTAGCTACGGGTCGGTTCCTTGGGTATCGCTGGCTCTGGCGATGAGCTTCGGAGTGTACGGGCTCGTCAAAAAGAAAATGCGACTCGAGCCGATGGTTAGCCTCGCCGGAGAAACGATCGTCGTGCTGCCTGTGGCCGCCGTTTATTTGCTCGTCGTTGGGATGACAGGCCAATCGACGACATCGTCGTTAAGCGCGGGCTACCAGCTGCTGCTGGCAACGTCAGGAGTGGCCACGGCGATGCCGCTGCTTTGGTTTGCCAAGGCGGCTCAAAGGCTGTCGCTGACGACCATCGGGTTTTTGCAATATTTGGCTCCGACCATTAGCCTCATTCTGGGCGTCACTTTATACGATGAGCCGTTCACGACCGTGCACCTGATCAGCTTCTGCCTGATCTGGAGCGCGCTGCTGCTATTCACGCTGAGCTCGCTGAAAGGCAGGCTCGCGATGCGTGCGGCAGGTACCGGAGTGCAGAAGGGATGAGCTTCATGGAAGCCGGTTCGACCGCTTGGGTCGGCCGGCTTTTTGTTATCCTGACCGCTTGCGGCTTACAAAGGAGTAAATATTTGTTAAGATAATGTTAATCCGAAGCGAAGGAGTGGCAAGTCATGGAAAGACGTCAGTTAGGAAATACGGATATGCAGGTCAGTATGCTTGGATTCGGCGGAGCGGAGATCGGGTTTGAAGGCGCTTCCGTTTCGACCGTGGAGCGATTGCTCGATTCGGCGCTGGATGCGGGATTGAATATTATCGATACGGCGGAATGCTATAAAGGCAGCGAGGAACTGATCGGGCAAGCGGTCCGTCACCGCCGGAAGGACTACTATTTGTTCACGAAATGCGGACATGCCTCCGGCTTTGCCATTCCGGATTGGGACCCGGATCTGCTCGCCCACAGCATCGACCGCAGCTTGAAGCGGCTGAAGACGGATTATATCGACTTGATTCAGCTTCACAGCTGTTCGGAAGAGTTATTGAAGCAAGGGGACGTCATTGAGGTGCTTCAGAGGGCGCGCGAAGCAGGGAAAGCGCGCTACATCGGCTACAGCGGCGACCGCGAGGCGGCGCTCTATGCGATCCGATGCGGGGCGTTCGATACGCTGCAGACGTCGGTCAACATTGCGGATCAGGAAGCGGTAGAGCTTACGATACCGGAAGCTGCCCAGCGGGGGATGGGGGTCATTGCCAAGAGGCCGCTCGCGAATGTGGCTTGGCGGACCGGCGAGAAGCCCGTTTCGGCTTACCATGAGCCGTATTGGGAGCGGTTACAACAGCTTCGTTACGATTTTCTGCAACAGGACTTGGAGCATTCGGTCGAAATCGCTCTGCGGTTCACGCTGAGCATTCCGGGCGTGAGCACGGCCATTGTCGGCACGGCGAACCCGAACCGCTGGGTGCAGAATGCAGAGTTGGTGGGGAAAGGCGTCCTGCCGGAAGCGCAGCTGCAAGCAATTCGCAGCCGTTGGTGCGAATCGGCGTCCGGACAGGACTGGAGAGGGCAAAGGTAATACGTCAGACGTCGAGCGCCCGCTCCGAGCGGGCTTGTCTGAAGCCGATGATGACGATCGCTGCGGCGCAGGCGGCGGCGACCCAGCCGTTGAACATAAAGACGTTTCGCATGCCGTACGCCTCGCTTGCGTAGCCGCCCAAGAAGCTGCCGATGATCCGGGCAAGGCCCAGATTCAGCAGCCCGTTCAGCGTCTGGCCGCTCGCCTTAAGTTCCTTCGGCACTTCCTGGTTAATATACATCGCCATCGTGACGGTTAGCACGATAAAGATAAGCCCGTGCAGCAGCTGCGTGGGGAGCACCCAATACGGGTTGTCCGTGAACGAGAAGATGAACCAGCGGGCCATGGCCGCCAGACTCGACAAAAGCAAAATATGCGTCATGCGAACGCGCTTCATGATCTTGGAGGCGAACAGTAGAAACGGGATTTCGCTCAGGGACGAAACGACCATCGACCAGCCGAGCAGCACGCTGTCGCCGCCCATTTCTTTGTAGTACACCGGGAAAAACGTGTAATAATACCCCATTGTAATTTGCAGCACCAGATTAATCGCCAGATAGGTGACGAGCTTACGGTTTTTGAACAGCACCCACACCTGCATTTTGTTGCCGGCCGACTGGTATCCCGATACCTTGGGGAACTTCGCCAGCAGCAGCAGCGACACCAGCATGACCAAGGCATACGCGTAAAACAAGTACCCGATATGATCCTTGGCGATCCAGCCGAAAGTGATGGACATGACCGCGAAGCCGAGCGTGCCGCCGAGCCGGATCGGGCCGAAGGACCAGCGCTTGTGCTTTTCCAATTCTTCCAGTGTGATGGCGTCGCTCAAGGCGAAGATGGACGTTTGGAAAAACGTAAACAAGCATACGACGACAAGCAAATACAAGAACGCTTCGGAGAAGGGGAACAGCAGAATCATCGCCCCGCTGCCTGCGATCAGCCAGCCGAGGACGGCATTTTTTGTTTTGGCCCGGTCCCCGACGGCGCCCCACAGCGGCTGAGCGAGTACAGCGACGAACGGACCGACGCTCAGCAGTGCCCCGATCTGGGTCGGCGTCGCGCCGATTGACTGAAAGTAAACGGGAATGTACGTCCCGTAAATGGCATTGCCCATATAAATGACGAAGTAGAACAATAGAAAATACGACATGGCCATTATGCGATCCCGCGCTTTCGTCAGCAAAATGAGGAACGACCATAATTATCTCACTCCTCCGGCGGATTGACAATGAAAATCGGGCCTGCCAACGATGCGCAGCCAAGCGTATGAACTCACCACACGAGCTCGTACGCTTTTTTTTGTTGCGGTCCGGTTGTCGGGAATTTGACTGTTGCTATTTTCCATGCCGAAGGATATAATTACAGTCAACTGCATATGTTACAGTCGACTGTAACGAATACACTGAAGTGTTATGGGGTGATCGGATGAACGGGTATACGGCCAAACAAATCACGGAGCTGCTTCAGCAAGACGAGCCGGGGATCAACCTTCGGACCGTGCGCTATTACACGCAGATCGGGATCGTTCCTCCGCTTGAACTGGCGGGCAACAAGCGCGTCTATACGGATAAGCACCTGCATTATTTCCGCGCGGTTTTGACGCTTTCGAAGACTGGAGAGACGCTTGCCGCCATTCAGGAGAGGCTGAAGGATTTGCCGTTGGACGAAATCAGGCGGATCGGAGAGAGCATGGACATGTACCGTCCGGAGCGCGTGCTGGAGAACGAGACCTTCCGGATCAGCGACGATGTGTACATTACCATGGGACCGCACGCTTCCGGCGAGCTGAAACGAAAAATTATCGCTGCCGTTACGGACGTTATGAAAGGGGAGAACCGGCTATGATCACCGCAAGACTCGCAAAGCAAGCCATGGAGCATGAGGAAGGCATGAATCATCTGTGGGTTCGTTTCGAGCTGCCGCAAGCCGGGAGCATCACAGATATTCGGTTGACGCTTGACCTGCCTCAAGGCGTGCATCGCTCTACGAATTTGAACGGCTGCCCGGAAACCGACTGCGGTGTCATTCTGCTTGGCGATTCACCGGAGGATCATGACGTATTTCTCGAACTGTATACCGAGGAGGCGGCAGCTTGCGGCAGGAAGGAACTTGGGATCGCTGTGGAATACAAGGACGGAGAAACGGAAGTACGCGCGGTTCAAAGCATCTCCCTGGAGTTAAAAGCGGAGGACGATGCGGAGGATTGGCCGGTTGACGAGGAGGTAATCGAACGGATCAAGGCGCTGCAATGCAGGCTTCAAGACAGAGCCGCCGAAAGAGAACGCGAATTCGTTATTCTCCCACCGATCGTTAGACAGCGAAGCGGAGATTTCGCGGATTGGGAGAAAAAGTACCGTATCGATTACAGCTTTAGCCAAAAATAATCGAAGGAGGAACGTTTTATGCATCTGATTCCTTATGTGGTCGAACAAACCGGCCGCGGAGAACGGGCCTACGATATTTATTCCAGGCTGCTTCAGGACCGGATCGTGTTTCTGACCGGACCGGTCACGGACGAAGCGGCGAATGCGATCATCGCGCAGCTTTTGTTTCTGGACGCGGCTGATCCCGACAAAGATATCAAGTTGTACATCAACAGTCCTGGCGGTTCGATTGCGGCAGGTCTCGCCATCTACGATGCCATGCGGCTTGTCAAGCCTGATGTGAGCACGTTGTGCATCGGACTTGCCGCGTCGATGGGGGCGTTTCTTCTGTCCGGCGGCACGAAGGGGAAGCGATACGCGCTGCCGAACAGCGAAGTCATGATTCACCAGCCCCTCGGCGGGGCTCAAGGCCAAGCTTCGGACATCGAGATCGGTGCCCGAAGAATACTGAAGCTTCGCGACAAACTGAACGGGCTGCTCGCGGCACATACCGGGCAGCCCTTGGATACGGTCGAACGTGATACCGACCGGGATTATTTTATGAATGCGCAGGAAGCTCTGGCTTACGGCATCATCGATGAAATTTTGTACCGGGACGTTTAAAGACTAGGCTCTGGCCTCCAGTCCCGGATACCGTTGTCTTCGAGAATGCCAAGCGTAACGTCGGTAATGTCCGGATCGCTCAGCAGCATTGATTTCAAGCGGAACTTAATATCGTCGGCGTCCGCCAGCGTCAAGCCGACGCGGAGCTCTACATAGCCGTCAACGTGATACGTCCGGCCTTCCTGCAGGATGCGGAGCTGGTTAATGTCCCGGACATCCGGATCGGCCAGCAGCAGGCCGGCGACCCGGTCCTCCACATCCTTCGGCGCGGCTACGCCGATCAGACCTACCATATTGTCGTAGCCGACCTTGAACGCCACGCCGACCATGAGAAATCCGATCAGGATCGTGGCGATTCCGTCCAGCATTTTGAAATCCGACAGCTGTGTGACGATGACCGCGATCAAGGCAAGAGCCGCCCCCAGTGTCGCAACGATATCTTCGTAGAAGACCAGCCGGGTAGGAGGGGCGGATCGACCGACATTCCGAAATGCGGCCGGGATGATCGCAAGTCCCTTGACTTCCACCCGCGCTTCGCGGGCGATTTCTTTCATCGCCTTCCACAGGATGGCACCGTCGATCAGGATGGCGATCAGCAGGATGGCAAAGTTCAGCCAGAAATTCGAAGCTTGCGCGGGGTGGGCCAGCAGATGAAAGCCTTCCAGAATCGTTTCGTAAGCCATGAAGGAAACGACCATCACCGCGACCATACAGAACAGATTGATTACACGGCCGAAGCCGGTGGGAAACCGCCGGGTCGGCTGTTTTTCCGCGAGCACGCTTCCCGCAAAAACAAACCCCTGATTGATCGCATCCGCTACCGAGTGCATGGCTGACGCGAACATGGCGCCGCTTCCGCTAAGCGCTGCTGCGACTCCCTTGGCTGCCGCGACCGCTGTATTTCCGAGCGCCGCCATTAAGGAAGAAGTGTTTCCTTTTTTAAGTAAAGCCCATAATCCCATCGTTTGCTCTCCTCATCGTTTTCGAGTTTGATGCGCTTTCTGCCGGCTGCGGCCTAGTCGTTCCTAGTGTAACCCGTTTGTCTCAGCGGCAGAAGCGTCATGATGAACTTTCATATTACAAGTTCTTATGAACCTATATTACGACCTTTTGAATAAAATAACAAAGTCCATTTTAAAGTATTCCCGGCGAAATAACGTCAGAAACGAGAAAGAGAATGCCGTAGGAAGCTCAATCTTAGCGGGATGAGCTTTTTGACATTCTCACTACAAAGTCTTATGATTAGTTCAAATGAACTCATTGCTACAAAGGGGCTCGCCTATGGAAACCTTTTATTTGACGAGAAAACAAATGGCCGGCTTGCTGATGTCTCTTGCGGGGAAGACGGACCGGACGCCACTGGCTACGCTGCAGGAGGCCTGGGCCAAATCGCATCGGTTGGACATGGAGCACGGCAAGACGCTGGGGGCGTTCGTATCCACATCGCTGCCGCCGATCTTCGAGAAGCTGATCAAGATGAAGCAGACGAGCGAAGGCTTCTCATTGACCGATATCGTTGCGCTCGGCAATCAGATCGAGTACGCGCAGTATTCCGTCACTTCGGTGCAGAATTGGGTGAAGCGGGATTTCAAGTCGTTGATTCCTTCGCCGAGGCTGGGGAAAAAATATTCGCTCGACCAAACCGCCATCTTGTTCATTATCGACGATTTGAAGGCGACGCTCGATTTCGAGTCGATCCGCAAGCTGCTGACGCTCGTCTTCAACCGCCCGGATGACGATGCCGACGATGTCGTTTCCCCGCTACGGCTGTACGCCGCGTACTCTTCGATCTTTGAAGAGCTGGACCAAAACAACGACCAAGTGCTGGACCTGTCCGGGCACGACAGCGGCCTGCGCAACCATGACCATATGCTGGAGCATTTAATCAAGCAAAAGGCCGATGAATATGCCGGGGCGGTGGAGGGATTGAGCGACGGGCAGAAGGAACTGCTGAGCCATACGATATTTATCGCTATGGTGTCGGTACAGACCTCGTATTTTCAATCCCTGGCCAAACGTTATTTGAATGCAACGCTGTTTTTGCAGGATTTGGTGTAGCGTTTTTTGCCGCGGCGACTTTAGCTGCAACTCGTTCTCGGACAGGCCCCGCCCTGCAAGCTCGTGCTATAATGTTACCGTGAAGGGAGAGAATTCGATCATGCTAACCTTGAGAGCCGCACGGGAAGACGACATGCCGTGCGTGAACGAGCAGTACCGGGAAATAGGCTTCGCCGCATCCGATTACGGGAACGAAATCATCGTGATCGCCGAATGGAACGGAGAAAAGGCCGGCGTCGGCCGTTTGGTCAATATGGGGCAAGATACATACGAGATGGGCGGGATTTATGTGCAGGAGCGCTTCCGCGGGAAGCAGGCGGCAGGCGCCATCGTCGGTTTCCTGGTGGAGGAAGCTGGGCGGCGGGAGATTCCGCACGTCTACTGCATTCCGTTCGCGCATTTGGAGTCCTTTTATAGCCGGTTTGGCTACAAACGGGTGGAGGACGAGTCTGCCGTACATCCCGGCGTATTGAAGAAGTATAGATGGTGCCGTACCGAGTATCCGCAGGAGACGATCTTGATGAAGCTGATTCCCTGACAGTCAGAGTGTTGAGAAAGTGGGCTACTACAAAAATAGAGATGCATACGTAGGTGGGGTATCTACTGGAGGAGCGATAGCGTTCGCCTTTGTCTGCGGGAAATATCCGCTGCTAAGCGGCTTCCAATTAAGATTTCCTGCAGACAACAGCGACCGGAAGTAGATACCCCACCTCCTCGTAAATTCTATTACCTCAATTGACCACTTTCTCACCAAGCTCCCTGACAGTATTTGTCAGTGATTGTTTGTTATACTAAGCACAATCAACAGTAAGGGAGATGCAGCAATGACGAAATCCGTTCAACCAATGCTCGAGCCGTTCACGTTACCGAATGGGATCGCACTGAAAAACCGCATCGTCATGGCGCCGATGACGCATTCGGCTTCGCATCCGGACGGAGCCGTTTCGGATGTGGAAATCAAGTACTATGCGAGACGTGCCCACGGGGTCGGCATGCTGATCACGGCTGCGGCCGGAGTCACTGCCAGCGGAAGCTTCCCGGGGACGGCGCTTGCCGACCGCGACGAGCTGATTCCCGGGCTGAGCCGTCTGGCTTCCGCCATCAAGAGCGAAGGAGCCAAGGCGGTGCTGCAAATCGTTCACGGCGGACGCAAGTGCTTTCCGGGCGGAGATCTTGTGAGCGCAAGCGCGATCCCGGAAGAAAAGGAAGGGGCTGCGGTGCCCCGCGAACTGACCGATTCCGAGATTACCCGGATCATCCGGGATTTCGGCGAAGCGACCCGGCGGGCAATCGAAGCAGGCTTCGACGGGGTGGAGCTTCACGGGGCCAACGGATTTCTCATTCACCAGTTTTTCTCCCCGCACTCCAACCGCCGTACCGACCGCTGGGGCGGAACGCTGGAGAAGCGCACGACGTTCCCGCTAGAGCTGATCGGCGAAGTGCAGCGGGTCGTACGCGAGCATGCGAAGGAGCCGTTCATCGTCGGGTACAGGCTTTCCCCGGAGGAACCGGAAACGCCGGGGATTACGATGGCGGATACGTTGGCCTTTGTCGAGGTGCTTGCGGGCCGAGGGCTCGATTATCTCCATATCTCGCTCAATGATTTCCGGTCCGTTCCCCGCCGCGGGGCGGACGATTCCCGAACCCGCCTGGAGCTTATTCAGGAACTGGTCGGCACCCGGGTCCCGGTGATCGGTGTGGGGGCGATCCGCACCGCTCAAGACGCCGCGCAGGTGCTGGAGTCGGGAATTCCGCTCATCGCGATCGGCCGCGCGCTTATCATCGAGCCGGATTGGGTCGCCAAAGTGGCGCAAGGACGCGAGCAGGAACTTCGCATGACGCTGTCCAAGAACGATCAGGAAAGCCTTGCCATCCCGGATTCTCTTTGGAAAATGATTTTGGCCGTTCCGGGCTGGTTCCCGGTGGAAGCCGAAGCGTAGAAGGCAAGCTTTCATCCAATCAAAGCCGGAGGAGTGTCGAACAGTGGAGCAAGATCATACCAAGACCGTCAAATCCGATAGCGGCTTAAAACTGCTGGACAAGGTCCGAACGTATTGTATGGGGCTGCCCGAAGTGGCGGAGCAGGTGGACTCCTTCGGTCATACTTCGTTTCGGGTGAACGACAAGCCTTTTGTCATGATGGGGGAGCATAGGGAGGAGGGTTCGCTGGCTATCAAGACGTCCCCGGCGACCCAAGAGATTCTTTTGCAGCAGGATCGAACGGAATATTTCAAGACGCCCTACATCGGACAGCACGGCTGGGTCTCGATCCGCTTTGCGAACCGGGTGAATTGGCAAGAGATTGAAGAGCTGGTCCAGGAAGCTTATCTCCGGACGGCTCCGAAGCGTCTAATCCGACTGCTGGAACGGTAAATGCAGCAAGCATGAAACTCTCCATCCTTTTGGAACGGGGAGTTTTTTAATTTTACTTGCTTTTTGATTGACAATCGGGATTGTTTTTCTCTATAATTTCGACTAATATCAAAGTCAAATTAAAAGGTGAAAAGCGACATGTCTCCTCGTACCAGAGAACAAAACGAAGAAATTCGGAAGCAGCGTAAACAAGAAATTTTGCAAGCGGCGATTCGCGTGTATGTCGATAAAGGTTACTCGGCATCCGAGATGGGGGACATCGCGAGTCAGGCTGGGCTTGCGCATGGGCTGGTTTACTATTATTTTAAGAGTAAGAAGGCGTTGTTCCGCGAGCTTTATGAAGTTATGATGGAAGAATCCAAACAGTTTACGAAGACCTTCTTCGAACAAGAGGGGTCTGTGTTAGAGTTGTTCAAGAGTTATGCTCACATCGTGTGTGAACGTGTTATGGAGGATCCCGTAATACCGCGATTTTACATGCGGATTAGCTTGGATTTACAGCACTTGTATACGCCGGAAGAGTTTTCTCCATTCGAGTGGGTGAAAAATTTCATGTATCCGATGACTCAAGCGATTGAAAAGGGGATCGGGCAAGGCATGATTCAACCAGGTGACGCTAATCTGATGGCTATGCAGTTCTGGGGTTCCGTGTCTCAGGGGATGAATTATCTGGATCAGGTGCAGCAGGAACTTATAGCGCAGGGGATTCCGGAAACGGCACGGAAAGAGCAGTTGAAGAAGATTTTGGATCAGGTGGTCGAATCGTCCGTTTCTTTGTTTAAGTCTCAATAAATTTTTTTACTTTTAATATTGACTTATATGTCAATCAAAAATAAGATGGCATTAAGGAGAGTGATTAGAATATGGCTACGATACGCAAGGAAATCATCATTGACGCCAAGCCCGAGCAAGTGTGGGATGCGGTGCGTGATGTCGGCGCGGTGCATCGGCGCTTCGTACCTGGCTATACCGTGGATACACGTCTGGATGGCGATTTCAGAATTCTCACCTTTGCGAACGGAGCGGTCGTGCGTGAGCATATCGTTGCCGTGGATGATGAGGCGCGTCGGCTGGCGTATGCAGTAGTGGAAGGAAGCATGCCGCTTGTGCATCACCATGCGTCGTTCCAAGTCTTTGCCGAGAAGGATAGCCGCAGCCGGCTTGTTTGGATCACAGACTTTCTGCCTCATGAGCTCGCAACGGAAATTCGAATGCGCGTAGAACGGGGAGCTGAAGTGATGAAACAAACGATTGAGGCGGAAGTTAAAGCGGATAGCTGATGTCATAAAAAGGAGATGAAAAATATGAAAATATTAGTGATTGCAGCCCATCCGAATTTGCAGCAGTCGCGCGTCAACAAATGCTGGATAACGGAATTGCGCCGGCATCCCGATCAAGTGACGGTGCATGAATTGTACGCAGCGTATCCGGAAAAAACAATCGACATCGAACGCGAGCAAGCTCTCATAGCCGAGCATGATCGCCTTGTTCTGCAATTCCCTCTTCAATGGTACAGCACGCCATCGCTGCTAAAGCAATGGCTGGATGAAGTCATCACAACGGCCTGGCTGTTCGGACCCGGCGGCAGGGCAGTGGCAGGTAAAGAACTTTTGCTTGCCATCTCCATCGGAGGTGTAGAAGCAAATTACCAGGCAGGAGGCTTGATCGGCTACACCATCAGCGAACTGACCCGGCCATTGCAAGCCCTCGCTAACCAAATCGGCATGACGATGCTCCCGCATTTCAAATTGCACGGCGCGGTACAAGCAACGGACGAACAGATCGAAAGCAGCACCAAACAGTACCTCCAACATATCTTGAACCCTGAACTCGATCCCCGAATAGCCAGACAACGAATGCTGGATGAGATGAGGCAAAAAATGAAGGCGGCTCAATAATCCATACACCACGGACTCCCATGTTCGTGGTGTATTTGATATAATGGGATTCCCAGCTACACCGCAGAATTTGCATGTACAATATTAATAAATGTAGAAGGTGGACGCGATGAAATCCGATTTTCGGGAAGTAAAATTATCCGAATTAAGTGATATTCAAGTTGATTATTTTATCGGGCCGTCAAAGACCGTGGAATATTGCGATATGATGATTATTAAATACTCGGGCGAGTACGGCTTCGGCTCGGCGGGGAACAGCGATGCGGTATATATGAAAGCGATGGGCCGGGCGGCGCTGGAAGCCTGGAAGCCGGATGCTATTATTCTGGACTGGTCCGATCTGAAGTACGAATGGGGAGATATGCTGGAGATGGCGCTGGATATCGATACCGGCTGCTGCGAGCCGGCCCTGCCCATGGCTGTTATTGTGGGTCCGCCTTGCGAGGAGGCCGTCAGGACGCTGCTGCTTGGAATCGACAGCGATGAAGGGCTGGAAACGATCGAATGGGTGTTCAAAAATAAAGACGAGGCAATCGAATATATCGAGATACAATTGCAGAAAGCAGGGTCCTAACAATGAATACATACGTTGCGATGCTGCGCGGGATTAATGTGAGCGGAAAAAAATTATTAGAATGGATCGTTTGAAAAGCATTTTCGAATCGCTGCAGCTGCAGGAGGTGACGACGTGCTGCCGACCGCCGAAGCGATAGCACATTTCGAGTCGTACAACAACGATGTGGACGATTTCCGGGTATTGAACCGGGAGGTATATATTTTATCCTGGAAGGGGTACGGGAAATCTTTATTTTCGAATAATTTTGTGGAAAAGAAGCTGAAGGTAGCCGCGACGACAAGGAACTGGGAAACGGTCAACAAGCTTTCCGATCTCAGTAGACGATGAAGAAACTGCATATCTTACTAAGTTCTGTAACTTTTTCCTTGGCTATTGCGTTTGGTATATGGACACGGTTGGAACATAGCCGCGGCCCAGCTGCGAACGGGAATCTAATGATAGGAGAGTCTGGATGCTTATGTTAACGATGACGACGGAAAGACTTCTCATTCGGGAGTATAAGGAAAGCGATTTCGATGAACTCAAGGCGCTGCTTTCCGACCCTGAGACGATGCGTTTTTGGCCCCAGCCTTTTGACGATGACCAAGTCCATAGTTGGCTGGAAAGAAGCATTCGGAACTATCGGGATTTGGGGTATGGCAGATGGGGTGTCTTTCTGAAGGCGAATCGGAAGTTCGTCGGTGACTGCGGCTTCTTGAGGTACAAAATTATAGATCGCTTCGAAAACGATCTGGGCTATATCATTCACCATCATTACTGGCATCAAGGCTATGGGTACGAAGCGGCTAAGGCTTGCTTGGAATACGGTTTCGGTACATTGCAATTCGACAGCATATGTGCCAATATGGCGCACGACCATCTCGCCTCGCGGAAGGTGGCCGAAAAACTGGAGATGAAACGGGAAGCGCAGTTTACGAATCCGCGGAACCGGAATCTGCTGACTTATGTATACCGGATAAGCAGAAATGAAGCGTCTGGCAAGGAAGAATTAAGTTGAAAAAGCAATAACTTGCGATGTTCACGGCGATGGGGAGGGGATCTGCAATTGTTCAAGTTTGGGGAGACGCCGCCGATCCGGTTAATCAAGGTTCTGTTTTATACGGGATGGATTCCGATAGCCTATAAAGCCGCCCTGTTCGGAGAAGAAATCTATAGCACGAGTACCTATATGACCACGGTTAAAGAAGGATATTTTGACACGGCCAAGGCGGTAAACGATCTTCCGAAAGGAATTGTGTATGGCGTTGTCGCTTTTGTGGTAGCCGTTGTGATATGGAAGATTTTTTGCGAGATTTTGCTGATCGTTTTGCGGTTTTTCGAATCGAGAAGATGAGCAAAAGCCAGCAAAAGAACGAATGGGTTGCACGAATGAAAATGATGCAGTACAATAAACGTGTTTAAAAGTTTAAACTTATAAGGTGATGGCAATCGAAAAGCACGAGTGTACGAACAAAGAGGTTATTCTTGAAAAATTCAAATTAAGCACACCGATCTTCCAAGCTTTAGGCGATGTCAACCGGCAGCAGATCATTGCGCTTCTGCTGGAGCTGAACAGCTTGAATGTCAATCAAATTACGGAGCGCATGGATATTTCCAGGCCTGCGATTTCCCATCATTTGAAAATTTTGAGACAGGCCGATCTGATCGACTTCGACCGCAGCGGCAAAGAGAAATATTATCGTTTAAGCAAAAATTTGCGCGGTTCGCTGCAGCTAATTAAAGACTTGATCGTCGCGGTGGAGGAAAGCAACTAAATTTTTTTGACTAACAAGTTTATAAGTTTAAACTTAATAAAATGAAGAGGGTGGCATGAATGAATGCAGTCGTGTTTGGAGGCAGCGGATTTATCGGGAGTCATACGGTGGAGCAATTGGTGCTGGCCGGGTATCGGGTGACCGCGGCCGTTCGCGAGCAGAGCGATTCGACTTTTTTGGATAGTCTGGGGGTGAACGTTGTCCGGGTTGATTTTTCCGATCCGTCGTCCATTGCTGCCGCCATTCGCGGACATGAGCTTGTCTATAATTGTACGGCGGATGCAAAGTTGCACACGATCATCGACACGGAAGCCGAGGTGGAGGTCAAGTTGACACGAAGGCTAATCGAAGCGGCTGCTGCCCAAGGGGCCGAACGTTTTGTCCAGTTAAGCACGATTGTCATGTACGATTTTCGGACAGGAGACCCGATCGACGAATCTTACGTGACCGTGCCGGAATATCCGATCCAGGCGTTGGCCGTGAAGAGGGAGGAAGTGGTCCGGCAAGCCGGGCGAAAAGCCGGGATCAGGACGATTCTGCTGCGTCCGGCCAGTACGATTGGGGTGCGTGACCTTTCGTCGTTCTTCTCGCGGCTGTACCGGGCGCACATACACGATCAATACCCTGTCATCGGAGACGGCTCCGGCCGGGTTTCGCTGATCGATACGCGCGACATCGGACGGGCGATGGCATGGCTTGGGACTTTGGATATGAACGGTCAAGCGGACGATACTTACCTATTGAAAGGTTTCGACACGACTTGGGGCGGATTGAAAGCCGAGATCGATCGCGCCGCCGGAAAAGCTGCCGCAACGATACGGATTCCGGAAAACCCGACGGAGGAGCAGCTGGCTCAGCTTCATTTGACCCCTTTTGCGATAAAAAGCTTCACCGTCAACCGGTTATGGAACGATAGTAAAATTCGCCGGCAAGGCTTTGCGCCCCGCTATTCTCTGACCGATGCCGTGGATGCCGCCGTCCGGGACTTGATCCGCCGGAACGGGAACCGCTTTTGAATATCGCTCTTAACAAGGTCCAAAGAACATGATAAACTTCCTTTGTGAACAAATGATGGGAGGATTTACCTATGTTGCCTGCAGATATTGTTTGGAGACCGAGCACGGGGATCGGTTATGAACACCTTAAAGTCAGAGAGGATAACAATCAAATTTTCATAGATAGTATTGTTATCGGAAGTCAACATAACAATGAAATCTTCAGGATTAGATATGATATCGTGCTCGATCAAAGTTGGGTCACCAGAGCAGTCACAATACGTTACTTGGGTGAAGATCAAGGGTTGAGTCTCTCATCTGACGGCAAGGGGATCTGGAAAGATGAACAGGGACAAATCATTCCCGAATTATCAGGCTGTATCGATATTGATATTTCCTGCACTCCCTTTACGAATACACTTCCGATCAACCGATTGTCGTACGAGCCTTCGCAGCAGCAGGAGATCCAAGTGGTCTACATTTCTGCCGCTGAATTGAACTATAAACCGGTTAAGCAGAACTATACCTTGCTGGAAAGTAGGAAGGATTCGTCCGTCTTTCGATATCAAAGCGGGAATTTTATGGAGAACATTACGGTCGATTCAAACGGTATCGTAGTGGTCTATCCGAATCTATTTTATCGCGAGACGGGGCCAGATGCACGATAATAGGGTCCATAACAAAAAGCCCCAGAAAGGGGCTTTGTATGTTTTATTCGACAACGGAAGATTAAAAATTCAGTACATTCTTGGACCACTCGGCGTATCCTTTGGAGGATTTCTCTTTTGCGATTTTGGCGGAATCGTCGGCTTTTCCAATGTTAATTAAATATTCGTTATAATCGCTTGCTTTTTTGTCCCGGACATATTTATCGAGATAATCCAATGCGAGCTGATAATGCCGGGCGCTACCCTGATATTCGGCCAGGATGAACCTAATCTGGCTCGAATCGATGCCATACTTATTGAAATCCTCATAGACGCTTTCCGTTGTTTCCTTCGTTAGGTTTGTTAGCGTTTCATTGGCTTTGTAGTAGCTTGTCTTGGCAATGGAAATCAAGGAGGAAGCTTCCGCTTTCGCTGCATTCATGGCATCGGCAGTCAACCGGATGGAAGTGCGGGCGGAATCCAACGATTCGCCGAGCGTCTGCAATTTCAAGTACAGCTCGGCAACAGCGGCATATTTCTTAAGCTTCTTGATATCGTTTTGCTGCTTCGTTTCCTCGGATTTGTCCGTTGATGCAGGAGGTGCTGCAGGAGGCTCGGGGAGCTTGACATCCACCTGATAAGCGTCGCCGTCCCATGTCACGGAAGCCCCAAGCTGCCGTAGCAAAGAAATCGGCACGAGCGTGTTGCCGTCATAGATCATGGCAGGCACTTCGCCCGCTTCGAGCGGCTTCCCGTTCGACGTTACTTTTACGATCGGATTTCCTTTGTAATCCGCGTTCAATCCGGAGGCGTTTACGGCTCCGGCCATCAGGATTAGGGTGGCGGACAATACCGCAATTTTTTTCTTCATGGATTTCCCTCTCTGATTCCCCATCGGCTGGGGGATTGGCTAATAACTGGATAACAATACTAATTATCTATATTTTCAGCGGGTTTGTCCAATGCCGGGCCGCTAACTGACGCGGTAGAGTAGATACATTCTACAATAGTTGACATATATATAAACGTTAATGTAATATGTCTATCATAAGGTAAACGAGATAAGGGTGTGTTTGTTTTATGCAGCTGTCTGAACAGTTTTGGAATGCATCGCTCGAAGAGATGAAGCGGGGTTACGTCGAGGAGACGGACTGTTATATTTGCTTGCTCTGCGGCAAAACGGTGGAGAAGGGCATTATTTATCCGGACGAAGGCACGCTCTATGAGGCGGAACGCTATACGCGGGTTCATATCGAAAATACCCATGGCTCGGTGTTCGAATATTTGATCGGGCTCGATAAAAAGCTGACCGGGCTGACCGATCATCAAAATAGTCTGCTCCGGCATTTTTACCAAGGGATGAGCGATGCGGACATTCAGAAGGAAATGGGCATCGGCAGCGCGTCCACCATCCGCAATCACCGCTTTGCTTTGAAGGAAAAAGAGCGCCAGTCCAAGGTGTATTTGGCGATGATGGAGCTGCTCAAGGAAAAGGACAAGCATGCGCCGGCCTTTGTCGAGCCTCACAGAACCGCCAAAATGGTGGATGAGCGATACAACGTGACTGCGGAAGAAATCGAAGAGATTGTGCAGAAATATTTTCCCGAGGGCACGGACGGGCCTTTAAAAACGTTCTATCTGCAGGAAAAGCACAAACTGGTCGTGCTGAGAGAAATCGCGAAACGGTTCAAAAGCGGGCATCTCTACAGCGAGAAGGAAGTCAATGAAATGTTGAAGGCCGCATACGACGATTTCGTTACCTTACGGCGCTATTTGATCGAATACGGATTTTTAGACAGAAAACCGGATGGAAGCCAGTACTGGCTGAAGTAACGGTTGGGGAGAAAAGGGGAATTGACCATGAATCGGCGGGAAGAACTGAAACAGATGTACAAAGAAGTGAAGCCCCAGGCGGGTGTTTTCCAGATCAAGAACACCGTCAATGGAAAGGTTCTGGTCGGCAGCACCATGAATCTGAAATCGCTGAACGGAAAAAGGATGGAACTGCAGCTCGGCACCATGATGAACAAAGCGCTTCAGCACGAGTGGAACGAGTACGGCGAGCAGGCGTTTGAAATCGAAGTACTGGAGGTTCTAGAGAAGAAGAAGACCGGCTTCTTCGACGCGAAGGAAGCTCTGCACAAGCTGGAGGAGAAATGGCTAGAGCAGCTTCAGCCGTACGGCGAACGGGGATATAACCGGGAAAAGTAAGGATCGCGCGCAACACAAGGAAGAGGGATCTGCGTCAGCTTTGACGCCGACTCCTCTTTTTTCAATGGTGACATAGCCATGCCGTTTATGGTTAGCAGCCGATGTGATATATTAGGTATTGCCTAATAAAATTAGGTGCTGCTTAATCTTTGGGTTCGGAAAGGGGAAGGCTCATGCTGGTGTGGATGTTAAGAAAGATGATGATGGAGCGGGGCATCCGAACGGGGGCCGCACTGGCCCGGCTGTTAAAGGAAAAAGCGGGCTACGAACTGTCCGCCCCCTCGATCAGCGCCCTGCTGACCGGCCAGCCGAAGCAGATGAAGGCCGAGACGCTGGACGCTCTATGCACGGCTCTGGACTGTACTCCGAACGACTTGTGGGTGCATACGCCGTCGCAAGTCAGAAGCGCATCCTTATAAAATGAAAAGAGGCGTTAACGTTATGGCTGAAAAAACAATCCTGCCGTTTGGCGACCCGGTTCTTCGCAAAAAGGCCAAGCCGGTGGAAGAGGTGAATCCGAGAATCGTTAAGCTGCTTGACGATATGGTCGATACGCTGTATGCCGCAGAGGGCAGGGCGGGGCTTGCGGCGCCGCAGATCGGATTTTTGCGCAGGGTGGTTGTGATGGACTGCGGCGACGGACTCATTGAGCTCATCAATCCGGTCATGCTGGAAATGTCCGGAGAGCAGATCGGGCCGGAAGGCTGTCTGTCGTTTCCCGGGCATTCTGGTATCGTGAAGCGGGCCAATCAAGTCAAGATCAGCAGCTTGAGCCGGCAAGGCGAGACGTTCGTTCTCGAAGCGGAAGGGTACCTTGCGTGCTGCATTCAACATGAAATGGACCATCTGGACGGGGTGCTTTACATCGACCGGATCGAAGGGAATGCGCTCATTCACGACGTGACGGGACGCAAGGTCAATGTGTTCGATATTATTCGTCTGTCCAAGGCTGAGCATTAAAAAAGCGGAAGCACCCAAAAAGAAACAGCCCGGACTTGAGGTCAAGCCCGGGCTGTTTCGCGTGTTCTACCTTTTCCCCATCTCGAAAAACTCGCACAAGTCTCTGCGGTGATAAGCGACATCGCTGACCCCGGACTGAATCACGACCGTGTCGTTGTCGAAGCGGGTGATGACCCCGCCGGAACCGACCACATGGTCGTCTTGAAAAACCCGGATCGATGCTTCGCGTTCCATCGCTTCCTGGAAATCCGCATCGGTTACCAATCTATGATTGCGTGCCATCTTGATCTCCTTCGTCGTTAAGCTGTATCCATTGTATCATATTTGCGAAAAAACATCAGAATAGGCCATGGTGAGCGCTTATCCGGCCTTGACGGTGAAAAGGGCATCGGGAGTGGCATGCTGTCTTACCCGGAAGCATAAAGTTTAGAAAGACTCCGAATCCATCTATCGAGGAGCGGATGGCCGATGTCAACGGTGGTGCATACGATGCCTGCGTTAATCCGGCACGAAGCGGATATGCAAATGTTCCGCCAATGCTTGTCGAGCCTGGAGCAGGCCGAACGGAGAGCCGTCCTTGTGCTGCATAATCAAGGCATGCTTACGAACGACCGCTTGTTGGAAACGGTAAGCTCGTTTGAGTTGGATGCGCATGTGATCGGCGGCGGGGAGAACGTCGGCATTCCCGCGGCCAGACAGGCTTGCTTCGAGTATGTTTGGCAGCACATCACGGATTGCGCATACCTAACCGAAATTCATCCGGATATGCTGTTTTCCGCCGGCTGGACGGTGCCGCTGCTAGCGTTCCTGCAGGCGCGACCGCAGGAGCCGTGCGTTTGTCCGGGGATATTAACGGCCGCCGGGGAATGGCACCCCGAAGGGAAGGGTGTGCGAAGTGCAGCCGTTCCGGGTTCGATCCCGGCGCTGCTCGATCTGCTGAACGAGTCAAGAAGGGATGAGGTGACCGAGGGATTCGTCCATCCGGTTATGCACCGGTCCGAGGCTTTGCGGGCGGTCGGCGGGTATCGCTTGGAGGATCTGCCCGGAAAGCAGGGCTATGAAGACGATTATTTGCTGCTCGCTTACTATCACGAGCTGAGACTGCCCAAAGGCTGGAGGCCGAAGGCGGATCTTCGTTCCCGCGTCTTTCATTATACGATGGCACAGCGCATGGATTATCGCGATTTGAACGAACAAGCCGGGTTGAATCTGCAAGGGCTGCTGCGGCGGTTTGGAACCCAAGGGCTTCACGACCTGAAAAACATCCATGCCTTGTCCAGTTTTCCGATAGGAGGATCTGTATGAACGTGGTGTTTTTCGGGGAACCCGGCGGGGAAGAGGAGGCAGGGTTTCCGCTGCTGCCGGACTGCCAGGTGTTTGCCGTTTCCGCAGGGAAGAAGTCAGGGAAGAAAAACGGCATCTCCTATATTCCGCTTTCGGCGGTTAGAGACCTCGAACCGTCGCATGGGGTGGCCGTGGTGTCCCATCGGTATTGGACGCCTTTCCTTCGGCAGTGGAAGCCTTATGCCGTGATCGGGCTCGCTTACGGTACGGAAGCTTCTTCGGATGCTTTCTTCCATGATTACCAGAAGGCACTAAACAGGCTCTGTGCTGCGGTCTTGACTGATTCGGAGGAAGCCATGCTGAACCTGAACCTGCGGGGCATTCCGGCCTTTTACGCGCCCGGACCGCCAAGTCATGTCTCGCAGGAGGCCGGGGGGAATGGGCTGAGCTTGGGTACGGCGCTTGACGAACGCTGCGTTGAGCTTGTGGGCTTGTGCAGAGCGAGTACGAATGCTCACGATTTGAGGCGGTCTTTGCAGGAGCTGGCGTCGCAGAAAAGAACGGAACGGACGAACGGACTGCTTGAAGCCATCGAATGCGAGCCTCACAACGAAGCTCTCCTCACGCTTGCCGCTCGTTATTTGTACGCGGATGGACGGTACAGCGAAGCGGAGCACTACGGCTTTCATGCCTTTGGCCGCTGTGTCGTTGCGAATGGAAGCCGCTGCCTCTCTCTTTACCGGTGGATTGCGATGGCCCAGGCCCGGCAAGGCAAGACCGAGGACGCTTTGAACAGCTTCGGCGTTACGGCAATTCAAGCCGAAGACAAAGCCCGCTACCAGCGGCTGCTTGCCGCTTACGACCAGCAGCTGCATGCTCTGGTTTGCGCGGACATTTGCCGGGAGAACGGGGATATCGCGTATGCTTTGGAGCTGCTCGAACGGGACCCTACGCCATTTGACCGTTCCATCCGTTATCAGCTTTACAAAGAAACAGGCCATTATCCGAAAGCCTTGGATCTGCTTGTTCAAGACCGTCCGCAGGAGCCGGCCGTGCAACGGGAGAAATGGCTGCTGCTCGGAGAGCAGGAAGAACAGAGAGGCTGCGTGCCGCAGGCCGTTTCCTTTTATTTGAAAGCGGCTTGCATCGATCAGGAGGTGATCTCGAACATCTTGCGCTTGGAGAAGGTGGAACGTTTTCTGGCTGCCCATTCTTAAACGAGGTGAGGCTTCATGCGGCCCGTTCGCAAAATCGAAAATAATCGCTTGACGGCGATGATGCAAGTGCGGAACGAAGAGAATCGTTTTCTGGAGGAAGTGCTCCAAGACCTGAGCGAATATGCGGACGACATCGTCATTGTGGACGATGCGAGCACGGACCGGACGGTGGACGTCTGTCTGTCGTTCCCCAAGGTGAAGGAGGTGGTGCGCCTGACGGAGCGGCATTTTTCCCGGGAATGGGAACTTCGCTCCCTGCTCTGGAGAGAAACCTGCAAGTACGGACCCGACTGGGTGCTGGCTATCGATGCCGACGAGGTGTTCGAATCGAAATTCAAACGGACGGTCCGGCAGCTTATGAATCAGGACAGCTACGACTGGGTCGCATTTCGGATGTACGATTTCTGGGGCGGACGAACGCATTACCGCGAAGACGAGCACTGGCAGCTGCATAAGCGGCATACAATCATGCTGCTTCGCAATTTGCCGGGCTTTCCTTATTACTACTTGCAGCACGACCATCACGTTCACCGGGTGCCTCTGTCGTACGGAGCGCTTCCGGGCCTGCTATCGGATATCCGGGTGAAGCATCTCGGTTGGGCGGGAAGCGAGGAGGAGCGTCGCAGGAAATACGAACGGTATAAGCAGATGGACCCGGAGGGCGTCTGGGGAAGCCAGGCCCAGTATGAATCGATTTTGGATGCGTCTCCCCATCTGGTCGAATGGAAGGAGGAGGAGTCTTGAGCAGCGTCGCCATTTTGACGCACAGCTTTTTGGACGCGTATAACGGTCGTATCGATAAAATTTACGGAGGCGGGCTCGAGAGGTACCTTTACGAGCTGTGTATGCTCATACGGAAGCTGGGCGCGGAACCGGAAGTGTACCAGTTGGCGTTCCGCGAGCCGTTCGAGACACGGCTTAGGACGACCGAGCTGGCCGGGATGAAAGTGCACGGATTGTTTTGCGGACAGATCGAGAAGGTGGCGCAGCTCTTCGAGGAGATGTCCCGCAAAGCAGACGCTCCGATCATTTACGCGAGCTGCATCTGGCATCCGATCCGCTATGTGCCGGGGTCCCTCGGCATCTGTCACGGCATCAATTGGGACCGGACGGACCTGGTCACCAGCGCCAAGACACAAGTGGCGGATAACGTCCAGCGCGCTTTGAACGAACTGTGGCGCATCGTGTCGGTCGATTCGCATTTTTTGACCTACTGCCGGTCTGTCTGTCATTATTTCGATCCGCTCAAGGTGGAGCTGATCCCCAATTCCGTCGATACGAGCCGCTTTTACCCGGGGGAGCGCAAAGAACAGGGCCGCACAGGCTTGAAGGTGCTGTTTCCCCGCCGAATCAGCCACGAAAGAGGCATTCTTCCGATGATGGTTGCAGCCGATGCGTTGTTGGAGCGGTTTCCGGACCTTCAAGTGCAGTTCGTCGGAGAAACGATCGAGGACGCGGACATATGCCGGGCATTTATGTTCTGGTTATCCTGCCACCCGCATCGGGCAAGAATCACGCATGAAGTCAAATCGTTCGACGAGATGAGGCTCGTCTACGCTGACGCGGATATCGCCGTCATTCCGACCGTGTATTCCGAAGGAACGTCGTTGTCCTGTCTCGAAGCGATGAGCTCCGGACTGCCGGTGGTTGCGACCAACGTCGGAGGGCTCAACGATCTTATTCTGGACGGCTACAACGGCAGGCTGGTGCCGCCTTCGGCTGAGCGGATCACGGCGGCGCTTGCGGAGCTGATCGAGGATCGGGAGATGCGGAAGGCTTTGGGGATTCGGGCCCGGGAAACTGCGCGCTGCTTCGACAAGAACATATGGGCAGGCCGATGGGAGCGGGTGTTGAAGGAATATTTGCGGAAGGGAGAGGTCATATCCTAGAAAAGCTGGAGGAATACAGTTGACACAAAAGGCGACGCCTCCCGCCCGTTCGACAGAGGGTCGCCTTTTCAAGCGGATAGCCACAAGGATAGCTTCAGCCACTCGGCTTTTTCTGGCGGTTGACCAAGCCGCTCGAATGCGAGCGACCGGTACACTTGGGCTAACGCAAGCCGGGGCAGCGACCAATCGGGAAGCCGGTCTTGAACTTGGCGCAGCGCGCCAGTAGCCTCCATCCAGCGCAGCAGCGCGCCGCAAAGCAATCCGTAGGCGCACAACTCCTGCGGAGACAGCCGATCTCGGTCACACCGGGCAAGAATGGCTTGAATCACGAAGTCTGGAGCCTGCAGAACAAGCTGAAGCAAAGGCGTACGAAGCAAACCGGGAAGATGCCGGAGCGCTCCCTCGGATTGGCGCAGGTAACAAACGAGCCCGTCCCAGCAGGCCGCCTCCAGAAAGACGGTGCAGGCGGTAAGGAAGGTGCGCTCATCCGCAGCAGCGGCGGATTCGTCCTGGACAAGCTGTTGTCTATCATCCTCCTTAACGGCGGACAAGTCGAGTCGGATAGCCCAGCGGAGCAGCTCGATATCGAGCGCCCTCTCTTTCGGTTCGTTCAAACCTTGCAATTCTGCCAAAACACCGGTTTTGTCTCCTTGCTTGGAACGTATCAGCCACTGACTAAGGCGAAGGGACAATGGATGCAAGCTTACGAGGGCCGGTTCAGGTACCCACTCCCGGATTCGCTGTGCAAGCGACAGCTCGTTGTACCGAAGCAGGCTGCGCACCACTTCCATCCATTGCTGCGGCGTCAGTTCCACCTGCCAGCTTCGGAGGCAGTACAGCAATTCGGCCCAGCGGCCTTCCGTGGCGGTCAGCTCAAGCCAGCGCCGCCAAGCGGGTTCATACCGGGGGAATTTACTTAGTGCTTGACGGTATGAGCGAAGAGCTTCGGCCCGATTCAGCAGCTTTTCTTGTAGTTGGCCAAGCCGGTATGCCGTTGCAAAGCTTCCGGAACCCGTCTGGCTTGCGTAAAGCCCGGAGCGAGGCGTCAGCATTAGGGAGCGTTCGTAAGCCTTGCGGGCGAGGCCGTATTCGTTTCGCTCCGCGCAAAGGTCCCCCAGGAGATCCCAAAGATCAGTAAAATCGGGAAATAAGCGAAGCCCTTCCTCCACAAGCCGAAGCGTTTCGTCATGGGATCTCTGCAGCCGGAGCAGGAGAGCGGTCTTGAGCAGCAGATCGGGATAAAACCCGCAGGAGGGCTCAAGCGATTCCAGCAGCGGGAGGAACACTCCCATAGCCTCGCTGTATCGTTCCATATGCAGATATTCCGTTCCCAGCGCATACTGCAGTCTCGAATCCCCCGGGGTTGCCGCGATCGCTTTGGCGAGAAGGGACGCGTTGCGCTGCGGTTTTCGTTTTTGCCGCACTCTGTCCTCCAAATATCCGTAGTGACGAATCGTAATGCGACTTGGAATCGGGGTCAGATTCCTTTTCAACAAGGCAGGTACGATATCTTCGTGGATTTTCCCACTGTAGCGCAAATCGGGCAAATTCCGAAACAATCGGCAGCACGAGTCGGTAAAGCTGAGATATTCCGTAAATTGTCCGTAATAATTAACAAAATGCAAGGCATAAGCGAAGGCATCGGATCGGCACAACGACTCGGACAGCAGCGGCAGGCATTCGGGCGCTAACTCCTCATCGGCATCCAGCACCAGAATCCAGTCACCCGACGCCACGTCCAGCGCCTGGTTCCGCGCTTTTGAGAAATCGTCCTCCCACTCGTGGGCGTAGACGCTTGCTCCAAATTCCCGGGCGATGGCCGCGCTGCGGTCCGTCGAGCCGGTGTCGACGACGACGATCTCCGACGCGATTCCGGCAACTGAAGTCAGGCTGCGGGGCAAGAGCTCTTCTTCGTCTTTCACGATCATGCATACCGACAGGCGAGGGCTAGACAGAGGGCGCTCCCTCCCGCTCCGGCAATCCCTCGTCGAAGGGAAGCGACAGTATAGCGTTCTTGATCAATTCCAGCTTCGGCTCCCGCCGTAGCAGACGGTTCAAGTGAAGTTCGGCATTGTGGGATAAGTCGTAAACCATCTGGAGCACCGAATCGCATTGGAAGTCTTTTTCCAATGTTCGCTGCTTCTCCTCCCATAGGGACACAAATTGGTGGTAAACGGGATATTTTTTTTGAGCATGAAGCATACGCGCCTTCTTTGCCGTCTCACTTAACGATTTCGCCGAGCCCGGCTGCAAAGGAGGAAGCCAGTCGTTCGGCAGTCCGTTTTTGAAAAAGTCTTCGCTCCATAGCTCCCCGGACTCACGATCCCCTGTTGACGGCCCGGCTAAAAGACGGCATTCCGCGGCGAGGTTCAGCAGTGCCTCTTTTTCGTCCTCGTCCACTCCATCCGTCAAGGTCCACAACTGTGTCAAACTTTCCAGCGCTTGGTAACAATGGGTCCGGTAAAGAACCTTGGCAATATCGGCTCGATGCTCCCGGAGGCGCAGCTTGAATGATTTCTGGATTAACGCCATCAGTTCATGCTGCTTCTCTGCCGTCCGATACAGACGGAACAAGCGATAGAGGGAACGGAGTGCACCCGGCTGCTGTTGAAAGGAGGTAAGGTAGGCTTGCGCAGCTTCGTTGTCCTGGGCCATAGACTCGCATACGAGACCCAGCAAGTAGTAGGTGGTATGGGAGCCGACACCCGCTTCCGTGTGGTAGCCTTTGGGTTCCGAGTAATGCACGGCTTTTCGGAAAGACAGCTTGGCGGATTGAAAATCCCCAAGCGTCATCTGGTAGCAGCCTTTGTAATGATACAAGTCGGTATAGTCCGGATAAAGGGTAATCCCGCGGTTACAGCTGTCGATCGCTTCCTTCAGCCGGTTCATTGCCGCGTAACAACGGGCTTCGCACTTATACAGCAGGTGGGCGTAGTTGGCCATCGGATGCGCATACCGGATCGATTGCTGAAACGCATCCAATGCTTCTTCCACCTGATTATTCTGCAAATATTCGATTCCGATGTTATACAGATGGAACGAATGCTGGGGATGCTCTTCCAGCTCTTTTTTCAGCAAAGCCAGATTTCGCTCCGTCTTGTTCTTGCTCGCTCTGATGTGGGCTTGGTATCCGTAGTGGTGCACCCGGATATGGGTCATGACAAAGCGTGCACCCGGATTTACCTGTTGAATGTTTTCGGCGATCTGCTCATGGATTCTTCCGGTGAAACGGTACCCCGGCAAATTCCGAAACATACGGATCGTCGGATTGATGCTGGCGTTCAGCTCCCGGTCGCCAAAATGATTGATGATTCGCACAAAATAAGCATCCGCCTCGGCGCAGTCGGCCCAAGTCAGCAGATCTACTTTGCTGTCATCATCAAGCTCCTCGTCCGCATCCAAAAATAAGATCCATTCGCCCGATGCGTGATCCACTCCAAGGTTCCGCGCCCCGGCAAAATCGTCCTGCCACTGCATTTCGATAACGCGGGCCTGAAACGACTTGGCGATCGATACCGTCTCATCCTGCGAACCGGTATCGACCACGATCATTTCCGAGACGACGTCTTTGACGCTTTCCAAGCAGCGTGCCAGATTTTGCTCTTCATTCTTTACGATCATGCACAGCGAAATGCTGGCAGGCTTCATCGTAATTCCTCCTTTGTACGCCGCGCCAGTAAGGACGCCAATTCGACCTGGAGACCAGCTCGATGGAAAGATTGAGTTTTTGCAAATTGGCATTCAGCAAAGAGGCTTCCGGTATTCTTTCCAGGGCTTCTTGCACAATACTCCTCGCTTGCTGCAAATAACATAAGGCGGCGGCTATTCTGGCTTTACGATCTTCCGGGTCAAGGCTCAAGGCTTGCTCGAACAGCACGGAAGCTTCCTGCCATCGGCCCCGGTCATACAAAACGATCCCCAGAATGTAAAAGCTCTCGCCATCCAGTGGTTCCGTCTCCATGATCGTGAGCAGGCGATCGGCCGCTTGATCCACAAACCCTTCGTAGAACAGCATTTTGGCCGTAAACGGGCGAAATGCCGGAGAAAGTCCTGTAAGCCTGCCGATTACAGCCGGATACTGCATTTGGATAGCCAGATGGAGCAGTGGCTTGACAAACAGCAAGTACGAGTAATCCGCATCCTCTTCGGATAGCTCGGCATGCGTTCGAAGCTGCTCGAACAAACGGGCGTAAAACGCTGCTTCCGGCTGGCGGGTCATCCAATCCGACAAGTAAGCTGGGATGGGAATGGTTTTCTCCAAGCTGTGCAGCAGCAGCGTATGAAAGAGGAGCGGGGTGTCCGGCGCTTCCGAGGCCGCTATCGGTTCGACAAGCCGATGCGCTTCCTGGGCTTCCCCTTCGCGGACCAGGGACAGAACGATCAATTCCCTGATGCGCGGCGATCGGGCGAGGTAAGAACTCAGCACCTCGCGGCTGGCGCAGTAGCAGCCGACGTCGAACAGAGCTTCGCCAATGCTGATTTCGCACAGCTCGCGAAGCGGATAAGTAGGCGAGTCTGGCTGGAAATTCGGGCTAACGATATGAAGGAGCTCTTTGACGATCTCCTCTTCGGTTTTGTTTAAAGCGCCCAGAACATCTGCAATGCCCACAAACGCTTCTTTGGAATAAAAACAATGCTTGAGCGCGTCCAGATAAAATTTTAGTGCGTCCCCGTATGCGGACCATTTTGCGGCAATGTTCCCCATAGCCAAATAGGACCGGAAGGTATGAGTGCCGGACTCCGTTAGATAGGAGCGGGAAGGGGAGGCGCCGACGGCGGCTTGAAACGATCGAAGCGCCATATCTTCCTGATGTACCGCCGTGTAGGCTACTCCTAAATAATAATGCAGGTCGGGGTATTCCTCATATCTCTGCTTTTCCTTTTCAAGCAGCTTCACCGCTTGCGGAAAGGCAGCGGTTTTGATCAACAATTTGGACAAATCCTTCACGATGGTCGGCCGGTAGGAAACTTCGGGCGGAGCGCTTTTCAGGGCTTGCTCCAACAGCTTGACGGCATCGCGATCCATCCCCAGCTGTTCGCAACAAACTCCCAAATGGTAACGGTAATATGGGGATTTGGGATGATCCTTAACAGCTTGCTGCAGAATGGTCAAATTTCTCTTGGCTTTTGCTTTTTGTTCTTGCACCTCGGGCAAGTAACCGAAATGCAGCAGACTCAGACCGCTTGTACCGATGCAAGCGATCGAACCGTGACGCTTCTCGATGGAAGGGAGGATGTCTTCGTGAATCGGGCCTTGGTACCGGTATTGCGGCCGATTCCGGAAAAGGCGCAGCGACCGGTGATAGACCCGTTCATGAGGGAGCGAACCGGTTACATTTTCCACGTCCAGCCAGAAGGCTTCCAGCTCCGTGTTTCTCAAGGTTTTCCTGAATGTTTGCAGATCGCCTGTCATTTGTTCGTCAGCGTCAAGAACGAGAATCCAGTCTGCCCGGGTTCGCACCACAGCCGCATTGCGAGCTTTGGAAAAATCGTTTTCCCAATTTATACGGAACACCTTGGCCCCGTAAGACTCGGCTATCGGGATGGTTCGATCGGTAGAACCGGTATCTACAACGATAATTTCATCCACCCAGGATTTGACGCTCTCCAGGCATGACGGTAAAAAGTGCTCTTCATTACGCACAATCAGGTTCAAACTCAGCAGCATGAATCGGTTTCCTCCCTCCCAGGAAAAAAACAACCCCTCTGCTATGCAGAGGGATATGTTTTCATTTTATGAACCCTGAGCGTTGAATATGACGTCAATCGTTCCGGTTACCAACGTCGTTGAAGCCCGATGCGAGAGGCGAGTATATTTCAAAAAGCGTTGAGGCACAAGTACGTCGACAGACCCCGGAGCCAGGTTCGTGCTGCTTACGTCGGTAAACCAGTTGGTTCCGTTCGCGCTAATTTCCAGTATCGTATCGACGGTTCCCACGGGACTGGAGTTGTAGACAAAGAACGAATAAGTTTCCAAAACGGCGGTCGTTATAGCCGCCAGCGGCGCGAACGTCGTGGCCGTGCCCACGGGGACGGACAAGAAGCTCTGCTCTACAAAGGTGTTTTGCGAGATTGCGGTTAACGTTCCGCCCAGGATGGCGGTAATTGTACCCGCCGTGATGGTCGCTCCAAGCACGGAGCCGAGGGTAGTCAAGGTCCCTGCGGTGATGGTAGCGCCGAGAACACTGGTAATGGTGCCGTTGAGCAGATTGGTGATCGTTCCGCCCAACAATGTGGCGCTGATGGTGCCTGCAGTAATGGTGGCTCCCAGCACGGAACCGACGGTAGTCAAGGTCCCTGCGGTGATGGTGGCGCCGAGCACGCTGGTAATGGTGCCGTTGAGCAGGTTGGTGATCGTTCCGCCCAGTAGCGTGGCACTGATGGTGCCTGCTGTAATGGTGGCTCCTAGCACGGAGCCGACGGTAGTCAAAGTCCCTGCGGTGATGGTAGCGCCGAGTACGCTGGTGATGGTGCCATTGAGCAGGTTGGTGATCGTTCCACCGAGCAGTGTGGCACTGATCGTGCCTGCTGTAATGGTGGCTCCGAGTACGGAGCCGACGGTAGTTAAGGTTCCCGCGGTGATGGTAGCGCCGAGCACGTTGGTGATGGTGCCATTAAGCAGGTTGGTGATCGTTCCGCCGAGCAGTGTTGCGCTGATCGTGCCTGCTGTAATGGTGGCTCCTAGCACGGAGCCGACGGTGGTTAAGGTCCCCGCGGTGATGGTAGTGCCGAGTACACTGGTGATGGTGCCGTTGAGCAGGTTGGTGATCGTTCCGCCGAGCAGTGTTGCGCTGATCGTGCCAGCAGTAATGGTGGCTCCGAGTATAGAGCCGACGGTAGTTAAGGTCCCCGCGGTGATGGTAGCGCCGAGCACACTGGTGATGGTGCCGTTAAGCAAGTTATTGATAGTCCCGCCAAGCAGTGTGGCACTGACGATTCCGCCGAGAATGGTGGCGCTGAGTGTGCCTGCTGTAATGGTGGCTCCCAACACGGAACCGACGGTAGTCAAAGTCCCTGCGGTGATCGTGGCTCCGAGCACGCTGGTAATGGTGCCGTTGAGTAGGTTGGTGATCGTCCCGCCCAGTAGTGTGGCACTGACGATTCCGCCGAGGATCGTTGCGCTGATCGTGCCTGCAGTAATAGTGGCTCCCAGAACAGAGCCTACAGTATTCAATGTACCCGCAGTGATGGTGGCCCCGAGCACGCTGGTAATGGTGCCGTTGAGCAGGTTGTTGATCGTTCCGCCGAGGATCGTTGCGCTAATAGTCCCTGCTGTTATGGTGGCTCCCAGTACAGAGCCGACGGCAGTCAAGGTCCCAGCAGTGATGGTAGCGCCAAGCACGCTGGTGATAGTGCCATTAAGCAGGTTGTCGATAATCCCACCCAGCAGTGTAGCACTGACCGCGCCGCCGAGAATCGTCGCGCTAATGGTACCAGCTGTAATGGTAGCTCCTAGTACAGAACCGACGGTAGTCAAGGTCCCTGCGGTAATTGTAGCGCCAAGTACGCTGGTGATGGTCCCGTTGAGCAGATTGTCGATCGTTCCGCCAAGCAGTGTAGCACTTATGGTACCGTCGAGAATCGTCGCGCTGATAGTTCCAGCTGTAATGGTTGCTCCCAAGACAGATCCGACGGTAGTCAAGGTCCCTGCGGTGATGGTGGCTCCGAGCACGCTGGTAATGGTGCCGTTAAGCAGGTTGTCGATAGTCCCGCCAAGCAGTGTGGCACTGACTACGCCGCCGAGAATGGTAGCACTGATCGTGCCTTCGGTAATTGTAACCCCCAGTACGGAGCCTACAGTAGTCAAGGTCCCTGCAGTGATGGTGGCTCCAAGTACGCTGGTGATGGTACCGTTAAGCAGGTTATCGATAGTCCCGCCAAGGATCGTGGTACTGACGGTACCACCAAGAATCGTAGCGCTGACAGTCCCCCCGAGAATGGTGGCGCTGATCGTGCCAGCAGTAATGGTTGCGCCCAACACAGATCCTACGGTAGTTAAGGTCCCTGCGGTGATGGTGGCTCCGAGCACGCTGGTGATGGTACCGTTAAGCAGGTTATCGATAGTTCCGCCCAGTAGCGTTGCACTGACGGTGCCGTCAAGAATCGTAGCGCTGACGGTTCCGCCGAGAATAGTGGCGCTAATAGTTCCAGCTGTAATGGTAGCCCCCAGTACGGTGCCTACAGTAGTCAAGGTCCCCGCAGTGATGGTAGCCCCAAGCACGCTAGTGATAGTGCCGTTAAGTAGATTGTCGATAGTCCCGCCCAGTAGTGTAGCACTGACTGCGCCGCCGAGAATAGTGGCGCTAATAGTTCCAGCTGTAATGGTAGCTCCCAGTACAGAGCCTACAGTAGTCAAGGTGCCCGCAGTGATGGTAGCCCCGAGCACGCTGGTAATGGTGCCATTAAGCAGATTGTCGATAGTCCCGCCGAGGATCGTGGCACTGACGGTGCCGCCGAGAATCGTCGCGCTAATGGTTCCTGCTGTAATGGTGACTCCCAACACGGATCCGACGGTAGTTAAGGTACCTGCAGTGATGGTAGCCCCGAGCACACTGGTGATAGTGCCGTTAAGCAGATTGTCGATAGTCCCACCAAGAAGTGTAGCACTTACGGTACCGCCGAGAATCGTCGCGCTAATAGTTCCTGCTGTAATGGTGGCTCCCAGCACGGAACCGACGGCAGTCAAGGTACCCGCAGTGACGGTAGCGCCAAGCACGCTGGTGATAGTGCCATTAAGCAGGTTGTCTATAGTCCCGCCAAGGATGGTAGCACCGACCGCTCCCCCGATGATCGTCGCACTGACAGTCCCCCCGAGAATGGTAGCACTGATCGTGCCTGTTGTGATGGTTACTCCCAGCACGGAACCGACGGTCGTCAAGGTCCCTGCAGTGATAGTAGCGCCGAGCACACTGGTAATGGTGCCGTTGAGCAGGTTATCGATAGTCCCGCCCAGAATCGTCGCGCTGACGATCCCCCCGAGAATGGTAGCACTGATCGTGCCCGCAGTAATGGTTGCGCCCAAGACGGAACCGACGGTCGTCAAGGTCCCAGCAGTGATGGTAGCACCAAGCACGTTGGTGATGGTACCGCTAAGCAGGTTGTCGATAGTCCCACCCAGCAGTGTAGCACTGACCGCGCCGCCGAGAATCGTCGCGCTAATAGTTCCTGCTGTAACGGTAGCGCCTAGTACGGAACCGACGGCAGTCAAGGTCCCAGCAGTGATGGTAGCGCCAAGCACGCTAGTAATAGTGCCGTTAAGCAGGTTGTCGATAGTCCCGCCCAGCAGTGTAGCACTGACCGCTCCCCCGAGGATCGTCGCGCTGACAGCGCCGCCGAGAATCGTCGCGCTGATCGTCCCCGACGTAATGGTAGCTCCCAGCACAGAACCGACAGTAGTCAAGGTCCCCGCCGTGATGGTAGCACCAAGTACGCTAGTGATGGTGCCGTTAAGCAGGTTGTCGATAGTCCCACCAAGAAGTGTAGCACCGACAGCGCCGCCGAGAATCGTCGCGCTAATAGTGCCTGCTGTAATGGTAGCTCCCAAGACAAAACCAACAGTAGTCAAGGTCCCTGCGGTGATGGTAGCGCCGAGCACGCTGCTGATGGTGCCGTTGAGCAGATTGTCGATAGTCCCACCCAGCAGGGTAGCACCGACAGTCCCGCCTAAGATTGTCGCGCTGACGGTGCCCCCTACGATCGTTGCACTAATTGTTCCTGCGGTGATAGTAGCCCCAAGTACAGATTGGACTACCGTCAGTGTCCCACCGGTAATGGTGACAGATGGCACAATTGCAGTAAGGGTGCCCAAAATCGCACTAAGCGTACCACCCGTAATGGTCGCTCCCAGCACAGAGCCAACGGTAGTCAAAGTCCCTGCAGTGATGGTGGCGCCGAGTACACTGGTAATGGTGCCGTTAAGCAAATTGTCGATAGTTCCGCCCAGCAGGGTAACACCGACGGTACCGCCTAAGATTGTCGCGCTGACGGTGCCCCCTACGATCGTCGCACTAAGGGTTCCGGCAGTGATAGTAGCTCCAAGCACAGATTCGACTGCCGTCAGTGTCCCGCCGGAAATGGTAACGGAGGGCACAACCGCAGTAAGAGTTCCCAGAATCGCATTGAGCGTCCCGCCGGTGATAGTAGCTCCAAGCACAGAGCTGACGGTGGTCAGAGTCCCCGCAGTGATGGTAGCGCCGAGCACGCTGGTGATGGTGCCGTTGAGCAAATTATCGATAGTCCCGCCCAGCAGCGTAGCACCGACGGTACCGCCGAGAATGGTAGTACTGACCGTCCCGCCTGTGATGGTCGCGCCAAGAACGGATTCCACCACCGAAATCGTTCCGCCCGATATCGTAACAGAAGGTACGACTGCTGTAATTGTCCCGGTAATGGCATTAATGGTACCACCGGTAATGGTAGCCCCAAGTATGGATTCAATAGTAGTCAATGTTCCTGCTGTAATCGTCGCCCCAAGCACAGACTCGACGGTGGTTAATGTGCCCGCGGTAACCGTGGCCCCCAGTACGGATTGAATCGTCGTTAGAGTTCCGCCGGTTACAGTTGCAGACGGGACGACTGCGGTTATTGTCCCGATAATGGCATTAATCGTTCCGGCCACGATCGTTGCTGCTGTAACGTGTTGAATGACGTCGATCGTTCCGCCAATCGGAATGTTGAGAATTGCCCCACTAGGGTCGGTTTGGATGGGACGAGGGGTTCCCGTCGAATCCTGTCCGAAGATCAGCGAGCGCAAGTCGTTGGGGTTGAGGTTAAATACATTAAAGTTTGGCAATAAAATCACCCTTAGCCCGCAATTTTGTCTCGAAACACATATTTAGATGACTGCCTTAGAGCACCGCTTTTCCCAAATGAATACAAATAGTGTATGCCGAAACAAATCGAAAAAGTGCTTTTCCACTAGAAAGAAGTAGGGCGGTTGTACCCAACGAAAGGAAGATGGCCGATGAGACAAAAGCGAATCCATTCGCCCAAACTTGCAGTAAAGCGAATCAAAAAGCGATCCGTATCCGAAAAAGCGGTCCGTATCATAAAGGAACCGATTCCCCAGCCAGAGGAAACGCCTTTATTTAATCACGGTGAGTTCGAGGAGCTTTTTGAAATACTCGATCGGGAAGAATCCTGCGTTGCCTTCGAAAATATCAGACTTGACCTGGTCATAACGGATTCCGTTGTCCGCTCTCCCTTTTTCGATACATCCATCTTTGTGACGTATTCGTTTATCGTCGTGAACCAGAGCGAGACCGCTCTGAACCTTGTAATTGAAGAAAGTCCGGACCGGGTGCATACGTTCGAAGATTTCACTCAAACCATCAAACCTTTTGAAACTCAAATTATCGTTCCTAAACGATTTGCAAAGTATACGAGGCTTGCCTTTGTCAATCCATCGCCTGATGTTGAGGCACATGTCAGACTGTTTTTTCAAGCTCAAACCTACCGCTGCGCCAATCCGGGCGAATAAGGGAAACCCCCTTGAAAGAGCCTGTTCAAGGTTCTGTTTAAGGGGGCCCCAACATAAATAATGATTGAATCGAGATTGCGTGCTTTCCAGCCGCATAAAGGCGGGTGAAGAATGAAAGGGATATTTGTAGGAAAAAACCGAATGTTGATCTATCCGGTGTGGGGAGGACTCCTTTACTCCTTTGCCGACGATGTGAGCTTGACTCCGCAGCTTGTAGCCAGCGGGGTGTTCGACGTTGCTTTGACCAACTACATACTTCTGAATGTGAAACCGGGTCACAAGGTGATCGATGTCGGGGCAAATATCGGTTATTTTACTGTTCTGATGGGGCTGCTCGTCGGCGAGCAGGGGAAGGTTCTAGCTTACGAAGCGGGCAGGAAAAACTATGGACTGCTGCGGGACAACGTCGCGATGAATATGCTGTTTGCCAAGAAGCGGGTAACAGCGATCCAAAAGGCCATCTCCGATACACCTGGCTCCAAGACGTTTTACTACAGCGAGCTGTATACGGGGTCAAGCTCTTTGGTGAAACCCGGCGAACAATATTTTGATTACTTTGCCAATGATGTCATGCAGGAAGAAGAGGTCATGACGGGGACGCTGGATGCGAACGAGGGGAATTTCGATTATATCGATTTTATTAAAATGGACATTGAAGGAGGGGAGTATCACGCCTTTCTTGGGATGGAGGCGCTGCTTGGACGACAAGCCGTCGGCAAAGTGGCTTTCGAACTGAACCCGCTGATGCTGAGCGGGCATTGGGATGAATTTCGCCGCTTGCTCGGGACTTATCAAGAGCGCTTCGCAGCCCGGTTCTATAAAATCACCAACGAAGGCTTGGCTGTAGAAGCGAGCCTCGACGAGCTTTTCGCCCACGGGGAAACGGAAACGATCCTGATGTCCGTGGAATGTCAGGAGTAAGGCTTGGAAGGGGGGCGGCGAGTGGGAAACCATGCTCACGCCCCCCGGATCGGCTCAATCCGAACGATCAGAGGTGCTTAAGCTGCGTTCCATCAACTGCTTCAGCTTCGATTCCGTTGAGGAGTCGGGCGCAGGAGTATATATGCTGCATCGCAGGTCGGAGCTCCCTTGAACCTGCAGCGAGGTGAGGTGAAACAGCATCTTGCCCGCTTTGGCATGTCTGAATTCGATTAACACCTCCGGGGCTGAGCTGACCTCGCTTTGCTCCCACAGCCGGTCGAAATCCGGGTGAACCTCCTTCATCTCCGCAAGAAATCGCTCGTACCATTCGTCCTCAACATATTGCCCGTAATACGCCCGGAAAATAGCGAGAAAACCACGGACAAAATGTTCCCAGTTGACGGCGAGCCGTTGGAATTCTTTTTGTGTAAACAGCAGCCGGATCATATTCCGCTGTTCTACTGGAATATGTTGGAAGTCGAGAAACACATGGGAAGCCGCTTCGTTCCAGCCGACAATATGGCAGCGGCGGTCAGAGATAATGGTCGGACAAAAGCGCAGCTCCTGCAAAATTCTTCGCAGCGAAGGGCTGATCTCAGGCAGATCTTCTATTAGTGTATGGGTGCCTGCCCCGGTTTCCAGAGCAAGCGAAAACAAATATTTCCGCTCGTCTACCGTTAATTGCAGGGCGGCGGCGACGCAGTCCAGTACCGATTTGGATACTTTGATATCCCGTCCTTGCTCAAGCCATGTGTACCACGTGGGGCTGACCCCGGCAAGTTGGGCGACTTCCTCACGTCTCAAACCCGGGGTGCGCCTGCGGGTTCCCACCGGAAGTCCGACCGTTTGCGGGAGCACTTTGGCCCGCTGTGCCTTCAAAAAAGCCGATAACGCTTGAAGCCTCGTTTGATGATTCATTTCGATTCCGCCTTTAATTTCGTTAACATAGTAGTTATTATACTATAATAAACTGCAACTTGTAATAGGATAACAACTGTGACAACATAGGACTTAACCGATGAACGAAAGGGAGGAAATTCGATGGAACGAGTCGTGTTAACGGGGACGGGCATTATCTCGCCGCTTGGGCATGAAGTGGAAACTTTTTGGAATCGTTTGTGCCGGGGGGAATCGGGGATAAGCCGGATCAATACTTTTGACACGTCCCGCTTTAAAACGAAAATCGCGGGGGTTGTCCGGGAATTTGACGCGGATGCCCGGTTCGGCCGCAAAGAAGCGCGGCGGATGGATCGGTTTTGTCAGTTTGCTTTGGCTGCCGCGGAGCAGGCGTTGGAGGATTCAGGGTTATCGCTTGACGAAATCGATCGGGAAAGACTAGGCGTATATGTAGGATCGGGCATCGGAGGCATTCAAACGCTGCTCGAACAGGACGGTATTCTCCGTGATCGGGGACCGGAGCGGGTCAGTCCGACGCTGGTACCGATGATGATATCGAACATGGCTGCAGCGATGATCAGCATAAAATACGGAGCTCTGGGCCCAACTCTGTCTCCGGTAACCGCATGCTCCATAGGAAATACGGCCATCGGCGAAGCATTCCGGTTAATTCGGGGGGGCGGCGCGGACGCGATCATTGCCGGCGGTGCGGAAGCCGCCGTGACGGAAATATCGCTTGCCAGCTTCGGTAACGCGACCGCTTTGTCCGGCCGAAACGACGAGCCTGCCAGAGCAAGCCGTCCGTTCGATGCAGGACGGGACGGATTCGTTATGTCCGAGGGGGCGGGCATTGTGGTACTGGAATCGCTCTCCCATGCACAGCGTCGGAACGCTCGAATTTACGCTGAGGTGATCGGTTACGGAGCCAGTTCCGATGCTTATCACATCGTCGCCACCCATCCGGAGGGGATCGGGGCTTACCAGGCCATGAAATCGGCGCTTCGTGAAGCCGCTGTGAACCCGGAGGAAGTGGATGTTATCAGCGCTCACGCGACGAGTACGGAACTGGGGGACAAGTCCGAAACGATGGCGATCAAGAAGTTGTTCGGCGAGCATGCCTACCGGATTCCGGTAACCGCCAATAAGTCCATGACCGGTCACATGCTGGGAGCGTGCGGCGGGGTAGAAGCTATTGCTCTGGCCAAGAGCCTGGAGCAGGGAATCATTCCTCCGACGATTAATCTGGAGCAGCCGGACCCGGATTGCGATTTGGACTACGTACCGAATGAAGCGCGTCAAGCCAAACTGAAGATTGGCATATCGAATTCCTTCGGATTCGGCGGACACAATGCGGTCATCGTGCTAAAAGCCTTTGCAGAATAACTTAGTACAAGCATAATACGTTACAAAATAATTAGCGTAAAGGTCCGTTGCGGAACGAAGGGACAACCCCGGAGACTGCGCGGACTTTTGTATTTTAATCTTTGTTTAGGAAGCTTCCGTAATTTTCTGATTTCTAAGCTTGGCTTTGATCATTTTGATCCGCTGCTGGGCGTAAAACTCGCATGCCGCTCCACTCAGGCTGCTGAGAGGAACTTGTAGCTCGGTATGGTTGTCGATAATGATCATCGATCCGTTTTCGAAAAATTTAAAAGTAAGATCTGCCCAGAACGGCTCCGACGCATCCAAAATTTTTTCGATCTGCTGCTCCGTGAGCTGTTCGCCATTTTCGGCCATGACATTCTTATAGTAGTCCCGTTCGATAAATCTAACATTTGTCACCATCGTATCTACACTCCTCTCAGGAAATAGGAACATGCGTTCTTGTTGTCTATTATACCAAACATTTGTTCGTAGTCAATACAATTTACAGAAAATTCTCTTAAGTTAAGAAAAAAGTCTCTTGACCCTGTATCTCAGGCATGACGCATAGCTTGTTCGGATTGACGAAACCAAAACCGGATGATAGTTTAGAAAAGAGTATGGCAGATAGTGGGAGGGTTATCGATGACAGAAGTCCGTTTGGAAATCGGCTACGACGAATACGAAGATGGAATGCGCATGGAGCAGTTGATCGAGCAATTGGCCGCGAAGCCCGAGAGTCGGGAGGTCGTAGAGCTGACGATCGGCTCGTGGGGACAGGCTTATGAAGAAGGTCCCGATACGTTCATGGATGTATTGATCGGGCATAAGGACGCTTTCCCGGCGTTGCGCAAGCTGTTTATCGGCGACATGGATTCGGAGGAATGCGAAATTTCGTGGATTATGCAGACGAATCTGGCTCCGCTGTTAGAGGCGTTTCCGCAGCTTACTTCGTTCTGCATTCAAGGCAGCACCGGGTTGTTCTTGAAGCCGTTGAAGCACGGACGGTTGGAAGAATTGGTAATTATCTGCGGCGGCCTGAGCAAGGAAGTGCTCGCCGATATTCGCGACGCCGAGCTGCCGGAGCTGAGAAAGCTGGAGCTTTATCTCGGCGTAGACAATTACGGTTTTGACGGCGGTCTGGAGGATGTTAAACCGCTCATGGAACCAGGGCGCTTTCCCAAATTGACTTACCTCGGTCTGAAAGACAGCGAGATTCAAGACGAAATTGCGATTGAAATTGCGAATTCGCCGATCCTCGATCAATTGCATACGCTCGATTTATCGCTGGGAACCCTTAGCGACCAAGGTGCGGAAGCGCTGCTGGCGAGCGAACGCGTCCGGAAGCTTTCGTTCCTCGACCTGAACTATCACTACATGTCGGACAAGATGGTAAGGCGCTGGCAAACGTCGGGCATGTCCGTCGATGTCAGCGACCAGCAGCAGAGCGACGATGACGATGATTGGCGCTATCCGGCGGTCACGGAGTAGATGCCCCGTCCGCTGATTGTTGTTGGCAATCCCGGTAACCGGAGGACAACGATGCTGCAGGAAGCACGCCGGAGGCTCGGGATGCCTCCGGCGACGATTGTGCCGTATCTCGATCTGCTGCAGGGACGCATTCGATGGCGTGAAATCACGGGCGGAGAGCCTGTCCTTGTCCGGCTGGACTCGCCCGGCGAGCATTTCCCGGTGGAGCGCGAGCTGATTGCGCTCGGTGCAGCCGACGGCGGGCAAGCGGACGAGCTTTTCCCATTGCCGAAGTTTCTCCCGATGCCGGTCATTTCGGCGCAAGCGGCCCGGAACTTGCCCGAGCAACCGGGACGCATCTACTATCCATCGCAATGGTTTCGCGGATTTTGCCGGATGCTGTCCGGGCTTCGCGCCGACTTGGCCGAAACGGCGCCGGAAGCGCGCTGGACGAACGATCCGCAGGAAATCGCGGTCATGTTTGACAAGCGCCGCTGCCATAGGCTGCTCAGCTCCCGGGGTGTACGGGTTCCCCTGGCTCCGGGGGAGGCTGGTTCTATCCGGAGCTACGACCAACTCCGCGAAGCGATGGAGCGGACCGGCATGCGGCGCGTTTTCGTCAAGCTGGCGTTCGGCTCCTCGGCCTCCGGGGTGCTGGCTTACCAGATTAACCCGTCTACCGGTGCGGAGTTGGCCGACACGACGATCGGCTTCGAGCGTCTTGGGTATGAGCGAGTATATTACAATTCGCGCCGTATTCGCAGATACCGGGAACGCCCGATCATCCGCGAAATCATCAATTGGCTGGGCGCTCAAGGCATGCATGTCGAGCAGTGGGTGCAGAAAGCATCGCACGACGGCCGTGCATTCGATATCCGCCAACTCGTCGTCGATGGCGAAGCATGCCACCGGGTTGCCCGACTCAGCCGCACGCCGATCACGAACCTACACCTGCGCAACGAGCGGGCCGGGCTGGAGGAGCTTGGGCTGTCCGCAGCCACCGTTCAGGCGGTGGCCGAGGCCGGGGAGCAGGTTGCTTCGATGTTTCCGCGTTCCGCTGTGGCAGGGATCGACGTGCTTCTCGCCAAAGGCGCCTTGCGTCCTTATATCGTCGATATTAATCCGTTCGGCGATCTGCTGCTGAACGTTCGTTACGAAGGAATGGATACCTACGAATGGCAAATGACCCGCATGTTAAAGGATGAATGAAGCATGAGCATCAATATGAACGACATTGTCGGCACCCACGACATTTTGTTTGTGACGCTTGATACGTTGCGCTATGACGTGGCGAAGCTGGAGGAAGAGAACTGTCCCCATCTGTGTGGCACGGGCGGCTGGGAAAAGCGTCATACGCCGGGCAGTTTTACGTATGCCGCGCATCACGCGTTCTTCGGCGGTTTTTTGCCGACGCCTGCGAATACGGACAAGGCGAGCCATGTCCGGCTGTTCCACTCGAAAAATACGGGACTGCCGACCAATCCGAACACATGGCTGTTCGATACGCCCGACATCGTCTCCGGCCTTGCCGGGGAAGGGTACCGGACGATCTGCATCGGCGGTGTCATTTTTTTTACGAAAAAAGTGCCGCTGGCGAAAGTGTTACCGTCGTATTTTCAAGAGAGCTACTGGCGCCAGACGTTCGGTGTAACGAATCCGCGCTCCACGGAGCATCAGGTGAACCATGCGCTGAAGCTGATCGGCTCTGCCGACCCGGACCAGAAGCTGTTTCTCTTCATGAACGTGAGCGCCATACACGGTCCGAACCATTATTTCGTACCCGGAGCAAAACGCGACTCGGTGGAAACCCAGCGGGCAGCGCTGCGCTATGTGGACGGACAGCTTGGAAGGCTGTTCGAGGCAATGCGCGCGCGGGGCAAGACGTTCTGCATCGTCTGCTCCGACCACGGAACCGCTTACGGCGAGGACGGGTATCACGGCCACCGGCTGGCGCACGAGGTCGTATGGAACGTGCCGTACCGGGAATTTATTCTATAAGCCATAACAGCTATCAAAGGAGGGACATCAAGTGGAATTCCGGGAATCAGAAGACATCCGGCGCTGGTCGGAGCAAATCGCCACATCGCCATACCGGTCTTACTTGTACTCCTATCCGCATAAAACAGCCTATCGCGAACTGAATCCGCCGCTGCCGCTGCACGAGCTGTGGAAGAGCGAGAGCGGGGAGTCGTTCTTTTTATATATGCACATTCCGTTCTGTGCGGCCCGGTGCGGGTTCTGCAACCTGTTTACGCTGCCCGACCGGAGCGCCGACGCGCACGAGCAGTATGTCGCTGCATTGGAGCGTCAGGCGAGGCAGTGGGCGCCCATGGTTTCTCACCGTCCGTTCTCCCGCTTTGCGATCGGCGGCGGGACGCCGACGCTGCTGAACGAGCGGCTTCTCGAACGTTTGTTCGATATCGCAGAGCAGGTGATGGGGCTCGATCCGGACCGCGCCTCGATCTCCGTCGAGACGTCCCCGGATACCGTGACCGATGCGCGAATGAAGCTGCTGAAGGAGCGGAAGGTCGACCGGGTGAGCATGGGGATTCAAAGCTTCATTGAAGCGGAAGCCGCTGCGATCTACCGCCCGCAAAAGCCGGGCGAAGTGATGCGCGCGCTCGAAGTGCTGAAACGGCACGACTTTGCCGTGCTTAATCTCGATCTGATCTACGGGCTGCCCGGCCAGACGGTGGAAACGTGGCTGTATTCGCTGGATCGGGCAATGGAATATGAGCCTGAGGAAATTTTCATTTACCCGCTATATACGCGCGAGAATACGATCTTGAAGCCGGAGGAGCTGCGCCGCAGAGGGTCGGATCACCGGCTGGATATGTATCGAGCCGCTTGCGAACGCTTGAAGGAGAAGGGCTACGAGGCGTTCTCGATGCGGCGGTTCGCCAAGCCGGACGCGAAGTCCGGGAAGAACCTGCTGCCTTACGGCTGTCAGGAGGAAGGGATGGTCGGTCTCGGCTGCGGCGCGCGTTCATACACGAGGGAGGTGCATTACGCTTCCCGCTACGGCGTAAGCTACAAGGCGACGCAAAGCATTATCGCCGACTACGTCTCTGCGTCAAGCTACGATACGGCCGATTACGGCTTCGTCTTAAACCTGGCCGAGCAGCAGCGCCGTTTCGTTATCAAGGCGCTGCTGCACCGCGAAGGGCTGGAGCGGCGTGCTTATGAAGCAAGGTTCGGCAGCGATCCGTTCGCCGACCGTCCCGAACTGAGTCGGCTGCTGGCTGCCGGGTTCGCTGTACTGGAAGACGGTGCGATGCGCCTAACGGACGAAGGCATGGCCTATTCCGATGCGATCGGCGACTGGCTGATCTCACCGGAGGTCAGGGAGCGGATGGAGGAATACGTATGCGTGTAAGCACGACGTTGTATTACCGCGGCGCGTTATCCTCCTGCAACTACGATTGTCCGTATTGCCCTTTCAGCAAAACGACGGACAGCCGAGAGACGCTGGCGAAGGACAAGGCGCAACTGGAGCGGTTTGTAGCATGGGTTCGGGAGCAGGGGACGGACGGCAGGCGTCTGTCCCTCTTCTTCAATCCGTACGGCGAGGCGCTCGTCCACCGGTGGTACCGCGAGGCGTTGACGGAGCTGTCTCATCTGGAGCACGTAGACAAAGTGGCGATCCAGACGAACTTGTCCGTCAAGCTGGATTGGACGAACGGGCTGAACAAGGACAAGGCGGCGTTCTGGGTCACGTACCATCCCGGTCAAACGAGCGAAGCGTCGTTTCTGGCCCAGTGCACGCAGCTTTACGACAAAGGGATTTCTTTCAGCATCGGCTCCGTCGGGATCAAAAGCTATCTTGAGCCGATCCGTTCGCTGCGACGCGCGCTGCCTCAGGATGTTTACTTGTGGGTGAACGCGTACAAGGACCAGCCGGCGTACTATTCGGCCGAGGAGATGGCGGCCTTTCGCGAAATCGACCCTTATTTCGAGTGGAATGCACGGGACTATGACAGCATGGGGAAACCTTGTGCCACGGGAAGCCGCGTGTTTTTCGTTACAGGCTCGGGGCTGGTCAAGCGCTGCTATAAGGACCGGGGAGTGATCGGGCATTTGTACCGCGACGGCTTGGAACGGTTGTCCGCGGAGAGACCGTGCCGGATGAAAACGTGCGGCTGTTACATCGGCTACGTGCATATGCCGGAGCTGTCGATGGCGTCGATTTACGGAAAAGGAATATTGGAACGAGTTCCCAGCGTGGATGCGCGATATGCCGGGAAGGAGGCGTCACCATGCGGCCTTTGAACGAAAGGAAAGGCTCGGTCCTCTGGTTTACCGGGCTGTCCGGCTCGGGGAAGACGACGACGGCGCGGGAGGCGGCATCCGTTCTGCGCGAACAGGGACGCCGGATCGAATGGCTGGATGGAGACGAACTGCGCAAGACGCTATCCAGCGATCTGGGCTTCACACCCGCCGACCGGCTTGAGCATATCCGCCGGATTGTCGAGCTTGCGAAAACGCACGCCGATAGCGGCGCAATCGTGCTCGTGTCGGCCATCACGCCGTACCGCAGCATGAGAGATTACGCGAGGTCGGTGCTGCCGCGGTTCATGGAAATTTATGTAGAATGCCCGCTGGAGGTATGCGAGCGGCGGGACGTCAAAGGGCTGTATGCTAAGGCGCGGCTCGGGCTTATTCCGAATTTTACCGGACTATCTGACGTCTACGAGCCCCCGGAGCATGCGGAGCTCACGATTCATACGAATGAGCATTCCCTGACACATAATGTGGAACAAATCATGCTAGCACTACAAGTGTTGGGCGGTCATTGATTTTTCTCATAAAGGCGGATTGGTCTGCGGATTTCCGCGTAGTTTTCATCGATATCCCGTTTGAGCGATTCCAGAAGATGCAGGGCTTCTTTTTGCTGCTGCTCGTCAGCGATGGACCGGAGGAGCGTCTGAAGACGGTCCAATCTCGTTTTCGTTACGAATCTCATGGTATGTCCTCGCGATCTGCCTCAAGCCGTTGTTTTCTAAAATGATTCGCAGACGTTCTCCGCTTTCAGGCCGGGTCGGCCGGGCAACGCGGCGCACAGCGGAATGGAGGGTTTCCGGAAGGGTTAATTGACCGTTTGTAGAATAACATGAGGTGCGCAGTTTTTCGCGTTACTATTCGTTTACATATACTTTATCCGAAAGGGGTTCCCTTGGATGAACCGACCTTTGCAGCAAACTTGGGATCTGGACGTTTTTTTCCCGGGAGGCAGCGACTCTCCCGAATTTGCGCAATATTTGAACGCGCTTGAAGCCGACACGAACCGCTTCCGCAGCGAGTTGGACGCTATGCCGTCGCCGCAGACCGCAGAAGCTGCCGCCGCATTGCAGAGCTTTGTGGAGCTGCTGCAGGACTTGCAAAAACGGCTGCGTCAAGCAGCGGCCTTCATCGGCTGCCTGTCCGCGCAAAATCAGGCGGACCGGGGCGCGGTTCGGCTTGGCGGCCGGCTGGACGGCATTCAGGCGAACTACCAGTCCGCCATGACGCGCTTCGATGTGCTGCTTGCCGAGATGCCGTACTCCGTATTCGCCCAGTGGGTCGGCAGCGGAGCGATGGCCGCCCTCGCCTTCAATCTGGAGGAACGCCGGACGCAGGTGAAAGACAAGCTGCCGCTGGAGCAGGAAACATTGGTAAACGACCTTGTCGTAGACGGCTATCACGGCTGGAGCGCCTTGTACGATACGATCGTGAAGCAGATCCGGCTTCCGTACGAGAAAGACGGAAACACGGTCATGCTCTCGGCCGGGCAGTTTTTCAACCAACTGATCAAAGAGCCGGATCGGGAGAAGCGGGAGCGCTTGTTCCGGCAATGGGAAGAGATGTGGACGGCCCAGGAAGATTTTTGCGCCGATGCGCTGAACCGTATTGCGGGCTTCCGTCTCCAGCTATACAAGCACCGGGGCTGGGATTCGGTGATCCGCGAGCCGCTCCAAATCAACCGGATGACCGACAAAACGCTGCAAACGATGTGGGAAGTGATCGAGAAGAACAAGCCGGTATTTATCGCTTATCTGGAGCGGGTCGCCAAGCTGATGGGCGTGGAGCGCCTAGCCTGGTCCGATCTGAATGCGCCGCTTGAGGGCAAGGACACGAACGTCTCCTACGATGAGGCTGCCGTGATGATCGAGGAGCAGTTCCGCCGCTTCTCGCCGCAGCTCGCCGACTTTACCGTGCGCGCGTTCGAGGAGCGTTGGGTGGAGGCGGAGGACCGCCCGGGTAAACGGCCGGGAGGCTTCTGCACCTCGTTCCCCGTCAGCAAGCAGAGCCGGATCTTCATGACTTACTCCGGGGCGGGGAACTTGTCGACGCTGGCGCACGAGCTTGGCCATGCGTTTCACCAGCATGTGATGAACGAGCTTCCGCCTATGACTCAGCGCTATGCGATGAACGTGGCGGAGACGGCTTCGACCTTTGCCGAATTGATCGTCAGCGACGCCGCGCTGAAACAGGCGGAGACACGGGAGCGAAAGCTGTTCCTGCTGAAGGATAAAATCCAGCGGGCCGTCGCCTTTTTCATGGACATTCATGCGCGGTTCCTGTTCGAGACGCGGTTCTACGAAGAGCGCAAGGCCGGACTCGTCGGCCCGGATCGGTTGAACGAGCTAATGATCGAGGCTCAAAAGGACGCGTTCTGCGGCGCCTTGAGCGAGTACCACCCGCATTTCTGGGCGGCAAAGCTGCATTTCTACAAAACCGGCGTGCCGTTCTACAACTTCCCGTACACGTTCGGCTTCCTGTTTTCCTCGGGCATCTACTCGCTTGCGCGTCGGGAAGGCGAATCGTTCGAAGCGAAGTACATTGCTTTGCTGCAGGACACCGGCCGCCTGACGGTCGAGCAGCTGGCGAGCAAGCACTTGGGAGTGGACTTGGAGCAGCCGGAGTTTTGGCAGCAGGCGGTCGATCTTTCCATCGAAGACGTGAAGCAGTTCCTCGCTTTAACGGAAGAAGGCTAAGCTACGAAAGCGGTCGCCATGACCGCTTTTTTCTTTGGATGCGAACGTGCAGCCGTTTATCGTAAGTTGAGACAAAACCGGGCTTTCCTGCTATAATAGAGCAGTTGTTTTAAGCCATGAATGAGCTTTGTTAAAATGATAAGCTTCACAGAAGCGGCATAAGGAGAAAGGGGACAATGTCAGTGATTGTTGTCGGGGGGATGATCGGTCTGGGGAAAACGTCCGTAGCCGAATTGCTTGGACGGGAGCTCGGATCGGAAGTATTTTACGAGAGCGTGGACGATAATCCGATTTTGCCGCTTTTCTATACGGCATCGAAGGAAGAGATCGAGAAGCACCGGTACCCGTTTTTACTCCAGCTGTACTTTTTGGACAGCCGGTTTAAGTCGATCAAGAAGGCGCTGCGGAGCAACCGCAACGTCTTGGACCGGAGCATCTACGAAGACTGGTATTTTGCAAAAGTAAACCGTGAGCTCGGACGCATCAACAATCTGGAATTCCAGGTGTACGAGAATCTTGCGAACAATATGCTCGAAGAGCTGGAGGAGCTGCCGAAGAAAGCTCCCGATCTGATGGTTTATTTGAAAGGCTCGTTCGAGACGGTGCTGCGGCGCATTTCGCTGCGCGGGCGCGATTTCGAGCAGGACGAATCGCTTGTCGAGTATTACCGGTATTTGTGGAAAGGTTACGACGAGTGGCTGATGAAATATTATAACCAGTCCGATGTGTTAATCGTCGATATGGACCTGACCGACGTGGTGAACAATCAAGAAGACGCCCGGAAGCTGGTCGAGCAGGTGAAGGACAAGCTCAGCGTGTTGCAAATGTAAACGGATGATCTCGTCGTCCGACAAGACGACGGCTGCCGTCCATCAAACGAAAGACCGGAACTCCTTCGCAGGTGAAGGGGCCCGGTCTTTTGCATTCCTGCAAGCTTAATGTTGCGGCTGCTCCGCTCTGGAGGCGGCGAACCGGTTCTGCGGCTTCGGCAGGTGAAAATGGTCTCTCAGCGTACTGCCCTCGTACTCTGTACGGAACAGCCCTCTTTGCTGCAGCAGGGGCACGACGCGCTCCACGAAATCTTCCAAGCCTTGCGGAAGCAGGGGTGCCATCAGCATAAAGCCGTCGGCGGCTCTTTCCGTAAACCAGGTTTCCAGCGTATCGGCAATTTTCTCCGGCGTACCGACGAAGTGCTCGCTGCTGAACGAACCGGTCAGCAGGGAATAAACCTCCCGCAGCGTCGGGTTTTCCCGCGCAATGACGGGCCGGTGCTTGATGTAATCGGATTTCGTCTCCGGCAGCCGGTCCAGCCCGAAGTCCGCCGCTCTCGAATCGAGAGTGGCTCCCGTGAAATCGACGCTTTTGAAATAGTCAGACAAGAAGCCGATGCCCGTCTCCTCGGTAATGTAGGACTCCAACTGCTTCAGCTTACGCTTCGCCGCTTCCTCCGTTTCAGCGATGACCGGAGAAATACCCTGCAAAATGTACACCTCGTCGGCCGACCTTCCTGCAGCGGCGACCTTGCTCTTGAAGGAACGGTAAAACTGCTTCGCATCGTCGATATCGTATTTGATGGAAAACACGACCTCCGCCGTGCCTGCGGCAAAGCTTTGCCCGGATTCGGAATTGCCGGCCTGCACGAGAACGGGGTGACCCTGCGGGGACCGGCCGATGTTGAGCGGACCTTGTACGTTGAAAAACTCGCTTTGGTGGTTGAGGCGGTGCAGCTTGCTCCGGTCGAAAAATTGCCCGCTTTCCTTGTCGCGGACAAAAGCGTCGTCCTCCCACGAATCCCACAGTCCCTTGACGACTTCGAGAAACTCCTCCGCGCGCTTATAGCGCAGCGAGTGCTCGTAATGCTCCTTGCCTCCGAAGTTGAGCGCCGTATTTCCGGACAAGTCCCGGGTCGTGACGATATTCCAGCCGACCCGGCCTTTGCTGATATGATCGGCCGACATGAAGAGGCGGGCCAGATTGAACGGCTCGATGTACGAGGTGGAAGCGGTAGCGACGACGCCGATTTTCGAAGTAGCGCCCGCCAGCGCGGTAATGAGCGTGATCGGTTCGTAGCGGTTCAAAATATTCGGATGGGACGCTTCGTTGATCGCGAGACTGTCGGCGATAAAGGCGATGTCGAATTTTCCGCGTTCGGCAAGCTGCGCGAGACGCTTGTAATAATCGATGTCGATACTCGCATCCGGTTGGACATCGGGATGCCGCCACGAAGCGACATGCATGCCGGTGCCTACCAAATAGGCGGACAGTTTGATTTGTCTTTTTCGGGTCACAAGCCATACCTCCATATATCCGAGTTAATCAATGGATTTAATTTGTTATAATTTAGCATGATCTTGCAACCCCGTCAATTCCTCCTTGTATCCCGGTCTAAAGTCCAGCAATTCCCTGGCCGTTTGTCAGAATTCATTTCCCGCCCGATGGTATATGATCAAGTGAAAGGAAATAATTTACATGCGAGAGAAATGACGTTTACCGTGAAAGCACTGCTCCGCACAACCAAGCTGCCCGCCGTACTGTCTGCGGCCTTGCTTGTCAGCTTCACCGCTTCCGCCGCCTCTGCCGTCTCCGTTTCGCCGGACGATGCCCCCGCACAAGGACCATCCGATGCGAAGGAAGTCGAAGCGTTCGCCGACTCGTTCTTTAACCGTGCGGACCTCGGCGTCCCCGGCGCCGCCATCGTCATTGTCAAGGACGGCAAAGTGCTGCTGCAAAAAGGCTACGGCTTCGTCGATGTCGAGAAAAAGCAGACCGTCGATCCCGACCGGACGGTGTTCCGCATCGGGTCCGTGTCCAAGGCTTTTACCGCTACCGCTGTCATGCAGCTCGTCGAGCAGGGGGAAATCGATTTGGATCGGGACGTGCAAACCTATATGGACGGCCTTCGCATCGACAGCCGTTTTCAAGAGCCGGTCACGATGAAGCATCTGCTGACGCATACGACCGGGTTCGATTTCACCGAACCGAAGCCGGGGGACATCAGCCCGGACCTCGACAGATATGTGCCGCTCAAGGATTACATCGCCGAGAACATGCCGACCGTCGTGCGGAAGCCCGGAGAATCGTACAATTACGATAATTTCGCTTCCATGCTGCAGGGGTACATCGTACAAAACGTGTCCGGCATACCGTTCCATCAATATATGGACGAACAGCTGTTCAAGCCTCTTGGCATGAAGGATAGCGGCTTCCTCCTGACGCCGGACATCCGCTCAAAGCTTGCAACGGACTATGGGCCGGACGGCAAGCCGCTTCCGCTGTACGCGGTGTCGCCTACGGAACTGCCGCAGGGCGGCATGTTTGCGACGGTATCCGATGTCGCCAAGTTTATGATTACCCACTTGAATAACGGCGCTTATGGCGGCAACCGGATTTTACAGGAGGCGACCGCGGCCGATATGCACAGCATTCATCTCGCAATTCACCCGAAAGTGCCGCAGATGGCTTACGGCTTCGAAACGTCGAACAAGAAAAGCTACAACGGCCGGAAGGTCATCGGAAAAGGCGGCAACATCGGCGGTTTCTCGTCGTGGATGTGGCTGATGCCGGAACAAAACGTGGGTGGATTCATCGTGAGCAATAAACGCACCGAACTGCATGTTCAGTGGTTCAACGCGTTCATGAACCATTACTATCCGAAACCGGCGGAGCCGGACGTTTACCTGCAGCCGACGCAGGCGGAGCTTGCAAGGTTCGAGGGGCTGTACAGCGAGCTTCGGACCAAAACATCCCTCACACAAGTCACGGCGGCGCCCGACGGCAAGCTGATCGTGGAAGCGCCGGGTGCCGGAAAGCAGGAGCTGAGGCAGATCGACGACCGCCTGTTCAAGGATGCGGACGGCAATCTTTTGGTGTTCCAAGAGAACGCCGACAAGTCGATCGGGTATTTGCAATACCGCTACGAGGTCAGTACCTCGAAAAAGCTGAATGTGCCGAAGCCTTTCTCCGACGTGCGCAAAGAGGACGGTTACGCCCCTTACATCGCAACCCTGCAGCTGCTTAATCTCGTCAAAGGCAAGGCGGACGGCACGTTCGGCCCGTCGGAGCCGATCACGCGCGGGGAATTTGCGGCGCAGACGGCAGGCCTGCTGTTTATGACGTTGTCCAAGAAGCCGGCGGTCTTTGCGGATACGCAAAATCACCCGGCGGCGGCCGCGATTCAAACGCTGCACGAGCTTGGGGTGATCCAAGGCTCATCCCAGTCGGCTTTCGAGCCGGATAAGCCGATCACCCGCCAGGAGGCGGCAGTCATCGTGGCGCGGACGATCCAGCTCGGCGGCGCTTCGCCGATGGATGCGAAGCTGAGCGGCCATACCGATCCTTGGGCGCTCGACGGCGTCAAACAGATCGTCGCGCTTGGCCTGTACGGGCCGGAAGTGAAAGAGGCGGCCGACGGCTCCGTCGACTACAAAGCGCAGCAGCCGATGCTTCGTCAGGAGGCAGCGGCGTTGTTTGCAAAAGCGTTGTCCAGTTAAGTTAAACAGGCAGCCGGAGGGAAGCAGGGCATCCACGGATCGCGCCAGCATCGGTGTGATCCCCCGGATTCCCGGCACTCCGGCTGCTTTTTGGCGTTCGGTCCCTACGGTAAATACCTTGATAAAAGTTCTTGACAGCGCCCGGTCCATCCTTTAAATTAAATAAATATAATCGGTATAGTCGGAATTAAAAAAGACGACTTGCACAATTAGTTGACCAGTCCACTGGAAACTAAGCTTTCCCCGAGCTATGGCTGCGGGGCGACGCTTGGTTTTTTTATTTTTATCCCGAAAAGCAGGTGAAGGAATGATCGTCATTCGCAATCTTAGCAAATCGTACAAAACGTCGTCAGGCGCATTTCCTGCACTTCAGAACGTCAGCTTGCAGATCGAAAAGGGGGATATCTTCGGCATTATCGGCTTCAGCGGCGCGGGCAAGTCGACATTGATCCGCTGCCTCAACCGGCTGGAGGAGCCGGATTCCGGGAGCATCGAGATCGAGGGCACGGTCATTACGGATTTGAACGGGAAGGAGCTGCGGCTGGCCCGGCAAAAAATCGGCATGATTTTTCAGCAATTTAATTTGCTGGATGCGAAGACGGTGTACCAGAACGTCGCGTTTCCTCTGCAGGTCGCCGGGCATCCGAAAGCGCACATCCGCGGGCGTGTCCGTGAAATTCTCGACCTTGTCGGCCTGGGCGATAAAGAGAACGCCTATCCGTCGCAGCTCAGCGGCGGTCAGAAGCAGCGGGTCGGCATCGCGAGAGCGCTCGTGAACGAGCCCGACGTGCTGCTCAGCGACGAAGCGACGTCGGCGCTCGATCCGCAGACGACTTACTCCATTTTGGAGCTGCTCAGGGACATTAACCGTCAGCTTAAGCTGACCGTCGTTCTGATTACGCATGAGCTCGACGTGCTGCAGCATATTTGCCGCAGCATGGCGGTGATCGAGAACGGCACAATCGTCGAGACCGGGCCGGTCGACAAGCTGTTCCTGAATCCCGAGAGCGATACGGCGCGCAGATTCGTCCGCATTCTGGAGCATTACCGCGACAGCCGGTATGTGATGGAAGGAGTGGGAGCGGGAATATGAGAGACGATCTGATCGAGCTGCTGCTGCAGGGACTTGGCGAGACGGTCTACATGGTGCTCTGGTCTTCCGTCTTCGCGCTCGTGCTTGGCATTGCGCTCGGCATTACGCTCGTCGTGACGGAGAAGGGCGGCATCCTGGAAGCGCCGCTGCTGCACAAAATCATCGGGACGGTCATCAACAGCGTCCGTTCGCTGCCCTTCATTATTCTGATCATTCTGCTGCTGCCGCTCTCCAGGCTGATCGTCGGCACCTCGCTCGGTCCGACGGCTGCCATCGTGTCGCTCTCGATCGGCGCCGCGCCTTTCCTGGGACGGGTGATTGAGAATTCGCTCAAGGAAGTGAGCGCGGGCAAGATCGAGGCCGCTAAAGCGGTCGGCGCCTCGCCTCTCACGATCATTTTCAGGGTGCTCATTCCCGAAGCGCTGCCGGCCCTTGTCCGCGCGATGACGATCGCGGTCATTGCGATTACAGAATTTACCGCCGTGGCCGGCGCGATAGGGGCGGGCGGTCTGGGCAGCCTGGCCATACGCTTCGGCTACCAACGGTTTCGCGAGGACGTTCTGATCGCGACCGTCCTGCTCATCATCGTATTGGTTCAGCTCATCCAATGGTCGGGCGACTACATCGCCAAATCGATCGACAAGAAGCGTTTCAAGCCGGATTGAGCGCAAACATCGCGTTTGTGAAGTCATTTTAACTATAGAAAGTAGGCGTAGATATGGGTAAAAAAGGTCTATTCTCACTCGCATCCATCTTTGTTATTTTCGGTGCTATCGTTTCGGGCTGCGCCTCGGGCGGCACCGCGCAGGCCCCGGACACGAAGGCTGCTGCACAAGGCAATGCAGCCGGTACGGCCAAACCGGCGAAAGAAACGACGCTGAAAATCGGGGCGGCCGCCGTGCCGCATGCGGAAATTTTGAATTTCGTCAAGCCGAAGCTGAAGGAGCAAGGGGTCAACCTTGAAGTGGTCGTCTATGACGACGAAGGGCAGCTGAACCCTGCGCTGAAAGACAAGCAGATCGACGCGAACTACTTCCAGCACGTTCCGTATCTGGATTCGGTCAAAGGTGAGAAGGGCTATGATTTTGCCGTCACGACCAAGGTACACGTGGAGCCGATCGGCTTCTATTCGAGCAAGCTGAAATCGAAGGACGAGATCAAGGAAGGGGCACGGATCGGCATTCCGAACAACCCGTCCAACGAATACCGCGCACTGGTGCTGCTGCAGCAGCAGGGGCTGATCAAGCTCAAGGACGGTCTGACGACGTATGAAGCGACCCCCAAGGACATCGCGGACAACCCGAAAAAGCTGAAATTCGTCGAGGCCGATTCCGCAACCTTGCCCCGGTCGCTTCCCGATCTGGAAGGCGCGATTATTAATACGAACCTCGTGCTGGAAGCCAAAATCGATCCGAAATCGGCCTTGTTCCGGGAAGATTCGAAATCGCCTTACGCCAATGTCATCGTCGTGCGCAAGGGAGACGAGACGCGGGACGAAGTGAAGAAGCTGGACGCCGCTTTGACGACGCCGGAAGTGAAGAAGTTTATCGAAGACAAGTACGGCGTTGCGGTCGTTCCGGCATTTTAGAAAATTTAGCTGTTGATTTCTATCGGTTCAGAGGTTATTCTTGTACTGACAACTTCATATGCGCGGGAGCTTGGTGAAGCCAGGCTGAGAGGATAACCGGATGTTATCGACCGTTAAACCTGATCTGGGTAATGCCAGCGGAGGAAACACGTAGCCTTTGTATGCACAAAGACCGCTTCTTTGCCGTTGCGGTCTTTTTTGTATGCATTACGTTCCCCGCTTGCTCACATTCATTCGAGGAGGAATTGAACATGACAAGCGAAAACAAACCAAACCAACAACAGGCCGTGCCAGACGTATCGGGATTTCCCGGGAGCCGAAAAGTGTATATTCAAGGCTCCCGCAGCGACATTCAGGTCCCGATGCGGGAAATTGCTTTGAGTCCGACGGTGGGCTCGGAAGGGGAAACGGCCAATCCGCCCGTTCGCGTCTACGACAGCAGCGGTCCGTACACGGACGGCGATGTCCAGACCGATATCCGGCAAGGGCTTCCGGCCAATCGGCGGGGATGGATTATGGAACGGGGCGACGTGGAGGAGTATGACGGAAGAGTGGTAAGGCCGGAAGACAACGGCTTCAGGGAAGAAGAAGGGGCCCGGCGGCAGGAATGGTTTCCCGGAACGGGGTGCCGTCCGCTGCGGGCCAAGCCGGGAGCGAATGTTACCCAGATGCACTACGCGAAAAAAGGAATTATCACCCCCGAGATGGAATATATAGCTATCCGCGAAAATGTGACTCCCGAGTTCGTGCGCAGCGAGGTGGCGCGCGGCCGGGCGATCATTCCGTCGAACATTAACCACCCGGAAAGCGAGCCGATGATTATCGGCCGGAACTTCCTCGTGAAGATCAATGCGAACATCGGGAATTCGGCTGTCGCTTCGTCGATCGACGAGGAAGTGGAGAAGATGCGGTGGGCGACGCGCTGGGGAGCGGATACGGTCATGGACTTGTCGACCGGCAAGCACATTCATACGACGCGCGAATGGATCGTCCGCAACTCTCCGGTGCCGATCGGGACGGTGCCGCTGTATCAGGCGCTTGAGAAGGTCGGAGGGAAAGCGGAGGAGCTGTCCTGGGAAATATACCGGGATACGCTGATCGAGCAGGCGGAGCAAGGCGTCGATTATTTTACGATCCATGCCGGGGTGCTGCTGCGATACATTCCGCTGACCGCGAATCGCGTGACCGGGATCGTATCCCGGGGCGGATCGATCATGGCTTCGTGGTGTCTGGCGCATCATCAGGAAAATTTCTTGTACACGCACTTTGATGAAATCTGCGAAATTATGAAAACGTACGACGTCGCTTTTTCGCTTGGGGACGGCCTGCGTCCCGGTTCCATCGCCGATGCGAACGACGAGGCGCAGTTCGCGGAGCTGGATACGCTGGGCGAGCTGACGCAAATCGCCTGGAAGCACGACGTACAGGTGATGATCGAAGGACCGGGTCACGTGCCGATGCATTTGATCAAGGAGAACGTGGACCGGCAGCTTGAGGTGTGCCAGGAGGCGCCGTTCTATACGCTCGGACCGCTCACGACCGATATTGCTCCCGGCTACGATCACATTACGTCGGCCATCGGCGCCGCGATGATCGGCTGGTTCGGGACGGCGATGCTGTGCTACGTCACCCCGAAGGAGCATTTGGGGCTTCCCAACAAGAACGACGTGCGGGAAGGTGTCATCGCCTACAAAATCGCGGCGCACGCGGCCGACTTGGCCAAAGGCCATCCGGGTGCGCAGGAGCGGGACGACGCGCTGTCGAAGGCGCGGTTCGAATTCCGCTGGCGGGATCAGTTTCATTTGTCGCTCGATCCTGAAAGAGCGCTGGAGTACCACGATGAGACGCTTCCGGCGGAAGGCGCGAAGACGGCCCATTTTTGCTCGATGTGCGGCCCCAAGTTTTGCAGCATGCGTATTACGCAGGATATACGGGAATATGCTAAACAACACGGTTTGGAAGACCGCGACGCGATCGAGAAAGGCTTGGAGGATAAGTCCAAGGAGTTCAAGAAAGCGGGTGGTATGATTTACAATTAAACGACCTGGGAGGGATCGTATGTTTACGGAGCAGGAAAAGGAAGCGTTATACAAGGTCATCTATACGAGAAGGGATGTCCGTTCCTTCCTGCCGGACCCGATTCCGGAGGAAGCGGTGACGAACGTGCTTCACGCCGGCCACCACGCGCCGTCCGTCGGCTTCATGCAGCCTTGGAACTTTATATTGGTGACTTCGGAGCCGCTGAAAGAGCGGCTGGCCTGGGCCGCGGACAAGGAAAGAAGGGCGCTGGCGATCCATTACGAAGGCCAGCGTCAGGACCAGTTCTTGAGCCTCAAGGTGGAAGGGCTGAAGCAAGCGCCGCTGACGATCTGCATTACATGCGATCCTACCCGGGGAGGCGCCCATGTGCTCGGCCGCAACTCCATTCCCGAGACCGACATGCTCTCCGTCGCCTGCGCGATCCAGAATATGTGGCTGGCCGCCTGTGTGGAAGGGCTTGCTATGGGATGGGTAAGCTTTTATAAGAAAAACGACGTGCGCGAAATTCTGGGCATTCCGCCGCATATCGAGCCGATCGCCCTGCTGTCGGTCGGGTATACGGAGAACTACCCGGAGAAGCCGATCCTGGAGACGGCTCAATGGGAGAAGCGCCGCTCCTTGAGGGACCTCATCTATCACGAGACATGGGGAAATCGGCAGTCGGAATGATCAAACTTTTCTATATTTCGATTGAAAATGTCAATGAACCGGCATCTTGACGGCAATCACCACCCGATGATACAGTGAAAATCAAATACATTATATCCGATGCGTTTAGTGGAGATTGCTCCGCTACAACCGGCGAATCGGATATAGAGCTTGAGGAAAACGGGTGGGGTGCTATGGGGAAATCGGATGAAATTCGGATTCGCGATGCGACGGAGCTTGACCGGGAAGCGATTCTCGCGGTCATGCTGGAGGCTTATGAGCAGTACCGGCCGGTGCTGCCTTCTGCCCGGTGGGAGCCGTACCGGGAGTCGATCCGGACCTCCGTGGACGGAGAAGGTCCTGCAGCCCGGCTTGTTGCCGAGCTTGCGGGGAAGGTGGTCGGGAGCGTGCAGCTGTTCTTGTCCTCCGAAGCCGCTTACGGCATGCCGGAGCTTGGGATTCAATCGCCGATTATCCGCTTTCTGTCCGTTTCGCCAGCCGTGCGAGGCCGGGGAATTGCGACGCTGCTAATTAAAGAAAGTGCCAGGCGCTCCCTCGCCTTCGGGGCGGCTACGCTGCATTTACATACGTCGGATATGATGGAGTCCGCGGTCCGATTGTATGAGCGTTTAGGCTTCGAGCGCGCCTTCGACAAGGATATGCGCAATGGCGATACGCTTGTGAAGAGTTACCGGATTCATCTGAAAGAAGCTGCTCTATTGTAGCTGTACGAATCGGATCATGGCAGCCGTGCGGACGCGTGGCAGCGGAGACGGAACGGCTCGGCCGGGAAAGCGCAGATTTTTGAAACGCCTAAAGGAGATATCGCTGAGACATGTGTCTTTTGGATATCTCCTTTTATTATTTGGCTATGTTTTAAATAGATGTTGAAAACTGATACACTATTGAAGATATGCCATGTATACAGGTTTGGAGGTTTAGAAGAACTGCTTGTATTAGGGTATACAGATAAATGGCTATAATTATTTGAAACTGACAAAGAAGTTGTTAAAATCAAGAACTTTATGGTTCAATGGAATGTAGCCTACCCTCTCTAATTTAGTACACACTTGAATTTTAGGAATCATGAATTATTTATATTTCATGGAGGATAGATGTAATGATAAGACATAATTTAAAGATAGAAAATATTCCAGCAATTTTGTGGGGGGACAAATCAGATAAGTTATTTATAGTTGTGCATGGTAACATGTCAAATAAGGCAGATGACTCGATTATTGTATTTGCAGAAGAAGCAACAGCAGTAGGTTATCAAGTTCTTAGTTTTGATTTGCCTCAACATGGTGAACGTAAAGATGATACTTATCTTTGTACAGTTCAAAACTGTGTTCAAGACCTTAATAAAATTATGACATATGCAAAATCGTTATCAAATAATATAAGCATTTTTGCTTGTAGCATGGGAGCATATTTCAGCCTATTAGAATATTGCCATGAGCCATTGAATCAGTGTTTGTTTCTCTCTCCCGTGGTAAATATGGAACGTATAATAAATAATATGATGACATGGTTTAACGTAAGTGAGAGTAGACTAAAAATAGAGAAAGAAATTTCTACACCTATTGGACAAACTCTCTATTGGGATTACTACTGTTATGTGAAAGAACATCCTATTGTTGCTTGGAATAATCCGACTTCAATTCTCTATGGTTCAGGAGATAACTTATGTGAGTTTGACATTGTATCTGAATTTGCTAAACGCTTTAACTGTAATTTGCAAGTAATGGAGAATGGAGAACACTATTTCCATACTCAGGAACAGTTGCAGTATTTCAGACAATGGCTAAAAAACCATATATACGTTAAATGATACTAGAAAATGGTTGATGTATAACCTTCTTTAAAAGCGAATTAAGGGAAGTCAAAATGGCTTCCCTTAAAAGTTATATAATTTCAACATTATTTTAAAACATAGCCTATTATTTCGTAATAATAATTTATATTGGTTTAATGATTTTTGCGGGATTTCCGCCTACAACCACGTTATCAGGCACATCTTTTGTTACCACTGCACCGGAAGCAATAACCACGTTATCGCCAATGGTCACTCCAGGGTTGATGACGGCTCTCCCGCCAATCCATACATTGTTGCCGATCGTTACGGGTTTCCCGTATTCAATCCCCGAATTTCTTTCGTTCGGATCTAACGGATGAGTAGCGGTATAAATGTGTACACCTGGGGCAATGAAGCAGTTGTCACCTATCCGAATTTCGCATACATCCAAGAAGACGCAATCGAAATTTGCATAAAAATTTTCGCCGACATGAATGTTGTAACCATAATCACAGCGCAAATTCGGTTCTATGTATATAATTTCTCCAGTTGAACCGAACAATTCTTTTAATAGTTCCGTCCGTGTGCTTTCTTCCGTTTCTAAGGTTTGATTGTACAATCTGGTTAGTCTTCGCGCATTTGCCCGTTCTTGCAGCAATTCCGGGTCAGCCGCAAGATAGAGTTCGCCATTCAGCATTTTTTCTTTTTCTGTTTTCATTTCTCTCTCTCCTTAACCGAAATAAATGAATTCTATAATGTAGAATTCACTAGAATCATATCATATGGATCATATAATTTTAAAATGAACTGAGGAGGGCATGCCTATGATACCGGAAGTATCGCCACTTCAACGTCGCTGATGACAGCGTGTTCATGGGCGCCGGAAGCGGCGCGGTTCAGTGGTCAGTGGGCAAGCCGCGGGCTACTCCATAACCCCGCTGCAATAAGCCTGGCTTCATCCCATTTTTCCACAAGATAAGGCCTAATGAGGTGATAAAATAGCACAATAAAGGAAACTATTCACTAAATATAAGGCTATAAATATTTATATATTGTACATTAATTCTTTTTGTGTTATACCTTATTGAGGGCAAAGGCAAGGCCAGGAGAGATATTGGATTGCCGTGCCTACGCTTAACCAATATAACAACATGGGGGAAGTCCACGTGTCCTTGATCGTAAAAAACGAACAGAACGATAAGAATGAACCTACGCAAGCGCAAGAGAAGCTCAATTTGTTCGAAAGAACGCAGGAAGTCATCCGTACCGCTCTTGATCGAATGGGGTATAAGGACGATGTATACGACTTGTTGAAAGAGCCGCTTCGACTGCTGACGGTGCGCATTCCGGTTCGCATGGACGATGACTCGATTAAAGTATTTACAGGCTACCGTGCTCAGCATAACGATGCGGTCGGCCCGACCAAAGGCGGCGTTCGCTTCCATCCTGACGTGACGGAAGAGGAAGTCAAAGCGTTGTCCATGTGGATGAGCATCAAATGCGGCATTACGGGGCTGCCGTACGGAGGCGGTAAAGGCGGTATCCAGTGTGACCCGCGGTCGATGTCCTTCCGCGAGCTGGAGCGCTTAAGCCGCGGCTATGTCCGCGCCATCAGCCAATTAGTCGGCCCGACCAAAGACATTCCGGCGCCGGACGTGTTCACGAACTCGCAAGTTATGGCTTGGATGATGGACGAATACAGCCGCATCCGCGAATTCGATTCGCCGGGCTTTATTACCGGCAAGCCGCTTGTACTGGGAGGCTCCGCAGGCAGAGAGTCCTCGACTGCGCTTGGGGTTACGATCGTCATGAAAGAGGCTGCCAAAATCGCAGGCATCGAAATTCCGGGCTCCCGCATTATCATTCAAGGCTTCGGAAACGCAGGCAGTTTCCTCGCTCAATTCCTGCATGAAGCGGGAGCGAAGGTCGTGGGCATCTCCGATGCTTACGGGGCTTTGTACGATCCGGAGGGCCTCGATATCCCGTCGCTGCTGGACAAGCGCGATTCGTTCGGCACGGTCACGCCTTATTTTAAAAGTCAGCAAATTACAAATAAAGAGCTGCTCGTCCAAGAATGCGACATTCTCGTTCCGGCAGCCATCGAGAACCAGCTTACGGAGGAGAATGCGCCGGATATCAAGGCTCGCATCGTAGTCGAAGCGGCGAACGGACCGACGACGCTCAAGGCGACCGAAATTTTGACGGACCGCGGCATTCTGCTTGTTCCCGACGTGCTTGCCAGCGCCGGCGGGGTGGTGGTCTCCTATTTCGAATGGGTACAAAACAACCAAGGCTACTACTGGTCGGAGGAGGAAGTTCAAGACAAGCTGGAAAAAATATTGACGACTTCCTTCCATAATGTATACCGGACCTCGACGGACAAAAAAGTAGACATGCGACTGGCAGCTTACATCGTAGGGCTGAAGCGAGTGGCCGAGGCCATCAAGTGGAGAGGCTGGGTATAAGCTTATATCGAAGCAACCGGCAGAAATCCATCTATGGAAACATAGGTGGATTTTTGTTTTGCAGCCGTCGACCCCGCATAACAAAATTACGGTTGGCTCACCATAATATGGGGGGCGACATGCATGTGGAAATTTATTTCGACTCATCTGATAAATTGGGAAGTTATTTTGCAAGCCGTCCTGTGCAGTGTGGTGCCCTATGGTGTGTACAAGCTGGGAGCTTGGTTGAAATCGGTTTTGACGATCCGCAGCAGCAGCAAGCCTGCCGAGGAAGAGCGGTTGTACGTCTTTACCGGAACGTTCGAGAAGGACTTGCCGGAGCTTCAAGAAAGATTAGGGCGCAATGACGATATATTGATCCGCACGTTTGAAATAGGCGGGGCGCGGACGAAAGCTGCCTTGATCCTGGTAAAGGAGCTTGCGGACAAAAACTACATCGATACGCATGTTTTACCTTCTCTGATGTCCGACTTCGCCATGCCAAGCTCCGCGGATGAGCTGCCGCCTCACATCAAAAATCGGATCTTGCCCGTGAGCGAGCTAGGCGAAGCCGGGAACCTGCGCGATTTGCTGCCCGGCTTATGGAAAGGCAATGCGGGTCTCTTGATCGACGGCTGTCCGAACGTCTTCGTCCTGGCCACCTGCAACGAGAAAAAACGCAGTCTCGGCGAACCGGCCTCGGAAGCTTTGGTCCGGGGGCCGCGCGTCAGCTTCAATGAAAGCTTGGCGGATAATACAGCGCTGCTGCGTCAGCTTGGCGGGAGTCACACGCTATGCATCGTTTACACGCTGGTGGGGCGTAAAGCTCCCAGAACGGTAGCGATCGCTTACAACAGCGATATTGCCAATGACGCTTTGGTGCAGGAGGTCCGGCAGCGCATCGCCCGGATCGATATGGACGACGTTCCCGATTCCGGGTATATTGAGCAGTTTATCGAGGATAACCATCTTACGCTGTTTCCCCAAGTACAGAATACGGAACGGCCGGATCGGGTAAACAGCGCGCTGATGGAAGGCAGGGTGGCGATCCTGTTGGACGGCTCCCCGCTTGCGTTGATAGTCCCGGTAAGCATCAGCATGCTGATGCAATCCCCGGAGGATTATTACGAACGCTGGATTCCGGGTACGCTCGTGCGCGTGCTTCGTTATATCGCAGCGCTGATTTCCACGCTCGGGCCCGCGCTCTACATTTCGTTCATCTCGTTCCATCAAGGGCTGATTCCTACCAAGTTGGCGGTATCCATCGCCGGGTCAAGGGAAGGCGTGCCCTTTCCTTCGTTAATCGAAGCGTTGATCATGGAAGTGTCGATCGAAATTTTGCGGGAGGCCGGTTTACGCTTGCCGAAGCCGATCGGTCAAACCATCGGCATCGTCGGCGGCCTCGTCATCGGGGAAGCGGCGGTACAAGCAGGCATCGTCAGCCCCATCATGGTCATCGTCGTGGCTATTACGGCGATTTCTTCGTTTGCGATCCCTCAATACAGCGCAGGAATTGCTCTGCGGATTATCCGCTTCGGTACGATGTTTTCGGCGGCCATTTTCGGACTGTACGGGGTTATTCTGTTCTTCCTGCTGGTATGCAGCCATTTGGCCAAGCTGAAGAGCTTCGGCATTCCTTACTTGAGCCCCGCGGCTCCTTACCGGTTCGGAGATTGGAAGGACTTCGTCCTGCGCGCGCCGCTTTCTATCATGACGCGCCGCCCGAAGGCTATGCAGGTCAAACAGCCGAAGCGCCGCGGATAAAAGCATAGATTCGTAATTGCAATCACCCGGGTGACACAAGTCGTCCGGGTTATTCGACGTTATCCGATATGAAAACCTACTTTTAACCATTATTGAAAAATGATTGGGAATTAAGCTTGCCACCCCGTAACACATGCGGAGCGAAATTCATAAAAATGTTGTATGTTCTGTCGAGAGCAGAGAAAGCGCGATCACCCGGCCGGGTACTTCTTGCCCGGGGCCTTTCATTTCTATCTCTCGCCAGTCTCCGGCTGGAGCCGGCACTACTTTATTTTGACGGAGGGAATGTTCAACATGAGTGAATTTCAGAATGAGCTTCAGCAACTGCAAGTCGCGGCATACAATGCGGGTCAAGTAACGCCTTTCGAACACCAGGGCCAATACGAAGCGGATTCTCGTCTATGTGGCGGTGGCTGCGGTTGTTTCCGTTGTCCGTGCGGCTGCGGTTGTTTCCGCTGCTTCTGCAGCTGCTTCTGCGGGGGAGGTTGCGGTTGCGGAGGCGGTTGCGGCTGCGGAGGTTGCGGAGGACGTTGCGGTTGCGGACATCGTTGCGGTTGCGGACATCGTTGCGGAGGACGTTGCGGTTAAGTCATTAACGGGACTCCCCCGGTAGTATCAGCCCCTGCACATGCGGCTTTTGATCCAAACCGCAGGGGCTGGAACGGCCCCTTGAAAATAATTGACAAGAAGGACAAACGACAATACATAAGATAGCAGTGAACATCCGGCCGGATTGACCAAAAGTACGGATAAGGAGGAGTGAGATGACCACATTAGATGCTTCCGTGCGTCCGAAAATGAACGGGGACACCTTTTTTATCCCCGATCCGAACGGTTCCGTCTATTTTAGAAACAACATGGGCTCGTTCAAACTGGAAGGCGAGTCGATTGATCGATGGATCGAAAAGCTGATTCCGGTATTTAACGGGAAGTACACGCTTATGGAATTGACGGACGGCTTGCCGGGACCGCATAAGGACCGCGTGTTCGATATCGCTGCTTTATTGATCCAAAACGGCTTCGCGCGGGATGTCGGCGGAGACCTTCCCCACCGGCTATCGGAAAGGATTCTTGAGAAGTTCAGCTCGCAAATTGAATTTCTGAGCAATTTTGGAGGCTCCGGCGCGAACCGCTTCGAGCAATATCGCCAAGGGAAAGTATTGGCGGTTGGTTCCGGCCCATTTCTGGTTTCATTAGTAGCGGCATTGCTTGAATCGGGCTTGCCCCGAATCGGAGTGGCCATTGGCGATTCATTGCCGACCAACCGTGAGCGGCTGAAGGAACTGGGGGAGCATGCCCGGAAATCCGATCCGGAGATACATATTCAGGAAGTGACTTACCCCGGACGGGACATTTCCGCTTGGCAGCAGGTCCTGAAACCGTTCGATTCGATCATGTACGTATCGCAGGAGGGAGATATCGAAGAGCTTCGGATCGTCCAAGCGGCCTGCAAAGCGGAGAGAAAGCTCTTCCTTCCCGCGATTTGCTTGCAGCAAGCCGGTTTGGCCGGGCCTCTTGAGCGGCCGGAAGACGAGAATGGCTGGGAGTCGGCGCTGCGGCGCATTCATCAGCCCGTTCTGCGCCAAGATCCGCAGCAGCATGGGTTTTCTGTCCATGCCGGGGCTTTACTGTCGAATGTGATCGTGTTCGAGCTGTTCAAAACGGTGACGGGAGCTGCCGATCCGCTGCGAAATCAGGCAGTATATTTGCTGAACCTGGAGACGCTGGAAGGGGACTGGTATTCGTTCGTGGCTCACCCGATGGTGATCGGCTGCAACCGGATTGAACGCATTCCGGATATTGAACCGCGGCTGATGCAGGATCCGGGCCCGGCGCCGCAGAGCGGAAGGCACAGCCCGCTGCTGGATTATTGCGAACGGTTAACCTCGCCGGATACGGGCATTTTTTATGAGTGGGACGAAGGCGACTTAAAGCAGCTGCCGCTTGCGCAATGCCGGGTTCAGGTGGCGGATCCGCTCTCGGACGGGCCGGTTGAGCTGCTTCCTTCCATTGTCTGTACAGGATTGACGCATGAGGAAGCAAGACGGGAGTCGGCGCTTGCCGGATTGGAAGCTTATACGTCCCGGTTGGCCGAACGTACGGGGCAGGCCTCTTTTCCGACGGAAACGGACGCAACGGGTTTGCGCGTATCCGAGTATGTCGGCATCGGAGCGGGAGAGACGCTGGCGGAAGCCGTATGCCGGGGCTTGCGAAAGTGTCTGACGGAAGAGCTGGACATTCGGCAGACCGGTCGAAAGCCGCTTATCACTCCGGTGCAGTTAACTATGGTGGATGACGATCGGGTCCGTTATTATTTGAAATCCTTGTCTACGCTGCAGGGGGAGCCGTCCCTCGTTCTGGAGGATGAGCTGTTCGGCTTCCCGGTGGTTCGTGCGGATATCGGCGGAAGATGGTACACGGGCGTCGATTTGAATATCACCCTTGCGCTTCGAAGGGCTCTGCTCCGGGCGCTGACGGAGGTTCAAAGTCAAGCGCCCCGGCTTCAAGTCCGGATCGCTTCGGTTCCAAGCCGGGCACCGAAAAAGGTAAGGCCGCGCAGCTTGGCTATTCCAACCTGCGAAGAAACGCCGCAAGCGGACGTACTGGCCTCCGCCATACAACAGCTGAAGCAGCACGGCAGACGGCCGCATGTATTTGATTACAGGCTCGATCCTTTCTTGAATAAAGGGCCCGTTCACGTCCTGGGCGTTGCGCTGGGAGAGGAGGTTTCGCCATGAGCAGTGTTGTTGCCGTAATCGGCAAAGGCGTGCTGGCGGATTTGATATGTGCCGAGCTGAATTCAGCCTTTTGGGTAATCCGTACAGTCGAACTTGAGGAGGAGGAGTTCCGATCGGCCGATCTGGTTATCCTTGCGCAGGATGGCTGGCTTCCTGCCGTGCAGGACAGGGCGGAGGAGGTTCTTCAGTCTGCCAAGGTGCCGTGGCTGCGGGGCTTCGTGTCTTTTGGAGAGGCGTTAATCGGGCCGTTGGTCCGGCCAGGCGTTCAGGGATGCTCCAGATGCGCGGACACGCGTCGGCTTATGGCTACCAGCGACCGCAAGGAGCTTCGTCTGCTGCAGCAGCAGCTTGCCGAACGCGGCGGAATCCCGCAGGACGCCTGGGCTTCCCGCACGGGACTGACGCAGGCGGCGACGCTCTTGGCCGCGGAAGCCCGGCGCGTGCTTCTCGGCGGACAGCCTCAATTGGAGGAACGAATCCTGCTGGTGAATCTGAAAACCTTGAAGACTTCGCGCCACCTTTTTTTACACGATCCGATGTGCCCGATTTGCGGCGATTTGCCGGAAGATTCGGAGGAACTGGCCAATTTCTCGCTCGGATCAAGTCCGAAGATTCATCCGAACAGCTTCCGCTGCCGTTCGATCGATGAACTGAAGCAGGTACTTGCCCGCGATTATTTGGATTTCCGAACCGGGCTCATGAACGGCAAAATGAAAGACGGTCTGTCGCCATTCGCCGACATTACCGTAAATCTTCCGTTTTTCGCCGGCGATGAACCGAGCTCGGGGCGGACGCTCTCCTATGCGGACAGTGAGCTGACGGCGATACTGGAAGGCTTGGAGCGTCATTGCGGCGTGGTCCCGCGTGGCAAATGGACAAAGATTCGCAAAAGCTACCGCGAGATCGCCGATCATGCGTTAAATCCGCTCGAGGTAGGAGTCCACGCGGAAGAGCAGTATGCGCGGCCTGATTTTCCATTCCGGCGTTTTGATCCCGACCGCGAGATCGACTGGGTTTGGGGCCGCTCCATCATACACAATCGTCCCATACTAGTACCCGAGCTGCTGGCTTATTACAGCCTCGGCTGCGGAAACGGCGTTGTCTATGAAACGTCCAACGGATGCGCCTTGGGCGGCAGCATGGAGGAGGCCATTTTCCACGGTATCATGGAAGTGCTGGAACGCGACTCGTTCTTGTTGACCTGGTATGCGCAGCTTCCGCTTTCCCGCGTCGACCCTTACTCGGCCGGCGACCGCGAACTGAATATGATGATCGACCGGATGAGGGCGGTGGCGGGCTATGAGCTGCACGTGTTCGATGCGACGATGGAGCATGGCATTCCGTGCATCTGGACCTATGCGAAAAATCTTAAACCGCGCGGGATGAATCTCATCTGTGCGGCCGGAGCCCATCTCGACCCGATGCGTGCGCTGAAAAGCGCGATCTTCGAACTGGCGGGCATGATGCTCTCGCAGGATGACCGATTCGAAGCCAACCGGCAGGAAAGCGAACGGATGGCAGAGGATCCTTTCCAAGTGAGGGAGATGGAGCATCACTCCATACTGTACGGCTTGCCGCAGATGGAGAAGCGTCTGGATTTCTTGTGGAAGAAGCCCGGACCTCCGCTGACGTTTCGAGAGGCGTTCCCGCCGCAAGTTCTGCATGCGGATCTGGCCGACGACTTGAAGATGATCTTGGAGAAATTCCGCTCCTTGAATCTGGATGTGATCGTAGTCGATCAGACTTCGCCCGAGCTGAAACGTAATGGGTTAGCCTGCGTCAAAGTGCTGATTCCGGGGATGCTGCCGATGACGTTCGGTTATCATTTGACGCGTGTTACAGGGCTGGAGCGGGTACTGAAGGTTCCGGCGCTGCTCGGCTATACGAAGCAGCCGCTCACGGTGGAACAGCTCAATCCGCATCCCCATCCGTTTCCGTAAGGCACGACGAGAGGGGAGAGTACCGTGAGCCTTAAGTCTTTTTTGCATAAGCTGCATTACGATCCCGATCATTCCAGGCCGCCGGACTTCGAACCCGATTGGTACAATGCTCCGCTCGCTTATAAGCTGTACCGCGGCTTACCGACCTTTGCGCTCTCTTCGGAAGTGCCGCTGACCCTAGAAGGAAGAACCGTGCCGGATAAGCCGGAAATTCGCGATATCGGTCATTTTCTCTGGTATGTTTACGGGCTTGCACAGCTGTGCCAGTCCGTCTTTTCCATGGATTACGGCGGGATGGAGGGAGGAGCGAACGTATTCCACTCGCTCCGAAGGTTCGCACCTTCCGGCGGCTCCCTGTATCCGAGCGAATTGTATGTGTACTTGAAAACGGACGATTTGCCTGTCGGGATCTATCATTACGATACGGCGCATCATCGTCTCGTGCTGCTGCGCCTTGGCGATTTTGATGCTTATCTGGCCCGGGGGCTGGGGGACCGCTGCGACCTTTCGGCTTGCTTCGGCGCTGTATTCGTGTCCACCGTATTTTGGAAAAACTTCTATAAATACAATAACTTCGGCTATCGTCTGCAAGGACTTGACGCCGGCGCGCTCATCGGACAGCTGCTGGAAACGTCCAAGCGCTTCGGATATCATACCGGGGTGTATTTCCGTTTCCTCGATCGGGCCGTTAACCATTTGCTTGGTCTTGACGAGCAGGAAGAGAGCGTGTATGCGGTCATCCCCTTATCGCTGCAGCCTTCCGGCGGCTGGTTCTATGGCAGCAGAGCTGAAGCAGGAGTCTTGACTTCCCGCCAACTGTGCGCAGCGCTTCCTGCGATCCGGCACGAGCATTACGTCCGCTCGCTTCGCACCGCAGAGTACCCGATGCTGCTTCGAATGAACGAAGCTTCGTTGATGGAAACAACGGCCTCGTTCGGTCCGCTCGATGCTGCGGATATTGGAGGAACGATGACCGGCGGAGTGGGGACGGTCGCGCTGCCCCGAACGCCGAGACTTTCATTTGATCTGGCTTCGGTCGTCCGCAAACGGTATTCGCCGCACTTGGATTTTGTTTTTCATACGGTTGATGCTCATCGGGCTGCGGCTTTACTGCACGAGGCAACGGCCTCGTTCCCTTATACGAACGATCTGGATACGGCCGGTCAGGAGCCCAGGAAGCGGGTGTCCATTTACGGCTGTTTGTACGGCATTGAAGGCATTCCCGACGGCGCTTACCGTTACGATGATCTAACTCACGAGCTGCGGTTGATCCGTCCGGGAGATTACAGGATGCTGCTGCAGCAGGGAATAGCCATGGGCAATGTGAATCTGTTTCAGGTCCCGCTTTGCTTGCATGTGGCCGCGGACAGGAATCACTATGCGGATGCGCTCGGTTTCCGGGGGTACCGCATTCAGCAGATGGAAGCGGGAATGCTTGTTCAGCGACTGTTGATCGCGGGGGTGGCTCTTGGGCTTAACGGTCATCCGCTTCTCAGCTTTAACCCGGCCGATTGCGACAAAATATACAAGATGGAAGGGGAGGGCGTCGCCAGTCTCATCCAAGTGCCGCTAGGAGCCTGCAGACCCAGCTCCAGGCTGGAAGGCGGATTATACTCCTGAGAGAACGGCAAAAGACAGCAGCTCGAAGTAACATTCGGGCGTGCTGTCTTTTTTTCGTTAATAGTAAGGCGAAATCAACAGATACACAAGAACTCCGGTGGAGCTTACATATAGCCAGATGGGCATCGTCCAACGGGCGATTTTCCGGTGCGACTCGATTTTCATATTGAAGCCCCGGGTTACGGTGATTAAGGCCATCGGGACGTTCACAATCGCCAGCAGCACGTGGGTGATCAGGACAAACAAGTAAACGTATTTCAGCCACAGGCTTCCTCCGAATTTCGTCGGCTCGGTCAGAAAATGGTACATGACGTACGAAACGAGGAAGAGAGCCGTGGTCACAAAAGCGAGAAGCACAAAGTTCCGGTGCGCCGCGATGTTTTTCTTCTTCACGAAATAAAGCGAAAGCAGCAAGAACGCAAAGGTAAAGCAGTTAAAGACGGCGTTCAGCAGAGGGAGCAGCGTCACGTCGAAGCCGACCGTCCCTTCATATTTCGGCATAAAAAACAAAGCGGCGATTACTCCGATAAGGATAATGGAAAAAACCGTGATCCATGCGGTAAAATTGCGTGTTTTGTTCATGTTATTCCCCCGTTTCCTGGCATTCTGCAACTATCATCCATTTAAGGATAGACATCCTGTTCTTCAAAAACAACGGGGTTTTCCCGCGTTTTGTTACATTTTATCGAAAGCTGGGAACCGCGAGGTCCGGCCTGCCGTTCTTGCATAACATTAGAACGGAATGTCCACCATAATATGGACTTCGGAGCAGAATGTGGAACCGTGTGTTCAAAACGCCGCTTCGGAGGCAACTGAGGCACCAATACTTAGGAAGGTGGGCTTGCCATGGGTTATTTGCCGCCCGAAGACCGCATCACAACCATGCAAGCAGCCGTACTGATCTCCAATTATATGCTGGGCGTGAGCATTCTGACGCTGCCCCGTACCTCGGTAGAGGCGGCGGAAACGCCCGATGTCTGGATTTCGCTCATCTTAAGCGGACTGATCACGGTAGCGGTCGGGATTTTGATTGTGAAATTGTCCCAACGCTTTCCGGGCCAAACCTACTATCAATATAACCGGCAGCTCGTCGGCAAGTGGCTTGGGACCGCACTCAGTTTTTTTACGGCTTTATATTTCATAGTTATGGCCTCCTTTCAAGTTCGGGCGGTGCTGGAGGTGACCCGGCTGTTCCTGCTGGAGGGCACGCCTTACTGGGCGATTACGTTCGCATTTATGTGGGTGGGGGTTTATTTGATGATGGGCGGAATCAATCCCGTCGCCCGCCTCTTCGAAGTGATCTTTCCGATCACGACCGTCATTCTGATCTTGATCGCCTTCATGGGGCTCAGCGTATTCGAGCCCGACAACATGCGGCCCGTACTGGGTCACGGCCTCATGCCGGTGCTGCGCGGGCTGAAAACAACGATACTGGCCTACACGTCCGTCGAGATCATGCTCGTCGTTCCCGCATTCATGAAGCATCCGGAAAAGGCGGTCAAAGCGGTGCTGATCGGGGTGCTCATTCCGTCGTTCTTCTACGTCGTCACCTGCGTCATTGTCATCGGAACGTTATCGGTGGACGGTGTGATTACCCGGACCTGGCCGACCATCTCGCTTTTCCGGAGCTTCGAGTTCAGGGGAATCTTCTTCGAGCGCTTCGAGACGCTGCTGCTCGTCATCTGGCTTATGCAGATTTTTACCACCTTTACGTTGTCTTATTATCTCGGAGCGCTTGGCATCGCACAAAGCTGGAAGGTGAATCGGCGGACGGTCATTTTTGTTTTGCTGGCGGTCATTTATATGATCTCCTTCGCTCCTGCGGATACGAACGAATTGTTTAAGCTGGGGGAAATGCTAGGCTTGTCGTCGTTGGTTCTGTTTATCCTGGTGCCCGCGGTTCTGTACATTCTCCCGGGCAGGAAAGGGGCCCGGTCTTGAAACCCCGAAATAGGATGTTCGCGATCCTGGCTCTGCTGCCGATGATGCCGCTGCTGGCGGGCTGCTGGAGTCAACGGGAGATCGACGACCTTAGCCTCGTGGCCGGAATCGCGCTGGATAAAGCTCATGAAACGAAGGCCGAGACGGCTCTGAACAAAAATGGGGCGGCGCGCAAAAAAGAAGATTTGATCTCGATTACGTATCAGATTTTCACTTCCAGCTCCGGCGGCGAAAAGGGACGCGGGGGCGGTGGTTCGTCCGGGCAAAAGAGATACGAAAATTTTACGGAAACCGGCGATTTGTTGTTGGAGTCGACCCGGGAAATCTCGCTCCGGACGGAACGGCCGATATTTGCCCAGCACTTCAAGACGCTGGTGATCGGCGACGAGCTGCTCCGTACGACTCCGATCCGGAATTTTATGGATCTGATGTACCGCGAGTCGGAATTCAGACCGAGTGCCCTGGTGTTCGTAGCCCGCGGATTGGCAAGGGAAACGTTCGAGCTGAAAGGGACGAAGGAAATCCCGGCATTTCGCATCCTGAAAATGGTCGACAATCAATACAAATCGACCCGTATCCTTCCGTCGGTAACTTTGGCCAAGCTGCTGACGTACCTGCAAAGCAAGTCGAGCTTTTTGCTGCAAGCGATCGTCAAAGGGGGAGGGGAAATTAAATTTGCCGGGGCGGGAATCATTCACGGACAGAGCGGAAAGCTGGTCGGCTTTCTCGACGAAGACGAACTGGGCAGTATCACGCTGATCACGGGACAAGTGCGGGGAGGCGTCGTCAAATTTACCGACGAGGAAACCGGGCAAAAAAACCTGTATGAAATCTTATCATACAAGAGCAACATTGTGCCGCACGTGGAAGGGGACAAGCTCTCGTTCGAGGTTCGGATCGAATCCCGGGGCCGGTTAAGCGAAAGCTGGGTCATGAACGAGAAAAGCTTCGACGACCGTTTCCTGAAGCGACAGGGGCAGTATGCGGCGAAGCAATTGGAACGGAACATCCGCCAGACGCTGGAAAAAATTCAGAAGCAGTACAAAGCCGACGTGATCGGATTTGGCAAAGAACTGCGTATTCATAAGCCGAAAACATGGGATAAAGTCAAATCCCAATGGGACCAAAAGTTCAGTCAAGCCGAGGTACGCGTGCACGCCAAAACGATCGTGGCCGAGTACGGAGCGAGCGGTTCGAAGGTCATTGAGGATCGCAATCCGCCCGGACCATGAAGGGTAACCCCCTAATGCGGAAAACCATAAAAAAACATAAACGGACCTAAAAAAAACAAAAGACTTTTGCGGACGAATGTTATAGATTGTAAATAGATTAATAAAATGCCATATGAAAGCATGTTTATTCCGTGGACCGGCGCAGAACCTGTAAGTTTGTTTCAGGTTCTTTTTGCTCATGCTTCTCCGCTGGAACATGGCTGAACGATCCTACTAATCATACTAAGGAGAAAGGAGGAAACGGTTTACCGCAGCATCGAATCCTACCCGAACAAAGGAGGAAATAACAATGTACGCAACCAAGGTTCAATCGATCCGCGACAAGATGAGGACCGCTTCACTGATTTTGCTTTCCGCCGCGCTGCTTCTGGCGGCCTTCGGCTTGCCCACTCCATTTCAGCCGAAGGCCCATGCCGCCGGAGAAATGAAACCGTTCCCACAGCAGCTGAGCTACCCCGGTATCCTCAAGCCGAATCATGTTTCGCAAGCTTCCATGAATGCGTCCGTCGCTGCTTACTACGACTACTGGAAGGGGGCTCATCTGAAGAACAACTTATCTTCCTTGCCGGGCGGCTATTACGTCAAAGGGAACGTTGCGGGCAACCCGGACGGCTTCAAGGCGCTGGGCTCTTCGGAGGGACAAGGCTACGGCATGGTGATTACGGCGCTGATGGCCGGTCATGACCCGGATGCGAGAACGATTTTCGACGGGCTGTTCAAAACGGCAAGAGCTTATAAAAGCTCCGAAAATTCGAATCTGATGGGCTGGATCGTAGCGGACGACAAGAGAGCTCAAGGGCATTTCTCCTCGGCCACAGACGGAGACCTTGATATCGCCTATGCGCTCATTTTGGCCGATCGTCAATGGGGGTCCGGCGGTTCCGTCAATTATTTGGCGGAAGCGAAAAAAATGATTACGAACGGCATCAAGGCCAGCAACGTGACGTCCGGCAACCGGCTGAATCAGGGAGATTGGGATTCCAAAAGCACCTGGGATACGCGTCCGTCGGATTGGATGCTCAGCCATTTGCGGGCCTTCTACGAAGTGACGGGAGATCAAACCTGGCTTGACGTCATCAACAATCTGTACAACGTGTACGGCCAGTTCAGCAGCAAATACACGCCGGTCACCGGTCTGATCTCCGACTTCGTTATCGACAACCCGCCGAAGCCGGCTCCGCGCGATCACATGGAAGGGGAAGAATTCCCTGACGAATACAATTACAACGCCAGCCGCGTTCCGCTGCGCATTGTGATGGACTACGCGTTCTACGGGGATGCGAGAGGCAAAGCGATCGCCGACAAAATGGCGACATGGATCAAAGGAAAGACCGGCGGCAACCCGAACAATATCAAAGACGGCTACAAGCTTGACGGCACCGTAAACGAAAACGCAAGCTATGCGACGGCCGTGTTCGTCTCGCCGTTCATCGCCGCGTCCACGACGAACAGCAGCCATCAGGCATGGATCAATGCGGGCTGGGATTGGATGAAGAACAAGAAAGAAGGCTATTATAGCGATTCCTTTAATCTGTTATCGATGCTCTTCATTTCCGGCAACTGGTGGATTCCGACGGCCGGAGGGACGCCGGATACGCAGCCGCCTACCGCTCCGGCGAACTTGACCGCAACGGCCGTATCTAGCAGTCAAGTGAATCTGAGCTGGACGGCTTCCACGGATAACGTCGGGGTCAAAGAGTACAAAATTTATCGCGGCGGTACGGAGGTCGGCACGGCGACAGGCACTTCGTACAACGATACGGGCTTGAATCCGTCGACGACGTACAGCTACACGATCAAGGCTTATGACGCGGCAGGCAATGCGTCGGCGAACAGCAATACCGCCAGCGCCACGACGACCGACGGTCCTTCTACGGATACCAACATTGCAAAAGGGAAAGCAGCCAAGGCCAGCACTCTGGAAGGAAGCGGCTACGAAGCGTCCAAAGCGTTCGACGGCAACGTCTCCACCCGCTGGGCGAGCAAGGAAGGAAGCGACCCGCAATGGATTTATGTCGATCTCGGGAAGACGTACAGCGTCAATAAAGTGAAGCTGAACTGGGAAGCCGCCTACGGCAAAAACTACAAAATTCAAGTATCGAACGATAGCGGCTCGCCGGCGAATTGGACGGACGTATATACGAAGACGAACGGGAAGGGCGGAGTCGAAGAGATCACCTTTGCCGCGCAGGATGCCCGTTATGTCCGGATGTACGGCACGGCAAGAGGCACGTCCTACGGGTATTCGCTCTACGAATTCGAAGTGTACGGCTCGAGCGGAAATTGAGGGAATACGCAGCATCCTTCCGTCCGATTGATTGATTGAAGATTTTGGCGTGTGTATACGCTATAAAGTAGCATCGTAAAAATCTGGAGTGGCGGGATTCGCGGGATGGGATTCCGCCGCCACTCCGAGTACGGAAGTTCCTCTATCTGCCTCTTTTTAACTCCTCCTCATAAGGTGTCGAATTCGTCCGCCACAATAGCCTTTTCGTTCCTAATGTATCTTTTTTTCGATTGTAAGCGTTCTATTGTTAAGGTTTTATTTTGTTTTTGGTAATTCGTGGACAACGGGCGTTTGACGGGATTAGACTGATGAATGTTCGGACTTCAGCTGTGCGAAACAACATTGATTAGAGGAGCAGTCATCATGATATCCAAAAAGTGGAAACGTACCTTGTCCCTTGTTCCCTTGTCCATTTGTATCCTTGGTCAAGGCCTGCCTGACGCAACTGTGTATGGAGCGCCGGCCGACTTAGGAAGTCAAGCAAGTCCGTCTGCCGGAAAATGGATGACGGGCGAATACCACGCGCACACCTTTCAGTCCAACGATGCGCAGGAATCTCTGGAACACGTGCTGGATTCCGCATTCGATCAACATGGTTTCGATTGGCTAGCCCTTGCCGATCATTTGAGAATGTCCAATCGGGACGACAACGGAAACGACATTCCCGGAGGACCGGTTCCTTTCTCCAAAGGTCTTGCCCAGTATCAGGCCCCTAAAATCAAACAATTGCAGGAGTCGGGCAAGTACAAGGATAAAATTATTTTTTCGGGCTTCGAATGGGACATGCCAAAATACGAGCACGTGGGCATCGGCATCGTCACCGACAATCCGGGTTCGCCCGAGGCGCTGAAAGCCGTAAGCCAGTTCGAATATTTATTCACCGACCGGGACGAAAGCCTGTTCGATCCGGCGGACGTTGCCGCCTGGAAAGCGCAGCACAACCGCGCCTACTCCACGCGCGACGACGCGCTGACCGCGCTGCGGTGGCTGCGTGAAAAATATCCCGAGACCAGCTACGCGATCTTGAATCACCCTTCGAGAAAAGGCGTTTATACGATTGCCGATATCCGGGATTTTAACAGTGCGGCACCGAATATCGTTTTCGGATTCGAGGGCATGATCGGCGGACAGATGGAACCCGACCGGGGCGGCTTCAACCTGACCACTCCGGCGAACCGGTCCTATGGCGGAACGGATTACATGGTCGCCAAGCTTGGAGGCGTATGGGATTCGCTGTTAGGGGAAGGAAGAAGATTCTGGAACTTTTCCAATTCGGATTTTCATTTCAAAATCAGCGGTAACCGCTTGTACTCCAGCGGATATTGGCCGGGCGAATACTCCAAGAACTATACGTGGGTGAACGGTTCCGATATGAAGGCGGTTGTGGCCGGCATGCGGTCGGGAAAATCGTTCTCCGTATACGGCGACCTGATTGACGCGCTTGATTTCACGATTGCCGGTGACGGACGCAAGGAAGAAATGGGCGGAGAGCTTCAGGTGAAGGAGGGGGATAACCTCCAGCTTACGATCCGGTTCAAAACTCCGAAACAAAACAATAACGGCGATCCCGTTCAAGTTGATCATGTCGATCTGATTTCCGGCGACGTGACGGGCCTGGCCCAACCGGGCACCTCCGAGTATAACAAGGACACGAACGATTCGACCAAGGTGTTGAAGCGCTTCACGAGCGCAGACTGGACGACGGATGCGGAAGGGTACCATGTTATCAGCTACAATTTGGGAACGGCAAGCAAGAATCAGTACTTTAGGCTCAGAGGAACGAATCTGGGACTCAATGTCGAGGGAGAAACAAGCAACGGGGAGCCGCTGATCGATCCGAAAACGGATATCGCCGATAACGAAACCCGTTTCACCGAAATTAACAAGCGGAATTACCGGGACCTATGGTTTTATTCCAACCCGATCTTCGTAAACGTGGCGGCCTACAGCGATCAGCAGGCTGTCGACGATACGAAGCAATCGTTGTCCTTGGGCGATATTAGCCAAGTCGCTTCCGATCTCCAGCTGCCGACGACAGGCAAGCATGGGGCAACCATCTCGTGGAAAAGCTCCAATCCTAAGCACATGACCGATGACGGCAAAATCGTATCGCGTCCCTTGCAGGATACGGCACTCACGTTGACCGCTACGATCCAGCGCGGAAATGCCGCAGCGAGCCAAGCTTTTGCGGTGAATTTGAAAGGAACTTCCCTGGAGCTTCACGGTACGTGGAAGACAGCGGACGGACAGCCGTATTCCAGCGGCGCCTGGACGAATCAAAGCGTTACGGGCAGCGTCTATGCCAGCGTATACGGAAGCGTGTATGGGGCGGGTCCCGACCTGGAGCTATCTACCGACAACGGACAGAATTATAAATCCTATCAGAGCAACAGCAACATTGAGATTTCTCAAGAAGGCGTGCATTCGCGGCTATTCCGGGCCATCGATGCTTTTGGAAACAAAGCGTTGCTTCCGTTGACCGTAAAAATCGACCGTACGCCTCCGGTTATCACGCTCAAGGGAGATCCGACCGTGAATCTGACCGTCGGTGCGGCCTACGTCGAGCAGGGCGCTTCCGCTGCCGATAACTTCGGGGTGGACGGCGATGTCGTCATCACCGGAGCCGTCGATACGCATACGGCGGGAACCTACACGGTGCATTACAATGCCCGGGATCTGGCGGGGAATCGTTCCGCCGAGGTACGGCGTACGGTCATCGTAGCGAAAGCAGCGGACAGCAGCGATTCAAGCGATGATTCTGGAAGCTCCGGCTCCGGCAGCGGCAGTTCGAGCTCGACGAACGGCAATTCGGGCAGCACGACAACCCAACCGCCGGCTGGCGATAAACCGGAACGTCCTGTCTCTTTGGAGCTTGAGGTTAACGCGAAGCAATCGTCCAAAGGCAGCATCAAGGACGTAGTGACTATCGAAGTTCCGGCAGGCGCCTTGCCATCGAACGGCACCATTCGGGCCAGCATTCTGTCCGCGAAGGAGGCTCCTTCCGCCGGGAATCTGCGGGCGGTGAGTCCGGCGATCGAATTCACAAGCACGACCGGTCATACCTTTAATCAACCGATCGCCCTGACGTTCCATTATAACGCGAGTCAATTGCTTCAGGGGCACCAGCCAGCGGTGTATTATTATCACGAGCAGCAAAAGCGCTGGATTTATATCGGCGGGACCAACCGTGCGGACGGAACCGTCACCGTGAACGTTAACCATTTTACGAAGTTCGCCGTATTCGATTATCAGCCGGCCGCTTTCCCGGATTTGGCCGGACATTGGGCGGCGCCGTATGCCGACCGTTTGATTGGGATGAACGTCATCCAAGGGTTTGAAGACCGGATGTTCCGCCCGGAAACGCAAGTAACGCGCGGGCAATTCGCGAAAATGATGGCGGAAGCGCTCGGTCTTCAAGCCTCCGCGGACGCCTCCGGGTTTGCCGATGACCCGCAAATTCCGGGATGGGCGAAATCCGGCGTAGCCGCAGCGGTCAAAGGGGGCCTGATCCACGGATATGAGGAAAACGGCCGCACGTGGTTCAAAGCGGACCAAACGATCACCCGGGCGGAAATGTCCGTGATGATCGCGAATGCGTTGAACTCCGGCGGAATCAAACCGGTGAACCAAACCAAGGCATTCCGGGATGCCGCGGGCATTCCGACTTGGGCAGAAGCATCTGTGAACGCCTCGGTATCGGCCGGGATCGTGAGCGGGTATGAGGATGAAACGTTCCGCGCCGGTCAAACGGCTACGAGAGCAGAGGCGGCAACGATGATTTACAAGCTCTTGGAAGCTTTGAAGCTGTAGCCGACCCATTCGTACCATCTCTTTCATAAACGTAGAAAGCCTGACAGGGAATCCTGTCGGGCTTTTTGCTTTTGTCGGGTTATATGGGGGAATCCGCGATTGCGTCTTTTGCACGTTTTCCGGCAGTGTGTTGAAGAGCTTCGGAACCATCCTTTATAATGAGCTTTAATGATAATAATAATCGTTATCAATAAAAACATTGGAGCGAAATAAGGATGCGCGATCTTTATCAAATGAACGATATCGAGCGGCTGTCGGCGGGGAATGATTCGCACAGACGTTGGATAGATTCCTATACCTTTATTGTTGCTGAGGAGGGGAAGGGCGAGCTGAGCATCGACGGCTCGCGAATGCTGGTGGATTCCGACACCGTGTTGTTCTGCAACCCCGGAAGAATGATCGAATACCGCGCTGCCCCCGGGAGCGGCTTGCTGCTGGACTTGGTTACGTTTCGCATGTTCACTTCACTAGGTCAAGAAGAACGGCCCGCGGGACAAGCGGCGTATAGCGAAAGGCGGAGCCCGTGGCTCCCCGACGGCAAGCTGTCCCCGGAGTCCCCTTACCGGATCGGGATGCTCGTCAAGGAGCTGAGAGCGCTCCGCAGCAATGATGCGGGGGCCGAGCCGTTTCGGCAGGAGATGCTGCTTTACGAGCTGCTTCACCTACTGGTGCCGGGCCGCCGTACCGACTCGGAGCCGGAAGTCCGGCCGTCGCGCAAGGGGATCGAGCTAGCCATCGACTATATGCATAAGCATTACCGGGAAGAAATCAGCCGGGACATGCTCGCGCATATGACCGGCTTTCACCCGCGCTTTTTTTCGATGCTGTTCAAGCGGGAAACCGGACACAGCTTCTCCGACTACTTGGCCCGCATCCGGATCGACCGGGCGAAGGAGCAGCTGCTGCTGACGGGCGGGAGCCTGAACGACATTGCCCGCAATGTCGGCTATGCGGACGGATTTTATCTGAGCCGCAAATTCAAGCAGGTCGTCGGCGTATCACCGACAGGCTATGTGCGCGAACCGAAAAAAATCGTCGTCTACGATCTGGTCGGACATCTGCTCGCTCTGGGCATCAAGCCGCTCGGCGCTTCGTACAATCAAGGACTGAGCAGTCTGGCGCTGCTGAAGGAGGAGTTGGCGGGCACGCCGGATGTCGGCTATACGTCCGTGGAGCCGATGCTGGAGCTCGAGCCGGAGCTGATCATCGCGACGGACTGGCTGGACCGCGGCATGATCGAGCAGTTGCACAAAATCGCGCCGACGCTTGTATTTCATAGCGGAGACCCGTTCGAGAGATTCAAGTCGCTGGCGGACATCCTGAACCGGAGACGGGAAGCGGAAGCGTTCATTGCCCGGTATGAGGAGAAAGGGAAGCGGGCGCGGGCGGAGCTGCACGGTCTTATCGCACCAGACGAGACGGCGGCCGTCTACGAGATTTGGGCCGACTGCCTCTGGGTCATGTGCGAATCGTTCGGAAGGGGCGTCTACAATTTGTACAAGCCGCTCGGATTCACTCCTCCGCCGAAGGTGAAACGGGACGTGCTGGACATCGGCCAGCCGAAAAAAATTACGCTCGAAGAGCTGCCGAACTATGCGGCCGATCATATGTTCATCAGCGTATACCCGGAGAACGGCGGGGCCGAAAGTGCGAGAAAAGTAATGGAGAGCGACATCTGGAAGCAGCTCCCTGCCGTACGGCGCAACCGGGTATATTCGATTGAACTGGACGTGATTCATTCCGTTGACGTGCTGTCGCTGGAAAAGCAGCTTGATATCCAGACGCAATTGCTGAAGTCCGCCCTCCGGTGACCTTTTGTCCATGAAAATGATGATCATAGGATATGGTCATTCCGCCTTGGACTGATACAATACGAGATGGGATTTAAAATGATAATCATTATCATTGACATCGGAGGGGGACTATGCGTCACATCAGCATCAAACAGATGGTATGGCTAGGGCTGCTTTTCGTCGTGATGGCGGCCGTTATCACAGCTTGCAGCGGCGGGGCGGAGAATCCGTCGAGTACGGCAGGAAATCGCGCAGCCTCCGGGGACAAGCCGGAGACGAAAATATTCAAGGCGGAAAACGGGGAAATCGAAATTCCGACGAACCCTCAGCGGATCGTCGCGATTCAGTTTGCAGGGGACCTGCTGGCGCTTGGCATCAAGCCGGTTGGCGTGGGATCGATCGTATTGAACAATTCCGAGCAATTGAAGGACGAGCTGGCCGGAGTGGCGGACGTCGGGGACGTTTCCGTCGAGAAGGTGCTGGAGCTGTCGCCGGATCTCATCGTTGCGCCGAGCTATTTGCCGCCTGAAGTAACCGAGAAGCTTGGCAAAATCGCGCCTACGGTGACTCTTCCGTGGGGAGGCTTCGCCGGTTCAGACCCGCTCGAAGAAGTGCGCACGTTCGGCCGCATGCTCGGCAAGGAGAAGGAAGCGGAAGCCTGGATCGCGCGCTACAAGGAGAAGGCCGCGCAGGCGAAGCAGAAGCTGGCCGGAGTCATCGGTCAGGGAGAGACGGCGGCTTCCTACGAAATCTGGGCCAAAAATTTATGGATCTGGGACAAAAATCAGCGGGCCGGGTACAATTTGTTCGCCACGCTCGGGTTAACGCCGCCGGACAAAGTGAAGAAGGACGTTTTCGAGCCGGGCAAGAGCCGGGACATCTCGCAAGAGGTGCTTCCGGAATATGCCGCGGACCATATGTTCATTACAGTGTATCAGGAGGACGGCGGAGCGGAACGGGCCAAGGAGCTGATGGACAACCCACTGTGGAAAAACCTTCCTGCGGTTAAAAGCAATCGGGTGTATTTGCTTAATTTGAAGCAATTCTGGTTTTCGGACGGACTGTCGCTGGAGAAGCAGCTGGACATTTTGACGGAAACGATCTTGTCCCGGAACCAAAAGTAAACGCCGGTTCATTTACAATTTATTTAATTGCGCTTGATGCTCCGATAACAAACCGCAGTACAATTAAGAAGTGTAAGGACAGCCGAATAAGCAGGGTACGAGACGAGGAGAAAACCCTTTTATACAGCAAACGGAGACGCCGATTCGGCGCACCCCCTCTGTTTGATGGATAGAAGGGTTTTTTGTCATGTTCACAAGAAGGGAGCCGTGCATACCGAACCGGATGTTGCTAGGATTAACGCTCTGAAAGCAGAAACGGGACCAAAATGACCTACCAAGACGATAGGAAAGGACAGAACCTACCATGATACGTCATGCCAAATCGTTCTACGTATTTCTCATTATCGCATTGCTTAGCGGGACGATTCCGGTCGGCCTTGTTCCGGGACAAGCCGAAGCCGCCGACACGGGACGAAAGTCGATGGTCGCCAAAAAGACGAAGAACGCCCCCGCGATTGACGGTCAGCTCGACGATTCCGTCTGGAGCATCGATCAGCCGCTAAGCGTCCGCACAGGGGATAGCGTCTTCAAGGAGTCCAAATTCGGTCTCCTATGGGACAATCAATATCTCTATATCGGCGTGAAGGCCGACGACGATATGTTGATCCATAACGGACCGGGCTATTGGTTCGAGCAGGATAATATCAATCTGTTCTTCGATCCGACGAATCACCGCTCGGCTCCGTTTGCAAGCGAGGACATGCAGCTCGGATTCGTATATCAGCCGGGCTCGACGACGCCGGAGTTTCACTTCGGCGCAGCGCTGAATAATCATAGCGGGAAGGACGAGAAAAAAATACTGCGTGCCATCCGCACGACCGGCAGCGGCTGGACGCTCGAAGTGGCCGTGCCGTGGGATATGCTCCAGCTTGACCCGAGGCGGAACAAACAGTTCGGATTGGAAGTCGGCACGACCGACCGGTACGATGCCGCAGACCCAGCGAAGCAAAGGTCGAGTTATTGGAGCGCTTACAACACCACATCGTTCTGGAACGACACGTCCGGGTACGGCACCGTAACGCTGGACGACGGCCATCCGGTGACCGGAGCGGTGAATCCGGTGCTTTTGCACGAGACGTTTGACGGATATCCGTCAGGCCAGCTTCCCTTCGGCTGGATTTCCGATGTGAATGCGGGAAGCAATCCGTTTACGGTCGTGCAGGATACATACGGCAACGGGCGAATGGTATTTGACGGGAGCGCGTCGGGCAAACAAGCCCGGGCGATTGCGCCGGTGCAGTGGGACAACTACGTCGTTGAAGCGGATGTCCGGTTCGAGAACGTGCTGGATGCGGGACGCTGGGCTTCGATCATGTTCCGCGGAGCCGCGAGCGGCAAGGCCCCGTATAATCAGATGGCCGTCCGGCAAAACGGCACCTACGAAATCGCCTACCGGAAGCCGGATAACGGATGGTTCAGTCCTACGCCTGTGAGCGGGATGTGGAAGCCGCTTGCCTTGAATAACGATTACACGATGAAAGTCCGTGTCTTTGACAACAATGTCAAAGAATATATCAAAGCGAAGAGCGATGCGGACTTTACGCTGTTGACCGACAAGACCCTGAGTCCGAATGTGCTGCTGGAACGCGGCAAAATCGGCTTGCAGGCCGACCAGAGCAAAGTGTCGTTCGATAATGTGAAGGTCACGCGGATCACTGCCGACTGGCTTGATCTGGCGATCCCGTCGACGATGGAAGCGTTGACCGGACCGCTGAGCGTGACCGGCAGCGTCTACTTCTCGGACGGCGTCACGGAAGCGGTCTATAGCGACCGGCTGAAGCTGTATTCCTCCGACGAGAGTACGATCAAAATTGTGGACGGCAAGCTGTATCCGGTCAAAGCGGGGAAAGCGACGATTCAAACGGTTTTCGCTAATGCCGAAGCTGTGCAGGAGATTACGGTTACGCCGTCGGCGATCGGGGCAAAAGTCGTTTCGCTCAAGCATAACGAAGGCTACATGCTGGGCACGGCAGGCGGAGCGATCGATCTTCAATCCATTGTATTTCAATCGGAGCTTAGTGATTTTACCTCAGGCACGATAACCGGCGACCGTTTAATTTGGAGCTCGGGCAGCGGCGGGATCACGATAGAAAACGGCAAGATCAATGTCAAGCAAAAAGGCGTCCACACGCTGACCGCTTCCATCGATAGCGCTGCGATTTCGTTCCTCGTCGTGGCCAAAGAAGCCGGCGACGCCGAGTACGTACTGTACGAGGAGAACTTCGACGCTTTGCCGGACGGCGCGCTGCCGCCGGGCTGGACGAGAATCGAAGGCACGACGTCCGGTGCGTCCGTTGTGAAAGCCGGCGCATTCGAGCTGAATGCGAGCTCGGCCCCGGACAACCCGTCGCGCGTGCTGCTTCCGGACTATTTGAAGCTGTTCGGCAATTATAAAATCGAAGCGGACGTCACCCATCTGTCGGCCAACGATGCGGCGAGATGGCATTCGATCATGTTTCGTATCCAAAATAACGATCACCCTTATTACCAAATGGCGGTCCGCCAAGACGCGACGGCGTCCAACGGCGTCGAATTCGCCGAGCGGACCCCGGCGAACGGCTGGAACGTGACGGACCGCGGCTCGAATAGCGAAGTGATCGACCCGGCAAAAATGTACCGTTACACGGTCAAAGCCTACGGCAACCGGGTGCAGGAACTGATCGACAATCGCGTGATGATCAACACCGACGCGGCCTCCGCTTACGCCAAGGGCGGAATCGGCTTGCAGGCGAACGGCAGCAGGATGAAAGTGGACAACATCCGCATTACACTGCAGCAGGAGGCGCTGCCGCCGATGCCGACGGACCGCTTCGTGAACGTCACCGAGCCGGAGACGAAAATTTCGCTAGCACCGTCCGTTGTCAAGGAGGTTCGCAGCGCAGCGGATCTGGCAAGCTTGAACGGGCCCACCCTGCCGGCGACGGTGATTTTGCATGTGAACCCTGAGTTGAAGGTGACTGACCCGTCAAGCGCGAACGTGCTCGGAAGCTTGGACGAGGTGCTGGCTTCGCTCGGCACCCGGATGATTCCGGCGTTCTATGTGAAGGGCGAGCAAGCCGCCGATAAGCTGGCCGACTATGTGCAGCGGACCGAGCTGGAAGATGCGTTCGTCGTCTCGGACCGCGGCGAACTGGTCAAGCGGGTAAGAACGGCGTACCCGATGATCCGGGGCATTGTCGATTACAGCGGATTGAATAACTTGACACCGGAAAGCCTGCTCGATATCCGCAGAAAAACAACGGTCAATCAAGCAAAAATTGCCATTCTGCCTCAAAGCGCGGCTTCGATCGACAATGTCGCTTATTTGCAGCAGCGGCTGATCGCGGTATGGGCCAAGGAAACGGCAAGCGCAGCGGACAAAAGCGTGTCGATCCACCAGCTGATCACGGCAGGAACGAACGGCATCGTGACGGATTCCCCGGCGGCGGCCTTCGATGCACTGAAAGTGTACTCCAACCAGACGACGCTGGTCCGTAAGCCTTATGTGATCGGTCATCGGGGCATTCCGTCGGAGGCTCCCGAGAATACGATCGAGAGCAATGAGCTTGCCGTCGATTACGGGTCCGACTTTATCGAGAACGACATGTATGTAACGACGGACGATCACCTCGTCATTATTCACGATGCTGTTCTGCAAAATACGACGAACGGGTCCGGCAAGGTCGAGGAGCATACGCTGGAACAGATCAAGGCGCTCAACGCGAGCAAGCCGAAGCCTGGCTATAAGGAAACGAAAGTTCCGACGCTGGACGAGCAGATCGATCTGGCCAAAAGACGCGGCATTATGGTTTATGCTGAAATTAAAACGAGCAATCCGCGAGCAGTTGACGTGCTGGTGAAGCTGATCAAGGAGAAGAACGCGGAGCACTTGCTCAACGTCATGTCGTTCGACCCGAACCAGTTGAAGCGGCTCGCCGAGCAAATGCCGGGGATGCCGCTAGGACTGCTGCACAGCGGCTTCGATACCTCGAATGTCAACAAATCGCTGCGCGAAACGTTGAAGATCGTTCAGAAGCAGAACGTCACGTATAACGTAGGGTATACCGGACTGAAGAAGGACTATATGGAAGCGGCCAAGCACCGGGGCATCTTTATTTCCCCGTGGACGATCAATATCGAGAAAGATTACAAGAGCATGTTTGCGATGGGCGCTTACGGCTTGACCACCGATTATGCAAGCTACTCTAAAAACTGGGCCGCTTCGGTTCTCCCGGAGAAGGACAACTACCTCCTGGCTCAGAATGAAAATGTAACCGTCTCGGCGCAAGTGTATTCCTACGCTCGCGTGAAAACGAGCGTCACTCCGGACATCGTCCTGCTGGACGGACATGATGTCGTAGACGTGAACGGCGGCAAGGTTACGGCCAAAAAGCCGGGAACGGCGCACGCCTTGCTACGGTATACGGCGTCGATGGACGCAAGCAGCAAGTACGATCTGTATACGCAGCCTGTTACTTTTGAAGTGAAGGGCGATGGCAGTAACGGCGGAGGGAACAATGGCGGAGGGAACAACGGCGGAGGAAACAACGGCGGAGGAAACAACGGCGGAGGCGACAACGGCGGAGGCAACACCGGTAGCAGCGACAGCGACGACGATAGCGGCAGCACCGGCGGGAAGCCGACGGAAGGCGCAGGCAAGCCCGATGTCCCTGCGGTCAAGCCGGGAGCGGTGCTTGAAGCAAGCGGCGGTAAAGTAGACGCCGACACGCTGAAGGAGGCATTCCGTGCCAACTCCGGCGTCGAAGTGAAATTTACCGGCGATAAGCTGGAGCTGGCGGCGGCAGGGCTATCCAACGATGCGAGCCGCAAAAACGGCGCGACGCTTGCGGTAACCGGGGATAGCGGCCGCTATACGCTGCCATTGGACGCACTGAAGCTGGAAGCTCTGGCTCAGCAGCTCGGTTCGGCGGTAAGCGATATGTCGATCCGTTTTGCGTTCAAGAAGCTAAGCGGCAGCGAACGCGACGAGATCAAGATGGCTGCAAACGGCGTGTCGGTCGCAGACGGCGTCCATCTCTCGGTGGAGGCGGCGAACAAAGAAGGCCGCACGGTGCCGGTACCGTTCGGGTCCGCACCGGTCACATACCAGCTGCTTCTTGGCAAAGCCGTGGACCGGTCCAAAGCGACCGGAGTCCTCTATGACCCGGTAACGAAACGGGTGCGCTTCGTTCCGACCCTCTTCGATACGAGGAACGGACAAACGGTTGCGACACTGAAGCGGAGCGGGAACGGCACGTATGCCATTATCGAAATGAACAAAAGCTTTGCGGATATGACTAACCATTGGGCGCAAGCGGATGTCGAGCTGCTCGCTAATAAGCTCGTTGTTGAAGGGGTCAGCGACAACCGGTTCGAAGGCGATCGCCCGATCACACGCTCGGAATTCGCAGCGCTGCTTGTTCGCGCATTGGGTCTCAGTCCTGCGACAGCACAAGGCGGGTTTAACGATGTGCCTCCCGGGGCCTGGTATGCAGGGGATGTAGCAACTGCGGCGGCAGCAGGGCTCATCAGCGGGTATGAGGACGGAACGTTCCATCCGGACCGGCAAATTAAGCGAGAAGAACAGGCGGCCATGCTGATCCGCGCCATGTCTTATGCAGGATTGGAGACGCAAATATCGCAGGCGAAGCAGAGCGAGGTTTTGGCGCCGTTTAAGGACGCCAGCAGTTTGGGCTGGTCGAAGGCTGAAGTAACGGCTGCGATTCATGCCGGTCTGATGAACGGAATGACGGCGGAGACGCTCGAAGCTGGCGGAATCGCAACGCGGGCTCAGTCCGCGGTAATGCTGAAGCGTTTCTTGAGCAAAGCGAACTATATCAATTAACGCTTAGAGATGAAACTTTGTTGGAAGCGAGTCTGCCCGGGCCACCAAGCCTGGGTAGACTTTTTTCATAAGCTGTTCTAGCGTAGATTGCCCGCCATTCGGGTTTCCTCTATAATGAAAACTATGAGAATCATTCTCATTTAAAATGACGTCTATCACAGTTAGAGATCGGCAGGAGTATGCATTATGGAATCGACCCGTTTTCACGACATATTTGATCAATACTTTCATGGGATGCAGCTATCCTGTGCCCTTCCGGACAGGAAGGAACGGATGCCGCTGTCCGAACCTGTGGGCGACGGTATAATCCGGCGCCTGGTCACCCGCTCCGGCATGGAAATCGTGTTATCGGATTTCCAACTGCTTAAGGACCGGACCATCCAAGTCGCTTCCGGCGGAGCCATGGTCGAGCTCAGCTTTTGTTTGCAGGGCAAGGGAGAGGTCAACGTGTCGGATGAGCGGCACGAGCTTGCTGCTGGAAGCTGCACTTTGCAATTCATGCAAGACTTCCGGGCTTCGTTTGAATACGACAAGCACGACCCGGTCCGATCGCTAGCTATCGGCATCCCGGTCTCGCTGTTCGACGACATCATGGAAGACGAATCCGAAGAGCGAAGCGTCGATTTCGGCGGACTGATCGGCAGGAGACCTTATCGCAAGTTCCAGAAGCCGATCGATGCGAGAGCTTCCTATATCATATCTCAAATGCTCGAATGCACGGACCGCACGCCGGCCCGAAAGCTGTATATGGAAAGCAAGGCGCTGGAGCTGCTTTCCCTTTACTTCGAGACGTTTCTGTTCGAACGGGAGCCGCAGACGAGGAAGGCTCGGCTGTCCAAGAGCGACTTAGACAAAGTCCGGCAAGCCGGAGAAATCTTGCTTAGGCGCATGGATTGTCCTCCTTCGCTTCTTGAGCTGTCGCGGATGGTCCGCTTGAACGATTTCAAGCTCAAGATCGGGTTCAAGGAGCTGTACGGCACAACCGTCTTCGGTTATTTGCGCGACAAGCGGCTGGAACAAGCGATGGCACTGCTGCAGAACGGCGCCGCCAACGTAAGCCGCGCGGCCAGCATCGTCGGATATGCGAATGTGAGCCATTTTTCCGAATCGTTCCGGGGCAAGTACGGGATCAATCCTTCCGAGCTCATCCGCAGACGGGCTGAGCTTGATTAGCCTTGCCGTGGGCCGTTCACCCGCCTTTGTAATTCGTTGTTCCATCGCAAAAAAATCCGCCACACCGCAATCCTATCCCTCCTTCGGTAGTGCTCGTTTTCAATGACGAGTATGATGACTAAATGATAATCATTATCAATACAGAGAGGGAGACAACAAATGAATGCTTTCAAAAGAGGGATCGCCGGTTTTACGCTGATCGCGATGGCACTCGCCTTGTTCGGTTGCAGCGGCAGCACGGGGAACGGGACGAATAGCGGTGTGCCTGCGGCCCAATCCGGCCAAGCCGGAAAGGCTCCGGAAGCGCAAACCCGCAAAATCAAGGACGCCAAAGGGGAGGTCGAAATCCCGGGCCGCCCGCTGCGGATCGTGGATATATCCGGTTCGACCGAAGAACTGCTGGTTCTGGGCTATCAGCCGATCGCAACCGGAAATACCGAGATGGGCAATCCGAAGGAGCTTACGCCGATATTGAAGCAACAGCTGAATGCCGATACGATCAAGACCGGCTGGTTTCAAACCGAGGTGAGCGTCGAAGCGATCGCTTCGGCCAATCCCGATCTCATTCTTGCCGGCTCGACGCAGGATAAAATTTACGACCAGTTAAGCAAAATCGCGCCGACCGTCCGGGTCCCGTACGGCTTCAACGCGTTCCGGGAGCGCTTCGCCTTCGTCGCCGGGGCGTTGGATAAAACGAAAGAAATGGAGGTCTGGATGAAAGCGTACGACGAGCAGGCCAAGCAGTTGCACGAGAAAATTACGGCGATTACGAAGGACGAGACCTTCGCGGTGATCGAGGCAACGGCCAAAGAAATTCGGATTTATTCGAAAACGGGCGTAGCGGATATGATTTTCCGGGATATGCAGCTTCCCCAAGCTCCGGGGACACCGGAACCGGACCCATGGGGAGGAAAGGTGACCAGCCTGGAAGGGCTGTCGAATCTGAACCCCGATCATCTGATTCTGATGGCCGACAGCGATAACAACGTGCTGCAGGAAAGCAAGTTGTGGAGCGGTCTGAAAGCGGTCAAGAACGGGCGCGTCTACCGCATGACAAGCAAGCAGAACTATAACGAGGCATTTTATGCCCTGGGGAAGAAAGCGCTTCTGGAGCAGCTGGGCAGCGATATTGTGCAAAAAGCCCATTAGATCCGAGCGATGGCTTGGCCTTTCCTAACCCTAAGGAGGGAGCGATCTATTGTTGTTTATCGTATAATAGAGTTTGGAACGAAAATAGTTACCCGGCAGGACGGGACGGAGGTTGGGAAATGAAGGTCAGACGAATCGTTGCCAATATTGACACCCGGAAGATCGAGGAGGCCAAAAGCTTTTATCACGACGTGCTCGGTCTTGATCTATTGATGGACCATGGCTGGATCGCCACTTATGGCTCGAACGAGGAGATGAGCGTTCAAATCAGCTTCGCCTCGGAAGGAGGTGCCGGCACGCCTACGCCCGATCTGTCCATTGAAGTCGACAATGTCGAGGCTGCGCTCGAACGCGTGAAGAAAGCCGGGTTTGTGGTCGAATACGGCCCGATGAACGAGCCGTGGGGCGTTCGGCGCTTCTTTGTCCGGGACCCGTTCGGCAAGCTTGTCAACATTCTTGCTCATGCTCAAGCCGACTAAATCGTTATAACGATTTTTTCCTTCCCATTCCGGCAACCTATTCTCGCTGAGATCGTATAGGGAATGTAGGACATGACTGGAAATCAAGGGGAGGAACCAAACGTGATTGTGGAACTGGATGTAAACGAATATTCGAAAATAACGCCTCTGTTATCGGAGGAGGACAAGGCGAATGTCGCGCTGATGAGCATTGTGGCAGGCAGCAACAAGGGCAAAATTTTCGTGGACGATCCCGAGCGCCCGAGAACGGCTATGATCTGGGCGATCGCGAGCATCGCTTTTTTCGTTGGGGATTGCCGCAATTCCGAATTTATAACACACCTGAATTCGTACATGGACCAGAAAATAAAGCAGGATTCCTTGGATATGATCGGGGGTACCTGGTTTACCGTCGCGGTTGCGGACGAAGCTTGGGATGAGACGTTAAATGAAGCGTTAACGGACTATGAATTGGTTGAGGGCGAAGATTTGGAGTTTGAATTTACGACGGATCGATATTCAAAGCTCAGACTGGCGCAGGCGGAAAGCCGCATTCAGATTACGCCGCTCGATGCCGATCTCTTAAACGATCCGGCGAACAACTTCGTTCTTGAAGACTTGAGCGAATTCTGGAATTCGACCGGTGACTTTATGGACAAAGGGTTCGGCTATTGCGTGTTGAAGGACAAGACCGTGCAAAGCGTCTGCTTCTCCGGCTATGTCTACGGGAACGGACATGACCTTGTCGTTCGCACCTATGAGGAAGAGGAGCGGCAGAAGGGGCTCGGAGCGGCGGTCACCTTCGCTTATCTCGATCATTGCGTACGCAATGGCTTAGTGCCTCATTGGACGACGGATGAGGAGAATGAGGCGTCTATTGCGCTGGCCAACAAGTGCGGTTTCGTGCTGAAGGAGAAGTCGAAGGTGTACGAATTCGAATTTTAGCTTATGTAGGGCTCGTAAGAGGGAGTATCGGTAAACCCGAAAGGCTTCCTCTTTTTTCATGTCTTCGATCGGCCTACAAAAATTCCCGAGGTCCATACATTGGAAAAAGGAAAAGCGCGAATGTTGTCGAATTTACAGTGAGGCATGACTTAACGACTAAAAACAAGCCGAAGCGGTGTTTAGGATATACAAATTATTGACTTAATGATGAATTATAGTATAATTAGGAAAAAATTACAAATTTCATTTTCATAGCTCTGTTTAGCTTATAGTCTATAGAAAAGAGCTTGGCGTGAAGGAGAAATGTCCGGACATGCTAAGTTTTTTATTTTTAGCAAAAGATGATTGCGGAGGGGAGTCTGAGGAAACGGCCATTTTAACAAAATAATTGTAAGCGTTTACTAGAAAATGACATTATTGGAAGTGGGGTATTGTTATATGGCTAATGCAATCGAGGAAAAGGACAACCGTCTGAAGCGTTCCATGAAAAGCCGGCATATGTTTATGATTTCGCTGGGCGGGGCCATCGGTACGGGCTTGTTTGTCAGTACGGGGTATTTGATCAATCAAGCCGGGCCGGGCGGTGTTGTCCTGGCCTATTTGGCCGGCGGACTTCTTATGTATTTGGTCATGCTGTGTTTGGCCGAGCTGGCGGTTGTGATGCCGGTGACGGGTTCATTTCAGGCCTATACCACCAAGTTTATAGGTCCGGCTACCGGGTTTACGATCGGCTGGTTGTACTGGATCAACTGGATTGTCGCCGTCGGCTCCGAATGGGTCGGCGCCGGGATTCTGATGACCCGATGGTTCCCCGATGTGCCCTCGTGGGTATGGATCGCGCTGTTCATTGTGCTGATGTTCCTGCTTAACGCCTTTTCCGCGAGTCTTTTTGCCGAATCCGAGTTCTGGTTCTCCAGCATTAAAGTGATCACGATCCTGCTGTTCATCTTGTTAGGGCTGGCCGCTATTGTGGGACTGATGCCATTCGAGGGGCTGAATTCGGCTCCGATCCGCTCGGGCTTCGCCCATGACGGAGGGCTGTTTCCCAACGGATTTATTCCCGTATTCATGACGATGGTCGCCGTCAATTTCAGCTATCAGGGGACGGAGCTTATCGGCATTGCTGCGGGTGAGAGCGAAAATCCCGAAGAATCGGTTCCGAGGGCGACGAGAAATACGATTTGGAGAATATTATTTTTATTCGTGGCGTCGGTCTTTGTTCTCGGTTCGTTAATTCCGTGGCAGGAGGCCGGTTTGACGGACAGTCCGTTTGTGCTTGTTTTCGATAAAATGGGCATTCCTTTTGCCGCCGATATTATGAACTTTGTTATTTTGACGGCTCTGCTCTCGGCGAGCAACTCCGGACTGTACGCTTCCTCGCGTATGCTGTGGGCGCTCTCCAAAAGCAATATGGCCAGTCCTTACTTAAGCAAGCTGACTCCACAAGGCGTACCTTTTCGGGCACTTATCGTCAGCGCCGTTATTGCATCGTTAGCTTTAATTTCAAGCGTTGTGGCTCCGGATACCGTATTTCTGTGGCTGACCGGGATTTCCGGATTCGCAGGAATTATGGTTTGGATGGGGGTCGCCTTATCGCAATATGTGTTCCGCCGCCGTTTTATTGCCGAAGGGAACAGCGTTCACGATCTGAAATACAGGGTCAAGCTATTTCCTTTTGTGCCGATTCTCGCGATCATCCTGTGCATCGTTGCGCTGGTCGGGCTAGCCTTTGACCAAGAGCAGAAAATCGTCCTTTACTATGGAATCCCGTTTACGATCGTTTGCTATTTGGTTCACTATCTGTTTTACCGGCACAAGCACCCGAAGCAAGAGCAGACGGGGAAAAGTTTATAATAGCGCTTGGCTCGAAGCCCCCAAAGGCCTATGGAAGAATGTCTTCCATGGGTCTTTTCGTTTTGTCGGGACTTAAGCCGGGGATAGTCTCTTGCTTTACACGAGGTCATCGGTTTGCTAGAATAAGATCGATTGTTAACCAATATATATTATTTTAGGTTAACAATTAAAACGATAGAGGCGGTGACGGTCATGGAAACGGCCACAACCTGCGAAGAGCTGGCGGCCTGGAATAAGGCGTACTTATGGCATCCGTTTACACAGATGAAGGACTATGTTAAAGGCGAGCCTCTCATTATCGAACGGGGCGAAGGCATCTTGCTTTATGATGTTCGGGGACGCGCTTACTATGACGGGTTTTCGTCGGTCTGGCTCAACGTGCACGGACACAACGTTCCAGAGTTGAACGAAGCGGTAGCGTCCCAACTGGCGAAAGTCGCTCACTCGACTCTGCTCGGCATGGCCAATGTGCCGGCGATCAAGCTGGCCGCGAACCTGGTGCGCATCGCTCCGGAACGGCTGACGAAGGTGTTCTATTCCGATGCCGGTGCAACCGGCGTGGAGATTGCGCTCAAGATGGCGTTCCAGTATTGGCACAACCGGGGCATCGGCCGGAAAACGAAATTTATTACGATGAACCAGGCTTACCACGGGGACACGCTCGGTGCTGTTAGCGTCGGTGCGATTCCGCTTTACCACAACATCTTCCGCCCGCTGCTGTTCTCCTCCTGCGTCATTCCGTATCCTTACGCTTACCGTACCGAAGGCGGGGCTTCCGCCGCGATGGAAGCAACGCTGTCCGCGCTGCGGGAGCTTCTGGAGTCGCGGGCGGACGAGATGGCGGCTCTCCTCGTGGAGCCTGTCGTGCAGGGAGCGAGCGGCATCATCGTCATGCCGCAAGGATGCTTGCGCGAGATTGCCGCGCTGTGCCGTAAGCACGACGTGCTGCTGATCGCCGACGAGGTGGCGACGGGCTTCGGCCGCACCGGAGCGATGTTCGCCTGCGATTTGGAGGGCGTATCGCCCGACTTGATGGTTGTTGGCAAAGGATTGACAGGCGGCTATCTGCCGCTTGCGGCGACGCTGGCGACCGACGAGATCTACTCTGCGTTTTACGCCGATTACTCGGAGCAAAAAACGTTTTTTCACGGTCATTCGTATACGGGCAATCCGCTTGGCTGCACCGTCGCGCTAGCTAGCCTCCGACTTCTCGAAGAACGAAAGATGATACATACGGTCAATGCAAAGGCCGCATTTGCGGCGAAGAAATTGGCTCCGCTTGCCGATTGGCCGCATGTCGGCGAGATCCGGCAGCAAGGTCTGATGATCGGGATCGAACTTGTCCGGGAAAAAAAGTCCCGCGAGCTTTATGCCTGGACGGACCGTATCGGCGTCCGTGTCTGCATGCGGGCGCGAGAGCTCGGTATGCTGACCCGCCCGCTCGGCAACGTGATTGTTTTGATCCCGCCTCTTGCCAGTACGGAAGCGGAGCTGGATGCGATGACGGATATTTTGGCGGCCGCGATCTACGATGTCACCGAGGAAGGCTGGGGAGCGTGACCGGGGCGCGCATAGCATCTGCGTACGGCAGCGAGAAGCTGGAAGGCCGGAAACGGTGGCGCGGAATATTCGTCACGGGCACGGATACCGGCGTCGGTAAGACGGTGATTACGGCGGCCATCGCCGCCACACTTCGCAGCGAAGGGCGGAACGTCGGCGTCTGGAAGCCGGTCCAGAGCGGGGGGCTTATCGGTAAGGGAGTCACCGACGCCGAACGGCTGCTGCGCGGGACGGATATCGCCGACCATCCGGAACAAGTCGCGCCGTTTTCGTTCGCAGCGCCGCTGACTCCGGCACTTGCCGCCGAGCAAGCCGGTGTAAGCTTGACGCTGGCCGGGCTGCTGGCGGCAGGGGAACCGTTGGCCGAACGGTACGACGCGCTGCTGATCGAAGGGGCAGGGGGCGCTGCCGTGCCGTTAACCTCCGATGCCCTCGTGGTGGACCTCATCGCCGAGCTCGGCGTTCCGGCGCTGATCATCGCCCGCTGCGGCCTGGGCACGGTCAACCATACGCTGTTAACCGCAGCGCTGCTGCGGCAGCGGGGAATTCCGGTCGCAGGCGTTGTGATGAACGAGGTCGATCACGCGACATCGCGCAACGATCCGAGCACCGCTGCGAATGCGGAGCTGATTGAGCGCTACGGCGGTCTTCGCGTGCTGGGACGGTTCCCGTGGATAAGCGGCGAAGCCAAGATGGAGAGGCTTGTGCGAGCCGTGAACCAGCATATAGACATTTCGCCGGTCCGACAAAGGTTAGAGGACGCAAGAAGTCAATAGGAGGAGAGGGAGATGAGGATGAAGGCAACCGGAATACCTGAAATACCCGAAATGCCCGAAACGGCCGCGGATTGGCAGACGTTGGCGCAAAAAGCGCTGGATGGAGAATGTTTGTCCGTCGAAGAAGGGCTCGCCGTGCTTGAGGCCGATGACGACGAAGTGCTGCCGCTGCTGCAGGCCGTTTTTCGGGTACGCAAACATTTTTACGGCAAGAAAGTCAAGCTGAACATGATTATTAACGCCAAAAGCGGCCTTTGCCCCGAGGACTGCGGCTACTGCGCCCAATCCGTCGTATCCTCCGCGCCAATCGCCAAGTACCCGCTGCTGGAAAAAGCCACGCTGCTGGCCGGCGCACGCGAAGCGATGGCCCGTCAAGCGGGAACCTACTGCATTGTCGCGTCCGGCAAAGGCCCGACGGACAAAGAGCTGGAGCAGGTCATCGAAGCGGTGAAGGAAATCCGCGCCACGATGCCGCTCAAAATTTGCGCATGTCTCGGCCTTCTGAGGGACGATCAAGCCGAACGCCTCGCGGAAGCGGGCGTACACCGCTACAATCATAACTTGAACACGAGCAGAGCGAACTACCCTTCCATCACGACAACCCATACCTACGATCAACGGGTCGAGAGCGTGGAAAAGGTGAAACGCTACGGCTTGTCCCCTTGCTCCGGCGTTATTATCGGCATGGGCGAGACGAACCGCGAAATCGTGGAAATGGCTTACGCGCTTCGGGAGCTTGAAGCCGACTCGATTCCGGTCAACTTCTTGAACGCCATTCCGGGAACTCCGCTGGAAAAAGTGGACCGTACTCCCGCGATGAAGGCGCTCAGGGTGCTAGCGTTGTTCCGGTTGATCTGCCCGTCCAAGGAAATCCGCGTGGCGGGCGGCCGCGAGGTCAATCTCCGGACGCTGCAGCCGCTTGGCTTGTACGCCGCCAATTCGCTGTTCGTCGGCGATTATTTGACGACGAAAGGGCAGGAGGCAGCGGTTGACTATCAAATGATCGAAGATTTGGGCTTTGAGATTGAAGCCTGCGCTCTTTAAGGCGGTGACGGTATGAAATGGATCGAAGACGAGCTTCAGAAGCTGGAAGATCAGTCGCTGAACCGTTCGCTGCAGATCAGCGCCACGGAATCCGGCCGTCAAGGTTACGTGCTGCGCGGACAAAAAACGCTGCTTGACCTGTCCTCCAACGATTACCTCGGTTTGGCTCGCCATCCGGCTATTGTTGACGCCATGACACAAGCGCTTCTCGCCGAAGGAGCCGGTTCCGGCGCATCGCGTCTTGTCACCGGCAACCGGCCTCCCTATGACCCTCTGGAAGAAGCTCTCGCCGCTTGGCAGCAGAGCGAGGCCGCGCTGGTTTTTGCCAACGGCTATATGACGAATCTCGGCGTCATTCAGGCGCTCGCAGGCCGCGGAGACGTCGTGTTCAGCGACCGGCTGAATCACGCGAGCATCGTGGACGGCATTGGGTTAAGCCGCGCCGACCAAGCCCGGTACCGTCACAACGACATGGAGCATTTGCGCCGGTTATTGCATAAGCACCGCGATGCAAGACGCAAGCTGATCGTCACGGACGCGGTCTTCTCGATGGACGGCGATCCGGCGCCGCTCACCGAGCTAGTAGCGCTGAAGCGGGAGTACGGAGCCATTCTCATGGTCGATGAAGCTCACAGCGGAGGCGTTTATGGAGAGCGCGGCGAAGGGCTGTGTCATGCGCTGGGGCTGCGGAGCGGCGTGGACGTGCACGTGGGAACCTTCAGCAAAGCATTCGGCGTCTACGGCGCCTACGTTTCCGGCAGCCGTACGCTCATCCGTTGGCTGGTCAATAAGGCGAGGCCGGTCATCTACTCGACGGCGCTGCCTCCGTTCGTGATCGCCGGGGTTACGGAAGCTCTGAATCTGGTGCAAAAGGAACGATGGCGGCGCGAACGGCTTGCCGCGTCCAGTCGGCAGTTCCGTTCCTCGCTACGCAAGGCAGGCTTCCAAGTCGGGCCCGGAGATTCGCCGATCGTCCCGGTTATCGTTGGAGACAACGCGACTGCCCTGCGCTTCAGCTCTGCGCTGGAAGCGGAAGGCATTGCCGCCATTGCCGTCCGTCCCCCGACGGTCCCTGACGGAACGGCGCGCATCCGCTTTTCCTTATCCGCTGCCCATACTCCAGACGACTTGGCCGATGCCGCCAGCCGCATCGAATGGGTCGCCCTTCGGCTGGGGGTGCTGGCGCGATGACGGACCCGATTCGCATTTTCGCCAACAGAACGGCGCTCGCCGCATCGGCCGGAACGCCAAAATCGGCAAAGCCGCGCGGCGCCGTCATCTTATGGTTGACCGGATGGAGCATGCCGGAAACGGTATTCGCCGAGATTCAATCGCATCTCCCGGAATTCGTTCATGTCCCGGTACAGTTCATCTGCGCCGAAACGCCGGAGCAGATGATGGCCCTGACTGAAGCGGCTTCCGTCGCTTGGTTCACCGAGTGGGACAGTACCCACCCGTGGCTTCCGACGACCTCCCGCAGAAGCAGAAAAGTCCTGATCGCCGGCTGGTCGCTCGGCGGATTGCTTGCCCTGCGTCTCGCCGCACGGGGATTCGCGGACGGTCTGGTGCTTTTCGGCGCAACCGCACAGTTTGTCCGCTCCAAGGAAGAAGCGGACCGCGGCTGGCCGGACGCGGTTCTCCGGCACATGGCGGCGGCAATCGCCAAGGACCGTCTGGCGGTAGAAACCCAGTTCCGCGAGCGGCTGCTTTCGGATGGGGAAAAGAAAGCGGGCTTCCTCCCGCAGCTGCCCCGGACAGGAGACTGGCCGACCGCAGCGCTGCTCGCCGGCATTCAGCTTCTGCGAACTGCGAATCATGTGCCGGATCTGCCGGAGATCGCTTGTCCAGCGCTTCTTGTCCACGGCAAAGAGGACAAGGTATGCCCGTACGGTGCGGCAGAGGAACTGTACGAACGTCTGTCGCAGGCGGAAATCCTGCCGGTCGAAGGCGGCGGGCATATCCCGTTTCTTGGGCGGGAAGCACATATCGCCGATGCGATAAGGAGGTGGTGGCATGGAACACAGGCTGCATTCGATTCGCCGTCGGTTTGACCGTTCCGCTAAGGCATCCTACGACGCGCACGCATGCGTTCAACGCGTCATGGCGGATAAGCTTGGCAGGTCGCTGGCCCGCTGGAAGCAGGGAGCCCGTGCAACACGGCCGCATCTGCTGGAAATCGGCTGCGGCACCGGCCTATTGACCGAGATGCTGCAGCGCGACTGGCCCGATGCGGTCATCACCGCGCTGGATATCGCTCCGGCCATGCTGGAAGCGGCGGAACGGCGCATCCGGTCCAAGGCGCCATCGGCTGCCGCAAACCAACGGCTCCCCGTAAACTTCCGTCTGGCGGATGCCGAAGCGTGGGCCGCCCAAGCGGAGCCGATGTCGTTCGATCTCATCGTTTCGAACGCTTGCTTTCAATGGCTCGCAAGCCCGCAGGAAACACTGCGGCATTTGCGGCGGCTGCTGCGTCCCGGCGGTTTATTGGCGTTCACGACCTTCGGTCCGGAGACGCTCCGCGAGCTGCACGAATCGTTTGCCGCCGTTTACCGCTCCCGCGGTCTGGAGCCGCAGCGGCACGGCCTTACGTTTCTCTCTGCCGGCGAGTGGCGTACCCTGCTTCAACATGCGGGCTTTGCGGAGGTTCGGGCTGAGAGCGCCATCCGGACCGAAGGCTATGCCTCCGTCAGCGAATTTCTGCACTCGGTCAAAGCGACGGGAGCCAGCGCATCGTCGGCGGACAGTTCGCGCGCCCTTGGCTGGCGTTCTTTATTCGAAGGTATGTTTCGGGAGTACGAAGAACGGTTCCCGGCCCCGGAAGGGATTACAGCCACGTACCAGCTTCTTTTGCTCCAAGCGGAAGTCCCCTCATGACAAAGCTTCCTGAAAACGGTAAAATGGAAAGGAAGTTACGGAGGTGGATGGCGATGTGCCGCTATGCAATGTATGGCCCGTACAAAAATATTTACGCTTGCTTTTCGTGCCGCAAAGTGTTCAAGCAAACGTCCGATTATGAGCTGAGCAAAATCGAAGTGGCGAACAGAGAGTACAAATGTCCGCAATGCGGCGAAGTCATGAACGATATGGGACACGATTTTCAAGCGCCCAAGCAGAAGGATATCAAGCAGTGGAAAAAAGTCGAGATCTTGTACGCTCACGGCTTCAGCTATCATTCTTGCGGCTGCGACGGACCGGGGTACCGGCCGGCGAAGCTGAGCGAAGTCGAATCGTTTGTGGAGGCGAAACGAACGTTCAAGACCGAAGGAGAGGTTCTGCTGCAAAAGCTGTCGGTCAAGGCGTAGGATTGGAAATCTTAATGAACGAAAAAAAGGCCGGGGATGCTTTCCCACAGGCCTTTTTTTGATGGCTTGACGGACCTTTCGGCCATTCGAACCACTAGGATTTAGTGTACCGTATTTTGGAAGTTTACGGCAAGAGAACGTTTGTTTGGTTTCATCGGGCAAATGAATAGATTTTACCAAATTTGAGCAATGTATCAGTAGAACTAGAGCGACATACAAGATGCAGGTGACGGAGAATGCGTTTCTTCAAATCAACCAGAGCCGGAGGGTCCCGACGCAGCGCTGCGGGAAAACGGGAGGCCAATCGGGTCGGCTCGCCCCCGCAGGAAGCCGTGCCGTTAAGCCCGGACTTGGAGCATAATCTAGAGCATATTCGGACGACGACGGGAAACAGCCCGGATCTGATCATACGGACGATTCGAATCGGAGCTTCGGGAACGACGAAGGCGGCGGTCATTCATACCGACGGGCTGACGGACAAAGAAATCATTAACCGGTTTCTGGAGTCGTTCATGCTGCATGCCCGCGATCCGGCGCTATTCCGTGATTTGAACGGGGCAGAGAGTCCATGGACTCCGCTGCAAATGCTTGAAGATTTTACCTTAACGCTCAGTTCGGTAACCGAAATCGAACATTTTCACGCGCTGTTCGACAATCTGCTTTCCGGCAATATGATCATTCTGATCGACGGGTACGGCACAGGACTGTCCGCAGATACGAAGGGCTGGGAAGACCGCGGCGTCCAGGAGGCTTCCGTACAATCCGTTGTACGCGGGCCCCGGGAATCGTTCTCGGAATGTCTGGGGACCAACATTGCCTTAATCCGGCGCAAAATCAAAGATCCGAAGCTGTGGATCGAATCCCGGTCGATCGGCCGGTTGACGAAGACGAACGTCGCTTTGATGTACATCAAAGGCATTGCCAACGACAGCACGGTTGAGGAAGTACGCAGTCGGCTGGACCGCATCGATATCGACGGTATTTTTGAGAGCGGGAATATCGAGGAACTGATTCAAGAGAAAACGATTACCCCGTTTCCGACGCTGTATGATACGGAACGCCCCGACTCGGTCGCGGCGAATCTTTTGGAGGGCCGGGTGGCGATCGTTGTGGACGGGACGCCGTTTGTTCTGGTCGTGCCCGTCGTATTCGCCCAATTTTTTCAGTCTCCCGAAGATTACTATCACCGGTCGGATTACGGGATTATTCGCATTCTCCGATACATTTCCCTGATGCTTGCGCTGCTCGCTCCCGCTTTATTTATTTCCGTCACCACCTTTCATCAAGAGATGCTGCCGACCACGCTGATGACCAGCATCGCGACACAGCGGGAAAGGGTGCCGTTTCCGGCGGCTGTCGAAGCCTTCCTGATGGAGTTTACGTTCGAGCTTCTCCGTGAGGCGGGCATACGTATGCCCAGAGCGATCGGCCCCGCGATTTCCATCGTAGGGGCGCTTGTACTGGGGGAGGCATCGGTCAGGGCCGGTCTTGTATCCCCGGCTATGGTCATCGTCGTATCGATTACGGCCATTGCCAGCTTTGCCTTTCCATCGTTCGCGATGTCCATCCCGATCCGGATTTTACGCTTCGCCCTGATGGGATTGTCCGCGTTCTTCGGCCTTTTCGGCGTGTTTATCGGGCTGATTGCGCTTAACCTGCATTTGTGCAGTCTGCGTTCGTTCGGAGTTCCTTATATGGCGCCTTTTGCCCCATATATTCCAAGCGACCAAAAAGACGCCATACTCCGGTTCCCGTTGTCCGCGATGCGAAGACGCCCGGTCCTGATGCAGAGTCCGGACCCGGTACGGCAAAATACGGTCCCGTCTGACCAGGAAGTGCATCTTCAGCGGGAGGGCGGGAGAGGTAACCCATGAGGCGTAACGTGTCGGTGTTTTGCGTTCTATGCCTGCTGCTCGTTTTGACCACGGGCTGCTGGAGCCGCCGCGAGCTGAACGAGCTGGCGATCGTTACAGGCGTAGGCATCGATAGGGTCGATAACCAATACTTGTTGTCGCTCCAAGTGCTCAACATGGGGCAAGCGGGGAGTGAAGCTCCGGGAGGCGGGGGCGGCTCAAGTCTACCGGTGACGACGCAGTATATAAAGGCGGATTCGGTCTTTGAAGGCTTTCGCCGTTTGACGACCAAGCTTCCCCGCAAGCTGTATTTTGCTCATATCCGGGTCCTTGTATTTAGCGAGGCTCTTGCGCGCGAAGGACTCCGGGACGTCCTTGATCTGTTTTTGCGCGATCATGAAATTCGGCCGGATTTTTACCTTATCGTGACCAAAGGCGTCGAAGCTAGGGAAGTGATGAGCCAGATCGTACCGATCGAGCAGTCGCCTGCCACCGCCTTGCTGAAAAGTTTGGAAATCTCCGAAAAAAACTGGTCTCCCACCATTGCCATAACGTTGGACGAGTTTATTACGGATCTGATGAAAGTAGGCAAGGAAGGAGTGATGACTGGCCTGCAATTGAGCGGGGATCCTCGCCAAGGCCAGACGGATGCGAATTTGAAAACCGTCAACCCCCGCAGCAATTTCCGGTTTTCCAGCATTGGGGTGTTCAAGAACGACAAGCTGGTCGGCTGGTTGAATGAGGATGAAAGCCGAGGCTTCAGTTATATTACCAACCGTGTCGACGCTACGGTGACGGATGTTCCGTGCGATTCGGGGGGAAGGGCGACGATTGAAATTCTTCGAAGCCATACAAACTTAAAAGGCAGCGCGCCCCGCGGTGAACCGGTGATAACTGTCGAAGTCGAGTCCGAGGGCAATGTGGGAGAAGTGTCGTGCAAGGAAGATTTGTCCAAGCCGGAGACGATCTATGCGTTGGAGCGCAAGGCGGAGCGGAAAATTGAAGGTTTCATCCAACAGGCGGTCCGCAAAGCCCGGCAGAGCAGCCGCTCCGACATCTTCGGATTCGGCGAGGCCATTCACCGGTACGATCCACGGAATTGGAATCGGTTAAAGGACGATTGGGACCGATATTTCATGAGCGCCAAAGTAGAGACCCGGATCGACGTCAAACTGCGCAGAACGGGCAAGGTGGGACAATCGTTCATCGACAAAATGAAATAAGGAGGAGCGTTCGTCATGAAGGTGCTGCTCGTCTTATTGGCCGCTGCCGCGATTGTTGCTATCGAATGGCGTTCCTTGATGGAGCGAAAGCTGAAAAGAGAGCTGTGGACGTTTTTCCTGCTGTGTCTCGTCGGAACAAGTCTGGGGATAGCGGAAGTGCTGCGGCTCAACATCCCCAATCCGCTGGATTGGATTTCCGCGCTGTATAAGCCGCTGAGCAATCTCATCTACGGAAGTTCGGCTTAAGCCCATATCGTCTGTCGAAGAAATGGCAGGTGGAACCGTATGTTCGATAACGACAAGATCGATACCCATCAATTTACGCTGCTTGTGATTTTATTTGTTGTCGGGGATGCGCTGTTGTACGTGCCTTCGTGGCTGGCTTCTTCCGCCAAGCAGGATGCCTGGCTGGCAGCCGCTGTCGGATGCATCGAGGGCTTGGCGATCGCTTGGCTGTACACGACGCTGGCCAAACGCCACTTTCCGGCGACGCTGATCGATCTATGCCGCTCCGTCCTGGGCCGATGGGCGGGAACGGCGGCAGCCTGCTCTTTCGTCAGTTTTATTCTGGTTGATATTTCTCTCATGCTTTATGAAATCGGGGACTTCATCACGACGCAGATGATGCCGGAGACCCCGATCGAGGTCGTCATTCTGCTGTTCACCGGCGTCATCGTACTCGGTGTGCGGCAGGGGGCGGTTACGCTGGTTCGCTCGTCCGAATTGGTGTTTCCTTCGTTTGTGCTGCTTTACCTGATGTTGGTCTTGTTTATTTCTCCGCAGATCAAGCTGGAGCACGCCCAGCCGGTGTTGAGCGAGGGTCTGAAACCGATTATGGAAGGGAATTTAAGATTTTTGGGAAATTTGGAGGAAAGCGTCATCCTGCTCATGCTGTTTCCTTTGGTCCGCAACCCGGACAAGGGGGCGAAAGCTTTTGCAACGGGTCTGGCTGTCGGCACGATCGTTCTTACCGTGTTCTCCACGGTTTCCATTCTGGTGATGGGCAGCGATATGACCGCTTTGTTGGCCTATCCGAGCTATGTGCTGGCGCAGAAGGTTGCCGTCGGCAAGTTTTTTGAGCGGATCGAAGCCATTATGGCGTTTCTTTGGTTTATCACGGTTTTTGTCAAAATATCCGTCTGCTACTATGCCGCCTCCTATGGGATAGCACAGATCGTGAAGCTGCCGAGATACCGGTCGGTTACGCTGCCGCTCGCCATGATTTTAATGGTGCTGGCTCTGGTGTTCGTTCCGAATCGGCCGTACTTTGACCTTTTTGCGACGAAGATCTGGACGCCTTACACGCTCACCTTCGGATTGTTTCTCCCTTTGCTAATGCTCGGAGCGGCTTGGCTGCGCAGGTCGCCCGGGAAGAGATGAGGTGAAGGTATGGACGGTCAACGGCAAATCTCGGTATATCAATTTACGGTCCTGACGATCTTGTTCTCGTTAGGCTCTACGCTGCTCGTCATTTCATCGGGACTGGCCGACGAGCTGAAGCAGGATGCCTGGCTGGGCGCCGCTTTGGGCACCTTGGGAGGGCTGGCGCTCGTCGCGCTGTATAATGCCTTGGCGGGACGGTTCCCGGACAAGACGTTGACGGAGCTTAGCACGCATCTGCTAGGAAAAACGGCAGGCCGCATCTTTATGCTCGCCTACCTCTTTTTCAACTTTTACTCCGCGGCTGCTTTAATCTGGTACGTCGGCAACTTCCTGACGACCAATCTGTTCATCGAAACTCCGAGGCCGGTATTGATGATCCTCTATGCTGCCGTCATGCTGTACGGGACGCATCTGGGGCTAGGGGCTTTGGCGCGGTCTGCGGAGACGTCTGTTCTGATCTTTATGTTCGCGCTTGTCATCGTCATGTTATCGCTGCTGCCGGAAGCCCAGACCGGGAATCTGCTGCCGGTAATGGAAGCGGGGCCCGGACCGCTATCGCGGGCTTCGTTCACATTCTTAAGCTTCGCTTACTTTCCGTGGGTTTCATTGCTGATGATTTATCCGAAGCACGTGAGCCGTCCCGAAGCGTGCGGTAAAGCGCTATACACCTCCGTACTAAGCTCCGGCGCGATTTTGACGGCTGTAACCGCATTGACGGTCATGGTGCTAGGTCCCGACCGGACGTCCATCGAGCTGTATCCGACCTACAACCTGACGATGAAAATCAGCATCGGTCATTTTTTTGAACGCATCGAAGCGCTGCTTGTCTTGTTATGGCTGCTCGCTATATTTTATCAAGTGGTGTTCATTTACTACGCTGCCGTAACGGGCTTGGCCCAGATGATTCGGGTGGACGAATACCGCTCGCTCAATTTGCCGATAGGCCTGTGCCTTGTGCCTTTTGCGCTGCTCATTTATCCGAATGTCGGCTACGAGCAGGCGTGGGATTATAAGGTGTGGCCGGTATTTTCGCTGACGTTTGCCTTGTGGCCGGCGGTTTTGCTGCTGGTGGCGGCAGTTCGGGGCAAAAAGACGAAACGTTATACAAAAAATGGTAATTGAAGCGCAGACGATTCGTTATAATGGGAGCAGGATACCAAGGGGCCGGTACGAATCGCTGATCGTCATGTCCATGCTGGAGCGGGAGTATGAAGAGCACGGCGCCGGGTGATGCAATCAGGCTTTTTTGGGTTGGAGTGACGATCTATTTACTGTATATCCTTCCTTAAATTGGACATATTAATCATTCAGGATCGTCCAACCCGGAGGCTTCGCGGATGAAAAAGTACGCTTATAACGAAATTACGATTTGGCAATATATTTTTCTCATTTTCACCTCGGAAATTGGCATCGGCGTCCTCCCGTTTCCTGCGAATGTGACCCGGTATGCGGGGACGGACAACTGGATATCGGTCATCTTGGGCTGGTTTCTGATTACGGCCGCCAGCTTATTTATCATCCAGGCCATGAAACGCTGCCCGGACGGGACGCTGCTTGATCTGTTGACGAACTATTGGGGCAAATGGGCGGGGGGGGCCGGCGCGATCGTCGTCGCTCTCTATTTTGCTTTTTTCTCGTACGTCGTTTTCTCCCGGACGGTGATCTACGTCAAAGCATGGCTGCTGCCGCAAACGTCGGAGCTGATGCTCGTCGCACTGCTGATCGTTCCATTCTGGTTCATTGCCCGCAGCGGAGTCCGGGTCCATGGCAGATTTGCGGAGTTCGTTGTCATGATATGCTGCTGGATGCCTTTGATTTTTATTTACGTGCTTGGTGACGCCGAGTGGCTTCATCTGCTTCCCGTGCTTAAGGAAGGGTGGGGACCGGTGCTGGAGGGTACGCCGGAGATGGTGTTCACTTTTTTAGGCTTTGAAATGACGTTTGTGCTGTATCCGTTTCTGCAAAAGAAAAACCGGGCGGCCATCGGGGTGATTGCCGGCAATACGCTGGCCTTAGTTGTCTACTTGCTGTTGGACTTTACTTGCCTGGTGTTCTTCAGCCCGGACGAGATCTCGCAATACAACGAACCGGTAATCAGCTTGCTGAAAGTGGTTGAATTTCCTTTTATCGAGCGCTTTGAAATCGTTTTTCTCGCGTTGTATCTTTTACTTATCGCTCTGACGTGGATTCCTTTTACGTACTGCAGCGTATACTCCACGAGCTGGATGCTGGGCAAGCCGGACCATCGGCCGCATCTGTTCGTGTTTTTGCTGCTGCTCATCGTATCTTACATCTTTTATCAGCCGACGTTCCGCGACAATGACAAAATGATCGAGTGGATGGGCAAACTCGGAGCAGGCTTTGCCGTAGTATTTCCGTTTTTGCTATGGATGCTTGTTGCGGCTGCCGATCGGTACCGGAGGACGGACGGTTAATTGACAATGATAATCTTTATCAATATTATAAATATGGTAAGTTTATCTAGGGGAGTGATTCCATGTTTATTGAAATGAAAACGATTATCGTCAAAGAAGGAACCTCGGATCTGGTCGTTCAGCGCTTCAGCGGAGAGGGCGCGATTGAAAAATCCGAAGGCTTTATCGATTTGAGCGTACTTGTCAAGAAGGCGAGAAAAGGCGACGAAGAGGTCATTGTGATGATTCGCTGGGAGTCCGAGGAAGCGTGGAAGAAATGGGAGACCAGCGAGGTTCATCTCGAAGGTCACAGACAGGCAAGAGGCAAGCCGAAGCCGGAGCATATCCTCAGCTCGAGCCACGGAAACTATGAAGTGAAAACGGCCAAAGGGCCGTATCGGCAGCAAGCGCAAGCGTAACGGGCCCGCTCCCGTCCTTTTTTCGATTCGAAAACGAAGCCTTCGGTATAAGCTCCTCGCGGGTTGCCGGAGGCTTTTTTGCTGCCCATATGCTGGAAGGAATCCCTCTGGACAATCGGGGCGGGCTCCATTACAGTAGAGAGGAATGACTTGACAAAAGGGGTACGTGAAATGAAAAGCAAGCTCAAAAAAGTATTACTGCCTACGATGGCGCTAAGTCTGATGATCATGGCACCTGCTATTGCGGAAGGACCGTCCCGAGCGACGGGACAGCAGCAGCCGTTGCCTGAAGAAATTGCCTTCCCGATTCCGACGAACAATTATTGCAGCGCGGATAAGTCTCTGGATTTTTCGTTCCAATTATCCAATGCCGGCAGCACGCCTGCAGATATTACGGTGTCCTTTTACCAACAGGATGGCACCAAGCTTACAACGGAAGGCACGTCCTACCAGGAGATCGGCTCCACGATCATCCCCGGCAAGCCTTTTACGCTGAAAGGCTATGCCACGGGGCTGTACCATATCAACTTCGGCAACCATCTCAAGTGCAGCGAGCGCGTGTATCTGGGGAGAATCTTCGTCAACTCGGGCAAAGCCTCGCTGCTTGCGAGAGGCTGGGTGAATACGAACGGAGCGGTTCAAAACGTCGAAGTGAACGGCAATCAGACGTTCGAGCTGGCCGCTGTGCCAACGGCAGCCGAAGCGGCAGCGACCAAAGCAGAGTAAGTCAATCAAGACAGTCCATCGAGGAGCGTCGGTTTCGTTCAGGAGCCTGGCTCCTCTTTTTTGCAGGATAAATCGATGGAAGCTTTTGGGAGGGATCGTTATGGGTGTCCGTTGGGATGACGAGAGCATCGCGAAGGAAGCTTTAAAGCAATTCCCGGTTCAAGGGGAGCGGCTTGTTTACTTGGGGAAGAGCGATAATGTGACCTTTCAGGTGAAGACGAAGCAGGAAAGCTTGAACTATCTGATGAAGCTGCATTATGCTACAAAGGGAAGCCATTCCAAAAAGGCTGTCGAATCGGAGCTGCTTTGGCTCGAAGCGTTAGCCGCGGATACGACCTTGACAGTTCCTTCTCCGGTAAGAACCCGGGACAACGGGCTGACCACAGAGGTAGACGTCAACACCTCCGGGGAACGCGTCGTCGTCACGCTGCATCAGTGGGTGAATGGCGAGCTACTGGACAGGGAGCCGACACCCGGGGAAACTCGAAGCCTGGCGCAGCTCATGGCTGCGCTGCATCGGCATGCGATGGAGTGGAATGCTCCCGCAGGGTTCACCCGGCCGGTGTATGATACGGACAACGTGTTGTCGCTGCCCTGTCCGTTAAAGCGGCTGCCGGAGATGAACGTCATTTCGGGCGAGGCGTATGCTTGCCTCGAACGGACCGCGCATAAAATCGCCGCCGGGCTGCAGCTGCAAACGGTGGCCAAGCCTACCTGGGGACTGATTCATTCGGATCTGCACGAAAGCAATTACGTCTTCGATCAGGGCAGTCCGAGACCCATCGACTTTTCCGCGTGCGGCTACGGCTTTTATCTGTTTGACGTGGCCGAAACGTTGTTGCATCTTTCGCTGGAGAACCGGCGCGAATTTTTGTCCGCCTACCGGGAGGAACGTCAGCTGCGGGAGATCGATGCGAAGAGCCTGGACCTGTTTTTCGTCTGGGCGATTCTCCGAAACTTCGCTTTTCTTGCCAATAACCCTGCGGAGCATGCGTCGCTATCCGAGCTTATCCCCAGGGTGGCGAAAAGCTACTTTGAATACTATCTGAAAGACGAACCGGTTCTGGGAATCGGGGACAGTTAGAACATAACGAGGATCAACGAGGGGTATAACATGCTACTTTTTGAAGCGATCAAAAACCGGTCGATGGCAGCGCTCGAAGCCGCAGCGTCAGCAGACGATGTAAACGGGCAGGACAAGTTCGGCCGCACTCCGCTGCACTACGTTATTACGCAAAAAGCGCCGATGGAGATGTTTGCGTTTTTGCTCGCCAAGGGAGCCGATCCGAATCTGGAAGACAAACTGGGCTTAACCGTGCTTGAAAAAGCGATCAAATTCGGCAATAAACAGGCGGTGGAGCTGCTGATCGCGCATGGCATCGAACTGGACCATCCGAAGGGCATTGCGCATACGCCTTGGTTTAAGGCGAGACATCAGCCGGAAATTGCCGATTTGCTGCTTGGCGCGAAAGGAGCCTTCCGGTTAACGTTGACGGAGGCGGAACGCGAGCTCGTCGATTCTTTGCTCTATTCGGAGAACGAGGAACGCATGGCCCGGTTGCATCTGTTGAACACGCCGGAGCTGCGGCACGCTTTTGTATTGGGATTTAACTGGGATGACGACTTGGAGCCGATCGTGGCGATTGTGCGGCACCCGGAGTGCCGGGAAGCGACGGCTTACGAAATATACGACCTCGCAGACGGAGACTATTGGCTGGAGCGGGGGAGGACCGAGTATGATGACGAGCAGCAGTACATCGCGCTGATTCGTCATTTGCTGGAGAGATTTCCGCACTTGAAGGATACATAAAAGGAGAAGCAGAAGCATGAGGGAGAGAATAAAGACATGGATCGATCGATGGGACACGCTGCTGAAACGCCTCGAAGCGCAGGGCGCAACGGTGCGCGAATGGGTCGTCGAGCCGGAAGCGGATGAGGAACGCGTAAGGGAAGCGGAGACGCGCCTCGGAATCGGGCTGCCGCCGACCGTGCGCCGAATCCTTGCCGAAGGAGCGGGAAAAGTCACAATCTACTGGTATTTTGCCGAAGAGACGCTATCCCCTTTTGAGTCGTCCGGGGAGCTGGCGTGGAGTGTTGATGCGTTCGAATGGCCGTATTTCGGTGATGACGAGCTGGAGGAGGAGAAGCGGTATCTTGCTTTTCACGTAGCTGGCAATGGGGACTATGTGCTGCTCGATCTTGAAGGCGATCCGGACGATCCGCCGGTTGTCAGCTGGGGACATGAGACAGGCGAGTTTCTGCCGCTGGCCCCTTCGTTCACCGAATTTGTGGAGCGGGTAACGGAGCTGGCATTGGTCGGCGCCGAGGATAGCGCGTACGAGCCGTTCTGCGGTCCGGACGGTCTGGATATCGACGGGACGAATGCGAAGGCATGGAAAGCTTGGCTGGACCGCTATTTGACGCTTACGCTGGAAGACGCGGCGAAGGAGCTGCCGCTGCTTATCGACTATATTACGTTCCATGAAGCGGAGGATGCGGGGGTGCGCGAAGCTCTTGCGCGCTATGAGCCTGCCGCCGTGCTGGAGGCATGGCTGGCCAGACTTGAGCGGGAGACGTACCGGGGTAACCGGGATCGGCTGTTTGGATACATAGGGGAAACCGTCGGCGAAGCGGCGGCGGATTGGGTGCGTTCGCTCTGGGCGGACCGGCCTCCGGTTGAAGTGTCGAACCACAGCAGAGCGTATTTGTCGGCATGCTGCCTCCCGGGAAGCGAAGGGCTGGAACGAGTATTGGCCCGGCTGGAACAGGAGGCGCAGGACAGCAAAATCGACGGCTACAGCGCCAACGGCTTGCTGCGGTATTTCCACAGCCGGGACGTCATCCGGTGGGCGGAGTCCCATGTTTCGTTTCCGTTCGGAGGCTGGGACGAGCTGTTCGCGGCCTCCGCGCCGCACTGGGAGGACGTCTGCCGCTGGCTGGACGGGCACGAGGCCATGCGGCAGTCGGCGCTGTCCGCACTCGGGAAGCTGTTCGCGAGAGGGGAAGTTCCGGAGGGCGAGCCGGATCGCGGTGAAATTATCCGGCTGCTGGAGAAGGCCGAACAGGAAGCCGTGCTGAAGAAGGAAAAGGAAGCGGTTCGGCGGGTAACGGCGCATTTAGCCGATTGGCGGTAACTGAGGCAGGACGAATGTACTGTCCTATTTGTTCGCACTGTTGACATTTGGTTGAAACTAGTGTACAACTGTAATAATTGAATTGCCTGTTAAATTCATTGACGAGAACGAGTACGCTAATCCCTTGTTCCCCAGAGAGTTGGCCTTGTGCTGAAAGCCAACGTTCAAGAATTAGCCGAACATCCTCTCCGAGAAGGAATGCTGAAGGTTCAGTAAGCAGACCCGGGATCCTGCCGTTACAAGGGACGCGTATGATGGTACGTCGTAGAGGTGCCGCGGGATCATGTTTCATGATGATCGCTGCGGAACAAGGGTGGTAGCGCGAGAACAATCTCGTCCCTTACGGGGCGGGATTTTTTTGTTTTTTAAGAAGAAAGGATGAGACCTGTGAGAAAAGTCGACGTGAAAGAAAAAGCGAGAGTCCGCGAGCTTCGCGTGCTGGAGCAGTGGAAGCGGGACGAAACGCACCGCAAATCGATCGAGAACCGGGCTGGACGGCCGAATTTCGTGTTCTACGAAGGGCCGCCGACCGCTAACGGCTCGCCGCATATCGGGCATGTGCTAGGGCGCGTCGTGAAAGATTTTATCTGCCGCTATAAGACAATGTCCGGCTACCGCGTCGTCCGCAAAGCCGGCTGGGACACGCACGGTCTCCCGGTCGAGCTGGGCGTCGAGAAGCAGCTCGGCATCTCGGGCAAGCAGGAGATCGAGAAGTACGGCGTGGCCGAGTTTGTGGAAAAATGCAAAAGCAGCGTATTCGAATACGAGAAGCAGTGGCGGGAGCTGACCGAGGCGATCGCGTATTGGACGGATATGGACCATCCGTATGTGACGCTGACCAACGAATATATCGAGAGCGTCTGGCACCTTTTGTCCGTAATCCATGGCAAGGGCTTGCTGTATAAAGGCCACCGGGTCAGCCCGTACTGTCCGGACTGCCAGACGACGCTCAGCTCGCACGAAGTGGCGCAAGGCTATGAGGATGTCAAGGACTTGAGCGCTACCGTAAAATTCAAAAGCAAGCGCGGGGACGAAATCTTCCTCGCCTGGACGACCACTCCGTGGACGCTGCCGTCCAACGTGGCACTTGCCGTGAATAAAGATATCGACTACGTGAAAGTAAAGTATAACGGCGAAGTGTATGTCGTCGCGGAGAAGCTCGCCGGGAACGTGTTCAAGGCGGACTACGAAATCGTGTCTGTGCATAAGGGATCGGAGTTCGTCGGCACCCCTTACGAGCCGCCTTTCGGCTATGTTCGTCCGGTCAAAGGGCATATCGTCGTCGATGCAGACTACGTGAGCGATACAAGCGGGACCGGTATCGTTCATACGGCTCCTGCGCATGGGGAGGATGACTACCGGACGACCCGCAAGCACGAGCTAGATTTCGTCAACGTTGTGAACCTGGCGGGCCGCTACACCGAACAGGTGACGGAATTCGCCGGACGCTTCGTCAAAGATTGCGACGTCGATATCGTGAAAAGCTTGTCCGAGCGCGGTCTGCTGTTTTCCAAAGAGCGTTACGAGCACAGCTACCCGTTCTGTTGGCGCTGCAAATCGCCGCTGCTGTATTATGCGATGGAAAGCTGGTTCATCCGGACGACGGCGGTCAAGGACCAATTGATCGAGAACAATCGAAATATCAACTGGTATCCTTCCCACCTGCGCGAAGGGCGCTTCGGCAAGTTTCTGGAAGAGCTCGTCGATTGGAACATCAGCCGCAACCGCTACTGGGGGACGCCATTGAACGTCTGGGTATGTGGCGATTGCGGAAAAGAGCACGCGCCGGAGAGCCGGAAGGAGCTGCGGGAGTGGGCGATTCAGCCGCTTGACGAGAGCTTGGAGCTGCACAAGCCGTACGTCGACGAAGTGAAGCTGCGCTGTGCCTGCGGCGGCACGATGGAGAGAACCCCGGAGGTGATCGACGTCTGGTTCGACAGCGGCTCGATGCCGTTCGCGCAGTACCATCACCCGTTCGGCGACGAGCAGCTGTTCCGCGAGCAGTACCCGGCGGATATGATCTGCGAAGGGATCGATCAGACGCGGGGCTGGTTCTTCAGCCTGCTGGCCGTCTCGACGCTGTACAACGGGCAGTCGCCTTATAAAGCCGTCATTTCGACCGGACACGTGCTGGACGAGAACGGACAGAAGATGTCCAAGAGCAAGGGCAACGGCATCGATCCTTGGGAAATCATCGAAGAGTTCGGCACCGACGCGTTCCGTTGGGCGCTGCTGGCCGACAGCGCGCCGTGGAACAGCAAGCGGTTCTCCAAGCAAATCGTCGCCGAGGCGAAATCGAAGGTGATCGACACGCTCCATAACGCGCATGCGTTTTATGCGCTGTATGCGGCGATCGACGGCTATAAGCCGGAGGAGCACCCGCTGCGGACTTCCGCAAACGAGCTGGACCGCTGGATTTTGTCGAGGCTGAACAGCACCTTGCGTCAGGTTGTGAAAGGGTTGGACGATAACGACTTCCTGAATCCGGCGAAGCAGATCGAGGCGTTTGTCGACGAATTGAGCAACTGGTATATCCGCCGCTCCCGCGACCGCTTCTGGGCCAGCGGCATGACCGAGGATAAAGTGTCCGCGTACCAGACGCTCCGCGATGCGCTCTTGACGCTTGCCGCCATGATCGCGCCGTATGCGCCTCTTATTGCCGAAGACATCTACGGCAATCTGGGCGGCGAGGGAAGCATTCATCTCGCGGATTACCCAAAGGCGAGCGATTCCGCAGTAGACCCGACGCTTGAGAGGGACATGGAAACCGCACGGGAAATTGTCGAACTGGCGCGCAGCGTCCGGAACGAAACCGGGATCAAAACCCGCCAGCCGTTAGCCGAACTGATCGTTTCGCTGGACCGGGAGTTCCAGTTGAGCCGGTACGCGGATATCGTCAAAGAGGAGATCAACGTCAAAGACATCCGCATCGAGCAAAGCGACAGCGGGTTTGTAGACTTCAGCTTGAAGCTGAACTTGAAAGTGGCGGGCAAAAAATACGGCAAATTCGTCGGACCGGTGCAGAGCCGTCTGAAGCAGTTGTCTGCCGCGGAAGCGAAGCAAGCCGTCGCTGCGGGCTTCCTGGATGTGGCGGTCGACGGAGAAACGCTTCATCTTACGCTCGACGAGCTGCTCGTGGACAAACAAGCCAAAGCCGGCTTCGCGTCCGCTTCCGGCTACGGAATTACCGTTGCTTTAAATACGGCGATCACCGAGGAATTGGAGCAAGAAGGGTTTGTCCGGGAGGTTGTCCGCGCCGTGCAGGATTACCGCAAAAAGCTGGAACTGCCGATCGAAAAGCGCGTCGCGCTCGTACTCGACGTCGATCCGCAGTTGAAGGAAGCGCTGGAGCGGTTCGATCATGTGCTGCGGGACAACGTGCTGCTGTCCGGCGTCCGGTATACCAAGGAAACGGGAATGGAATCTGTTTCGTTAGGAGAGCGGACGATCGGTCTGCGTATTGAATAATCCCGCGGGTTGAGCGGAGGAGACATATACGGCACAAAGCATCAAGAGGCGAAAGTCTTGACGCTTTGTACCGTTTCTTTTTTTAGCAGGGAAAGATTTATATATGACATAGGTTGGCAGGATAGGTTGTTTAAAATGAAAGAGAATCAACGAACAAGGAGGAATATTCAATGAAGTCTTTGCATGGAAAGGTGGCTTTGGTTGCCGGCGCTACGCGTGGCGCGGGTCGAGGCATTGCGATTGAATTGGGAGCGGCCGGAGCCACGGTTTATGTCACCGGCCGTACGACCCGGACGGCACGCTCCGAGTATAACCGGCCCGAGACGATCGAAGAGACGGCCGAGCTTGTCAATCGCGCGGGCGGCAAAGGGATCGCGGTACAAACGGATCATCTCGATCCGGAGCAGGTACGGAAGCTCGTCTCATGCATAGAACAAGAACAGGGGCGACTGGACATCCTTGTCAACGACATTTGGGGCTCCGAGTACTTGACGCAATGGAACGTGCCCGTATGGGAGCATTCTCTCGAAGGCGGGCTTCGCATGCTGCGGCTGGCGGTCGATACGCATATCATTACGAGCCATTTTGCGCTTCCCTTATTAATCCGCAGCGGAAACGGGCTGGTCGTTGAAATGACCGACGGTACAGAGGAATACAACCATCAAAATTACCGGCAATCGCTGTTTTACGATTTGGCCAAAACTTCCGCCATTCGCATGGCCCGGTCTTTGGCCCACGAACTTGCGCCACATCAATGTACGGCGGTGTCAGTGACTCCCGGTTGGATGCGCTCCGAAATCATGCTGGAGCATTACGGGGTGAAGGAAGAAAACTGGCGCGACGCCGCTTCAAAAGAACCTCATTTCATGATCTCGGAAACACCGCGATTTGTAGGCCGGGCCATTGCCACGCTGGCTGCCGACCCGAAGGTTTTCCGGTGGAACGGGCAGTCCTTATCGAGCGGCCAACTTGCGCAAGTATACGGGTTCCATGATCTTGACGGCTCGCGGCCGGATTGCTGGCGGTATATCGTCGAGGTGCAGGATGCGGGCAAAGCGGCGGATGTCAGCGGGTACCGTTAATCGGCGGACGAGGAAAAGACACCTGAATGAACGTGCGGCAGTTGCGGACGTTACTTGTCCACGACTGCCGCTTGTGTATGCGAGCGGTCGTTACGCGGCTTAGTGTTTTTTCCGGGGAATATATTTTATAATGAAGTTCAGGATTTCAGTTTTGCTGTACTCATGTGAAACGAGGAGACTGAAGATGGACGGAATAAACATCAGGAGCGTTAGTGTAACGGATTATCGCGATATTTATTCGCTGAATCTGGATTTTAATCCCAGTTTTTATGCTTTTTCGGAGGAGCAAGTAAAAGAACGGATCGAATTCATCACGAACCATACAAAAGATATCATTCTCGTTAGTGAACAAAACAACGAGGTCATTGGCTACATTCATGGAAGCCCGTACTATTTACTTTTTTCTGAATCTTTAGTAAATATTTTAGGGTTTGTTGTCAAAGAAAAGTATAGAAATAATGGTATCGGTAGTATGTTGATACAGAGTCTTGAAGATTGGGCGGAGACCAACGGGTTTTCCGGAATTAAATTGCTATCCCACCCGAGTCGAATTCATGCACATCGGTTCTACGAACGAAGAGGCTATATTTTTACAAAGGACCAAAAAAATTTTATAAAAAATGTTTAAGTAATGCTCATCATTTGATAAATGTGCAAACATTAAAACAGCGGCAGTCTATCCTGAAAATATCGCTCTGTAGAACACCTGAAAAAGGCAGCAAGAAAGTGACCCTCCGGCAAACAAAAAATGGCCAGGGGCATCAGCAATATATTGTCTGATTCACGATCAGGAAGCTGCCGTATTCACAGTAATTGATACACCCAATGACTCCAGTTTCTTTATGGAATGCTTGATGATCGCGTCCCGTTTTCGTTCCTCGTAGTAGGTTGGACCGAGTTCGATGTAGGGTTGTTTTCGCTTAAGAATATAGTAAACCATAGATAATATACTGTGTGCTACTGCGACCGTCGCTCGATTAGCTCCTCGGCGTGCGGCAATCCGATGATACTGGCTGGATAAATACGTCTCTTTTGTCCTAGCTGCAGCCTTCGCGGCTTCTACAAGCGTACTTCGGAGCTTCTTGTTACCTTTTCGAGTCTTGCCGGACAATCGTTTTCCGGCGCTTTCGTTCTGACCCGGACACAGCCCTGCCCAAGAACATAAATGAGCGGCGGAAGGATACTGATCCATATTGGAGCCAATTTCGGCTAGAATGGTCTCTGCTGTTCTTCGTGCCACACCTGGGATTGTGTCGAGCAGTTCCAGGTCTTCCTCAAGAGGGAGCATGCGCTTTTTAATTTCCTCATCCAACCTACCAATCTCCTCGTCCAAATAATCGACATGACGGAGCTGAGCTCCCAGCATTAGTTTTTGATGAGGTCCCATTAAGCCATTCAATGCTCGCTTCAAATCCGCTTTTTTGCTTCTCAACTTCCGTTTTGCCAGATCAGATAAGGCCTCAGGATCAGTTTCGCCGGCGATCATCGCTTCAATCATTGCGCGTCCTGATTTCCCAAGCACATTGCTGGCAACCGAGGAAAGTTTTATGTTTGCACCTTCCAGTACTTTTTGAATGCGGCTGACTTCTCGGGCGCGTTCTTCAATGAGACTACGACGATACCGGATCAATTCTCTCAGCTCGCGTTGCTCGCGGTTTGGGATAAAACTACCTTTCAATAGTCCGTGACGGAGAAGTCCGGCAATCCATTCCGCATCTTTGACGTCGGTTTTACGGCCCGGAACATTCTTGATGTGCTGGGTGTTCACAACAAGTGCTTCAATCTCCTCAAGCTCCAACAAATTGTATATTGGTTTCCAGTATGGTCCTGTGCTTTCCATAGCAGCATGAGTGCATTTCTTGGTCTTGAGCCAATCCATGAGCAAGATCAAATCGTCGGTCATGGTGCCAAACGTACGGATTTCTTTACCTTCAGGTGTAATGGTGCAGGCAACGATGTTCTTTTTATGAACGTCAAGTCCGCACACATGACTGTAAACGACGTCCATTCGTAACCTTCTCCTTACGGCAGCAAGATTGAAGGGGCTGGTGCAACAACCACATATGGTTATTCTATCCTGCGTGCTTCCAAATTCGGAGCAACAATCTGTGGTGCACCTGGTCGTTAGGGTCAGTCTAAGACTCGGGCTCGAAGCACCATTGACTGCCGACCTGCCTTCGCCAGCCGTAAGTAAATTATACCGCATACCTACCATTTTCATCATCTGATGGTGCTGCGTTAGCGGCATGGGCGTCTAGGACTTAGATTCTCTCATCCAAGGCTGCCGGTCTTAATTATTCCAAGCTAATCTAAGTCTTCCTGCCTATTCGACTTCAAGAGCAAAGCACCTACGCGAGCAGCATGTAGTTCTTAAATCAAGCAATATAATGTACTAGGCATTATGATCATGATCCTTCGATACATAAGCCGTACAACGTCAGTAACTCTGAACTGCCATTTATTTTCCTAAAATTAGTTGATCGTGTGCGCAGGGAGCCGGTAGACGACGTTGGTCCCTTTTTCGGGTATGCTGTGGATCGAAATGCCGTATTCCCCGCCGAAATAGAGCTGCAGCCGCTCCTGTACATTGGCAAGCCCGAGATGCTCGGTGTAGTCGATTGGGGCCGACAGGTGGGCGGAAATCTCGTTCAACTGAGCTTCCGTCATGCCTTTGCCGTTGTCGAATACTTCGATCATCGTAAGATCCGCTGTCTCGTAAGCAGTGATCGCGATGATACCTTCGTCCGGAATCATTTCCAGCCCGTGGTAAACCGCGTTCTCGACGATCGGCTGGAGCGCTAGCTTCGGAATGGGATAGTCCAGCAGCTTCTCCGGAATCGACAGGAACAAGCGGAATTTGTGGTCGTAGCGGATTTGCTGGATTTCGATGTAGCGCTTCACCTGATTCAGCTCGTCGCGGAGTGCGACGACGTGTTCTCCCTGGGAAATGCTGTAGCGAAACATATCTGCCAGCATTTTGGACATACGGGCGAGCAGGGGCACGTTTTCGAGGATCGCGAGCGCATTCATCGAATCGAGCGTATTGTATAGAAAATGCGGATTGATCTGCGAATGGAGCGCCTTCAGCTGCGCCTCCTTGCGGATAATTTCCGATTTGTAGACATCGTTGACAAGCGACTCGATACGGTCGGTCATCTGATTGAAGCTTTGCGTCAGTTGGCCGACTTCGTCCGACCGGTTGACCTGAAGCCGGGTGTCGAAGCGGCCGGTCTGCACCTGCTTCATATTCGCTTGCAGGGTGCGCAGCGGCTTCGTGATCCGTCCGGCAATAAACGTCGAAATCACGAGCGCGATCAGGAGGGCAAACAAACCGACCCCCAGCGTTATATTGCGGACCGTAACCGCGTAAGCGGAGAGGCTGCCGAGAGGGTCGAGACTGACGAATCTCCAGCCGGTAGCGGGCAGTTCTCCCGCATTGACGAGCATCCGCTCGCCGTCGATCTGCAGCCAACCGGACATTCCGTTCGGCATTTGAGCGTCGTAGGGCCACACTTCTCCGATCTCTTCCGCCCGCTGGCTGTAGACAAGCTTCCCCTCGGCGTTCAGGATCGAAATTTGGTTCAGTTGAAGTGTCGACAGCAGGCGTGCGATGTCCATCACGTTTATATCGATGACGATGCCGCCGAGGTCTGCCGGGCTTAACGTGTTGTTGATTTTTCGCACCAGCGAGAACGTATGCGGCGATTGGGCGGTTCCGGGGTCGGCGAACGGGCGGAGGAACGGACCGGCGATCACGACCTCGCCTTGACGCGCGACCGCTTCCCGGTACCATGCTGCATTGCGGAACGATAAGCCTGCCCCGTATAAGGGCTCTTTGGAAATCATCGTCCCGTCCGGGAAAACGATCGTCACGTTCTGGATAGTGGCCTTGATGTTCATATAGCCATACCACTGCTCGAACTGCTCGAACAATGCGCTTTTCCAGCGGGTCAAGGCGATCGGCTCCTCCGGCGGTCCTTCGTTTAACAACTGTTGTACCTCGCCCGTATAAATGACCCGCGAGTACAGCTCCAACTGATCGACGTAGGCCTGCAACTGCTGCGAGACAAGCTTCATTTGGGTTGCGCGGTTGTCCAAGGTCTGCTGCTCGGTAATCGACAGCATCGAGACGTAAAGAATGCTTCCGATCAGGAGGAGCGGGATGGATACGACGACGAAGTAAGAGAAGAACAGCTTCTTGCGTATGCTTGCGCGCACATTTCGGATCATTTTACCGAGCACCGGCGGCGTCCTCCTTGAAGCTGAGCGGAGTCATGCCCGTATGCCGTTTAAACAGCTTACGAAAATATTTCAAATCCTGATACCCGCACTTCAGCGCAACATCGCTTATTTTTTGCTCCGGGTCCGCGGCGATAAGCGCTTTGGCGCGTTCGATGCGCAGATGGGAGACGTATTCGAGAAAATTTTTCCCCGTATGCTGGCGAAACAGGGCGCTGAAGTAGCCCGGACTCATGTAGCTGCTTTGCGCAAGCTCGGACAAGACGATCGTTTCGCAATAGTGGGCGTCGATATAAGCCTTCGCCTTCTCGACCGCTTGCCGCGTCTCGACCGCTTGAGTCTCGGAGTCGGCCATCAGACGGGCGCCGAAAAAGTCGTGCACGGCCCGCCGCTTCGTTTCTTGCCCGATCAGGTTCGGGAGCGATTTGGCGACACGGCAAGCTTCGACGAAATCGGTCTCGTGAAGACGGCCTGCCTCATACAGCTCGCGGGTGCCGCGCAGCAGCGCATAATGATACGAGCCGTCGACGATGTCGGGATGGGCGAAGGCCGGCACGCTCAGCAGCTCGTCCAGCTTGCGCAGCGCCGCCTCGCGGTTTCCTTGGCGCAGGTGGAACGTCCATTCCTGCTCGGCGGCGGAGTCGAACGGAACAAGCAACGGGCCGGACGCTTGAAGCTGTTCGTAGGTGAGCGGCTCGTCTCTTTCCGGCTCCGGCAAGCTGGTTTTGATCGCAAACGCATCGAACGCTTGTTCGATCGAATCACGCAGCCTTACAATGCCTTGCACGGTTGAGCCGATGCCGGTCAGCCGCAGCTCGTGCCCGTCCTGCCGACGAACCTGCGCGAGATCCTCCGCTAGCCGTTCCGCCGTCGCTCTGGCACCCGCCGCGATCAGCAAGTAAACGCCCCGGGTGCGAAGCACACAAATGCCGTACCGGTCCGCAAGCGGTCGGAGCAGCTCGCAGACGCTCGGCTTATCCCATTCGCTCTCGAAGACGGCCGTGGTGAATCTATCGTGCGCATCCGCGAACCGGAGATCGGCGAACTCGGCCAGAAGCTGTGTCTCGTCCTGCATGTAAGCGCCTTCCAAAACAAAGTAAAAAAATTGCTCCCGCCATTTCGTCAGTTCGGCTTCCGTCCGGCGTTTTCGTTCCAAGTGACGACGTGCGACTTTGGCCAGCAGGGCGTTCAGCTCCTGAGGATCGACCGGCTTCAGCAAATAATCGTCCACGGTCAGATGGATCGACCTGCGCACGTAGTCGTAATCGTCATAGCCGCTGATGACGATGAAAGCAAGCCCTTCGTACTGCTCCTTCGCTTTCTCGATCAGCTCGAGCCCATCCATGACGGGCATGCGGACGTCGGTTATGATAATATCCGCCTCTTTATCCCTGATCTGTTCCAGCGCCTGCCGGCCGTCGGAGCATTCCCCGACAAGCTTCAGGCCGAGCCGTTCCCATTCGATCATCTTGATCAAGCCGGCGCGGGAAAGCCGCTGGTCGTCCACGACAAGCAAGTTCATCCTCCGGTTCCCCCTCTTGGTGTCGTTTGTGTCTAGACATGACGCAACATCGTTCCGTCCCATGTATTTCTTAGTATACCATAGGAATTCCTTCCGTAGACGGGCTGAAGGAACCTGGGATTCATCGCGAAAAACTGACCCCCGTCATGAAAGAAGAATGACACCTCGAAATATGAAGCGTTTTCACGTAAAGTTAGCGCTACAGAAACACGTTTCGCTTCGACGACAGGAGGTCAACAACATGGTTGCGGCTGCAACGCGATTTTGGAGCAAGCATTGGAAGGGATACGCTTTTTTGCTTCCGGTGTTTGCCGTGCTTGCCACCTTTAAGTATGTTCCTTTCTTCAACGCGCTGTTCATGTCGTTCTACGATTGGAATGGAGCCAACGTCAAGACGTTTGTCGGGCTGCGCAACTTTAAGGAAATGCTTCAGGATCAAGCTTTTTATGTTTCTTTGAAAAATATGCTGATCTTTACGGGAGCGGGCGTCCTCATTCAACTGACGGTGCCGCTGATCGCGGCGGTGCTCGTGTTTCATGTGCGGGGAAAGCGGCTGCAGAACATTTTTAAACTGTGGTTCGTCATACCGCTCGTCATTCCCTCCATCGTCATTTATTTAACCTGGCAGTGGATTTTTGCCGGGGACTATGGGGTGCTGAACGAATTGCTGGAGCGGCTCGGCCTCGAATCGTGGACGCACGCCTGGCTCGGCGAAAGCAAGACCGCGCTTTGGTCGGTGATCTTCGTCAATTTCCCGTGGATCGGCGGCATAACGTTTCTCCTGTATTTGGCCGGGCTGATGTCGATTTCCAGCGAGCTGTTCGAAGTCGCCCGGCTGGACGGCATGAACGTGTGGCAGCGGTTCGTCCGCCTGGAGCTTCCGCTTGTGCGAAGCCAGCTCAAGCTTGTCGCGACGCTGACGATCATCCAGCAAATCCAGAGCTTCGAGAACATTCTGGTGCTGACCAACGGGGGGCCCGGACAATCGACGATGACACCCGCGCTCTACTTGTATTTGCAGGGCTTCTCGTACAGCCGGATGGGCTATGCGTCCGCCATCGGATTCGTGCTCTTCCTCATCCTGCTGCTCATCACCTGGGCGAACAATAAATTTGTCAAAAACACCGAGACGATCGATTAGAAAGGGGGATATTGATGAGAAACCTGAGAACTGCCGTACCGCATTATGCGGTGCTTGCGCTGCTGCTCGGCCTGACACTGTTTCCTTTTTACATGCTTCTTGTCAGCTCGTTCAAATATACGGACCAGATGATCCATGATTTCTGGGGGGTTACGTTGCCGTTGCACATCGATAACTACGCATCAGCATTCCGTCAGATCGGTCCTTTTATCGCCAATACGGTCTTCATTTCCGTATGCATCGCAGCCGGGGTCATCTTCATCTCGGCTCTTGCCGGCTATTCGTTCATGCGCTTTCGATATCCCGGCAAAAACGTGCTGTTCCTGCTCATTTTATCGCTGATGATGGTACCCGGCTTTTTAATCCTCATCCCGCAGTTTTTGCTCATACAGAAGCTCGGCATGCTCAATACGTATCAAGGGCAAATTTTTCCGCCGATGGCGTTCGGCGCTTCGATGGCCACGTATTTGATGCGGACGTTCTTCGAAGGCATCCCGCGCAGCCTGCTGGAAGCGGCCGAAACGGAAGGGGCCGGCGAGCTGCAAATTTTCGGGCGGATCGTCATGCCGCTTTCGCTCCCTGTCCTATCGGCGGTGGCGATCATCAACTTTTTGGCTGGATGGAACAACTACATTTGGCCGCTCGTGTCCACGACGGGCGAGAAGGTGAAGCCGGTCATTCTCGCGCTCGGCACCGTTACCGGCAGCATGGATCAAGGCGTTAGCGTCAAGCTGGCAGGCTATGTCATTTCTTCGCTGCCTTTGCTGGCGCTGTTCATCGTCGCTACCAAACCTTTCATCTCCGGCATCACTTCCGGCGCAGTGAAAGGTTAGGATAGAATAATATCATATAGCTAAGGGGTGTTGTGCATGTTTATCGGGAAAAAGAGACGGCTATCCAAAGGGTTGTCCTTAACGGTGGGGCTGTCTGTCGCGCTTGCGGCCTGCGGTCCTTCGAATGCGGACCAACCGAAGGGGACCGGCGGGGATGCGCCCAAAACAGTCAATCTGACGTTCGCCGTAGAGACGCCGAAGCAGGAAGAAACGAAAGCCGTATGGCAGGAAATCGTCAATGGCTACGAGCAGAAAAAACCGAACGTCAAAATCAAGCTCGACTACACGCCCAGCGACGGCGACGCGTTTCGCACGTGGCTGACAACCGGCCTGATCGGCGGAACGGCCCCGGAAATTGTTCCGAGCCGCTACACGTGGACGCACGAAGACTTGAACAAAGATCTGCTCACCGATTTGACGGCGGAATACGACAAGCCCAATCCGTACACGGATAACAAAATATGGAAGGATACGTTTACGCCGACCATCCTAAGCGAAATGAAAAATCCGATTTCCGGCAAGCTGTCCGGCGTCGCTCTCCAGACGCTTGCGATCCGCGTCTTTTATAATCAGGACTTGTTCAAAAAGCACGGTTTGCAGGTGCCGAAGACGTGGCCGGAATTTATCGAAGTTCAGAAAAAGCTGAAAGAAAACAACGTGACGCCATTCGCCTTCGCCAACTCGAAGCCGGGCGACAACCATCTGCTGTGGGTCGTGAACCTGATGACGAACCAAATCGCGGCGGAGAAGGTCCGCTCCTTCGACTGGAACAATAACCGGCAGTTGGAGCTCAATGAAATCGCAGGGGCCGTCGACCAAGGCGTCATCAACCTCGAATCGAAGGATTGGAACGCCGTCCTGCCGATCGTGAAGGATTGGTCGCAGTATTGGGCCAAAGGGTTTAACGGCACCAACGGAGATACGGCCAAGGAAATGTTCCTGCGCGGCGACGTGGCGATGGTGATGGCGGGCAACTTCGAGCTCAAGACGATTCAAGATTCCAAGGCGAGAAAGTTCGAATACGGCACGTTCGCGCTCCCGTACTTGACCAAAGCGGAAAATCCGAATGCAGCTGAGAAATATTACGAGCTGGGAGGCTATCCGGATATGGTGTTCGCTATTCCGAAGAAGGTGACCGGGGACAAGTTGGAGGCGGCGACGGACTTCCTGAAATATTTGTCTTCGCCGGAGGTTGCCGCCATCATGGGCAACAAGATGTATACGGCAACGACGCTTGTCAACGTCAAGCTTCCGGACAACCTTCAAGGCTTCCAATTTGTCGGCGACCGCATTCTTGTCAACTTCTACGCCGCGCATATCAACAAAAAGCTGAATGAGGATTTGGCGCGAATCGGCCAGCTTTATCTCGAGAACTCCGTTACGTTGGATAAATATGTAATGGAGATGCAAAAGACGCTGCAGAGCGGCATGGACGAAGCGATGAAAGCGAACAATTGGAGTAAAGATAACCAGTACGGCTCAAAAAAATAAGCGGCTTCGGCCGGAATGCCCCCTGTACGTGCATAGCTTCGGCAGCCTCAGGGGGCTGATTTACAGGGAGGGAGAACGATGAACTGCATCGTTATCGTGTGCGATACGCTGCGTGTCGATCATTGCGGGCCGTACCATCAAGGCCGTCCCGTCAACCGGGTGATGAGCCCGGAGCAGCCGGACTGGGTCGTGCCGACCCCCAATATGGACCGGTTGGCGGCCCGGGGAACCGTCTTCGAGCAGGCTTGGGCCGGCTCGACGCCTTGCATGCCGGCCCGGCGGGACATTTATACGGGCCGGTACGAATTTTTGGAGCGGGGGTGGGGACCGCTGGAGGATGACGATTACGACCTGCCCCGGCAAATATCGGGCAGCCCGAACGGATCGTTGACCCGCCAGCTGGCTCAAGGCTATCCGGTCAGCTATATGGTGACGGATCATTTTCATTTGTGGGAGCAGGGGGCCGGCAATTACCATATGGGCTATACCGGCTTCGAGTTCATCCGCGGCCACGAGGCCGACGCCTGGAAAACCGATCCCGTCGACTTTCCTTGCCCCGATGAGAGAGATCATAAGGTCGAGCGGCATTTCCGCAACGTCCACCTGACGCGCAAATCGGAAAGCGATTACTTTTGCGCCCAAGTGTTTACGCATGCTGCGGAGTGGCTCAAAGTGAACCAAGCTCACGAGAACTTTTACTTGCATATCGATTGCTTCGACCCGCACGAGCCTTGGGACCCGCCCGAAGAGTGGCTGAAAAAGTTCGATCCCCGCGGCTATGCGGTCGGGAAATGGACGTCGATGGTGCCCTATGACCGTTGGGAGAACCATTATACCCCCGACGAGATGCGGCATGTACAGGCGCGGTATGCGGCCATGGTGGCGCTCACCGATCATTGGCTCGGCACGCTGCTCGACAAAATGGACGAGTTGGGACTCTGGGACAACACGATGATCATTTTTACGAGCGATCACGGAACGTACAACGGCGACCATGGCCGGCTCGGCAAGCTGCAGACGCATCAGCACGATGCGTGCGGCCATATTCCGTTTATTATCGCGCATCCGCATCACGGCCGCGGGGAACGGCGCAGCCAGCTCGTCCAGCTTGTGGACATTTATCCTACAGTGCTGAGCGCCGTCGGCCGCCCTTGTCCGCCGGACCGTCACGGCGTCGACCTGCTTCCCGTGCTGCGGAACGCGCAGGCGCCTACCCGGGACTATGCAATTCTGGGCATGTTCGGCAAAAGCGTATCGATCACGGACGGGGAATGGACTCTTCATCAGTCGCCGGTCGCATCGAACCAGCCGCTGTATTGGTACGGTCACAGCACGGCCAAATTCATTCCTTACGGTCTGGGTCCGTTCGAAAACGGACGTCGGGCAGTCGACTGCCCTTCTTGGCCGATTCCGACATGGCTGAGCGATAAGCGGCACGATCCGAGCGAACGGATCAATCTGCTTCAGACGCGGCCGGACAAGCTCGCCGACATGCAGCGGGCTTTGGCGGCCAAGCTGGCAGAGCTGAAGGCTCCGGCCGAGCAGCTTGAACGGCTGGGCATATCCGGTCAATCCGGTTGAGATCGGGGTGTGCAAGATGGATGATGCGGATCAAAGCCGTCGTTCCTGCTGCTGTGCCGCAACAAGAGGCTCCGAAGTTTCCGCTGTGACGCCGATCGAAGAGGTTGTTCGTGCAGCACCGCCGCGGAACGATCCCAAAAGCGGAATGATCTATTTGCCGGGAGGAACGTTTCTGATGGGAACCGATGATAAGGAAGGCTTTCCTGCGGATGGGGAAGGACCTGTACGCAACGTTACGGTAAGCCCCTTTTATATCGATCCTTGCACGGTGACGAATGCGGAGTTTGAAGCGTTCGTCGCCGATACCAGCTACCGGACGGAAGCCGAACGGTTCGGCTGGTCTTACGTTTTTCATTTGTTTGTTTCGGCGGCAACCTCCAAAAAGGTAAGCCGGATCGTACGACATACCCCATGGTGGTGGGTAGTGGAAGGCGCCTGTTGGAAGCGCCCCGAAGGCCCGGATTCCTCGATCGAGGATCGGATGGACCATCCGGTCGTTCATGTTTCGTGGAACGATGCGACAGCTTATTGCCAGTGGTCGGGCAAACGCCTGCCTGCTGAAGCGGAATGGGAGTATGCGGCCCGGGGCGGACTTGTCCAGAAGAGGTATCCTTGGGGGGATATCCTGAAACCGGACGGACGGCACATGTGCAACATTTGGCAAGGCAAATTTCCGGATAAAAATAATGCGGGCGACGGTTATGCCGGAACGGCGCCGGCCCGTTCGTTCGAGCCGAACGGATACGGCCTCTACAATGTTTCCGGAAACGTCTGGGAATGGTGTTCGGACAGGTTTAGCCCGCGGAGCGCTTCCGCCGGAGAAGCGCGCGTCATGCGCGGCGGATCGTATCTGTGCCACAAATCGTACTGCAACCGGTACCGGGTAGCGGCAAGAACCGCCAACACGCCGGACAGCTCCACCGGCAATATGGGCTTTCGCTGCGCGGCGGATGCTTAGGAGCTTCTTTCTTGAGCGGCATCATACGGAAAAAAAGGATATTTGAGGATGCACCTCGAATACATTTCTTCACTGCCATACGCTATTTCATGCCGACAAGGAGTGAAGTTTAGACCATGATCGACCGCCGCCATGATGTAAGACCCGAAGTAAGCGCTTATCTGGAGCGAATCGGCTACGACGGTCCGCTGGACGGAAGCGCGGCCGTGCTGGCCGAATTGCAGGAATGCCATATTCATTCGGTGCCGTACGAAAATCTGGATATTGTGCGCCGTATTCCGCTGTCGTTGGAAGTCGAGGATCTGATCGACAAAATTGTCGTTCGAGGCCGCGGCGGTTACTGCTTCGAGCTGAACGCGCTCTTCGGCTGGCTGCTGCGGGAGCTGGGGTACCCGGTCACGGATTTCGTAGCCCGATTCTGGCGGGACGAGCCGGCCCCGCCCCCCAAGCGCCGCCATCAGGTCCTGAAGGTCGAGGCGGAAGGTGCGACGTATCTATGCGATGTGGGAGTAGGCGGGATTGTTCCACGCCGGCCCGTCCAGCTCATCGAAGGACTGGAGCATCAGCAGGGAGACGAATGCTACCGGATGGAGCGAGATCCCTATTACGGCTGGGTGCTCAGCGAGCTGAAGCACGGGCAATGGTGCTGGTTGTATTCCTTTACCGAAGAACCGCAGCTGCCTAAAGACTTCATCATGGCGAGCCATTGGTGCGAGACCGCTCCCGACTCGGTCTTTATCAACCATGCCAGGGCGGCGATTCGTACCCGGGACGGGCGCAAGACGTTGGCCGGGGAGGAGTTCCGGATTTTCACCGCCGACGGCGTTGAAACCTTTACCCCGCAGACAAAAGAAGAATACGACGAAGCGCTGCGCACTCATTTTGGCATTGTCATGGATAAAAAGGAGGGGGAGTCATGAGCCTTCGACAAAAAATCCAAAGATGGTTTAAATACTTCGTGATCATGACAAAAATGTAGTTAATGCTACATATAATTAATGATACTAATGATTAATGATAAAAAAGAACTGCCGCACCGCTAAGAAACGGGGCCGGCAGTTCTTTGCTTTAAGTCGGCTCGACACGCGCTCAAAATTTTGTCGCTCAGCTCCGGATCGTTGACGGAACGGGCCAGCAGGATGGAGCCGACCATGGTCGCGGTCAGCGTGATGCTTTTGTTCTCGTCTTGACCGGCAAGTCCCGAGACGAAGGAGAGAAAGCGGGAGACCTCTTCGGTGAACACTTCGCGAATGTCCTCGGAAGAGCGGGCGATATCGCCCGCCAGGGCAGGCATGATGCAGCCTTGCTCCGACGAGTCGCGGTGGGCCGCGCTCAAGTATGACTCGATCACCGCGTTGAGCTTCTGCTCATCTGCCGCCTGTTCTGCGATGGAGCCGAGCCGCTCGACGGTGCCTTCCATCGCGCTTTTGCAAGCTTCGGCGACCAACTGCTCCTTGCTGTCGAAATGGGCGTAGAAGCCGCCGTGCGTCAGTCCGGCCCCGCTCATGATTTGCGGCACGCTGACCGCTTTGATCCCGCTTGCCCGAAATGACTGCGAAGCGCTTTGCAAAATTTTATGACGAATGTTCATTTTATGTTTTTTGGTATAAGGCATCTTACGTTTCACCACGCCTAACGATAATTTATGTGTATTCTCCATGATGTTACGAAGGAAAGCATCTGCGGAACGCGGTAAGCAGCTTGAGCGGGCCTTTCGTCCGGATTTTGCGGAGCAGCATGGCCGGAAGCGGGTGCTCCGTTTTCCCCAGGACGCGAATCCAGGTTTCGCTGTCTGCGGTCAGCTCGAAATCCGCTTCCCCGGTATGCCCCTCCGTTACGGCGATCGTCTGCTGCTTGATCACGACCGTTGCTTTCGCTTCTTCTTGACCAGTAAAGAGAAAATGATACGTCGCGTTCAATTCCTTGGCCTGATGGCGCTGAAAGAAGAGCGGGAGCATCCTCAAAAAAGATTGGACGGACTTCGCGCGCAGCCCGTTGCTTACCCGTTTCACCCGCTTGTGCGGAAAGCGGCGGACGACGTGCTGCTCTGCGTCGGAGCCGGGAACGACATAAATCGTTTCTTTTTTGTTCTGCAGCGGCTTGACGATGTCCTCCAAAAATTGCTTGCGGTTGTTCCAGAACGCGCCGATGACGTCTTCTCCTGCGGGACAGACGGCCATACAGTAGGCCGCTTTGTAATTGGCGCCGAACGATAAGCTCTGCCACATGGAGGCCGTTTCTCCGTCTTCGACTTTGGCACGGTACGCTTTGGCGTTTTTGCTGTCCGCAATCGTCTCGATCCAGTTGGTGAACCCGCCCGAAAATTCCCGGTAATTGTGCGTGTAGCAGGCCGAAAAATTAAAGTGTCCGTCTGGTTCGATACCGGCGGCCACGGCGATCGGCTTGTGGGAAATGACCCACTGCTTGCCGTCCCTGGCTACCTCCATGGGGAAGCCCAGCGGAGGATTCACCGCTTTGATGCCCATCTCCTCCAGGCAGGCTACAATCTCATGTCCGACATGCGTGATGCGGTCGTGAACGTGATAAAATTCCGCGTTGGCTACAGAGCGTGCCGCTGCCCGGACCGGCTCGCGGTTCATTCGGCACACGAAGCTGATCAGCAGACCGGCATCCGGCAGCAGCTCGCGTATTTCATGCCGCTGCCCGCTCAGCTCGGGCCGGTCGACGGCAACGAAGCCGACGTCGTCCGCTCCCGCTTCCAGGCAAAGATTGCGCAGCCAGGCTGCGTCCAGAGCCGTTTCCCGGGACGTGCCGGAAGGGGGCTGTTTGGCAAGGTGCTGTCGGACGGTAGGATGGTCATCGAGCTTTTTCATGACTATTATAGCTCCTTTCGATCAAAAAACGAAAATGGAGAAACCGGATCGACGATCAAAATATGATGATCATCATAAATATTATAGTCATCATATTTAAGTCGGTCAATAAATATCCACATTTGCAGAACCCGCACCAGACGCAGGCGGGAGCGGATGCGCCTCAAAAATCAACCGCAGAACCCCGTTCAAGCCATGAGCATTAGTCTTGACAAACACAACATCTTGATATAAATTTGAATCTATCATCTACATATCGTGATTGGACAGGCGCCTTTCCGCTAAAGACGCGGACAGGCTTAATAGGGAAGTCCGGTGCAAAGCCGGCGCGGTCCCGCCACTGTAAGGAAGAGTGTCCCTCCGAGTTCGCCCACTGGCCTTGTCGCATGTGTGGCCGGGAAGGGGGAGGGCGCGATGACTCCGAGCCAGGAGACCTGCCTGTTCATTCGACACCCGTCCTACGGAGATAGGAACGTGTCCGGCATCGTGCTTAGACAGCATGTTTATTTTCATGCTGTTTTTGAGACGCATTCGGTCCGTTCCGCGGGCCGGCGGCGTCTTTTTTTTGCCGTGTCCGGGGCGTTGGCGGGAGAGAAAAAAGGAGACGAAGACCCATGCTGATTGCGTACGATTCCAGAACGGGGAATGTGCGGAGATTTATCGGTAAGCTGAACATGCGATCGGTTCAAATCGAGGAGAACATGCAGATGGACGAGCCTTTCGTCCTTGTTACTTATACGACCGGCTTCGGGCAGGTTCCGGAGAAAACGGCCGCTTTTCTTCAGCGCAATCACAGCCGACTGCTTGGGGTCGCCGCCAGCGGCAACCGCAATTGGGGCGACGGATTCGCCAAGAGCGCCGATCGGATTGCATCCATGTATGGCGTACCGGTCTTGAGCAAATTCGAGCTTGCGGGAACGAAACGAGATATAGAAACGTTTAGAAGCGAGGTGGGCACCGTTGCGGCATATTGAATTGAACAACCAACTGATGCGGCGGGAAGCGGATGGATTTTTTCAACTGGAGAAGGACCGGGAGGCGGTCCGAGCGTTTATGGAAGAGGTGGAACACAGCAGCATCCGTTTCGCCGATACGGCTGAAAAGGTCCGTTATATGATCGACAACGACTACTACGAGAACGTGTACGACCGTTATTCGCCGGAAGAGGTCGAGGACGTCTACCGGATTACGCATAGCTACGGCTTTCAGTTTCAGTCGTACATGGCGGCTTCGAAGTTTTATACGGATTATGCGATGAAAAGCAATGACCGCTCGCTCTATCTGGAGCATTATCCCGATCGCGTGGCGATCGTCGCGCTGCATCTCGGACGCGGCGATGCGGATACCGCGCGGGCCTTGGCGGCTTCGATGATGGAGCAGCGGCTGCAACCGGCGACTCCGACGTTCCTCAATGCCGGAAAAAGCCGGCGCGGCGAGATGGTGTCTTGCTTTTTGCTGGAGATGGACGATTCGCTCAATTCGATCAACTATGTGCTCGCCACGTGCATGCAGCTGTCCAAGATCGGCGGCGGCGTAGCGGTGAACCTGTCCAAGCTGCGCGGACGCGGAGAGCCGATCAAAGGCGTCGAAGGCGCCGCCAAAGGCATCATGCCGGTGCTGAAGCTGATGGAGGACGCGTTCTCGTATGCCGACCAAATGGGACAGCGCAAAGGTTCCGGGGCGGCCTATTACAACATCTTCGGCTGGGACGTGATGGAGTTTCTGGACAGCAAGAAGATTAACGCGGACGAGAAAAGCCGGCTGAAGACGCTCTCGATCGGTCTGATCGTTCCGAACCGGTTCTACCGGCTGGCCGAGGACAACGAGCCGCTTCACGTGTTCGCGCCGTACTCCGTCTGGAAGGCCTACGGGACGCATCTCGACGACATGGATATGGACGAGATGTACGACCGGCTGCTGGCCGACGAGCGGGTGCGCAAGAAAGCGGTCATGAGCGCGCGCGATATGCTCGTAAAAATAGCGACGGTGCAGCTCGAATCCGGGTATCCGTACATGATGAACAAAAGCAACGCCAACCGGGCGCATGCGCTTAAAAATATCGGTTCGATCAAAATGTCCAATCTGTGCACGGAAATTTTCCAGCTTCAGGAAACGTCGGAGATCGCCGACTACGGGCAGCCGGACATCATCCGGCGCGATATCAGCTGCAATCTGGCTTCGCTTAACATCGTCAACGTGATGGAGCAGGGCAAAATACGCGAATCGGTCCGCGAAGGAATCATGGCGTTAACGGCGGTCAGCGATATGACCCATGTCGCCAATGCGCCGGGCGTGGCGAAAGCGAACCGCGAAATGCACTCGGTCGGGCTCGGCGCGATGAATTTGCACGGCTTCCTGGCGAAGAACAAGATCGCGTACGAAAGCGAAGAAGCGAAAGATTTCGTCCGCACCTTCTTCATGATGATGAATTTTTACTCGCTGGAAGCCAGCATGGAGACGGCGAAGAAGACGGGCGTTACGTTCGCGGGCTTCGAACGGTCGGATTACGCCGACGGCAGTTATTTCACCCGTTACACCGATACGGATTACCGGCCGGTGACGGAGAAGGTCAAGGCGCTGTTCGGGGAAATGGCGCTTCCTTCTCCCGAGGATTGGCGGGCGCTGCAGGAGGCCGTATGCACGCATGGGCTGTATCATGCTTACCGGCTGGCGATTGCCCCGACGCAAAGCATCTCGTATATCCAAAACGCGACCTCCAGCATCATGCCGATCGTGGAGCCGATCGAGACGCGGACGTACGCGAATTCGACGACGTATTACCCGATGCCGTATATGAACCGGGACAACTTCTTCTATTACAAGTCTGCTTACCAGATGGACCAGTTCAAGGTGCTGGATCTGATCGCGGAGATTCAGGCGCACGTCGACCAAGGCATCTCGACCGTGCTGCACGTCAACAGCGACGTGACGACGAGACAGCTGGCAAGGTATTACATTTATGCCGCCCGCAAAGGCTTGAAGTCGCTGTACTATACCCGGACGAACCGGTTGACGATGGAAGAATGCATAAGCTGCTCCGTGTAACGACGACAGCATTCGAGCAAGGCAAGTGAGAGGAGCCGATGGTATGAGCGTATTGAAGGCGGTCAACTGGAACCGTCCGGACGACGATTTTACGATAACCTTCTGGAACCAGAACATCATGCAGTTCTGGACCGACGACGAAATTCCGCTGTCCGACGACAAAATGAGCTGGTTGACGCTCAATGACGACGAACGCGATCTATATATGAAGGTGCTTGGCGGATTGACGCTGCTCGATACGGTTCAGGGCGGCGTCGGCATGCCGAAGCTGCTGGAGCACGTCGAAGGGCTGCAGCGCAAGGCGGTGCTCGGCTTCATGGGCATGATGGAGCAGATTCACGCCAAATCGTACAGCAGCATCTTTACGACGCTGGCGACAACCGAAGAGATCGACGGCGTGTTCCGCTGGGTAGAGCAAAATGTGTTTTTGCAGACGAAAGCGGAGACGATTTCCCAGTATTACAACCACATCCGGACGCCGAAGGAGCTGTACTTGGCGATGTGCGCGTCCGTCTTGCTGGAAAGCTACTTGTTCTACAGCGGCTTTTTCTACCCGCTCTATTTGGCTGGGCAGGGGAAAATGACGAGCAGCGGCGAAATTATCGATCTTATTCTGCGCGACGAGAGCATCCACGGTCTGTATGTCGGGGTGCTGGCGCAGGAGGTGTTCGCCGGACTGAGCCAAGAGGATCAGGAGGACGCTACCGAGACGCTGCTCGGACTGCTGCGCTATTTGCACGGCAACGAGGAGCGGTACACGGAGCAGTTGTACGCTTCCGTCGGCTTGGTCGACGAGGTGAAGGCGTTTCTGCGCTACAACGCGAACAAAGCGCTGATGAATTTAGGCCAAGACCCGCTGTTCGAAGAGGAAGAGATCAACCCGATCGTCTTGAACGGCATCAGCACGCGGACGAAGCAGCACGACTTCTTTTCCAAAAAAGGAAACGGCTATGTGCGCACGATTCACGTCGAGCCGCTGACCGACGACGACTTCCGGTTTGAATAAATCAGCTGCTGCCCAGAGTGCAGGCAGTCTGCTTTAAGGAGAGAGCACGGTTTGCCATCCAGGCATTCGCTTGAAGCGGATAGGGTGGCGGATCGTGCTTTTGCTTGTTGCGCTCTAAGAAAAAATCCCTCCAGTGTTCGGCACGCTCCGCAGGACGGCGGACACCGGGTTCCGTTCCCTCTACAATTAAGAAACGAAACGGAGGGAGGAATCGTTAAATGCGTGCAAAATACATTATTTTTACTTCGGTCCTGATCGGCTATGTCGGTCTCGGCATTCTCAATCCGCTTGTCGCCCCGCTGATCCGCGAGCTCGGACTATCGGAAACGGATGCCGGCTGGATTGTAGCGGCTTCCTCGTTCATGGTGCTGCTCACTTCGGCGTTCTGGGGAAGCTGGAGCGACCGCATCGGGCGCAAGCCGGTGCTGTTGATCGGGCTGACGGGCATGGCCGCCAGCTTCGGCATGTTCGTTGCGGTGACCGAGCAAGGCTTGGCCGGCAAGTTCCAGCCTGCCGTATTGTTTACACTGCTGCTGATCTCGCGCCTGCTGCTGGGAGCCGCGTTCCCGGCTGTCTTATCGTCCAGTCAGGCGTACATGGCGGATATTACGACCGAGAAGGACCGCGCCGCCGGGATGTCGTTAATCGGCGCAGCCAACGGTCTCGGGCTTGTCGTCGGTCCTGCGGTCGGCGCGCTGCTGACTGCCCTGAGCCTGCTGGCCCCGATCTATCTCGCAGTTGCTCTGCCTTTGCTCGTCATGCTCTGGGTCGCCTTCGGCATGGTGAATTCCAAGCCGCAGGCGCACGGTCAGAAGAAGAAAACGCTGCGCAAAGAAATACTTCCTTACCTTGCGGTTGCCATGATCGTCATGATGGCGTTGATCCAGACGCAGGTGACCGCCGGATTTTATTTTCAGGATAAGCTCGGCTTGTCGGCGACCGAAACGGCGCAAGCGGTAGGTGCAGCTCTGTTCTGCATCGGCCTCATGATGGCGCTGGTTCAGTTCACGGTCGTCCGCAAAAACCGGCTGACCCCCTTGAAATTGCTGCAGTTGGGAGTCCCGGTCTTCGCCGTCGGTCTTGTGCTGCTCGTAAGCTTCAGCCATATCGCGCCGTTCTTTGCCGCTTTCGCCCTAATGGGGATTGGGGTAGGGCTGGCGATTCCCGGCTTCACCTCAGGGGCTTCCTTGGCCGTAGCCAAGCATGAACAGGGTGCGGCCGCCGGGATGATCGCCGCAGCGATCGGGATCGGATCGCTTCTCGGTCCGTTGACCGGCACGTTCCTGTACCGGATTAGCCCGGAAACGCCGTTCTGGCTCTTAATCCTGCTGCTTGTGCTGCTCACGGGCTATGTGTGGAGCAGCCGGGGAATGCGGAGCAAGCGGCAGGCCGTGGTTGACTAAACAATTGAGAATTATTATCATTTAAGAGGAGGGATGAACGACTACGGAGTGAGAGGATTCAGGTGCTAACGATGATGGCTGAGGATTTTCATCAAATATATAATGCGTTTTTCGACGGTTTTCAATTGTCGCGCCATTATGCCGACCGGACCGAGCAGCTGCCCGTTCCGCGTCAGGCCGGAGAAGGTGCGCTGCGCCGGTTCGTGCCGCGACCGGATTTGGAGATCGTCATTTCGGATTACACGCTTACGCGGAATCGTCAATTTCAGCTGCGCACGGATTCGGCGATGGTCGAGCTTAGCTTTTGCCTGCAAGGAAAGCGGGAGCTTCATATTTCCGGAATGAAGCATGAATTTCGTGCGAACCGCTGCACGCTGCAGCTGGTGGACCGGTTTCACGCGCATTTTGACTTCGACGGGAACCAGCCGATGCTTGCGGTTGGTATCGGGATTCCAGTCGCAACGTTTGATCGTTTTATGGAAGATTTTGAAGGGAAGCGCGCCGTCGATTTTGCCAAACTGGTCGACCGCCGTTCGTTTCGCCTGTTCGAGCAGACAATCGAGCCTGCGGCTTCCGTCATCCTGCAGCAGATACTGGATGCCTCTTATTCGAACGAGACGCGCAAAATTTATATGGAAAGCAAGGCGCTGGAGCTGCTGTCCCTTTCGTTTCATACGCTGCTGTGGGATCGTGAGCCCGACGATAAGCATATCCGGTCCAAGCTGAGCAAGAGCGATCTGGAGAAAATACGTCAGGCGCAGGAGGTGCTGCTGCACAGCATGGATAGCCCGCCTTCGCTGCTGGAGCTGTCCCGAACGGTTGGTCTCAACGACTTCAAGCTGAAGATCGGGTTCAAGGAAGTGTACGGGCACACGGTCTTCGGCTATTTGCGGGAGAAGAGGCTGGAGAAAGCGCTGCTGCTGCTGCAGAAGGGGCAGGTCAACGTGAATCAGGCCGCCTGCGTCGTCGGTTATTCGAATCCGAGCCATTTTGCCGAAGTGTTCCGTGAGAAGTACGGGTTTAATCCCGGCGAGCTCGTCCGCAAATAGCGTTGTGCTCCCGCGTCTGACCGCTAAACCGCCGAAGGAAATTCCTTTGGCGGTTTTTTGCTGCGCATAAAAATCCCGGCAACCGCAGAAAAAATCCGTGCAGGGGTGGAAGAGCGGACGCTGATACGATAGCATACCATTTGTTGATAATGAAAATCGTTATCAATTAATCAAGAGCACAAGACCGCAAGGAGCGGCGGCAAAAACAAAGGAGGGCCAAAAAACATGCACAGACGAACTTGGTTATCGCTTCTGCTTCTGCTTGCGATGGCGGGGGTGATTGCCGGATGCACGGCAAGCGACCCGGGAACCGGCGCTTCAGGGGATCGGAATAAGCCCGAGGGGACGGCGGCGCAAGCTTCTTTTCCGAGGACCATCAAGCATATGAAAGGAGAAACGGTGATCAAGGAGCGGCCGGTAAAAATCGCGTCGCCTTATCTCACTTTTGTCGACGACTTGGTCGTCTTGGACGAAATTCCCGTTGCTGCCCAGGGGCTGGCAATGATGAGCAGCTTCCCGAATTTGCAGAAAAAGCTCGATGGAAAGCCCGTGATCGATCTGGGCAAAGAAGTGAGCATGGAGAGGCTGCTCGCGTCGCAGCCGGATTTGATTATCGCCTCCGACGATATGGCCGATAAATACGACCAGCTCAGCCAAATTGCGCCGACGGTTATTTTTCCGTACACCGAGGATTGGAAGGGGACGCTGCAGCTGATTGCCGGGGCCATCGGGAAGGAAGAGAAGGCGGCGGCCTTCTTGGCCGACTTCGACCGCAAGGCGAAGGAATACAAAGCGAAGCTGGCGAGCCGCAGCGGAGAGACGGTCTTGTTCGCGATGTATGGCGGAAAGGAATTCATCACTTTCAATGAGCAGCGCGTCGCCGATTTTTACAAGGAGCTTGGACTGAAGCCGGTACCCGGCAACGAAAAGGGCGGGTCCTTGTCCCTCGAAACGCTGGCGACGATGAATCCGGATCATATTTTTATCGTCAACAACTACGCTACGCCGATTAAAAAGGGCGTCAAGGAAACGCTGAAGGACAACGAGATCTGGAACGGAATGAAAGCTCCCAAAAGCAATCAAGTCTACTATATCGAGGATACGTCCATCCTTGGACCGATGCCGCTTGGTAAAATGATCGCGATCGAAGAAGTGATGAAGGCGATGGGGAATCGGTAAGGAGCCATAGTTGTGGCCGAGCTTGTTGAGAAGCCCGCTTCGCCTAGAAATTCTCTGCATATGCCGGTGGGGTATATCCTTCCAGCCGCTGCCCTCCCCCAGAAAGTGAAGTAACACTTGGAAGCTTATTCCGATTACTTTCCGGGGACCCCCTATCTACCCGTGAACTTGATTAGAATTAGAGGTATTTTCACAGGTTTCAGGCGGACGTAAACTCTTACGGGATATACCCCACCTCTATTTGTTTGAGATTTTCTACTTCTAGGGTTTCTCAACACTCTGGAGCCACAATTGTGGCTCCAGAGTGTTGAGAAAGTGGGCTTTTATAAAAATAGAGAAACATACGGAGGTGGGGTATCTACTGGAGGAGCGATAGCGTTCGCCTTTGTCTGCGGGAAATACCCGCTGCTAAGCGGCTTCTAATAAAAATTTCCTGCAGACAACAGCGACCGGAAGTAGATACCCCACCCCCCTCGTAAACCTTTAGTACCCAATTGACCACTTTTTCAACAAGCTCGGGCCACAATTGTGGCTCTTTTTTTTGGTTTTCGTACAAAGCAACCGCTTGACAGGGGAGCCTGCTCCTTGTAGAATGGCTTTAAATCGTAAAAATTACAATTAAATGGAGTGGTGAGATGAAGGAGAAATACATGTTTTTGCTTGCCTTGAAGCTGCTCGAATACGAAATCCGCGAGTTGACCGAATATTCCAAGACGTGCCTGGAATGCTTCGAGCAGCTTCAGACGAAGCTGGACGAGCTCTGCCGGTTTATCGCCCACGAAGAGAATGAGGTCCGGTGGAGCGAATGGGAGCACCATGGCGAGATCAAGGAATATGCCGAGAAATTAAGGGAAAGCTCGGTCAAGGCGCTCTGCGATATAGAGAAATATCAGTCGGAGTGCTTGCTGCACAGGCAAGCGGATAGTAGCGAATATACCGGCCTTCTGTCCCGCAGCGTCGCAAGCGAGCTGGAGCGGTTGCATATCAGCCCGTCGTCGAAGGTGCTTTTCATCGGAGCGGGGGCGCTGCCCGTGTCGGCGCTTACGATTGCGAAGAGCGTCGGAGCGGAAGTCATGGGCCTGGATATCGATCCGCATGCGGTCCATCTCGCGAAGCATGCGGCCAAGGCGTCCGGGCTAGCGTCCAAGGTGCGGTTCTCGAATCAAAGCTCGCGGGAGCTGGGTTTTACGAAAGAGGCGACCCATATTATCGTCGCTTCCTTGGTCAAGAACAAGCAGGAGGTACTTACCGAGCTGCAAGAAACGATACATAGCCGGGCAAAGGTCATCGTCCGATACGGGAACGGGTTGAAGTCGATTTTTAATTACCCGTTCGACACAGGCGCAGCGGAAGGATGGAAGCCGGTCTACCGGAGCCAGAGCAATGCCATCTACGACTATGCGGTCTTGGAAAAATGCGAAAGGAAGCGGATGCCATGCTGAACGGTGCCGATACGCCGACGCCGTTCGGCCATACGTTAATCGTCGGAGCGGGCCCGGCCGCCATTCATACCGCGGTTCATCTTGCCCATGGCGGATGGTGCGGTCTGCTGGGGCTGATGAACCGGTTGGGCCCGCATTCGACGCAGCTTGCGAAGGAGCTGGAACGCAGCCGGTTTACGCTCGTCTCTAGCATGCAGACCGCATCAACCGATACATACCGCATACAGGCAAGCATCACGGACTGGTACGAAGGCTGCGACCGGCTCGACGATCGATGGGACACCCTGTTCCTTTGCACACCAAGCGACGCCTACAACGATGTCCTTCGCGCTCTGCAGCCGGACTCGTTAACCCGGCTTAAAACGATTGTTCTGCTCTCACCGGGCTTGGGCTCGAACCTGCTGGTGCAAAGTCTGCTTGGCGCATCAAGTGATCGGATCGACGTGATCAGCCTATCGACGTATTACGCTGCGACGAAGTTCGAGCCCGGCAGCTTCATAGCCGCCCGGACCAAAGCCTACAAGAAACGAATCTTCATCGCATCCGACAAGCCGGGCAGTACGGCCGTCCGGAACGTGAAACGTTTTGTCGAAAGCCTCGGCGTGCAATGCACCGTGGCGTGCCGTTCGATTGAGGCGGAAAGCCGAAGCGTCACGACGTATGTGCATCCTCCGTTGTTCATGATCGATTTTTCGCTCGATGAAATTTTGGGAAGCGGGACCTCGAAGAAGAGCATGTACAAGTTATATCCGGAAGGACCGATTACGCCGGATGCGATCCGGGCGATGGTGCGGCTGTGGAGAGATATTTCCGAATGGCTCCGCTCGCTGGGGGCAGAGCCGGTGAACCTGCTCCGGTTTCTCAATGACGATAATTATCCGGTGCATGAAGCGACGCTTTCCCGGGACGAGATCGACCGGTTCACGGAATGGGAGCCTTTGAAGCAGGAATATCTGCTCTATGTCCGATACGCGTCCATCCTGATCGATCCGTTTTCCGTTCCGGACGAGAACGGCCGTTATTTCGATTTCTCCGCCGTTCCGTATAAGCAAGCTTATCAAGACGGGAACGGGAAGTGGATGATTCCGAGAATTCCGCTGGAGGATTACAAGAAGTTGAAGCTGATCTGCGGGCTGGCCCAAAAAGCGAACATCGCCATGCCGCAAGCTTCGGCATTGATCGAAAGCTTTGAGAAGAGATTAAGCGAGTTCATTCGGGACAAAGGAGCGGACCGCGTGCATCCGGAGCTGTTCGTGGATACAACCTCTGCGGACGTGGAAGCGGTATGGCGCGAAATGAGGAGAGGCCTATGAAAAACGGCGTTCTGCTGGCGATTTTCTCATCTCTTGTATTCAGCGTCATGAATGCTCTTGTGAAGGCGGCCAGCGTATCGATCCCTTCTGCGGAGGTGGCATTTTTCCGCAGCATCATCGGTACGGCAATCATATATGGCATGATGCGATACGGCAAGGTGCCGTTTTCCCGGGAAGGCATTCCGCTGCTGGTGACGCGAGGCGTGCTCGGTGCGCTTTATTTGCTTGCGTATTTTTACACGATTTCGAAAATTCCGCTGACGGATGCGAGCATTCTGGCGCATTTGTCTCCGTTTTTCGTGCTGGCGCTTGCCGTGTTGGTTCTGAAAGAAAAATTATCCCGAAGAGTATTGACCGTCCTTCCGGTTGCGATTCTCGGTGCGATGCTATTGATCAAGCCGTTTCAGTTCACGTCGTATTCTGCGGACGCACTTGTCGGCCTGCTCAGTGCTTTCTTTGCGGCGGGGGCCGCCGTCAGCATTCGGATGCTCAGCCAAAAGCATCATACGTACGAAATCGTTTTTTATTTTTTGGCGACGGCTACGCTGGTGTCGGTGCCGCTCATGTGGAACGATTTTGTCGTGCCTTCCGCGCTCGATTGGCTGTACCTGATCAGCATCGGAGTCGTTTCTTTGCTCGGACAACTGTTTTTGACGAAAGCTTTTACGCACGAAAATGCCGCCGTTGTCGAAGTCACCCGCTATATCGGCATCGTGTTTAACGCCATGTGGGGGTTTTTGTTCTGGGTGGAAGTGCCGGACCTGCTCACGGTTGCGGGCGGCGTTCTGATCGTCACCGCCTGCATTGCTCTGTCGAGGCAGAAGCGGCCGCAATCCTAAGCATATTGACGTAGGAGTGGACATATGGTACTTATTAACAGTAAATATTACTATAGTAATTATTACAAATAATTAGTCGAGAGGATGTTTAGAGTTTATGCAGTCGCAGGTTTGGAGCTTTATCCGTACGAAACCATACTTATACATAGTACTGCTCTGCTTGGCGCTGGCTGCGGCGGCTTGCAGCCCGGGAGGGAGCGGCCCGGATAGCGGGGCAGGGGCAAACGGAACGAAGGCAGCCGACGGTTCGGAGAAAGCAGGCGCAGCAGGCGAAGCCAAGAAGCTGACGCTTCTCTATAATTTCAAGAGCGGCAGCCTGGACCCGCATAACGGAGCTGCGTCGCTGCGGATGGGCGTCGCGGAAACGCTCGTGCGCATGGATGACAAGCTGGAGGTGAAGCCGTGGCTCGCGACGAAGTGGACGGCGAAGGATGAGCGCACTTGGGTGTTTACGATCCGCGACGGCGTTACGTTTCAGGACGGGACCAAGCTGGATGCGGCGGCGGTAAAAGCATCGTTCGAGCGCGGCATCGCCGCCAGCAAGTCCTTGGCCTCAACGCTGAAGATCGCTTCGATGGAAGCAAGCGGTCAGGAGCTGACGGTCGTGACGACCGAGCCTTCGCCGTCCTTCCCGTCGGAATTGGTCAACCCGTCTGCTGCCGTCATCAGCGTGGAAGCGGAGAAGAAGATGGGCAAGGAGGCGTTCAACCTGGCTCCCGTAGGAACGGGGCCGTTTCGAGTGAAGCAGTTCAAGCCGAATATCGAGATTGCGCTGGAGCGCTATGACGGCTATTGGGACGGCAAGGCCAAGCTAAACGAGGTGACCGTGAAATTCAACGAGGACGCCAACGTCAGGGTGCTTGCGCTCCAGTCCGGGGAAGCGGATATCGCTTACCATATTCCGGCGGAATCCGTCGCCTCGCTCGAAAAGGACGCCCGGCTTCGTGTGGAGTCCGTAGCGGGTCTGCGCGTTCACTTCCTGCTGTATAACCAGAAGAAACCGCTGATGCAGGATCTGAAAGCAAGACAAGCGATCGATCTGCTGCTTAACCGCGAGAGTATAGCCAAGGACGTCATGCTCGGACATGCTGTCCCGGCCAACGGGCCGTTTAATTCGAGCCTGCCCTTCGGCAGCAAGGACCCGGTGCAAAAGCCGAACCCGAACGAGGCCAAAAAGCTGCTGGAAGAAGCGGGCTTCAAGGCGGGAGCGGACGGGAAGCTAGCGAAGGACGGCCAGCCGCTTACGTTGGAGCTTATTACATATAAAGGCCGACCGGAACTGCCGCTGATCGCCCAACTGCTGCAATCGGACGCGGCGACGGCCGGCGTGACGATGAACATCAAGACGGTCGAGAACGTCGATACGTATTTGCGCGAGAACAAGGACTGGGACTTGGCGACGTACAGCAATTCCACGGCTCCCCGCGGGGACGGGGGCTTCTTCTTGAATTCGGCCTTCATGCCCGGCGGGGCGCTTAATGCGGCCAGTCTGGACTCACCCGACCTGAAGGAGGTCATCGGCCGGTTGAATGCCGCAGGCGACATCGGGAAGCGGGTTCAGCTTACACAGGAGGCGGTGAACGTCATTAAGCGGGAGCTTCCGCAGTCCTATGCCGTTTACCCGAATATTGTCGTGGGCGTCAAAAAACGGGTGTCCAATTGGAAGCCTGGCGCCGAGGAGTACTATATCGTGACGAATCTAATGGATGTGAAGTAGAAATGCTCCCATGGAAGCTGGTCAGGACGCGCCTGCTGCAGCTGATATTCGTGCTGCTCCTGTTGTCCTTCGTGACGTTTGCCTTGATGAAGCTGGCGCCGGGTGATCCGGTGCTGTCCATTCTGAACTCGGATGAATTGTCCGTGACGAAAGCCGACGAAGCCCGGCTGCGCGAGGAGCTCGGTTTCGACCGGCCGCTCTATGAGCAGTATGGCCGGTGGATGCTGAATCTGCTGCAGCTTGATCTCGGCCATTCCTATATCAAAGGAAAGCCGGTGCTCGACGAAATCGTGCAGCGGCTGCCGACGACCATTCAATTGACCGCGGGCGGTCTCGCCGTCATGGTGCTGATCGCCGCGCCGCTTGGCTTGCTTGCAGCCCGCTACCCCGGCCGCTGGCCGGATCAGGCCGGGCGGATTCTTGCGCTCATCGGCGCTTCCGTCCCCAGCTTCTGGATGGGGCTGCTGCTGATTTATGCTTTTTCGTTCAAGCTGCAATGGCTGCCGTCGATGGGCAAGGGGGGCTTCGCGTATCAGATTCTGCCTTCAATCACGCTCGGTTTTTCCATGGCCGCGGTGTATGCCCGGCTGCTTCGCGCAGGGCTGCTCGAAAGCTTGTCGCAGGAATACATCCGGGCAGCGCGGGCCAGAGGAATTGCGGAGTGGAGGATTATGGGCAACCATGCGATGCGCGCAGCGCTCATGCCGATCGTCACCGTATTCGGCATGAGCATCGGCAACCTGCTGACCGGGTCGGTCGTCATCGAAATGCTGTTCTCCTGGCCCGGGCTCGGAAGCATGGCGGTGGAGGCTATTTTTCAGCGCGATTATCCGGTTATTCAAGGGTATGTCTTGCTGACGGGAGCTTTTGTCGTTCTGGTGAACTTGCTGGTCGATCTGACCTACACCTTCCTTGACCCGCGAATTCGCTACGGAAAGGCTGGGTTGACATGAACGCGGCACCAACAACCTTGGCTTCCCGCCGTTTTCCGGCCCGGAGAAGCGCATGGCAGCGTATGCTGCGCGATCCGATGACTGCTGTGGGCATCGGACTGCTGGGCGTCCTTCTTTTGATTATCCTGCTAGGCCCCTATATCGTGCCGAACGATCCGCTGACCGTGAAGATGGCGGAGCGGCTGAAGCCGGCCAGCCTGCAGTATCCGCTGGGCACGGACCATTTGGGGCGCTGCATTTTTTCGAGGCTCGTCGCCGGAGCCCGGACAACGCTTGGCTTTACGGGACTCGTCGTCCTGACGGTTGCGTTGATCGGACTGCCGCTGGGGCTGTGGTCCGGGTATGTCGGAGGGCGCGTCGATGCGCTGCTGATGCGGCTGGTGGACGGGATGGGCGCCTTACCCGAGTTTATTTTGGCGATTGCCCTGACCGGCTTTCTCGGCCCGAGCTTGAGCAATCTGATGCTGTCCGTCGTGCTGGTCAAATGGATGGGCTATGCCCGTGTGGTCCGCAGCATCGTGCTGTCCGAACGGGAGAAAGAGTATGTGCTCGCGGCGCGTGTCGGCGGAAGCGGCACGTGGAAGGTGATCGGGCTACATTTGCTGCCGCACGCGGTTTCGCCGGTTCTCGTGCTGGCTGCGCTGGATGTGGGCAAAATCATTTTGACCATTTCTTCGTTGTCCTATCTAGGGCTTGGCGCCCAGCCTCCCGCGCCCGAATGGGGGGCGATGCTGAACGACGGACGGGCGTATTTCCAGACGGCCCCGGAGCTGATGATCTATCCGGGCATGGCGATTTTGCTGGTGGTCGTTGCGTGCAACCTGATCGGCGAAGGGCTTCGGGATCTGCTGGACATTCGGAGCCAATAAGAAGCGAAAGGGGAGAGGAAAACATGAAGGGATGGGCTGCGAACGAGGCGGGGGAATGTACCCTTGCTGCGCAGAATGAATGGGCGGACGGCGCCGGAGAGCCTTCTGAGCCGGTGTTGGAGCTGGAGCACTTGACCGTCTATGCCGTGCAGGGAAAAGCGCAGCAGCCGCTGGTTCGCGATCTGAACCTCGCCATCGGGCCGGGGGAGATGCTGGCGCTGGTCGGGGAAAGCGGCAGCGGCAAAAGTGTAACGGCTGGCGCCGTGCTGGGCCTTCTGCCGAGCTCTCTTCGCATCGGCGAGGGCCAAATCCGGTTTCGGGGCGAAGAGATTTCGGCGTGGCCGAACAAGCGAAAGCGGCAGCTTCGCGGCAAAGAAATGGCTCTCGTGTTCCAGGATTATCAAGGGAGCTTCACGCCGTTCCTGAAGGTGGGAAAGCAGCTCGTCGAGGCGGTGCGAAGCCACGTCCGGATAACTAACGGTGAAGCGAAGGAGCTTGCACTGCATTGGCTGAATGAGGTCGATCTGCCTGCGGAGCGCGTCTTCGACAGCTATCCGTTCCAGCTCAGCGGCGGACAGCGCCAGCGTGCGGCGCTTGCGGCGGCGATGCTGCTGAAGCCGAAGCTGCTGATTGCCGACGAGCCGACGACGGCGCTGGACGTACTGACCGGGGAGCGGGTGCTTGATCTGATGACGAAGCTGCGGCGGCAGACGGGCTGCGCGATTTTGTTTATCTCGCACGATCTGAGGCTTGTGCTGAAGCGGGCCGACACCATCGCCGTTATGCAAGGGGGACGGATCGTCGAGTTCGACCGGGCCGACACGATACGCCGCCGGGCGGCGCATCCTTATACGCGGCTGCTGCTTGAGTCGCGTCCCCTTCTGTTAAGGAATCCCGGCACTGACCGGGCCGCAGAGCCGGATAAGCCATTGCAGCTCGTACCTTGAAGGAACAGGAGTGGATTCGGATGAGCCGTCTGTTGGACGTTCGTCAGCTTAGCAAAACTTTTATTCAAAACGGGAGCGCCGTACCGGCCGTACAGGACGTTTCGTTCAACATCGATGAGGGCGAATGCCTCGGTCTGGTCGGAGAAAGCGGCAGCGGCAAAAGCACGCTGGCCCGCATCCTGCTCGCGCTGGAGCGGCCTGACCGCGGAGAAATTACCTTGGCCGGACGCTCCCTGCTCACTCTAAAGGGCAGCGCACTGCGCGAAGTCCGTCAGCATATGCAGGTCGTCTTTCAAGATCCGACGGCGTCGCTCAATCAGCGCTTGCCCATTTGGCGGTCGGTCATCGAGCCGTTGGATAATTTCCCCCAGGTTACGCCGTCTTTTCTTACGGAGGTGCGGCACTCCCGCCGGGCGGCAGCAGCCCGCTTACTTGAGATGGTAGGCTTGCCCGCGGATTTTCTGGACCGTTATCCGCACGAGATGAGCGGGGGACAGCGGCAGCGTGCAGCCATCTCCAGAGGAATCAGCCTCGGCCCGAAGCTGCTGATTTGCGACGAGCCGACCTCCAGTCTGGATGTGTCGGTACAGGCGCAAATTTTGCAGCTGCTGAAAACGATGCAAGCGCAGCTCGGCATGGCCTGCTTGTTCATCTCCCATGACATCGCCGCCGTTCAGTCCGTCAGCGACCGCATCATCGTCATGAAGGGCGGCCGGATCGTGGACCGGTTCGCAAGCGGTCAGCTCATGGATGCGGACCGCGACGAATATACTAGGCGTCTGGTCGAAGCGGTGAGCGAATAAGAAAAGAACCCCGTGATCACGGGGTTCCGTGCGATTTAAGGACAAGCCGCTTCACAAAAGTAATATCCGGCTCGAACCAACGTTTGGCGTGGGTTTCGACCCATGGCTGCGACAGCAGCCAGACGATGCCGAACCCGGCGATAATCGTCAGCCCTTGGCTCCAAGGGGTTTGCAGATAGACATAAACCCCTGCCGCAAGCAGCGATTTTAGAATGAAGGCATGAAGCAGAAAGACGTACCCCGTCCGTTTTCCCCAATCCGTGATCCGGCCGGCCGCCCAGGGCACCAAGCTCAAAAAAGCGATCGAAGCGGCCGCCTGCACCCCGTACATCCCCAAGCGATATATTCCGGCATACCACTCCGGATGACCGGTCTCCGCGTAGGTGAAGCTGCCGTACAGCCAGCGCGGATCGATTCGTCCGCCTAACCAGAAGAAGAGAATGACGGCAATGCCGAGAAGGACAGCAGGCATACGCAGCCGTTTGACTATGGTTTCCCAATGCAGCGGCAGGAAGTATCCTGCCAGGAAGAACGGAAAGTACACCAATGTCCGCGATACGCTGAGCCAAGCCCCGGCCCAAGGGAGGTAACCGACGGCGATGCCGAGCAGCAGCGAGACAATCAGTGGATGGCGCATATGAACGAACGCGCGCAGCAGCAGCCTCCAGCAAAAGTGGCTGAGCAGGAACCAGAGCAGCGAGTAGGGCATGAAGAACGAATGAATCACGCCTTTGGCTTGAAAGAAGACGATATCCGCCAAGCTGTACAGTGTCTGGAACAACACATATTGATACGCAATCGTGCAAAGCCCGTCGATTCCGGGCCGGTCGAGACGGAAGCTTTTGGCAAAATAGCCCATCGCCAGAGCGAACATCGGAATATGGAACGAGTAGATCGTCTCGTAAAGGGCGAACAACGGCGAGCTCCGATCGATCATCGGCTCGATGATGTTGGCTGTGACGACGCAAGCAATAAGCAAAAATTTCAAATTAAGCGCATAAGTGTTAAGCGATGGTGCGGAAGCCTTTCCCACGGGAAGTCACCTCTATATGTATACTGTGCTGTCTGTCGGCTCTCTCGCCGCATTGGAGCGGCTGCTACCGTCTCCTCGTCTTGAGCATACCTCTTTCGATGCGCCGGAGCAGTGAGAAGGATCACGGCTCATTGGTGATCAAAATCACAGACATTTCACAGTCGCAAGAAATTAATCCGAGTGACGATGCCAAACTTCACCAAATCTTCATCCGATCCTCATCTTGTCTTCATGAAAGAAAGCTGGGGCGATGCTACAATCAGATTATGAATTTAGACCTAATCTAAATATAAATCATGAGGAGGAATTATCCATGAATGAACAATTAACGGTACTGTTGAACAACCAAATCGCCAACTGGTCGGTCCTGTACGTCAAGCTGCATAATTACCACTGGTACGTCAAAGGCCCTCAATTTTTCACGCTGCATACGAAATTCGAGGAGCTGTATACGGAAGCGGCGCTGCATGTAGATACGCTGGCCGAACGGCTGCTGGCGGTGGGCGGCAAACCGGTTGCGACGATGAGCGGAAGCCTTCGGCTCGCCTCGGTTCGCGAGGCGGAAGGCGAGGAGACGGCGGAGCAGATGGTGGCGGCGCTGGTGAACGATTTTAATCTGATCATCGGAGAGCTTAAAACAGGCATGAAATTCGCCGAGTCCGTACAGGACGACACGACGGGAGATCTGCTGCTGGCCATTCATTCGAGTCTGGAAAAGCACGTCTGGATGCTGAATGCATTTTTGGGCAACTAATTCAATTGATAAGATCCAATCTCGCAGTGCTGCGGCTCTATCTTCCGGTGCGCGGCTTGGACAATCGGCTTGCTTCTATCGTATGATGAAATCATAGATATGGAAGAAGCTGTATTGGAGGAGATTAGAACGATGAAGCCGCGTTCCAAAAAGATAGGGTACTTGCTCGCCGGAACGGCTCTTGCCGCCGTTTGTGTGGTACTGGTCGCGTACGGCGGCGAGCCCCCTGCATGGCTGCTTGCGTCCGGGAAGGGTGCTGCGCCGGCTGCCGAAAAACAAGCCCCGGCCCGCCGCGAAATTCTCGATTTTCATATGTCCGATCTGGATAAAGGCCGGATTCGCTATACGGACGGCACAAGCAGCGTGACGGAAGACGGAGGCGCTCATTGGACGGAGCCGGCCCCGGGCCTTCCGGATGCAGCGGCATCCGGTACGAACGGACCAAGCGCTTCGCTAACCGATGGCAAAAAGCTCACGACGATTGCTTACCAGACTAAAGACTACCCGGTGAAGCAGTCGCAGTTTGTCACCGACCGGGTCGGCTGGGCGCTTGTCACGGCCGGAACGGAGCTGGCCAATCCGCTGCTGGTAACGACGGACGGGGGACAAACCTGGCATGCCGAGGTGACGCCTGCGGTGAAGGATGTGCTGCAGGAAGAAAAGCAGCGTCAGCAGCGGATTAGCCGGGAAGCGGCTTTGTACGCTTCTCCCGAGCAAGCCAAGAAGGCGATGGATACCGCCTGGACGCTCTTGCCGGATACGGCGAGTCCCGGCGACGTCGTGCTGGTACGGCACGATCAGCCCGGCGAAGTCGCTTGGCAGGGGAAGACGTATGAGCTGCAGCCGTTCGAGGCCGGGTATTTCGCTTATCTTCCGGTGCCGATGAAGACCAAACCCGGCTCGTATCCGATCGGCGATCAGACGCTGAAGATCAAGGATAAAAAGTTCGAGACGCAGCACCTCAAGGTATCGAAGCAGATGGAGAGCATGCGTCAGGATACGAAGCGAATCGAAGCCGACCAGAAAAAAATCGATGCCGCGCGAAGCAAGTCGGAACCCGCCTTTCTTTTTTCGGCCCCCTTTATTCAGCCGATCGAGGGGATACTGACGACCCCGTACGGTCATACCCGCTATGTGAACGGCAAGTTTGCCAGCTCCCATACGGCCATCGATTTGGCGGCCAAAGAAGGCACCCCGATTAAAGCGGCGAATGACGGCATCGTAGCGCTGGCGGACAATTTCTATTTGACGGGCAATACGATCTATATCGATCATGGAATGAATCTGTTTTCCCAGTACGCGCATTTGTCGAAGCTTCAGGTGAAGACGGGGGACCGGGTGAAACGGGGCGATATTATCGGGCTGGTGGGCTCGACCGGATTCTCGACGGGACCGCACCTCCACTTTACGTTCTGGGCGCACAACGTTCCGGTCAATCCGAATCTGTTCTTTAATGCGACTCCGTTTCAATGGCTGAAGCAGGAGCCCCAATCGCGTTAAGGTGCAAGCCAACTGCTTTCCGAAAAAGTCCGGTGAATGGCACCGAAGCTATACGCCGGACTCGTAAAGCAGTTGTTGCATAAGGTCGCATGACTTCCGCAAGATGCCGGAGGCCAAGACTTCTGTCGCCCCTCTTATATACCACGTGTTATGCAATACATAGATTAACATATATTATTATTTATCCATCAACCATTGTAAAATAAGCCTTATCAAAATAAAGACAAGTGGAAAGGGGGAGTCAGAGTGGAAACAGCATATAAACAACAAACAGGAGAAAAACTGATTCGTATCCTCGTTTTCACACTGGTTATCTCTGTCATGAGCGCGACGATGTTCAACATCGTGCTTCCGCAGATTGGGGCAGAGTTCCGGCTCACGCTTGCGCAAGTCAGTTGGGTCTCATCGGTCTATATGCTGATTTATGCGATAGGCTCGGTCACCTATGGAAAGCTGGCCGATAAGTATAAGCTCAAAAATTTGCTGACATTCGGGTTAATCTTCTTCGCGATAGGTTCCCTGATCGGGTTAACTGCGCAAACGTATTGGATGGTGCTCCTCGGCCGGATTTTGCAGGCCGCCGGGGCTTCGGTCGTGCCTGCAACGGCCATGATCATCCCGATTCGCTACTTCCCGCCGGAGACGCGCGGCCGCGCGATGGGCATTGCGGCCGCCGGACTAGCGCTCGGCGGAGCGCTCGGGCCGACAACCTCTGCTTTGATCGTCAGTGTCGTTCATTGGCGCTGGCTGTTCCTGCTGCCGGTCTTGGCGCTGCTTACGCTCCCGTTCTATCGCAAGTATCTTGACGACGAACCGGGCAAGGCGGGGAAAATCGATTGGCTGGGTGGAGGCCTGCTGGCTATAACGGTAGCGCTGGTACTCCTCACCGTGACGAATGAGGCTTGGCTTCTTGCAGGCTGCGCACTGGTTACGCTAGGTTTGTTTATTGCACGCATTCGCTCCGCGGCCGAACCGTTCGTTCAGCCCCTGCTGTTCCGCAATAAAAGCTACTCATACGGGCTTGTGATCGCTTTTGTAGTGAACGGGGTCGGGTACTCGCTTGCCTTTTTAAGCCCGCAGCTTTTATCCCTCGTCAATGGTCTGGCTCCGGGCTTGGTTGGCTTCAGCATGGTTCCGGCTGCCATCGCGTCGGCGCTTCTGGGCAGAACAGGCGGCAAGCTGGCAGACGACAAAGGCAATCCGTTTCTGTATTTCACGGCCTCGGCGCTGCTGATCGCGTGCTTTGTCCTGCTGTCGACCTTTGCGGGAATTTCGCCGATCGCCATTGCTATTTTCCTGATCTTAGGCAACGTCGGGCAGACGTTCATGGTCGTGGCTTTGTCGAATACGATTTCCCGGACGCTGCCTAAGGACCAGACCGGCGTAGGGATGGGGCTGCTCTCGCTGCTAAACTTTATCTCTGGCGCTCTCGCCGCCGGCCTGTACAGCAATGTGGTCGATCACGGTTCCGCGTTTCAGTGGAATCCGGCGAACGTATCCCTGAATCATGACGCGTTCGTATTCAGCAATATTTATACGGTGCTCGCGATTTTGCATCTTGCGACGCTGGTCTTCTACTTTTTTCAGTTCGGCAAGGTCGTGCGGAAAAGCAGTATCGTAGAAGGCTGAACGAATACGATATCGTTGAGTGCGGGGTTGCGGAAAGGCCATGGGTTACTTTTAGAAGCTGGCTGTCTAGCGGCCCTTCCTTGCTGCGAGCGAACATGATATACTTCTAAATACAGAACAGTTTCGTCTGATTTCTAAAATGAAACAAGTTCGATGGCTCCAGCGGGGAAGCCTAAACAATGAGCATTGGACAGGTGAAAGACATGGCTGCACGCGCTTCCGTACGCCAACATATTTTGGATGTCGCTTCCGAATTATTTTATCGTGAAGGGATCCGTTCCATCGGTGTAGATACGATTGTTGAGAAAGCCGGTATTAGTAAAGCAACTCTATACCGTCATTTCACAACCAAAGATGGGTTGGTTGTTGCCTATCTTGAGGCACAGGATCATATCAACTGGCAGCACTTTGACGAAGCGATCGCCGAGCATGCAGGATCGCCAAAAGAGCAGATGCTGGCGTTGATTGATGCTACAGTGGAATTATTGGAGCCAGGATATCACCGTGGCTGTCATTTCTTGAATGCACTCGCCGAATTTTCCGAAGAAGATCATCCCGTACATCTGCTGGCGGTCGAGTACAATCGAGCAATACGCATGCGCTTGTCCCGTCTGTGCCAGCAAGCAGGCGTGAGCGACGAGAACCTGACCGATCAGCTGATGCTGGTGATTAACGGTGCCTTGTCGTCAGTCCCGATATACGGCTTTGCCGGTCCTGCGGCCCAGCTTAAAACAATCGCTGCACATGTGATTGATTCCTATCTTGAAAAAGAAAAAGCTTAGTGAAAAGCAGCCATATAGGCCAAATCCCCCTGTTGATCATCATCCGAATGGTTCGCTGAGATCAACAGGGGGATTTTTAATTGCCGAAAAAAAACATGTTGACACGAGGAAATGAAGAGCTCGGTGCACTTATCAAAGTGCTTCGATAGAGAGACTGACCGCATGAAAAAAACGGTTGCTTCGGCAGCCGTTTTTTTATCTCGAAGTAAGCGATGTTCAAGGTTAGTTTCGTCACTCCGCCGAGACGAATTGAATATCGCGGACATCGGCGTCCGACGCGGCGAAGTCGAGCAGTCCGCGGCCTTCCTCGGCCAAGGCTTCGCAGTCTTCCCCGGATAATGGCTCGAAGGGCTCGATGACCAGCGTGGCGGTACGGCGCTGTCGCACGATTCTCCATATCCCCCGGACGAAGCCGTCGACGAGGATGGTGGCCCGAATGATGCCGTTCTCGGTGAAAACAAGGGGGCGGTACTCGTCGGCCAGAATGCGCGTTCGATCGGCATAGGACAAAAGCATGTTATCGAACTCGCCCAAATAACGGGGCGGCGCCGGGGTATCCGGACCGGGGAGCGGCGCGCCCGGCACATCGAATAGCTCGCTGCCGTCTTCGCCCTTATAGACGGATAGACGCGGCCGGAGTCGGTCGATCGTTTCGCGCAGCCGGGTTAGTCCCGACCAAACCTGCATATCCTTGACCGTGGCCGGTCCGAATGCGGCGAGGTACCGGAGAATCGTTTCCTCCAGCGATGGAGCCGAGGCTAACGATTGCCCCAGCCAAGCTTCTGCAGTGGTGTGGACGGCTTGACCGCCGTCCCCCCAGATGCCTCGCGGGGGGACTTGAACGAGCGGCACCAGGGCGCGTACGACGTTGGCGAGCGCGGCGGGTTCGCGGTCCGACCACTGCTCGCGCAGCAGCTTGCCAAGCTCGCCGAGTGTCCGGGGCTGTTCCTCGACCAATATCCGGCCGGCTGCCGCGACCGCTTCAAGATCAAGCCCCGTAAGACGCCGTCCGTAGCTGCCGCTGAGACCGCGTTCGTAGACGGACTGCATCAAAGGACGCAAGATCAGGCTGTCGCGCGCGGTAACCAGATGAATGGTGGACCGCATCAGTGCGATGCGAACCGCACGCCGGTCCAGAAGTAAGCGGGACAGATCGTCCTGACGGAACCCGCGCAGCCGCGTCCACAGCCCGAAATAGGGCGGGTTGGGCGCTTGAGCCTGCATGCCGACCAAATGCTCAAGGGCATCGGCAACCGGCATGTCCGCGCGTTGCAGCAGCAGCTGGCGCGCAAGCAGGGCGCGGTTTAAGGCACGGGCTCCAAGCACAACGGGATGCGAGGGTTCCCCGAGAGGGCCGTTTGCAGCGCTTGGCTGGGGTTGTATTTGCACGAGATGAAAGACCTCCTTAATAGCGCCGTTAAGCTGTAAAGAACGCCTCCTCTGGACATCGTCCGAGCAGCTCGAACAACCCCAAGGAGCGCCTAAAGACAAAGCATCGTCGGATGCCGATCCGATTTTCAAAACCGTCCCGACCTGAAAATCGACAGCAGCAGCCATAGAAACATCAGCGCGGCGACGCAGAAGCCGATTTCAATGACGGGAAAATTCCACAGCAAGGTCGATTGCCTGCCAAGCGACGAGCCGATAATAAGACCGACCATAATAATGCTGAATGCGAGCAGGACGATACTGAAAGATAGCTGGTTGCTGATTCGGTCCATTTTTCGCATCAAGGCATCCAGCTCGGCGATCGATATTTCAAAGCGAAGCCTGCCTTTCTTCACCATCCCGAGCAGCTCGCGCAGCTTCATCGGCGTTTCCGTCAGCAGGGAGGCGGCCTCGCTTATCTGATGCCACACGCTGTCGGCCACATTGCGGGGGCTGAACCTTTCGGCGAACAGCTTTCGTCCGAAAGGTTCGGCGATGCTGATGACGCTAAACGTCGGGTCCAGCGATGTGACGACGCCTTCGAGCGTCAGAAGCGCTTTGCCGAGCAGCGTCAGGTCGGCGGGAATGCGTACGCGGTGTTCGTAAGCGACGGCGAGCAGGTCGTTGACCGATTCGCCGAGCTTGACGCGGCTGAGCGGCACGTCGTAGTATTTTTCCCGCAGCTCGTCCACATCCGCGCGCAGGGAGTCCATATCGACATCGTCGGGAATGATGCCGATGCCTTCAATCGCCTTGATGACGCCGTCGGTGCTGTTGCGCCGCAGGGCAATGACAAGCGAACCGAAATGATATTTCATCATCGGGGTAAGCCGTCCGACCATGCCGAAGTCGATCAGTCCGATCACCCCGCCCGGGAGGACGATAATGTTGCCCGGGTGCGGATCGGCATGAAAGAAGCCTTCCACAAAAATTTGCTGAAAAACGATCCGGGCAATCGTTTCGGCCAGTTTTTTCGGTTCGTACCCCAGCTCTTGCAGACGCTCCGTTTCGGTAGGCTTTACGCCTTCCAAATATTCCATGGTCAACACGTTGCGGCTCGAATAATCCCAATAGATCGCCGGTATACATACATCCGAGTCGCGCTCGAACGGCTTCGCCATCCGCTGCGCGCTGCGGCCTTCATTCGTATAATCCAGCTCGGCGCGCAGCGACTGGGACAGCTCGTACACCATGTCGCGCACCTGATATTTGGCCGCCCAGTCGAGCCGGTGCTCGGCGAGGCGGGCCAAATCGTCCAAAATTTCAAGATCCGTTTCAACAATGGAACGAATGTTCGGGCGCTGGATTTTGACGGCGACCGGCTCGCCCGTATGCAGGCGGGCAAGATGGACCTGCCCGATGGAAGCCGCGGCGATCGGCGTTTCTTGAAATTCCGCGAACAGCTTCTCGAAGGGCTCGCCGAACTCGCTTTCCAGAACTTCGCGCACTTGCTCGAAAGGGAAGGGCGGCACTCGGTCCTGCAGCTTGACCAGCTCGTCGATAATATGAGCAGGCAGCAGGTCGGGACGCGTGCTGGCGATTTGGCCGATTTTGACGAAGGTCGGGCCAAGCTCCTCCAGAAACGTCCGGATGCGCTCGCCGATCGTGCGCGACCGGGCCTCCCGCCGTTCATTCAAGCCGATGCGCGTCCCCGCAAGCAGATCGGGCAGTCCAAGCTCTTTGACGAGGAAGCCGAGCCCGTTTCGGGCGAACGCTTTGGCAATGTCGCGGTACCTTTGCAGGTGCCGGATTTTCCGTCCGAGACTCATGAGCTTGCGGGAGGTAAGGTTTGGTCGGTTTCGGGCTGCTTGCCTTCCAGCTCGGCCACGCGGCGCTCAAGCTCTCCGATGCGCTGGGTCAACCGGACGTAATCGTCTTTGGTCGTCAAGTTCATCTCATGAAGCGCCTGACGCATGTAACCGCGCACCTTCTCCTCCAGCGTGGATTGGGCTTCCTGTCCTTTGCGCACCAAGTCGTCTACGACCTGCTGCGACTCGGCTTTGTTCAGTTCTCCTTTTTTGACCAGCTCGTCGACGAATTTTTCCGCCTGCTCTTTGCTGACCACGGCAAAGCCCAACCCCATCGAAACCGCTTTTCCCAACAAATCTCTAATCATCTCTGTCCCTCCTGTTCGTATCCGTATAGGGTGATTTTACCATAGCGGGCCGCAAACACCAAAACGGAAGCCCGGCACGCTCCCCGTCCGAATAAAATGCGCCGATGAGCACGGATTATCAAAAAAAGCAGGGGATTTTGTTGTACAATAAATTCCATGACACGATGGCTGGAGGCTTGGTGAGTGAATGGATTATTTCAAAAGGATTCAAGGGGCAATACAGTTTATCGAAGACCGCCTTCAGGAGGAGCTGGAAATTACGGCCATAGCATCGGCGGCTTGTTTTTCGGCTTTTCATTTTCAACGGCTGTTTCAAGCCATCTCGGGATTTTCCGTGCACCAATACATTCGGAGACGGAGACTGTCCGAAGCCGCGGTTTTATTGAAGGAAACGGGCAGAAGCGTTCTTGACATCGCCGTTGCGTTTCAATATGGCTCGCAAGAAGCGTTCACAAGGGCGTTCGAGAGTCAATTCGGCATCACTCCGGCGAAATACCGGAAGGAGCCCGTCCCGCTTCGTTTGCAGGACAAGGTGAATTTTCTCGATTATCAACAACATGCGGAAGGGGAATTGAACATGAATCGACCTGAGATTCTCGATCTGGAAGCGATCCGGATCATCGGCTACGAGTACCGGACAACTCTGCAAGAGGAGCAATATTTCGAAGAAATTCCGCGCTTTTACGGTGAGTTCGGGAGCAACGGATTATTTCTGAAGATTCCGGGCAGAGCGGCCCCGGAGATGGCTTATGGGATTGCCTGCAATTTTCAGGATGACGGCCGATTTTCGTTCGTGATCGGAGAAGAAGTGCACGAGTTTACGGAAGGTTTGGAGCCGGGGTTCATCTGTTACGAGATTCCGAAGGGGAAATATGCGGCATTTCGGGTCGACGGACCGCCGCAGAATACGAGAAAATACATCTACGGCACATGGCTGCCGAATTCGAATTACGAGCGGCGGGAGGGGCCGGATTTTGAAGTGACCGATGTGCTCAAGTCGTCTCCGGATGCCATAAGCATGGTCATCTATATTCCTATTGAATAGTTAGGATAGGAAGCTGCTTCGGCTTTTTCGGATTGTAGAGAAACCCACATCTGCCGGGTTTCTCTTTTGTTTATTGAGGTTGTTTTGAGGCAGAGCTATAACTGAACCTTGAGGGAATATTATTGGGGTGGCCGACAACAAGCTCTTCGACAGAATTCTGGTCTTCCTCCATACCTAAGGCAATCATCTTCGCACTCCCCATCTATTTCAAAAGGGGGTTGGCAAGTGCTGCTCATTGGCATTGAATAAGGGTTGTACCCGTAGTAGGGATTGTAATAGTAGGGATAGCGGTAGCTAGATATTGGCGAACCACCAGACTGAAATTGACGATAATTCAAAACAATCACTCCTTATTGTAATCTTATTTTTGCTTATACTTATGTGGCTGGATATTTTTTGGATGATTGTCTATGAATAATTAGGCGATTGTCGAGCTAAAAAAAGAGTCACAGTTCAATCCCTGTCCGTCCCTGTCGCAAGACAATAGGGTACGGTACAATAAATAGTCTGTTGCGGGGATCTTAATAGAATAGACTCTAGAAGCTGCAATCCCGGCAGCTTCTTTTTTATGGCCGGCGACACGATTGCTTAACGCCAACGGTCGATTTTTGACCAAAGATCAGCTACAATAGTCAAGGCATCCCGAATTGAAGTCTGAAGGAGAGTTACCGTTGACGTTATCTCATGAACGCGGCATGGAAGCCCCGTTCCAGCTCCGGCATTATCTTACGCTGATTACTGTAGTCATCATCGCCGGGATGAACCAAGGGCTTCTGCTGCCGCTGCTTACTCTATTGCTTGACAAGACGGGGGTCTCGACCGGGGTGAACGGCTTGAACGCGGCCGCTCTGTACATCGGAACCTTTGCCACGATGTTTTGGATTGAGAAGCCCGTGCGCCGTTTCGGTTACAAGCCGGTGATCGTCGGCGGCATCCTGATCGTGCTTGTCACGCTGATCTTATTTCCATCATTTCCTAATTTTTGGGTTTGGCTTGTGCTGCGGTTTATGGTAGGCGTGGGGGACAGCGGTCTGCATTATGCGACCCAGTTGTGGATCGTATCCCGCTCACCGGCAGATAAACGCGGCCGGTACATCTCGCTTTACGGGATGGCTTACGGGGCGGGATTCAGCCTGGGACCGCTTGGCATCAACCTGCTACCCTACGGGATGTGGGCGCCTTTTCTGGCGACGATGCTGTGTACGATCGTTTCGCTGCTGTTCGTGAGCCGGCTGCCCAATGCGCATCCGGAAACGGCGAGGAGGGAGGTGGGGGCGCAAGCCGTCGCCACCTATCCCGCCGTGTTTCGGCTCGCCTGGTACGCTTTGCTTACCTCGTTCCTGTACGGATACATGGAATCGTCCATGAACAGCAATTTTCCCGCTTACGGTCTGCGCATCGGCATCTCCGACGCCTGGATTTCGCTGCTGCTGCCGGTCATCGGGGTCGGCTCTCTGATCCTCCAACTGCCGCTTGGCATATGGAGCGACCGGTGGGGCCGCAAGCCGATCCTCATGACGGCAGGCCTGATCGGCGGGGCCGCCTTTGCAGCCGTCCCGTTCGCCGCGCAGGGGAATCTGCTGCTGGTGCTGATTTTGTTCGGTCTGGCCGGCGGGCTCGTCGGCTCATTCTTTACGCTGGGACTAGCTTATGCGGCGGATGTGGTGCCGAAAGCCGTGCTGCCCCGCACGAACGTCATCGCCTCCGTGTTGTTCAGCATCGGAAGCATCGCCGGGCCGAACATCGGCGGCTTCAGCATGCAGTACTTCTCCGTCCACAGCATGTTTTACTGGCTTGGCGGCGCGTACGTCTTATTCGCGCTGCTCGGACTCTGGTTCCGGCCGAAGGCTTCGTAGGCTCCCTGAGCCAAGGAGGCAATAAAGGAGGGCCGCACAAAGCGGCTGAGCTTGTTGAGAAGTGGTCAATTGAGATGATAGAGGTTACGATGGGGTGGGGTATCCACTTCCGACCACTGTTGTCATCGGGAAATTTGATTGTAAACCGCTTATTAGCGGACATTTCCCGAAGACAAAGGCGGCCGCTATCGCTTCTCCAGTGGATACCCCACCTCCGTTTGCATCTCTATTTTTGTGAAAACCCACTTTCTGAACAGCCTAGGCCGCACAATTGCGGCTCTTTTTTTTGCATGCATGCGCGATCTGAAGCAATTTGCCTTCATTTGGACATAAAGATAGCTCTTGCGAGTCATTTTAGGACGATGAAACTTGGTTATAGTTAATCAAGGAGCTTGGCACGGCAGACGTGGAAAGGATGAAGGGGGAGTCCCCGGCGGGTCAAACGATTGCGTTTCCAGGGAAAATCGACGCGCGGCAGTCCGCCATTTTCGTAAAATAACCTTCAAGCTCTATGTACCGGCTGGCTCGCAAAATGACATAATGTCCCATGTCCGCACAATGCTCGTTCCGTTATACTTGATGTGTTCCACAACGGCAGATAAGAAACCAACGGAGAGGGTGGAATGGAATGAAAATCAGCAAAAATAAGCTCGTGTTCTTGGCGGCAGCCTTCGGTATATTGTGCATCGGGGCCATTCTCGTTGCTTTCATTCAAGACGATTCGAGTTCGGTCGATCCTTTGATCGCTGAAAAAGCGGCGGGTTACCAGGTCGCGACCGTCCAGGTAAAGGAAGACGGCTTTGAGCCCAAACAAATCGAGCTTCAAGCGGGTGTGCCGGCCAAAATCAACTTCAAGAAATCGACGCGATTTACTTGCATCAAAAGCATGGTTTCCAAAGATCTAGGAATTATTGACGCTCCATTGGCAACTGGAAACAATATCATCGCCTTACCCGAATTGAAGCCTGGCACGTATCGCTATCATTGCGGAATGTATATGTTTGACGGAGTCATTACGGTGAAATAAATAAGAACGACGCGGGAAGCGGGAACGTTATCCCGTCCAGGCGGCAATGATTGAACCGCCGAGCGAAGCGGTGGTCGTCTCCCGATATTTTGTCGGGGGAGGGCCACCGCCTATTTTTTTATGTTTGGAAGTGCTCAAGTTTGCGGTATTGCCGAATTCACGCTCTCAAGAATTGTTTTTTCACTGTCTGCTGCGAGAGGATGCTGCCGGTGCTTTGGTTCGGTTATTTCAGTTCCGCACGGTTCATACGAGGGTTGGATGGAAATACATTGGATAGTAGATCCTTTTAAGGAAGGTGATCCGAAATGAATACGACGACGGCTTCAATCGACAGCTCCAGGAACATCATCGAGGTCTCCGGCGAAGGAACGGTTGCCGCGGCTCCGGACCGGGCGCTGATTACGCTGGGGGTAGTGACGGAAAAGGCGAATCTGAGCGAAGCGCAGACCGAAAATGCCGGAGCGGTGGCAAACATCCTCCAGTCGCTGTACCAGCTGGGAATTCCGAAGGAAAAGGTGCAGACGGTCCAGTACGGCATCGAGATCCAATACAATTACAAGGATGGGGTGCAAACGTTCCGCGGCTACAAAGTCACCCATCTTCTGCGAGTCACGGCGGACAAGATCGAGCAGACGGGAGTTATCGTGGACACGGCGGTTCGTCATGGAGCAAACACCGTATCCGGCATCCAGTTTACTTCGGCTCATCCAGAGGCTTATTACCATCAGGCATTGACGATGGCAGTCCACAGCAGCCGCCAGAAGGCGGCGACCCTCGCGAAAGCGATGGGCGTAGCGCTTCATCCTACCCCGGTTCGGATTCAAGAAACGTCACAGGCCATCGAACCGCGCCCGTATCAGATGGCGTCTTTTGCCGCTGCGGGCGCTACTCCCATCCAGCCGGGAGAGCTGAACATTTCCGCCGCTGTCAAAGCTTTTTATTCTTATTCTTGACGATTCCCTGGATCGAATGAAAAAGTAGACGTCAGTCCAGCATAGTCTCCGGCCATGCTTGCCAGCGGCTTCCAGTTCTCCGTTGCCGTTTTATAATTTCCCGCATAGACGGCGGAATCCACTTGCACGCGCTCCACGATTCCAAGAACGAGATGATCCCCGCCTACGGGAATGATTCGATCCAGCTTCAGCTCGAACGCAATCGGCGCTTCAAGCACGGCCGGCACATCGACACTTTTGCAAAACTGTGGCGTGACTCCCGCAAGCTCGAACTCGTTACGCTGCGGCTCGACATTAGCGGACGAACGCTGCATCGCCTCGCCTAATGGCTCGGAAACCATATTAATGACGTACTCGCCGACCTCGCGAATATTGGTCAGTGTATCCTTGATCGTGCCTTCCCGTTCGCCTACGCCCGGTCCGATGGAAATCAGCAGCGTGGGCGGATTGCGGGAAGCGACTGTAAAAAAACTAAAAGGCGCCAAATTAAGAACGCCGTCCTTGCTTTTGGACGAAACCCACGCAATGGGTCTCGGTACAACCGAACCGATCATCAGCTTGTACATTTCCTGCTCCGTTAAATCGCTCCTATGAAACGCGAGCGCATCATCCCCCGGCATCGTCATCATCCTTTCCTTGTTGTCCGGCATCGTCCGCATCGGTTTACACCGTCCAACCGGAGAGTTACAATTTAGTTCGGCCCCCGTGCACCCGTGTAACCCGAATTCTATGGCGGCCGCCGGACGCGGTACTCTTAAGTATAATCGCGTACCGGATAAAAAATAGTACGCACTTTAAAGTTAGTACTTACCTTAAGGAGAGGGACGCCGATGCCTGAACGGACGGAAACCGCGGAAATACATAACAACCAAACCCCGTTTGACTATACCTTGTCCATTATTGGCGGGAAGTGGAAAATGAAAATCATGTATCAATTAGCCTGTCAAAAGGTTACGCGCTACGGAGAGCTCAAGAGGCGAATTCCGGAAATTACTCATAAGGTGTTAAGCTCCCAGTTGAACGAGTTGGAAAACAGCGGTATCGTTAACAGGGAAGAGTACCGGCAAACGCCTCCGAAGGTGGAATATTCGCTAACTCCAAGAGGAAGAACTTTGATGCCCATTCTGGAGGAGATGTGCAAATGGGGAGTGCACAATCAATTGCCGTTGAAATGACTGCATCGACCAAGTACAATGGATGATAATCATTCTCATTGTATAACTGGAAGAAGGTGCGTTGTTTGACGCCGAATGTCGTGGTAGCCAACATACACGATTATTTTGACCGGATCGCCGAATTGGTTCATGGAACGGTTCGTACCCGAAGCTGGGAGCAGCAGCTTTCTCCGCCGCCTCATATCGGAAAGGGGAAGATCACCCGGATGCGGATTCGTCCGGGAATGGAGATCGTGGTTTCGGATATGACGTACGAGCGCAATATGAGGCTTCACATTATGGAAGCATGCCGGCTGTTCGAGCTGAGCTACTGCGTAAGCGGTGAAATTTATTGCGAATGGAACGGCAAAGAAAATTTGACGGGGAGCCGGACGGGCAACGTTCTGTTCCTGGAAAATATTCAAGTCTACGAGGAAATGAAAGCGGGTCTCCGGCAGCAATTGCTGGAGGTGCGTTTTGCTCCCGAGGAGCTGCTCCGTTATGCCGACGATGCGTCCGAGAAACAGGGGATGGAAGCGTGGATCCAGCGGCATAAAGGGAGCATCGACCCGTACGCGGATTCTCCGGCCATCCGAAAATGCGTATCCGATCTCATGCAGTGCACCTATAAAGGCTCGATGAAGCGATTGTACATGGAAGGCAAAGCGATGGAGCTTCTTGCTTTGTTTGCCGAGGCGGGCGGACGTGCTCCTGCCGATCGTAAGCTTGTGCTGCGCCGCGACGACATCGAGAAGCTGAAGGAGGTCAGGCGGTGGGTGATCAGCCGCGTAGAGCATCCCCTGTCCATCCGGGAACTGGCAAGACTCGCCGGTATTAACGAGTTTAAGCTGAAGAAGGGCTTTCGCGAGCTATTCGGCATGACGATCTTCGAGCTTGTAAGGCATGAGCGGATGGAGAAGGCGCTTCGTTTCATGGAAATCGAACGGATGAATGTGGGCGAAACTGCCGTTGCTGTCGGTTACAGCAATGTCAGCAATTTTACAACGGCGTTTCGGAAGCACTACGGCTTAAATCCCGGCGAATATGTAAAGCAGCTTCACCATTTGGACCTGCGGCAAAGCATGGAGCAGGAGAACAATAACCGTTGAAGCGGGCCCTTCAAACCCTTGGATCTCCAAAGGATTGAGGGGTTTTTATTTTATCGTTAAGGCTGAGAAGACTCCCTCTTCAATAAGGGGGAGATGAATCAGCACCCCTTGTATATCAATGAGAACATATGTGCTATAATTATCATAAAATTACCAAAGGAGGTGAATCC